>CAVPYP010000012.1:0-126231 GCA_963710015.1 uncultured delta proteobacterium | reverse complement strand
ATCATGTGGAAATCAGTTACAGCGGCTCCGGCGGATTCAATTCTCGGATTAACCGAAGCATTTAAGAGTGACACCAATCCTGACAAAATCAACCTCGGTGTCGGCGTTTATATGACCAATGAAGGGGTTACCCCTGTTTTAAATTGTGTTAAAGATGCGGAACGAATTCTACTGGGCTCGGAGACGAGTAAAAATTATCTCCCCATACCGGGAGATCCCGTTTATGCTTCATGCGTACAAAGACTGCTGTTCGGCCTCGACAGTGAAGTAATCAGCTCCGGCCGTGCAGCAACGGCGCATGCGCCTGGCGGCACCGGCGCCCTGAGAATCGGTGCTGAACTGATAAAAAAGTTCAAGCCGACACCGACAATCTGGCTCAGTTCACCAACCTGGGCCAACCATAACGGTATCTTCGAGGCTGCCGGTTTCCGGTTCAAACAATACCCATACTATGATGCAGCCAGCAAAGGGCTCAGGTTCGAGGAGATGATCGATACCCTGAACAAAATTCCCGCTGGTGATGTTGTCCTCCTGCATGCCTGCTGCCATAATCCCAGTGGTGTCGATCTTAATGATTCCCAGTGGGCAGAGGTCGCAGCAATTGCCGGAAGCAGGGGTTGGCTTCCCTTTCTCGACTTTGCCTATCAGGGATTTGGCACAAGCGTGGATAAAGACAGGGTTGCGGTAGAGGAATTTTCCGCCTCAGGAATAGACTTTTTTGTGGCCAGCTCTTTTTCAAAAAACCTTGGCCTCTATAACGAACGGACCGGAGCCATTACCATAGTGAGCCCGAGTCCGCAGAGGAATCTGTCGTGGCAATGTCTCACCTGAAAACAACAGTGCGGGTATGTTATTCCAATCCGCCCGCACACGGCGGCCTGATCGTAAGGACAATCCTTTCCGAACCGGCCCTGGAAGCAGGGTGGCTCTCTGAACTTTCAGGAATGTGCGAGCGGATCAAAGCCATGCGGGCCGCACTGGTTGACGGACTTGCTCGGCGCGGCATTGATCAGGATTTTTCTTACATCACCGCTCAAAATGGCATGTTCTCCTTCAGCGGGCTTAACGATGATACCGTTGACTGGCTGCGTAAAAATAAAGCAATTTACGTTGTGGGCGGCGGCAGGATCAACCTGGCTGGATTAACGACGAACAACATAGATTACGTCTGTGATTCAATAGCAGAAGCGCTGAAGTAGAAGAAAAGGGGTGGGCCCTGGCACCCCTGCCGTTATCTATTGTCTCACTGAGTTAAAAACGCGGCCATTGTTCGCCTGGCCCTGTTTAACGGGTCATTTGGTCAAAAAGGATCGTTTTTACAGGTATTCAGAGGAGATAGAGATGACTGAGACTGATATTGTTATAATCGGTGCTGGAACCGCCGGGCAAACTGCGGCCTACGACCTGGTTGCCGAGGGTTACCTGGTTACCGTGGTGGATAAGAGTTCACAGCCGGGCGGTGTCTGTGCCCTGCATGGCTGCCAGGCAAAAAAATGGTACTACGAAGTTACGGAGACCATTGCCCGCAGTCAGCACCTCCAGGGGCTCGGCCTCAACACCGTACCAGCTGCAGATTGGTCAGCGATCCGCCGGCAAAAAAATCTGTTCACGTCGCCAATACCAGCAGATACCGTTGCCAACCTGAAGGGTAATGGTATCAATTATATAGAAGGTTCCGCTGTCTTTACCTCCGCTGATACGGTTCAGGTAAATGATTCAGAAATTAAGGCACGCTTTTTCATCATTGCTGCCGGTGCAAAACCGATGTCACTGCCGATAAACGGCAATGAACATCTTATAACCAGCAGCGAATTTCTCGACCTGGAAGAACTGCCTCAAAAAATCGTCTTTATTGGCGGGGGGTTTATCTCGTTCGAGTTTGCCCACTTTGCGGCACGGCTCGGTGCCAGGCCTGGAGATATCCATATTTTTGAGGTATCGGACCGACCGCTCGGGCCCTTTGACGGAGATATGGTAGCCCAGCTTTGCGAAGCAAGCAGAGGGGCAGGAATTCACGTACATACCAACTCGAATATCGAAGCGATAACTGCTGATTCCAATGGTTATGTCATACATCTGTCATCTGGAGAGACATTTGCTACGGACCTGGTGGTTCATGGTGCCGGCCGCGTCCCCGATATTGACTCGCTCAACCTGGATCAAATCAAGGTCCGCTATAATCGTCGGGGCATAGAGGTCAACAGCCAAATGGCAACCTCTGTGCCCACTATTTTCGCGGTTGGCGATTGTGCCGACACGGTCCAACTGGCCCGTGTCGCAGACCGTGAAGCACATACGGCGGCAGCGGCAATTATCGCCGGAGAAGAACAACAGCCGATGCCGCCTGCAATTGACTATAAGGCCGTACCGGCAGTTTTGTTTACCTATCCCCAGTTAGCTATGGTTGGCGCAACCGAGGATATGTTGATTCGAGACAATATAAAGTACTGGAAAAGTTACGACAAGGAGTTGGGCTGGCCGACCTATAAACGTATCGGATTGAAACATGCGGCCTATAAAATCCTCGTGGACAGTGACAATAAAATTCTCGGTGCCCATGTAATTTCTGACAACGCCACTGGTATTATTAACATTTACAAGCAGGCAATGCTTGATGAGGTCTCCCTGCCGGACCTGCACAAAGACCATATCATTGCCCCCTACCCATCCCGGGAAAGTGACCTTATCTATATGCTCGACAGCCTGCTAGACTAAGTAAAGGCAAATAATGGGGTCAGGTCTCGAAATATGACATTCCAGAAAAAATGTCGTATTTCGAGACCTGACCCCAACAAATTTTATCGGTCGCGGGTGTCAAAAACCAGTTTACCACCTATGTGTCCGGCAATTCCTACGGCCCCGACCATGACAAGTCCCACCAGGAGATAGATCCAGCGACTTGCAGAGGCTGCAACGCCTGGATCTGCAATACGCCAGACAACCATCGCTGTCAGCGTTGTGAGAACCACGACGGATGCGGCAATTTTCAGACCGAAGATTTTCGTCTTGATTCCTTTATAGCGGTTCTGCCACTCCAAATAGCCGGTTAAAATGACAACAGGCATTGCCAGCAGGACAAAGACAAAACTGAAAAATGCTGCGACTTCAAATCCTGCTAAGCCGAAAAATGAGCCAAGGAAGAGGAAAATGAGCGCCATGGGCAATATCCCGTTTGGGGTATGGGACATGATCGGGTGAAGATGAAATTTCATTACCAATGCGGCGATACCAGAGGGCTCACCACTATCCTGAGGGGCTTTGGGCGAAGCAGCAGCACCTGAAACCGTTTCCGCAGTTTCCTGAGCTGCTTCCGCTTGTTCTTCTGCCAGCTCTACGAAATATTCTTTTCCCGCTCCACAGATTGGACAGATATCCGGAGGCTCATCACCTTCATGGATATAACCACATATCGTGCATTCCCATTTTTTCATAACCGTTTCTCCTTTTGTCCTAACTGGGTTGGCAATTCGCTACACTATATCCTATACCATCATGATTTCGCAATAACTCAACCGCTATTAAGCTTGGTATCTATCTCATCAATTTTGGCCTGGGCCTCCTCCCAATGATCAAGCCAGCGCTCAAGCTGTCTTGAACACTTGTTATATTCTGCACTGGTCTCACTCCAGGCCTTCTGGTCCTGGTACAATTCAGGATCGGCCATACGCGCTTCCAGCTCATCCTTTTGTTCTTCTAGATCGTCTACCTTTTTCTCAGCCTCGGCAAGTTTTTTCAGCCAGGCCCCGGCCCGGCGCTGTCTCTCCTGCCTGTGCTGCGCATCCTGGCGCCGCTTCTCTTTTTTATTGTCCCGTGAAGATTCTGTGACAGATTCCTCTTCGGCCAGAGCATTCCTGCCGCTCTCGATTTCACGAAGTGCACGTTGTTCCTGTTTATAGAGATATTCAGTCACATTACCTTCATACATAGTGACTTCAGCACCTTTCACCTCAACGACTTTATTAACAAAACAATCAAGAAAATAGCGATTGTGGGAGACAACGATAATCGTTCCGTCATACTGTCGCATTGCCTCCTGCAGCACTTCCTGGGAGGTCATATCCAGGTGGTTGGTCGGCTCATCAAGCAGCATACAGTTAGCCGGTGTGGCGATCATTCGTGCAAGTGCGAGACGGCTTTTCTCGCCGCCGGAGAGGACCGAGACCTTTTTTTCAACATCATCACCCCGAAACAGGAAGGCACCGAGCAGTGATCTCATCCCGGTTATGGTCATATCCCCGGCAGCATGTGACAGTGTTTCGAGAACGTTATAATTCAGCGGCAGTTCCTGAGCCTGGTGCTGGCCGAAATAGGTTGGTTTCACTCCTGTACCAAACCGAAAGCTCCCGCTGTCCGGTTCAATCTGACCGGCGATTATCCTCATTAATGTTGATTTCCCGGCACCATTTACTCCCACAACGGCAACTTTATCACCTCGCTCAAAGTGAAGGTCCACACTGCTGAAAACATCTTTATCGCCATATGATTTTGAAAGCCCTTCAATCATCAGCACGTCTCTCCCCGATTGGGGTGCCGGGGGAAAGGTGAATTTAATCTGGTGCTCATCTTCGGCCAGCTCTATACGTTCGATTTTATTGAGCTGCTTAAGTTTGCTCTGGGCTTGCCTGGCCTTTGTCGCTTTCGCCTTAAAGCGCTCGACGAAGCGCATGGTCTGGCGAATATGAGCCTGCTGATTCTGATAGGCAGCCTTTTCTATCTGCCGTCGTTCTTCTTTTTCCACCACATATTTCGAATAATTCCCTTTATAAGTAGTCAAATTTCCCAGGCTCAGTTCCCAGGTCTGCTCAGTGGTCCGATCGAGAAAGGTGCGGTCATGGGATATAATAACGAGTGCGCCTTTATGAGACTGCAGAAAGGTTTCTACCCAGGTCAGGGATTCCAGGTCGAGATGATTGGTCGGTTCATCGAGCAGCAGAAGAGATGGCGAGGCAAGAAGCATTTTAGCAAGCAGCAGCCGCATCACCCAGCCTCCGGAAAAGGTTGAAACCGGGGCCTGCAGATCTTCTGGACTAAATCCCAGTCCATGGAGCACTTTCTCAACCCTGCTCCTGATTGTATAAATATCACTGTTATCCAGGTGGTGCTGAATCGCTCCCTGGCGCTCCAGGAGCTCCTTTAATTCATCACTTTCTGGAGCCGCAGTGCTGATCTGCCGATTCAGCCCATCAAACTCCTGCTGCAATGCCAGTATCTCCCCAAAAGAGCTTTCAGCTTCCTGATAAAGTGTTCTGTCCGACAGGAGGGCGCCTGATTCCTGCGGCAGATAGGCAACCGAAAAATATCTGGAACGGTGTACCACCCCGTCGTCTGTTGCGGTTTCACCTGCCATGATCTTCATCAGGGTAGATTTCCCGGTGCCGTTTACGCCGACCAGACCGATCCTGTCTCCAGGATAGACAACGGTTGAGACATCCTTGAACAGATGTTTATTGCCATAGCTGATATCGAGATGATTAACTGACAACATAGTGAACCTGTCCGCGCTCCATGGATGTATCCGTCTTCACCTCAAGCCTGCACTGAGGGAAAAGCTGCTTTAACCGTTTGATATTTGATCGTTTCAAGCCGACAAAAGACGAGTAGTCCCGATCTGAAATGGTTACACTGAGCGTCCCCTCATCTTTCACCCTGCTGCACAGTTCTCGTATTCTTCGAAACCAGTTTCTACTCACGACCATCTCGCCAAAAGCCTGATGATACGGTCCGGCGATGATATTTTGCTCCAATTCTGCCGAAGGCTGCAGCCCCATGCGGATTACGGCAATACCCTCGTTTAAAAAGAGCTGACGTGCTCGTGAGGAGAGAGCAACTGCCCGGTTCATACTCAGAGGACGGTACAGGGACGAGTTATATAATTGCTCAAGCCCTGTGTTCCTGATAACCAGTGCCGGGTATATCCTCACAAAATCGGGATCAAGCCCTATAACATCCTGAACAGTCTGGATAAATGAGCTGGTTGTATCACCCGGCAAACCGGGCATGAGCTGCACGCCCAGCGAAAACCCATATTGTTTTAACAATGATGCCGCCAGCCTTACATCAGCAGCGTCATGTCCCCGTTCTGAAATTTCCAGCACCGCGTCGTTCATTGACTGGACACCCAGCTCAACCGTCCTTACGCCAAAATCCCACAGAAGTTCACAGATCTCACCATTAATACAGTCCGGTCTTGTAGAGAGGCGGAGGGAGTCGAGTTTTCCACTGTCCAGATAAGGTCTGGCAGAATTGAGAAGCTGAATCTGCACTGCTTCGGGAAGACAGGTGAAAGAACCGCCGTAAAAGGCAAGCTCTATCTGCGCCCTATTCTCAAAGCGGCTGAGCCAGAGATCAATCGTATCCCGCAGCATTTCACCATGCCCGTGATACTCTCCCGCTTCAGCCCCGGTAATGGCCGTCTGGTCGCAGAAAAGACAGCGATGGGGGCAGCCGCGATGCTGAATAAAGAAAGGGATAATAGCAGCCATGTTCAGGGAGAGATTTCCGATTCCAGCAGATCAAGGGCTGCGGCCGCGGCCCGCTGCTCTGCTTCTTTTTTCGAACTTGCTGTTCCCGAACCGAGAATTTGTTCCCGAAAGATCACAGACACGGTGAACAGTTTCTTATGCGACGGCCCTTCTTCACCATCAAGACAATAGGTCGGGGCCTCGTTGAATTTATCCTGCAATTCCTCCTGCAGCCTGCTCTTGGCATCTGCGAGGAGTAAATCATTTTTCTTGTTTTCTATCTCAGAGCCAAAAAGACGCTGAACCAGATCAGCCGTATGCGCATATCCGCTGTCTTCAAAAACAGCACCGATAACCGCTTCGAAGGCGCAGGAAAGAATTGATGATTTATTTCTTCCGCTGGAGGCGTCTTCTCCTTTTCCCAGGCACAGGAACCTGCCGAGTTCAACGGATCGTGCCATTTCAGCCAGGTAAGACTCATTTACAAGCGATGCCCGTACCCTGGTCAGATCTCCCTCACGCATGGAGGGGTAGCGTTTACTGAGCGCGTAACCAATTACCAGGTCAAGCACCGCATCACCGACAAACTCCAGAATCTGGTTATCTTTACCGCCCTGAGCCTGTTCAAAAGCATATGATGAATGAATCAATGCTTTTTGCAGCAGACGCAGATCGGTAAAGCGATAGCCTATAAGCTGTTCCAGTTCTGTTAGATCTTCCTTGTTTTCATTTACCAGAATGTCTATGTTTAATCCCATCGACCATATTTCCTCTTGTCAAACGGTCCAACTATGGTATATAGAACGGTCTCATAGTTGAGCGCATGGCGGCGTAGCCAAGTGGCTAAGGCAGTGGTCTGCAAAACCATTATTCAGCGGTTCGACTCCGCTCGCCGCCTCCATATATATCAAGGACTCACAGGCTGACCGCATGCGAGTCCTTTTTCGTTTGTTGCCAATTGAAAAAAATAGCTGTTCCTCGTTTAGCAGCTGGCTCATTATTCTCAGATTTCTATAAATGGCCAGAGTTATCAAGAGTAATCCAGATGACGCCGTAAACCATTTGCGCCTTTATGTACTTTATATTTGCTCCGAGGTCAATCTGCATTGACACAGAGGCGTCCTGGATCATAAAGTCTGATCTGAGGCTATCCGTTTTTTTCAATTCCGGCAGATTATACTCATATCTTAATAACTGGGGTGAAGGTCACGGGACTTTCTTCATGAGCAAAAATCAGCGCCCCAGATGTACGGGGCTTTAGTCACTGCTTTCAATGATCCAGCAGATACACACTAAGTGGCGAAAACACATCTGATTATTGACGGCTCTTTTCATTAAGAAATGGCAATAACTGATTGAGGGTTGACAGTTGATCCGGAGATAAATCATGATTGAATTTTGCTCCAACTATTCTGTCATAAGCGGCAACAGTGTCGGGATCCTGGTTCTTTGCAATCCAAACGATATAGACAGGGAAATCTAGTAGATGTAATCCCTTATCATCCACTATATCAACAACCAATCTTTCAGGAATATCTTTATCGCTGGGACAGCCAAAAGATACCCCCCCAGAGCTAAGATCAAAAACTCTGACACCCTCGTGCTGAATAACCACCAGGGTTTTGATCAATTTATATCTGGAATGCTTTCTCTGATCAACAGTGTTAGGTTCCATACGTTACCTGGGTTTCAATTCAATCAGATGCCGAGCAGCGGGAGTAAGCGGCCACGCGTAAAACGCCTGGCTCTACTTCCCGGCATAGCCGAGAGGGAGACCAGCGCAGCACGTGGCCAGTTTCAATGAGCAGTGTGATCTGCCGGTAAAGCCGACAGCTTTACTGATTCATGGTAAAACCACTGTGAATAATAAATAGATCTTGCCCTCCTGAACACTGCTCAAAATTGGAAAACAGCAGTTACTTCTTCTTTCTCAGCCGTGCAGCAGCAAGACCCACTAATCCTGTGCCAAACAGAAGCATGGTCGCCGGCTCAGGAACTGGAGCAGCGGCTACATAGATCCCTGCCCAGCTGGCGTCATCGTTGCCCATGCTGGCGGTAATTACCAGTTGGCCATTGCGAAAGCCATCACGCTCAATACCGAAGGAGGTGATAGGCAGTCCAGCAGCATTGGCATCCAGCAAACCGCCGTCCATACCTATGCTAAGAAGGGTGAGCAGATCAGCTGTATAATCAAACGCCTCGTTTACATCTAGCGCTTCATAGAGACCTATCTCACCAGAGGCTGAAAGCGCCTTGAAGACAACGTCATTGCCGTCAATGGCCAGAAATGCCGATGACCTCCAGCGTGCACCTTCAGATTCATCTCCATGGCCCTCACCATCTGGGGAATTTCCTGAATCCCCTCCATGACCCTGCTGGCCTGGGGGCTTTCCTGAAAAATTCCAGAACAGAAAATCTTCAAAGCGCTCTCCCGTCTGGGCAACAAGAAAGAGATTTTCTTCTTTCGTATCAGCAAGGAAGATACCCTGGTTTTTAATCACATCAAAGGTGCTTCCACCTTTACCGTCATCACTCTGGCTGACGCAGGCAGCCAGTAAATCACTATTGCCGTCGGTGCCGCAACTGACGCACCTTTCAATCGTCTGATCTCCCCAACCGGCCCAGAAGCCAACGTATCGTCCATCAAAGGACAACCCTTCGCCGAAAGCACGGAAGGTCTGTGGATTATTCTTTGGAACCTCTGTCCTGAAGCCAGCTATCGTCGTCAACACAGCATTTTTCTCGAGATCCGCCATGAAGATGCCGCCCGCGCTCGGAGTTGCCTCATTATCGAGTCCTGTAAAGACCATTTTACCCGCTGCAGCACTCGGCGGCGCTGTTGAGCCAAAGGTATATTTTGTGCCTCCTACCGGAAGGGCTGCCTCGGGAATTTGCTCACCCCGTTCGGCAATCTTCACGACTGGTGATTTGCCATCATCTGCAAACATGTCGCGATAATACACTCCCGTCCGGGAGGTATTGTCCGACGCGGTCCAGTTTCCCTTGAATGCCACGATATTGCCGGTCGGGGAGGGCGCGCCGGGATACTGCTCAAAGCGGATATTGTTTTCATTCGGAACCAGATATTCAGGGAACCCGCCCTCGGCCTCAATATTACGGATTCCTGTGGTCAAGGTGTCACAGGTGAACCCATACAGACCTGATGTGCCACTTCTTGTCTCAAGTTCTTCTCCGAGAGTAACGTTCCACGAGGGCTGCGACTGTCCTCGGAAGGAAATAGTGGAGGATGAGCTATCTATTCGAGGGAACGACGGAAATTCATTGAAGGTCGCTGGTCCGGGTTTGACGATGTTATTCGGATCGGGAACCTCACCACCCCTGACGGCGATGGAAATGATCGGCGCATCGGCTGTCGACATGTCTCTGGCAAAGATACCGCTTGTCGGGCCACCGTGCGAACCGCTTGTCGAGCCACTGTTCGAGCCACCGTGCGAGCCACTTGCCGAGCCACTGTTGGATCCACTGTGCGAGTCGCCGCCCTGTCCGTTGTGATTTGCCCCACCAGCCCCCTTGGCCCGTGCCCTGAAGACTACTGTCCCGTCATCGTTGATAGAAGGCTGGTTATAACTAAAAAACGCGTGTGCTGTTCCAGGTGCAATGTCTGCATTGTTTACCACCGTCTCCCATTCCCAGAAGGAGAATGGCACAGCATACGTCTTACCTGCGGTAATTGCCGCAGCTGCAGCGGTTGAGATGACAATAAAACATACTTTTTTGAATGGCTGCGTGTATTTACTGCCTTTTATGACTTCCTGCAATAAACCTTTCATAGCCCTGCCTCCCTGTACGATAGTAACGGTTGGCCTCTCGAAGCTGTTAATGTCCCTGAATTTACTGCAATATATATTCCATGCGGTCGAAGCAAAATGGCTAATAATATAAAGATATTAGACACATACGACCATGTGGTATAGTGGCTTTTATTCCAGAAAACAGCAACTTCATCCGTTATTCAGGAAAAAAGGGCGATTTAAATTTTGCGCTATGCGATAGAAAATTTTAAAATTGCTGCAGGTTAACAGATTAATTATACTTTCCGTTCATCACAATCAGCGGTGATTATCTCCTGTGAACTACTCCCGGAAAGAAACAAAAATATCTGCGCCTGGCTTTTGGCTCCAGGATTAATCGGAGTTCTGGATCACCGCGTAGAAGAAAGGAATATGAGCTTCCAGGCAGTAAGGTTAATAGCCACCTCAGCCAAAAAGATGGCTTTTAACCTTTAAGTTAAAGAAGTGAATCAAGGATCAGGCAATGCTCACCAATAATTATCAATAATGTCTTTGCAGTCATTTTAAATCAGGGAGCCTTTCTCCCTTAACCACTGACCTTGTAGCGCCTTGATCTAATATCTGATAAAAATTTTGAGTACTCAAGTACCATATATTGCTGTTTACAGTGAACAATAATACTGCATTTAACGGTTATGGAACAACAGTGCCTGGTAATTCCTCATCGTGGATCTGGGTATGGACAAGCTCCACTATTTCCAGTGCATCATCCGCCGCAATGCTGAAGAGTGTGATGCCTACCGCACCGGTCAAATCAGGTTGTGTGGCCTCCAGATACTCCATCAGATTTAGTTCGCCGCTCTCAACATCACCTTCATTCATATAGAAATAGTCCACAGTAGTGTTATAGATGGTACGATCGTAATCCAACCCTTCGTAGCTGTAGAAGGTTGCAGGAGCCGCTACTAGGTCATAGATCTCATTGCTGTAGAACACCAGGTCGATCGTGATCTCTCCCGTCTTGTCGGCAGCAGCACCCAGCAGGGCCGGTGCCAGACTAAGGGGGGCGCCCAGTGTTTCAAGTGGAACAACCACACCTTGATCCCCGGTCATGATCCCAATGTAGAGAGCCAGATTCTCAAGCGGCGAGTCAATGGTGACTCCGTCAACCGTGATGCGGCCGGCAGGGTCGAGCGCCAGTTCCACATCGTCTGCAGTGATCTTGCTCAGTGCCTCATCCAGTGCATGATTAACCACCTTGGTAGGTGCACGACCGATGTTCAGGCGGCCAAAATCGACCTCGATCGGGGTCACATCTGCCGGTACTTCACCATCAATAGTCAATTCAGAGTCGTTGCAGTCCTCATCCGTACAGATTTGCAGTTCCCCGTTTACCAGGATTGGTACTCCAGTTTCTGGATCCCTCACCACGACGTACAGATCACCATACTCGTCGCCTTTCTTGGAGTCAGAACCCTCGTTTCCACCTCCACTGTGCGGGTTTGCATCAGTATTTCCACCCGCCCATGCTGGCCGGTCCGAATCGTCGTCCGCTTCGGCAGCATCATTTACTTCCGGGGGATCCCCTTTTCCCCCTCCGCTGGCACCGCCGGCTCCACTACTGCCAGCTGAGGAATTTGAGCTAGCACCGGCCGCACCATTACTGCCCGATGATTTACCGCTCCCGCCCGAGCCGGCCTTTCCCTTGCTGCCACCTGATGATTTCGAGCCGCTTGTGGCAGCAGCGCTGCTCGCCGATGATTTACTTTTACTCCCTGAAACGCTCTTTGCCTGGTTGCCACCAGAAGATTTAGAACTACCTGCAGATTTCGAGCTGCTGCCGGATGATGTGGCTTTACTGCCCGATACGCCTGCCCCCTTGCCAGTATTGTTTGAAGAACCGCCTACCGAAGAAGAACCTGCATCAGCTGCTGGTTCTTCGCCTGAAACGTTTGAGCTTGACTGCCCGCCATTACTGCTTGCCTTTCCAGCGCCGTTTTTGCCATTTTGGCTCTTCCCCGAAGATCCTTGTTGACTGCTCTCTGATTTGCCGCTTTGTGCCAGGGAAGGAACCATGGTTACAATCAAACAAGATGCCAGCAAACAAATACAAACAGACTTTATCAACCTGATAAGACATGCCATTGGATTCATTGTCTCCTCCTTCCTGATAGTCCTGATGTTAATAAAAAAAGCTCCACTGTAAATCAACCGACTTAATAACGTAAAAGATGCCCATCTCTTCCACCACCGTTATGCCTAATCTGATCTAAAATAGCGGACTCCCCGGAATTAAACGTTATGTTGTTAGATCAATACCTTTCCTATCGCTGTATATGGTTGGCCTTATACGGTTTATCGATGGATAGGTTTGTGATTACTTTGGCTTTAGACAATAACTGCCAGCGTACTTTCCTAAATAATTGATACCATCAACTATAATACCTAACAAACAGATTACCACATTGTATTGCGATTAATTCCAGCACGTTACCGTGCTACAATGTCGTATTTTTGATTATTTATGTTTTGGTTTTGTGGTGTTACCGTGCGGGTAACTACTACAAAATTTTAAGGAGAAGTGTGAAAGATTGGTGATCTCTGCGGTTAACAATTCCCCAAACGTTCCTCGCTATCTATAATTCAAGAAACCACCGACACAATACAATTGTCAGGCGTTGCTGGATGAGATAGAGTTCCTTGGAAAAACTGATGGTTTTTAGTACGTGAAAATCTCTGAGAAAATATATTCGTGCAAAATGTTCATTAAAAAATAGTGCCCCTCGGATGATAAAACTCAAACCGTCAACTTAAATCTGACATAAGTAACTATAGAAAAAAGGGATTCACCGTTATCGGCGAATCCCTTTTTTCTTTGACTATGATCAACAAGTCTATCCTCTGATAATGTCACTGATAAAACCCTGACCCCGTTTTTTCTGCCTCCCGCAATTACAATGATTATACCGGAATTCCCCAGATCTCGTTGGAATATTGCCTGATGGTCCTGTCGGTAGAAAATTTACCCATGCGTGCGACATTTAGTATTGCCATCCGGGTCCATCGTTCCACGTCAAGGTAGACATCATTTACCTGCTGCTGGCAGTCGATATATGATTCAAAATCACGGATCAGCAGATACTGATCATGCGGGCTCATCAAAGAGTCCACCAATGGTTTGAAGAGCTCACCGTCTCCCCTGCTGAAGCCGCCATCCTCAATCGCAGTAATAACCCGGGCAATTTTAGGATTCTCTGCACAGATCTGCTCCGGTGTCCTGCTGTTTTGGATCCGTTCATATTCCGCCTCATCGGCATTCAGTCCGAAGATAAAAATGTTTTCTTCGCCGACTTCCTCCTGTATCTCTATGTTTGCACCATCGAGCGTTCCTATGGTCAATGCACCGTTCAGGGCGAACTTCATGTTTCCGGTTCCGGATGCTTCGGTTCCAGCAGTTGAAATCTGTTCCGAGAGGTCGGCCGCAGGCATGATCAGCTCTGCCTGGCTGACATTGTAATTAGGCAGAAACGCGACCCGCAGCCGGTCTCCGATCCGCGGATCATGATTTACCACATCACCAATGGCATTGATCAGTTTTATGATCAGCTTTGCACGCCAGTAGGATGGCGCTGCTTTTCCTGCAAAGATAACGGTTCGGGGGGCAATCCTGCTCTCAGGCTCTTTGATCATTTTCTGGTAGAGGTAGATCACATGCAGGGCATTGAGCAGCTGGCGCTTGTATTCATGTATGCGCTTTACCTGGACATCAAACATGGTCTCCGGGCTGACGACGATTCCTGTGGAGAGATTGATATAATCCGCCAAACGTTTCTTGTTGTTGTACTTTATCTGCATGAACTCTTGGCAGAATTCACTGTCATTCACCAGCGGTTCCAGCTCACGCAGCCGGTCCAGATCAACTATCCACCCGGGACCGATTCTGCTGTTAATCAGTTCAGCCAGCTCACGATTTGCTTCAAGCAGCCAGCGGCGAGGGGTAATGCCATTGGTCTTGGAGTTGAATTTTCCCGGATACATTACATCAAAATCATGAAATATCCGGTCCCTTAATAATTGAGTATGCAGTGCTGCAACACCATTTACTGAATGGCTGCCGACAATGGCCAGGTGTGCCATACGTATCTTTTTCGGGTTACCTTCCTCGATAATCGACATCTGGCTCAATTTTTCATTATCTCCAGGGTAATGACTGGCGACCATATCGAGAAAGCGCTGGTTTATTTCATAAATAATCTGGAGATGCCGCGGCAGCACCTTGCCCATCATCTCTACGGTCCAGCGCTCCAGGGCTTCTGGCATCAAGGTGTGATTGGTATAGGCAAAGGTCTTGACACAGATGTTCCAGGCCCGCTCCCAGCCAAGTCCCTCGACATCAAGCAGCAGCCGCATTAGTTCAGGAATCGCTATGGCCGGGTGCGTGTCATTGAGTTGAACTGCCACCCGGTCATGGAATTTATCAAAGGTTTTATTTTTTTTCTTATATCGCCTCATGATATCCTGAAAGGTAGCAGCAACGAAAAAATACTGCTGCCTCAGGCGAAGTTCCTGCCCTGCATAGTTATGATCAGGTGGATAGAGAACCTTTGAGATGGTTTCAGAACTGACTTTCTGCTGCACGGCTCCTATATAATCACCCTCGCCAAAATGGGTCAGATCAAGTTCCCTTGAGGCTTTCGCGGTCCAGAGCCGCATGTTTATTACGTGATCATTTTTATATCCAGGAACGAGCATGTCACAGGGAAGAGCCATGACATCCGAGGTGTCAATCCATTTGGAACGGTAACACCCTTTTTCATCCAGGTAGGTGCTTACCTTACCGTAAAACTGCACCTTGAACGTGGGCATGCGACGCTCAAATCCCCACGGAGAACCGAACCTCAGCCAGTTATCGGGGCTCTCCACCTGGTAGCCGTTTATGAGCTGCTGGTAGAACAAACCATATTCATACATGATGCCGTATCCATAGGCCGGAATTTTCAGGGTGGCGATAGAATCCATGAAACAGGCAGCAAGTCTGCCAAGTCCCCCGTTGCCGAGCGCAGCATCCTCCTCCTGTTCCCGGATTTCCTCCATTGTATAGCCGAGACCTTCAACAGCATCCTTCACCTCGTCGTAGAGGCCGAGATTGGTAATTGAGTTTCCGAGCGATCGACCGATCAGGAATTCCAGGGAGAGATAATAAACCCGCTTCTTTTCTTTGGCATAGAAGGTCTTCTGGGTCTTTATCCATTTTTCAACCATGACATCACGCAGGGTGTAGGCAAGTGCCTTATAGATATCAGACGCACCGGAGCGTTCCGGGTCTCTTCCCTGAAAACTCATCAGGTGATGAATGATATTCTCCTGTATGGACTTGACAGATGTTGGAAAATAAACACTCGGAACATCCTCCTCAACCAGATCCTTCAATGGATCGGGAGCCACTTTACTCATGATTCAATCCTCCAGATAACTGATATTGACACCCACGGCCAGAGACATGCGGAAGGCTGATCTTCCCCTGCTCCGCCCGTATAAAATGCATATATATTCAAGGTAAGTTTTCTCTGTACAGACAACAACAGACAATCCATGTAAATTCAAAATATTAAACTGATCATTCTGAAATATTCAAAGCCTTTTTACCTGCCTCGGCAATTTCCATCGGCAGCTCTTCTGAAATATTACTGCAATGTGGTATACACAAACTCCATTTCATGTCTATTGTATGGAAATGTCGACCTAATTTTAAACATAAACACACTATAATCATCAAAGATAAACATTCCAGAGGAAGTAATGGCGACTCAGCAACCAACAGTTAACAAACAAACCTTCTACATTTCCATATTTATCGTTTTTATTGTCGGTTTCATATCGGGTGTCGGTTTCACCGTTTATAAAATGGATTCAACGCCCACTGCGACGCAGGGAAGTGTCACACAGCAGCAGGGGCTTTCTGAGCAGGAGAGCCAGGCAATAGTAAATCTTGAAGCGGAGGTAACCGCCAATCCGGATAATTATAACAGCTGGACGCAGCTGGGCCACCTCTACTTTGACAGCGATCAGTATCAAAAAGCAATCGGCGCGTATACAAAATCTCTTGAACTTCATTCAGGAGATGCAAATCTATGGACGGACCTGGGGGTCATGTATCGAAGAGCCGGGGATTCAACAAAAGCGATCGAATCCTTTGACAAGGCCATCTCGATGAATACAAATCATGAACCATCCCGTCTCAATAAAGGCATCGTTCTCTATTATGATTTTGGCAACGTGGATGAAGCCATTGCCGCCTGGGAATCCGTCCTCAAGCTTAACCCCAAGTCAGTGATGGCAAATGGTACCCCTCTCAATGACTTTATTGAGCAGATCAGAGAAGAACAAAAAAACAACAGCGGCAGCTGATTACCGCTTATTCACTTAAGGAGAAACTAATGAAACTTGAAACACTTGCTCTACACGGCGGACGCAGTCTAGACCCAAGCACTAATTCCCATGCCTCCCCGGTTTACAGAACAAGTGCGTATATGTTTAGAGATACTGAACATGCTGCCAACCTGTTTGCCCTGAAAGAACTTGGTAATATCTACAGCCGTATCGGCAACCCTACCCAGGATGTACTTGAACAGCGTGTCGCCCAGATGGAAGGCGGCGCTGCCGCACTTGCCCTTGCCTCGGGAACATCAGCCATTTTCTATACCATCATCAATATATGTGCTCAGGGAGATGAAGTTGTCGCGGCCAATAACCTCTATGGCGGGACCTACACTCAATTTGACTCCATACTTCCCCAGCTGGGAATCAAGGTTCGTCTGGTTGACCCCACAGACCCGGAAAATTTCCGCAGGGCAATCAACGAAAAAACACGCGCCGTTTTCTGCGAGACAATCGGCAACCCGGCCCTCAACGTCGCTGACCTGGAGGCAATTGCAAAAGTTGCCCATGACAACAGGCTGCCGCTCGTTGTTGATTCAACATTTACCCCCCCCTGTCTGCTTCGTCCGATTGATCACGGGGCCGATATCGTCATTCATTCACTGACAAAATGGATGGGCGGCCACGGAACCGGGATTGGCGGCATTGTTGTAGATGCAGCAACCTTCGACTGGACCGATCCCAAATTCACCCTTTACAATGAGCCGGATAAATCGTATCACGGGCTTCGCTATGCACATGATCTCGGTGACTTAAACCCGGTCGCTTTTATCCTGAGGATGAGGCTTGTACCGCTTCGCAACCTGGGAGCCTGTATATCCCCAGACAACAGCTGGATCTTTCTCCAGGGCATAGAGACACTCGCACTCCGGATGGAACGTCACAGCGCTAACGCCAGCGCGATTGCAGACTTTCTAAATGGTCATGAATGTGTGGAATGGGTCTATTATCCCGGACTTGACGGCTCACCCGGAAGTGATCAGGCTGCGAAATACCTGAAAAACGGTTTTGGCGGTATGGTGACCTTTGGCATCAAGGGCGGACTGACGGCAGGCCAGAAATTCATAGATGGGCTGCAGCTTCTATCGCACGTCGCAAACGTCGGTGATGCCAAATCTCTGGCGATTCATCCGGCCTCGACAACGCATTCCCAGCTCTCTGCGGAGCAGCTCCGGGAGGCAGGCATCCAGGAATCAATGGTGCGGCTCTCCATCGGCATTGAACATATCGATGATATCAAGGGGGACATTGACCAGGCGCTCAGGCAAGCTGCCCAGTAGGGACAAAGTATAGAGGGTATGAATCAGACTGCTGCTCATATCGGCTCTGCTGGGTTGGTAGAAAAAAAATACTTCACCTTTGCAGACCCTCCGCATGAAATGATCCTTGAAAACGGGGCCAGACTGGGCCCCGTTACCACCGCATACGAAACCTGGGGGCAACTCTCAGAGCAGCGTGACAATGCGGTGCTGGTGACCCATGCCTTTTCAGGGGATTCACATGCGGCCGGATACTACCAGGGAGAGCCTCCCGAGGCCAAGCCCGGGTGGTGGGACAGCATGATCGGGCCTGGCAAGGGGCTTGATACCGATAAATATTTTGTTATCTGCGCCAATATTCTTGGCGGCTGCATGGGCTCCACCGGGCCTTCAAGCATCAATCCGGCCACGGCTAAACCATACGGCCTGACCTTTCCGATGATGACCGTCGGGGACATGATCGAAACCCAGAAAAAACTGCTTGATCACCTGAACATATCATCCCTTCATTCCGTCATTGGCGGGTCAGTGGGGGGAATGCAGGTTCTTGAGTGGTGCGTTCGTTACCCGGAGATGATCCGATCTGCAATTCCGATTGCGACCACCATGCGCCATTCAGCACTGGCTATCGCCTTTAACGAAGTAGCCCGCCAGGCAATTATGGCTGACCCGCGCTGGAACCGCGGCGATTACTACGGCAAAGAACCGCCTGATCTGGGGCTGGCAATCGCCCGTATGATCGGACACGTCACCTATCTCTCGGATGAGGCCATGCGTCGTAAATTCGGTCGCCGGCTGCAGAATAAAGAAGACTTTTCCTATGGGTTTGATGTTGATTTTCAGGTGGAAAGTTACCTCCGCTATCAAGGATCCCAGTTTGTCAAACGATTTGATGCCAATTCGCTGCTCTACATAACAAAGGCCTCGGACTATTATGACCTCGCTGATCGAAACGCCTCTTCCTATTCGCTGCAGACCATCGCCGGGCCCGGAACCAAGTTCCTGGTAATCAGCTATACATCAGACTGGCTCTACCCGACCTACCAGGCAAAAGAACTGGTCCAGGCCCTCAAACGTGCCGGACAAAACGTCAGCTTCTGTGAAATTGAGGCCGACTGCGGCCATGATGCCTTTCTGCTCCCGGATGAGCGTCTCGGAAAACTAGTTGGAGGTTTCCTCGATGGTACCCCTCGAAACTGATGACATGCGCTTTGACCTGCGCGTCATCTCGTCCCGGATTGAGCCAAACAGTCGGGTACTCGACCTTGGTTGCGGGAATGGAGACCTGCTCGCCTGGCTTGAGAAAAACAAGCAGGTATCAGGTACGGGGATTGAACAGGACAAGGAAAAGGCCGCACACTGCATCAGCAGGGGATTAAGCGTTCTCCAGGGGGACATGATAGAGGAAGTCGACGACTACCCGGACAAAAGCTTTGACTACGTCATTCTCAGTCAAACCCTCCAGCAGGTCTATGAACCGGCACGACTGCTCTACTCGCTGTCCCGAATCGGTAAACGGTTCATTGTCAGTTTTCCCAATTTCAGCCATTACATCATCAGGCTGCAGTTATTGCTCAAGGGAGCAGCGCCAAAAAGTGATGAGTTGCCGTACAACTGGTACGACAGTCCAAATATCCGGGTCATCACCCTTAAGGATTTTAGAAAATTCTCCAGTGACGTCGGCTACCGGATTGTTGAAGAAATTGCCATCATAACTGATTATAAAAGTAATCAAGGAAGAATCATTCACCGGTTCACCAACTGCCGGGCAACCTATGGAATATTCATCATTGAAAAACAGACAACCCCGTGACAACACCATGAGCAGCGAAACTTCTCCAAATGATAACGAAGTAATAAGTCTCATTGCCGAAGCATGCGACCACCATGAGATCAGCGAGGCCGGCAGACACCATCTTATACCCGGTGTCGTCAAGAAACTGATGCAGTCCTGGTCAACCAAGGAGTGTTACGAGCATATCAGCCCCGTAGCCATTCCATCACCCCATGCCATCATCGACATTGTAAAGCAGGCGAGAAGGATACTCTTCCCAGGGTACTTTACCTCATCAAAACTGCACGCCTCAAACCTCGAATATTTTATCGGCAAGGAAACAACAGAACTCTTTGACAAACTCACGGAACAGGTGACCATGGCCATTCGTCACTATTGCAGACGGAATAACCAGCCCTGCACAAACTGCGAAAAACGCAGCAGCGAAATGGCCTATCGCTTCATGGAAAAATTACCTGAAATCGCCTCTGTACTGGCCCAGGATATCAGGGCGACGCTGGAAGGGGATCCTGCCAGCAAAAGCCCCGACGAGATCATATTCAGTTATCCGGGACTACTGGCCATTACCGTCTACCGGCTGGCCCACGAGCTCCAGATCCTTGATGTCCCGACAATACCACGGATCATGACGGAATGGGCCCATAGCGAGACCGGCATAGATATAAACCCCGGCGCAACGATCGGCCCGGGCCTTTTCATCGATCACGGCACCGGGGTAGTTATCGGTGAGACAACTGTTATCGGCAAAAATGTCCGTCTCTACCAGGGAGTAACCCTAGGGGCCCTGAGCTTACCTCGCGATGCCGGAGCCAGGCTGCGCAACAAGAAGCGTCACCCGACCATTGAGGATAATGTGATAATTTACGCAAACACGACGATTCTCGGGGGAGATACAGTGATTGGTGCGAACTCCACCATCGGCGGCAACATCTGGCTCACCGAGAGCGTAAGTACCGGGACCAAGGTCCTGCTCAAAAAACCGGAACTCATCTACCACAATTCTAATCTGACCTGAGTCAGGAGGATATCATGACATTACAATTGACAGAAAGTTATGGATGCACCCCGCTTCTTTCCCTTCAGCATCTTGGTAAAGAGAGCGGAGCACTGCTCTACGCCAAACAGGAATCGAGAAATCCGGCTGGCAGCGTCAAATGCCGCATTGCGGTATCAATGATAGAGGCTGGAATCAGGGATGGACTGATCAATGATGAGACGGTTATCGTTGAGCCGACCAGTGGCAATACCGGCATTGGACTTGCCTTTGTCTGCGCTTCGAAAGGATTGCGGCTCATACTTACCATGCCTGAAACCATGAGTCTTGAACGCAGAATGCTGCTCAAGCACCTCGGTGCCGAGCTCGTTCTCACTCCTGCAGCGGATGGCATAAAAGGCGCCATTGCCAAAGCTGAAGAACTCGCAGCCAGCTAACCAGAACAGTTTCATGCCGGATCAGTTCTCCAACCCGGCAAACCCTGAAGTCCACCGTAAGACCACCGCTGAGGAAATTTGGCATGATACCAAGGGCAATGTAGATTTTTTTGTTGCCGGAGTCGGCACGGGAGGAACCTTAACCGGTGTGGGGGAGGTTTTAAAGGTCAGAAACAGCAATATGAAAGTTGTCGCTGTCGAGCCGGCGGACTCTCCCGTTCTCTCCGGCGGAAAACCGGGACCGCACAAGATCCAGGGAATTGGCGCAGGTTTTGTACCAAAGGTTCTCAACACAGAGATTATCGACGAAATCGTTCAGGTAACCAATGACGATGCGATCGAAACAGCCCGACTCCTGGCCAGAAAGGAGGGCATTCTCTGCGGTATATCATCAGGAGCGGCAGCCTGGGCGGCACTGCAGATAGCCAAAAGAGCAGAGAACAGAGGTAAATCTATTGTATTTGTCCTCCCTGATACGGGCGAACGGTACCTGAGTACGGACATGCTTGAGAGCGCTCACAAAGAGTCCTGAAGGCGCAGCCTTCAGGCAAGAATTGACAGGGTCAGTAAAGAAGCAATTGTTGAATAGATTATCGCCATTCCGATCGATTCTGCCCTGACCTTGTACTGCATTGCCAGCACAAACGGCATGGCCCCGCAGGGACCGGCCGCTACAAGCATTGCCGGATCTCGCAGCACAGGTTCAAACTCAACAAGACCGGTAAATAACAACCAGGCTACCAGCGGATGGACGATAATTTTGAGCCCCGTCGCCATAAACGCCTTAGAGTCCAACGATAAAAAACGGGCCCTGGCCAGGATAATCCCCAGTGAAAAAAGGGCGGCAGGAGCTGCTGCAGCTCCTGCAAAGCTTGTGAACGTTACGACTCCATCGTGTAATGGAAGGCCTGAAAAATTAACCATCAGGCCCAGAGCAATTGACACGAGTACCGGGTTACGGAGGAAAGAACGAACAACCCTCCAGGTGGACTCTGAACGATGCGAGGCAAATTCCAGCCCCATTATGGTTCCCCCGAAGATAACGGTTGTATCATATGACAATAATAGCCGTTATCGGGGCTGTCGCCTGCTCACCGTAGAGAATGGTGGCTATCGGCAAGACAAAGAACACATGATTTACAAAGCATGATGCCATCCCCAGCAGGATAGCCTCTCCCGGCAGACATTTAAACAGGAACCGGGCGATCACCGCGCTTCCCGTAAACAAAACAATTTCAGAGAGGAAATAGAACGCCAGGAGACGGACGTCCACATTCCCCAGGTCGGCGCGGGAGAGAAGCAGGAAGAGCAGTGCCGGTACCGCCACAAAAAACACAAACCGGTTAATGGCATGGGCGGCAGCGCTGTCAAACAATCCTCCTCTGGAAAAAACAATACCGACCAGCATGATTGCAAAGACCGGAAAAATAGGATTAAGAAAGGCGCTGATCATGGCTGTCACTGCCTCAGAAATTAAGCATTCACGTTAAAAAGTATGGTCACTGAACAAGAGAGCGGTGCCCCCCTCATGGATTATTTTGCTTTTTTGAGTCTAACCATCCGATGAACCGCAAGAGAACCAGAACAAAAAGGGCCCCGAAAAAACCGATAAGGCTTATTTTCTTAAACCCCATGCTCAGCCCTATTCCACAGATGCCCAGCATGATGCCGACCAGTACTATCCCGAAAAGAATAGTCGGGATTAACATCCTGTTTTTCACTTAAGACTCCTTGACGATCTTACTATTCCTGTCCCAATATACAAAGACCTGCACTATAACACGACTGGCAATCAGATGAATCACTTAATGCTGTCATAAAAGCCAGCCAGAAACAGGGACAGTTATTTTATAGTATTTTTTATCCTGCCGGTTACTCATAAAGTGCAGCGACCGACTTCTAAGCGGCGAAAGCGGTTATTGGAAAATTTGTTTTTTTTCCGCTGGTTCCTTCCATTCATTTCAAATAACTGCTATTTTTATAGTTGATGATCAAAAAATAGAGCCGTATTTCGTAAAATGTGATTAAAATACCGGGGAAGCTGGCGATCAGCAAAGCCTTTGCCGTTTCATTCCCTCACCACGGAGGACGTTTCATGAAAGTAACAAAGATTGTGTTTGGTTGTCTGATTACCTGCTGTTTACTCGTTACCCTTACAGCCCAGGCAGAGCCGGTAAAATCTCTCTGGAACGGTACTGAAGTATACCTGGTCAGAAAAGCGGACAACTTCATTATCCTCTATGACAGGTCGGCGTCAATGAAGGATATATACAGCAATAGTGTAATGACCGAATTGGCCGCCGAACGCAAAATTCTCGTAGAGAAAAATGCGACACTTCCCGATATGAACTGGATGGCCGGTATCTACTCGTTTACTCCCGGTTCCGGCTTTGAAAACCTGACCACCTTCTATCCGATGCAGCAATACAACAAAAAGACATTCAGCCGCACAATAGCCAAAATGCCGCGCGAACCCAAAGGAGCAACGCTTCTGCAGCAGGGCTTATCTGAACTGGACAAGGTCCTGGCCGGAGTGAGTGGTAGAACGGTTATTTTCCTGTTTACTGACGGCCAGTATACCCCTGTCGGCTCAATGAGGTCGCCGTCTGCCCTGGCCAGGGGATTGGCGTCTGCCTACGACACCTGTTTTGTCGTTATAAACACTGGTGCAGAAAAGAAAAATTTAAAGGAGATAACGGCGATTGCCTCGGTAAATGAGTGTTCATACATGGTGCCGTTTGAAACGCTGCTCGGCAACCCGGAGTGGATGACCAGTGCGCTTTTTTCTGTGGTCGAGAAAAAACCGGGGATGAATGAAGAAGTGATTGTGGCCTACGAATGGCAGAACATTCTGTTTGATTTTGACAAATCAGACGTCAAGAAGGAATACTTTGAGGTTCTCGGCAAGGTTGGCTCCTATATGAAGGAACACCCAAAGGCAAAAATCATACTCGCAGGACATACCGATAACATCGGTACCTGGGACTACAACATGAAACTTTCCCACCGTCGGGCGGCAAGCGTCCGTACCTACCTCGTTGACAAAGAAGGCATCGATGCCAATCGCATCACCTTAAGCGGATTTGGTTATGAAGATCCTGTGGCAACCAACGAAACAGCGCAGGGAAGGTCCCTGAACCGACGGGTGCAGGGAGTTATCACCGGAATTGAATAAAATACCGACCTTAACGCCTGCAGCTCTTAGATGCTGCAGGCGTTATTAGCATCATATCACAGCAGCGATATCTTGATTTAACTGCAGGCCGAATCGCCTCAGTATCGGCAGAAAACACACAGCTGCACTGCTTCACAGCTCCCCCTCTAAAACGGACGCCCATAGTTCTTTTACCTTGTTGATCATTCACCCTGGTGGTAATGATACCTATATCATTTGAATCACCTTTAGGTGTTATGGATGAAAACTATAACTAGATCAGGGATGCCGATATGGACACACGCCAGCTGAGAATCTTCACGGCAGTATACAAAACAAGGAGTTTCACCAAGGCAGCTGAACAGCTGTTTACCAGCCAGCCGACCATCAGTGAACATATGCGTAACCTTGAAGATCACCTTGGCTGTAAACTCTTTGACAGACTGGGTCGGTCCATCATGCCGACACCACAGGCTGAACTGCTTTACCCGAAGGCAGTCGAGATCCTCGACGAAATTGATAAAATCAGTAAAATGCTGGCCTCGGTCTCAAATGTAATCTCCGGAGAGCTCCTTATCGGTGCCAGTACAATCCCCGGAGCATACATTCTGCCCCAATTTGCCTCAGCTTTTAAAAAGAAATATCCGGGAGTATCATTCCAGATAACCATCAATGACTCCGCTCAGATAATCAAGCAGATTAGTGAAAACCACCTCTATTTGGGGATTGTCGGGGCACGCATTCCATCAAAGAAAGTTGAATATGCCCCGTTTGGAGAAGATGAACTGGTACTGGCAGTGCATCGCAGTTCAAATCTGCCTGATGAAATTATATCAGGAGATCTTTCCAGGCTCAACTTCCTGCTCAGGGAGGAAGGCTCAGGAACCAGAAAGACTATTGAGTTTTTTCTCTCTCAGCATAATATCGACACAAGTGAGCTCAGAGTAAGCGCAATTCTCGGGTCAAGTACTGCCATAAAGGAAGCAATAAAGTCTGATCTCGGTGTTTCAATAATTTCCCGGCTGGCAATACAAGATGAGGTCAGGCACGGGGCATTAAGGGAAATCAGGGTAAAAGGGCTTCGCATGAAACGTAATTTTTATATTGCCACGCCAGTGAAACGAACAATCCCGAATCACTACCTGGCCTTTGTCGAGTCTCTGGAATAACCGGGATGGAGCAATCTCCGGGATCATGCCGATACGGGGTATCTTCCCTTTCACTCACAGACAGAAAACAGTCCAGGCTTTTTCAACCCTGTGCCACCCGATACACCTCTGCTATGGTAGTGATCCCGTCAAGAACCTTCTCGGCACCATCCTGAACCAGCGTTTTCATCCCCTGAGCCCTGACATACCGCTTGAGCTCACTGGAATCAGAGGTCTTTAGGATCATGCTTTTCACGGCATCATCAACAACCAGAAACTCATGAATACCACACCTTCCCTGATAACCGGTCTGATGACACTCGTCGCACCCCTTCCCTCGAAAAATTTCTCTGTTTCCAAGTGTTTCGGGAGTCAAACCGATACGTTCAAGCTCTACCGGATCCGGTTGATAGGGCTCCTTGCATGAAGGGCAGATGATCCTTACGAGCCGCTGGGCAAGAATTGCATTAACCGATGAGGCGATGAGGAATGATTCCACGCCCATATCGCGCAGACGGGTAATAGTGCTTGCAGCATCATTGGTGTGTACCGTTGAGAACACCAGATGACCGGTCAGAGCCGATTGTATGGCAATCTCTGCGGTTTCAAAATCGCGAATCTCGCCAATCAGAATAACATCGGGGTCCTGTCGGACAATCGAGCGTAATCCTGAGGCGAAGGTCAAATCAATTTTCGGGTTTACCTGAACCTGGCCGATACCTGGAATCCTGTATTCAATTGGATCCTCGACGGTAATTATGTTGATGTCCACGTTGTTAATTGCCGTCAGTGCGGCATAAAGCGTGGTGGTTTTACCCGATCCGGTCGGACCGGTAACCAGGATAATGCCATTGGGCGCCTTGATCATCTCTGAGAAAATCTGCAGCCGGTCAGCAGACATCCCCAGATCAGACAGTGACATCCGTACCGTTGATTTATCCAGAAGACGCATGACCACCCGCTCGCCAAATGCGGTTGGCAGCGTCGACACCCTGATATCAATATCTTTATTACCGACCTTGATCTCGATTCTTCCATCCTGGGGGAGCCGTTTTTCAGCGATATTCATTTTGGCCATCAGCTTTATTCTCGATGTTAGAGCTGACTGGACATGTTTGGGAGGAGCAAACATGTCGTAGAGGATACCGTCCAGCCGCTGCCTGATCTTCAGCAGATTTTGATACGGCTCAATATGAATATCCGAAACATTATTGCGAACCGCCTGGGACAGCATCAGGTTAACCAGCCGAATAACCGGTGAGTGGCTGGTATCATCGAGGAGGTCCCCCACTTCTTCAATTTTGGAGAAAAGTACATCCGGATCATCCTCATCTATGTCCTGCATTACATCTTCAGCACTATCCTGGGACATATCGTAGGCAGCATTAATGGTACGAATAATCTCACTATGAGAACAGAGCAGAGAAGGACACCCCGGCATTTCAAGTAACTGGCAGATATCATCATAGGCCTGGAACAGGCACGGGTCAGACATGGCGATATAGCGTTCTTCTGCGGTGATTATCGGCACCAATACATTTTTCTTGAGAAATGAAATTGGAATTATTTTTGTAAAATCTGTAGCAATTTCAAGGGGAAGGGTAGGAATAATGTCCATCCTGAATTGCTCGGAGAAGGCCTTTAAAAGATCCCGCTCTTTAATCCTTTTCTGCTTGACGAGAATTTCCCCAACTCTCTCGCCGCTCTTTTCCTGTGTTTTCAGGGCTGCCAGCAAATCTTCCTCCGTCAGATTTGTCTTGCGCAGCAGTATCGAGCCTATCCTGTCAATCACTCCTCATGTCCTCCGCCATCTCTCATACGGTTTCAACCGGTCCCCTGCGCTGCAAATGTGCTGCACCACGTTCTACTAATTGGCAGCAAATGCGAAAACAGGATCTTCAAAACTACCTGTTAATTTGTAGGGGATCGTTGAGCTTTTATATTTTCTATAAAGCAGCGCCACAGCCCGTGCGACCTGCCTGTCTTTTTCAATATATTCCTGTTTGGGACTCAGTGTACCGCTTAATGCTAAGACGGAGGCCCGCCATAGTCTACTGAGTCTAACCGAACCGGTAAAGTCTCCATCATAAAATGGACCTGTTGCCGTGCCATCAACGACTTCAACCAGACCATTTCTCAATTGAGCAAACGTTCGGATCTCCGTAAAAACTACCTGCGTACTCTGCAGAATCGGCCGTTTGAGTTCCATCTGGAAATCTTTAACCCGAACAGTGCCTGAAAATTCCCCTCCGGCTAAATCACTGCTGCTGCCAAGATAACGCCCCGATAACTCCACGGTACCATCAACTCCCCGGCTCAAATCCTGTTCTATAAAACCGACATCTTTAAGATTTACCCCGGAAATGGCAAGTGTCGGCAGCTCCACCCGGTCGCTTTCCGGGTGCAGTACAACCCCTGTTGTCATCGTTCCGCCCAGCAGTTCAAGGCTCATCTCAAACCGGGTCATTAGATTTTTCAGGTCTGCAGTGATTAAAACACGGTTAACCGGCAGTTGGGACCCGTTGCCAGTGTGAACGATCGCCACTTCTTCGATCAGCACGCTGAACGGATAGATATACTTTATATCGCCGATTTCACAGGTGTAGTCCGTAAGTTTCTCTTCAACCTTTCGCTCAGCCTGCGCCAGCAGTGTTTCTTTGGGAAATCGTACAACCAGAAGTACTGCTGTTAAGACAACAGCGTAAAAGAGATAAAGAAATGTCAGTGATAATTTTTTCAGCATCGTGGATACTCAGATTCTAAGTAAGACCGCACCATTTTACTGCAATACCTTACCTGACAACAGGAAAAAACATCAGAAAATGACATTTTATGCTACGCGTTAATCGCAATAATTACAACTGAAAACAAAGAGAAATAGCTTTGGATGTTAAATTGTCCTATAATAATTACCGACACTTGTTCGTGAACTGATGAACAGCAGAAACCCTGTCAAAAATAAGCCGGTTAAAACCACTTTTTATGTATACAGATTATTTCGGGTTCAATGAAAATCCATTTTCAATTGCCCCCAATCCGCGTTATCTCTATATGAGCACAATGCACCAGGAGGCCCTCGCTCACCTGGTGTACGGCACAACATCCAAGGGCTGTATTGTGCTGCTTACCGGGGAGATTGGAACCGGAAAAACAACCATCTCGCGTTACTTCCTGGAAAAACTACCGCGCAGTACTGATGTTGCTTTCATTATTAACCCGAAACTTACCGGATATGAATTACTCGCCTCGGTGTGCGACGAGTTTGGTATAAAGGTTACCATACCGGAGCCATCCACAAAAATCTACATCGACAGTCTTAACGATTTTCTTCTCAAAGCGTATTCAGCGAATCGTCAGACGGTACTTGTTATTGACGAAGCCCAGAATCTTGACCTTGATGTTCTTGAAATGCTCAGGCTTTTAACCAACCTCGAGACAGATCAGCAGAAGTTACTGAAAATCGTCCTGCTCGGTCAATCTGAGCTTCGATCACTACTTGCCCGATCGGACCTGGAACAGATCAATCAGCGTATCACCAGCCGATATCACCTTAAAGGCCTCAAGCGAGCAGATGTCGAGGCCTACATCGCACACCGGATTATGGTTGCCGGCGGCGGACGAAGCACGTTTTTCACCGGCAGGGCGCTCAATGAAATATACAGAACAAGCCGGGGAATCCCCCGCCTGATTAACAGTCTCTGCGACCATGCACTTCTTGGAGCATATTCCGAAAACAAGCAACAGGTGGACAAAAAAATTGCCCAGAAAGCCGCTGCGGAAATTTTTGGCGACAATGCTCCTGGTCACCGGCCAAAGCCCCGTTTTCGATTTCTTTTGACCACTGGTATCATACTGATGCTGGTGATATTGGGACTCTGGTATGGTTCATCTATCCTGCTCGATGGTTGGAACGGACTGGATAAACAGACGCAGCTGGAGAAACTCTCAGATCTGGGCAGACCGGCAGAATCCGCAAAAATTCTTGATCCAGAAAAAATTCCGGGACCGGAGAATCAGCCGGAACCGGTAAGACTGGCGCCCGAGATCGAACCACCTGGTCTGGCAGAGATCGCAGAGATCACCCTGGAACAAGCCCCTGTTGATGAGCCTCAAGGTTCTGCTGGCCAAAGCAATGAGGTAAATGAAGAGAACCTGAGCGGCAGGACAAACATTGTGATTAACCCGATAGAGATTAATGAATAGAAAACCTGAGCGTATACAACCGTAACCGGTCATGTCTTACATTCTTGACGCATTAAAAAAATCCTCGGAAGAACGACGAAGACTGCAGGAGGAAGAGGCGCAGCAGGGCACTCTTCCTCTCAGTTCACAGGTTACGCAAAAGACTCCAGGGCAGAATCGGCTGCTGGTGGTCCTGCTGATGGTTTCAGTTCTGGCATTCTCGGCTGTCGGCTGGTGGTTTGTTTCGAGTACTGAGAGGAGCGATGGTGATGTCTCTCACCCTGGACCAGCAATCACCCCGGATCATCAACCGGGCCAGTTGAAAAAGACAACAGCGGGACCCGAGACTGTCAGTACGGGTAGGCTCGCACCGCTGAACACAGAACGAGCGGCTGCTCCCGAAAAAAGTGAGCCCGCAGCAGGAAAAAATCTGGAAAAACCGTTGCAAACCATCGCCGAGACCAAACTCCCGCTCATGGAGGAGCTGCCTCTCGCACTCCGGGCTCAGCTGCCGGAGATGAAGTTCAGCGGTCATGTCTTCTCGCCAACCCCCGAACTGAGGATGATCATGATAAATACCTCTATCGTCCGGGAGGGAGATCTGATAGATGCTGACCTCAGACTTATGGAAATCACCAGGGATGGTCTTATCATGAGTCACAGTGGTACCGATTTCATGGTGGTACTGTTCTGACAGCAGGAAAATGACTATTTACTGACAACTCTGCTGCCTGCTTTCATAGCTCAAAAGCAACATACCAAAACATCAAAAAAAGCAATCCCCTTGTAAATAGTCTATTTTTATGTAATATTCCCTCTGAGTCTCAAGCAATCGTGTTGAAATGATGAAAGAAACAAAATCCGAAATTTTTATACCATCAGGAAATCAAAATGAAAAACAGATATAACCTGGTTTTTTCCGTTCTTGTGTCCATGTTCCTCTTCGCTGCCATGTCAACCGCCCAGGCAGAAGAAGGGATTGGGCTCGGGGTTAAGGCGGGGACCCTTGGCGGAGGCGTCGAGCTCAGCGCTTCTATTTTAGAAAACACCAGAATAAGAGGCGGGTTCAATTACTTTACCTTCTCTTTTGATTCGACCATTTCCGATATTAACTATGATTTTGAAACTGATTTCAACTCCTTGTCACTGGTTTTTGACTGGCATCCATTTGGTAACAGTTTTTTTCTCAGCGGTGGTGCTTACTTCAATAATAACAGCATCTCGGTTGATGGAACCGTTGATGACAAGATCATTTCATCAGAAATTTCTCGACTTGTTTCAATCAGCGGCGATGTAGAGTTCCAACCTGTTGCACCCTATGCAGGGCTTGGCTGGAGAAGCAACAATGCGGAAACGGGCTGGGGGGTTGCCTTTGACCTCGGGGTACTTTTCCAGGGGGCTCCTGACGTCACCGGCCTGCGGCTCAATGCTCCGGTCGATGTGACGAGCATTACAGATGTAAAGGGTTTTCTTGCTGAACAGGAAAATGAGATAGAGGATGACCTCAGCTGGTTTCAATATTACCCGGTTGCCTCTCTGATGCTGACCTATAATTTCTGAACCGGAAATTATCAGCTTCTCCCCAACCGCTGCCCTCCGCGCGCGGCTCTGATGAGCTACAGAGAATCCGGATCGGCATGACCGACCTTGTTCGATCTCACCACCGCCAATCCGGGTTCTGAGAAGATAGACGAGGCACCTGGATTTGGGCACCCTTCAACTGTGTTGCTATTCAGCCCTCAAGCTGCAGCTCATCCTGTAAAAAACCGGGGTATTTTATGGGACTGAACGATTCCCGGTACCTCCCGTTCCTCTGGCTCCACTACCATCAATTGATTCTTTTTCGTCCCTGCCACTCCCGGTCTCTAAGTTTGAATTTCTGAATCTTTCCTGTTGCTGTCTTTGGTAATTCGCCAAATTCTATGTACTTTGGCGCCTTAAAACGGGCCAGGTGCTCTTTGGTGAACGCAATTATATCTTCCTCCGAAGGAGTGCAACCGGGCTTGGGGATAATAAACGCCTTCGGTACTTCGCCCCACTTATCATCAGGTACAGGAATAACCGCGACTTCCTGCACATCCGGATGGCGGTAAATTACCATTTCCACTTCCACTGTGGATATATTCTCACCGCCGCTGATAATGATGTCTTTCTTGCGGTCCATGATCTGGATATAATTGTCAGGATGCATGACTGCCAGATCTCCACTGTGAAACCATCCGCCCGCAAAGGCCGAGTCTGTAGCCTCCTGCTCCTTGTAATACCCGGTCATCACGTTGTTTCCGCGCATGACAACCTCGCCCATGGTTTTACCATCTCTGGGCACAGGCTCCATACTCACCGGATCGACCACATCCATAAAATGAGTTACGATAAAAGGTACCCCCTGCCTGGATTTTATCGTTGCCCGCGTTTCCGGGTCCATATTTTCCCAGCCAGGCTGCCAGGCACAGACACTGTGAGGCCCGTATACCTCTGTAAGTCCATACGTATGTGTAATCTCAGCTCCGATGCGTTCCATGTTGCTGATAATAGTCGGAGCAGGCGGCGCCCCTGCCGTCATGATCTTCAGGGTACGCTTCATTTTGATGTCCACTGCCCCAGGCCAGTTGCTCATCATGATCAGGACTGTCGGCGCGGCACAGAGGTGAGAAACATTTTCGCTTTCTATCAGCCGGTAAATCTCATCTGCTGCCACAACCCTCAAACAGAGGTGGGTTGCGCCGACCGCTGTAACACCCCAGGTAAAACACCAACCGTTGCAATGAAACATCGGCAGTGTCCAGAGATACACAGAAGACGCATTCAATCCCGATTCAAGGACCTCGCCGATAGCATTGAGGTAGGCCCCGCGATGGTTATACATTACCCCCTTCGGGCGACCGGTCGTGCCGCTGGTGTAGTTAATCGCTAACAGCTGATCTTCAGAATCTATATCAAAGGCAATTGGTTCGGGCTGTCCGCTCTCCAGGAAAGACTCGTACTCCAGCCCCCCAGGCAGCATCTCATCATTGACATCACAGACGGTAACGAACATCTCGACCTTCGGTAATTCATCCGGTTTTATCAATGAAGCGAACTCGCTGTCGACCACCACGATCTTGGCATCGGAGTGATCGATGATGTAGGAAACTTCTCCTGATGAAAGACGGATATTGATGCTTACCAGGGCCGCTCCAATGAGCGGTACTGCATAATGTGCTTCCAGCATGGGCGGAATATTGGGACAGAGAAAGGCAACCTTATCGCCGCTGCCAATCCCCCTGAGGCGGAGGGCGCTAGCCAGTCTGAAAATCCGGTCGGAAAACTGTTTATAACTGTACCTCTTGTTCCCATAGATCACCGCTGTTTTCTCGGCATAGACGAGAGTGCTTCTGGTGAGAAATTCAACCGGGGTCAAAACGCTGCGATTCACACTGGACATTTGCATCATCATTCTCCTTTCTGGCGATTGTTTTTTGAGCTTCAATCACTGCCCAAGGCCCTACAACTGAGCGCTCGGTCGTCAAAAACTCAAAATGTCTGGATTCATATAACTTACACAACCTGCTCTGTTTACTAATAATAGTAGTTAAAAAAGGTTTAAAAAGGTGTGGAAGACAGACGGAAGAATAATCGTTTCTCGGCATGATTTCAATCACATTCATTCCAGAACCTGTCTCAAGGCCCTGCGGGCGATGCTTCGAACTTCACCTTGTCATGCAGCTGTTAACGACGTTCAGGGCAGGTTCAGGTAAATGGCCAGATGAGTGGAATTAACACCATGCCTGCCACCACCACGAAGACATTTAACGGAATACCGAGGCGCAGATAGTCCCTGAAACTATAGCCGCCGGGTCCATAGACCATCAGATTGGTCTGATAGCCGACCGGAGTGGCAAAACAGGCACTCGCACCGATGCAGACCCCGATGATAAACGGTTTTGGATCAACCCCTATGCCGAGCGCTGTTGAAATCGCTATGGGCAGCAATAAAACCGCCGTCGCGTTATTGCTGAGCAGCTGGGTGCTGATACTGGTGAGCAGGATAATACCACCCAGGACGATCATCGGAGAAAATCCTGAGAAGAGACCTAAAAAGGCTTGGGCATAGAGCTCGCTTGCCCCGCTTTTCTGCATCGCCAACCCGAGGGCAATCGTCCCTGCTATCAGCAGCAGTACATCACCCTGCAACGCTTTATAGGCGTCCCTCATTTGCAGGCAGCCGGTGACAATCATCAGAAATGCGGCAATAAGTGCGCAGGTCATAATATCGGCAAGGCCAAGCGCGGCGGTACCGATCATGCAGATAAAATTCACAACTGACCACAATGCCTTTCTTTTATGGACAATCTCCTCGTAGACATCCTCGATAATCAGATAGTCTTTTTCAGAACGAAGTGAAGCAAGCTTTGAGCCGGAACACCAGATGAGCAGTATATCTCCGGTTTTCAGTCGTACGTTCTGAATCTGGCGCTCTGAAAGATGTGTTTCCTGGCGTTTTACAGCAATAATGTTGATTTCCGAGTCTTTTGCCAGCTCGGTCTGGTGCAGCCTCCTGCCCTGCAGGGTGGAACCGGGAGCGATAAGCAGTTCAACAACGATCGGGGCATCCTTCTGGGCCCCAAGCGCCAGACCGTTCTCTGAGGATGGCAGCTCTATTCCGTCTTCATGGAGTATCTCTATCAGGTCATTCAAAGAACCTTTTACCAGCAGAATATCGTTGTGACCGATCATTTTCCTGTGCCGTTTCGGATGATATATTCTGTCATTACTGACCAGCTCTATCACTTCAAGATCCGGGAACCTGGTCAAAAAAACCTCGCCCGGGTGTTTGCCGACATGTTTGCTTGAATCTAGAATTTTCAACTCTGCGAGATACTTGCGATGATCTCCATCCCGAAGCTGGCAGATCGGATTGGCCAGTCCAGGCAAGATCCGTGGAGCTGCAATCAACAGAAAGATGATTCCAAGGAGTGCGATCGGCACACCGATGACCGAAAGCTCGAACATGGAGAGCTCCCCATAGCCATATTGGCCACTTAAATCACTGATGATGATGTTGGTTGATGTGCCGATCAATGTGCACGTACCTGCCAGTATTGAGGCATAAGAGACCGGGATCAGGAATTTGGAGGGGCTCAGGCCCAGATCGCAGCACATGGCCATAACCACTGGTATAAAGAGAATAACAACAGGTGTATTATTGATAAAGGCAGAAGCGACGGCAACGGAAACAAGGATCAGAGCCAACGCCGCGGTAAGGTTTTTTCTTGCGACCTTTATCACCTGCCGCCCCAGAAATTCGATGCCGCCCGTTCTCATCATCCCCTTGCTGACAACAAACATTGCGGCAACGGTTACCACCGCAGGATTAGCAAAACCTGAGACAGCTTCCTTTGGAGTCAGAAATTTAAAAACAACGAGCAGCACCATGACACCGATTGCCGTCAGGTCAATTGAAATTTTTTCGCTAATCAGCAGGTAAAGTGTTCCCAGCAGAATGAGGGAAAGAAGCCAGATGTCCATATTGGGTCAAATATATCAGATAAACAAGTATTTTAAGTGGGTTATAACTTAAACATTTCGACAGTTTTTTCTGTCAGATGCTCTGCAATCGGCAGAGCAGAAGTGGCGGCTGGTGATGGTGCGTTACAGACATGCAGAGAACGGGGCGAGTGAGCGAAGAGAAAATCATGAACCAGAGACCCGTCTCTTAGTACTGCCTGCGCCCGAATACCAGCTGGATAGGGTTGCAGATCGGAAAGTACTAACTGAGGGCAATACTTTTTCACACGTTCGAGGTACCCCGGCTTATAGAGCGAATCCTTTATCTCATAAAATCCAGACCCTACATTTGCTTTTAACAGCCTCCAGAACCCTGGGAAACGTATCATCTCAGCAATATCTGCCATATCCAGGTTTAAACGTCCATAGCCCTCGCGTTTCAGGCCAAGAACCGCATTGGGTCCAACGGTGACAGACCCGTCAATCATCCGGGTAAGGTGAACACCCAGAAATGGTAACTCCGGGTCGGGTATCGGGTAGACAAGATGGGAGACAATATCATTATGCTTTCCGGCCAGCTTATAATATTCACCCCGGAAAGGGATAATGGAAAAATCAATATCAATATCCAGCATCCGTGCCAGCCGATCGGCCATCAGGCCGCCGCAGACCACAAGGTACTCTGTTTCAATAGTACCAGAGCCTGTCTCTAGGGAAATAAAATCTTCTGATTCCCTGAGAGCGTAAACTTCACAGTCCAGCCGGGTCGCTCCTCCGATATTCTCAAACTGCTGGGCCATTTTGACAGCGATACGGGGAAAATCGGTAATCCCGGTTGCCGGTACAAAAAGAGCACCGGTTCCCCGGATATTGGGTTCACGTTTCAGCAGTTCTTCTGAACTGATCCGCTCGGTTTCTATGCTGTTCTTCAGGCACCGTTTTTCAAGGTCCAGCATTCGCTCGAGTTCATGCTCATCGGTTGCAACCAGCATCTTTCCGCACCTCTCATACGGAACCGAGAATTCACGGCAGAATTCAATCGTTGCCGCAGCACCTCTTCTGCAGAAATCAGCTTTCAGGCTTCCCGGCTGATAATAGACCCCGGCGTGAATAACCCCTGAATTATGTCCGGTCTGGTGGCCGGCGTAGCGGCTTTCCTTCTCGACAAGCAGAATGGAAGCGGTCGGCATTTGCTGCTTTAGACGCCAGGCCGTGGCAACTCCTACGATGCCTCCACCGACGACCACAAGATTGTAGCGCTTCATTATAAGAACCTTTTTAGTAAATTTTGATATACACTAAGCATCCTCGAGCATGAGTGCTGTGTTATCTGCAGGGATTGATTCAACAACAGTACGGGGGAAAGAATTGAATTGTGAAGGTGAAAAAAGGTTTATGGTTCGTCAAAAACGTCATCTGGCCAACCAGGACTCCTGGAAAAAGTCAGCGATTGGTTTTTGCCAGCCCTCTTTACCATTCCATATTCACCTTCAGAATTGAGCAGAGCAGCCCATAGGTGAAACCCCAGATGAAATAGTCTTCAAGCGGATAAACAGGATAGAATCTTGACGGCAGTGCTTCCTCCCTTGAATGCCTGTTTTTATCGGTAAATTTGTCGACATCAAGCCATAGGTAACTATCAATCTCAGAGGTTTCGACAATAACCGGCGGACGTTTTACCAGGGTAAAGAGGAATGGTTGAACCTGGATTGGAGCCTTTACATTCCTCCCAGCGAGGGCTATCGGCAATGTACGATTCAGAAGAGAACCGTCAAGGGATATCGTGGTTTCCTCGCGTGTCTCTCTGAGGCAGGTTTGGAATATCGAGTCGTCCTCCTGGTCACGCTTTCCGCCGGGAAAGGCAAAGTGACCCGACCAGGGATCGCTGCGCGTCCTCTTTCTTCTCAGCAATAATATTGAGTCCACAGGATCAGAACACCTTATTATTGAGACTGCAGCCTCGGGTCGATTCACACTGGAAACATGCTTGAGCCCTGTTGGAATCGCTCTCATGTCTTATTTTTCAGACTCATGTAATTCGAAATTAATAAAAATATACTGCTTTTTACTCTCTGGAGTTCGTTCACTATAAATACTTTTGTAATTCAACACAACGTTAACACTCTTTTCAGGCAGTTTACGGTAGATCGAACCTGGTGGGTATGGTGAATGGGCTTTTGTGATCGGCCTATTCATGTTATATTCTCTGATTTCGACATTAATAATTACTATCAAACTGGAGGCCTCATGCTGCCCAAAGAATATTCAGAATTCCACCAGGCAATCAAACGAAAGATTCCTCTTAAAAGAATCATTACCGACCCCTCAGGAAAGTGGCAATCGGCGCTGATGCAAGTTTCTACCGGCTTGTACCTCAGGTAATTGTGGATGTTGAAAATGAAAAAGAGGTTCGAATCGTCCTGCAGGAGGCACGTAAACGAAACCTGCCGGTTACCTTCCGCGCAGCCGGGACCAGCCTTTCCGGCCAATCCATTACCGACAGTATCCTGATGCGCATGGGCAGGGGGTGGGACAACTGGCGAGTCTATGACGACGCACAGCTGATCCAGGTCCAGCCAGGCCTCATTGGCGGTAATGTTAATAAACAGCTGGCAATCTTTGACCGAAAAATCGGTCCTGACCCTGCATCGATCGACACTGCCAAGATCGGCGGCATTCTGGCGAACAATGCCAGCGGCATGTGCTGCGGTGTCGAAGAGAACAGCTATCAAACCCTTGACTCCATTCGGCTGATCCTGGTTGATGGTACTGTGGTGGATACCGGGGACAGCAAAAGTATTGCAGACTTCAAAACGAGCCATGCCGAACTGCTTGACCGCATATCAGCCCTGCGCAACCGAATCCTGGCAGACGAGCAGCTCAGCGAACGAATAAAGTACAAATTCAAGATCAAGAACACCACCGGTTACAGCCTTAACGCCCTGCTGGACTATGAAGACCCGATCGACATCATGGCCCACTTGATGGTTGGATCAGAAGGAACGCTGGCATTCATTGCTGATGCGGTCTATCGGACAGTCGCGGAGCATCGTCACAAAGCAAGCGCCCTCATTTTATTCAACAATATGGAGGATGCCTGCCGGGCGATCCCGCTCCTGCGGCAGCAGCCGGTTGCTGCCGCAGAGCTCATGGACCGGGCCAGCCTGGCTTCTGTTGAGGATAAACCGGGGATGCCGGGTTTCCTGAAAGATCTCGATAAAACTGTCACCGCCCTGCTCGTTGAAACCAGGGCTGAAAACGCTGAAGTCCTCCCAGGTCAGATCAAACAGGTTACCGATTGCCTTGCCGATTTTGATACTGTCATGGATATAGCCTTCACCGATATTCCTGAAGAATATCAGGCGCTGTGGAAAATCCGCAAAGGGCTGTTTCCTGCGGTTGGCGCAGTCAGGGAAATAGGAACCACCGTCATCATTGAAGATGTCGCCTTTCCGACCGAACACCTTGCCAGTGCCGCACTTGAACTCCAGGCACTGTTTGAAAAATACCGCTACCATGAAGCGATCATTTTCGGACATGCATTTGAAGGAAATTTGCACTTTGTCTTTACCCAGGACTTCTCCATCCAATCTGAAGTGACACGTTATCGCGATTTCATGGAAGATGTTGTTGAAATGGTAGTCACCACCTATGACGGTTCTCTAAAAGCGGAGCACGGCACCGGTCGAAACATGGCCCCGTTTGTAGAAAAAGAGTGGGGAACAGCCGCTTTTGAGCTGATGAAAGACATCAAAGCGATCTTTGATCCGCACTACCTGCTTAATCCCGGTGTAATCATCAACGAAGATGCGGAAGCACATGTAAAAAACCTCAAGCCGCTGCCAGCGACCCATGAGATTGCTGACAAATGTATTGAATGCGGTTTCTGTGAACCGGTATGTCCCTCACGGGACCTGAGCTTTACCCCCCGTCAGCGCATAGCCGGGCGAAGAGAGATCAGCCGCAGACTTGCCGATGAAGGAGACAGCAAACTATTGAAACGTTTCGCTAAACGATACCAGTATCCAGGAGTTGAAACCTGTGCTGCTGATGGCCTGTGCGCAACCCGCTGCCCGGTCGGCATAGATACCGGTAAAATGGTCAAGGCTCTGCGTGAAGAAGCTCATGGGCCGCTGGCTGATAAAATTGCTGCTGCCGTTGGTAAAAATTTCAGCCCGGTGGCAAAATCAATCAGCTTTACGCTTAACAGTGTTGATGTTGTCCACAAATACAGCACCACTCAATTTATGGAACAGGCTTCAGCCCTGGCCCGAAATATTTCATTTGACACCATCCCCCTGTGGAACCGTGAAATGCCATCAGGATGCAAGAAGATTGAAGCCAAACCGATTGATCTTGCTAACCCTCTCAAGGTGGTCTATTTCCCGAGCTGTGCCAGCCGCTGCATGAGCGGACCAGCGCGGGCTGAAGAGCAACGTGACGATCTGCCGACCAGGACAGCCTCACTGCTGAAAAAAGCCGGCTATGAAATAATTTACCCGGAAAACCTTGATGGACTCTGCTGCGGGCAGGCGTTCGAAAGCAAGGGCTTTATGGCAGAGGCTGACCGGAAATCCAGGGAGCTCTCGGATAGACTGCTCAAGGTTTCAGATAACGGTTCCATACCGATCCTCTGTGACACAAGTCCATGCCTTCAGCGAATGAAGACCACGGTCGATGAACGCCTTGAGCTCTATGAACCGATTGAATTCGTGCTGAACTTCCTGATGGAGAAGCTCTCCTTCGCCCAGAAAGATGTAAAAATTGCCGTACACCCAACCTGCAGCACCAGAAAAATGGGTCTTGAAGTAAAACTTCTGGAGTTGGCCAAGGCATGTGCGACTGAAGTGGTCTGGCCGGAAGAAATCTATTGCTGCGGGTTTGCCGGAGATCGAGGGTTCAACTACCCTGAACTCAACGAGTCCGCCCTGAACAGGCTGGATGAACATGTCTGTGACTGCGACGCCGGATACTCAACGAGCAAAACCTGTGAAGTCGGTCTTTCCCTGCACGGCGGGATTCCGTACCGTTCGATCCTGTATCTTGTGGACGAGGTAACAACACCCAGATAACGCTCTGCTGCTGTCCAAGACCTTACACAGATGGTCGGGTCGGGACAGGCCAGTTGAGCTAAACGATCACACTGCAGTTTCGACCGTCTTTTTTGGCCTGATAGAGCGCCTGATCCGCACGCTGTATAAACGTGCTGGTCTCTTCACTTGGTTGATAGCAGCTCACCCCAAAACTGCAGGTAATTCCCTGTCCGAGTCTGAAGTCATGCTGCTCAATCAGGTTGCGGAGTTTCTCTGCGAATTTAGCGGCATTTTTCAAACCAACACCTGGTGTCAGGAGCGCAAATTCCTCGCCGCCCCATCGGGCCAGAAAGTCGCTTTGCCTGATATTATCCTGAACAAGGGCTGAAATTTCCTGCAGGACCTTATCTCCTGCCAGATGACCGTGTTCATCGTTAACCTCTTTGAAATGATCAATATCAAACATCAGAACAGATAACGGCGTTCGGTGACGGCTGGAGCGTGCAGCCTCCTTGGCCAGCTGCATGTTGAAAAACCGCCGATTGAATATCGTCGTCAGGACATCTGTCTGGCTCTGTTTTTCAAGAGCCCGGTTCAGCTCCTCCAGCTTATCCAGATGTTCCTGCTGTGTCTTCCTGTAGCTGTTAAAAATATCCTGCAGCCCCCGGGAAAAATAGTAGGCGACGATCAGCGCAATGGTTACGGCGGCGACAAAGAGGATACAGAGAATAATGATATCATTTCTGACTTTTTCACTCAGTTCAGCTTTTTTGGCACTAATTATGTGGTCAAGGCGATCAAGGTAGATACCCCGAGCCAGGACCCAGTTCCAGACCGGGTAGTGTTTGAAATAGGATAGTTTACGCCCTGGCTCGTTGTCATTTGGCTTTTTATACCAGTAAACCACATGGGCCTCGCCTGTCTCTCGTATCCCTTTCAGAAATTCCTTTCGGAACTGTTTTCCTTTGGCGTCTTTATAGTCATCGGATAATTGTTTTCCCACAAGGTCGGGGCGATTACTGTTGACCAGCATCGTCGCAAAATCATTCCCACCATTGATATCGTGCAGCTCATAAATAAAATAATAATCGACTAGATCTTTCTTCAGGCTCGCCGACAGATCACTGAGAATGTCAGTCTTGGCCAGCTGCTCCAGGTTATCGAGGTACTCGCCGGTACCAATCACCCATCCCAATGGCTCAAATAACCCGACATAGGTTACTTTCGGGTAAAGGTTTCCAGAGTCATCACCGGGTTTTGCCCAGTCATATCGATAAAAACCTCCGCCCTCTTCCTGACCTATCCTGATCAGTTCCTTAGCTGTTTCCGGGTTCCCGCCCCCCTCATCGTTCAGGAAACTTGTACCCTCAAGCTGAGTATCCGCCGGATACAATATTATCTTTCCTTCAAGGGTTTTAATAAAAAAATAACCCTGCTGCTCATTAAAGCGGATCGGTCGAATGGCTTCACGGATGACACGTCCCACATCTTCGGATGACAAGCCTTGATGCATGGTCTCATAAATATTTCCTGCAATGACCAGTGCCTCCTCCACTCGCTGTTTGAGCCGCTGCTCTAGAATCTCTTCTATCTGAAGACGTCGATTCTCAATCCGGTTGAAAAGATCAGTCACATCATTTTCCAGCTCTTCTTCCTGCTGGGCAATAAAATCCTGTTCTATCTTGACCAGATCCTTATTGAGTGTATTTATTTTTTTTGCAATAAAGAGAGCTCCCGTGGAGAATGTCATGACCCCGACAATGATGATAGCAGACAGGAAGCTGACCTTGGCTACATTTTTCTCGCTGACTATACGCATACGTCTGTATGGCCCCCCAAAATGATTTATACGCAGTTACCAGTAGCTTAACAGATAGGAGTGAAAAGTGAAAGAAAATCAATCAGATCAGCGGTTAAGTGCAGCAAAGCGCATTCCTGAAAGATTATGCTTTATGAAGAAAACCTTCATTAAAGTTCTTGACAGTCTCCAGAATCTCATCGCCATACTTTTCACATTTACGTTTCCCCACCCCATGTATTTCAAGGAGATCATCAAGAGATTCAGGCCGATGAGCTGCCAGTTCAGCGAGGGTCCTGTCATGAAATATTACAAACGGCGGAACACCTGCACGGTCAGCTATTTCCTTTCTCATCGCCCGCAGCACGTCGAACAGATCCGTATCATACTGAAGTTCGTCTATACCTCTTATTTTATCTTTCACCTCGGGCGCCTTCCTCACCCGCGGCCTGGCCATCTGAAACTGTTTTTCTCCTCTCAGCAGCGGCAGCGCTGCGTCCGTCAACTTCAGCACTGAATAATTTCCAACATCCTGGCTCAGGTAACCCTGATGTACCAGGTGTCTCAATATCCCGCCCCAATACTCCTGGCTCTCCGCATCACCAATCCCATAGGTAGAGAGTTTGTCATGCTTCAATGAAAGAATCCGTTCTTTCCGCGATCCCCGCAGGACGTCAATGACATGGCCTGCCCCAAAGCGCTGCCCGACACGATACACGCATGAAAGTGCTTTGCGACTGTCCTCGGTAACATCAATCATCTCAGGAGGATTGAGACAAATGTCGCAATTGCCGCAATCCTCGTCCAGTTTCTCACCAAAATAGCCAAGCAGTACCCGTCGTCGGCAACCAAGAGATTCAGCGAACCCAACCATGGCGTTGAGTTTGTGGAGTTCTATACGCTTATGCTCTGGATTTCTGGTTTTCTCGATGAGCCCCCGGGCCACCTGAATATCGCCATATCCGAAAAGCAGCAGGGCCTCCGAAGGTAATCCGTCTCTTCCAGCCCGGCCGGTCTCCTGGTAGTAACTCTCTATATTTTTCGGGATGTCGTAATGAACCACATATCTAATATTGGATTTATCAATGCCCATGCCAAACGCCACGGTGGCAACAATAATCTGAACGTCATCGCGTAAAAAATCATCCTGTACTTTTTTCCGATTTCCGGAAGGCAATCCTGCATGATAGGGCGCTGCCGAGATTCCTGCTTCCACCAGCTGCTCACTCACCTTCTCCACACGTTTGCGGCTCAGACAGTAGACAATTCCCGACTCGCTGCCCTTCTCGGATAAAAAACGGCTGAGCTGTTTCATCGGCTTCTGCTTATCCAAAACCGTGTAGCGTATATTGGGTCGATCAAATCCGGTCACATAGTGTCTGGCGTTTGTCAGCTGAAGCCGCTCAAGAATGTCTTTACGGGTATGCGGCTCAGCGGTCGCCGTCAGCGCGATGACAGGAATATCCCTGAAATATCTGCGTAAGTCCCCCAGTTTTCTATATTCAGGGCGAAAATCATGTCCCCACTGTGATATGCAGTGGGCCTCATCGATTGCAAAAAGAGCAATGGGGATATCGCTTAAGCGGGCTATGAATTCATCACTCATGAGCCGTTCAGGGGCCATGTAGAGCAGGTCCAGTTCACCGCTATGCAGCATTGCCAGCACCCGCCTGGCCTCGGACCCTTTCAGGGATGAATTGTAAAATTCGGCACGAACACCGCAGGCATTCAGGGCATCAACCTGGTCTTTCATTAAAGAGATCAATGGTGAGATGACAATCGCCACTCCTGGTCGGTGCAGGGCCGGAATCTGATAACAGAGTGATTTTCCGCCGCCGGTGGGCATCAGAACAAATGAATCATTTCCGTCAATGAGGTTTTCAATAATCTGCTGCTGATGTTCCCTGAAGGTTTCATAGCCAAAAATCTGTTTCAGGGTTTCAAATAGAGTACTGGCCACGTCTGTCACTCACCTGTCAGGAAAAAATATTGATAAAGAATGCGATCACGTGCACAAAAGAGCATACATTTCGACACTATTCAAGTCACATATACTTAGATGTAGGAGACTGGTGAGGTTCAGGTATGAAGCTGTTGATAATTATATTCTTTTCTGCAGAAGTGTAATTTCTCCATGCCAGCTCTGCCTTTTTTTCGCTCTTTCTCACTTCGTGAAAAGGTTATGTGCCCTGTATTTTACTTAAAATCAGAAAATCTCTCATTGATATAACTGTGGGGGCTCGTTAAATTGTTAGGAAGGTTGTTTGTTTCAGGTGGTTTGCTGTCAGCTTGTAACCATTGCTCCTGCCATAGTTTGGCCAATAGCCTGAGAGAACTATTTAACCCCTCAAGAATCGTAATGACATGATGAAACACATGCGGGTCGTCCAGGCAGCTGCAGGTCTCTATTGGATAAGTATTCCAGAGGTTGATTTTTTTCTGCAATGCGGCTGTATGCAGGATTCTGTTAAATATCTTATCCAGCGCGGCTGCATTGAGCAGATAAAACAGAATGGACGTTCCTGCGAGACAGGGCCAAACGCGGTTCTGCTTTCAGATATGACACTTCAGGGCGGTCATTTCTCCAATCTGGCAGAATTTCCTGTAGCCCATATGTACTTTCACCAGGGCCAGGGATTACCGGGCCATCCAAATCAAAGCAGCCGCAAACCCCTTCTGATTGGCAGTTCCAAAGAAATCGCCGCGCAGCTCAATTATATTCACCGGGGAAAATACGGTTTGAGTTCCCCAGAAGAGCTGCTCGCGACTGGGATGAGCAGAGAGGACGCTGCGTTTCACTGGAACGTGAAGATGGAATTTGCCTCGGGAAAAATCAAACAGATAGAGGATCTGCTTGACACCGCTGTTCTTGGAGACCAGGAAACCGAGGTGCGAGATGGTATTACCATCAGACGAGATGCGATCAACTGCTTTACTATTCGATTCCGTGAAGATTCTGTTCAGGTAGACCTGAGCATTCCTTCCACAGGCAGATACCCGGCACCCTACCCACTTGGTTTCCATGACGTTGCCCGGGAGTATTTTGCCATAGTCCACTCCGGGCAAGGTGACGGCTGGGACATCAATCGTCCTGCCATGGCCTCCATTTTAGTCTATCAGGGTAAAATTTATCTTATCGATGCCGGCCCCAATATTGCCTACAGCCTGATTGCGTTAGGCATTGGTGTTAATGAAATAGAAGGCATTTTTCATACCCATTGTCATGACGACCATTTTGCCGGTCTCTCAGCCCTGATGTATCGCGACCTTCGCGTCAAATACTACGCAACACCATTCGTGCGTGCTTCTGTTATGAAAAAATTTACATCTCTTCTTTCACGGCCCGAAGAGGAGTTCTACGCCCTGTTTGATGTGCACGATATACAAGAAAACAGCTGGTACAACCTCAACGGCCTGGAAGTCAGACCGGTGCTTTCTCCGCATCCTGTCGAAACCACGACATTTCATTTCCGCACGCGCTTCAATGGTACAGATTACACCTACGCGCACCTGGCGGATATAGTTTCCAAGGAGAGGCTTCTTGCCATATCAAAGAAACTCTCTTTAAACCAGGGTGAGCGAATCGATGCCGTTCGTGATCAATATTTCAGTCCGGTACAGCTCAAAAAGGTAGATATAGGAACAAGCGAAATTCACGGTATCGCAGATGATTTTCAAGATGACCAGTCAGAACGCCTGATCCTTGCCCACACAAAAACTCCATTAACGAACCGCCAAAAAGAAATTGGTTCCAGTGCCCCATTCGGGACCATTGACATACTCGTAGGAAGCCGCACTGACTATTATTCACACGCAGCCTGTACATTCCTGACCGATGGTCTCACGGGTATACCAGAAGACAGCCTCCGGGAGCTTCTCAACGCACCAATGATCACCTTCTCCCCGGGAACAATTATCCTTAAACGCGGTGTTCCGAGCAATCATCTCTACCTGATTGTGACCGGCAGTGTCGAGAGCATAAACCATGTTACCGGAGCATCTCAGATCTTCTCCGCCGGCTCATTGGCAGGAGAACTATCTCAACCAGAGAGAAACGGCGGTGCGACGTATCGAACAATTAGTTTCGTTCACGCCCTCAAAATTCCCAGGGGGGCCTATTGTCGACTGCTTGAAGGAAGTAGTATCGGCAAGAAATTGGTGAAATTCTCAGAACGGTTGGAATTCATGCGCAGGTCATGGCTCTTTAAGGATGCACTATCGCTCAAAAGACAGCTCCATATCGCCGAACACTTAAAGCCGTTTTCTCTCGCCAAAGGGGCTGCTGTTTCGGTCATTACAGCTGCTGATGCTCTCCATATTATAACCAGCGGAACGATTGAGCGAACATGCCAGGGCAAGGTGATCGAAACGCTTGGACAGTATGATTTTTTCGGGGAGGCTTCCGCTCTGTTTTCTGAGGAGATTCAGTCCAAATACCGACTCGCCTCGGCGGTTCAGGGATATACAATAGAGACCAAACATATCAAGGATATCCCTGTGGTGCGCTGGAAACTGTTGGAGATCCACCTGAAGAGAATGCTGCCTTTTTTCGAATCCGGCGGTTTAACTGATGCGAGCGTGCAAACATGAACACTACGGCTAACGCAACCAAAGAGACGAAAGTCGCCAGACGCCTGAAAAATCTGATCAGCGCCAATCAATACTTTGCCAAGATAGAATCTTTGGAAGACTTATTTCCAATCATGTTGGAACTTGCCAAGAATATCACCGAAGCAGAAGCGGCCTCTTTGCTGCTCTACAATCCCCAGCAACAGGTCCTTGAGTTCGGTTCAATCGCTGATGAAATCCTCGATCAGGAGCAGATAGAATCTCTAAAAAACTCAATAAAAGTCAAACTTGGTGAAGGTATTTCCGGCTGGGTTGCCAAGAAGAGGAAACCACTCATCGTCAATGACGTTCAAAACGATCCCAGGTTTTTGAAAATTGCCGACAAAAAAAGCGGCTTTACCACCAGAAATCTCATCTCTGTCCCGCTCATCTATAGTGATGACCTTCTGGGTGTACTCAATGTGCTTAATTCGAAGACAAAAAAACTCTTTGATGAAGAAGACCGGGAAATTCTGCTCAGCTATGCCTATCTGGCCTCAGCTGCGATTATACGATCGAGACTCATTCAAACTCGTCTGAACCAGCAGCGTCTTGAGATACAGCTCGCCACAGCTGCTAAAATTCAGTCAATGTTCTGGCCTCAAACGCCCGAGCTTGGATATGGCAGTCACGTTTGGGCCACGTCTCGGCCGGCCTCTTTTGTCGGCGGTGATCTCTATGATTTTTTGCCGCTGGGAGACGGCAGTTGGGTAATGTATGTGGCCGATGTGGCCGATAAAGGGCTGCCGGCAGCGATGGTCATGGTCGCTTTGTGGTCGAAGATTCGCGCTGAAGTTTCATTGCATGGAAATATCGAAGAACTCCTGGAGGCAGTCAACGATTCAATGCATGACCTTTTATCCACTGAAGGATTTTTCGCCACTATCATACTCGGCAGATACTGGCCTGAAGACGGTAAACTGAATCTCGTTCGCGGAGGACACCTGAATCCATTGTGGGTTAACAGCGGCAGAGTCAAACAGATACCGATACTCACCGGCATCCCACTGGGCATTGACAGGCAGGTAAAATATAGAAAAGAACAGATTCATCTTTCGCCTGGAGAATCTATTCTCTTCATATCAGACGGAATCACTGAGGCGGAAAATGATCGACATGAATTGTTTGGTGAAAATCGGCTGCTTAACTCTATTCAAACCGTATCACACCCGCCATGGAGCGCTGGAATCCTCGATAGTGTCAAAACCTGGCAGGGCAAAGCAGAACAAAGCGACGATCTGACGCTGCTTGAAATTTGGCGAAACAAGTTCTGAAGGATTTATATTTAACAACGCCTTCGAGGAAAATGACCTTCTTCGGAGGCACTTAGGGTATTGCCAATATAATGAAATGCTCCATATTCATGGCAGAGGCGAGATCTCCTGATAGCCTTGACGTATCTTCGAAAACAAGCCACTGGTACTGGACGATACCAGAGCCAAGAGCGGTCTTCGCCCGAGCTGGGCATCGACCGCTCCTCATTGCTGGTCAGCAGATATGATTGTCAGCTGTTGCGGATGGTTCCCGCAAGGCTGCGGTCTCCAAGCACTTTTTCCACACTCGCCGCCACATCAAATTTGACCTTCTGGAGATCAGATGCCTCCACCGCTTTTTTATAGATCGTCCGGGCCCAGTCCTGGGAATCAAACCTGCGTGCCACACTCTCTGCAAGTGAACTGAGATCCTTGGCGTTAGAGAGGCGTTCCTCGGCTTTGCTGTGAAGCTTTTTCAGCATCTCCTTATTGTCGCTCTGCTGCTCGACCATATTGAAAAGATACTCATACTGATAGCTGTCAGCACACTGCTCGGCTACCTTTCCATACAACTCACCAGCCCAGTTTTCATCGCCGAGAGTGGTCAGAACTTTACCTGCCAGAGTCAACAGGTAGGCGCGGTCGTCACAGTCAGCCTGAGACTTCTGGAACAGCTCTCTTGCCCATCCTTCGTCACCAAGTACATCGTTTACTGTTGATCCCAACTTGATGAAATCGGAGGTAGTGGTGCAATTATCCTCCATTTTTTTCAAAAAGTTTCTGACCTTTGTTTCATCTTTCAGATTTTTCATCGCCGCTACAGCGATACTCCGTTTCCTGGCGAACTCATCTGTTGAATCAAACTGCTGAGTATAAATGCGGCCGGCCCACTCCTTGTCTTTAAGGTCACCGGCAATTAAATCGGCAAGATTCATATGGTCATCAAAGTACTTGGAGAGCTTCTCCGCATTGGCAAAAAGCTTGCGGACATATGGGTGATCAGCCGTTGCCTGCATCACCTCATGTCCGAGATTCCAAAGGGTGGCTCCAGTCTCTGCTTCCTGTTCGCGTTTAATGTAGCCCTCGTAGAGCTTTGCGTACTGTTCACGCTTCTCCTTCTGCAGACCGATATCATCCAGCCACTGTTTATCGGTGGCATATTTCAGGACCGCATCGGCCATGGCTTGGAACTCAGCGTTGGTCTTGACTGAATTTTCAGCCTGGTGCAGAACCTCAACGGCGCCATCAAGATCACCAATATCATCGGCAAGCTTTTCTGCAACACCGACAAGCTTGGGCGTATCCGGTTCGGTTTCCGCTGCTTTCAGGTAAATCTGGCCAGCATATTCTTTGTCGCCGGTATCCTTGAGGACGGAATTGCCAAGATTGATGATTTCCTTATAGGAAGTAAAATAACCACCGGCTTTTTTATAGGTTGCCAGGACCAGGTCCTTATCTGCAAGTGACTCCTCGATCAGCGCCGCTAGTTTCACCAGCTCTTCCCCGCTCTCGAGCATATCTTTGGCCTTGTTGAAAAGCCTGACACCATTCTCCTTGTCGCCTGTAGCAGCCACCGCCTCTTTGGCCAGGCTGCCCATTTCAAGACCTGATTTTATCTGCTCCTCAGCAGACTGGAAGAGCGTGCTGCCAAGATCACTGTCTGGGAAAAGCTCACCGGCACTTGCTGCAAGTGAGGCAAAATCCGCACCGCTTTTACAGGATCCGGCTGCCTGGGTCAAGACCTCTTTGGCCTGCTCCGGATCATCGAAATCGTTGATCAGACCCTTGGCCAGCTCAGCAAAATCAGCAGGAGTCGAACATTGCTCCCTGGCCTTGGAGCCTACATTCTTTGCCAGTTCCTTGTCGCCCAGTGTGTCGTTAATTTTTTTGGCTAAACCGAGAAACTCTGCAGCCTTGGTAGCCTTTTCGGCGGCCGCCAGGAACATCTCCCTGGCACTTTCCTTGTCATTGCTTGCCGCTGCTGTAACTGCCAGATCCATCAACTCGCCGGCATTGCTGCTGGCACCTTTTGCCTGTTCGAAATACTCGGCTGCCTTGGCTTTGTCTCCAAGGATTACCCGGGCACCGGTGGAAAGCGCCATAAAATCCTGGGCTGTAGCTGCCCAGTCCGCCCCTTCTTCATAGAGTTCAATAGCCCAGTCCTTGTCACCGAGATCATTGAAAGCTTCCAGTGCAACTGCCACATAATCTGGGGTTTCCTGGCAGTCGTCGTACTTTTCATCGAGTTCTTCGCGTGTTGCCATAACAGTATCTCCTCTTTTTTTGTTAAGAATCTCTGACCATTATAGATGCAGGGTATACCTCTTTTGCCGGTTTTCCAATTTGTTTTATCAGTCCTCTTCTAAGATGTCCATAACCTTATCTTTTCTACCTATATGTACGATCATTATTTTCGTCCACTATGAGGCTAAAAGATGAAGTTCAGCGGGAACCTGACGGAATGTTAATCCGGCTGTACCAGCCGGATTACAGAATGTCACAGAATAAAATTTTTCGAGTTTCCAGCTACTTTAGAAAATTCACCGGCATAAATCTTTATTCCTCTATACTGTCCTTATGAGGTCCTAGCGGTACTATTGCCTTCATGAATTCAAGCGGCAGAGGAAAAACAATCGTGTTGGAAGTTTGGTTCGTAGATATATCGCTGAGGGTCTGTAAATATCGCAAATGCAGGGCCTGACTGTTTTGTGAAATAATTTTTGCGGCTGCGAGCAGTTTCTCTGAAGCCTGGTATTCGCCTTCAGCATGGATGACCTTTGCACGTCGTTCCCTCTCAGCCTCGGCTTGCCTGGCTATCGCCCTGATCATTGAGTCATTCAGGTCGATATGCTTTATTTCAACATTAATGACTTTTATACCCCATGCGTCAGCTCGCATATCAATAATCTCCTGGATATTGGTGTTGAGCTTTTCTCGATCAGAGAGCATTTCATCCAGATCATGCTGACCGAGCACTGAGCGCAGCGTGGTCTGGGCGAGCTGGTTTATGGCAGTATTGTAATCCTCCACCTGAATGATAGCCTTTTCCGGGTCAACTACCCTGAAATAAAGGACTGCATTTACCCTGACAGTGACGTTGTCCCGGGAGATCACGTCCTGGGGCGGGACATCCATGGTGATAACCCTTAAATCGACACGGAACGCCCGTTGAATTCCGGGCACCACAATGCGCAGCCCTGGCTGCTTTACCCCCTGAAGACGTCCAAGGAACAGAACGACCAGCCGTTCAAATTCAGTCACTATTCTCAGAGAAAGTATTATAAAACCAAATAACAACAGTACCGGAGCCAGATAGATGATTATCTCTGGAGTTATCATGTCAGAAGCCCTCCTTCAGTGGTTCTACAATTAAATTAAGCCCGGCGATGGACAAAATTTTGACCCTATCTCCTTTCTTAATGCTCAGACTGCTCTGTGCGTTCCAGGATTCTCCGTTCACCCAGACCATGCCTTCTCTCTCAAAATCTGTCCTGGCCTCTCCAACCATGCCGATCATTGCTTCAATTCCTGTGTGAAGCGGTTTCTTCCTCATCATTGAGGCCCTTCCCGCCAGCACGAGAACCATGATGACTGATACAGTGGACATGCCTATGATCAATGGCAGTGGTATCCTCAGGGCCTGATCATCAACCAGAATCAGCGATCCGACCGCGAATGCGATTATTCCGCCAATACCGAGGGTGCCGAAACTGGGAAGAAAGGCCTCCCCGATCAGAAAACCGGTTCCAAGCAACATTAATGCCAGCCCACTGTAATTAACCGGTAACAACTGAAAAGCATAGAGTGCCAGCATCAGGGCAATCCCCCCTGCCACTCCAGGAATGAGGAAACCGGGATTAGCCAGCTCATAAATCAGTCCATAGAAACCGAGGAGCAGAAGTAAATAGGCAATGGTAGGATCACTGATAACACCAAGCAGTTTGTAACGCCAACTTTGCTCGAAGGATTCAACCCGAACGTTTCCTGTTTCAAGCCGTATGGTTTCCCCATCTATTCTTGTTTCCCAGCCGTCAAGCTGGGTCAGCAGATCATCGAAGTTTTCCGCAATAATATTGATAACGTTCAGTTCAAGCGCTTCCTGGGCGGTCAGGCTTACCGCTTCCCGAACAGCCTCAACAGCCCAGTCAGCGTTGCGGCCATGTCTGTTGGCGAGTGCCCTGATATAGGCACTTGCATCATTGATGATTTTACGTTCAAGAGCAGACCCTCCGTGAGATTTTCCATCCTCATCCGATTTTTCATTTCCCCCATCAGTGCCGCCCAAGCCGCCAATCTGTATGGGAGTGGCCGCGCCGAGATTGGTTGCTGAAGCCATTGCAGCGATGTGACTGGCATAGAGTATATAGGTGCCTGCGCTTGCAGCGCGAGCACCGTCCGGGGAGACATAGGTCACCACAGGAATCTTTGAAGCAAGAATGTTCTGGATAATAGACCGCATCGAGGCATCAAGTCCGCCAGGCGTATTCATCTGGATTAGAATCAGATGTGCCCGCTGCTCGCCGGCTCTTTTAAAACCCTTTTCAAGATAATCTCCGACTGCGGGATTGATTGTGCCATTGATCTCAAGTGTAAAAACAAGGCTACCGTCTTCACGAGCAAAAGCTGGCAAGGGCGAGGATAATACAAAAACAGTGCAGAGAACAAGCAGCAGGATAGATGAATAACGTAACTTCAGCTTTTCAGGCGAACTGGACATCGGCCCTCCCTGCCGTTCGTGAGACTGTTAGTATGGGCAGGTTCTGAACGGCACGCTTCCCTGTTTCAACTATAATCATGTTCAAATCAGCTGTCATAATCTCTTTCTTTTCGATATAAAGGCAAATCTTTAGCGGTTCTCAATATTTCAATCACGCTTTATAAAGCGAACACCAGGCCCAGGTATAAGAAATACCCATTCTGAAACAGCTGGTATCGCTCTGCAGTCTGGAGGGGGGAGATGCTGACATGAATGAAAACTTATTGTTTATCCGTTCAGGTGGGTTGTTTGGGTGAGCTGTAGCCTCAAACCGTGCTTATTTTATTTGTTATAGAACGGTAGCGCTGTTTTCCCCTTTTCTTCAGCAAGGAGGCCGTACCATGAGTTCAAAGAAAATACTCGTAGCCATAGACGGTTCAGAACATTCCTATCTGATAGTGGACAAAGCCATAGAATATGCCAGGTTATTCGATGTGTCCGTTCTCCTCGTTTATTGTCACAGAAGATTCCCCACTATTCTGGGGGAACCTTACAGAGACGAACAAATCTCCAGTATTATAAGTGAATCGGAAAAAGTAATTGCTCCCTTTCTGCAGCACATCAAAAAGGCAGGAATAGCGGTTGAAGAACGGATAATGGAAGAACCGGCAGGAGCGGCGATAGCTGACATTGCCAGGATTGAACATTGTGACCTTATTGTCATGGGCTCCAGAGGCCTGACAAACCTGGCAGGACTGATTATCGGCAGCGTCACCAATCGGGTACTGCACACCGCGCCTTGCTCTGTTCTGGTGGTTCGATAAAGATACTCTGGAGGCACGCTTTGTTACGAGACACGGGGTACGTTCCAACGGGGTGATAATTACCTGACATGGAAGAGCAGGTCTACACTGAGGGAAGTGGGACCGGAGGAATGCATTGGGTTCCTGATCCGGCCTGTCTGCAATTCAGAACCCTTCAATTCTAGAACAAGCCAGCAGCTTGAAGGGTGAAGATCATCACCGACTTACAAGGACAGTATAGGTTTTTTATATATAATTCCATACTATTACCATCTATTACCTTACTGCTTTTTGCATATTATTCAGGTAGCAGGTTTCCAGAAATCTTTGGCCTCATGGCTTTGGGGGCAAAGAGGTGTCAGGCTTGAAAAATAGATCCAGACACTTAAGGTTACAAAAGTTTAATCATCCTGATAATCAGGCCTACTGACTGAAATTCAATAATCCCTGTTGTTTACCCAAAATAGTCCGGCCAATGACCGGAGAATCTTTCAGACAGCCCCGGAAAACAGATCAAATAGGTTAAGAAAAGATGCAAAAGGCCAAGCGAGCTTCGATTGAATTTTGTTTACAATGGCAGAGTTCCTTTTGTCGTCATTACGACAGACGGTATGTTGAAAAAATAGACTTCTGGAGAGATCTCCTCCCCGGTGCTTTGCAAAATAATATATCCGCCCTGTTACCAGGAGAAAAATATCGGGAGACCTTCGACCCCGGGGTTCTTATACCGGGATATTCAGATAAAAATATTATCGAGTTTCCCAGAGGGTTGTTTGCAGGCCGGAATAGAGAAACGATACAGCCTGTTCCCGGAAGGTTTTATCCCAAGCGTTATGCCTGGAGAGCGCTTAATTCATTTCCAGATGATCCCGCACCGTTCAGGTTATTGGAAGCAACTGACAAGACCTTGACTGCAGACACCAATCATCCCCTGGCCACCTATAAGACTGCTGTTGAAGCAACAATGATTAAACAGTTGAAACCGGTGGTACAGCGCGGCGGCTCAGCAAACGATCTATCAGAACTCCTCGCCTCAGATGGACCCGGAATGCAGATCCCCTGGGGTCGATTTTACAATGATATCTACAGTCTATACCCTTTCAGGAGGAATAATGAAGAAGAGGACAAGGAATTTTATCGATCTCCGAGGCTTGTCCATCATCTTGACAGCACAGCGCGGTCCCATCTCCGCAGGATCTATGAGAGACTATTGTCGCCAGGAATGAGGATCCTGGACCTGATGAGCAGTTGGGAGTCACATATTCCTGAAAAATTAAAAACATGCCAGGTAACCGGTATCGGGCTCAACCGGGAGGAGATGGAGAACAATCGGCAATTGTCAAATTATGACGTTCACGATTTAAACAAAAAGCCGCTTCTCCCCTATAAAGACCGATATTTCGATGCTGCTGTCTGCACGGTGTCAATTGAATATCTTATCCAGCCTCGTGAGGTGATCGCTGAAGTTGCCAGGGTTATTCGTCCCGGAGGTGTTTTCGTTGTAGCTGTATCGGAGAGATGGTTTTCAGGTAAGCAGATATTACCATGGGCAGATCTTCATCCATTTGAAAGACAGGGGTTTGTTCTAAATTATTTTCTGCATAATAAAGCATTTAAGGAGTTACAGACAGAGTCACTTCGCGGCTATCCAAGACCTGCGGAAGATAAATACAGCAATCAGATATCATTTTCTGATTCATTATTTATCATTACGGGGAGAAGGGCCTGAAAAAAATCAACTGGCTTTGCAACAATGGGGTTGATTACTTTTCTAAACAAATGTCAACAACTCGGAAAGGAAATTTCTTTAGGTTAATATCCTCACAATAGAGCTTCAACACCTCCTTAATTGAGGCGAACGCTAACTCTTGCCAGGGGATCTCAGCAGGGGGGAAGAGTTTAACCTCTAGACTTTCTGCACCAGCTTGGAATTTATTTTCTATGAGTTGAGAACGAAAGATGAAATACACCTGATTTATTCGGGGCAGATTGACAAGGGCATAGGGGGTTAGATCGGCAATTAAAGCACCGGCTTCCTCCACAGTTTCTCGGACTGCACACTCGGAGATTGTTTCACCATTCTCCAGATAGCCTGCAGGGAGGGTCCATTTGCCTCTGGCCGGTTGAATGGCTCTGCGGCATAAGAGAACGTTCCCATCCCACTCCGGGATAGCCCCAATAACCATTTTGGGATTCGTGTAAAAAACTGTCAGGCAGGTACTGCAGACAAACCGCTCCCTGTCGTCACCCTCGATCTTTTTAAGTAGCACCGTGCCAGCACATTCCGGGCAGTAGTTCATGGTGATTACCTTTTCATGTGAAGATAATATCAGCTATCCGTCTCCGGTTGATTATTCACAGTGGTTCTACCAAGAATCAGTAAAACGGCCGACTCTGCCGGCGAATCACACTGCTCATTGAAACTGGCCACATGCTGGGCACCTCTACATCCCGGCTATGCCGGAGAAAGTCAAGCCACACGTTTTACGCCTGGTCGCTTACTCAAAACATTTTTTCAGCCGTCAGCAATTATGGCCTCTGCCGCCATTCGCCCAGAAAGCAGTGACCACTGAATTCCGGGAAGACTTTGATGTTCGCCAATAATGCGCAGGTTTTTACTGAGAGGTTCTGGAGCCCTATACGGATTCATTGTCGGCGGTTGCTGCAGAGGAAGGGCATGTTCAATCGTGAAAGTGTGTATGTGCTTCCAGATTTTCGCTGGCCTGCCGAACCAGTCTATACACTGATCTCGAACTCGCTGCTCAAGATTGTCCTGGGCCATATTTTCTTTGCCTAAAACCACCGCTGCAATAAGCGTTTTACCGGACCGAGAATATTGGGGGGCGACAAGGCTCGGAAAGGCAATATTGTTTATCGGTCCCCGCCCTTCACCGTTGAGCAGCAGAAAGGGATCCTTGAATGGCGGCAGCCAGTCGGCACTGTAATAGAAGCAGCTCTCGCCAATGGTCGGCTGAGAAGACTGATCAGAGAGCAGAGCTGGTAATGCCTTCTGCGATGTGGCAAGCACCACGCTCCGACCAACATATTTGCTGCCGTCCTCCACCATTACACCAGTTTTGTCAAGCTTGACAACCTTACTGTTATAGCTGATCGAACCCGTGGGAAGGCAGCCTGCTATCTGCCGGGGAATGTCCCCCATGCCGCGGGATGGCAAAGCTGCATCACCTTGAGCAAAGACTCTGAATATATATTTGAGAACACGGCTCGAGGCTTCAATGTGGGGATCAAGGCAGGCTCCGGCAAAAAAAGGCACGAAAAAACGTGCAATAAACCCAGTGGAAAATCCCCAGTCTTCTAGGAATTTGAGCGCCGGCTTTTCCTCCTCACTGAATAGTTCCTCAAGTGAGCACCTGCTTACATCGTTGGCCAATTTCAGCATCAGAAAACGGTCTTTCAGGCGGCCTATCGGAGAAAAAAGCGTCGAAAACAGGTGACCCGGGTGACGGCGCGGGTCTGCAATTACATGGAATCTTCCATTGCAGCGCACCGCCACTCCAGCAGGAAATTTCCTCAAATTCAACGTATCGAAATCGAGCGCCCTTGATGCCTCGGGGTACCCGGTCTGAAGAACCTGGAACCCATGATCCAGCTGGAAATCATCGACAGCATCTGTCTTGATTCTGCCACCCGGTCTGTCGCTGGATTCCAATATAATAAAAGTTTTATGATTCCGGTGAAGAACCGCTGCGCAGTTCAAGCCTGCGATTCCTGCCCCGACGATTACGACATCGTATATCATGCAGTTTTCCCTCCCAGGACAGTTACTGTAAAGGACCGTCATCTCCCGGTAAAATCTGCTGTATATCCGGTGGAGGATGGAGCAGGCCGTCCAGCCATTCATCAGGCCAGCCTTGCATACCATTTAGCGCGCCAAGAAGCGCACCCAGCACCGCTCCCCTGCCGGCATTATCTCCCCCGCACATGGTGTTGGCAATAATGCCATCCTCGGGCGACGATTGATACTTTAAAGCAAGGTAAATCGTTGCAGGAACCGCATAGTCAACATAGCAGGCCGAGGAAAAATGTTTTGTCACCACGGTCGTGTCTGGATAATCGATCAATTTTTCGTACAGTTCCAGATCAAGATGAAGTTCTGACTCATCTGCTGCAGCCTTGATTGACTGGCTCATTGAGCTTCCGTTGATCAGACTGAGAAGTGTGGATACGATTACTGATCCCCAGCGCCTCATCGAAGCCCCACCATGGGTCAGCGCCAGATGCTCCAGCGACAATCTCCTGGCGTAATCTGTTCGTGTACTGCAGGTGATGGTAAGCGGCAGCATCAGACTGTACCCGCCGATATGGTTCTCATCCTTTCTCCCGCTTTCCAAAAGTTGCCCACTATCCGCATAAGCGGTGAAGAAATACCTGAGATATTCCTCGATGTAGGTATCTTTATGACTGTCTGGATTGGTGAGGAAATCCACCATCCGCTGCAACCACGAATCAGGCGCGTAGCTGCCGTTTTGCTCTAAATGGATCAGAAGTTCTCTGGCAAGTTTAACATTGAGCGTATTTTCACCAGCCTCCAGGAATTGATGATAATGAATATCCCGTTCACCCCAATACTGCCTCTGGTCATGCAGAATATCGGCAACTCCGCGCAAGACAGGGAATGAAGAACGCCAGAGTATTGAGTCCGGATGAGGGTTTCGGGGCTGTACATAACGCCTCACTTCACCATAATCTCTGTGCAGTGCGATAGTATCATAATACCAGTGAACGGGCATTGCCAGAGCATCGCCTATGAACAGGCCAAAGAGAGCGCCGCGAATTCTGTCCGCTGATGAAATTGTTTGTGTCATTACATTTTTGTTAGATTCCCGAAAGAGAGCTACAGAAAAGCCCCCTGCTGAAAGCCATCTCAGCAGGGGGCTTTATCAATTGGCCAGTATTGTATGATTTACCAGCTGTCACCAAGAACCTGACTCAGGTCCATACAATTGTTTTGTTCTTCCTCTGTGAGATCCTCTTTTCTTTTTATATTCTTGAGATCTTCAATACGGCAGGCGTACTCTTTTCCTTCTTTATCGCTAACCCATACCATGTGTTTAAATTCATTAGAAATTATTTCACCTTTCATATCATCCTCCAATATCTTAGATTAATTATCGTTTCTGCCTGACGGCCTGAAGCTTAAATTTACTGATCGAATTTTGTGGTTTTAAATTTCTTCCACTCCCGCAATACACGGTCCAAAACTGAGATCACTATGTGCTTCTCAACAGGTATACCATATGAAGATTTATATCGGTGGACCACATTATCTGACCTCACCACCTTCAGCATTACCTGCATGATTTACACACTAATACTTAAACACCCATAGGCAATGGGCATAAAACAATAGAACAATAATAGTTATAACTATCAATTTGGTAACAGGCCACTTTGCGCCATCTTTTCTGGAGCAGGATCGTTCACTCAGAAGGGACTTGCTGACTTTCGGCAAAATTGTCGGGCTCATTATCTTTGCGGTACACCCTCGCTGCTTTTTCAATCCGGATCAAAAAAGTTATGCACGTCCATTAATAGATGCATAGCGTTAAAGAGCTCAGATACCTGACTGCATGTTGGCTGAGGTTACAGGAGATAGAATTGTAACTGATATCATCTGCAATCTGCTGCACAACCCAAAGCGGCGCTGCTTTCGATTATTACTGATCTTCGCATAAAACCATGACGATATGATACGACTTGGACTTTGCTGTATATTTAGACAGGAACCGATCCGGTTTCGTCAGACAACTGCATCCACATTGCAAAAACTCTCCAGACAGAATCAGCTCATCAAGCTATCCTCCCTCTGCCTGGCAAACCTCACCAGCCTGTCTGAAGCACTCGAATGGGTGATATCCAATGGTGTAGGAGCATTTCGTGTGCTCTCTCCCCTCTTTCCAAGAATTACGCATCCTGATGTCGCTTACACCCTTGAGGAACTGCCCGATTTTGAGTCAATTATATCTCTATGTGAAAAAATACGGACTCGCAGGCAGCAATGTGATATCCGGCTCAGTCTTCATCCCGACCAGTTCAATGTACTTTCATCCCCTCATCTCGAAGTGGTGCAAAACACCATCACAGAACTTGAATACCAGGGAATGCTGGCAGAAAAAATTGGTGCCGAGGTTATTAACATCCATTGCGGCGGCGTTTACGGCGATAAATCCGGGGCCATCATGAGGTTTAAGGAAAACTTCGAACGACTCAGCAGGCGCGTACAATCACGGCTCAGCCTTGAAAATGACGATCGCTCGTACACGCCTGCTGACTTACTGCCGGTGTGCGCTGATCTTGGAATCCCGATGGTTTATGATGTGCATCATCACCGCTGCCGTGCCGATAATCTGTCATTACAGGAGGCAGCTCTTGGCTCTATCGAGAGCTGGAAGGCCGTGGGGAGAGAGGCATATTTCCATATCTCATCACCTCGGGACGGTTACCATTCACCTACACCCCGTCCCCATGCTGATTTTATATCTGCTGCTGATTTTCCGAGGGAATGGCTCGATTTTACTATAACTGTCGATGTTGAGGCAAAGGCAAAAGAACTGGCAGTACTGCAACTCAAAAGAGACTTACAAACAGTGCAGTCTCGCTCAAGGACCTGATTCCAGTGCCTGCAGAAGTAATGCTGTTACCCGCGCCTCTCTACGGTGCAAATTCCAAGATAGGCGTCAACGGTCACCAGGTCTCCAGTTTGGATAAAGTCGGTGGCCTCTGCCACACCGGTGATACAGGGGATTCCATACTCCCTGGCGATTATTGCACCGTGTATCAGCATGCCGCCCCGCCTTTCAATAATGCCGGCAGCAAGTGGGGCAAAAAAGGTCATTGTTGGATCAATAGAATCGATGACCAGAATCTCTCCTTTTTTAAAGTCTTTTAACTCTGCAGCTGAGAGGATCACTCTCGCCGACCCTTTTGCCAGACCCCTGCTGGCCGGTTGACCGAGCAGCTGTCTTGCTTTAACCCTTTTTTCGGCAGGTTCAGAACTTTTTCCGGCAAGGGGGACCTGGTTTACAGCAAGAGGTTTGCCACTCTCGAGCATCAAGCAGATATCCTCAGCCGGAGTTTCTTCCCTGATGTCGAAAGAATATGCCCGGAGCCTTTTTCGGGCGTGAGCCGCAGCGCGCTCAAGCTCCTGTGCTATCCTGCCGATATGGATATTGTCATCATCACGTAAGCGATAGCTGGCACGTGCCATTTCGAGCAGTTCTTCGGGTTCGAATGGCAGCTTTACCCGTCCTTTGCTGATAAACAAGGCTTCTAACTCTTTGCTGTCATACGGCTGCCTGCTGCCCGGAATTGTGTCGAGGGCAGCATATTGAAGAATAACGTGCAAAATAATTTCATCTGTTAGGTCATCTCCACCAGCCGCCAGACCCGCCATAGAAAAACTGTTTTTTAACTGCGATAGGTTTTGCTGGAACTCCTCGTTTTTAATTGCACCTGGCTGGGCATCCTCGAGTGAACGGCGCAGTGATTTGTCATTGCGCACCAGAGTCGCACACCTATATAACAAATTGTTTCGATCGGTGCTGAGCATGGTCTGGCCTGTCAGGAGAGAAACAAACTCAAAAGGGTCGTCAGGCTCTACGACATCGTTATATAATTCACCAAAAAGCCGCACCCCGTGGGCGAATGGAATAAAATCGCTCCAGTAAATACTCACCCACCGGTCATTTACAGCAGATCTTCGTCTGAGTTCATCAGCAAGTTCGCTATCCGACAATTGTCCCAGGTCCTTTTCTGCAAGTTCAGCAGAGTCTCTGTCCATCTCGGGCAGAAGTTTTTCTGCAATGCTTTTCCATAGCAGCAAGAGGTTATCATAGCTGCGATTAAGACTCAGGTACCATGATCGTTTATCGGTCGAATCAACGCCGCCTTCTGTGGTAACCGGCCGGGACTGGAGTATATGAATTTTACCCCCTGCCAGAGTCCACTCCACATCCTGGCTGATACCAAAATAGTTTTCAAGCTCGAGTCCCAGGGCAGCAATCTCAGCCACCTGCGGCCGACTGAGTGGTGGCTCCGAGCGATGCCCTTCAGCAAGGTTCAGTCGCTGAACGCCCGTCCGAGGTGATCGAACAAACTGAAAATCACGACTGACTGGAACACTATGCCGTGCGATGCGTTGGGTTTTACGATCAAGAATCCAGCGGTCCGGTTCGATGACGCCATCAACCAGGCCCTGATTGAGACCGTACACTGCTTCAATAACCAGCTGACTCGCATCCATCGGGTTTTTAGTGAACAAGACGCCGGAGCTGTCCCCTTCAACAAAGGGTTGGAGAACGACTGCCATTTTGCTGCTTGCCACTTCAAGGCCCAGCTCCTGCCTGTAAAGAATTGCCCTGTCAGACCAGAGGGACGCCCATACTTTCTTGATTTTTTTAATCAGTTCATCAATCCCGGTTACGTTGAGATAAGATTCATGTAACCCTGCAAAGGACCGGGAACGGCTATCTTCTCCGGGAGCTGAGGAGCGGACGACTAGAGGTTTCTCAGCCAATTGACCGTCAACAAGTTTCCTGATCTCCGTGCAGAGTTCTTCAGGAAACGTTCCGCCAAGAAACAGATTCTGGATCCTCAGAGCACTATCCCATATTTCTTCCCAGCGCATTTCCTTGAGATCTTTACGGTGCAGTTCAAGATTTATCTTCTCCCGCAATTCATTCTGCTCAACAAAAAGGTCGTAAGCGCTGGTTCCAAGGCAGACTGGGCGTGCGACTGGCAGGCCAGCAAGATAGAGCTTAAAAAGTGCCATGGCTTTACCACCGATGGCGGTACCAAGCTCCTCGAGGGGGACCTCCAGGAGATCAGGTGAATAAATCATATTCATCTCGGACACTGTATTCCATGACCTTTTGAAAACGTGAAACCAGCAGGTAGTGACAGACCATTATTTTAAAAAAAGCAGTGGAGGGAGACCCCAGGAAGTCCTGAAGATATGGGTGCCGGCTCAGATAAAGCTGCCGGTAGGCTGATCGCTCACCATCTTCTACAGCGCAGACCTTTCCCAATACAGTAAGGGCCATTGCCGAATGAAAATCGTCTACTCTGTTTGAGCGATTATCAACAAGCAGCGATACTCTGCGCTCCTGGAGTATATTTTGATGTTTACGAGTAGCCTTTCCGGTGGCGACAACGAACTCCTTCAAGTCGGCTGTAAACGCAAAGGCCATTAAGCTCGTATAGGGCTGACCATTTCTCTGAGTTGACAATGCCGCTAATTTCTGGCTTTCAAGCAACGTTCTTATTGTCTGCGGAATCTCCAGTTCTGATCTGGTCATATTTTGATCTTCTCGGTAATAGTGAGCAACTCAGCTGCTCATCATCACAACTGGTCGCCATTGTTCGGGCCCATTAACCTATGCCCGCAGAGCCCGCAGCCATGACTAGAGACAATAACAGCGGAGTATAGACATATAACTCCACCGGCGGTTTCTCCCAAAACAATCTCAAATTACGGGGGCTGCGCTTTCAAAAAGGTTTGAGGCTATCTCACGCTAGAATAATAATCACAATCGGCTGTTGTGCAATTTATGAGCTGATGCTGGAATGCGCAAACGAAACGGTGCCTCAAGCTCTTCCTCCCATTGCAGCAATTCGTTAATGTTTAGATGAAATCTCCCCAAAAGAGGACTATTTTCTCTGAACCTTAAAGGAACATCGTTACATTATTGACCAATCCAGAGGATGATCGCTTTACTGTTCCAGGTTTGATGGTTACTAGTTGCAGTGCTTGGGTAATTCGTTGTGGCATGAACCAGCATTGTCGGGATTTTCCTGTATGGTGATCCCGTCGGGCTTATGCGGATAATTACCGTTCTGCTCATAATATCCGGGGTTGTCTTATTAAAGCTTGCTCACTGAGTTTTGTGAATAGAGCTTTAACCCGAAGGGGCAGTTTATTATGCGAGGTACAATAAAAAAACAGGTGACAGGATGGAACAGACAAAGGAACTGGTGATCTTCTCAGATTATATCTGACCCTGGTGTTACTTCATTACCGGGCGTATTGAAAAACTTCAAAGCAGCTATGATATCAATGTTCGCTGGCGCACCTTCCCGCTTCACCCGGATACCCCCGAAGAAGGCCAGCTCCTTGAAGACCTTTTCAGGACAAATTCAACGGAGATCGACAGGATGGTTGAGAGACTGCGCCTGACCGCCGAAGAACTTGATCTGCCCTTTGGGCCCAGAACCAAAACCTACAACAGCAGGCTAGCCCAGGAACTGGGCCTTTGGGCCGAGGATCAAGGCCGGGGTGAACCTTTTCACATGGCAGCTTTCAGGGCATATTTCGTCGATGGACTGAACCTTGCAAAACATTCGGTACTGCTCGAACTGGCAGAGCACGTCGGTCTGCAGGTGAGCGATGCAGAAAAGATTCTCAGCGACAGGACCTACGCCGCCAGGGTTGATAAGGACTGGGACGATTCACGCTTTATGGGCATCACCGCCGTTCCCACTTTTGTAATGGGCCGACACAAGCTTACCGGTGCCCAGAGCTATGAGAATTTAGCTCAGCTCGTAACCCTGTATGAGGCCGTTGCAAAATAACAATCGACCGGTAGCAAAGGCTGTTCCCGACAACGGCGTCTCCACTCTCTAAAAAACCCGGACATGCACACCACTGATCCGCCCTGTTCCTTCCTGTAAATGCGGCATGCAGGTTTTCAGGTCTGTCATGACAGGAGACATACCGAAGGCTCTGGATTATCTTGACCGCCAAAGAGGATTCCTGCATTTTTCTCCACTGCGACTTGACAACTGCCTTGTATGCCACATTATAGAACTGTATGCGCTGATTTAAATCAAATTGCGAGCGCCTTAAAAGTTCAGCTAAAACGATACCTTCAACCACCGGTTTAGCTGGTGGTTTTTTTTATTCATAACCAGCCGGAGCAGCCATCTGCTTTTTTAGAAAACAGGACGTCATATGAAAAAAATCATCTTCCTCTATTCCGGAGAGGGGACAAAAAGTGATGAGACCCGTTTAAAGCTCGTAAAAACATCTCCTCGCTGGCCAGAGATAGTAGCGATTCTCCAGGAGAAATTAACAATAAATCTGGAGGAGATCTGGAACGATAACAGAGACAGTCATCGGTGCCCTTACAGCCCGGTTCTGACTGTTGCAGCTGAAATCTGTCTCTCGGATATATGGCTGCGCTGGGGGTACAGACCGGACATCGTCATAGGTCACAGCGTCGGAGAACTGACTGCGGCCTATCAGGCAGGATTATACTCGCTGGAAGAAATTCTCCTGCTCACTCATAGAATTGGACAGGCGGCTGCAAAAATCGAAGGCACCATGCTGCATGGCCTTATGAGTGAAGAAGAAATAGCACAGCTCAATGTATCACTCTCCTCCCGGAACTTTCTTTCAAATGATAAGACCCATATAACGGTAAGCGGAAGTCACGAGGAGATGCAGGAATTTTCTGATCAGCATGATGATTTTGCCAAGATGAAACCGGCCCACCCATGGCACCACCCGCGATACGGTGAGTATTCACCTGAGCTCAAGACAATTTCTTTGGGACGAGCTGATTCAGCCCTGTTTGTCTCCGCAGTTAGCGCCCGGTTTGAAGATCAGCTGGGTGAAGATCACTGGAAAAACTGGTTGTCTGCCCCGATAGATTTTGTATCCTCGATGGCGGCTATCAACGAGCGCTTTGGTACAGATGAGATAGAGGTTATTGAAATAGGCTTTCATCCGGTGCTAAAAAAATGCTGTGACATCTTTGCAAACTATCAGTACGCTTCCTCCATGTACCGCGGGGAGGACGAGGCTGCATGGATTATGTTCCAGAGAAGAAAACTGGATCAGTCAAATTTTCTCGATGCAGTCAGGCAGGTCACTGAGCCGTTCAGACCCGGACTGGACTTCGAAATGCCCCTGGCCTATCAGGATTTCACCTCGCTCGTATTCGTTGAGTTTGCGGCACTCCTGCAGCCATATTTCCCCTTTCTTGCACCGCAGGACTTTTATCGTTACAAGAGTGTACAGAAATTAGTGGACCAGTTCGGGACAGCCTCGGAAATACCTGTTGAAACCGGCCGCCGCTACCAGAGAAACCGGGTGGTCATTTCAGCAATGAGCTGCAAATTCCCGTCCTCGGTTGAAACACTGCCGCAATACTGGAGCATGCTGCAGGCAGGTGAAGACCAGGTGAAGGCTGACCCGGAGCGCGGTGACTTTCAGGCAGGTTTCCTGGATTCAATTATTTCCCGCTTTGACCATCGTTATTTCAACATTTCAGAAGCTGAAGCCAGAACGATGGATCCCCAGCAGATTATGGCTCTTGAACTGACCGAGATGCTCTGGAAAGACAGCGGTATTGACCCTGCAACCCTTGATAAGAACCGTATCGGCGTCTATATAGGGGCCTGGAATGAGGAATACCGGGGGAACAAGGATTCAGTCTACTACCCGACCGGCACGAACCCAAGTATAATTGCCTCACGAATCAGCTATTACTACGACCTGCGCGGCCCCAGCTGGGTTGCCAATACGGCCTGTTCCTCGTCACTGCTTGCGGTGCATTACGCCTGTAAGGATATCGAGGCAGGCAGGGTGGATTATGCCATTGCCGGCGGCGTCAATATGATACTCGGGAACGGCTTCACCCACAGCATGAGAGACTCCGGCTTTCTCTCTAAAGACCAGCGCTGCAAGGCCTTCGATGATTCGGCAAACGGCTATGTGCGGGCGGAGGGCGGCGGCCTGGTACTCCTGGTCAGCAAAGACCTGGCAGAGCACTATTATGCTGAGGTTCTCGGTTCATCGATTAATCAGAATGGAGCCAGACCCCAGGTAATTACAGCACCCCATCCTGCAGCCCAGGAAGATCTTATCCTTGAGGCCTGCCGTGACGCTAACATACAGCCAGCTGACATTTCTTATGTTGAATGTCATGGAACCGGAACAAAAATCGGTGATCCGATAGAAATCTCCGCGCTCCAGAATACTATTGCCAAAGACCGGAAAACGACCTGCTACCTGGGATCGGTCAAATCTAATATGGGCCATCTCGAGTCAGCAGCAGGAATAGCCGGTTTACTGAAGTCTGTTCTCATTCTCAACCAGGGAACTATTCCGGGTAACATACATTTTAACACCCCGAATAAATTCATCGATTTTGACTCCTACAAACTCAGTGTGGTTGACAAACCAACGCCTTTAGATCCCCTGGCACGTGTTGGTGTCAGCAGTTTCGGCTTCGGCGGTGCAAACGCCCATATTATCATTTCCGGTGCTGAGGCTCCGCTTAGAAAAGATATGTCTGATCTGCCTGTCCCCTTCGACCGCAACCGCGGGACCTCCCTGAAGGACTATTATCAGCTCGACCAGGATGCTGCGGAGATACCTGCAGAGAAAAATGAAGAGACGGCCACAACCGCTGTGCGTGAACTTGTCACCAAAACCTACTTCGACCTTACCGGTATTGAGACAATAACGCCCGATATTGCACTTACGGACCAGGGCCTGGATTCGCTCAGTGCAACCGATTTCGTTGCAACCCTGCAAAAAAACCTGAATATTGAGCTGGATACGGATCTCCTCTTTGATTATCCGCTGATCGAACCTCTGGTTGCCTTCCTTGAAGAGGCTCTTGGAACAACCGAAAACCATAACCCAACCGACGGTCATGGCAGCAGGGAAGAACTAAAGACGCTGATTTCAGGAATATTTCATGAACTGACCAATGTCAGTGAAATTGACCCTGATATTGAACTGACCGATCAGGGACTGGATTCCATGAGCGCTACGCAAATGATCATGCAGCTGGAGTCAAAACTGGGTATCCAGATCGATACGGACATCCTATTCGAGTATCCCCTCTACGATCAGCTGGTCGATGAAATTTACCGTTGTCAGCAGAAGGAGCCAGCTTAAGAATAGGGAACACAGGTGCGGGAACCCCTACATCTTTTCCCCGGCAATCCGAGCACCGTCTACAAGTGACTGAAGCTTGAGCCAGGCGACTTCTCCTGAAACGGATGTTGCCGAGGCGGTTGAGGCAAAGCCGCAGTCAGTTGAACCTACGACCCGTTCGGGGCCGAGTATGTTTACGAAGTTAAGGAGCCGCTGGGCAACGAGTTCCGGATGTTCGACAGTATTAGATGTGGTGTCGATAACACCGGGCATGAGGACCTTATCCTCCGGGAACTCATACCTTTTGAATACTTCATATTCGTGGGCATGGCGGTGATTACAGGATTCAATGGAGATATATTTTGGCTTCAGCCGCATGACGTGGTTGAATATTGATTGAAGCTCAATATCACAATGATGGGTTCCGGGGTAGTTACCCCAGCAGATATGCGCCCGGCACTGTTCCTGGTCAATATTCTCTAAGGCCCTGTTGAGTACGGCAACATTGGTGTCTATCAGGGAGAGGAACTGGTTATCGTTCAGATGCTTGTACCGGGTGTGCCGGCCCATGGCCAGGTCGGGACAGTCAATTTGCAGTGATATGCCGTAACTTGTTATCATTTCGTACTCTTTCTGCAGGACGGCACCCAGGTGCTGCAGGTATGTGTCGTAATCCGGGTAGTATTGGTTTTCCAGGAACAGGGCGACCGTTCCCGGAGAGGGAGCGGTAAAAAACAGTGAGGAGCCGGTGATATCCTCCCGGTTTGCAGCTTCACGGAAAGCATCAGTCATCATGTCCAGCTCATGGACAAGTGATGCCTCACCGGTATATGAGACATCTTCCGAGCAGGCAGGCAGGCTTATCGGCGCTTTTGGGTTAAGCATTATCAGGCCGTTCCTGCCGCTGAAGCGGCGGGCATAGTCCGGCAGTTCTTCGAGGTCCCGGGGAAGCGGCGCATTGCCGCTCTGGTTAAAACCGGCAATTCTCTGGACTGTTGAGGATATATAGTCAATCCGGGGTAACTCCCCGTTATTTATAAATGATAGACCAAGGGACAGCTGTCTTTCTATCAGTTCCCTGACGTACGCTTGCAAATCATCATCGGAAATATCCTCTTTCCTGAGCTGTTTGGTGATCATAGCGGCGGGTCGGGGCAATGAACCTACGTGAGTGGTCTTGATCATGGTAATGAGGCCTCTGGCACTTAGTGATTTAAAAGTATATTTTTATTGATAAAAGAAATTCTGAAAACTAGATTTGTAGAACTATAATACATCAATAAAAGAAAGAAACCGGAAAGCTAGCAACTTCCGAATAAGAAAACCTTACAGAGATGGTGACAACGTGACCGAAACTATTATCAATCCCCTATTATCCCAGCCAAGAATTGTTAATCTCAGCGGAATTGACCTTCAAGATGACAACCTTCTAGCGATTAACCATAGAGACAGCGCAGGGATCGTTGCCACAGTCAGGCAGTACAGCGATATGCCTCAGGTTTACGTCGTTGGCCAGGATCAGAGAGGTCTTGTATCAGAAATTCTCTCGTCATTGAAGGCAATCAGGTCAACCTGCTATCCCCATGCCCTTTTCGTTGTCAGCGGCGATTATTCGGAGTTTTTCGGCCCCTATCTGGACATTGTATCCCTCGACTCAGCAGCAGCCCCGGATATCATTGAGCAAATAAAGCGCTACGCCCGGCAGCAGTTTTCCTTTGACAAGAGCGCCCTGGACAATAGAAACAGCAATGAACTGCCGGAACAGGTTGATGTGCTGATCGTCGGGGGAGGAATTACCGGTTTATACGCAGCCCATCGTCTGCTTCAACAGGGCATATCGTTCTGCGTGGTTGAAGAGCGCGAGATCGCCGGCGGAATATGGACAAAATATGCCAACGCCACCTCACAGGTAAATACCTCGGAGGGGGCTTATCGATTAATTGAGCGGGAGACACGGACCAACCGTGATCACTCGACGACCGCCGAGGTTCTGAAGGACCTGCATCACCTCTCAGAACAGATATCAGATCATCTCTATACCCGGACCAGGGCAGAACGAATCGATGGCACTGCCGGCCAGTACCAGGTCCGTGTCGCCAGAAATGAAGAGCGCTCGACCATCTCCTGCAAGGGGATCATCCTTGCGGTCAATGATCGAATCGGCAGCCCCCGGATCATCACCTGGGAAAATCAGCATCAGTTCAAGGGCGTGGTCTGTTCAGGCATTTCAGATGAAGCCCTCAATGTTCAGTGGCACGGCAAGAAAGTCATTATCATCGGGATGGGGGCCTTTGCCGTTGAGAACGCCCGTACTGCCCTTGAAAACGGCGCCGAGCATGTCACCGTCGTCTGTCGCCGACATGGCACCGTGTGCCCGAAGATTATTGATTACCTCAATTTTGCCACCCCGTATGATGAGAATTTTCTGCACGATAGAAAAAGTAACATCAGGAACATGATGCTCTGGAAAAAGTTATACGATCTCAGCACGGCAACCCAGCCCGAATGCTGGATGGCTAAAATCAAACACGAAGGCCATACCATCAGTGTTTCCGATATCTGGTTTATCGCCCATTTCCTGAAAAAACTTGCCACTGTTTCCGGCAGCGTCACGAGCCTCTATGACCAGGGTGTGATTGTCAATCATGATCAGCGTATCCAAGCTGATGTTGTTGTCAACTGTGTCGGTTTTCATCGCAACGCCCCCGTTGTCCAGCAGATGTGCGATTATACCGAGATGTATAACAATAATTACCTCGACAAAGATTTGATGTATCTCGCCGATGCCTATATAGATGATGATGTTTTCAATTCATTTTTCGGCTCAAGCGTTCTGGAAATGACCAAGTTCTATATGGACGTCTTCATCGATTTCTTTGACAATCCAGCCTTTGAGCAAATGCTGGAGATCGAGGGCATCCAGAAAATAGGCATTGATGACAGGAGATGGTCACATTATATCGCCGGTGCTGAGGCCTTGATAAAAAAATTCCCCAGGTTTTATGATGCCGCCCGCAGTCAGATAGACAAGAGGACGGAGAACTTTCTTGAGGCACACGACCTGGAAACCTACGTGGCAGCCAACCGGAGGGAATGGATAGATCTGCACCGGATGCTGAGCGGGAAACAGATGAGAGAAGATGAGTGCCTCCCCTATGTGTTTGAAAAGCTCGTGGAGAAAAAGATTTGACCAACAGAACGGGACTCGGCCCCCCTTTCAACAGTATATTAGCGTGGTACCGGGATTTTATTCAGGAGTAAACATTTTGCGGCACAGCAGCGAATGGACGGCTCTCCATCCGGTCATCATGAAACTCCCCTCACGCCTGGCAGCGATGTCAGGCTTAGAGAAGAGCAAAGCACTCAGTGCCTTGGCCCGGAAAGCTCTGGACGTTTCGGCAGAACGAAGCAATATTACTCCTCCTGCACCAGTAAAAGATGCACGAGGAGCTCCCCAGCCGACAGCTGGGGTCTACTGGTCCCTGTCCCATTCAATTGACCGCGTTGCTGCAGTCGTGGCCCCTTATGGTGTCGGCATTGACCTGGAACAGATACGGGAGGTTTCACCTCTGCTCAGGGACCAGGTCGCCTCAGAGGCTGAGTGGCAGCTGGCCCCGGACTATGACCCCACCGTGTTCTTCAGGTACTGGACAGCCAAAGAGGCGGTACTCAAGGCCAGCGGAGATGGACTATCCGGTCTCCCCCGCTGCAGAGTTACCGAGATTATTGACGATGCCCAGATTCGCCTGAACTATCACGACACCAGTTGGCTTGTGGCCCAGCACAGGATAGTGGAAAACAGAGCAAGGGGTCTTGCCGGTTACATGGCTGCCGTAACCTCAGGGTGCCATGAGATCATCTGGCAAATGATCGGGATGACCGAACAACCTTGAAACGCCTGCTTGTGTTATCTATTCACTTTTTTGTCAATATTCAGGTCAATATTGACAAAAAATAAGCGCCTTTAAATGGGAGATACAGAACACAATGCCGCACCAGACGAGTATTGTCATAATCTTTGGACCATTTAGATGATATAGCTCTGAAAAATAACCGCCAGACCGAGAAAGGCCAGAAAACCCATGACATCAGTAACCGTGGTGAGGATTATGCTTGAACTCTGCGCCGGGTCTATACCGACTCTCTTCATCAAAATAGGAATTGAGCTTCCCGCCAGCCCTGCGATGACAAGGTTCAGGATCATTCCCAAGCCAATGACCAGGCCAAACCAGCCGTTGCCGTACCACAACCAGGCAATAAGGGCCGTAACAAGACCGATGACGATACCATTGATGGCGCCAAGCAGTGTTTCCTTTAAAATCAGAGCACGAACCCTGTTCGCTGGAATCTCTCTCATCACCAGCCCGCGCATAACCACCGCCAATGATTGTGCGCCTGCATTTCCACCCTGGCCGGCGATTACCGGGAGGAAGATCGCCAGAATGGTTATTCTGGCGATAATATCCGTGAACAGCGAAACAACCCCCGCTGCCAGAAAGGCAGTTGCCAGGTTGATATGGAGCCAGGCAAGTCTTTTTTTCAAGGCAAAACCAATTGGTGAAAAGGCCCGCTCATCACCGCCAACGCCCACCATTTTCTGTAAATCACTGGTCAGGTCCTCCTTGAGACCGGTAAGCATATTTTCCACTTTAATAATACCGAGCAGTCTGTTCTCGTTGTCGACAACAGGTGCGGAAAAATACTTGCGCTTTGCCAGTTCTCGGGCTGCTTCGCTCCTGTCCATAAAACAGTGGAGTGTAAAAACATTGCCAAGCATGACAGAATTCAGCTGCTGCTCCGGTCGTGCCAGCATCAGGTCTCTCATATTCAGCACCCCTAAAAGAATGCCGTCGTCATCCAGGACGTAAGTATACGATGCAGGGATCGATTTTTTACCTGCCAGGGTCCGAATTTTCTCGATAACGTCGCCTACCTCCTCGTGCTTATAAAAACTCAGGTAATTTGCTGACATAAAGCGCCCGACACTTCCTTCTGGATAGGTATACAGGTCTCTTATTTTTTCCGCCAGTGGAGCTGATATACTGGGCAGCAGGCGTTCTCTTGTTGGCAGGGAAAGATGCACGACAATTGATGCAGCCTGATTAGGCGGCATTGTGGTGAGGATCGAGGCGATGTAGTCAGGCTCACGCTCCTCCAGAAGTGCCGCCGCGAAGCTGCTCTGAAACCTGTGGATCAGCTGTCCCACAATTTTTGGTGCCATATCAGCCAGAATTGCGGCGGCTTCTTTTGTCGGTGTCTCTTCAAGGATCTTTACCGCTTTACTGATATCCTGTTCGATAAGACGTTCCAGAAATGAGATGACCTGTGATGATTCTTTCATATAATTTCAATCCCTTATCGAGCGTAAGATTCTAAAATACTATGGGCTTATTAAATCTGCCTGGTTTATTATTCACAGTGGTTTTACCATGAATCGCGAAAACTGCCGGCTCTGCCGGCGGATCACCCTGTTCATTGAAACTGGCCAGGTGCTTTACGCGTGCTCGTTTACTCAAGAGTTATGATCACCTCCACATCAGGCCAGCTTTTCCCCACAGGCTGATATGACGGCGGCACAATTATCTTCGTGAAGATACTACTGTCGTTCGTGATAGAGTTGAGATATATTGGCGAGGTGGACAGAATCTGCTGTTTTTGATCACCGCGAGAGGATGGCGCAAAAACTTTTAAACCTTCAGGAATAAGATGAATTGATTTGATTTTCAGGCCATTTGGCAACGTGCCTATGAGCTGGGGACTTATAGGTACAGTCTTCTGAACCAGTGAAGCAAGCGTCAGGTTAATCTCAGAGGGAGATATATCAAGCAGGGTAACTGCTTTGGGACGCTTTATATTGTCCGCATTTACATAAACTATCTGATCTCCACCGGTCATTTTCGATAAATCAATGAGCGCTATGGGAAAGGACAAGGCAAAATCATCCATGGCAGACTTTGGTCCGGCCGCGTGGATGGTCAGTTCATCCATACGCTCTCCAACAAGAAGCTTACCATCGCCAGGAGATGTGTATTCAATTGGTATCTTCAGCGTACGTTCCACCATCTGTTTTTCACTCAAGATAAATGTCGACCAGAAGAAAGCGGCAATGAGGATGCTCGCACCAGCCTGCAGCACCGTTCTGCGTTCAACAAAAATTCTTTTGCCCGCCTGAATAATTCCCATACTTTGAAAGTGGCGATCTATTTCTGTAATCACCTGCTCTTCTGATGTCAGACGGATCATCTTGCCATTGACAAATGAAGAAACCATTCCCCGCTCCTCGGAAACAACGAAAATGAGGGAATCGGTTTTTTCGGACATGCCCATCGCCGAGTGATGCCTGGTGCCGTATTCGTCGGATAAGCGTCCGCTCTCAGAGATTGGCAGCCTCACAGCCAGATGGGTAAGAAGATTGTCTGCAACAATAACCGCGCCGTCATGGCCCGGTGAGTTGGGGTCAAATATACTCATCAACAGCGGGACGCTGGGAACCGCATTTAGGATATATCCCCCTGAGGTTTTGTCATGTATCTGTTCTGCACCAGGAAGAACTATGAGTGCCCCTCGTTTCTGCTCTGCCAGCATCCAGAGGCTTTCAGCAATGGTAGCAGCCGTTGTTTGTGTGAGTTTTATTTTTTTACCCACGGCAAGGGAGACAACCTTGTCAAATATTTTTCGCAGTTCGGGCTGGAATATTATGATAGAGGCCAGCAGCGCCACCTGGCTGACGTTCCTGAATACCCAGACGATACCCTCCAGGTTGAGCAGCCGTGCAACAGCAAAAATTACAAGCGCAATGAGGATACCGACAAGTATATACCATGAACCGAGACGCAATATCATACGATATAAGAAGAAAATACCTGCTGCTATCAGGACAATATCAAGGAGTGTCTGCCAGTTGAAAAATATTTCCGTATAGATCTGGAAGGCTGTCATAGATCAATCCTTTGCTTGCTATTTACGGTTATGCCGCTGCCGTCATCCACCCAAGGGACTGTGAACGGGTTTAATAACCTTATTGACATCGCCAGCCTGCTCAACCACATAAAACGTATCACTATCAAATTCATACACCTTGGGAATCATCCTCCAGTTAGAACTCAAGAACCGGCCCCTTCATACCTTCAGCGGTGAATATCGTAACCGGCTGTCCCGCCCTTCGAAAAGCGTCAGCAATTTCTTTTGCATACCTCGGACCGAACACTTTTAAAATAATCATTCCAAAGGCAAACTTTCTCTCGGCGACACTACCGACAACAGTTCCTGTTGCGTAACCAAGAGAATAGAAAATAACAAGTATTGGCATCTTAGTCACCTGATGAATAACGACACTTACCACCGTAATCCATATTGCTCCTTCAACTGCAGCAAGGAAAAAGGCTATAAGCGATCGCCCCTGCACCGTCACTATGGTACCTATTGTGCCTATCGAGACATTAAAAATACGGACTACAAAAACAGCAATGCCGGTCATTAAAATTGTCGGCTCAGTAATGGTCAGGAAATTCGCATAATGTTGAAAAGTAACTGGTCATGGTCATTGAGATTTTAAGGTTGGAGAGAAAAAGGAGTCACGGCTCTGTATTGATACATTAGCATGCCGCAAATCAGCTGCCAGAGTTTTGGCAGGGGTCGAGGAAACCCGAAAACCATGTTCCTGCGTTCACAGCCTTGGCGGCAAACCAAAGCACCATCTATGTGCACTTTATTTTAATACGGGAATAGTGTGTAACAGAATTGAAAGGATGAGCGAAAAGCCAAGGATAGGAAATATCACCTGCCAAACTGGGTAGATATATTCCGAACCCTCCCATCATGGGCAAAGTCAGCAGTAAACAGATGGCAATCCATTTTCGTGTCAGGGTACGACTTTCACGAAATCACACCCTGACATTTATGATTTTTTATGTATTCTGATGGGACTCACTATTCTCTGGAACTGCGTAAGGATACTCTATTCCTTCTGTCACGCCATCTGCTATCAGCTGGTAACTATGAATCAGTCTGTTGCCAAGCATTCGAGCCAGCCTTCGGTAAAATCTCATGCCGTTTACCGGGTCTGCATCGGTGACACCTTGAACAAATTCTTTGGCAAAGATCATGACCATGGATTCCTTCAGACATTCAGCGGATGCTGAATAGGTGGGCATACCGACAAGACCCGACCAGCCAAAAGCCTCACCGGCATGTTCGACAAGATAGGTTGTCTGGTTCTCTTTACCGACACTCAACCTGATACTGCCTTTCATCATGATATAGAAGAAATCGGCAGGATCTCCTGCATTAAAGAGCTTAAAACCTTCCGGGTGAGTTTTTTTCATTGCGGATTCGATAAACTCTTTAATGAATTGATTATCTAATCCCCACAACAAATCCGACTGTTTAATATACATAATCTGTCCTCCTTATTTTTCCCGCCAGATGACTCCAAGGCTCTTTTGTACGACATGAATAACTACTTGTAAATTTTTGCTTTAATATACCTTTCGTTATCCAGCGGGGTTAATGACATGATTATCAATCAGTACAGATGATAGCTCCTGCAAACAAAGAGCATATGGTGCCTACCGGAATATCACTCCTAATAAAACAGCCGGGCTGCCTTTTACAAGGCAACCCGGCTGTCTGGTCAGATCCGTGGCTTTCCGTCCCGCCATTTGGCAGGTTTGGCTTTATCCTGTATCAATATTGTTGATCATTAGCATACATATATTATATGAATCATCAAAACAAAGTCAATTCAGCTCCCTTGTTTCACCATCGATTATAATCCTTGAACATCACCTGATCATCTCACCAGCCGATCAGATTGCCCAGGATATAACACCAGGAAAGTGCAAGCTTCTATGATCAAAAGACAATACCGATCGTGTCAGCCATCCAGCTCTTGCTATTCATAGAAAATTCATATCATTCAGGGCAGATAGATACAATGTTCCGATTTGACTATTTGTCTCTTATGGTGAATTGTTATTGGAATCTGAACGATTAAAACTATTTTTTTATGGAGAACATATGCGCCCCGGAAGAATCGCAGCAATTATTTTGTTTGTCGTAGGCGCTGCCTTTATAGGCAGTTCAGCAGCCACCCAAACCATCACATTCACCGCCATACCGGACCAGGACACAGCCAGGCTTGAGAAGCGTTTTGGCAAAGTTGCTGAGTATCTGAGCCGGAAAGTAGGAATCCCTTTTACCTATGTACCGGTCAAATCGTATGGTGCCTCTGTTCAGGCCTTTAAAAACGATCAAGTGCAGATGGCATGGTTCGGCGGCCTCTCCGGTGTGCAGGCCCGACTTGCCGTCCCGGGCTCGAAAGCCATTGCCCAGGGTGAGGAAGACCAGCACTTTGTCACCTATTTTATAGCCCATTCATCCACGGGACTGCAGGCAGGTGATAGACTGCCTGAGGAAATTATCGGAAAAACCTTCACCTTCGGCTCCAAGGGCTCCACTTCAGGGAGGCTGATGCCAGAATATTTTCTCAGCCGACAGTTTGGCGCTTCACCGGACAAGCTCTTTTCCACCGTCGGCTTCAGCGGAGACCACTCGAAAACGATCGCCCTGGTGCAATCCGGCAGTTATCAACTTGGTGCCGTAAATTATAAGGTGTGGGAAAAAGAGCTCCTGGAAGGTACCATCGACCCGACCAATGTCCGTGTGATCTGGAAAACCCCGGAGTATCCGGATTACAACTGGACTGTGAGGGGCGACATAGATGCCAGATACGGACAGGGTACGATTGCCAAAATCCAGGAGGCTCTGCTGGCAATCGACGACCCTGATCTGCTCGCAGCCTTCCCCAGAACGCGATTCATAGAGGCGGACAACACCCTTTATCAGCCGATCCTGGAAACCGCTCAGGCTATCAACATTCTCCGTTAAACCCAGAGATACGCGCGCTCCATGTCAACCTCTCTGCTCAAAAACAGCAGCTTACCACCCGTCTGCCAGCCTCTGCTGGAACTGCGTGGAGAGACTATCAGCTATAATGGTTCCGCAGCCCTGACAGATATTACCCTGCAAATCTGTGCAGGCGAACGGGTTGCGCTCATCGGGGCAAGCGGCGCCGGCAAGACCACGTTATTACGCCGACTCTACCAGCTCAAGCCCCAGGACTGCGGTTTTATTCACCAGCAGTTTGCCCTTGTTTCGCAATTGAGTGCGTTTCATAATATCTATATGGGCCGTTTGGATCACCACTCCATTTTTCACAATTTGCGGACCCTGGTAAAGCCCGGCGAAAAGGAGATCAGCGAAATCAGCAGTATCGCTGAAACGCTTGGGGTGCAGGGCAAACTCTGGATAAAAGTCGGTGAATTGTCCGGCGGCCAGCAGCAGCGTGTCGGTATCGGTCGGGCACTCTATCGGGGCGGAACTATCCTGATGGCCGATGAGCCGGTATCTTCGCTCGATGTCGTCCAGGGCAGAGAGATCGTCAGGCTGATTACAGATATCGGTCAGACAGTCATTTCCGCCATGCACTACGTCGAATTATCACTTGAATTCTTTGACAGGATCATTGGTCTGCGCAACCAGCAGATCCTCTTCGATCTGCCGACAGGAAAGGTTTCTGCAGAGCACCTAGAGCAATTATACGGTTAGTACATGCTCAGGACCTCGCTTTATTTTACCGCACTGGCCTGTGCGGCATTGCTGCTCTCCGACATTTCCATATCCACCCTGAATCCCTGGCAGGAACTCGGTCGTATGGGCTGGGGCATGCTGACCCCGTTTTCCATCTCGATTCAGATCTTTTCAGGGCCCTCTTTAATACCGTCAGCTTTGCGCTGATCGGCATCGGCCTGGCAGCAGCAGTCGGGGCAGTCCTGGCACTTTTCTTTGAGTTCACTGCAGTTAGGTTGTTCTGCGCATTTATCAGGGCAATACATGAACTCTTCTGGGCATTTCTGCTGATGCCGTTACTGGGGCTGAACAGTGTCTGCGGAATCATGGCTATTGCAATCCCCTACGCCGGCATATTTGCCAAAGTTTATGCCGAAATAGCCCAGGAATCAGACAGGCAGCCGGCAGAAAGTCTTCCGCCCTCTGTCTCACGGCTCAGCAGGTTCCTGTTCACCACCGTGCCTGTCATCTATGGTGATTTAAAAACCTACACCTCTTACCGATTCGAGTGTGCCCTGCGCTCGAGTGCCATCCTTGGTTTCATCGGCCTGCCGACACTTGGCTACCATCTGGAGACAGCCTTCAGCGAAGGAATGTTCAGCGAGGCTGCCGCACTGCTTTACTGCTTCTACCTGTTGATCATTTCACTGAAGTACTGGGCCAGGGCCCGTTTCATCGCCTTACCATTGCTCATTGCCCTGCTCTTCACCTCGTGGGAGTCTTCGTTTTCCCTTGCCAATATATCACGCTTTTTGACCTATGACATTCTGCCCTGGCCCATGCGCGAGGCGGCATTCTATGACGGTAGTCGGACCGTTCAATTTTCTTTCTGGCCGGTTGTCCTCTGGTTCTGGGAAATTCTCGTCACTCAGGCGTGGCCGGGTATCCGGCATACCTTCCTGCTTACCCAGATCGCCCTCGTCGGTAGCGGTCTTTTCGCCCTGGCAAGCGTTCCCATGGCCGCTTCACACCTCAGCAATCGGTTAGGTCGAAGCACAACCCACCTGGCCCTTGTTATCCTTCGGACAACGCCGGAATACATTCTGGCTTATACATTTCTGCTGCTCTGGGGGCCATCAGTTCTGCCGGCAATCTGTGCTCTGGTATTGCACAACGGGGCGATTCTTGCCTATCTCAGCACCCGTGACGCTGACGCCATGAAGCTTCCGTTTGACATGTCTGCCAGCAGGGTTAATCGCTATTTCTACGAAATACTGCCGCGTATGTACGGCAGGTTTCTGGCCTTTCTGTTTTATCGATGGGAAGTCATCATGCGCGAATCCGCCATATTGGGCATACTCGGGCTGCACACCCTTGGTTTCTACATCGACAGTGCGATGAGCCTTGACCATCTGGACACGGCAGTGCTGCTCATTGTAGTAACAGCGCTGGCCAACATGGCAATCGACAGCTGCTCACAGGTCATCAGGCGCCGGCTGCGAATCTCTGGGCAATTCACTTCATCAGCCGCAGCTGCTTCCACCAATCGCACGTAAAGACTAGACCACCGGCTGTTTCCAGTCACTGCCATCCTGGTACTCTTCTATGACGTTAATAGAGTGAAAATGATTAAAGGATGAGATCTGCCGGCGAAGACTGTTCCCCACGACCCCAATCGCATTATCGATAAGATCTTTACGGAAGCCGGCTTCTGCTAAATCGAAGGTAAACTCTGCCGTAATCAGACGGGCAATTATCTTCCCCAGGGTAACCCTTGTTCGCTGCAGAGATTCAATATCCAGACGCAGGTCCAGCGTTTGTTTGTAAAAATCCGCTATTTTTCGAGTCAGGTCAAACTGACATCAAAAACCTATAAAGATTCGTTTCTTTTTTCTTTTTCATTTCCTTGAGAACGATATCGGCTATCTGGCTGTACATGACATCGTTAGAACCTTCAAAAATCTGGAACGGTCGGCTGTCCGCAACTGCTCTTCCGGCAATCTGGTCTCTTCGATACCCTTTTGCTCCGGTTAACTGCAGAAGAGACTGGGCTGCGTCCTGCATCATATCGGTTACTACTGCCTTGGTCGAATTTGCCTGCAGCCCAAAAGAGGTTAGATTCTCGCTGACGCTGGATACCCGAGCGGTGTAGCAGCACATCGCCGAATTTATTGTGTACCAGGCCTGAAGTTCTGAAATTCTATGTTGTACCTGGTCGTACCCCAGCAGGTTTATACCGCTCACGGAACGCTGCCGGCAGTGCTTTATGGCTTCATCCAGCATCCGCTTTATAAATCCCAGGCCGATACCTGAAAGTCTCAGCCGACTGCGATGCAGCAGGTCCATCATCAACTTGACTCCGCTGGTCTGGGGAACCAGTCTTGAGGTGTCTGGAACGCAGACGTCTATCTTGTTGAGTCCATAGGGGATGAGGAACAGGCCAAGTTTGTGGTAATATTCTTCAACTTCTATTCTTTGGCCGGGCTGAGCTTTTTCAACGATGAAGAGATTGATATCACGCGACAGCCTTTTGTTCTTTTTCTCTTCGCGGGCTGTGACCAGCCAAAAATCAGCCATTCCTGTCAAGCCACCCCAATGCTTTGAGCCTTTCAGCGAGAAACAGTTCTCAGAATCGTTAAAAGATGTCTGCATGCCAAGCGCATCTGTGCCGAAATCCGGCTCAGTTATCATTAATCCGCCCAGAGTTACCCTCTCGAGAAACGTTTCAAAGATATGGCGTTTTGCCTCTTCCTGGCCATATTTGCCAACCGGTTCGAGAAACAGGGAGCCGCTTATGCCCATCATTAAACCGACAGCAATAGACTCGTAGGCGGTCGCCTCCAGCAGAGAAAGACAATCAGCCGGCTTATCACCGCGCCCTCCATATTCAGAGGGAATGAAAATTGATAGGGGGTTTGAAGCCAGAATCTTTTCCAGAAGTTTTCGAGGCAAACCCTCCAGGTGATTAACGGTCTCGATCTCCGGAAAGCGGGTGAGATTATCCCTGAGATCTTTTTGAAATTTCGCGATAAACGTGTCGTTATCTAAATGGCTCATATGGGGCTTCATTTGCTGTTTGAAATAGAATGGATAGACACCTGTAACGATTCAAGGAACCGCGTCAACACATGGACGTTCATCATTTACCTTAGTTCTCATCAGGGATATTGCAAATCCAGTCCTGGAATCCCGGTTCAGACCAGAGATCTTCTAGAACAGCCGCATCAATGCAATGAGGACAGACTGTCCTGTAAATCATACAAACAGGGGATCACGTAAAACTTCTTCATGATTCGGGTTCAGAGGAAACAGCTCTATGCCGACACACCCCCGAAACGCTGTTTGACTTATCGCCCTTATAACATTGGGAAAATTTATCTCACCACTCCCCAGCTCATGTCTTCCGGGGACATCAGCCGCATGAAAATGAGCGATATAATCGATGTGGGTCCTGATCCTGTTTATCAGGTCACCTTCCATGATCTGCTGGTGGTAGATATCAAAAAGCATTTTTACATTGGGGGAATTTACCGCCTTCAGTACCTCTACGGTTTCAGTCGATGAAGAGAGAAAGTAGCCGTTATGATCGTAGCGAGTATTCAGCGGCTCAACGGCCAGAATGATATCTGTTCCCTTTAAAAGTTTCGCTGATGCTTTCAGACCGTCGATCAGACTATCAAGCTGTTCATCTCTTGACGCCCCCGGCACATCATCACCGACCTGGGAAATGATCACCCTGGTCTTGGTTTTTTTAACATTATTGATAGTTTCTCCCAGGCCAGCGAGGTACTGCTCCCTGCAGCTTTTGTCCACCAGCGAAATAAATCTCGTACAATAGGCAACTGGCTGAATTTCCAATCTTTGACTGACCTCGGCAATCTCATCCAGGTTTTTATCCCACCAGGTCCAGAACTCATAATATTTATAGCCAAGCGAGCTGACAGCCTCCAGTCGCTCTGTGAACGGTAGGTTTTTGAAGAAAATGTCAAGGCACGGCGAAAAGTTCATGATAACCGTTTATTTTTTTAATGAGACGCTTGAAGTGTTTGCCATTGGTCCCTGCCTCTTCATGGTAATACCTCATCAATGGGGGCGCAATTGATCCATTTAAAATACTTGGTAAATGAGCGATCAGCATGTTAATACCAAAGATTATTGAAACCATCCCGGAGGTTACCCACCGCAGTGAAGGAATAGTATGGGCTTATTGATCTTTTATATCTGTTTAGCGCTTGGTGTTTCATTTCTCTGCTCTATAATGGAGGCTGTTCTGCTCTCCATTTCATCATCTTTTGTGGCTCAGCAGGAGCAGGAGCACCCAAAGCTCGGGGCAAAACTCAGGCACTTCAAGCAGAATATCGATCAACCACTGGCGGCAATCCTCAGCCTCAATACCATTGCCCATACCGTTGGTGCCGCCGGAGCCGGGGCGCAGGCTGCATTCATATTCGGAGATGCCTACATCGGGGTTATTTCCGCTGTCCTCACCTTTCTTATCCTGGTTGTCTCTGAGATTATCCCTAAAACGCTTGGAGCTGCATACTGGCGCCAGTTGACTCCGCTGGTCCTGAAGCTGCTTGATATCACTACTCTATCGATGTGGCCCCTGGTCAAAATGGCAGAACTGCTGACCGGCCTGATGACCAGGAACACTCCTCAAAAACAGGTGTATCGCGATGAGTTCATCGCGCTCGCAGAGCTCAGGGCCACGGAAGGGATATTCCACCGCTATGAATCCCGGGTTCTCCAGAACCTTTTCCACCTCACCGATATCAGGACCAGGGACATCATGACCCCGCGCACGGTTGTCTTGGCCCTTCCCGGCAGCCAGACAATAGGCCAAACCATCGCCTCCAATCCTTCATTTCAGTTTTCCAGGATGCCGGTTTATGGAGAGAACCTTGATGATATCAAGGGCTTCGTCCTGAAAGGCGAGATCTTTCAAACTGCGCTGGAGAATTCGGAGAAGCTGCTCTCCGAAATCAGTCGGCCCATCGTTGTCATGCTCGGAGATGTGACACTGCATACCATGTTTGAGCGGATGATGGATGACTCCACTCATATCGCGCTTGTCGTCGATGAGTATGGCGGCACTGAAGGAATTGTTACCATGGAGGACTTTATGGAGACACTCCTGGGACTGGAAATTGTTGATGAGGAAGATACCGTGGAAGATATGCAGGAAATGGCCAGAGAGCAATGGAAGACGCGGGCACGACGCAGCGGCTTGATTACTGACCTGCAGGCCTTCGACAACAAGGATCTGTCCGGGCGCCAGCAGAGAGCTGAGAAAACATCATCTGACGTCAGACAGTGAGCAGCTGGTCAACTTAAAGAAGAGAAGTCGATCAATCCCGGCAGGTGCCGCATCACCGTGTCATGCAGCACCCGCCCTGTTAGCTCAGCTGTTCTGCAATGCAGCTATTCTCTCTTCCAGTGGAGGATGGCTTCTAAACAGAGAGGCTAGTCCGCCCTCCTTCGCCTTGATTCCAAAAGCGGAGACCTGATCGGGCAGTTGAGACGGTTCATGACGAGCCTGTAAACGCTTCAGAGCACCAATCATTTTCTGTTTCCCGGCAAGATGCGCTGCACCGCTGTCGGCCCGAAACTCGCGTTTTCGCGAAAACCACATGACAATAAGGGAGGCAAATAATCCCAGAATCACTTCAAGAAAAATGGTAACGGCAATATAGCCAAAAAAACCGAGCCCGCCGCCCTCTTCATCACTGCGGAGAAAATTATTTATGACCCCGGCAACCAGACGGGAGAGGAAGATGACAAAGGTGTTCAGCACTCCCTGAATCAGGGTCAGGGTCACCATGTCGCCGTTGGCCACATGGCTCACCTCGTGGGCGAGAACCCCCTCGATCTCATCTTTGCTCATATTCTGGAGGAGGCCGGTGCTGACAGCCACCAGTGCGTCATCACGCTTCATTCCTGTCGCAAAGGCATTCATGTCCGGTGCATTATAGATAGCCACCTCGGGCATACCGATTCCCGCCATCTCGGCCTGACGCTGAACAGTACTCAGAAGCCACGCTTCTGTCTGGTTGGACGGCTGCTCGATAACCTGGGCTCCCGTTGATTTCTTGGCAATCCATTTCGACATGGCCAAAGAGATAAATGAACCTCCCATGCCAAACAGGGCCGCCATGACAAGCAACCCCGAGGTTGATCCACTATCAAGCCCCAATAAACTCATGACAATTCCCAACAGCACAAGAATCGCCAGGTTTGTTGCCAGAAAGAGAAGAATTCGCATCACCATAACCTCCTGTTAAATTTTAATGACGCGTCAAAGGTAATCACTGCAATTTGTGTTTTCCACCATTATTGCAGAATTGTAATGGACGAATAGTTCATCTGCCCGATATTCTCAGGACAGAGTTCTACACAGCGCTCATCGGGATTTGACCAGAGGGGCTTAAACGACAAGAATAACAGACATAGGTCTGGTAGGACAAGACAGATCGATACTGGCAGAAATGTGCTGATTTCAGGTTCTGCTTTGCTCGTATCATATCCTGCTCTTGGAAGTCAAAGGATCATTAGAGAGGGTAACAGCGGTCTCCAAGAGTAGACTGCTGTTACCCTCTGTAGAAAAATGCGGGAAGAATTAAAGTGTTGCTGCCGGAATTTCAGTTTCCAGCGCCAAACCTGTCACTGCCGTTGACAGGCCAGAGAGTGCTCATCTACACCGGCTCCCCCTAGACCCCATCTTCAGTTCCCGGAGCTCTCACCATCATCACTGGAATTTTCGACGATCTCAGTATTTTGTCGGCCACACTGCCCCTCACCCATCGTGTAATTCCTGATCGACCGTGAGTTGCAATAATTATGAGATCAACGCTGTTTTTCACACAATAATCAACAAGGCTCTCTGCAATCCGCCCCATAACAGCTTTGGTCGTGCATGTCAGCCCCGGCTGAGTAAGTCCATCGGCGATTACATGGAGATACTCCTCAGCGGCCTTTTTTCGCTCAATTTCTCGCGTTGCAGCAAGATTCGGGTCTATGGAGGAATCAGAAACCGAATAGACCCTTTCAGGCTCAACCACACGTAACAGGATAAGCTCTTCACATCCACACCCTGTGGCTATCGTCTTAACGTGCGGTAAAACGCACTCAGCGAGTGCGGAGCCATCGAGAGGAACCATGATTTTTTTATACATTTTCATCTCCCCCTTTCTTAAAGATTTTTTCTTGGGACCTGCGTTTTGAAGAGTTGAATTTTCGAAAAAAAGGTAACAGAATAAACCTGCACGCCGCCATAATGTCTTTCAATAGCCTTAACGGACCAGCGCTGGAATTGCTCAAGGTCTTGTCTCGCACCTGGGCTGTTATATTGGATATCCCGGAGATTATTAAAGGAAGCATGGCATCCCTGAGCTGCAGGAACTTTAGACCTGCCTATATGGCTGGCAAGAGCATGCTCGGGGGCGAAGAAAATACTGATGAAGGAGCTGCCTGTCAGAAAAAAACAATGCCCTGACTTGATATTCATTTTCATTCCTCCGAGGTGAGGAATTGAATAACGGTACCCTGGTTATCTCATCTGCTTTCCACTTTCTCTAATATATGGATTTTCTGGGCGCGAACAACGCCACAATGTGGTCCTTGGCAAGACACTGAGGTGATTGAAAAATGAAACACAGTAAACGACCACGCGGAAAACGCCTGGCTTTACTTCCCGGTATAAACGAGAGGTAGACATGGGCAGCAGGTGGCCAGTTTCAATGGAATAATCAATGCCAGATGGCATTTCGAGAAGACTGTCCGGTGCTGCATAACTCAGCCGGGGTCATACTTATAGCCGGCGCTGTACACCGCGTGTATCAATTCCCGATCATGAACCTCACTGATTTTTTTACGCAATTTTTTTACATGACTGTCGACAGTCCGGTCGCTGACAATCCGATGGTCCTGATAGATACGTTCAATCAACTGGCTGCGGGAAAAAACCCGGCCAGGGGATTCAGCCAGAAGCGCGAGCAGGTTATACTCAACCACGGTCAGCAATAACATTTTTCCGTTGATACTGGCCTGATACTTTTCGGCATCAAGTTTCAGGAGGCCGTCCTCGGGTGCTTTATCAACCACCCTTCTCAATACTGCATTTACCCTGGCGACAACCTCCCGGGGACTGAACGGCTTGCAGATATAATCATCTGCTCCGGTGTCAAGCCCGATCAGCCGGTCCTGTTCTTCGACTCTGGCGGTCACCATTATGATCGGGATTTCTGAAAATGTCCTGATTTCCCGACATATTTCAACACCATTTTTACCCGGCAACATGATGTCTAAAAGTATGAGATTTGGCTGATTTTTTGTCACCCACTCAATCACCCTGTCTCCTTTATAGAGACAATGGCTTGAGAAACCGGCCTGCGCCAGATAGTCGCTGAGCAGTTGTGCCAATTCCTGCGAGTCTTCAACTATGAGAATCGTTTGTCTCATCATTAAGAGGAAAGCGGCAGGCAGACGCGTATCAGGAGCCCGCCCAGTGAAGATTTTTCGGCCTCAATTGTGCCATTGTGACCCTTGACAATATTATAACAGATAGAGAGTCCCAGTCCGGCCCCCCCCAGGTCACGACTGCGGGAAGAATCTACTCGGTAAAGCCTGTCGAACAATTTTGAAAGATGTTCATCGGATACGCCGGGTGCACTGTCTTCGATTTCGAAGCAGACATCTTTTTCGTCCTGCTGGCTGACGCTTATTCGCACTCTGCCGCCGGCATCGGTGTATCGCACACTGTTCGTCAGCAGATTGGTGAAAAGCTGCTTTAAGCGTTCGTTGTCGGCGAACAGGCTGGCATCTTCACTGAGATCTGCCGATGTTTCGAGCCTAAGCTCTTTTTCTCGAAATTCAGGTTCAAGCAATATCACCGACTGTTCCAGGGCCCAGCATGGCTGGACTTCTACTCTCTGATATGACATCGCCCCAAGGTCGGAGAGCGACAACTGGTAGAGATCGTCAACCAGCAGGCCCAGGTGCATCGCCTCCCGGTGGAGTGCCCTGAACGTTTCTTCAGTAGGCGGGTAGACACCGTCCTGCAGAGCCTCAATTTTACCGCGAAGAATAGTAAGCGGTGTACGAAGCTCATGGGAAATATCTGCAACCCATTGACTCCTGGCCCGCTGGTTCTTCTCCAGTATTTCCGCCAGCCCGTTAAAGTCCCGGGAAAGCTGACCCAGTTCCCCGCCTGAAGTATCCTTTACCCTGGTACCATATTTACCGGAGGCCAGGTCCCTTGTGGCTGCGGCCAATAGACGAATGGGCCGTGTCATCCGGTAAGCAATAGGCATGGACAGTCCCGCAGCAATAAGAAATCCGGCAAGGGCCACCAACAGTATTGCTACCTTTTGCTGCTTGACAAAAACAAGCTGGTGGGCGTCCGAAAGATTTTTAGCGGAATGAACACCCAGGTAGCCAACCGCCTGGTTCTGATACATTACAGCAATTAAGTCTGAACGCGTACCTGCTGAATCGAATCCCAGAAGATGATGATGGTCTTTATCGAGTAGGAATACCCGGGGGAAAAAATGGCTGGGAACATCAGCTGGCAGCGGCCCGGAGGGCATAAGAAAAGCCGGAGTTTCCCTGTTCAGTCTCTCGAGAAAACGCTCTTTCTGCCGCCCCTCCGGTGAGCTCCGGACCATCAGTAGTAACAACTCCTTGGGATGAGCCGTCAGTTCCTGCCAGCTCTTTTTTTCTGCATAAAGAGCTTCCAGGTCAGTGGCAATCTTTCTGAGCTGCTCCCGTTCTACAGTGCTTACATAGTTCAGAAAACCACGATCCACACTCCACTGCATCACCAGCACCATGTAAATCACCACCATCAAAATGGCGGTGAGCATGGCAGCAAAAAGCTTGTAGTGAAGGGTAATTTTCATCTCAGTCAATAGTGGTAAAGCGGATTATCCTAATTCTTATCAAAGATGTATCACTTTTCCAGCGAAAAAACCTGGCCATCTGCTATTTCCCTATTCTTTTCACATTTCTGACATAATTCTAACACATTTCATTGTTAATGGTTTACAACCGCTCAATCAACCTTACAACCTGGAAAAAAACAGAAGATAACTGCCCATGAATGTATCCAGAAAAACAAGAAGACACAGACTTGCAGTCATGAGGTTTCCTGCCACCCAGTCCTTTTTCTCAACTCTTCCTGTCGGTTTACTCCTGCTGATTGCAGTCTCCGCATGCACCCCGGCAATCAAAGATTATTCAGCATCACCTCCAGTACCCCTACCGGCAGTGTACTCACAGTCAGGTACCCGGCAGCTTTCCGGCCAGTGGTGGTACGATCTTGATGATCCTGCCCTGCATACCCTGATTGATCAGGCTCTTGGCAGCAACCTGAGCCTGCTTGTCATTCGCGAACGGCTGCTGCAGGCCCAGGCGATCGCGCGCCAGGCTGGTGCCGACCTCTCCCCGCGCCTTGACGCTGTTGGCTCTGCCAGAAAAGACTGGACCCGAAGAGACGGTTCCAGCGATTCAAACAGCAACCTGCTGCTCGGGCTTGCCGCTGATTATGAACTCGACCTCTGGGGAAGACTGCAGTCAAAGGAAGAGGCGGCGCTGTTGGATGCCCAGGCTACTGGCGAAGATCTGCAAACTGCAGCGCTTTCCCTTGCTGCCCAGGTGGCTAATACCTGGTATCAACTGGCAGCAAGCTACAGTCAGCTTGAATTACTGGCACGCCAGCAGGAAATCAACGCCATGGCACTGGAGATCATCCAGCTGCGTTTTAATGCCGGCCAGGTCGGCATAGCCGATGTCCTGCAACAGAGGGAGTTGATTGAATCAAAAAATGGTGAAAAAGCACAGCAGAGAGCAATCGCCGCTCTCCTCGAACATCAACTTGCCATATTGACTGGTGTCTCACCTGGAATGCTCAAGGTTCCCGGTGACCCGACACTCATTGAGCTGCCGTCTCTGCCGGCCACCGGGGTTCCTCTCGACCTGCTTACTAACCGGCCGGATATCCGCAGCCGATACCTGACCCTTCTCGCCGCTGACAAAAGAGTCGCGGCGGCCGTAGCTGACCAGTATCCGCGAATAAGTATTTCTGCCGATATCAACACTTCCGGCTCAGCCACCCGTGATCTCTTCGATAACTGGCTCGCTTCGCTGGCCGCCAACATCGTCGGGCCGCTTATTGATGGTGGTAAACGCAGGGCCGAGGTTGACCGCACCTCATCAGTATCCCGGGAAAGGCTGCTCTCGTATGGTGATTCTCTGATAAATGCCCTGGGAGAGGTCGAGGATGCGCTGGTGCAGGAACATGAACAGCGGCTGCTCATTGACAGCCTGGAAATCCAGCTGGACCTTGCCAGTCGTTCCCTGCTGAGTATTCGGGACCGTTATAAACAGGGAGCAGAAGATTACCAGAGGGTCCTTATCGCACTCCTCTCTCAGCAAGGATTGCAGCGCAGCCTGGTGATTGCCCACCGCCAGCTGATCGGATTCAGGATAGATCTCTATAGGGCACTGGGCGGACAAGTCCGCCTGCCATTGCTTACCGCAACTGAAGATAACACCTCTCCTAAAAAGATAAACTAAAGATACACTATGAAAATGATTCCCCAGGACCAGACATCGACGGGAGAAATTCACCGCTCACCCAATCGTATCGCACGTTTCTTCCTGCATGTTCTGCTGCCGCTCATCGCGCTTGCATGCGGAATAGCGATCACCTTCTACCTGCTGGAGACGAAGCCCAAGGCCAAGCCCGGTAAACGACCGTCAACAGCAATGCTTGTTGAAGTGCAGCCTGTCGTGTCAGGTCCCCAAGTCACCATAATTGAAGCTATGGGTGAGATCATCCCGGCCCGACAAGTAGAGATCAGGCCCAGGGTCAGCGGTGAAATTATCCAGGTCAGCAAGGAGTTCCTGCCTGGCGGTTTTTTCAGCGCCCAGCAGTCAATGCTCTCCATAGATCAAACCGATTACGAGCTGGTTGTCGGCCAGCTTGAAAGCGAGGTTGCCAGAGTCGAGAGTGACCTGGCCATGGAGATGGGAAACCAGCGAATCGCCCAGCGGGAACTGGCACTGCTTGGAGAGGCGGTCAGTAATGACGAAAAAGCGCTCATTCTGCGCAAACCGCAGCTGGATAAACTGTATGCGACAAAAACCTACGCCGAGTCAAAACTCGCCCAGGCGCGACTTAATCTGCAGAGAACAGAGATAGCTGCACCGTTCAATGGTATAATCACCTCGCGGATGGTTGACACCGGGGCCAAGATCTCGGAATCAACGGTACTCGCAACCATCGTCGGTACCGATGCCTTCTGGCTGCAGCTCAGCCTGCCGGCAGAACAGCTGAAGTGGGTAAAAATTCCCTCCAGCAGCGACGAGGAAGGCTCATCTGTTAAAATCTTCAGTCAGGGAGGCACCAGCAGCGATCATCGAATCGGCAAGGTTATCAGGCTCTCTGCTGCACTTGAGGAGCAAGGGAGAATGGCCCAGCTGCTCGTCCAGGTGGAGGATCCGCTCTGCTTGACGGATGAACACAGAGACAAACCAAAACTCCTTCTCGGTTCCTATGTCCGCGCCGAAATTGAAGGTATTACCATCGCTTCGGGGGTTCGTCTTGACCGATCCCACATCCATGAAGGAAACAGCGTGTGGCTGATGGATAGCAAGGGGTTGCTGGATATTCGCCAGGTTGAAGTCATTTTCCGCGGTCGCAATCAAGTGATCGTCAATGGAGGGATGAAAGACGCGGAACGTCTTGTCACCTCAACGCTCTCATCACCGATAGCCGGGATTCCGCTGCGTCTCCAGCAAAATGATGATGCACCAGGTCAGCAGCAGGAGATGGCTGCTGGGAAAAATCGTGGTGAAGGAGGAAGGGGTGGCAAACGTGCTGAGTAAAATGACATCGAACCAAGGCGGTTCCATTTCCTGGATGGTCTTTAACCGTGTTACTCCAAACCTGCTGATGATTTTTCTTCTTATAGGCGGAGTTTTCATGACCTCCAAGATAAAGCAGGAAGTTTTCCCCGAATTTATCCTCGACCGGGTTGCCATTAGAGTCTCCTACCCGGGCTCAAGCCCTGAAGAAGTTGAACAGGGTATTGTCCTTGCTATCGAGGATGCCATAGAAGGGATTGAAGGAATTAAAGAGATAACATCCACCGCTTCGGAGGGAAGTGCACAGGTGAGAGCTGAACTGGATGAAGATGCCGATTCCCAGAAAGTTCTTCAGGATATCAAACAGGAGGTGGACCGCATCTCCACGTTCCCCGATGACATCGAAGATCCGGTAATATCTATTGATTCCCGCAAACGCCAGGTCCTTCGCGTAAATTTTTTCGGCACGGTTTCAGAACGCTCTCTGAGGGAAGTAATGGAGCAGATGAAAGATCGTCTCCTCCAGGCCCCGGGCATTACTCAGGTCGAAATCAGCGGAGGAAGAGATTTTGAGGTCAAAGTTGCAATTCCACTGGAGAAGCTTAGGATGTATGGCCTTACGCTCTCCCAGGTTGCCGGCATCATAGGTCAATCAGCCGTGGAAATCCCAGGGGGAAAGCTCGACACTGCCAGCGGCGAAATCCTGCTGCGTATCGATAATCGCCGCGACTGGGCAGAGGAATTCGGCCGTATACCTATCATTACCACCAGCAAAGGAACAACTGTCTATCTTGAGGACCTCGCTGAGGTCAGTGAAGGTTTTGAGGACTCCAGCAGGCTGGCAACATATGAGCAGCAGCGCTCCATGACTCTGATGGTCTACCGGGTTGGGAAACAGACACCAATTGGGGTGTCCGAGGCAACTACTGCGGCAATGCCGGACATCACAGCCGATCTACCTCCCGGAGTCAGCTGGAAAATCACCAGCGACAGTTCAGAAGTCTACAAGCAGCGTCTGCACCTGCTCATGAAAAATGCCTTCATCGGGCTCACCCTGGTATTAGTCCTGCTTTCCCTGTTTCTCGAACTGAAACTGGCATTCTGGGTAACGATGGGAATTCCGATATCCTTTCTCGGCGGCCTGCTATTTCTGCCGATGTTTGGCGTTTCAATCAACATGATATCCATGTTCGCCTTTATTATTGCCCTTGGCATTGTTGTCGATGACGCTATTATCGCCGGAGAAAATATATACGAATACCGGCAGCGGGGCTTCAGCCACATCGAGGCGGCCATTGAGGGCGCTAAGGATGTTGCCGTACCGATCACCTTCAGTATCCTCACCAATATTGTCGCCTTCATGCCGCTGATGTTCGTCCCTGGTGTTATGGGTAAGATCTGGAAGGTAATCCCTCTCGTTGTCATCACCGTATTTGTCATATCCTGGGTTGAATCATTACTCATACTGCCTACGCATCTGGCTCACAGCAGTCAGCGTAAAGGTAATCTGCTGCGCCAGCTGCTCAGTCGCTATCAACAGGCATTTGGTCGAACATTCACCTGGTTTGTATACCACATTTACGGTTCTTTCCTGGACAGGATACTGCATTTCAAACTGTTCACCGTAGCCCTGCTTATCTCTGTGCTGCTTATCACCTTCGGCTATGTATTCAGCGGCAGAATCGGCATGATCCTGATGCCCCGCGTTGAGTCAGACAGGTCCGTGGTTACAGCCACACTGCCCTATGGAAGCCCGATATCCATAGCGGTCAAGGTCCGCGACCAGATTGTCGGTGCCATGGAGAGGGTACGGGAACAGCACGGCGGCGACCAGCTGGTTGAAGGCATCTCCTCTCTGATCGATGAAAACACTATCGAGGTAAATGCCTACCTTACCTCTCCCGACCTGCGCCCGCTCAGTACCAGAGAAGTTACACGGTTGTGGCGCAGTGAAGTCGGGCCAATAGTCGGTCTGCAATCCTCCATCTTTGAGTCCGACCGCGGCGGACCGGGCAGCGGCGCAGGGCTATCCATTGAGCTGAGTCATCGGGACATCGCCACTCTTGACAAAGCAAGCAGCGTGCTGGCAGAAGAACTGGCCCAATTCTCCAGCGTCAAAGATATTAATGACGGCTATACACCTGGAAAACCGCAATATAATTTTTCCATCAACGAGCGCGGCCGCAGCCTTGGTCTGACGCCCACCGAGGTTGGAAGACAGGTGAGGGATGCCTTCCAGGGGGCAATCGCCCTCAGGCAGCAGCGCGGCTCAAACGAGGTGACCGTCAGGGTGCGGTTGCCTGAATCACAGCGATTCAGTGAATTCGATATCGAAAATATGCTCATTGCCACCTCTTCAGGTACATTCGTCCCGCTCTCCGATATCGCCAATGTTGAAAGAGGCCGGGCCTATACAAGCATTACCCGAAGAGATGGGCGCAGGACGGTAACGGTTGAAGCTGATGTTGAACCCATCGGAGAGTCAACAAAGGTAATGGCAGCACTCAACGCAACTGTCCTGCCCCAACTGGCAAACTCATTTCCCGGCCTCAGCTACGGATATGAAGGTAGGCAGTCACAGAGAAAAGAGAGTATGCAAGGCTTGCTGCAGGGGTTTATTTTTGCCCTGATCTCTATCTATTTCCTCCTTGCCATTCCGTTCCGCAGCTACATTCAACCGGTCATTGTCATGATAGCCATCCCTTTTGGCATGGTGGGAGCGGTGCTCGGACACCTTCTTATGGGTTACAACCTCAGCCTCACGAGCATGATGGGGATCGTCGCTCTCTCCGGAGTGGTGATAAACGATTCACTGGTCCTTGTTGATTACGCCAATAAAAGACGTCGCGAAGGTCTCGCGCCGCTGATGGCAATAAGGCAGGCGGTGCTCAGACGTTTCCGCCCGGTTTTATTAACCACCTTTACGACCTTCGGCGGCCTGGCCCCGATGATTTTCGAAACATCCAGACAAGCTCGATTCATGATCCCCATGGCAATCTCGCTTGGTTTCGGAATCGTCTTCGCCACCGTTATTACCCTGGTTCTTGTTCCCTGCCTTTATCTCATTATTGAGGACACGCGCATTTTTTTATGGAACTCTTCGGGGAGGCAGGCTGTACCATCCGCGACTATCCTGCAGCAGGGGCGGCGACAGGTTCCCACGGACACTTCACTCAAAACCTGATCTTGTCAACCAGGGAGTATTTTTATCATTGAAGAAGGCAAATAAATGTTTCGGAAGCGATCAGATCTGTTACTCAGTAATGAATGAATTGAGCGGCAACTCCAGCAAGACCATTGATCGTATATATCGATAAATTGGCCCTCTTCCTCTTATTTTAGATGCTTTGCAGGAATATTTTTTCTGAAATTTGAGCCAATAAGTAAAGAAGGCAGAGCCAAAAAATGACTCTGCCTTCTTAATGCGGTGAGGGTCTGCCATATCAACCCGTTACCATCGTCCTCACCACACCGTTGTTTCTCACCTCTGAGCCCATTACAAAATAGTCCATGGCAGATGATTATTGTGGTGCCCCTGCCTCCCCGGCAAGAACTGGAACTGAGGGCCTAATGTTCCTGTCCTCCCATCTTAACATATGATTTACCATTTATTAAAAAGCTGTTCTTGACAGTCTACGTCAAAAATTTATCATTTTCTGCCAGAATCAAATAACAGGCCACATGGATGTTCACTATTTCAGATGAGAATCAGAGATCAGGAAGCAATTTCCCAGAGAGCTGTTATCAGCCAATAAATAACTGAGGCACAAATTCCCCAAATGGCTATTAAGCTGACTATAGTCAGCAATGTATGCCCTTTGCTGCCCATATTTTTCAACAAGGTCCACATCTTCCATGCCGCTTGACTCGCGGTTCTATCTCTTCGAATCTCCATAGCGCTGCGTTGGGTAACCCTTAAGTAGGATGATTATCAAGGAATAGCCTGAAGAAAATCACATGCACCAGATCAAATCAGAACCAATTCCTGCTGCAGATATCTGCCAAACACCAGGTACCCCTGGCCCTCGCCAAAATGACGGTTGTCTTCCCGGCAGTTCGAAATCTCCAGTGTCAGGATGAACAGAGAGTCATACAGCCTGTTACATGGCGGTGTTGTTGACAATGTCAGACATTGTCCCGCCAGTTTTCCCACCTGTGTCCCCGTTCTCGAAATCACAGAGATTTTCCGTTTCATGATGAAGTATAGTGAGAAGGTGTATCTCTCATTACGAATACTCTCAACGGTGCCGGAAATGGTTACTACCGTCCTGAATCCAGTCTCTGTAAATCCTGCTCTGGATATACATACTTTTGCTGAATCTGCCACCTCAACACTTGTCTTAGAGTCATGGAAGAATTTTCCCGACTTTGCCGTGATAATAAGCGCTTCATCCTTCTCAAGGAACATTTCCGTCACTAAGCTGCTGACCAGCATAAACGTTGAATCAGCATCATCCGGCGGTCGATATTCTTCAGGGTGCTCTACCTGCATTCGCTTCTCCATCTCTATTGTTTGACGAGTAACGAGCATATTCATTCCTGGAGTCTCTTACTTGACAGTTCGCGCCTTTTGTTTGTCAGTTTACGACATTTCTGGTAGCCTGTCGGGACATCGTTTATAAGGAGGTGCTCAAATTATGTATCTGACAAATCTGGCAAGCATACAGCTGGTGAACTGGAACATTCTCGAGGCGTACAACAAAGATCCCCTTGATGTTTTTACCCGGGTGCAGCTAGATCCGCGTCTCATGTATCAACCCGGCGCACGGTATTCTCTTAACAAAATTGCCGACCTTTGGGAGCATATGGAGCACGTCATTGAAGATCCATGTTTTGGTCTGACTGCTGCAAAAAGCTGGCATCCATCTAATTTCGGCACGCTTGGTTACGCATTGCTCATGAGTACCTGTTTAAGGACGACCCTTGAGCGACTGATCAGGTTTCATCGTGTTATTTCTGATGCCGCATTTGGAATTCTCGTTGAAAATCATCAGAGAAGGACGCTTGTTTTCAGTCTCACCAACAAAGATGAAACAAAATACTCGCCCGCACGGGAGGATGCCGCAATTGCCTGGATCATGTCGGTATTGCAGGTTAACTATCAGCGACCTCTTTCTCCTGTTTCCCTGAGTTTCACTCATGGTCGTCCTCCTGGCTGTGCTGGCAGATATTATGAACTTTTTCAAGGCCCCATCACTTTCGATGCAGCCCATGCAACCATTGAAATATCACTGGATGATGCGGACAGAATTCTGCCAAGCGGCAACAAAGATATGGTTGAATTCAATGACCAGGCGATGACCAGATATCTCCTGACAAAAAACAGTGATCCCCTGGTGTCCAGAGTTTCTAAAATCATTGTAGAGCATCTTCCTTCCGGTGACGCCACTATTGAAAAAACTGCCTCTGAACTCTTCATGAGCAAGCGGAAACTGCAGCGGCTGCTGCACGATGAAGGGACGTCATTTATGACCATCCTTAATGAAACAAGAGAGGATATCGCCAAACAGTATGTTCGGGACAAAGATATGGACCTGACAGAAATAGCTTTTCTTCTTGGATTCTCGGAGCAGAGCACATTTTCACGATCATTCAAACGATGGACAGGAACGTCCCCGAGCAGTTTTCGCAAGGTTGTCTAGTGCAGTTATGGTTGTGCCCTGGCACCGCTGGAAAGTATGGCGATTTCTGTAACGTTTGACAGAGCATGAGGCGCTGCACATGTCAGGCCCGATTTTATCTTTGACAACGAGTAAGTTCCCCGGAAGGAGAGGATAAAGACCATGATTGATGCAAATATTCCGGCAGAACCAGGTATGACGGTATCAGAAATTGACACCCCTGCCCTGGTCATTGAACTGGATAAATTTGAGAGCAATCTCAAGATAATGGCCGACTATTGCGCTCAGCAGAAGATAAATCTCAGACCGCATGCCAAAACACACAAGTCGCTGGAGGTGGCCGCATTGCAGATTGACCGCGGTGCGGTCGGCATTTGCTGCCAGAAAGTCAGTGAAGCTGAAATATTTGTGGCTGGCGGAATCCAGGACGTCTTTATAACCAACGAGCTTGTTGGCAGCAAAAAAATTTCACGCCTGGTCAATCTTGCCAAGCAGGCCAGGATCAGTGTCTGTGTTGACAACGCTGAGAACATAAGATCTCTCAGTGCGGCAGCACAACAGTCCCGTATAGACCTTAACGTTTTTCTCGAAGTTGATATCGGGGGCGGTCGGTGCGGTGTTGCGCCAGGAAAGCCAACGCTCGAAATGGTTCGCACGATTGACAACACCCCATATTTAAACTTTCAGGGGCTCCAAGTCTACCATGGCAAGGCACAGCACATTCGATCATTTTCTGATCGAAGAGATGCTATCAGTCAATCCCTGGAAACGGTGTCGGACATCCTGAATGAGATTGAAGCCTCCGGATTCCTTTGCCCTGTTATCAGCGGAGCTGGTACCGGCAGTTACCTGTTTGAAGCGGGGAGTGGGATCTATACCGAGTTACAGTGCGGCTCCTACATTTTCATGGATGCTGATTATGGATCGATTCTCAGCGCGCAGGGCAATAATCTTCTGGACAGTTTTGAAAACAGTCTGTTTGTTTTGACCAGCGTCATGAGTAAACCGTCCTCAATGAATGCGGTTTGCGATGCGGGGCTCAAAGCGCACAGCATCGACTCTGGCCTGCCGACCGTCAGTAAAAGACCGTCAATTTTATACCGGCACGCATCAGATGAACACGGCGTACTTGAGGATAAGGAAGGTTCATTATCCCTTGGAGACAAGCTCTACCTTGTTCCCGGTCATTGTGATCCGACCGTGAATCTGCACGACTGGTATGTGGGAGTTCGGAACGGCTTAGTGGAATCAATATGGCCGGTGAGCGCCCGCGGCATGATATTCTGAGCTGAAACGCCAGTGATCAGACCTGTTCGTCCAGCGAAGGACGATCAGCGCAACTCCGAGCCGCTCATTATAAAAGAAGCTTCTCATGGGTCGCTGGCATTTCATGAAAATTTCCTGACAGGCAGACTCGACCGGCTCAGTCCGAAAACATTATATTATGTTCGCACACCGCGCCAGGAACATTCCCAACTATCCTCGAAATAGATCGACAGATCATTTTCAAGAACACCATCAATACGTAGAAAAATCATGCGGATAGCACTGCCAAATATAGCATTCATAGCAACATTTGGATCAATTTTCCTGATTTCTCCACATTCCTGACCCCTGATAACCATCTCCTTCATTTTCAAAAAAGGAAGTGACAAAAAAACCGACCTTTCAACAGGCATGAACTCCCGGTGCTTGGTGTACAATAGATACTGCATTATATCGGAATTCCTCTCAGTGGTTTCAAACAGGTGCTTTACAGTGGCGTGGCAGCGATCATGGGTGCTGTCATATTTTTTTACTATCTCGCATAAGGCCTCATACAGGCAATTTTCAATATTGCTGTAGAGTGTAATCGCTATCGATTCCTTATTTTTGAAATAATTATAGAGAGAGCCGACACTCATATTTGATGCATCCTGGATGTCACTCACTGAGGTGTTAAAGTAGCCCCTCTCGGTAAACAGCTTTAAAGCAGCTGAAAGAATTGCTTCCTGCCGCATCTGTTTTCTTGAATTGCTCATGTTCAGTCACACCTATCATACCCTGAAATCGACATCAATCAGCTACATACATTATCTATACTTCACACCCTAATCACCAGTTGATACGGGCATACGATGTTTGATCTTAAAAAATCAGTGAAGCCAAACAGCAATGTCATAACTGCGAAGTGGCACGCTAACATAATAAATATGTCCTGACATTTCAAGATTATCAGTGCTGTCTCAGCTCACGGCTGAACAGTTCCAAGATACGCTGACCTGACATTTCTGCCGTGAGCAAAAAGATACAAGACCTTTGGGATTTACAGAATGTTGCCGATTGAGCTGTAAGGTGAAATTAAACGCTGAGCTCCAACTGTATCAGAATGAGTCTCGATTCCTGGAGATCAGCCTGTCTGTTAGTATTTTGAGGACAATTCCATAGAGCGGCAGGAAAAGCAGGATACTGACGAGCAGCTTGAAAATATAATCAACCAGGGCAATTTCTGGCCAGTGAGACGCCATGAAAGGATCTGAACTCAAGTAAAATGCTATCACATAGAACAGTATCGTGTCGACCAGGTTGCCAATAGTGGTTGAAACTGACGGAGCGACCCACCACTGCTGATTTCTTCTCAGGTATGAAAACACGCTGACATCAAGGAGCTGGCCTGCCACATAAGCGATAAAGCTGGCCACAGCAATTCGGAAAACAAAAATGTTCAGTGTGGAAAAGCCGCCAATTCCCTGAAATTTCCCTTCAAAAAATACAATTGAGATGGTGTAGGAAAGTATCAGCGCCGGTATCATCGCTGCAAAAATGATAACACGGGCCCTAGCTGAACCGAAAACTCTCACCGTCAGATCTGTCGCCAGGTAGACCAGCGGAAAGCTGAAGGTTCCCCAGGTGGTATAGATGCCGAATAATTGAAACGGTATCTGCACCAGATAGTTGCTCGCACCGATAATTACAATATGGAAAGAAATGAGAATGATCAGGGCGCGTCTTGCCTGCGCGGTGCTCAAAGAAGGCATGAGATATCCTTTTTCTTGATCGGGGTGAGGGAACCCGAACAGCTGTACAACGTTAATTACCAGGCGGTATCAAAACAACCTGAAGAGAGAATACCTGAAAGCAGGACCTTATATTACAAATTCAGGTTTGAGGCAAACCTTTTTTATCCCTTATTCTTTAGAGATAACCGCTGAATTGTGTATGGTTCCGCGCGCAAGTGATGCAAAGATTCCGATTATACAGAGAAAAGTAAAGACAGCAAAGGTCCAGCGGATACTTAACAGCAGATCAGGATAGATTTCCTCTGTGATGGCGCGCCCACCAACAAAGACCGACAGCATCAGGGTGGCAATTCCCATTGAAAACATCTGACCCAGTACCCGCATGGTTCCCGCAGATCCCGAAGCAATTCCCAGATATTTTCGTTCCACCGATCCCATAATTGCATTCATATTCGGCGAGGAAAACAGGGCAAAACCAAAGCCCAGGGTCAACAGGACGAGTATTATCACCGCCAGGCTGGTGCCAATACCGATAAAGGAGAAGTATAAAAGACCGACGGCAGTAATGGCCATACCGATAGAAGAGATAATGCGGGGCTCGACCTTGTCGGATATCCGACCTGCAAATGGTGAAAACAGAGCCATCATGATCGGTTGCGCAATAAGCACCATACCGGCCATCCTGCTGTCCAGACCCTGAATATACTGGAGGTACAGGCTCAGAAGAAACATCAGCCCAAATGTTGCACTGTAATGAATGAGGGCCGCCGCATTCGAGAAGGCAAATGGCCGGTTCCTGATATACAGGTTTACCTGGAGCAGCGGCTCTTGCAGATTTTTCTGCCGTACCACAAACGCTGCCAGACCGACAATGCCGCCCAGCAGCAGTATGATACCTGAAAGCTGCGGCAATATAGAAAAACCATAGATTATACCGACCAGTGACGGAACATAGATGACCGCCCCGGTCACATCATAGCGTTCTCCCGCCGCATCTGCCCACTCCCCCTTGAGAAAAAGGATCAGCACCAGTAAGGGAATCAGACCAAAGAAAAAAACAATCAGGAACAATGATCTCCAGCCGAAATAATGGGTCAGAAGCCCACCGGCAAAGGGACCTGTCGAAAGCCCGACGTAGACAGCTGAGACTGCCAGTCCCAGTACCCGACCCCTGTTCTGGGGAGGGAACACAGAGGTCAGAATAGCCATACCGGTTCCGAAAATCATCCCGCCCCCCAATCCCTGCAATCCCCTGAACAAGAGAAGGGAATAGACATGAGGAGATAGATAACAGCAGAGAGAGCTAAAGGCAAACAGCCAAAACCCCAAACCCAGTATTTTTTTTCTTCCCTTTATGTCGGCGAGCCGTCCCATTGGTACCAGGGAGACCCCGGCAGCCAGCAGATAAGAGGTGGCAATCCAACTGAGCAGCACAGCGTTTATACCCTGATCGAGAAACGATTCCTGTATATCCGGTAATGCGACATTGACCGAAGATATCATGAACGGCATTATAAACGAGCTGATCATTGAAACGGTGAGAGCTGATCTCTGGGTCGAAGTCATGGCCTCATGTCCTGTTAATAATGGGATTTTAAACGTGTATCATTGGTTTAAGCGCTAAGCGCTGCATCTTCACCATCATTCTTCTCCAGTGCAGCAGTGCACCATAGATCTGATAAACTGCATTTCATGAAAAAAAGCCCCTTCTTTCAATCCTTTTTCAGCTGGTCGATATATTTTCTTACCGTTCTGCGATCAAGGTCTGTGATACGGGCGACTGCTTCATAGGTCCCATGCTTCATATACAGATTGCTGCAGTATCGGGAGAGCAGCTCCTGCGCCGTGAGCGTTTCCCGCTCTGCCAGGAGATCGATTTTTTGTCTTTCCTCATCATTATTCTGCCAATGATAAGACTGGCGCAGGAGAATCTGCCGTGCACATTGCTCCAGCTCCCGTATATTGCCAGGCCAGCGATAACCAGGAGGCTGGTTATCTGAAATAAGAGCGCTGATCTTATCAACCAGATCGATTGACTCCCTTCCCAATATCCGCGTAACGGTAAAATCCAGTATAACCTTTATTTCATCCGGATTCTCGTCAAGTCTCTGTTGCAAAGGAGGCACCTTGATAACATCAGAGCAGAGACGGTAATAAAAATCTTCCCTGAATTTTCCTTCTTTCCGCATGGCAGCAAGCGGTTGATTGGTTGCTGCGATAATCCGCCCCTGAAATCGCTCTGTTTTGTGGCTTCCCACCGGCGAGAATCGTCTTTCCTCCAGGACATTGAGGAGTTTAATCTGGACCGGGATCGAGACATCGCCAATTTCATCGATAAAGATCGAGCCAAAGGGGCTGCAACGGGAGAAAACCCCCTTATGTGGTTCAATAGCGCCGGTAAAGGCCCCTTTCCTGTGGCCAAACAATTCCGATTCAATTAAGGACTCGGGATATTGGGAAAGGTTGATGGACACAAAGGTCTTGGCAAAGCTCTCTGCAAAACAGCCCGTCTTTTCATTAAAGGGAATAAATCCTGAACGCCCGATGGCTGACGCAGCCATGCCTTTGCCGGTACCTGTCTCACCGAGGAGCATCGTGGAAAAATCTTCCATCCTGTTCCAGAGATAGGTATCATAGAGCTCAATATTGTCCGTAAAAATATTGTTCCACAGACTTTTTCGCAGCTCAGCAACGCACCTGCTCTTACCGGCAATAGCCTGGATAAAAAAGAAGGCACGCCTCATCTGGAAGAAAAGCGCAAAATAGCGCAGGGATTCTTCTGGAGTAAAACCGGATTCAACCAGGCTCTTTAACACCTCCCCTGCAAAATCGACTGAACAGGATTCATCTCCTGTGCTGATCTGAACCTGGATGAGCTGGTCATAATGCTCGCTGAATCGATAGAAAATCTGAAAAAGGGCCCCATATCGCAGTAATTCCAGATCACCATCATCTGGTCTTAACCGACCTTTTTGACTTCTCCGGCGAACCGTTTCAAGCGTGCGGCTCACCCTGCAGCTCAACGTGCCAAACACCTCATCAACAGGGCTGGCTGAGGCCAGACCGGCGAGCTTCAGATCTATCGCCGTTCGATCACTGCTGAAAGGATTTGTAATTATTGCCTGCTTGATCTTGGCAAAAAATGCTCTCTCTTCCGGTTTCAAGGCACCCCCACGATGCTCATATAATGTACACAACACTATACATATTTTGATCATAAATGGCTTCGAATTTCAAGCAAGCTTGCAATTCGAAATTTATTACACCTGTTATCAGATACTTAACAACAGTCCTGAAAATGGCATGCTTTGTGTAATTAATCAGATAAACAGACAAGATTAACCAAGAACCAAGGAGGACATCATGAAAAGCGAAGAGAGAAAAGGATCCGCCCTCACCTCAATCATCGCAGCACTGGTCTTTGCGCTCATTCTGGCAATTTTTGGCAGATCTGTACACGGAGAAAAGTCTCAGCAGCCAGCTGGTCCTCAACCGTCAAGCGCTGTTGTTGAATCATCTGTCATCGACTCAGGATTCTATCAAATTCACGTTTTGGACGAAGCAAAACACCATTTCATGCCGGTGTTAAGTGACCTGCAATGATGCTTCTCCGTATGAAAAGCTCTGCGCCGTCTTCAGGGGATACAGCTGTTTGCCCAGAAAGAGTGGGCGAGAAGTTCATTTCGCCACCCAAACGTCCAGCAACGCTGCAGCTTTTTTCTTTCCTCAACCCCACGTCAGTCTGTGGCTCATAAACCAGGGAGGTAATTATTATGATCGGTCCATTTGTCCATAACATCGATCCAATTTTTGGTAACATTGGCGGTTTCTATCTCTGGTGGTACGGCCTGAGTTACACCTTTGGATTTTTCGGCCTATTTTCATGGCTGCGCAGAAGCAGGCAGACCCTGCGGCTGAGTATGGATCAGGTCTACAATTTAACTATTTTTACGGCGGTTGGAGTCCTTCTGGGCGGCAGGCTGGTTGAGGTCTTTTTTTATGAGTGGGCTTACTATGGCTCCCATTTATACCATATTCCAGCGGTATGGCTCGGGGGAATGTCAACTCATGGTATTCTTCTCGGCTCCATTGTCGGCATAGTAGTCTTCTGCAGGTGCTATCAAAGAAGTTTTTTTGAGATTGCTGATGTCCTGGCAATCGCAGCCGCCTACATCATGGGTGTGGGCAGGATAGGTAATTTTATTGATGGGCAGATCATCGGCAGTGTCACCGACATCTGGTGCGGCGTGAAGTTTCCGGATATAGACGGATTCAGGCACCCTGTGGTCTTATATGACGGCCTCAAAAATCTGCTGCTGATTCCCGTGCTGCTCATGATCAGGAGGGCAAAACCGCCCCGCGGCGTAATTGTTGCACACTTTATTTTATGGTATGGTTTTCTGAGAATTTTTGTGGACTTTTTCAGGGAGTACAGGACAGATTTCTTAGGATTCCCCCCAGGACAGGAGTTCAATATTATAATGACCCTGACCGGCCTGACTATGCTGGTCTACTTTCACCGTGCCGCAGGCAGGAAGAAACCAGACATTTCACCCGCAGAAATTCACCACGGTGCTGCCAGTCAACCGTCCCGGATTGGTTGGTATAAAAAAGCAGCATTCATCTTTCTGCTGACACTGCCAATAATCATTCCAAGTGACTGGACACAGGATGTACCCGCACGATATTCCAGCCGTCATCCGGGAATCAGCTATTCAGCCATCTACCCCAGAATAAATCAAGCGGGAATTGAGGTCATCACAAACGATGTGAATGAGCAGGAACACAAAGATGGTCAGAATGATTTCAAAAAGTAAAATCCTCCATTCAATCTAAACCGGCGCATCACAGTTACCCTGCGGTGTGCCGCCTCCCGGCAAACGAACCCCCTTCATTAGAATGTCGCTGCCCCCAGACCTTCCTGAACCCTGTAAACGATAGTTTTGAATAAAGAGTCTTCCTGATATTTCTCAAAGTCGGCCGTATATATCCCGTCTTCGTTGTTCCACATCCTGTCAAAATAACCTAAAATTTGTCCTGCTGTCCTAGATTTGCTGCCGGTGATGATCTTGATATCAAGCTCAAGATTATAATTGTCCAGATTCCTTCTTGTCAGATTTGCCGAACCCATAATTGCCGTCATCTCCTCATTTCTCAGGGAAAAGAACAGCTTCGAATGGAACTGTTCACCATGTGTTTCATACCACCGCAGCTTGATAGTTCCATTTGATTTTTCAACCAGTTCTCCTGCAACCGGCCTGTTGGGGACACCATTTTTTTCATAACCGAAGGCATCCTGGTTACGATCAAGGATAATTCGGATTTGAACTCCTCTTGCAGCAGCTGAAAGCAATGCTTTTATAATCTCACGATCAGAGAGATAAAACTGGGCGAGTCCGATTTCATCTGATAATTCAGCCGCCGAGATCTCCTCGACAAGTGCCCTCTTGATTTGATTTTCCGTGATAATACTCGCCGTCAGCGTCGGTGGAGCAGCTGGTCGCCTTGTCTCCGCCTTAATGGGGCTGAGGGCTCCCCCGGAAAGTCTGGCCACCGCCGCTTCTGTCTGGTAAACCGATCTCCAGATATCACCCCGGATCAGCAAGGCGATATTGGAATGAGCCGAACTGCCTCCGTGAGGGTTGGCTGAACCGATAACAGCGACCATATCCCCGTCATTATCTGCGACAAGGATTTTCCGGTGATTTGCCTTGAAATTCATCATACGCAAATAACTTCTGATGGTTACCTTTTCAGCACTGTTTGAAAACGGATGTTTTACTATTCCATTGCGGCTGGAGTTTCCAAACCATTGTATAAACGTTCGCCAGATCGCAGAATAGAGGAAATTACTGTCACGCAATTCCTGATGATCACTGACGATCACATTGATCCCTGCTTCTTTGAGTTCCTCCAGCTCAGGAGAGAGACTGCCTCCATAGACGGTATTCACCGGATCGGTGATAAAATCAATCGCCAGGCCAGGGTTTCTTGACTTCTTTCTGACCAGCCTCTCTGACAATTCTTTTGATACGTTTCGATGAATGCGATCATCGTGGGCGCTATAAGAATTGAAGAGAAACATGTCTATCAGTATGTAACGCTCAGCATTTTCTATAAGGTTGAATATGGCATCGAAGATAGACTGATCGAGCTCGATCTTGCCGCCGCTGCTCTCGTAGGTCAGATCATAAAGAAAATCAACGTCGGTTTCTCCGACCGTATATTCATCGCCCAGATAATTTAGATTGTCAGGTATTTTTTTATGAGTCTGGTATATGCCGACAATTGCCAGCCAGATAACAAGGCCGGCCAGCCAGAAACGGTATCTACTCCTCTTGTTTTGATGTACCTTCATAATCAAATGGCCACAAGTCCCGCCTGGGAATCATTTTCCTACCGCGCGCCGGAAAGGGGCAGCGATCTATTGAAGGGTAATCATCCCTGCCCAGTGGCGAAGGAACAGGGATGAAATCAAAATGTCCGTTAAATCTTTATAACCAAACAGGCAGATTCAATTCTGAGGAAATGCTGCGCGAACCTTATCGAGATAGGCGTTACCAATTTTCTCGCCCCAGCTCACATAGAGTGAATCGGACGCTGAAACCATTGCGTTCCTATCATTTTCATTCAAGGTGATGAAGGTAACCCCGTCGGCCTTTGCAGCTGCAATCTGCTCTATCTGCTGTTTCTGGGTAAGCTTCCTCGCCGCACTGCTTTCCTCCCTGATAACGTTTAAAAACGTTTGCTGTAAGTTTTCAGGAAGCTTTTTCAGCCACTGTTCGTTCATGATATGGATATAGAGGCCCTGGGCGTAATTTATCTCAGTATAGTATTTGGCCACCGTGAACTTTCGGGAAATATTGCAGACAATGGGCGTGTGGTCGAGGCCGTTAATCACTCCTGTCTGCAGGGCCTGGGGAACATCAGGCCAGGGCAGTACTGAGAATTTCAGTTTCCAGGCCTTATAGGCATCTATGTTTACCGGTGCCTGGGCAATACGAAAGTTGACTGTTTTCGCATCTGCCAGTGTATTGACCGGTGTGGTTGTTGCCCATCCGTAACTGCCGTAACCGGTAAAATCAACAACCCGCAAACCATTGGACATTGCCGCATTCTGGAATGGCTCCCAGAGCTCCGGGCTGTCCCTGAAACGATCAAGCTTATCAAAATCGTCGATGAGAAACGGTAAATTTACCACGCCAAGTACAGGGGCTATATTTGCTGCAGCAACTGAAGAGCTGAGCATCCCGTGAATAGCTCCAAACTTCAGTTTATTAATGACATCCTTCTCGCCGCCAAGCTGGCTGAGCGGTCTAAAATCAACATAAAGCTGACCATTTGATTCCTTCCAGACCCGGTCACGGATACGATACCCCACGGTAACACCCTCTATTGCCGGATGACCAACACAGGATAGCACATAGGTGAAGGCAGCCCCTGACGGGTCAAAATCGGGTTTCCACTTTGCAAGAGGATCTTCTTTTGCGCCGACAGATGTTGTAAAAACAACCAGTAAGTCACCAATACAGCGGCGATTACAGCCACGCAACGAATCGATTTCATAGCAGCTCCCATTGAATTATTAATTATCTCTCAGAACTGCCTATGTACGGTGAAAATACAAAATTTTCAATTGTTTTATCATCTAAACACAAAGTAGTACCTGAATAATACCAACTGCTTAAATCGAATTTGCCCGGCAGAATGAGTCTGCCTATACCAGGAACACGGAGCTGCCGCTGGTTATTCGGCTCTCCAGGTCCTGATGCGCCTGTATTGCATCTTTCAGATCATACTCCTTGAAAATGTTAATTTTTACTGCACCGGAGACGATTACCTCGAAGAGGTCCTGAGCATGAACCAGGAGCGCCTCTCGTGCGGCAGTATAATTCATCAGACTCGGCCTGGTGAGGAAGAGTGAGCCCTTGGCTGCCAGCAGGCTGGTGTCAAACGGTTCGACCGGACCTGATGACTGACCAAAGGTTACCATCGTACCCATTGGCCGTAAACAGTTCAGGGATTTCATAAAGGTGGTTTTGCCGACCGAATCAAACACCACATCAACCCCCTGCCCTCGGGTAATTTTTCTCACCTCTTCTTCAAAATCTTCCTCCTGGTAGAGAATCGTGTGGGTGCAGCCATTTGCTTTTGCCTGGTCTGCTTTGTCAAGACTGCCAACAGTGCCTATGGTTATCGCGCCGAGGTGTTTCGCCCATTGGCACATGATAGAACCAACACCCCCGGAAGCAGCATGCACCAGAATTATTGAACCCGGCTGTACATCATAACACCCCTTGAGCAGATATCTCGCCGTCATGCCCTGGAGCATCATCGCGGCCGCCTGTTTTGTAGATATTTCGTCAGGCAGCTTGACAAGCCGGTGAGCCGGTATGCAGCGTACCTCAGAGTACGCTCCGATTGGAACACCGGCATAGGCTACCCGATCCCCCTTGACAAAATCGGTAACACCATCGCCGACCCTATCCACAATCCCGGCACCCTCAAGTCCGGGAATAAACGGAAGGGATGGAACCGGGTAGAGTCCGGTACGATGATAAACATCTATATAATTCAAGCCAATCGCTTCCTGGCTGATTTTCACCTCACCCGGCTGCGGGTCTCCCGGGGTGTACTCTTCCCATGAAAGTACCTCAGCTCCACCTGTCTTATGAACTCGTATCGCTTTGCTCATGTCCGCTCCTCGGTCTCAGTTCTTTATGTTTAATCTAATGCTGCCAGCCGCAACCTGTATTATAATCAGGGGAAAAATATAGTCATAAGATCAAATATCGCCCGATTTTTTATTTCTATTTTCAAAAGGTGTAAATTACCTTCTTGCATAGAGGTTTCAATTTATGTAGCTTCTGCTTCGAGGAATTTTATTATCACCCATTTAATCCAAGCTCTGGGAGGTTTATCATGAAAGAACGAACATATCTGCAGAACAGTGAAGAGATGATGAAGAAAATTACCAAAGGAGCGTTTCTCACCGTTCAGGCCGGAAATGAGGTTAACACCATGACCATCGGCTGGGCCACCATCGGCTTTGTCTGGAAAAAAGAGATATTCATGGTCGCCGTCAGAGACTCCCGACATACATTTTCACTGATGGAAAAGAGCGACAATTTTACCGTTACCATCCCCCTGGATAAAACATTCAAGGAAGCAGTTATGTTTTGCGGAACGAAGTCGGGACGGGATTTTGACAAATTCAAGGAGTGCGGACTGCAGCAGAAAGGGGCAGTTCATGTCTCATCTCCGATAATTGATATCCCCGGCATTCATTACGAGTGCAGAATAATGTACAAATCACCGATGGATCCGGCCTTACTGGATGGCAATTTCGACAAGCTCTATCCTGAGAAAGACTACCACACCCTCTATTTTGGCGAAATTCTGGCCTGCTATGAAACAGATTAAAAATATCTCCGTGCGCTATTTTTTATACATCTGAGCTGAAAAAATACGTTAGACTCTCCTCCTTTAAGGGCTGATCATGAAAAAACTGCTCTTCATACTATTGCTTACCAGCATTGCCGCGCCTGTCTGCGCAGCTCAATCATTAAAACTCGGTGTGCTGCTTATAGAGGATTCAGTTCCGTTTTACCTTGCCGAGAAGGAGCAGTTTTATGTCGATGAGAAGCTGGAGGTAGAACTTGTTCCCTTCCTCAGTGCGCTTGAACGGGACAGTGCCTTAACAGCGAGGGCCATCGATGGGGCCATCACCGACCCGGTTGGCGCCCTGCTGTTTGACAAAGGCAGGGGAGATATCAAAATTACCTCCCTCTGCCTGGGAAAAACACCGGAAGAAGGTATTTTTGCCATCCTCGCGGCACCAAAGTCTAAAATAACCACGCTCGAGGAATTAAAGAATGTGGAAATTGCTGTTTCCAATGCCACCATTATTGAATATGTCACCGACCGTCTTTTGGAGAACCAGGGGTTCAAACCGGAAGAGATCCGCAAGATAGAAGTAAAAAAAATGCCGATCCGCATGCAGATGCTCCTATCCGGATCTGTTCAGGCTGCCGCGCTCCCGGAACCGCTCGCCTCGATTGCCGCGGGAAAAGGTGCCCGAATATTGATAACCGATGGTTCCAGCAGGGAAAGTCTTTCACAGACCGTCATCGTCTTTAGAAGTGAGGTGCTGACTGAGCGAAGAGCGGAGATCGCCCGATTTTTCAAGGCATACGGACGTTCAATTGAGGCGATCAACAATGACCCCGAAAAGTATCGCAGCCTTTTTGTTGAGAAAGGCCGCATTCCCCCGTTTCTGGCAGAAAAATATACCATCCCAACCTACCCTGATCCGGCCCCGTATCCCAGATCACTGTATGATCCTGTCATCAAATGGCTGACATCAAAAAATCTTGTTGATAACGTATCGTACGACTCCATGGTGGCGACCGATTTCATGGCAGACCTGAACTAGCGAATGATAGAAGTTAATGGTGCCAGCCTGAGTTTTAAAAATGATCAATCAGTAAACCGGGTACTGAAAGATATCTCTTTCCGGGTCGAGCCGGACAGCTGCTGTGCGATCATCGGCCCCTCAGGCTGTGGAAAAACCTCACTGCTCTTCCTGCTTGCAGGCTTGAGAAGACCTGACTCAGGGAAAATCACCATCACAGGCAGCCCCAAGTCAGGTACTATTCTGCAGAACTATGGACTTTTCCCCTGGAAAACAGTAACCCAGAACATCAGCCTTGGTCTCGTCTTAAAAAAGGTAGATAGTGAGATAGTAAAAAAAAGGACGGCAGAGCTCTTAAGGGAAATGGGATTGTCAGGTTTTGGCGATCATTATCCTGTTCAGCTCTCAGGCGGTATGCAGCAGCGTGTGGCTCTCGCCAGGGCCCTGGCTGTTGAGCCGGAGATTCTCTTCATGGATGAACCGCTCTCTTCACTTGATGCCCTGTCGCGGGAGCGATTACAGAACCTCATTCTCGGTATTCAACAGTCCAAAAAAATAACAATCGTCCTGGTCACCCACTCCATCGAAGAGGCGGTATTTCTCGGACATAAAATAATTGTCCTCAGTAAGTCACCAGGACAGATACTGCAGATCGTCAACAATCCTGAAGCCGGCAGCAGAGAACATCGTCAGCAGGATATATTTTTCCAGCGCTGCAAAGCGCTTCGTCACCTTCTAAAAGAGGAATATAGTGGGCAGGAAACGTGATATTATCTTTGCCGGGATTATTCTTCTCGGTCTCTGGGAAGTGTCATCCCTGCTTCTCAACTCCATGGCCCTGCCGGAACCATGGCTTGTCCTGCTTGATGTGCTCCGAAAAATTACTGACGGCAGCCTGCTTGATGACCTGGCCATCAGCTGTATGCGGGCGCTGCTCGGAATTTTCCTTGCCCTCATCAGTGCTGTCCCGCTTGGACTCATTATCGGGGCCGAAGAAGTGTTGCGCAAACGGCTGTCACCCTTTATCTATCTGCTCTATCCGGTCCCCCATGTTGTCCTGCTGCCGCTCATCATTATCCTGTTCGGAATCGGCAACTTCTCCAAGATCTTCCTTATCGCTTTAATCGTTTTTTTTCAGATCCTTGTCACCACGAGGGATGCCGCCAAGAACATACATCAGAATTACTACTACTCCATGCAGACCCTTGGTGCCACAAGGATGCAGGTATATTTTCATGTCATCCTGCCGGCGAGTCTGCCAAAGATATTAACAGCCATGCGGATTTCCATCGGCACGGCAGTGGCAATTCTGTTTTTTGTTGAGTCCTTCGCCACGACCCGGGGGCTGGGCTATATCATCATGGATTCATGGGGACGGGCCGACTATACTTCCCTGTATACCGGTATTTTCTGTATGGCATTGCTCGGCTTCAGTCTTTATCTTCTGCTGGACCTGCTTGAACGGCGCCTCTGTCGATGGGCTGAAGTAAGCTCGTGAGACAGCGGGGCTCTGTGAAGCCTGCTCAGACCATTTCCATTAACTCAGCGGCGCTGACCACCTCATCGCAGATAAGAGACAGGGCGCCGCTTATCGCTGCCTTCGCCTGTTCCGCGCTGCAGGAAACTCCGGCAAATTCAACAGCAGGTGTGGCGGTGCAGTCATGGACAAGCAGGCATTCATATCCCAGGTCTTTTGCTGCTCGTGTTGTGGCGTCCACACACATAAATGTCATCATACCGGTTATGATGAGCCGCTTAATCTCCTTTTTATCGAGATATGACTGCAGTTCTGTTTTGAGAAAACTGTTCGGGAAGTGTTTAACAACGACCTTCTCACCTGAGTGGGGCTCCAGGAGGCTGCAGATCTTCTGGCCGTCAGTTCCCGGCAGAAAAAAAGTTGAACCTTCTTTTAATGATTCATGCTGGACATGAATAACCGGCAGATTTTTCTGTCGAAATTTATCAAGGATCAGCTTTATCCGGCCAGCGGCTCTCTCCGAGTCGGGCAGCTCCATTCTGCCGCCGGCAAAATAATCATTCTGGACATCGATGATCAACAGTGCACTATTCTCCATCTCTTTTTACCATTAGATATAATTAATTCGTCCGATCGGGTCCCTCGCCGTTTATCGTCGGGCCGACCTCACTAGTCTAATTTCTATTGCACCCGTATTCCGTGGCCATACCGATACGTGCGGCGGGCATTATTGTTTCGCTCTATCTCTGACTCCCTCAATTGAAATTCCTGGCGGCTATTCTCCAATTGGACAACACACTTGACGGCCCCTGTATAGTCCTTCCAGTATGGCTGTATATACTGTTTTCTGCATGTTTGTTTCAGTTCTTTACTCCATTTCTGTTTATTCCAGAGATCACGTGCCTTTTCCTGTTCTTTTGCACAGGCAGCGTCCTGGTTGCAGACTTTCAGATGAACCCGCCAGTTACCGGCATAGCCGAATACCGGTGTCACTATCACCAGCACAGTCAGGAAGATTAATCTCTCAATCACATCAGGGCTCCTAAACGGTTATTCGACTGCTGACGCAGGCATGGCAGGACCCTGACTTATTGCGGGCGGCATCAGTCAGGGTAAAAACTCCAACAATATCAGCACTTTCTGCTTCAGAGACAAACAACCTGTGCAGGTCACTGAATATCATCGTACGTATTGCATCTTCCAGCAGCGCGTCTGCCGGGCAGCTCTGCAGGGGGCTGGACATGATGGAGTGTGCCTGGTCAGAAGGATTGACACCGTGTTTGTAAGCAAGAATAAGGTCAGTTTTGGAAATAACTCCAACCCCGAAACCATTCCGATCCCTCACCAGAATCGCCCCCATTTTATTCGCAGACAAGGCTTCCATCGCCACAACAATCGAGTCTGTCTGGTATATTCCCTTTAGATCTTTTGTCATGCAGTCTCTCACCAGTGTCCGATCAATGGACTCTCCGTCCCGTCGAGCTAATTTCCTGTAGTGACTATAATCACATTTACAGCAGTATTGGTAAAGCAGCCCGACGATATCCGGATAGGCCAGCGAACCAACAACGGGGCCCCCTTCACCCTCCACGACATAGAGACGATACACCCCGGTGACCCTCATCTGCTCAAGCGCCGCCTCAAGCGGATCGTCAGATCTGCAGAATAACGGCGGCCTGGACATGATATATTCAAGAGGCGCATCTATCGGTATATCCGCATAATATGCTCCCATTATATCTGTTTTAGACAGGACTCCAGCCGGAAAACCTTTTTCGTCAACGGTTAACAGTCCGTTAATTTTTTGTTTTATCAGGGTGTTGATGGCGCTTGATATGGATATGCTCTGCGGCAGAAAGACAACCTGTTTTCGCATTGCGCTGTCGACAACGATACCGCTTAAACTGTTTCTGCTTTCCATGGTCATCGGCAATCATCCTTGTCGGCAAATCGATCCAGCACACCATAGAAGAGATCTGAAATATAAACAATTCCCAGCAATGTACCGTTTTCAACAACAGGTAACCGTCGAACGTGTTTCTTGATCATGATATCAAGGATCATAAATGTATGTGTGTCAGGGGCTATGGATATTACCTCCTGTGTCATAATGTCTCCAACCAGCACCGATCCTGCTTTATCGCATGCCGCATCAACAATTCCCGAGATATCAAGATCATCCATCATCCCCCAGATATGAATATGTTTTGGCCGCAGGAAGAGCAGGATATCGAACATGGAAAGCATACCGACCAGATTCTGCTGCTGATCCAGTACCATCATGCCAAAAATCTTACGCCCCTCTGCCTGGCTTGCGCGTTTAAACTCCTTTACTGCCTCGCTGACCGGGAGCTCAGGAAGCAGCGTACGATATCGGCTGCTCATAATATCTCGTGCGGTAACTTTCATGGATTCAGACCCTTGATTCTTTAGTGTTCATGTTTCGACAGCCAGCAAGTAACAGGTGCAGCAACAGACCGGCAGTCTCCAGGGATCATCATCCTGTTGGCTCGGCAGAAAAATTATCTCACTAAGTACACTGCTGTCCTGATAATCTTATCACTATAATGAGCTGCACCTCTGCAATCCATAAATTTCAAAGAAATTTAGTACCAAATGATTATTATAGAACTAATGATGCCGGGAATAATGAACAAATAAGAGTAGTTCTTGCTTAGATGCCGGCTCTGTTGTAAAAATGTGCAGTAATAGCCGGATAACGAGTCCATGACAAAATGTACCCGAAACTAAAACCAGGCTCTGCCAGAAAAGGAGCGGATTCAGACTCTTTTCTATTCGAATTTGTATTTCACTGAGACCAGTTCAGGTAGACAAAGATGGAGAAAGAACATTACACTGCATGTCACGAATGTGACCTCATTCACCAACTGCCGGAAGTCCCTGCGGGCGGAGTCGCACGCTGTCGCGTTGTGATTCAGTGCTCTACCGCCCAAGGAAGGACAGCCTGAATCGTACCCTGGCTCTTGCCCTGGCAGGTTCTATCCTGTTTATCATTGCCAACACATTTCCGTTCATCGCTTTCAAAATTGGGGCCCAGGTGAGAGCAAACAACGCTTGCCACCGGCATATACGAACTTTTCAGCCAGGATATGGGCCTCATCGCCTCACTGGTGCTGATTACCGTGGTAATTGTACCCGCGATCAATTTATGCTGCCTTCTTTATATCATATTCCCCCTGCAGCTGAACCGGGTACCCAAATTCATCGTACCGGTATTTCGACTGTATCTCATGCTCAAGCCCTGGGGAATGATGGAAATCTTCATGCTGGGAATTATCGTCTCAGGATTTAAACTGATAAAGATGGCCTCACTGATCCCCGGTCTTTCACTGTTTGCTTTTTTCGGGCTCATCTTTGTGCTGACCACAATCATTATAACCCTGGATGAACATCTTATCTGGGAGAAAGTCGATTACTCATGAGCCTCAAGCCGACTACTGCCCTGAATATGGGAATGGTCTCATGCCATCGCTGTCACCTCCTGTGCAAGCGCGCAGCGGTCCCCTCCTTGTGCCCCCGCTGCCGGACACATTTGCAAAGCCGCAAACCAAACAGTGTTGCCAGAACCTGGGCCCTGGTAATAGCGGCGATCATATTTTACATCCCGGCAAATATTTTGCCCATAACCCACACCACATCGTTCGCCGGGGTTCAGTCAGATACCATCATGAGTGGCGTAATCTATTTCATCCATAGCGGCAGTTGGCCGGTGGCACTCATAATTTTTATTGCCAGCGTTTTTGTTCCGCTCCTGAAACTGCTGATTCTGATAATCCTGATGATATCTGTTCAATTCCGCTGGCAGTGGCGCCCTGTTGACCGCACTCGTCTCTATCGGCTTACCGAAGCAATCGGCCGCTGGTCCATGCTTGACATATTTGTAGTAACCATCCTGGTCGCCCTCGTTCATTTTGGTTCACTGGCCAATATTGATGCCGGACAAGGCGCCCTCTATTTTGCAGCTGTTGTGGTGATTACCATGTTTGCCGCTGAAGGTTTCGATGCCCGGCTTATCTGGGATACTTTTGAGGATTATAATGACAGACAAACCTGAACAACCAATTGACAAGCCGATCGCTGCGGCACCGGTTATAAAGCAGCGCCGCTCAATGTCTATTGTCTGGCTCGTGCCGCTGGTGGCAGTGATCATCGGCGGCTGGCTGGCATACAAGTCGATAACCGAAAGAGGGCCTCTTATTACGGTGACGTTTCAGAATGCAAATGGTCTTGAAGCTGGAAAGACCAAGGTAAAATTCAAGAGTGTCGAAGTCGGGGTCGTAGAAACTATTGAGATCGCTTCTGAACTCGATCACGTCAGCCTGAAAATACGAATGAATAAAGGGGCAACGCCCTATCTTACCGAAAACACTACTTTCTGGGTCGTCCGGGCAAGAGTGACGGCCAGTGAAGTTTCGGGGCTGGGAACCCTGCTTGGGGGAGCTTATATCGGCGTTGAACCCAGTCAGGTTGGAGCGCCAGCCCAGTCGTTTGTCGGTCTTGAGAAGGCTCCAATCATCACCAGTGAGATGAAAGGAAAACGTTTTTCATTAAGCGCACCCCGCCTCGGTTCCTTAAACCCGGGATCGCCAATCTATTTTCGGCAGGTAAAAGTTGGCCAGGTTGTCAATTTTGAGCTGGAAAAAGATGGTAACAATATCGGTATTAACATTTTCATAGACGCCCCCTATGATCAATTTGTCCGGGAGACTACCCGTTTCTGGATCTCAAGCGGGCTGGATCTTCAGTTAACGGCCAACGGTCTGCGGGTTGATACCCAATCCATGGTCTCCCTGATGATTGGTGGAATAGCCTTCAGCTCTTTCAATGACGAGTCTTCAACCGCAGCTGAAGCGGCCTCACAGTATAGATTGTATGAGAATCGGGATGAAGCCGAAAAAGATCGGTCTGATTCTAAAAATGAATATTATATAGAGTTTTTCGACTCAGTCCGGGGGTTGTCTCTCGGCGCACCTGTTGAGTTCAGGGGCTTTCAGCTTGGTAATGTTTCCGACATCAAGCTGATATCTGATTTTGAAAATCAGCAATTCTCAACAATGGTTCGGATCAGAATTACTCAGCAAGATATTTCTGTACCGTTAGAGTATGCAGAAAAAACGCCTGAGGAACGACTCGATCACTTTATCAGAGGGGGCTTGAGAGCACAGCTGAAAACCGGCAATCTGCTTTCTGGCCAGCTGTTCATCGATCTTGGATATTTTGAAGATGCCCCCACGACCGAAACTAAAATGTATAATGGCCTGGCAGTCCTGCCAAGTCTGCCATCATCCTCCCAGACCCTGATGAACGATCTGGGGAAATTCATGAAAAATCTCAGCGAACTACCCCTGGATGAACTTTCCGTTGAGCTGAAAAAGACAATGATCGGTATTGAAAAACTGGCGAGTAGCCCAGAACTTCAAACGGCGATTAAGTCACTCAACCGCATCATAAAAGAGCTGGATACAACAATTGAATTGATTAATACCGGTACGATCCCACAGGTAAATTCTACCCTGACGGAGGTCGAAACACTGGTCAAGGAAATGGATAACTGGGTCAGTGCAGATTCCGTGCTCTATGATGATCTAAGAACCTCCTTGAGGGCACTTTCAGAGGCCGCACGGTCAATAACCGAGCTAACGGATATGCTTTCAAGACACCCGGAAGCCTTGATTCAGGGAAAAAAAAGTGAGGGTCAATTATGATTTCCAATAAAATGATATATGGTTACCTGATTTTGCTAATCATCCTGTCCCTGTCAGTCTCAGGATGTACCGGTACCTCACCGCAGGCACTCTATTACACCCTCAGCCCCATAGAAAAAGACAACATCCCTGATCAAGCAACAATAGTACCTGGTGATTTTGCCATCGGTATCGGTCCTGTTACATTTTCGGATCAACTAGACCGCCCGGCCATCGTTACACAAACCGGAAAAAATCAGATAACGATTAATGAGTTTCACCGGTGGGCCGGATCACTGCAACAGAACTTTACCCGGGTGATGACCCAGAACTTGGCAATATTATTGAATACCGAGCAGGTTATGGCCCGCCCCTGGGAGAGATATTTCAAACCGGATATCCGTATTACCGTTGATATCCAGAAATTCGGTGGGCAACTGGGTGAGTATGCCGAGCTGGGTGCCACCTGGATACTTATCGAAGAGGGCAAAGATGTGGAGGCAGCCGTTCATCGCTCTGAAATCCAGGAGACAGTTTCAGACGACAGTTACGAGGCTCTCGTGGCCGCGCAGAGCCGGGCGCTGGCACGTTTTTGTAAGGAAATTAGCAACGCTCTGACCGCCAGGTAGCAGTACCATTGCTTGTCTCAGGTCAACGGGAACCTCTGGTCTACTTCGCGCAAGGTTCCTGTCAGACAGCGATCTGCCTCAGTGCTTGGCTAAAAGTAAAGCGCCCGATAGCCGTGCAGATCTTATATTATTTCTGTTCATGAGGAGGCAACCATGAAAACGGTCTGGCATCCCGGTCAGTTACTGAGCACTTCCAGTGCTTATTGGCGAGGCTGCACGCTGCAGTCTTCGGTACGGCTTAAGGTTTTTTCCAAACTTGAACATGGGCCCAAGTCTGGACCGAAGCTTGCTTTAGAAATGGGCAGCAATGAACAAGCCACTCTTCTCCTGCTGGACGCCCTGGCAGCGATGGGGCTGCTGCAGAAGGAAGACCAAAACTATCGCAACAGCCCTGAAGCACAAAACTTTCTTGTTGACTCTTCATCAAGCTATATGGGCCACATCATCCTTCACCACCATCACCTGCTGGATGGCTGGGCACAGTTGGACCAGGTAATCCGGACAGGTCAGCCTCCGCAGAAACGTTCATTTGGGCAGGATGCTGAGCGTGAAAGCTTTCTCATGGGAATGTTCAACCTGGCTATGCAGGTTGCTCCCCACCTGGCTGAACAGATTGACCTGACAGGAAAGACGCGGCTTCTTGACCTGGGAGGCGGACCGGGCACCTATGCAATACATTTCTGCAAAGCCAATCCCCTGATGCAAGCAGTCATTTTTGACCGGCCGACAACTGAACCGTTTGCCCGTAGCACTATAGCTCAGTTTGGACTCAGCGACCGTATAGATTTTGCTGCAGGAGATTTCAACACCGAGCCCATTTCCGGCGGACCATACGATGCTGCCTGGCTTTCCCAGATACTGCACAGCAATACACTTGAAGACTGCTATACCCTTATTAATAAATGTGTCGGAGTGATGAAGCAGGGAGGCATCATCCTGATTCACGATTTCATCCTCGACGACAGCAAGGACGGGCCTGAATTTCCTGCACTCTTTTCACTGAACATGCTCTTAGCCAATAATGGCGGCCGTTCATATTCCCAGGAGGAGATCTTTGACATGTTGGCCGCAGCCGGTGTCGAACAGATAAAACGCCATCCGTTCCAGGCGAAAAATGATTCCTCGGTTATATACGGCATCATAACCTAGATCACCCTTTCAAGACCCGACATTTACTCGCTGTCTTAAGTCTCCTCAGCAGCGGCCTTGTCTGGAGACTATGGTTGTTTGACAATTTTCAGAATAAGAGCGTTATTATTGACAGAAAGAAGGCGGTATGTCCCCTGTCCAAGCGAGAAGTCCTTTTTCGCTTCCTTTTTCAGGAATCGTTTCTTATATGCCTGTTCCGAGTCCATATCAAGCAGATAGAGATCGATTAGGATCATTTTTCTTTCAACTCCTCTGAACACCAAACAGTTTCGACCAATTACAAACCTCTCATCCTTCCTTAACACGGCCTGGTCAGTCTTTACTGCTGCCTGCACCGGCCTGCCGACATAGTCGAATTCTTTACGCCCATTAACAGCGTTTTGTTTGGTGAAATAGGTTGAGATATACAGGGCGCAAAAAACAATGATCACCAATGTGACGATAAGGACTGGAGTAAACCAGTTATTTTTCTCTGATGAAATCATCCATCTCTCCAACAGATCACTTTCATCTGTCATTTAATTCTGACCGTTTCCGCCAGAGCTGTTTCAAAGCTCACCAGCAGGCAGTCCATAACGCGCAAGACAAAAAGAAGACCGCGTCGACGAAGCGCTGAATCAATATGTTAGAGACACTTTAAAATACAATAGAGTTAAAATAATTACCAGCTATTTAATGATGAGAACGGTTATGGGCAGACAGTGTTTTAGAACCTTGCCAATAGTTCAGCCTGACAGCTTATAAAGCTTCCGGAAGATGCACCTGCTCAGTCAGTACGCGCCTCAGAAAATCTCCGCCATCATGCCCCGTGCGCCAATATCAAGGGAACGTGACGCTCCGACAATAGCGATGCTGTCTAAACACTGCAGTTCTTTCAGATATGCCTCTGAGACAGCAATAGTCTCAAGATCCATGGTGTTTTTTATTCGCACAATACCCAGCTCATTATTCGTATAAGGTCGTCTGGTCGCCAGCGCACCATCGGGATCTGCGGGGGGTGGGACTTCAAACGTCTGTGAATCTGAAACATTCGCGGAAAAGGTACCTCTTCAAGAGCCATGACTGGTCATATATCCTTGAAATTAATAGTATTTCCTGCCCCACCATGTATTAACCAAAGAGGCGCCGCCGACAAAGGTGTCGGCCCCCAGAGTATCCTGAATCCGCAGACATTCGTTCCATTTGGCCATCCGCTCAGAGCGGGTAAACGATCCGACCTTAAGCTGACCGCTGCCAAGCCCGACAGCAAGATGGCTGATGGAGACATCTTCTGTTTCACCTGATCGAGCAGAAACAACACTCTGCCAGCCTGCTTTCTCGGCAGTGAAAAATGTATCCACCGCTTCTGAAACCGTGCCGACCTGATTAACTTTGACAAGTACTGAATTGCATGCACCGAATTCGACAGCTTCCTTAACCAGATTGGCGTTGGTGACGAGGTAATCATCGCCAATAATCTGCACTCGATCACCATAGAGGCGAGTAAACTCGCGCATGCCTTCAGGGTCATCCTCCCCTACGGGATCTTCGATGGAGATAATCGGATAGGCATCAAGCCAATTACCGAGCAGATCTATCAATGCTGCGGTATCCATTTCCCGATCTTCCAGGGCAAGTCGGTAACTGCCGTTTTTACCAAACTCTGAAGCTGCAATATCCAGTGAAATTGCGACGTTTTCACCTGGCTTTTCACCAGCTTTCTCAATAGCTGCAACCAGCGTTTCCAGGGCCTCTTCGTTGCTGTCAAAGATCGGCCACCACCCGCCTTCATCAGCAACACCTGACAATCGGCCCTTTTCAGCCATAATGTCGCCGGCAGCAAAATAGACCTCGCTGGTGATCTCCATCACCTCGTCAAAGCTGTTGGCACCCGGCACCATTATCATGAAATCCTGTATATCAACCCGGCGCTGCGCATGGGCACCGCCTCCGAAAATCTGAATTTCAGGCAAGGGAATTGAAGGAGTTCTTTGATAGTGATCTGCGATGTGCTGCCAGAGCGGTTTTTTTACGGCAGCGGCCGCGGCGTGCAGAACCGCAAGCGACACAGCCACCGTTGCATTGCCGCCCAGTTTCTCCTTAAGCGGTGACGGGTCAAGGGCCAGAATTGCGGCGTCAACAGCTGCCTGATTGGCAACAGGCAGCCCAGACAATGCCGGCGCGATTATTTCATTCACGCTGGCTAATGCCTTTTTAACCCCCATACCCCGCAAGACGGGACCACCATCCCGCTGATCAATGGCTTCTCGAATGCCGCGGGAGGCACCGGCTGGTGCAATTGCACTGCCAATCAACCCGTTTTCAAGGATGACATCGACTTCGACCGTTGGGTTTCCTCGTGAATCCCAGACCCTTCGTCCTTTGACGCTCTTTATTGCAACCATTATGATGCACGCTCCATAGTAAATGCTGCGCGCTCGACACACTTTGCCAGTGACTGTTCCGGATCCTTGATCAACGAAACAGCCAGGGAGCGTACAAATTGAAATTCATTTTCATTCATATACTCGACCGGAGATTTGCCGTCTGCCCTTGCCAGCATCAGTACTGGAAGGAGTCTGCAGACCCGTGTTTCCAGATCGATTTCTGCTTCCCAGTTTATATATGGTGTATAGGCGGTCCAAAATTTTCCAACACCATTGAGCAGCGATTGACGGGATTTTTTGATATGTATCGCCTTGAGAATCAGATGATTGAGGCAGAATGAAATATCAAAGCTGGGATCACCGACAGTCGCGCACTCTGCGTCAAGCAGGATCGGCTCTCCGTGTCTGAAAATGATATTTTTGGGGCTGACATCGCCATGAACAAGAACAAGTCGGCTCTTATACAGCATTTCCACAAGCTCGTTGATCCGCCTGGAAAGAGCAGGATGCCGAGTCGCTGTGAAGCAGAGGTATGGCTCCAGGCGCAGGGCATGAAAATCCTGCTGGTTTTGAAATTCCTTCTTGACATGTTCAGAGGAGGCGGAAGCCTGGTGAATTTCTCCCAGGACCCGGCCTACCTTCTCGGCCTCACGTTTGTCGGGCTGTGCCTGCAGTAATGCCGTCTTCCAGAGGTAGACATCGTCGCCCTCAACAAATTCCATGGCAAAGCCTTTTGCCACCTCAGAATAACCCAGAAGGGCCGGCGTCGCGCCAGGAACTACTGAGGCCGCAAATAAAAGCCAATTATATTCAGCCTGATTGCGCTCGACCGGGGCATACCAATCCTCTGCAACTTTTAGTTTTTCAAGGGCAAATTTTACACAAACCTGCCGCTCCCCCAGATCAACAAGCGCTATATCGGATGATACACCGCCAGTAAGGGGTGTTATTGCCACGATATCCTCAGCCGAACCAAGGTCGAGATCAACGACTAGATTTTTACAGCGATTTTCAAATGATGTTGACATATGCAGAGGTCCTCTATTAATGTTCACGTGAACATTAATAGCATTAGGGCATTCGTTTTGTCAAGACACACCGTCATAAATCGGCCATATTGAATGAAACTGGAAGGAGGACACCGTTGTCGGACCGGGTTACAATTAAATCAATCGCTCAGGACCTGGGTATCTCACACATGACTGTCTCACGTGCCTTGGCCAACAATCCCGCTGTTCGAGAGGACACCCGAAAAGCGGTCCAGCAGCGTGCCATGGAGCTTGGTTATGTCAAAAGCTCTGCAGCAAAGGCCATGCGCGGTGACAGGACACCAATTGTTGGTCTGTTGCTGCCTAATCTTGTCAATGAGTTTTACGCCCGTTTTTCAAATAGCCTGGCGCAGAACTGTCAAGATAAGGGCTTGCAGCTCATCATCCACCTGACCAGTGATGACGCCAACAAGGAACGACAGGCAATTCTCAAACTTCGTGAGATCCAGGCAAATGCTGTTGTCATGGTGCCCACACCGGGATACCTGGAAGATGAAGCCAGATATTTACAGGATTTACAGGTTATTCAACTGATCCGGAAGCGCGATTTAAAAATCTGCTCCGCCGCAGTAGTTGTGGAAGATTCCGCTGCCATATCACAGGCTGTAAAGCATTTGTCCAGCCAAGGACACAGACGCATAGCTTATATCGGCGGAGAGGTTTCACTGTCCTCCGGCCACAGCCGCTTGTCAGCCTTTGTGTCCGGTATGCACAAGGCTGGCCTTGATCCAGGCCCTAATGAGATAATCACCGATACACCTTCTTTTGCCATGGGCCATCACTCTGCCCAGTGGCTCATTGGGCGTGGCAAGGTTAGCGCCATCATTTGCGGCGGGTTTGAGATATCAAACGGAGCCCTCAACGGCTGCCTGGAAAGAGCAATACGTCTCCCTGAGGACATTGCCTTTGTTGGTTATGGAGACCCATCCTATTATCGATGGATCAATGGTGGTATATCGACCATTAGAATCCCGGTCGACCGCCTGGCAGAAAAAACTGCAGGTTTGCTTCACAATAAACTACCAACTGAAGTAGAAATGTTCAAACAGTTGATGCTGCCGGCAGAACTTGTCACTCGCCAATCGTCAGGACCAAGCGGTCAGGGAGATTGACTGCGGCAGGCAATTTGCCGGTTCCTTCTGAAACGGCTGGTTCGTCCCTGATTCCTGGGGGTATTTTTTGTCAGTCATTTTCACTTTTACTGTATGGATCTTAGATATTTGGTTGTATATTCTAAGATAATTGCAGTTATCTAAAAGACTAAATCAGGCAAAAGCCGATTACAGTTTTGTATTCCAGGGTAAATCATGTTTTTTTAGCAATGTCATTTTCACTCTTCTTCCCAGGGTGCGCAAGGTCTCCAGGCTCAAGTCAAAATTGTATTAACGCCCTGCGGATTATGATAGTGGTGAATTTTAAATTGCCTAAAAAAGAACTCTATCAACAGGACATTAACGCCAATGGGATCATACCTTCATATTCTTCCAGGCATTGACAACGCATTCGGTAAAATCTCATACATTCTTCTCTCTGCTGTCAGCGCCCATCTGCTGATTCTGGCAATTCGCCGATTAAGCCTCTGGTTCGTCAGCCACCGTTCTATTCGGACACAGCCAAAATCGCGATCAATTGCAAGCCTTGCCAACAGTTTCATTGTCTTCAGTATCAATCCTGGGTGATCGGTTTTATCCTTCAGGCACTGGGTATTTCCCTTACCGCCAATCTTGCCAGCGCCTCCGTGATTGGCCTTGCGGTGGGATTTGGCTCTCAAGGACTGGTCCAGGATGTTGTCACGGGTTTGACCCTGGTCTTTTCCAGCCTTCTCGATGTTGGCGACATGGTTGAAATCGGCGGTCAGACTGGGATAATCCGCTCGATCGGCATGAGATTTGTGGTGTTGGAAAACAGCATGGGAGCCGAAATTTTTATTCCGAACCGGAGCATCACCAACGTCATTAATTACCCCAAGGGGTATATACGATGTCTCGTTGACGTGCCACTGCCGGAAACGCAGGATCAAACTGTTGTAACCCCCATATTAGAGGACTGCATGACTTCATTTGTCGAACAATTCCCAGGTATATTTATCTATCCTCCCAGTATCGAAGAAGAAATATCAACGAGCAGCGGGAGAACAATAGTACGCTTAAAGTTCAGGATATGGCCAGGTCGTGGTGCCCACCTTGAGACTACTTTCAAGAGCAGTCTGCCGCAGTCACTTGAGATGCCGGAATGGAATATGCCGACTGGATGGTCAGCGTCTACTATGAGGTAGAAAAAAAGCAGACAGAACCTCAGTGATTTTCACAGCAGCGGATACCTCTGACCACCGTGTGATCAGCGGAAAAACCGTAAGATCTGCCTGAATTCTCCAGGTTGACACGATAGTACCCTTTCACTTTCAAAGGCTCTGCAGTTTATATTTTATGGCCTTTCTCGCACTCTTGGCGCCAAACAGAAGTCTTCCTGCAACCCCGACTTTATCGGGGCAATATTGTTCTCATAGGTCTGGGGCTCAAGGAGCAGTCCCTAAAGGTGCAGACCGGTCTCACAGGTAAAGATATCAATTCCGAGAAGGGGATGCTGCAAGGTTGATTTCCTCCGGTCGACACCTGTTTCAGAGAGATGATCTTAATTCGGGATGTTTTTGCCAGCAATACCTCACACGCAATCCCGACCTTTCAGGTTACTTGCTTTCAGTGTCTGTGATCTTATTGTACTAGTGGTACATGCTTTGCGGGAGAAAGGCTTTAAACCACTGAGACCTTTATGAAAGACAAGACCCTCATTAACAACCTGGAGACGGACCAATGGTACTGACACCCTCGACAATGCTTGATCTTGGCACGACCGCACCCGATTTTACCCTCAACAGTGCTGACAATAAACCATACACCCTTGCAGAACAAACCATAGACAAAGGCCTCCTGGTCATCTTCATGTGCAATCACTGCCCCTATGTCCTCCATATTGCTGCACGGTTAACAGATAAAATTCGCGACTACCAGAAACAGGGAATCTCCGTTGTCGCAATAAACAGCAACGACTCCTCATCTTACCCCGACGACAGCCCTGAAAAGATGATAACCCTTGCAAAAAGTTTTGGTTTTACCTTTCCCTACCTTGTTGATGAAAGGCAGGATGTCGCAAAAATTTACCAGGCAGCCTGCACTCCAGACTTCTTCCTGTTCAATAAGGACAAAAAACTGGTTTATCGAGGCCAGTTTGACAACGCCCGGCCGGGAAATAAAGAACCCATTACCGGTGAGGATCTCAGCACCGCAGTCAATGCCCTTCTGGATGCAGGTCCCGTCGATCTGGAACAGAAACCGAGTATGGGCTGCAATATAAAATGGAAGCCGGGAAATGAGCCGAATTATTTCAGTAAACCCCAGGCTGATTGAATCACTGTCTGTTCGTTTTCTCGGAGCCTGTCCTAGTACTGCCGCCTCAGTGACTGGCTCATCAGTCGCCCCTGGATATAGAGGGAGAGGACAGCTACGGCATGATCGCACACCTTAAAAACCGGGATTCCTTTTTCAATGAGCGAATCCCTTAAAGGATCGAACATTCGACCGCCGTCAACGACCGTTACAATCGGCTTATCACTCTTTTGCGCAAGAGCAATTACTCGTGCCTTGATGCTGCCCTCCTCTTCCATATCATAGGTGCTGGATTCTGGATCATGCAGGGTACGCATGGCAGGAGAAAGCGGGTCAAGGCTCAAGACAATCGCATCAACCCCGGAATCATCAAGAATGGCCTCTGCGATCAGGGCATGAGTTTCATCATCAGCTGCCGGGTTGATATCGAGGGGATTGACAACGGTCACCAGTGACTGGAGCCCCTTTTCGGCCAGAATTCCTTGAATTTTTTTGTTTGTTACCCCGGAGAATCGAGCGAGCTGCATATGGTAATCATCCGAATCGATTGAATCAGCCATCCCTACCGCTTCAAAACCTGCACCGCTGACGGCAGCGAGTCGATTTCCCGAAATTATTTTCCTGCTTTGAGTCTCGGCCAGAAAAAACAATTCCTGAAATTCTGAGAACGTCCGGGCCACCATCGCGCCTGCCTGCCGAACACAGCTCTCGCATACCATGTAGTCTCCGGCAAGAGAGGCCGTGTGACCACTCGTTGCGGCTTTGCCCTCAGGCGTACGCCCGGCTTTATAGAAGATAA
>CAVPYP010000011.1:0-109431 GCA_963710015.1 uncultured delta proteobacterium | reverse complement strand
GCAAGTGGGGCACCGGATTAGTATACCTGTTGACCCTGGGACTTTTCGGTGTCGGTATCATCTATGATTTCTGGACCTTAAACAGCCAGATCAGCCTGATCAATCATGCCGCATTGAAAAAGGAATCCCTGATCAATTGACAGATTTATTGATTAACCTGCCGACGACCTGAGAGAGTTCTTTTAGAGAAACCGGTTTCTTGCAATAATCGTCAATGCCGACTTTATTGGCAGATTTTCTACTGACCTTTTCAGAATAACCGGTAAACAGGATGGTTGGTAAACTCCTGACGAATCTTTTTGACTTCTGCGCAGAGCTCTATGCCGGTGAGCTTTTGGCATGGTCAGATCAGTCAGGAGGAGATCAAAGGATTCAGGGCTTCACGGAAATCCCTGAGAGCATCCGTGGCAGAGACCCAGCTGGTCACCCTGTAACCAAGGCTCTGGAGTAATTCGCTGGTAACCTGCATGACCTGGGGCTCATCGTCCACAAGCATCACGTGCCCTTCTCCTGTGACCAATTCGTCACTGCTTACAATTTGATGAAGAGGATTTAGTTTATGGGCTCTCGGGAAGCTGACAGTAAATCTTGTACCTGAACCTTCCTCAGATTCTACCTCGATTTTGCCCCTGTGCTGGTTGACAATACTGTGCACGAGCGCAAGCCCCATACCTGTCCCCTGGCCTTTTTCCTTTGTAGTAAAATAAGGCTCAAAGATCCTCTCACGCAATTCCGGACTCATGCCGCAGCCGCTGTCCTCTATAATAAGCTGCACCCACCCCCGATCATTGGCCGGCTGATATTCAACCTTTTTCAGCCTGACCACCAGAGTGCCATGGTCGCTGCCGATTGCCTCTGCACTGTTTGTGCAGAGATTAACCAGAACCTGATGAATCTGCACCGGATCGACGAAAACAGTCCCGCAATCCTGGTCGATATCCTGATCGATCTGGATTGTAGAAGGCAGTGTGACCCGCATCAGCTTGACTACTTCCTTGACGATCGGATGAAGATACTGAAGGCTTTCTTTCTGCTCATTCGACCGGGAAAAGGCGAGTATCTGATCAACTAGACTCTTGGCCCGTTTCCCTGCTTTTAATATTTCTCCGAGATAATCAATAATGGACTGATCTTCAAACCCTTCCTGGCGCATCCTCAGTTTGATAATCTCAGCGTATCCCATGATGGGCGTCAGGACATTGTTGAAGTCATCGGGCAACCCCTCCCGCAAGGGTGCCGATCGCTTCCATCTTCTGGGCATGGCGCAGTTGTCTCTCCAACTGGAAACGATCCGTTACATCGCGGGCGATGACAACAACACTTTCGACAGTGCCATTGCCATTCTTGACCGGAGTCCCAATAACCTCGTAAAAACTGTCATCGCCATCATCTCCGTTTTCGATCCGGTGAGTACCAATCCTGACCTGACCATCTATTACACTCCTTGGAACGGCAGCAGTTTTCACAATCAGCCGATTTTTTGCAGATTATTTCATGACAGAGTTTTCCTATCGGCATCTCCATACTCTGCCAAACCGTATCATTTACCCAGATTGCTGAAAGACTTACATCGAACAGGGCGATAATACCTGGGAAACCATCCAGTATTGCTTTCTTTTGAGACTCACTGGTGACCAGGGCCTGCTCAACACCCTTAAGCTCGGTGAGATCTACGATGGTCGTAACGATGCCCGTATGGTTCCCTTCAGCATCACAAACCAGTGATTTACGATAGATTACCGAATGGCGCCGACCACCAGGACCAATTGCCTCATCTTCAAACGGTTCAACCGCCCCGGTTTCAAGAAGTATCCGATCAAGATTCTCATGGTCTGCTGAACTGCCGTTAAGCAGCAGGTTATAGACCCCGGACTCTCGAATTTCGTCATCAGGTCTTCCGATGAACCGTGAAAAGGCATCGTTGGCGCCAACAAAATCGCCGTTGAGGTCAAGGAAAAAAAGTGGGACAGAAATTGCGTCTATCAACTCCTGCTGATAAGAAAGTGTAACTGCCATCAATTGTTCCTGTTATCCTTACCTTCCGGAAAAGTGGCCTGCCTGTACATTGACGATAATCACAGCCAATGAAAATATAAAAGCATTATTACCTAGTCGAACTATATCATCATCGTTCTATATTTTCTACCTGCAACCTAAAGAGCCCGCTCCTTTTTCTTGACTTTTGCCATCTTCTCATTATTTGTTTGCATCATCACAACAGAGCATCATGGAGGAACAATGACTGAGAACAACACCCCCGCCGCCTTCTGTCAGAGAAAACCAGACATATCGTACCCCTGCCTCTGGGATTACAAGGTTATCGGTGAGGAGCAGCAGACGCTAACTGAAATCATCATCGCAGCATGCGCGCCCACTGTCCCTGACATAGCGCTGTCCAAGGTCAGTTCCAGCGGCAAGTATTACAGCCTGAATGCTACCCTTACTGTTAAGGACGAAAAAATGCGCCTGGCTATATTTGAGCGTATTCAAAAACACCCCGCCGTCAAAATGGTGATCTAAATGCCTGCCAATGAGTACCAGAAGAAATCACAAATCGTCGCAGCACTTCGTGAAGGGGTAGCTGTTGTTCAAATGGTCTTTTTCAAGGAGTTGAGATGTCAGGTTGTTAAACGTCATCCTGATTTTGAACAAAAAGAACAACTCATGCTCACCGGGGCGGTAACTAATGAACTATTGGCACACCAAAATATGGAGACCCGGTTCGTTCAGTTCAGAGAGAATAACAGGGCAGTAATAGAGCAAGAGCTGCTCGGTCTGGCTGCAAACCTGGCGCAATTAAGGCCGTATATCACAGATGCATTACGTGTCCAAACACTCTGTGACAACCATGAAGGCTCAAATAACACTAATGTTCTTGAAGCTGCTGATAAAATCGGCATCCTGCTGAAAGACCGGGATATCCCGCTGCCTTCGGTCTTCATGACATTTGTAAGAGGTCTCGGGGAACAGTATCAGCTGATCATACCCCCTGTGCAGATCACAGTGGAGGACGATTCAGTGATGGTTCACTAAGGGCTCGCCGAGGACGAGCCGTCATGTCGAATTTGGGCATGGATAACCCCGCGAACTGAATTACAGAGATATATCTCTTCGGCTTCAAGGATATCTACTTTATGCAGAACCTGTTCAACAACCGGCCTCTCTCCAGCTGAACCCAGCAGCTGCCTCCGCATTACACCATTGAGGAGTCCGCAATCAAGGGGTGGTGTAGAGTATATATTATTCTTTAAAATAAAGACGTTGGTAATACATCCTTCGGTGATCTCACCCCGCTCGTTGCAGAAAATCACATCGAACAGCCCTTCAGCCTGGGCCCGTGCATATGCGTTATCATAGAGCGATCTTCTGGTCGTTTTATGAAACAGCCAGGGCTGGGAACTATCTGTTTTCTTATCGGCAAAATCGATTAAGACCGGTGCAGGCATGGTCTGTTCAGGACTGCCGGGCAGCATGAAATCAGACGCAGGGTCGCAGCCGGCAGCTGTCAACCCTGCCTTACCCTCCGAAGAAAGAGTCAACCTGACCCGCCGGCACCCTTTGTGGTTGAATGTCCTTGCAAAGTGCTCGAGGTTTTGTTGTATCTGCTCTTTATCATAAGGAAAATTAAAGTAGGATGCAGAGCTCTGCAAGCGCTGCAGGTGATCCTCAAGGTAGAGGTAGCCGTCCCGGTCACTGTGGAGCATAGTCTCGATCAATTCAAACTCGGGGAGCGGACTGGTCAAAAAATTAGCCTTGAGAAGGCATTCCTGCCATTCACCATCCGGCGACGAATCTGCAACAATGCCTGAACCGATCCCCATTTCACCCCGCCTGCCATCGACGACAACCGTACGAATCGGTACATTGAAAACAGCTTTTCCTGCAGGAGAGAAATAGCCGATGGCGCCCGTGTAAACCCCTCTTGGCTGCTCTTCAAGTTCATGAATAATTTCCATTGTTCTTATCTTGGGGGCACCGGTTACCGAGCCGCAGGGAAACAGAGCATTGAGCATCTCTTCGGGTGAAACCATGTTATCTCTCAGGCGATCAGCAACGATGGCTGAGGTCATTTGAAAAACGGACTGGTAACGCTCAACATCAAACAGCGAAGCCACGTTAACAAAACCGCCACCGGTTGCCTCAACTAAGCGGGATAAATCATTGCGCAACAGGTCGACAATCATCACATTCTCGCTTCTATTCTTTTCGTCGTTACGAAGCATTTGTTCATGGCTGCGGTCCTCTTCGCCGGTGCGGCCACGCTTCATGGTACCTTTCATCGGTTTTGCGTAAATCCGGTTCTGGTCTACACGAAAGAACAACTCAGGCGAAAATGACATTATGTGATGGTCACCGTCTTTGATACAACAGCCAAAAGGAACCGGTTGACTCCTTCTGAGGTCAGTATATAAATCGGTGGCTGAGCCTTCGAAATCAAAAGAAAATTTAAAGGTGTAATTTACCTGGTAGGTATCTCCCGCGGCAATATATTCGAGTATCCTTCTGATTGCCCGGCAGTACTGCTGCTCGTCCATGTTCGGTGACAGATTCCTGAGCCGATATGGCTGAGAATTCTTCGGGGCAGCAGCCGGTGACAATTCTCTATCACTGCTGCTATGGCTAAAAATCAGCGGTTGGTGATAGACACCCAGGCTGGCGGAGACGCTTTCTGTATCCTTGCAGGGGATGGATAGATAGTCATGGAGAAATTCGTATCCGAACCAGCCGGCAAGATAATAATCCTGACGCAGGTAGTGGAGCAGCTGCTCAAAAAAAAGGTTCCGATCTTCACCTGGTCTATACTGCAGTTGTTTTATCGGGCGGGTAAAGAGCAGAGATTCCCGGTTCTCATTATCAGGCAGTGAAGTATCCAGAAAAACATAACGATCATGCTCTGCCAGGTCAGCAAACAGTTCTGAAACCGCTTTGTCAGAGAGCTTATTTCCGGTCATTCCATACAAACAGAGAAAATTTATAATGCTGGTTGGGTTCTACACCCTTAATCGAATTTACAAAGTATCACAATATATGGATATAGATAAGAAAAATCTGCATAGAGAGACTATTGTGCGCCCTTCCGAGAAATCTCTGCTTACTCGTTCAGGGGCAGATATAAAAAAAGACCGCAGGATTGATTAATCCTCACAGTCTTTTTTATATTCAGGTAACGACAGCTGTTATTCCTTTACGTTCAGTTCTTTCTTCAGCTCTTCATATTCCTCAACAGCACTGATCACTGCATCGTCCTGGCGAGCCTTGATCTCCTTGACTTTCTCTTTCACTTTTTCTTCATTTAATTTCAGGGTCTGGGTACCAAAGATACTGTTGGCAAGATAATCAAACGAGAACAGCATCAGCTCAACATCATCTTCGCGTATTTTTTGCACGACCGCAGGATCAAGTTCATAGGTGTCGAGAAAAGAGCTCTCAAAAATAAATCGCCTGAAATGCGGCAAATCTGTAGAGGCCATGAAGAACATGCGCTTGGCCTGCTCAGAGAGTGTTGCCTGGAGACCAAATGATTTCCGCCGCATAACCAGACGAAGCCATTCCCTATTCATTTCATCGCGAAGATCGACACCCTGGTCTGCCCGCCACTCCCCAACAGTCCACTGCTTGTCTTCCTCATGCCCTTTACAATAGTCTTCCTTGACCAGGAAGAAGAATTTCTCCTCTGCTGAAACTATTTCATTGCCATTGGCATCTCTGCTGCCGCCTTCGTGGAAATCAGCCATACCCACCGGATAATAACGGCAGGCCGTTGGTCGATCCGTATATACCGTGCAGCCATCGGGGGTCACGAAGGGGCATTTATCATCCTCTTCTCTCATTTTGATCATTACGCCCGGCATGTCTGTTTTCTCAAGGTAGGTCGGCTGGGTGTAGAGATGTAAAAATTCGTGGGCTGGAATCTGAAGTCGTTTTGTCAACATCAGAATGTCATATGGCGTGAGAACGATTTTAATACTCCCGCAGCAGGCGGTAAAACAGCTGACGCCGGGATGACAGCGAAACTGTATATTGCTATCCATGGTCAATTTGACCGGCTGGATATTCGATGGGTTTTTTTCCTTACCAAATAACGTTTGCTCCTTGGCACTCATATCCTGATCACTCATTTTGCAACCTCAAATAAAATTATAAAACAGCCACATTGTGGCATACATTTCCACGCTCGCAAGACCAAGTATATTAAACGGTAGTGCTCATCATGTCAAACGAGATTTACTACTTGAATTTTCGTTCTTTTCTGTGCCATTATAAATGGTGGAATAACAAGTAAATAGTATCAAAGTGAGATTATCGCCTGTATATATGTTGCAGTTTCTCTTAAATGATCGTATAAGTTTCTCTCCAAAAAGAGAGGAATCGTACCTCTGCTGCCGGCCAGCTGAGACCAGATTCTATTGCCTTACAAGGTTGTTTATATGAAATTATTTGTTCGTCCTGTTGACTTAACCAGTGTCAACACCATTGTTTACCACCTCCCTGATGGACCAAGCCTGTCACTGAATATTGATGGGATCGAGGAATTTCTTGACCTCGAACTGGAGCAGGGTCACTACTGCGACACTTCAGACATCGATGGAACGCTCCATTTCTTCCCAAGAGGAAATGCCTGAGATTCGTTTCCACAGGGACCTCCCACTGCCCGTACCGGGCATCCTGTTCAGCCTGCTTATCCTTTTTTCTCCGGCCCTCAGATGATCATCGATCTTTCCTCAGACGGCCATGTTCATACCCATCTCTGTATGCACGCTGGCGGTACAATGGAGCAATACGTTCAATCAGCAATCGAAAAAGGGCTCCGTCACATGGTTTTCCTGGAACATCTGGAAGAAGGGATCAATTATCCCGAGAGAACCTGGCTTACAGAGGAGGATTTCGATTACTATTTTGATGAGGGTAATCGACTAAAAGAAATCTATGGCGACCTTATAGAGATCGGGCTTGGCGTTGAGGTCGGCTACAACCCGCAGTGCCCTGAGCGGATCCTCAAGCGTCTAGCGTCGAGGAAATGGGATCGCATCGGCCTTTCCTACCATTTTTATCTGGTTCCTGGAGACGGCAACCACTTAAATTTTCTCAGTCGCAAGCAGAAAAACATCAACGCCTTCGTCAACCATGGTGCACAGGCGCTGCTCAGTCATTATTTTGACACGCTGATTGAGGCGGTTGAAGTAATTCCTGCCGATGTCCTCTGTCACCTTGATGCTGGTTTGAGGCATGTACCCCGCCTCAGCCTGAACAGTGAGCATCATGATCTCATTGAAAAACTCCTCAACCAGGTTAAACAGTCGGATATGGCCCTGGAACTGAACACCTCAGGGTATGTATCCCGAAATATGCCGTTCCCCTCTCTTGAACTGGCCCAGAAAGCCCAAAAACTAGGAATTCCAATGGTCGCAGGCTCAGATGCCCATAATCCCTCTCAGGTCGGCCGCTATTTCAAACGATTATCTGATGACCTCAAAGATATCTGAGCAAAAGAAGGCAGGTATCCATTACTATTGAGGGAGCCAGTTTACGCTCATCCTGCGAACAACATTGATACCGCCTCCGAGCACCAAAGTGTTACGATACCCCTGATGATCAAGGAAGCGCTGTATCTCATATGAACGGGAGCCGGCATTACAGATGATGATCATTGTCCTGTCTTTCGGAAGTTCATTAAAACGATCCCGAATTTCATCATAGGGCAGCGATAACCACTGATGGGAACCAAATTTTTCCACATATGGTGCCGCCTGCTTCTGATGCCGTACATCGAGCATGATCCAATCCGGTTGTGAGGCCATATCTTCCATGAAGTGAAAATACTCCTTCATATCAATCTTGCGCAGCCGATTGTCGCAGAGGTTCTCAGCAACATATGCCGCCGCATTTACAGAATCAATCGCCGCGGAAAATGGTGGCGCATAGGCCAGCTCAATATTGTTGAAATCCTCGATCGAGGCACCGGCAGCAAGCAGAGGTGCCGCCCCGTTAATCCTCGCCAGTATTCCGTCACCCATCGGTCCTACCCCCTGGAAACCGAGAACTTTTCTTGTCCTGCGGTCAAATATCATCAGAAAGCAGGCGATTGCCTGGGTTGGAAAAAAGTGAGCTCGATCGATGGGTGACGTCAGCGAGATATCGGCGTCATATCCTGCCTGTCGAGCTGATGCAAGAGTCAATCCTGCCGAGCCAATACTCATATCAAAAGCTTTCATAATAAAGCTGCCCACCCCGCCCGTAAAAGTTGACGGGATACCACAGATATTATCACCTGCTACGCGACCCTGCTTATTTGCAAGGGAGCCCAGCGGGGCAAAAAATTTACTCCCTGAGACCTGGTGAGTAATCTCCACGCAGTCGCCGGCAGCATAAATGTCCGGGTCCGATGTCTGCATATGATCATTAACAACAATGGCGCCCATCTCAGAAACATGCAGACCGGCAGCTGATGCCAGGCTTGATCTCGGCCTGACTCCGACCGCCATTATCACCAGATCAGCGTCAATGGTGCGTTTTTCTGTACGAACTCCCGACCCATTGCCGTCAGCACCGGCAACAATTTCAACAGCCCCTTCACCAAGGAAGACCTGCACACCATTTTCCCGAAGATGCATAGCGAGAATATCTGAAAATTCCCAGTCTACAAGGTTTGACAAGAGCTGATCTTTAAATTCAACCAGGGTCGTTTCCACTCCCCATAAATCTTTTAAGGCCTCTGCCATTTCTATACCGATGGCGCCGCCCCCGATAATGACGGCTTTTCCAACCAGCCCTTTGGCGATCATCTCCTTGATGGCTATAGCCTTGTGAAGATCGCTGATGGTGAAAACGTTCTGCAGTTCCGCTCCCGGGATTGGCAGGACCAGCGGTTCACTGCCTGTGGCCAGTAACAGTGTGTCATAAGCCAGCGATTGCCGGTCGCCTGTCTTTAGGTGCTCAACCAACACAGTTTTTTCAGATCGGTTGATTGCCAGGGCCTTCGTCGATGTCAGTGTTCTGACCCCTTTTGCTTTTTCGAAAAAATGTTCATCTCGAAGCATGTGAAAACTGGTTGAGCGCAGCTCCTTTTCATCGGCCACATCGCCCGACACATAATAGGGAATGCCGCACCCACCGTAGGAGATTAGACTGTCCTGGTCAACAAGCGTCACATCAGCGTCCGGATTGAGCCGCTTTATTCTTACTGCAGCCTTCGGGCCTGCTGCAACGGCCCCTATGACAACAACTTTTTCACCCATAACCAATACCTTTTAATGGAAAAACAGTTATAATTTCTGGCATATGAACACTATAGAGAAATTTTTTCAAGTTGATTTTAGTGAAAAAGAGGCTCATCACCGTTCGGTATAAAATGTCAGCCTGTGAGCGGTGCAAAAGGCTTAAAATGGGTCACTCTGCAACATGCAGCTTGTCAAGGCGAAGGCGGTGTCTGTCGTCAAACAGGTAGCGTTCGATCAATCTGATTGAACAGATAATTCCAAACCCGCTGCCTGAAGTTATCAGGAACATAATCAGTAGTTGGTACTTGACTGCTTCAACCGGTGGAGAGCCGCCCAAAATCTGTCCGGTCATCATCCCGGGCAGAGATACCAGGCCTGCTGCCGCCATCGCATTAATCATCGGAATCATGCCTGTCCGCATACAGTCCCTGCGCAGATCTGAAACCGCCTGGCGCCAGGTTTCACCAAGCATAAGGCGCTGTTCGATTACTTCTCGCTGTTCATAGAAGAGACTTGTCATCCGGTCAGAGGCCAGCGCAACACCAGTCATCGTATTGCCGAGAAGCATGCCAAGAAATGGTATCGCATAGCGCGGCTCATACCATGGATCCTGCTGAAGTATAATCAGTAAGGCCAGCAGCGTAATGGAAAAAGAGGATATGAACATTGCCCCGACACCCACGCCAAAGCCAAACACCCCCTTGATCCTCCGCTTCATTCGAACCCGCACCTCTCTTCCGGCGGCAAGCAGCATAATTAAGGAGACCAAAGAGATCAGTAAAAACGAGCGACTGGCAAAGAGTGATTGAAGAACGAGGCCGATGAGAAGAAGCTGCACGGTCATGCGGGCAGCTGATAACACCATCTGCCTTGCAAGTCCCAATTCCATTCTGAAACTGAGAAATGCCAGAAGCAGGACGAGGCCGGAGGCAATCGAGAGGTCATATGCACTCAGTGGAGTAACATGCATAATCTAGACCCAATCCTGTTCAGACAGCTGTCTTTCTTCAAGACGATTCTGGTACATAACGACCAGGCGGTCACATACCCGAAGAATCTGTTCCCGATCATGACTCACCCATAAAACAGGTGAACCATATCGCTTCTGGAAATTTTTAACAGCTGTTTCGAGCAGTTTACAATTTTCACGGTCAAGGGAGGAGCCCAGCTCATCAAGGAGCAGTACGCTTGGCCTGCGAACAAGAACACGTACAACTGATAATCTCTGTTTTTCGCCACTTGACAGGCGACTGACCTGCCAGTTCAAGACATCATCCTCAAAGCCGAGGGCTTCAAGCTGCATTACCAGTTCTTTTTGGTCACATCCAGTCATCATGTGACCCTTGACATCATTGTGCCACCAGCGGGACTCTGCAGGAATCAGGGCCACCCGGCTGCGCCAGACAGGCGCGGAAAAGTCGGAACAATTCTTTCCATCAAGACGTAGCTGGCCACGGTGACTGTCAAGGTCTGCAAGGGCTCTGAGAAAAAGGGTCTTTCCTATACCGGATATGCCGCTTATGCCGATAGTCTCTGTAGCAGAACAATTCAGGCTATATGGTCCGTGATCGCCGAACCTCAGATCGGTTAGAGAAAAGCGGGATTCCTGATCAGGGAAGGATGATGGTGAAAGTGGTTCCTTCATCGATTTCACTGTTAACAAAAATTTGCCCTTTATGACTGGTAATGCTGTTCCGAACAATCGCCAACCCCAGTCCTGTACCTTTGTGCTTATCAGTAAAAAAGGGCTGAAAAATCTGTTCCACCTTCTCTGCCGTCATCCCGGATCCTGTGTCTGACAGTTCAATTCTGGCATTACCATCGGCTAATTTTTCGGTGACGATCGTCAGTCTGCCCCCATTTTGCATGGCCTGGATACCGTTCAGCAATATATTGAGAAAGGCCCGGTAAAGCATATCCTCATCAACCTGTTTTACCAGTGTTTCACATTTAAAGTCGGTATTTATGCTGATCTGCTGCTCCTCCGCGATCGAACTGATGAACCGGATGACTCTGTTGAGAATAACATGAATATCGATTTCTTTGAGTCTTGGCTGCTGGGGTCTGGCAAAATCCAGAAACTCAGTGACAATGGTATTAAGACGGCTCGTCTCATCAATGATGATCTGGGCAAGATTCTCGTTGCCGGGCGCAACCTTGAGAATTCTTTTTTTCAATATTTCTCCTGTACTGCGGACAATTCCCAAGGGGCTCTTTATTTCATGAGAGACCGTCGCCACCATGGTTCCCAAATGAGCCAGCCGCTCTGTTTTATTGAGCTGATCCTCCAGTTTAAATCGCTCCATGGTACGTCTTTCAATAATTTTACCCGCTCGGGATACAATCGTTCGCAGCACCAGAAAGAGCACCGTCATGACCACACTTGATACGAGTATGATACGGCTCTGCAGCCTGAGAATTGCGGTATAGTCTTTGGAAAGGTCTTTTACAATCTCAATAACCCCCATGACCACATCGCCGGCCTCCCCGCTCTCTTTAACCTGCCGAAACGGGATAAAGGTTTTGAGCTGGCAGCTGACCCTCGCATCAGAGATCAGGCTCAACACCGAACCGCTGTAAATGATTCGTGAATTAGCAACACCATTCAGGGCTTTTTCATACTCGATACCACCTTTATCCTTCAGTCCAACCTTATCTGCAAGGGTCGAATAGGAGATAATGTTCTCACTCGAGTCATATATGGTTACCGAATCAATGGCCAACCCCTGGACAAGTCCTGTGACAATGCGATCCAGATAATCAAACTGCTCCGGATTTCTCAAAGCGATGCGACCGTAGCGCACGACGGCAGGGAGCACAAATCGTCTAAAAACCTGCTGGTTCAAGTTTTCGGCAAGCAGCAGTGAGTAATCCTCACTCTGCTTCAGCATGACATCACGGGCGTGATTAGAGATGACCCAGGAGAGAAACAAGGTAAAAATGAGAAAGACACCAAGGGCCGAGAATGAAAAATATTTTACCAGGGTAAACGGCTGCAGGCCGTCATCCCGCTTCTGCTGGCGACTGCCGCTATCAATTATATTCCTGGATTTTTCCTCAGTCATTACAGACCCCGCAGCGCCGGCAGAGATTGCTGTCGCAGGCTACTGTCTCCTGGGATTTAAATGCTTTACAATACTCCATCCAGAGATAGGAATCATTGATGGAGTGATCAATTATGGTCCAGGGCAAATATGAATGTTCGCTATACTGCCTGACAGCAAACTGCTCAGCATTGAGCCCCTGCTGTTTCATTGCCCGTTTCCAGGATATACCCGAAGCGGCCATATCTATCAATAGCGGACCGATTCGCCTGTCACCACGTGCAAGAATCGACTGGAACAAAACATGTTCGGGATTATCAAAGGTCATACGGACATTGGAGAGCACAGACAACTCTCTTTTCAGGAAGGCGATCTTCCTTTTTAATTCCTTTACCACACTATTACCGGTAATCCTCATTTGAGCGGATGACCGTTCACTCACCCCGAACGGATGATACTGGAACGGGGTCCATGGTTTTGGTGCAAAGCTGTTTACCGAAACAAGAATCTCAGCCAACCTGCCCCTTTGTTGGCCACATGGTTTTATGGCCTGGAGCATCTTCCTCACAAGCTCAATAAACTCATGGAGATCATGATCTGTTTCAGTTGGCAGACCAATCATCAAATAGAGTTTTAACCTAAATAACCCCGCTTCCACCAGTCGCGTTGCCGCGCCGAGCAGATCAGTTTCGCTGAGCCCCTTGTTGATGACTTTTCTTAATCGCTCTGATCCCCCGTCCGGGGCAATGGCAACGCTCTTCAACTCGCTCTGGGACAATAAAGCGAGCAGGTTCTCAGAGATTCGATCCGCACGAAGGGATGAAAAAGACAACGAGCATCCCTGGATACCTATCTGCTCGGCGATAGATTCGATCGATTCCTCGGATGTCATTTCCATACCGAGCAGTCCAACCCTGCGTATGTTATCAGGGCACTGCTTCAGGCTTCTGAGAACTGCTTCCTTATCCCATAACCGTGCCGGGCGATAAATAAACCCTGCAGTACAAAAACGGCAGCCCCGTGAACATCCTCTACCGAGCTCTGTTAAATAGAGATCAGCAAATTCCGTTTCCGGGGTGAGTAATTGTGAATGGGCAGCCCGGTCTTTTGTTTCAAGGATTACTTTTTTTATCCGCTGCGGCAGACCTGGTTCAACCCTGTAGCCATGGAAATGACTGTCCGCATCATACTCAGGCTGATAGAATCGGGGAGCATAAAATCCGCTGTTCTCACGATTCAGTTTCAATAATAGTTCGTTACGGCTTGCCAGGTTGCGGTTTTCGCAGAGCAGGTCAAGCAAAGGTGGCAAAAGAGGTTCCGCTTCACCCACAACAAAAAGATCCACCATTGCCGCCAGCGGTTCTGGATTCATAAATGCGGTCACTCCCCCGCAAACCAGTAGCGGAGATACCCCGGAAATAGTGTCGAGGCGGCGCTCGGCAAGTGGTTCGATTCCTCCCATCAGCAGAAGTTTGGCAACATTGACGTAGTCATGTTCAAAACTGACGGAACAGAAGAGTACTGGAAAATCTGCAAGCGGTCGTGAAGACTCAACGGATCTGAGTTCAGATTCGTTCTGATCAGGCAGGAAGACGCGCTCACAAACAATGCCATCATCCTCATTGAGCAGGTGATAGACAATCTGGAAGCCGAGATTGGACATGCCAACTCGATAACTGTTGGGGTAGAGCAAGGCGACCGGAAGGCGGCCGGTCCATTTTTTCAGGTAGGAACCTTTTTCCAGGTCTAATCGAGTCTTTTTCGAAATATGACCCTGGCCAGGAAGAGCACTGTGGCGGTGTCTGCGTTTCTTTTTGCGGTCCAAAAAGTCAGGTCAAAATGGTTAATTTGCCTTTTTCCTCAGATAAGTTGGTGTTTCGAGATAATCCTCATTCCAGCCGCTGTCCCTTCTTTCGCCGTCTTTATCTAAGCCGCGACGGGAAGGACTGAGATTGTCAAAGGCATCAAAATCTGATCTAGGCAGATGAGCCACACGTTTCTGCCGGTTTGCGGGGGCTGGTTTAACTGCAGTCTGATTATGGTTTTCGATATCCGGCTTCTGCTGTCTATGCGGGAGATCATCCATCTGGGCAATCGTCTCCTGCCTGGACCCGACATCTCCTACTCCTGTGGCAATTACCGTAACATGCAGCTCATCTCCCAGAGTATCATCATAAAGAGCGCCGATAACAACCTTGGCATCATCATCCACTTTCGCCTGGATAAGGGCTGAAGCCTCCATGAATTCTGCCATGGTGAAGCTCTCCTCGGTTGCAGAGATATTGATCAGCAGCCCGCGGGCTCCGTCAATGCCGACATCTTCAAGGAGCTGATTATCGATTGCCCGTTTGGCTGCCTCAGTTGCCCTGTTCTCTCCGGAAGCTACACCGGAACCCATAATTGCCGGCCCGACCTCTCTCATTACCGTACGAAGGTCAGCAAAATCAGCATTTATCAGTCCAGGTACGTTAATCAGGTCAGTTATGCCCTTCACCGCCTGCAGCAGGACGGTGTCCGCAAGAGCGAGCATATCGGAAAGTCTGGAACTCTTCTGCATCATGCTTAAAAGCCGATCATTCGGTACCGTGATTATGGTATCTGCATATTGCTGTAACTGTTTCCAGCCGATCTCAGCATTTTTCAGTCTATGTTTTCCCTCAAAGCTGAACGGTTTTGTGACAACGGCGACGGTTAAGGCACCCAGCTCCTTGCTTATTTTGGCAACTACCGGAGCAGCACCTGTTCCGGTTCCGCCGCCAAGTCCGGCTGTGACGAAAACCATGTCACTGCCCTTCAAGGATTCTTTTATCTCTTCAAGCGACTCATGGGCCGACTGAGCACCTGTTTCGGGATCTGCACCGGCGCCAAGACCTTTGGTTATACTCGGACCGATCTGTAAACAGATATCCGCTTTTGATTGATCTAGTGCCTGCCTGTCAGTATTTGCAACAATGAATTGAACTCCCTGGAGTCTATTAGCCACCATGGTATTGATTGCATTACCGCCACCTCCACCAATACCGATAACCTTTACTGCCGCGACCCCTTCTGACTCAGCCATTCTAAAGGGCATTCCGATCTCCTTAAATTTCTTTCAATTCTCTATATTTAGGTAAGGAAAAGCAGGTGATTTATTACTAGTAAAACTATAGCATCTCCACCTTTGCAGTTAAACAAAAAAAGTCATCCCTACATCATTTTTTTGAACCACCCTTTCATTTTGTCCATCATTCCAATATCCATGTGCAGGTTGTTCTTCTGCTGATCCCTTCCGTACATCACCAGTCCCACCCCGGTTGTGCAGCGCGGAGTGAAAATATCCTCAACTCTTCCGCCAACGCCCGACGGATACCCGATGCGAACCGGCAAATCAAAAATCTGTTCGGCGAGATCAACAATGTTGGCAAGCAGGGCTGTCCCTCCAGTGAGGACAACCCCGGCGTTAATTCGGTTTTTCTGTCCGGATGCGACCAATTCCCGGTCAACCATTTCAAGGATCTCTATCATCCTGGCTTCGATAATATCCACAAGAACCTTTTGAGTAACACGTCTTGGCTCCCGATCACCGACTGACGGAACATCAACGACATGGTTTGGCTTTATTACCGATGATAATGCGCTTCCATAATCTTCTTTCAACCGTTCGGCCTCTGCAAGCGGTGTTCTCAGGCCAACAGAAAGGTCGTTTGTCAGATTATGGCCACCCAGTCCGATTTCACAGGTATGACGTATTGTGCCGTCACAAAATACGGCGATGTCAGTAGTCCCACCGCCGATATCCACGAGTGAGACGCCAAGGTCCATCTCATCCTGCCCAAGCACCGACTTAGCCGAGGCAATCGATTCAAGGACCATGTCGGCCACTTCAAGGCCGGCTTTGTTGCAGCAGGTAACAAGATTGTGAACCGCCCCAATATCTGCAGTTACGATATGAACATTCGTTGCCAGCCGAACCCCGGTCATTCCCAGTGGATTCTGGATACCGGTATGGTCGTCGACCATATATTCCTGGGGCAACACATGGATAACACGCTGGTTTTCTGATATTTTTACCGTTCTTGCAGCGTTAATAACCTCCTGGATATCGGGCTGCTTGATTTCACGGCCATTAACAGCCAGGATACCGGGGCTGTTGAATCCTTTTATATGATTGCCAGCGATACCCACGTAGACGGCATCAAGGTCGCAGCCGGCAATATCTTCAGCGATCTTGACAGCCTGCTTAATAGAACTGACCGTGCTTTCTATATTAACCACGATACCCTTGCGCATACCAAGAGAAGGTGTTGTCCCGGCACCGATTATATCTATACCGTCATCAAACACTTCTCCAACAACACAGCAGATCTTGGTTGTTCCAATATCGAGCCCGACAACAAGATCTCCACGCAGGCCCTCTCTCGAGTTGCCGGGAATCTTACCCTCTTCCACTTCGTAACTCTCTTCCATCACACTCATCCTGATTCACTGTAACCGACAATTACCTTATCATTGAGATAGTCCATCCTGATATATGTCACCTGAGCTATCTCCATACCCTTCTTACGTGGTTTATACAAGACCTCAAGCACCTTTCTGAGCCGCACATATTTTTTTCTTACCTCGCCGCTGCCGAAAAAAACCGGGAACGGATACTCAACCATATAAATGACCAGCCCCTCCTCCGGATCCACATGTATTTCTGAAACCGATTGAGCCGGCAGGTTTGGATTATTAACCCTGATCAATTTAAGAAAATGGAGTGCTTCGCTGAGGCGCTCCGCCCTGTCACCCTTCTCTGCTATATCATTGAGCCCGGTTATTACCGGGAAATCGATGTCCATCCCTACTTCAGCCCTGGTGAACGGCTCACCATCGCCATCCATATAGTAAAGCTGAGACAAACCATCAACCTCCTTGACGACAAGGGCCTGAGGTTCATACTCCTGTACACGGATGATAAGCTTATCAGGCCATTTTTTTATAACCTCAACGTTTTTTACCCAGGGAACCTGAGCCTTAATCGCTGCTGCGACGCTGCTGCCGTCAAGAAAAAGCAGGCTTGAATTAATAGCCACACCGGACTCTCCGCGCACCTGCGCTGCCGGTGTTTTGCGGCAGCCGCTGACCTCAACAGTGGTGATATTGAAAAAATCAAGATCTGCCAAAAGCGTTTTAATTCTTTCCCCACCGCTGGACTTTATAAACAGGCCGATGGCAAGGGTCAAGCAGACAACCAGTAATAAATGCCGACCCCAGCGCCCGGTTTTCTGGGGTGCCTGAAATGACTGCCCCCTTGGGTTTGTTTTTCTCGTTCGATAGTTATTGAGTTTTCGAAGCAGGTTTCTCTTCTTTTTCCCCTCGCTTGTTTTGAGCCGGATGAAGGCGTCCCGTCCCGCATCGACACTCCTCCCTTGGCGAGATGAAACGACACTTGTCCTTCTGAGCAGGTTTTTAACACCATATCTGAGACGTCTTAAAATCTTCACAGAAGATGTACCTCTGGTTCCAGGATGATTCCGCTATCCCTTTTTACCCTGCGCTGCACCTTACGCATCAAAGCCAGCATCTCGGCGGCCGTCGCATTCCCACGATTAACAAAAAAATTGGCATGTTTTTCAGACACTTCAGCGTCACCCACTCGCACCCCCTTAAGGCTGGAGGCCTCAATCAGCCGGCCGGCACTTTTGCCGGCGGGATTTCTGAAAAAGGAACCGGCATTGGGCATCCCAACCGGCTGCCGTTCCCACCGCGCCCTGCGAAATTCCCTCATTTTCCCCTGAACCATTATGGTTTTTGAAAGCGCAAGCTGCAAGTCAACTTCGATGACAACATGATCAGCCAATGATTTATTTATATCATCCCAACAACGGTAATTGAACGTCAAATCTTTTCCTGACACTTTTTTTATATCATCATCTCCAACAACCGTCACCTGGCGAACGAGAGCGCCGATTTCACACCCCCAGGCACCGGCATTCATAACCACAGCGCCGCCCACAGTCCCCGGGATGCCAGCGGCAAACTCAAGGCCGCTCAAACCCAGTCCGGCAGCCCAGTCACCAAGCCGGGACAAACCGACGGCGGCGCCAGCTTTCACGACAACAGTGCGGTCAGCCAGTTTCTCTGATCTGCGGAGAAATTTAAAACCATCACCCAATATAATGACTATCCCCGAAAAACCTTCATCTGAGATGAGCACATTGGAACCCCTTCCCAGTAGTTTCCAGGCAATGTTCTCCTTGCTACAGAGCGAAAGAACAGACTGCAGTTCTTCTGTTTCGTTAACGGTAACCAGAGCCTCTGCTGGACCTCCAATTCGAAATGTTGTCCAGGCAGAAAGCGGTGCATTCCAAAGCACTGGACTTTTCGCAACCTTTCCGAGACTTGATTTAACCAAACTGCTCAGTCCCATATTCAGCTTCTCTCCTGCTGCAGTATCGACAAGAGATCTTCGCCCGCCTTGACAATATTGCCTGCACCAAGGCTCAGCACCAGATCGCCCGGCTGCAGCATCGGCCGGACCTGTTCAGCAAGGGTCTGGAGATCAGGAACATAGGCCGTATACCGCTGCCCATGCTGCTGAATCTTATTCATTAAGCTCTCACTGCTCACCCCTTCAATTGGCTTCTCACTGGCCGCATAAATATCTGTCATAACGAGGAGATCGGCCTTATGAAAACAGGTCTGAAACTCTTTAAACAATCCTTTTGTCCTGCTGTAGCGATGAGGCTGAAACAAGACAACAAGTCGTTTTTCCGGCCAGGCCTCCTTAATTGCCGAGAGGGTTGCCCGTATCTCTGTCGGGTGATGACCATAATCATCGACCACCGTTATGCCTGATGCCATCCCCTTGTGCTGCATCCTGCGCTGCACCCCGGCAAATGAAGCCAGCGCATCCGCTATCACCTGGAAGGAAATCTCGAGCTCAAGTCCGACACATATGGTTGCCAGGGCATTATAAACATTGTGTACACCCGGTGGCGCCAGATTTATCTCACCCAGGGTCTGCTCAGCCCGCTTGACGATAAACCTGACCCGACCCTGGACAAAAGAAATCTGCTCTGCATACAGTTCAGATTGACTGGTAAGACCATAGGTAATTACCCGCCGTCTTATTTCAGGCAGTATATCTGAAACATTTTGATCATCAAGACAGATAATAGCCGCCCCATAAAACGGGATTTTATCTATAAACTGCAGAAACGAGGTTTTTATATGATCGATATCCCGATAGTAATCCAGGTGCTCCAGATCAATGTTCGTGATTACTTCAAGCACAGGAGACAGTTTCAGAAAGGAGCCGTCACTTTCATCGGCTTCCGCCACCAGGAATTCACCTTCCCCGAGCTTGGCATTGCCCCCGAGACAATCGACCTTTCCACCCACCACAATTGTCGGGTCCAGACCAGCCTGAGCCATCATCCAACTCACCATTGAGGAGGTTGATGTTTTGCCATGGCTGCCGGCGATGGCAATGCCGAACTTTTTAAGCCTCATCAATTCTGCCAGCATCTCTGCCCGCATGATTACCGGAATACCTTGTTCCTGGGCTGCCAGCACTTCAGGGTTATCGGCGGCAATTGCTGAAGAGGTCACGACAACATCGGCTCCAGTCATCCACTGCCGCTGGTGCCCCACGTAAACCGTGCAGCCCTGGCGAGCCAGGTTCTCAGTAATGCGGGACTGGCCCAAATCAGAGCCCGAGATCCGATATCCCAGATTGACGAGAAGCTCTGCAATACCGCTCATGCCGATACCGCCGATGCCGACAAAATGAATATGTTTTGTTTTTCTGTACATGTTGTCCTATTTTCCTGCCATCTCCAGACAGAGATCGACGATTCGGTCCGCAGCATCCGGTATGCCAAGTTCCTTCATGTTTTGGGACATCGTTTTCAATGTTTCCGGGGCTTGAATGAGTAATTTTATTTCCCTTCTCAAGATATCCGCTGTCAGATCGCTTTGAGAAAACATCAAGGCTCCGCCCTGCTCGACAAATCCCCGGGCATTTTTCTCCTGGTGGTTATCTGCAGCATAGGGATATGGAATTAGAATTGCCGGTTTCCCGAGTACTGCCAGTTCAGCAAGTGTTGTCGCGCCGGCACGCGACACGACAAAATCGGCACGTTTATATACAGCTGCCATATCGTCAAAAAATGCTGAAACCCGGGCATTAACCTTATTCACTTCATATGCCTTTCTCACCGAATTCTCGTCTGCTGCTCCTGTCTGGTGAATGATCTCGATATCCGAAAGATCACTGTCGCCGGCGCTGAATACCTTAACAATTATCTCGTTAATTGCCCTCGCACCCTGACTTCCTCCCAGCACAAGCAGCGTCATTCTTTTTCCCGGCTGCCTGAAACTGTCGCCCGAATCAATAATCTGGCTGCGCACCGGATTTCCAGTTATCACCGTTTTACCGGCAGGAAAATAAGATTGACACGCAGGCAGAGACAGACATACCGCGTCAACGATTCTTCCCAGTTTCCTGTTGGCCAGTCCCGGGACAGAATTCTGCTCATGAATAATGGTTGATTTCCCCATCATCCAGGCAGCGGCAACAACTGGTCCTGTCACATAACCGCCAACACCGCAGACAACATCCGGTCGAAATCTGAAGATATGGTAACAGGCCTGGCAAAACGTCACTGGCAAAACAGCTATCGCTTTCAGCAGTGCTCCCAGCTTCTTCCCTTTAAGACCATAACTGTCTACCGCAGCCACAGCAAACCCGTATCGTTCCAGATGTTTTCTATCCAGTTTCCGTTTTGTACCGACAAACAGGATCTGGCTGTCCGGTTTCCTGGCACAAAGACGCTGTGCTGTTGCCACGGCAGGAAACAGGTGGCCGCCCGTGCCCCCGCCCGTCAGCATGAGTCTGAGCGGTCGATCCGGACTATTATGCTTCACCAGATGCCCCCTGCCCATTCTCCGGGCTCAAAAGCCGATTGACTGCACAAGCAAAGGCTTCACCTCGATGTTTATAACTTTCAAACATATCAAAACTGGCACTCGCCGGTGAAAGCAGGACCGTATCTCCCGGGAACGCCAGAGATGCTGCCTGCAGGACTGCCTCATCCAGACTCGCAGCAAAAGTGAAGGGGGCCAGATCTCCCAGATCCTTCGACATGGTCTGGGCAGTCTCACCGATCAGCACCAGGTGCTTTACACAATTCCGGACTGAATCTCTCAGAAGCTGATAATTATCACCTTTATCCTTCCCCCCAGCGATAAGGATGACATTTTCTCCAACCTGTTCGATACCGACATTTACTGCACCGGTATTTGTTGCCTTGGAATCATTGATATAAATAACACCATCTATATCGGCGATTACCTGCAGCCGGTGAGCTCCCGTCTTGAAGGATCGCAAGGTTTCCAGGGCAGCGCCATAGTCAACCTCAAACGGTCTAACCGCCAGCAGAGCCGCAGCACTGTTTACTAGTCCTGACACGGATGCCAGACTGCTCTCAGATAGATCATAGACAGCCGGGCCGTTTGTTGTCGGGATGGTAATACCGACCCCCTTGATACAGGCCGCATATTCGATACTGCTTCCGAAAAACTCAAAGGAATCCCTATCTGACAGGTATTTAAATTGCCTGCATAACCTGTCGTCTCCATTCATAATTGCATGATGGACACCTTCTCCATTAAAAATTTTCATTTTCACTGCAGCATAGCGCTCAAGTGTTTTATGGCGGTCAAGGTGGTCAGGCGTTATGTTCATCAAAACAGCGACATCAGGGGCAAACGCCCCGCACAGTTCAAGCTGAAAACTGGAAACCTCCAGGACAACGATATCATATTCATCCGGACGGTGAAGATACTCCATTATTGGCGTACCGATATTCCCGCCCACAAAGACCTTTTTCCCGGCAGCGCTGAGTAACGCTCCTACCAGTTCGGTGACCGTGGTTTTTCCATTGGTACCGGTTATTGCAATTACCGGAGACCTGAACTTACCTGCGGCAAGGGCAAGTTCACCGAGAACCGGAATTCCGGAGGCTGATATCTCCGCAACCACAGGATGTTCGGCAGCGACTCCCGGACTCAGTATCAGCAACTCTGCATTGCTTAAAAATGCCACCGTATGATCGCCGCCTTCATAGGCCGCGGAAAAGTGTTCAAGCAGTTCCCGCTCGTCGCTGCTCAACTCAACGAGCGATCGACTGTCAGAAACGAACAAGTCAGCGCCGCGCCGGCCAAGATAGTTAACTACAGCCTGACCCGCCCGCCCATATCCGACCAGGGCCACTTTCATCCCCTGCCTGATGTCATACAATTTATTCATCACCGCAGCTTCAGTGTTGCCAGGGCCAGAAAACCGAGAATAATAGAAACAATCCAGAACCGAACAACAACTTTCGTTTCATGCCAGCCTTTTTTTTCATAATGATGATGGAACGGGGCCATCAGGAAAATTCTTTTGCCTTTGGTCAGCTTAAAATACCCCACCTGCATTATTACCGACAATGCCTCCATCACAAAAATACCGCCAACGATTGCCAGAAGAACTTCCTGTTTAATGATAATAGCAACGGCTCCAAGCGCTCCTCCGAGGGCTAGAGAGCCCACATCTCCCATGAACATCTGGGCCGGATAAGCATTAAACCAGAGAAAGCCCAGGCAGGCTCCAACCATGGCGCCGCAGAACACAGCCAACTCCCCGCTGCCCGCCACATAGGGAATCTGAAGATAATCTGCCATAACAATGTTGCCGGCCAGATATGAGAAAACCAGATAGACGGCTGCTGAAACGATGGTCGGCCCTGTAGCCAGGCCATCGAGTCCATCGGTGAGATTTACGGCATTGGATGCCCCGACGATGACCAGCATGGCAAATATGACATAAAACCAGCCCAGATCAGGCTGAATATTTTTCAGGAACGGGACACTGAGATGCCCATCGAAGCCGGGGTGAAGAATGACAAACAGTCCGACAACCGCTGCACCTGAAAACTGGAAAAACAGTTTTCCGCGCGCGCTCAATCCGTCACTCGATTTTTTAACAATTTTACGATAATCATCCAGGCCGCCAATAAAGCCAAAAAAAGCAATCACGAACAACAGGAGCCAGACAAGACTGCTGTCGAGGCGGGCCCAGCTCAATGTTGACAGGATAACAGAGGAGACAATCAGTAAGCCGCCCATTGTCGGAACACCCTGCTTGGCCAGGTGGCTGGCCGGCCCGTCATCACGCACAACCTGCCCTATCTGCATTTTCTGCATCATCCTGATGAACCAGGGGCCGACAACAATGATGATTAAAAAAGCAGTAACAGCGCCACCGATTGATCGAAACGTTATATAGCGAAATACATTGAAACCAATAAAACTGGTATGGAGTGGATAAAGAAGGTGATAAAGCATTACTCTCTCGAAAGTTAATTAATCAGCATATTTTCAACAGGTTGTCAACGATGGTATCCAGGGCTAATCCCCGCGATGCTTTTACAAGAATCCAGTCATCCGGATGTAACTGACCAGTATGCAACAGCCCGGCTACCCAGTCAACAACTCTCTGCTTGTCAGCAAAAATTACAACATTGTCAGGTTTCATACCATGCTCGATTGCACCGTTGGCAATATTTTCTGATAACTCGCCAAAAACACCTAGAAAGTCTATGTTCGAGTGGGCGGCATGACGACCAATATCGCTGTGAAACTTTACTGTCTCAGCTCCCAACTCAAGCATGTCGCCAAGGATTGCCACCCTGGTTACGGAATTGATCGCCTTAATGGTATCAAGTGCCGATGACATTGATGCCGGGTTGGCGTTATAGGTATCGTTCAGAATATTGAGGCCCTTCGAACTGCGCATCGATTCCATCCGCTTTGCGGTCGATCTAAAGTTTTCAAGTCCGTCAACGACTGCGCCAAAATCAATCCCGGCGGCGTGGGCGATCGCTGCAGCGGCACAACTGTTTGCGCAATTATGAAGCCCGGGTGCCCTGAGTTTTACCGTTCCCTGTTCTTTGCCGATATGCAGGATAAAGGAGAGATGTCCTTCACTGTCCGCTCTCATGTTCGTTGCCCAGATATCCGGGTTCTGTGAAACCGCCCGTTCTGAAATGCCATAGGTCACCTGCCTGTGGCCTGGATACTTTCTGCTCCAGGCAACGATTCGCTCGTCATCAAGATTGACCACATGCAGACTGTCTCCCCTGGAGCCTGAAAAGAGCTCTGCTTTCGCTCGTGCAACATTTTCTATGGTACCGAGCCCTTCAAGATGGGCGCCATGGACGTTTGTTATACAGGCGATATCAGGATCAGCAATTTGGGTCAATCTGCCGATCTCGCCCGGCTGGTTCATACCCATCTCAAGAATGATTGCCTTCTGCCCCACGGAGGCTGGCAGCAGCGATAACGGCAGACCGATAAGATTATTAAAATTCCCGGCTGTCTTCAGAACCCGGTTCGCCGGCTCATCCGGCCTCTCCGGCCAGTGCACAGCGAAAATCGAAGCGCTCATCTCCTTTACTGTTGTTTTTCCGCAACTGCCGGTAATCCCAACTACGACCGGGTTATTGATCGCCTTTAGGGCCTGCCTGCGCCACCCGGCAAGATTGCCAAGAGCGCTGAGCGTATCTTCCACCCTGATACAGGCAACGTCATCATCCTTAACCGTTCTGTCCTCGGATATAACCAGGCATGCGGCTCCGCCCTGAACTGCTCTTTCAAGATAATCATGGCCATTGAATGATTCTCCGCTCAAGGCGACAAAAATATCATCCTGGCCGATTGATCTGCTGTCAGTTGATATATCTTTAAATCTGCGACCGGCTCCCTGAATTGCGATGGTGCCGTTCGCTGCAGTTGCCACAAGCTCAGCATCCCAGGCAAGAGAACTTTCCTGAGCACACAGGCAATCATCAAAAAAGGATTTACCCGCCTCAGTAAGCTGATACTGCTCATGTCCTTTTCCTGCAATCAGGACAATATCTTCGGCCCCAGCATAATGTACTGCCGCTCCAATCGCCTGGGCCCTGTCTGCTATCTCAACACAACCCCGCTCCTCTATACTGCGATGAACAAGCCAGCCCGGCGTCAAAATTCGAGCGCGGCCAATCGCCTCACTAGCAATTATGTCCTGTCGAATCCGCGAAGGAACCTCACTTCTTGGATTGTCATCTGTGATGATGGCAACGTCAGAATAGCGGGCTGCGATTTCGCCCATAAGGGGACGCTTCCCCCGGTCACGGTCGCCGCCGCAGCCAAACACACAGAACAAATTTCGGTGAGGCAATGCTTTCAGGGCAGCAAGCGCATTCTCCAGAGCATCTGGCGTATGCGAATAATCGACCAGTACAACGGGCAGCTCATTTCTTTTTACAGGAAAAGAGACACGCTGCATTCTCCCGGGAGCACCCGCAGCCTGGGAGATGAGCCTGCAAATGCTGCCCTCTTCAAGGCCCAGCTCTGTGAGCGCCGCGATGCTGACAAGCAGATTTTCAATGTTAAAGCTCCCTATCAGCGGGGATCTGATCTGCAAGATGTGGCCTTCCGGGTTTATGCAGTGAAATGATGTCCCGGATTTATCTATATGCGAGCTGACAAGTTTGAATCCGGCATTATCAGATAGTCCGCAGCGAATCGTAACAAGTGACAGCTCATCGCATAAACCGGCAAGCTTATCGATCCAAACCCTTTTCTCTCTGTTCTGGGGGGCAGGCTCGTACAAAACAACCTTTGCACCAGGCCCCATTTTTTCCCTGAACAGAATCATCTTTGCTTGGAAGTAATCAGCCATTGTGCGGTGATAATCAAGATGGTCCTGACTAAGATTTGTAAAAATCGCCAGGTCAAAAGTCAGTGGACCGATTCTTTTCTGTTCAAGCGCATGGGAAGAAACCTCCATCAAGACATGGGTGACGCCAGCATCACGCATCTCTTTCAAAACATCAAACAGGGCCACGGGGTCAGGGGTCGTGAAGCTCGCCGGGTAGCTGACAAGGGCACCATTTTTGTCATGATAACGGTAAGTAACCGTTCCAATGACACCGACCTGCAGTCCGCACTCGGTGAGCACGTGCTCCATCAGGTAAGATATCGTCGTCTTACCGTTGGTCCCGGTAATACCGATCATCCTCATTCGCTCGGCGGGATTGCCGAAAAAACGGGAGGCGACGATCCCTAAAACCTCTTTTGTATCATCAACACCGATAACTGCTACATTCTCAAACGCTTCACCTGAACGGTTGAGCCATTTTTCGCTATTGATCAGAACGGCTTGTGCCCCTGCGCTCAGCGCTTTGTCTATAAAATCATGACCATCGCTTGTAGCGCCCTCTATGGCAACAAAAAGAGAACCAGGTTTTACATTTCTCGAATCAGCAGAGACGGAATGAATCAGGAGTGAACCTGCCTTTCCGGAACAGAGGGTATAGTCAATTCCTGTCATCAACGCTTCGAGCAGGACACCGGTATCTTCTCTATTCTTCATATCTTCGCAGTTATTATAAGACGGTTGCCTTCATTTGGTGTTCGAGTTATCCCTCCTGCCTCCGCCGTCGACTTCATCTCTCTCAAGATTCAGGACAACCTCAGTGCCGGAAACAAGTTCAGAACCGGCTGGAGGATCATGACTCACAACCCGACCGGTTCCGTTAACTTTAACCTCAACACCGCTATTTTGCAGCAAGCGTAAACTTTTCCTCAGACTCATCCCAACAAGGTCGGGCATCTTGGTGACCAGCACATCAGATTCATTATCAGACTGACCGGAAAGGTCTTCTGACTGGAGGGTACGGGCGTCCGAGAAGCTGAAATTCTTTTCTTCCTGCTCCTTAGGCTTCATCATGTCCGCAAGGTTCTTCATTACCCTTTGGCGGGCGGCGACTGGAACGATCAGTCGGGATATATCAGTCATCGACCTGTCATCGTCCCGTCCCGGAACATCATATCCCGGCCTGCTGCTCACCGCCATAAGAATCAGCTCCGGCTCGGGCATGGGAATCAGCGCAAACGAAAGATAGTGACGAATAAATGTTTTAGAACCACTCTGTTGTCTGAAGGAGCTGCTTTTCCCTGCAATGATTTCAGATTTCAGCTGGTCCATTTTGCCTACAGCCGATAAAAGCTGGTCAATTTCTGCTGCAACACCATTCTGAAATGTAAGCTTTTCCTGATCAGGTTTCAGGTCGTCGAGTAGGTATTCAGTTTGATTGCGCCTGACCACATAGCGATCAGACACGTGTGGAACTATTTTTTCCCCGCCGCTGACACTGCGAGAAAGAGCAGTCAGCATCTGCAGTGGCGTGAGCATTACCGGTACCGTTTCAAAATCCCGATGTCCTGTCCCTGTCTTATCGAATGCAGTGCGTTCCGGGTTGGCTGCAGCAGTGCTGATAAAATCATACTTCTCAGGTCTTGCTATTCCCAGTTTTTCCCAAAGCTGGAGCTGAACACCTAATTTACGTTTCTCTGCAACGATGCTCCAGGGAAGCGTCTCCCCCCGCTCTGACTCTCCAGTAAAGAGATTTCACGCAGAAACAATTTAAAGAAAGACGGAACTGCAACCTGCTGATTAAACACATCAGAGAAGACCGATTCAGGGTAGGTGTGAAACCGGTTTGGGTCGAACGAGGGCGTCTGAGCATATCCGACTATCGCACCCGTGTCTGCCTCGATGGCCAGGACTCCCATACTGATCGCAGCATCATCTTTTAAATATTCATCCACATACTGATCCAGCTGCTGCTGAATCTTTAAATCCAGTGTCAAGACGAGATGTCTGCCGTCAGGCCCCGGAATACTGTCACCAACCTTTATCAGGTCTTCGACTTTGCCTGGATTTATTCGATGCTCAGTCTGGAGTTGATTAAGATAAAACTCTACCCCTGAGAGGCCGGTATCATTTTCAACAAACCCCACCAGGTGCGCTGCCGATTCTTTCTGGGGGTGATAGCGGACATGTTCTTTATGGAGGAAAATACCGGGCAGTTCCAGCTGGCGAATCTCATCTTCCTGCTTCTGGTTAATATCTTTTGCCAGCCACAGACGCAGACCGCTTCCTCTGAGACGATCCTCTATGGTACCTTCCGGCTCTTCAAGTATGACTGCAAGAGGGGCTGCAACTGTGTGAACAGATTCGATTTCGCGAATATTTGCATATACTGAAACCCGCTCATAAGATACGGCTAACTCTTTGTAGTTCCTATCATAGATAGTACCACGGATGAGATCTCTGTTAATCGGTGTACGCCATTGTTTCAGGGTCCATGACCCGAGAAAATGCTCGAGCAAATCTGGACGGTAGTATACTGAGTACCAGAGGATTCCAGCAATTACGGCAAAGACAACAGGGATACAGATGAAAAGCCACCGTCTTTTTTCTCCCCGGGTGCGTAGACGGGAACGCTGGGCCATTTCAGCAGCTTACCTGATCTTATAAACCTGTCCCTCTTCAGGGACATAGAGAGCTAATGCCTGCTGCGCCTGTGAATGGATGTTATTGGCCGACATCAGCCGGGCACGTTCTGCAAGCAGCGCCATCTGGTCGTTTCTGATAGTATGGAGATTTGCTTCGACTGCCTGAATGGAAATGCGGGACTGACTGCTGATACTGCCCAGCCAAAGCACTGAAGCACAGACAATAACCATGGCCAGGCAGGAAACCTTGGCAATCGCCAGCCAGAGCATTTTCCCGCCCGGAAGATCGGAGACCCTCCGGCGACGCAGCTGCTGCCGTACCTCAAAACCTGCCGTCTGTTGTGCTGTGAAGTGTATTTGATTTGGAATATTCATATATCCTCTCCGTGCTATGCAAGACGCTCGGCGACACGCAATCGAGCACTGCGTGAACGACGGTTTGCGTTAACTTCTTGATATGATGGCATAATTGGCTTTTTTGTAAGCACTGTGAATCTGTCGTTTGCAGCAAATTTTTTCTTTACAATCCTGTCTTCCAGAGAATGAAAAGAAATGACACAGAATCTGCCTCCTGCACTCAGGTGGTCAGCCGCTTTATCGAGGATCACCGAAAGATTTGACAATTCTTCGTTTACAGCAATCCGTAACGCTTGAAAAACCCTGGTTGCCACATGGATCTTGGCTGGATGAAATCTTCGCGGAATCGCCCTGGCGACGAGTTCTGCAAGCTGTCCGGATGTTTTGATGCCGCCCTGTTTCCGCTCTTCGACAACTCGTGCAGCAATCCTTCGAGACTGCTTTTCCTCGCCGTAATAGAAGAAAATATCGGCCAGCTCGTTTTCAGAGGCAGTGTCGATAATTGTCTCTGCTGTTTTTTCCCGTCTCTGGTCCATTCGCATATCCAGGGGTTCGTCCTTCTGGAAACTAAAACCGCGTTCACCAATATCGAGCTGCAAGGAGGAAAGCCCGATATCGATGAGAATTCCGTTTACCTCGGCATATCCAGCTTCAGCCAGCCCGACCTCGATCTCCGCAAAATTTCGGCGGATGATCGTCAGCCGGCTTTCATATTCAGCGATATTCTTGCGACTCGCCTCTATTGCCTGTTCATCCCATTCAAAGGCCACCACCCGTCCCGCCGGAGCAGATCGCTTTAGGATTTCACGTGTATGGCCGCCAAGCCCGAGGGTGCCGTCCATGTAGATACCGCCGGAGACAACCTCAAGCATGGAAAGCGTCTCCTCGAAAAGAACGGGCCGATGAATCTCCCAACGAGATGAAACCACCGTTAAAAAATTCCGAGCTTGGCGAGGCTCTCGCCATACTGGGCAAGATTCTCCCGTGTCTTCCTAAATTCGATTAACCACGCCTTTTGATCCCATATCTCAACAAATTCCAGCATGCCGTTCAGGACCACATCCCTGGCAATACTGACTTCTGACCGAAGTGAGACCGGAATCAATAAACGCCCCTGCTTGTCGAGACTGCACTCGGTAACTCCTGAGACAACATGGCGGATAAAACTGGAGAGATTGGGTTCCTCACGGCCTTTTGAGAGCAGCTTGTCCTCAAATATCTGCCACTCTGACGCTGGAAAAACACGCAGATGCTCACCCCATGATGTAACCATCAGGGTCTCCGATTCGAAATCCTGCAGGACATCCTTGAATCTGCTGGGAAAGTTCAGCCTTCCCTTCGGATCAAGTGTGTGCTCCGACCTGCCGCGAAATCGGCTTTTTATGGCATCCTGTTTAGACATGACTGCAACTGATCTCTTCAAGATTTATCCGCTTTCTATCCACTTTACTCCACCTTATATCTTTTTATACCAATGGACAACACAAAGTCAAGAAAAAAACACGCAAATTCAGTGCAATAGAAGGCAGTCGATACTTTTTCAAAAACACAATATCTTGTGCGTCCGGTTCCACGCACCACAATATTTTGTACAAATCCACAATTTGAGAAAAATCACGACTGAAGGTAAAATAACCACACAAAGCAATTAAGATACTGATATATTGTGATTATTACCACAAATGGAAAAATTGACAGGCAGGTCAAAAAAAATATATAGTGGTTTATTGTGGATACAAAGAACCAGAGAGATAATTACAATCGAGATATCGGTGAATTAAGCTTCAGACAAAGCAGAGCTAAAAGATAAATGCACGATGGACAAAAAAGATGTCAGGCATTCGCCTCAGGCAAACGGAGGGGGATAGTGCAGGAACGTATAAAGATGTGCTGAAAACTCCACGATCATCAGTGAGATTTCAACTCTGATCAAAAAGTGTTGGCTGAGCCATCCTGGAGATATTCATTTTACGGCCAAAATGCTCAAAAGCATTAGCCGTGGCAACGCGGCCGCGCGGCGTGCGGGCCAGAAATCCGGACTGAATAAGGAATGGTTCGTAAACGTCCTCAAGTGTGTTTTTTTCTTCACAGACTACCGTTGCCAAAGTCTCCAGCCCGATTGGGCCGCCCTGGAACTTGTCAATAATAGTCAGCATGATGCGCCTGTCCATCTCATCCAGGCCGAACCTGTCAACGTTAAGCAGGTTCAAGGCATCATCGGCCACCTGGTTATTGACAATTTCATGATCACCGACCTCGGCAAAATCACGTACACGCCTCAACAGCCTGTTGGCAATACGCGGTGTCCCCCGGGACCGCCGTCCCAGTTCAAGAGCGCCGCTCGCATCAATTTTCATGCCAAGGATTTTTGCCGACCGTTCAACGATGGTTACCAGTTCTTCAGGTGAATAAAATTCAAGCCGCAGAACGACGCCAAACCGATCGCGAAGCGGGGGTGTCAATAAACCGGTTCTGGTTGTTGCGCCGACCAGAGTAAAGTGGGGCAGGTCCATTTTCACCGACCTGGCGCCGGGCCCCTGGCCGATAATAAGATCCAGTTGATAATCCTCCATCGCCGGATAAAGAATTTCCTCAACAGCGTGATTCAGGCGGTGAATCTCGTCAATGAAAAGTACGTCTCCTTCCTGGAGACTGGTAAGAATTGCGGCCAGATCACCCTGGCGTTCGATGACCGGTCCGGAAGTTACCTTAATGCCTGTACCCATTTCATTGGCAATAATGTAGGAAAGTGTCGTCTTGCCAAGCCCCGGAAAACCATGAAAGAGCACATGATCAAGCGGCTCGCCACGCTTCAGCGCAGCCCTGATGAAGACATCGAGGCTTTTTCTCAACTGATCCTGGCCGATATATTCTCTCAGACTTTTCGGTCTCAGCGAGTTATCGTTAACGGGATCTCGCCCGATAGGCGTGGGGTCGGTAATTCTTCCATCATCAAATAGTTCTTCTTCGAAATTCATGCCAGTGCCCTCAAACACTCTCTGAGCAATGCTTCCACTGAGAGTTCATAAAAAGTATCATCACCCAGCCGTTTTTTTACCGTTGACAGAGCCTGTCTGCTCACCGGATCAGAATAACCGAGATTCGACAGGGCGGATATCGCATCAAGCACAGACGATGATGAACCGGGCGCTGATGTCCCGGTTTCCGACTGGAGCCGACGCTCCCCACTGCCCAGATGTCCAACCTTGTCCTTCAGATCAACACATATGCGTTCGGCGGTTTTTTTGCCAACGCCATGCAGGCCAGTCAATCGTTTGATATCGTTCGCCCCTATTGCCTGGCATAAATCAACCACCCTCATCCCGGAGAGAATCGATAATCCCAGCTTGGGACCTACTCCAGACACCGAGGTCAGCGTGAGGTACATCTCCTTTTCATCCTCATCCAGAAAACCATAGAGCACGATGGCATCTTCGCGGACATGGGTGTGGATATACAGAAATGTTTCTTCCTCCTTATCCGGAAGACGGGTAAGGGTCTCTGTTGTCAGGTAAACCTCATAGCCGACACCGGAAACATCAATGATGGCACGATCCATGCCCTTCAACAGAATTTTACCTGACAATGCTGCTATCATAAATTTTACCTTTTCTAAAGCCGCAACTGGTTGGCATGGCAGATGGCCACGGCCAGAGCATCCGCAGCGTCACTGCTGGGCGAACCGGTAAGACCCAGAAGGATTCGCACCATATGCTGTATCTGCTCTTTTGAAGCCTGCCCATAACCGGCAACAGCCTGCTTGACCAGTCTCGGGCTGTAGTCATAGACCTGAAGATTATTCTGCATCGCAGCCACTACGGCGGCCCCGCGAGCCTGTCCCAGCTTTAGTGCAGACCTTGGATTGGTTGACAGAAAAACATCCTCAACTGCGGCGACATCGGGCTGATGTAACTGAATAACCTCATTTATGCCATCAAAAATCTGATTAATCCTGTGAGAAAACGGCAGGTCAGGGGCAGTTTTAATAACACCGCATGAGACAAATTCTATCTGACCTCTGTCTGAACTCACCACCCCGTAACCGGTAATCCGGGAACCGGGATCAATGCCAATGATACGTTCCATGCCTGTCGACCGGGTACGGCACCTGTCTTTCAATAAGAAGGATCAGGACAGTTTCTCCATTAATTCAGCATCAATATCGAAATTGGCATGCACATTCTGCACATCATCGTGATCTTCGAGATTCTCCAATAACTTCAATAATGATACGGCAATTTTCTCATCGCTCACCTCAACAACGTTCTGCGGAATCATCGATATGGAAGCTTCAAGAAAACTGACCCCTTGTTCCTCGAGAGAGTCGCGAACATCATTAAATTCCTCAAGCCCGATCAGGACCTGAAATTCATTTTCCTCTTCAATGACATCTTCAGCCCCCGCCTCGATAGCTTTATCCATCAAGTCTTCTTCAGTAATTGTCGATTTATCGACCAGGATCTGACCTTTTTTGTCAAACATCCAGGCCACGCAGCCATTTTCCCCGAGGTTGCCGTTGCTTTTGGAAAAGAAGTGTCGAACATCCGCAACGGTCCTGTTCCGATTATCGGTCATGCACTCCACTAAGACAGCGACACCACCAGGTCCATAGCCTTCATACAGGATTTCTTCATATGAATCGCCCTCGAGACCGCCAGTTCCTTTATCAATAGCTCTGGCGATATTATCCTTGGGCATATTTTCAGTTTTGGCTGCAGCAATGGCGCTTCTCAAGCGCGGATTGCCTTCCGGGTCGCCGCCACCCTGTCGCGCAGCGACAGTAATTTCTTTAATCAACTTTGTAAAAATTTTTCCTCTTTTCGCATCATTTGCACCCTTTTTGCGCTTGATGGTCGACCATTTGGAATGTCCTGACATAAAGGTCCCTATTTCCTGATATTTTAAGTTTTAGCAGATAGTAACCCGCCAATCCCATTACGTTTTTTGCTTTAAGCGTCGATAGCCCATACCAAGTACAAATATTTCCCGGCTCTCCTTGCGGGAACTCTCGGGCTTTATCACCTTTACCATGGAAAATCGCGCTTTCAGTCCAGATACAAATGGCGGCAAATCCTCTCCCTGGAAGACCTTGCACAGATAATGTCCCTGTTCATGCAGCAGGGTCTCAGCGAGATAGAGCGTCTGTTCCACCAGACGCATGGATTGCTGGTGATCCGTCCACCTGTTGCCTGTCGTTTTTGGTGCAAGATCTGAAATTATCACCTTGAAGGCGGAGCGTATCTTTCGCACCTGGGGAATCAATTCCGGCTCCATGATATCCTGGCAGAGCCAGTGGATAGCAGCACCGTCTGAGCGCGGCACCTTATCAGCTTCCTGGAGATCTACACCGACAACAACCCCTTTCGGGCCGACAACCTCAGAAGCATAGAGTGACCAGCTGCCTGGAAAACAGCCAAGATCTAACACACTGTCACCTTTTCTCAGCAGCTGATGTTTTCTCTGGATTTCCTCAAGTTTATAGACGGACCGTGCTGGATACTTGTCTTTTTTGGCCTTCCGGTAATAGTAATCCTGTACTTTACGCACTCTTTATTCCATTTAATGTGCTTAATCAAGATGAAACAAGCTACTTTATCCTGCGGCAGACAACCTGACAGCTCAGGTTTTATCCCCTAGATAACTGCGCACCCAATCAAGCGCTCCTTCCCGGTCATTCACCACACCTTCAATGACAGCCAGATCCAGTGCATCAAGAATTCCCCTGAAATCAGGACCGGGAGAAATACCTAATGTATCAATCAGATCATGGCCGGTCAATAGTTTCGGCCCACTCAAAACGGGAATCACTCTCTCCCTGTTGATCGCCTCAAGACGGCTAAAAAGGCTGGCAAGCTCCTCTTCAATAGCCTCGACTTTATCGACTCCCTGCCCGGCCATACTGTCAGCCATGGCAATCAGAAACAGGCCGATAAGGTTTTCTCCTGCCTTGCGGCAGATTTTCAGCTGGGCGCGTTCACTTACCGTCTCTTCTGCCTGGAGTATGTTGCAGAGATGGAACGGGTGCATGTGCATCGCGATCAGCCGACTGACACGCTCTCGGTTCGTTCTGCTCCATTTGAGTCGTTCAGCAAATTCTTCGAATTTTCGCGCACCCTGCTCATCATGTCCATAAAAAGTGATGCGATTTTCCTTATCCGGCTGAATATCTCTGGTGATCGGCTTGCCGACATCATGAAAAAGAGCAGCCCATTTTATGACTCTCAGTGTATTGATATCCAGGAGGTATGAGCTAATTGCCTCATGTTTGTCCGGGAAAAAAGCTCCAGGATCGGCAATTATCCTCTCCAGGCAATCAAGCGTAAATATATTATGCTCGAGCACATCGAGGTGATGAAATGCCGGCTGGCTGACGCCATGCCCTTCATAGAGTTCCGGCATTATCCATTCGATTAAACCAACAGCGTCCATCCCCATAAAGGCAGGATAGGCACGCGGACTCGTCATTATCTCGTCAAGCTCATAACGAATTCGTTCCGCGGCACTGAGACCTATCAGATTGGCTTTCGCAGCAATCTCTGAAAGGGTATCGGGTACCACATCAAATCCCAGCAGCGCGGCAAATCGAAAGGCTCTGAGCATGCGCAGCGGATCATCAGAAAAGGCTCCGGGACATCTTCTTATCACCTTTTTCTGCATATCCTCGACGCCATTCATCGGGTCAATAAGTTCTATATGCCGATCTTCTCCTAAAACCTCCTGAAAATCTGCACCAAGCGCGTTTACCGTAAAATCGCGCTTTGCGAGGTCCTCCCGGATCGTTGCACTGCCTCTTCGAAAGCCTGAGACATCAACGCTCAGACCGTCCAGCACTAGTCTGCAGGTGTCGTCATGACGTGTTCCAAGTGGCACAATAGTGCCTTTCCCATAACCTTTTTTGACCTGCTCGAGAAACTCTGCTGCACCGTAACTGATAGTAAAATCAAGATCATTTGGTGAGACCCCAAGCAGCCAGTCGCGGAGCGCACCACCAGAGATGTATAGTAAAACTGCCTGGCTCTCCGCTGTCTGAAGGAGCGTATCCAGCAGGCGGCGGGGATAATCTACCAATCGATTCCGAATTTCGTTTACCGACACCATCATCTTTTTTCAATTCCACGTCTTGACTATGTCTTCCACGACCTTTATAAAGGCCCTATTGATTGCACGCTAACTGTAACATATCTGCTGCGAACACACACCAATATCCACATCGATATGGCGTTCCTGTCTGCTGCAGCAGAGAAAAACATTAACGACCTGAAAATGGCTGACGCTTCAACAACACCATTTATATACATGGCACCTCTGCGGGGCATCACTGATGCTCTGTTTCGCCAGGTGTACTGCAAACATTTCAAAGGAATCAACGCCGCAGTTGCACCATTCATCAACCCGCAGCGCAAATCAGGACTCACCGACAAGCTCCTGGCCGATGTTTCTCCCGGGACCAATGACCTTCAGCTGATTCCCCAGCTGCTCAACACTGATGGTGATGACTTCCTTGCGCTTGCGCAGCGACTCTATGACCTCGGATATAATGAAATCAACTGGAATCTTGGCTGCCCGGTGCCGATGGTAGCCAAAAAAAAACGAGGCTCCGGCCTTATGCCGTATCCAGAAAAGATTGCAGCCTTCCTTGACTATGTCCTTCCGCGACTCAAGCCGAAACTCTCCCTGAAGATGAGGCTCGGCTATCATGACCATAAGGAGTCCTTAGCGTTGCTCCCGCTTCTTGACTGTTATCCGCTTACAGAGATAATTATCCATGCCCGTTTAGGCAAGCAGCTTTATCGCGGGGAGACATTCCCCGAAAGGTTTATAGACTGTCAGCAGGTTTCAAGCCACCGGCTCGTCTACAACGGTGATATAAATACAGCCGCTGATTACCATGATTTAAAGAGGCGTATCAATGTTGACCGCTGGATGATAGGACGAGGGCTTATTGCCAATCCGTTCCTGCCGTCGGAAATCAGGAACAATCAGTTGTCGGAAGAGGCCAGGTTCGAAAAGCTGAAGATCTTCCATGATGAGTTATTTGCTGCCATGAAAGAACGCCTTGACGGACCGGGGCATCTGCTGGGGAGAATGAAACAGATCTGGATATATTTCATCAGTTCATTTCCTGGAAAAAAGAGCACCTTAAAAAAGATCACCAAGGCCACAACCGAGGAAAAATACCTCGATGGTGTGGCAGCTCTTTTTTCAACGGAATAATCCTACATCAGCCAGGCACGAAAATCATCATCCTTGGCTGGATCAGCGGTGATTTCGTAACGAGAATCGCCCTCTTCAATAATCACCGTTCCCCGGCAAATTTCATTGTCTACTTTTTTGGCGTACCGGGTAACCAGTCCTGCCGCTAAAGATATATCCGCATCTCGTAATTCCTTTGCAGGGTAGATCTCCTGCGCCCGGCGCAGCAGCGCAGTGGGGCCCGGCCGCTCGTCAATATCAATACGGATATCTCCGGCTTGGCGCAACTCGTCAATCCTGATGTTTTCTTTTTCGTCTCGACCCAGTATAAGCCACCCGCCTCCGGGGAGAACAAACTGACGGCCGACAAGCAGCAGCAATATATCGACAACGCTCATACCCGTCTGATCGACGACAAAATTACCTGAATAGAAATACGATATTCTCCGGCTCAGGATCGGATCGGCGAGGATACAGCCGCCGGCAGGTGCTGGGTAGTCAGTAATGCCGAATGACTTTGCCAGCGCGATCTGACGGGAGCGACCCCGGCCGCTGAAATCGAGGAGTTTTTGGCGATCAACCAGTCCCGTGCGCTCAGCCTCAGTTTCATTCATCAGTTTGGCACTGAGCGGTCGGAGAAGAATAGTTCTGTTTCCTGAGTCACGCTCTATGACATTGAGCGTATCCCGGCGCTGCGACATCGGCCGCTGTCCGAGAACCTCGCCGGTGATAAGAAACGCTGCCTTCATCTCCTTCAACATGGTACGCGCCCGGCTCAGCATAAAAATCTTGCAGTCAATACACGGATTAAAATATTTCCCAAATCCATGTGAAGGCTGCCTGAGCAGCTGTAAATATTCATCGCTGATATCAACAACGCTCACATCAATCCCATATTTCTCTTTAGTCTCCAGCCTGTATTTATCCTGATCTCTTAAAATATCGTAACCAAAAAACGGACTGACAAACTTAACCGCAATAACCTCTATATCCTGTTCCATCACCAGGCGGGTCGCACATATTGAGTCCAGCCCACCGGAAAACAGACTGATAGCCCGCACTCTGCTCATGCCGCAGCTCTCCCCTTATTCAAAAGTTCAGACGCCCAGGCCTCGGTTTGCTCAGTTGGTGAAGAACCGGCCAGCATTCGTGCCAGCTCAGAGACACGATGTTCTTCTGAAAGCAGTACCACGGTGGATTGGGTCCGGCCATTAACTACCTCTTTTTCCACTTTCAGGTGTTCAGTCCCGCGAGCTGCAATCTGCGGCAGGTGAGTGATACATATCACCTGATGGTGCTCAGCGAGTTGGCGTATTTTTTTGGCCACAGCCTCCGCTGCTTCGCCGCCAACACCTGCATCGACTTCATCAAAAATAACTGTTTCTACCATGTCCTTTTTGGCCAGCAGACATTTCATTGCCAGCATGAGTCTGGAGAGCTCGCCTCCGGAAGCAATTTTAGCAAGCGGCCGCGGCGGTTCCCCCGGGTTTGCCCCAAAAAAGAACTCCAGACGGTCGACCCCGGTCGGCTTCAAAATGGCAGGGCCTGAATCAATTTTCTCAAAACGCACTTCAATGGAGGCCTCATTAAAGGCCAGTGTCGACAACTCTCTGGCCATGGATCTTTCCAGCTGTTGCGCTGTTTGCTTACGATCTGAGCTGAGCCCGGAGGCGACTTCAAGAAGATTTTCTTCGATCTGCTCAGTCTTTTTCTGCTGCGCTGCGATCTCCCTGTCAAGATTCTCTATTTGCTCAAGTTCCTTTTCTGCCTGCTCCGCAAAACCAAGGACATCAGCGATTGACTCCCCATACTTTCGTTTTAACGTCTGCAGTTCAGCGAGTCGTTCATTTACTGCATCGAGGCGGGATGGATCATTTTCCAGGCTGTCACTGTAAACTCTCAACCTGGAACTGTAATCTTCGGCAAGATAGGAATATTCACTCAGATCCGCTGCAAGCTCAGCTATCTCAGGGTCTATGGATGATAGTTGTTCCATCAACTTTCTGACCACACTCAACTCATCTGTTACTTTTGTCGACAGTATTCCCAGACTCTCCCTGCTCAGTTTGATCAGGGCGTCAGCACTTTTCAACCGTTTGCGTTCCCTGATGAGTTCATCATCTTCGTGCTCAACAGGATTTACTGCTCGTATTTCCTTTAACTGGTAAGTCAAAAAGTCAATTCGCTGCTCGCGATCACGCTCTCGTGAGCGCAGTTCGGTCAGCGTATCTAATGATTGCTGCCAGCTGTCATACAATTGCTGAACCTGTTTCCGCCGGGGCCAGTGTTCACCGAGCGTATCGAGAAAGTCAAGATGCATCTGAGGCTGAAGCAGCTGCTGGTGATCATGCTGGCTGGCAATATTGATCAGATGACAACCAATTTCAGAAACAAATCGTGCCGTTGCCAGAGAGCCGTTAATATAGATTCTGCTTCGCCCTTTTCGAGTAATAATCCGCTTGATAATGATCGTTGTTTCATCGCCAAAGCCCCCCGAATCAAGGAGCTCTCGGACATGCTGATAACCATCATCCACTTCAAAAAGAGCCTCCACCGTGCAGCTTTCCTCACCGGCTCTAATCCACTCCGCCGAGGCCCTTCGTCCCGTGAGCAGGCCAATCGCCCGAAGCATGATTGACTTCCCCGCTCCGGTTTCACCTGTCATGACAACAAGGGCAGTTTCACCCTGCCGATCAAAACTGAGATGGGCCGAACCTATTAAGGCCAGATTTTCTATTCTAAGTTCACAAAGCATTACGTTTCCACATTACCAGTGCTTATTTTTCTGTACCTTCTTTCTTGACGAGGAATTAAAAGGAAAGTATCGTAATTGCCGTATAACATTACCTGCTCAGCTTGATGACCTGTCCCATAAATTCGGTTTTCAAATAAGCCTATCCTGCCATGAAATAATGAAAAAAACCACAGATACCATCGATCTCAGTGCCAGCCTGGAAGATTATATTGAGGCAATATATCATATTGTTGAAGAAAAGCTTGTTGCCAGGAGCAAGGATATCGCCACTCGCCTTGATGTCAGCCGTGCCTCAGTTACAGAAGCTTTGAGGGCTCTGGCAAAAAAAGAGCTGATTAATTACGCCCCCTATGAAGCGATAACCATGACTGAGCAGGGCAGAAAAATTGCCAGAAGATGTCATTTATAGACACAATTCGCTGAAGCGATTCTTCACAGAAGTTCTCGCCATCAACGAAATAACTGCAGAAGAAGCGGCGTGCAAAATTGAACATACGGCACCACCAGAGGTGATCGCTCAAATGATCGGTTTCATGAAATTCCTGCAAATCTGCCCCCGCGGCGGTGACGACCTTCTTAATGGATTCGCCGTATTCTCTGAAAAAGGCAAGAGCGAGGCCGATTGTGCTGACTGCGTTTCTTCCTGTATTGATGATGCCGCACAAAAATCCTGAATACTTATTTAGCCATCCTGTCTATTATCCCCGCTACCTCACGTTCTTCAGGAAATCTGTTAAGTTTACTCTTTGAGAAAATCTTCTTTCCGTCCAGGCTGACTTCAAAGACGCCGCCAGACCCTGCTGCAAGTTCAATGTCTGCTCCAAACTGTTTATTAAGTTCATCTCCCAAACTGGAGGCACGGGGCTTGTAATTTCAATTAACACAATATTCAATCACAATCTTCATAAGGTAATCCCATCATAATTTTCATAAGAGCGAATTTTTCTTATTTCCAGCCGAGCAATAATTATAATGGCATATGGAGTAAAAGCCAGCTCCTTTAGCGCCGCATATGGTAAAGTTGATTATGATCTCTCGGGTGACTATGATTGTGGAAATTTATGAGAAATAAGAAATGAGTACCACTGCCAGCCAGACAACAGAATTTGCTGTTCTCGAAGCACTTACAAAAGAAGAGGCAAACCGCCTCTCTCCATGTGCAGCCCAGAGCTCCGCAGGTATCCGCAGAAGGGAGGACAACAGACAGGGATACCGTCAAACATTTGCAAAAGATGCAGACCGCATCCTCCACTCAAGAGCATATACCCGCTACATAGACAAGACCCAGGTATTCTGTCTCGTCAGCAATGACCACATTACACACCGCGTTCTTCACGTGCAGCTTGTATCCCGTATCGCCAGAACTGTTGGCCGGTTTCTCTATCTCAATGAAGATCTCATTGAGGCAATTGCTCTTGGCCACGATATCGGTCATCCGCCGTTCGGTCATGCAGGTGAGACCTTTCTCTCAGAATTGTGCGAGCAGCATGGACTGCCTGCTTTTCTGCACAATATTCAATCGGTGCGGGCCCTCGACCACCTTGAACGCAAAGGCCAGGGATGGAATCTCAGCGTACAGACACTTGACGGAATTCTCTGCCACGATGGAGAAAGTCACACCACCAGGATGATACCGGATCCAAAGATCAGCTTTGCCGCGCTGGATGAGAAAATTAGGAAAAAATCCTTAGACCCGTCTTTCGATCTCATCCCCATGACGTTTGAGGGGTGCGTGGTACGACTGGCTGATACAATCGCCTACATCGGCAGAGATATCGAGGATGCGATTATACTGGGACTTGTCAAAAGAACTGATATTCCTGAGATATGCGCCGATGTCCTCGGTGCTACAAATGGAACAATCGTCTATACTCTGGTTACTGACCTGATACGACACAGCCATGTTGATCCACCGGGGGCAAAATTACGGCCGGACGGCAACTATATTGGTTTTAGTGAAAAAGTCGCTGAGGCCCTTAGGACCCTCAAACAATTCAACTACAAGAAGATTTACCTGGCACCAGATACCAGAGCGCATCTGCCGGCCATTAGAACATGCTACCGAAAATTATTTCGTTTTTATCTTGATCATCTGGAACACAAAAAAACAGACAGTCTTTCAGTCGACCTGCTCAGCGACCTGGAAGAAAATTACATCAGCAGGCAGCCGGCGCCTGCCAGAATCCGCGATTTTATCGCCGGGATGACAGATGATTTTTTCATAAAACAGGCAGAGGAGATCGGCTGTGATATCCCGCCGAGGCAGTGAGACCTGGACCGCATTTGCACGATCATCTGGGTCCCTGAGGTCTCCATTTACCGTCAGACGATTGTCCCGCAATTGTTAGACACGTTCTTACTGATTGAATATAAATGATTAAAATCATGGTACTATTATCATCTCTGGCGCTTGCACCAGTAACAGCCTCAACGCTGCACGCAGATCCCGGCAGCGCCCCTCTGCATATCTATTTTCTCGACGTTGGCCAGGGTGATGCAATGATCCTGCATCAGCCCGGCCTGTGTGCGGCGCTCATAGATGCAGGTCCGTTAATTCATGGCCACCGAGTCACTGAAAAACTGCAGGAACTTGCGATCACCGGGCTCGACGTCGTTATTATCAGTCATCCTCATCTCGACCATTTTGGCGGGCTGTTTGATCTCAGCTCCCGAGTTGCCTTTGGCCAGTTGTACGACAATGGCCGGACCAACCAAGCCAAAGAGTATTTCAGCGATTATGAAAAGATACGCCAGAAACAACCTTATTCGGTTCTATCCAGGGGAGAGAGCATAACCTGCGGTGATATCAAACTGGACGTACTTAACCCGGTGGATGTGCTGCAGGATGAGCAGGACCTGAATGCTGCTTCGCTTGTACTGATGATTTCATTTAATAATTTCAAGCTTCTCCAGATGGGCGACCTGGCTGGTCCGGCAGAACAGTCATTTTTAAAAAATAATAGTGGTCTCGGTGCAGATGTCATAAAAATAGCTCATCACGGCGCAGCAGATGCAACCTCTGATGAGCTGCTTAATCGAGTACAGCCAAAACTGGCAATTATCAGTACATCAGAAGATAACTGGATTAATGCACCGTCCCAGGAGGTGCTCAACAGGCTCGGCAAAAAGCGTATTCAATATTTACGCACTGACCGGCACAAAACCATCAGGCTTGAGGTCTCAAAGAGCGGACAATTTGTATCTTCGCACGGTTCAGGAGACGACAGCTAGGTTCAGTTAAGCATCGGTCGACAGATACTGAGTTCCACCTATCTGGCACCAGGGAGGGACGGCTCTGCTCCTGATAGCAAAAGCAAAGAAAACAAAAACCATCTGTTTCTGCATGTCCTTCGGCATAATGTATATCCCTCAATCATGCCCTGCTTCTCAAGAGAATAATCACAAGTGCAATTGCCAGCGCCGCAAAAACAAAAACCGCAAAGGGTAAAAAACCAGAAATATTCGATTTATTTTTTTTCTCACCGTGTTCTTGAGATTTCTTTACGTCCATGACGGCCTCTGAGGGTAATTGAAAAACGATATGGATATCGATTACCTTACAGCTCTATGGGTTTGTCAGCAACAGATTAGCAGAGATAGAGAGAAGAAACTGCTGTTGATGCGACGCTGAGCGGCCCCCTATCAAAACCTGTTCATCAACTTTTACTCTTTTGCTGATCATTAATCATCTGTAACAGCTCGAAGTGCACGATAGAGCTTTTTTCTCTTTCTATTAAGCCTGCTGTAAAAAATGTTCGTTTCAGAGTCGGGAGTAAATATCGTTTCGCTTTCTGCTGGCTGGACTGCACGGAACGCCTCATGATAAGAACCGTAAAGACCACAGGTTACCGCTGCGGAAATCCATGCTCCAATTGATGTCGCCTCCCGATTAGGATAAAGAGCAACCTTATATCCGTAAATATCAGCCTGCAGTTGGTTATATGGAATGAATTCTGTCATACCGCCGGATATACAGATTTGATCAATATGCCCCAGTTTTTCTTTGAACAGAGAGACATTCTCCTCCATTCCCATGACAATTCCTTCCAACACTGCCCGCGACATATCCGATCGTGTGGTTGAAAGCTTTAAGCCAAAAAAAGAGCCGGTATCCTGAGGATTCCAATATGGAGCACCACTCCCTTCAAAATAGGGCAGCATTAAAACACCGTTTGCGCCAGGCGGGCTTGATAATACATCCTGGTTGATTTCAGCAACCTCTGCATCACCAGCGTTTTCCCCATAAAATTGTGACAAGAACCAGCGGTATACTGTTCCAGTGGTGAGCATGCCCGCCTCTAAATTATAGGAATTTGGGATAGCACCAATTTTGCAGAGAAATCTTTTATGTTCATCAATTACTGGAGCATCTGCGTGGGCAATCAAATAGGAGCCGGTGCCTGTTGTGCATTTGAGTTTTCCTTCTGAGGTAATACCGAGGCCAAGGGCTGCACATTGCTGATCACCGCCGGCTGATATAACCGGAATACCAGCAGGAATATTGGTCTGTCTGGTTAATTCATTGTTCGTCGGACCACAGATCGAACCCGGTGCAATGAGATCACAGAGATGAGAACGCTTCACAGAAAAGATATCCAAAAGCTCCTGATCCCACTGCCGGGTCCAGAGATTGAGCAGAATCGTATTACTGGCGAGGGAATGGTCAGTCACGAATTCACCACACAGAGTATGAATGGCGATATCCTGAACTCCGAGCATCTTTGCTGTATTTTTATAAATTTCGGGCTGTTCCTTGCGGATCCAGGTCATTTTTACGGCTGAAAGAACAGGGGAAATCCGCAACCCGGTAATTCCATAGACCTTGTTCTCGTGCTGGTTCAATGCGTTACATAACGGCACCGTACGTTTATCATGCCAGGTAATAAACGGTGCCAGTGGTGTGCCCTGGCTGTTAACAGGCACCACCGACGAACGCTGAGAGGTTACACTTATGGCAAGGATCTTAATCTCATTGCTTTCACAATACCTGTAGGATTCCTTCAGCAGGCAGAGCAGAGTATCCACAAATTTTACGGCATCCAGCTCAACAATTGTGCCATGGGCCCTGTACTCGGGAATCGTACTTTTTTGACACTTATGGACAATGGCCCCATGGTCATCATGCAGAATCGCCCGCATACTCGATGAACCGATATCAACAGTCAGGATTGATTCCATGGTTATACCATCTCCGTTCCAGACAAATCCGCACCCCGCTCCACAGACCCTCTCCTATTTCTGTCCGTAATAGGCATTTGCACCATGTTTACGAAGGTAATGTTTATCGAGCAGTTCCTGGTCGATCCCCCGAAGGTTGGGATTAATCGTCAAGGAACCGCTGGCCATGGCAGCAAGTTCTTCCAGTACAACGGTATTATGTACAGCCTCCATGGCACTCTTCCCCCAGCTGAAAGGTCCATGCCCGTGGACTAATACTGCAGGTATTGCAGCGGGGTTAATGTTTCGGGTCTGAAATGTTTCGACAATGACCCGACCGGTCTCGTGCTCATAGGCACCCTGAATTTCATCGTTGGTCAAGGCTCTGGTACAGGGAATTGCACCATAAAAATAATCCGCATGAGTCGTACCAAATGCCGGTATATCAGCACCAGCTTGAGCCCATGCGACTGCCATCCGGGAATGAGTATGAACAACTCCACCGCAATCTGGAAACTGCCTGTAGAGTTCGAGGTGCGTGGGGAGGTCGGAACTGGGGTTATACGCTCCTTCAATAACGCCTCCCTCTTGATCGACAACAACCAGATCATCGATTGTCATATTCTCGTAGGGCACACCGCTTGGTTTTATGACGATTTCCCCGAGTACCCGGTCAATGGCACTTACGTTTCCCCAGGTAAAGATCACCAACCCGAGTTCCTTGAGCATCAGGTTGGCCTCGAGAACCTCCTGTTTCATCGTGCTATTCATCAATCAACCCTCCTGCCCGCATTTGATCAAAAATCCACTCTTTCGCCTCAGAAATTTCTTTTTCAGGGTTTTCAGTATGTTCCGTCCACATCTCGATAAGAAAAGGACCTGCATATGCTATTTTTTTCAGGTGAGAAAACAGAGCTGGAAAATTGACACAGCCACTACCGAAAGGAACTTCTTTAAACGTACCTGGGTGGTCCTGGCTCACCGCCAGGGTTTCTTTGAGATGGAGCGAGACGATGTGGTTACTGCCGAGGGTAAGTTCTTCTATAACATCATTTCCCCAGGCGCTCAGATTACCGATATCGGGGTAGACAGAAAACCAGGGAGAATTGAGCGTCTTTTTCAGGTTCATGAATTTGAGGATGGAATTCATGAAAGGATGGTCCATGATCTCCATTGCCAGCATAACCTGCTCTCGAGCTGCCATTTCCAGACACTTCTGCATGTTTTCCATGTACCACTTACGGGTGTCTTCGTCACCTTCTTCATAATAGACATCATATCCTGCCAGCTGAATGGTACGAACTCCAGTATCGACAGCAAAGAAGATGGCTTTTTCCATCAGGGCGATCGCCTGTTTACGGATTTCCCGGTTATGGCTGCCCAGTGGAAAGCGCCGGTGCCCGCTCAAACACATGGTGGGAACGGTAAGTGGACTGTCAAGCACGATACTGTTGAAAGCCTTGCGCTCTGCCAGACTCCAGTCCAACCTGGAAAGTCGCTCATCGGTTTCATCAATTGAAATTTCAACAAATTGAAAGCCGTGTTTCTCCGCAACAGCCAGCTTTTGTTCCCAGTTGGTGCCGTATGGCAGTGCTTTCTCATAGATGCCAAGTTTGAGATCCTCCTGCTTCATGATAACTCCTTCCTGTTGAGCCAATACCCGGGTTGCCTACTGTTGCCAATATGTATCTATAGCGGCTTTAAAGTCCCTGGCTGCCTGAGCCGGGTCATCCGCTCCGTAAAGGCCTCTGCCAGCAATAAAGCATTTGACAGGAATATCTTTGAAAACGCCAAGATCTTTTGGGTAGAGACCACCGGTTACCGAGACCTCAAATCCCATGTCGACCAGCTTCCTGATTTTGGCGAGATCCTCTTCACCCCATTGCTGGCCGGCAAAAGCGGCATCGCGGCCACGGTGATAAATCACCTGGGTCAGGCCGATCTCATGCCATTTTTCAGCCTGCTCAAAAGTCCAGTCTCCATAGAGCTCGACCTGCACGTCACCATTATACTCCCGGGCTACTTTCAGCGCGGCTTCCATGGTGGCATATGGTGCGCAGCAGATAACGGTCATCCAGTCAGTTCCGCGGGAAAAGACGATCTCTGCCACCGTTGTACCGGCATCTGCGGCTTTGAGGTCTGTAACAATTGTTTTGTGCGGGTACAGAGCTCGAAGAATGGATACCGCCTTGGCACCCTCCGCATAGCAGAGAATTGTTCCTACTTCAAGAACATCGACTTCATCGGCGAGCACCCTGGTTGCCTTGAGAGCCTCCGGTATACTTAAATTGTCCAGGGCCACCTGGAGCATCGGTTTACTCATGTTATTTCCTCTTTATTTACAGCAATGATTTAAAAGGTAGATCGGGCTCGATGGCAAAAGCATCCTCAAAACCACGGGGATAATGATATTCAAGCATATCCTTGTCGTCTGGATAGGTGAATTTACCGCCCACCTGCCATATAAACGGTTTAAATTCATATTGCAGCCGGTCTTTTCTCATCTGCCAGAGCATCTTGATTTCCATGGGATCCGCCTGAAAATTGGTCCACACGTCATGATGAATCGGTATAACAACTTTACACCTCAGGCTCTCGGCCATCCGGAGGATGTCACTTGAGGTCATCTTATCGGTCATGCCCCGTGGGTTTTCTCCGAAAGAGCCAAACGCAACATCAATTTCATGATCATTGCCATGTTTGGCATAATAGTTTGAGTAGTGTGAGTCACCGCTATGATAGAGGTTCCCGCCAGGCGTCTTAATGAGATAATTGACGGCAAGCAGATCCATCTCCTGGACCATTTTCCCCTTGAGCGTTGTACCTTTTGGCGCGGTTACCAGTTCAGTCCGATCAAAAGAATCCAGGGCAACAATTTCGGTATCACCGACTCTTACGACATCACCCGGTTTAACCACAGTACATTGTTCCGCAGGGACACCCCAGCCGGTCCAGAGATCGATACAAGCCTGAGGGCCGATGAAACGTACTGCAGAACCACAGTTCTGGAGAACGGCTGCAGCGACATTTTCATCGATATGGTCACCGTGGTGATGGGTCGACAATATGGCTTCTACCTTGCTGATACCAAAAGGATCAAGAACACACGGAACATTTCGCAGATTAGGCTGCAGCTTCAGGCAGCCGATCATCCGCTGATGCTGATGCTGATCTTTCATGAGCTTGTTCTTGCGAGTCTTCTTGCCATGTTTGGTCCAGTAATCAATACATAAATTGGTCCCACCCTCTGTCTTGATCCACATCCCCGTACAGCCCAGCCACCACATGGACACCGTCCCGGGAGCGACGATTTCTTCATCGATTTCTTCATTAAGCCAGGTCCCCCACTCTGGAAAGTTAGTCAGGATCCATGACTCTCTGGTAATCTCTGATACTTTACTCATTTACATCTCCATATTATTAGATTAGCTGTCGGTAGTATCACCTGACACTCCCTCTCGTATTCTCGCAAATGCATATCTGAACCCAGATCTATTCTTCAGGTCGGAAAAGTGAGAAGCATTGCAGAATGGTGAGGCGTCACCAGGTATCCATTGCGACATATCGGGCCTTTTACTGCAAATCAAGTTTTTAAGCCCTTTGGCGATCAAGTGGAATTGTCCCTTGATCAAGAATTAATTATGTGATATGATATCACATATATCAAAAAAGGGCAAGCGATGGCTTTCGAAAAAATCACCAGTGTAACGTTGCGTCAAAAAGTTTACGAACAATTGCGCACCAACATTCTCCAGGCTGAGCTCCTGCCTGGTGAAAAAATCAGCCTCAGGGGCTTGGCTGACAAATTCGGCGTCAGCCTCCTGCCTGTTCGTGAAGCCGTCTGGCAGCTCGAGTCGGAAAACATCCTTGTTGTTGAGAGCAACAAACGAATACAGGTCAATCACCTCAAATCTGAAGATTTCAAAGAAATACTCAATCTCCGGCTGTTACTCGAGTCGGAGGCCGTCGACAAAGCCTGTCAAAAACGTCCATCAAAAGCCATCGTCAAAGTGGAACGCATCCTTGAGGCCATGAAAAAGCACGTTGGCACAAATCACAAAGCGTACATCAAGAAAAACGATGAATTCCACAAAGCTATTTATTCTTATTCACAGTCTCCGCTGCTCATGGAGCTCATTCAGCGGTTGCTCGCACGAGTAAATCCCTATATTTACCTCTACGCCATTGTTGGCAGGGACCTCAGCAGCGCAATCGAATGTCACCAGGAAATGTTCGCTGGATTCTCAAAAGGTGACGGCCCAAAAACCATCGCCGCCCTGCACCGGGATTTGAACGCAGCAGCAAATGAAATTCTACCCCACCTGGAACCATAAAGACTGCTCTAATAGTGTTGTTCCTCTCTCCTGTTGGTCCGTCCCGCTCACTCCAGCAAACCTTTTATCAGCCCTTTACTGCTCCAGCCGTCATTCCTGTAATGATTTGTTTTGAAGCAACAAATGTGAATATGATAGGAGGAATTGCAATCAACATCCCCATGGCCATAATCTGCCCCCAGTCGATATTGTGCTCGGTCAGAAAAAGAGAAATATTTACCGGGGTCGTTCGGGTTGCACGATTAGTAAGAATCAGAGCCAGAATAAATTCGTTCCAAGCAATACGGAAGGTGAAAATGGCAGCAGCAGCAAGTCCTGGCTTTATCAACGGAAGCACTACCAGAAAAAAGATTTGAAAGGGGTTTGCTCCGTCAACACGGGCTGCTTCTTCAAGCTGGATTGGCACCTGCTGAATGAAACTCTGAAGTATCCAGATCACAAACGGAAGATTAATTGCTACATAAACCAGAATCAATCCGTGAAGATTGTTGCTCAAACCATACTGAAAAGTCCAGATGGCAAATACGGGTACCGTTAATACTGCGGGCGGAACCATCCGCATTAAAAGGGTAGTTAAAGATACAACGTCTCTTCCCATGAAGCGAAAACGAACAATCGCATAGGCTGCCATGCAGCCCATCACCAGCGTCAGGACAGTGGAAACCAAACCGACATACAGCGAGTTCCAGAGATAACGCATGAGAGACGGATCAGTGACCACTGAACTGTAGTTTTTCAGCGTTGGCATGAATATGAAAGTTGATACATCATTGAAAATATCCACCTTCAGTTTGAGTGATGTGAGCAGCATCAGCACAATTGGTCCCAACGCCAACATGCATAAAAAAAGCAGGATAGTGTAAAAAAGGGTCGTATTAATTGTAGAGTATTGTTTCAAGGGAATGCCTCAATAGTTTTCGGCATCAGCCTGGATCCGAGCTAATCGTGCATCCCGGATCTTGGTATAGAGAAACATGGCGATCGTAATCACCATGACAATTGCCAGCAGAATATTTGACAGGGCAGCAGCACGACCGAGTTCCCAACTGACAAAGGCGGTCTTGTAGATCCGCAGCGATAAAATTTCAGTTGACAATCCTGGTCCACCATTAGTCATTATGAAGATAACCTCCAGCACTTTGAAAGCATCGATCATTCGTAACAGGCCGGCAACAACAAGTACCGGCATCATCAAGGGAATTTTAATATAAATGATCTGCTGCCATCCCGAGGCTCCATCAATCCGGGCTGCTTCCAGCGCTGACTTTGGCAATGACTGTAAGGCTGCGAGCGACAGGATAAAAATGAATGGCGTCCACTGCCAGATATCGGCAATAATCACAGAGGGCAATGCCCAGTCCGGCGAGGATAGCCAGGGGATAGATTCAAATCCCCATTTCTTTAATGTCTTGTTGATTATGCCAAATTGCGGATTGTACATGTAACGCCAGATCAGCCCAACCACAATTGGAGCAATCATCATCGGCAATATAAAAATAGTACGAAACACCGACATACCCTTGATGGGGCGTTCGAGCATAAAGGCAAGACCAACGCCTAGAAACATTTCCAGAACCACAACAGTGAAGGCGAAGGTAATCGTTACCATAAATGATTCCCGAAAACTCGGGTCATTCAAAATCCAGGTATAATTGCCCAAACCGGCAAAAGTTGAATCAGCAAATGGGCTTCCCATCCTCCAGTCGAAAAAGCTTGCAACCGTTAAGTATCCAATTGGATAAAGAAGCGCGAAAATGAGGACGATACCAGCAGGTGCCAGGAACAAGTAGGGCGTGGCTCGATTCAAGAGGCGCGGCGAGATCATTTGCATTCTCCACTTTCTGCTGATACTTCTATAGGTCAGGGTAATGCCGGGTACTGCATCCGCAGCACCCGGCGAACGTCTGATGGTTCTTTAAATGCAGTCTACTGCCAGGTGTAATAACCGGCTTTTTCCTGGATAGCCTGTGGCTCGTTTGGCAACGGCATCAAGTGCTTCCTTCACACTCATTTCTCCTGTCATTGCTTTTGATAAAGTGGTACCCAACTCACTATTGAGTTCACCCCATGTCGGGATAATTGGCCGCCAATCAGGATCAGCATATTTAAGCGCTTCACCGAAAATTTCCATATGGGGATATTTCGCATTAACATCAGGGTCAGCATGAGTGGAAAAGCGAGAAGGGTTTCCTCCCTCCATGGCAATCATCTTGTCGACACGTTTGGAGGTCAGCCACTGCATGAGTAAGAATGCTGCTTCTTTATTTTGCGCATTCTTGGGAATCGCAATGCCGAAACCACCTGTCTGCGAGCCACGGCGAACTCCTTTGGGGTGAAGTGCCCAGCCGACCTTACCGACAATCTTCGACTTCTCAGGGTCATCCACTTCACCGGCGATAACGGTTGTGTCCAGAAACATTGCGGCTTTTCCTTGCAGAAAGGCATTTTTAGCTTCAGCAAAGCCAAAGGAAGTGCCACCCTCCGGGCCACAATCCAGTATCGTCTTTAATGCCTCACCGGCTTTAATTCCTGCTTCATTGTTGAATATTGGATTCCACTGATCGTCATACACCTTCCCCCCCAGTGGGGCAAGGTGAAGAAGGTAGGCATGAGAGGTCTGGTGCCCTGATTTTCCGCGCGAGGTGAGACCAGCCATTCCCGGCTCCAGATCCTTGATTTTACAGGTAGTTTCCAACAACTCGTCATAGGTCTCAGGAACCTTTAAATTATGCTTCTCAAAAATGTCCTTACGGTAGCCAAGGACCGATGTTTCAGACCCAAACGGGATACCAAATAATGCTCCAGTAGGACCTGGCAGGTAACCTTTCTTGCCGCCTGCAACACCGATATTCTGAACATATCCATCAATGAGATCTTCAGGTTCATAGTTGGGGTCTGCAAGTTTTGGGTTCATGAAAAATCTGGCCAGCGGTTCAATCTGGTCAGCAGCCACATAGTCAGCTTTCGAGAACACCACGTAGGCTAAAAGATCATAATCTCCCTTTGGTTTGGTTAACTCCAGGGTCTGCTTCTGGCGCATGGCCAGATACTGTAATTGATCAACCTCCACCTTGATTCCGGTCTCTTCCGTAAATTTCGGAATTACCTTCATCACTGCATCGAAATGTGGATGGGCCGGAAAGTTCACGACAAGGGTCTCTCCTTTGTACGGTGCATAGGGATCGCCTGCAAATGAAGTGGTTGACAGAAGACAGGTAGAAACACCTGCAACGGCAACTGCATACAATGCTTTCTTAAAATGACTGGTCATAATTTCCTCCCTTATTTTTATTATTAAGGTTGTGTGGCATTCCAGCTATAAGGCTTTTTCAGTTTCCGGATCGAACAGGTGAATACTTTCCGGGTCGATCGTACACTCTAACATTTCGTCTACGCTGAATGGTTTGTCTGAGTCTACCTCTATGAGGATCTGCTCCCCACCAATACGGGATACGATAACTGACTGGCTTCCTATGTATTCCGACAAAATCACTGGCAGGTGAAGCTTGGCACCTTGACTATCATCTTTTGAGTGGCCAAACGCCGACGGCCTGATACCAACGACTATCTGATTTGACTTCAGTTTTTGCAGTCTGAGTTTCATGGTGTCAGGAAGAAGCAGGGCGTATTCCTCTCCAGTGACTTCCATTTGCCCATCTCTTTCTCCAACCACCCCATTAAAAAAATTCATCGGTGGAGATCCGAGAAATCCTGCAACAAATTTATTTACCGGCTGTTTATACAACTCCTCAGCAGTCCCCTGTTGCTGGATGATTCCGCCATGCATGACGACGATTCGATCACCCAAAGTCATTGCTTCCACCTGATCATGGGTAACGTAAATCATATTTTTTTCCAGCTGTCGCCTCATCAGTGCCAGTTCAGCCCGCATCTGGGCACGAAGTTTGGCATCCAGGTTCGATAAGGGTTCATCGAAAAGAAAGGTGCTTGCGTCACGAACAAGGGCCCGCCCCATGGCAACGCGCTGTCGCTGACCACCTGATAATTGAGCAGGTTTTCGTGAGAGAAGCGGCTCAATGCCGAGCATCTCCGCAACCTTTTTTACCCTGCTTTTTATATCTGTTTTGGGATATCGGGCCAGGCGGAGGGCAAAAGACATGTTGCGGGCAACATCCATGTGCGGATAAAGGGCATAGTCCTGGAAGACCATGGCGATATCCCTGTCCTTTGGTTCCAGATGAGAAACGGGTTTCCCGCCAATGTATATTTCACCGGCGGTAACTGTCTCCAATCCGGCAATCATACGAAGAGTGGTTGATTTTCCACAACCGGAGGGCCCGACCAGGACGGTAAATTCATTATCATCCATGACAAGGTCAAGCTCTTCAATCACGTTGACCTGGCCATAGTTCTTAACCAGCTTTTCTAAGACTATTTCAGGCAAATCCTCGCTCCCCTAATTGTCTTGCCCAATAAAAAAACGTTTTGAGCATTTTTTTGTTTGCGGTGCAAATTCTAATAGGATCGTTTGCGAGATGTAAGCAGCCAACACTTGATGGTTAGGCGTGCTCACAGCATGCAAGAAAGTTATATGTGATAACATATTACATATATTCCAGGGGGTGGCAAGTGATATATGGCAGTTGGCTAAAAAAAGATTGCTATTATGTGATAGATCAGAGAGGTATATCGAAGAAACCAAGGGGGGGCAGGAATGTCAAAAAACATAGTTTACAGCCTGGCTGGCGCAATGATATGAAGCCCGGCATAAAGAGAAAAATGTTCTCCCAGAATGATGCATCATTTCTATCCTGAGAGAACAGCTCATCACTTTTGCTGCGGAGGTCAGTGAGCGACCCTTAACCGCTTAATCTGGTAAAACTTTTATCGTCTCAGTAAACTCAAATACAAATTTTTATTCAAAAGTCCACTCATCGTAGCAGATCACTTCAACTTCCTCTTTACGCGTTCTATCACCGTTTTCAGCGACAACATGTTTTTCACTGAGTCCGTCAAGAGGACCTGGATAACCAACGGCAATGAGGGTGATAACGATAAAGTCTTCCGGTATGTTGAAGGCCTCTTTAACAGCAAGAGGATCAAAGCCAGCCATTGGATGTGCATAAAGTCCCTGAGCCGTCGCCTGCAGCATCAGATTATCTGCTGCCAGGCCACAGCCAAACAGTGCATAATCCCTGCCGTCATTCAACTGGGCGTCAAAGGTCACCTTGGTTGCGAGAACTATCATCAAGGGAGCTTTTTTTGCCCAATAATTGCCGCCTGTAAGAGCAGCATGCAATTTTTCCAGACTTTCTTTAGCGGTTACAGCCATAAATCTCCAGGGCTGACTGTTAAAACAGCTGGGCGCATACGTTGCCGCGGTCATCAGCTGAGCAATAATCTCTTCAGGTAGAGCTTTTTCGCTCAAGGCTCGTCTTGCACGCCTTTGCTCTATTTCTTTTAATAATCCAACCATATTTTTTTTCTCCCTTTAAGGTGTAGCTGTTAAAGACAATGCCTGTTCTTGAAACGTTAGAAATATGTTTGCTTCGATTCTATTAATCCTGGACAGTTTCTCTGAGACAGAGAGAACGGTGATTTACCTGAAACAGGACGAGAGCACTGAAACATCCCAGATACACAACTATAAAGCCAAATTCCAGATTGGTCAATCCAGCGACATAACCGGTCAGCCAGCACAAGATGACAGAGCCGAGCCCCCCCATCGTGGACAAGATCCCGAGAGCTGTGCCTTCATGCCGAGGAGACAGTATACTTGTCAAGGCAAGCAAGGTCGGGTAGGTCCCTGAAAAGGTGAGGCCGCTGAGTGCAATGAACACCATGGCTGTCCAGCCATTCCCCTGCCATGCAAATAACAGGGTTACCATTTGTAACCAGAGCAGAAAGACAATAATGGTTGAATGTTTAATGGTGAGCGCGGCTCTGCCGCACAAGACCCTCCCCACTACCATGAAAACTGAGAAAATTGAAAGGGCGCCACTGGCTTGGGCTAACGTGCATTGTTTGGCCTGAATAAGGAAGATCGCACCAAAAAGCATTATGGCTACCTGGCTGCCCATTGTTAAAAAATTGACGACCATAATTACCTGGAATTTCTCATCGCCTATCAATTTTCTGAGTGCGCTTATACTGAGAGCACCATCTTTGCTGATTGATTTTTTGCCCTTTGAAAATGAAAAAATGAAACCAAGTATGACAAGCACAAGAGCTAACGAGTAAAAGCCTCCTTGCCAATAGCCATCATGGGCTATGAACACCCCCATGAGAACAGGTCCAAGAATAGCGCCAATGCCAAAGAACACATGATGAATGTTCAAAATCGTCCCTTTGCTGTGGGGATAAAGATCAACAAGCAGGGTATTGGATCCGCTCAGGATAAAACCGATTCCTGCTCCCATCAGCGAGACTGCAAGCATACTTGCCATTAGTGATGATAAAAAGCATAAAGAAAGCGAACCGATACAGAGTAAGGTACAACCGAGTGCAAGGACCCATTCGCGGTAAAAATAGTCCGAAAAAATCCCGCCGAGCAGCGTGAATAACGTAAAACCAGCCTGGAATGAGGCCATCAGGGCGCCTGTCTGTTCAATGCTGATCTCAAGGTCGGCCTGCAGAGATGGCAGACTGACACCCATGAAGGTAAACGCCATACCGTTAAGGCCAAGGGCGGAAAAAGAAGCGACAGTTATAAGCGGTCTATTAATTTTCACAGAGATAAAAGTACATGATTAGTAATGATAGTGTTAGATGGTTAAAGAGGCATCGTCACTGCACGTATGTATGGAAAATTGGGTCAGAGAGGGCAAGACTTCAATTGCCTTTGCCAGATGTTCTGCTGCTGGAGGAAATCTCGGGTCCGGAACTGCTATCACCTTCATACCAGCCCTATGACCTGCCAAAATGCCACTGCCGGAATCCTCCAGACATAGACATTGAGATGGCTTGAGATTTAATTGTTCTGCCGCACCAAGATAAATGTCGGGAGCCGGCTTGCCATGAGCAAACTGGTCACCCGAAAGAATTAAGTCAAATCTTCCGTTCAATACCGGGCTCTTTGTAACTTTCTCAATCAAACTGCGAGGTGATCCCGATGCAAGTGCAGTTGTAAAATGTTTTGCGGCCAATGAAACAGCCTCGACAGCACCTGGTAAAAAGGGTATCCGCTGGTCATAGAGATCTGTCATGGCGCTGATAATCCGTTCCTCAACGGACTTGGGCGGCAATTTCAGCCCAAGGCGCTCAATCATGTACATGACCCATTCTGGAGTACTCACTCCCATGACCGCCTTGTGATCATCTTCGTTCCATGTAACGCCTGCTTCGGCAGCCATAATCCTGCGTGCCTCATTCCAATAGGCCTCAGAGTCTACGAGCAGACCGTCCATATCAAAGATAATTGCTTCTATCATCAGGATAATAATATACTTTTATAATTATTTGTTTCTTTTCACTTATGACAGCAGTTCTAATAAAAGGTTCCCAGGTTGCAGTAAAGCAATTTAAACATAAACAAACAAGAAAGATGTCCATGAGGCAAGAGTGATGTCAGAATAAAGCTAACCGTGATCAAACAGCTCAGAGGCAGCCACTTTTTGAGATATTTGCTTGAACGGTTTCGATGCTTATCAGATACAATGAGTTCACAATATGACGATTTAGATAAAATAAGTGCGAGGGAGAACCCCATTACCAGGAATAGAGTTTTAAAAACAACGGTAAAATGGTACCATCTCATTCTTCATCCCCTGTCACGAAGTGCAGCTTTTACTCTATCAGCCCTAACTCTGCTACCGTTTCTGACCGTGTCGACATCCCTAGATAAACAACCGGACAGCCCTTCGAATACTCCAGGAGGTCTTCCCCCGCATCAACAGCCATATCGATGGCTCGTCCTGCTCTTACTCTGGCTGCTCTATTTCTCCTTCGGGATGGTAACGAGATCCCCATCTCCCCTGGTTACTCCGATTATTCACGACCTTACAATTTCTTACGGCCAGATGGGTTTCGTGCTTGGATCCTGGCAGATGACCTATATCATTTCAGCAATTGCAGCCGGGGTGATCATGGATCGCTGGGGGATTCGAAGGTCCATCTTTTTCGGAGCCCTTGTTATTGGATTATCAGCTGTACTCCGTTCCGCTTCGACCGGTTTTTTCTCGCTATTATTTTTTGTAGCGTTGTTTGGGGTTGGAGGCCCGATGATTTCTATCGGCTGTCCGAAAACAATTTCAACATGGTTTAAGGGAAAAGAGCGTGGCACTGCAGTAGGAATATATACTACCGGCCCATGGATTGGCGGCATGGTCTCGCTGGCGGCTACAAATACCGTTGTAATGCCTTTAACCGACTATAGTTGGCGGATGACGTTTGTCTGGTACGGAGTGATGACCTTTGTCTTTGCCGGTTTCTGGTGGGCACTGACCAGAGAGATAGGTGTTGAGGCCAATACCGAACGCTTCAAGGTCCTTAAAATGCTTAGCGACCTGTTCAAGGTTCGAAGTGTTCGGTTGATCCTGTTATCGGGACTTTTATCTTTTGCCATTATGCATGGTTATTTTGCCTGGCTGCCCAAAATCCTGGAAACTGCGGGTATGTCTCCTGCGAGAGCAGGAATATTCTCTGCGCTGCCTTTTCTGACCAGTATTCCTGCAGTGCTGATCTTCCCAAGGTATGTGCAGCCTCACCAGAGAGGCTGGCTTATCGGCCTCATGGCACTATTGGCCAGTCTATCGATATTCTGGGTGGTAATCCTGCAATGGCCGGTGATTCCAGGGTTGCTGCTGTTCGGTTTCTCAGGTCCCTGCCTCATGCCGCTATTGGTCCTGAGCCTCATGGAAACTCCAGAAGTAGCGTCAAAATATCTGGGCTCTGCCACGGGGGTGTTCTTTTGCGTTGCTGAGGTTGGCGGCTTTCTAGGTCCATTTGCAGTCGGCTACCTGGTCGATATTTTTGGCAGCTTTACGTCCGGTGGACTCTTTCTTTCCGGGCTTGGATGTACAATCCTTTGGCTCATGTACCTATCGCAACGCAGTCAAGATGAAATTTAAAAATGTTTATGTTGGCACTTCTGGATAATCTTCAACTGGCCCATGGTTGTGCAGCGATAATCGACCCTTTGAGTTGACCCTTGCAATTGATCATGTTATACAGTCGCATCACTTATTCATTGGAGAGATGCTGCAGTAGGCACCCTCGTCTGCTTACGTGCCCGTAGCTCAGCTGGATAGAGCACCAGGCTTCGAACCTGGGTGTCGGGGGTTCGAATCCCTCCGGGCATACCAATAATATTAAGAAGGGTCTACGTCAAAGAGGGGGATGAGTCTCATTTCCCTACCATCGAGCTTGATCAAGTTTCCATCTTTTACCCGCACATAACCCTGACTCGCAAGCGATAATTTTCAAAGTTTCTAAAACCATATGCTCTTCTTTGAATGAGTTTCATCTTTCGATGAAACCCTTCAAGAATACCAAATTGACTCAATTCATGAATTTTCTTTTATGTTTTTAACCTTTTGTATTAGTTTGTATTTGTAGTATTGTGCGCATGAGATATTCCCTTTATTCCAAGAGTTATGAGGCTATAAATGAAATCAAAGGCGATGGTGGTTACTGCTCCCGGGCAAATGGAACTTCAAGAATTTGAACTCCGCGGGACACCAACAGATCACATATTGGTGAAGACAGCTGTGACTTCTGTTTGCTCGACGGATTTAAAGGTATTTAGGGGACATACTCCGGTTGGTCGCTATCCGCTGATCATGGGCCACGAAGTAGCAGGGAAAATTGTCGAAATAGGCAGTGAGGCCGCGAGATGGTATGATTTCAATGAAGGAGATCGTATAACCATAGAACCATATATTGCATGTGGGCGTTGCAGCCATTCCCGCAGCGATCATTTTTATCACTACTGCACCCATGGCGGTATCTATGGAATCAGCCTGACATGTGATAAACCACCCTTTCTTTTTGGTGGGTACAGTGAGTACCTGTATCTCGTTCCCGGCACCGTTATTCACAAACAAAGTGCGCGTGTTGCTGACTCTGCAGCCAGTATCTCGTCTGTTGTTGCAAACGGAGTCCGCTGGGTCAAAACCCTTGGCAAGGTCAAGTTTGGAGAGTCTGTGGTCATATCTGGTCCGGGGTCGCAGGGCTTATGCAGTCTGGCTGCTGCTCTCCACTCCGGTGCCTCCCCCGTTATTGTTCTTGGGCTTGACCGGGACAAGCATCGTTTAAAATTGGCTGAAGAATTTGGCGCTCACCACGTCGTGAACGTTGATAAGGACGATCCCGTTCAAGCTGTTGCCAGCCTTATTCCTGAAGGGGCTGACGCGGTAATTGAGACATCTGGAACCCCTCGTGGTATCCAGGCCGCCGTTGAGATGGTCAGACCTGCAGGCCGTATCGTCAATATTGGATTATCCGGTGGAATTGAAACTCCAATAAACTTTGATAGACTCGTCTGGAAGAGTATTTCGTTAATCAGCGGGCTCGGTCAGGCTGGCAATGTGTCAGACGCCATGAAGCTAATCGAAACAGGGGAGTACCCTTTTGAAAAGATCAACAATTATACCTATCAACTAGAGGAACTTCCTCAGGCACTCAGCGACATAGAGGAACGACCAGATGGTTTCATTAAAGGGACAGTGCTTTTCTGAGGCTCGAGCTGGTCTGTTTGCGGTAATGAGAAGTCCGAGAAAATAAATCTCTATGAAGTGGCAATCAAAAGCAATGGAGTTCCTCTACCTTTCTCAACCCCCATGACATTATCAGTATGTCGTAAATGTCACGCAATACAGTGATGTGACTGTATCTTTATTCTTGACAATAGACTGCAGATTATATCTAACATGGCATGAAGAAAACTGGAGCGACTCACACCTTTGCAGAGTCACCAGACAATTAACAATTTGGAGACTAACATGACTAAACCTTACCGCATCGCCGTAATTCCCGGCGATGGCACTGGACTTGAAGTGATAAACGAAGGCCGCAAGGCTTTAACGGCGGCGGCTGGCCGTTTTGGCTTCGAACTGAAAATGACCGATTTTGATTTCGGTGGAGATCGCTATCTTCGCACCGGCGAAGTACTTCCGGAGACAGCGGTCGACGATCTAAAGGCCTTCGATGCCATCTACCTGGGGGCCATTGGACATCCCGATGTCAAGCCTGGAATTTTAGAGAAAGGCATACTCCTGAACCTGCGCTTTGCCTTAGATCAATATATCAACCTCAGACCGGTGCGGCTCTACCCTGGAGTGGACACCCCGCTTAAAGACAAAACTCCGGATGATATCGATTATGTGGTGATCAGAGAGAATTCCGGCGGCATCTATACCGGTACCGGCGGCATATCTATGAAAGGAACACCGCATGAAGTGGCCGTTCAGAGTATGGTATACAATCGCTTTCAAGTTGAACGATGCCTGCGCTATGCTTTTGAATACACCCGCAAATTCGGCAAGAAAGCCCGAGGGAAAGGAAGCGCTAATACGCTTGGCCTGGTAGGTAAAACCAATGTACTGACCTATGTGTTCGACCTTTGGGAGAGAGCGTTTCATGAGATCGGCGAACAGGACTACCCCGATGTCAAGCGAGAATACTATCACGTGGATGCAACGTGCATGTGGATGGTCAAGAGTCCCGAATGGTTCGACGTGTTGGTCACCTCAAACATGTTTGGCGATATCATTACCGACCTGGGTGCTGAAACCCAGGGAGGAATGGGCATTGCAGCTGGCGGTAATATCAACCCGGACGGAGTCAGCATGTTCGAACCCATTGGCGGATCGGCCCCTAAATATACCGGAAAAAATATCATCAACCCACTGGCTTCCATCTGTGCCGGTGCCATGATGCTGGAGACCCTCGGCGAAACAGAAGCAGCCCTAGCGATTGAAGATGGGGTTAAATGGGTAACGGGGACCAAAATCAAGAACCTCGCCGCCGGAAAAATGGGCTACACCACCAGTGAGGTGGGAGATTTGGTCGTAGAACATATTCTCAGAAAAAAATAGGTTAGTAATCACAAGAGCAGACTGGCGGTACTGCCAGTATCGTCAGTCTGAACTACTACCTAAAAAACATGAGTCTCACATCAGTGAGACCCAAGAGCTTGAATCACAGACCCCCTCTCAACTCGTGAAATAGTCACGAGAGGCCTCTGCCTAATCGCTGCTACAGGCGAAACTCTCAAAATTTTGAGAATCCATACATATTCTCATTCACCTTCGAACTCACAAAAAGTATGAACATTCACGCCGGTTCCTTTAATTAATCTACTGCCGCCAAGGTCCGGCAGATCGATTATTGCTGAAGCTTCAAGAATATCGACCCCAATCCTTTTCAGAAGCTTTACAGCGGCGACCATTGTCCCGCCGGTGGCAATGAGGTCATCGACCAGGATAACTTTATGTCCTTTTCTGAGCCAGGCAGTCTGAACCTCAATTTCAGCCTGTCCGTACTCGAGCGAATAGGCTTCAGAAATCGTTTCTCCCGGCAGTTTCCCCTTTTTACGTAGTGGAATAAAACCAGTATTCAATTCATAGGCCAGCGGTGCAGCGATTATGAATCCTCGGGCGTCTATACCGACAACCGCATCGATATCTGCAGTTACATATCGGTGCACGAAAAGATCTATCAGTTTTTTAAAGACAATTCTGTCCTCAAGCAGTGAACATATATCCCTGAAAACCACATGCGGTTCAGGCCAACCGGAAACTGAACGTATATGGTCCTTCAGATCGAATATTTCATTATTTATGCGTTTCATTCTGAGCCTTTGATTGATGAATATGTAATCCCCCTTGCAGGAGAGGCCAAAGAGAAATAAATGGATTATGATGGGTAAGCCTGTGGATAGTAACGGAAATGAAATGTGTGATCAAGATGAATTGACAAAAAGAAAATCCGAAGATAAGACAATGGGTCCGACTAATCATGCAATAGATTATCTGGACCCATTTTACAAATGGCAATCAGCAGTGAGAACTACATTTGGTCTTTGATTTGCAAGTGCCCTTTTTTGCACCTCTAATATCACTCTGATGTTTGGCGATAGAGATAATCGTCTGTAATTTTTTCTGAACCTTCGGGGACAGGTCTTTTTTCTGAAGCTTTTCCGCTTCTTCACATATCGCCTTGAAAGCACCAGAGAGTTTGTCTGTAGCAAGCATTGTTTTATTACCTTTTTTTAATGTTTTATGATGAATGTCTGTTTATGCATTGATGCATACTACCTAGAGATAATTATTATTTGCAAAGAATCAAAGAAAAGAACGCAGCTGTTGAGCGTTCGGCCTGCTCAAGCTGAAAAAAAAGGAGCGAGCAGTCCATAAGACTGCTCGCTCCTCCTCCCCTCTCTCATCTGTAAATACTCAGGCTACCCTGTCCTTTGGCTCCCGCCCTGCGAAAACGGCATCGAGATTATCGAGTGCACGAAAGCCCATGGCATCACGGGTCTCTTTTGTTGCACTTCCAATGTGAGGCATCAAAAACACATTGTTCAGTTCGCGGTACACAGGATGTATATCGGGCTCGTTATTGAATACGTCAAGACCTGCTGCGTATAATTTTCCCGATTTCAAAGCGCTGATAAGCGCATCATCATCAACGACGACCCCCCTGCTGGCATTTACCACAATGGCACCGTCAGGAAGCAGAGCGATACGTTCTGCATTCAGCAAACCCGTTGTCTCGGGAGATGCCACACAATGCAGCGCCAGAAAGTCACAGTGAGGCATTAATGCCTCTGGAGTCTCATGATAGACGGCACCATCTTCAAGCTCTGGGGCAACACGGCTGCGATTATGATAGTGAATTTCCATATCAAACCCACGTGCTGCCCGACGGGCTACCACCTGCCCCACCCTGCCAAAGCCAACAATTCCCAGCCGTTTTCCCGTTACCTGAGAGCCCACCATAAAACTGGGGCTCCAATCCTTCCATTCCCGGGTACGAACCAGCCGCTCACCCTCACTTGCCCTTCGAGCTGCTCCCAGCATCAGCATGATGGTTAACTCTGCGGTGGCATCGGAGAGCACGTCTGGGGTGTTGGTGACGATCAGGCCGCGCTTTTTTGCTGCCTCGGTGTCACAATGGTCGTACCCGACACTGAAATTAGCGATCACCTTGACATTCTCTGGCAGGCGGGAAATAACCTCTGCGTCAAATTTTTCAGTATGGCAAGGCAGGATGGCGTCAACCTCTGCAGCTTTATCAATAATATCCTCACTTGAATAGAGAGCATCGGTTGGGTTGAGGATAGGGTCATAATCTCTTCTGAGACGATCTTCAACTGCATCTGGAAGTTTTCTGGTAACCAGAACTCTTGGCTTCATTTACGTCCCTCCGGCCTGGACTTTGACAATATCTCAGCACCTTCTAACAGCACTTGAAATCAGTCTAAAGGGTTTTAACCTCAACACCGCTATTAAATATGGTCCTCACCCTCTGTAACACCTTTGTAGTAGTCGTAAAAAAGTGCACAAAGGTTTACCAGAATGATAATCCAGAGTACCGGTGATTTAAGTCTTATAGCATAATAGAGCAGAAATATCGAAGCCATCAAGACGGCAATCCCGCCAGCAATTATATTACTCATAATAGGCAACTCCTCTTAAAGCCAGTTGTTCGTTCATATTCCGCAACCAGTAGAACGACCTTATCCTGTCAGCTCGTTGATCAGCCAGCGGGCGGTGCGTAACAATCGCGCATCATCACCCCGAGGTCCGACGAGTTGAACACCAAGGGGCATTCCATTCTCTCCCTGCATGAGTGGCAAAGTGATTGCGGGCATGCCGCACAAGGTCCAGATCGTGCAAAAAATCGGGCTCCCGGTTGATTCAAGGCCAGCAGGGGCTACTCCTGTTGTTGCTGGAGTAATAATCGCGTCATTCCAGTCAAAAATATCATTGAACCCACTATACAAGATCTCTTTACCGGCAACGGCATTATTGTAATCCACCGCAAGAACCTGCTGCCCGCGCTCAATAATTTCCTTCAGGATGTCGCTGAGCTGGTCAGCCCCATCCCGGTACTCTCCAGTAAAACTTCGAGCGATATCTGCTTCCATGATGATGCGATGCTGTTCGTGAGCCTGATCAAACATCTGAGGCAAGGAAACTTCTGCAGCACAATCTCCAAGTTCTTCCGCAAGCTCTTCAAATGCTGAACGGGTAAAATCATCTGCCTGACCCCACACCGGTGTCTTGACAAAAGCAAGTTTCGGTGGAAGCGGCGGGTTTTCGGCCTGGATTTTTACCAACTCAGGTTTTGCCTGCAGCTTCGTATCCGGGTCATTTATATCATACCCCATGATCGATTCTGCCAGCATTGCGATGTCTTCAATACTTCGGCCGAATACCCCCAGTTGATCGAGCGGTCTTGACTGAGGCAGGACAAGATGTCTCGATATCGAGCCGAATGTGGGCTTGTACCCATACACTCCGCAAAACGATGCCGGCCTGATCATCGACCCGTTCGTCTGAGTACCGATGGCAAGTGGCACCATACCGGCAGCAACAGCTGCTGCTGAACCGCTTGATGAACCTCCCGGTGTATGTTCCAAATTATGCGGGTTTCGCGTTTTTCCGGGGTAAAAGACAGCGAGCTCAGTCGTAACCGTTTTCCCAATGATAACCGCCCCGCCAACACGCAGGTTAGCTACAACCGTTGCATCATACTGGGGGCGTCGTCCCGCATGAAGTACGGTACCATCTTCAGTGGGCAAGCCTTCCGTATCGATGATATCTTTGATGCCCACCGGCACCCCATGCAGTGGGCCAAGCGGCAGACCTTCACGAAGCGATTTATCAGCAGCTCTCGCCTGATTCAGTGCATACTCAGGGTCCAGGTGGGCCCAGGCTCCAACAGTTTCCTCGATCTGATCGATCTTTTCCAGGCATGCCGCAACCAGTTCCTCAGAAGTAATCAGACCAATTCGTATTTTCTCTGCTGCTTCGGCAGCACCCAGCAACGTCAGATCCATCCTGTTTCTGCTCCTTGCATACCGTACCCGATCAGTGAGCCCCGTACACCAGATTCGGCAGCCAGGTAGTGATTATCGGAAAATTGTAAAGGATGACCATGGCAATCAACACCATAAACAAAAAGGGCATAGATCCCCTGAAAATGGTCGTCAATTGAATGTGCGGTGGGGCAATCCCCTTTAAGTAATAGCATGACATTGCCATTGGCGGTGTCAGAAATGAAGTCTGCAGGTTAAAGGCAACCAGAATCCCGAAAAAAGAGCGGATCAATGCCGAAAGCGTCAAGCAGCGGCAGAAATATCGGCACGAAGATGATGATAATCTCGCTCCACTCCAGCGGCCAGCCAAGCAGAAAGATGATACATTGGGCCAGAATAAGGAACAGAACCGGCGATAGATTCAGACCGGTCACAAACTCTTCAATAACAAAGTGGCCGCCAAGATATGAAAATACCGAAGAAAATGTCCATGACCCGACAAACAAGCCAGCAGACCATAGCCGAGGTACGTGTTGTCAGATAGACTGAGTCTCTTAATCGCAACCAGGTTAATTCCCTATAACTTGCGGCAAGAATGATACTCCCGAATGCTCCAACCGAGGCTGCCTCTGTCGGAGTTGCAAGACCGAAGAGAATGGAACCAAGAACTGACAAAATCAGAAGTGTCAGTGGAAACACCGAAGTGAGCAGCATCATAAACAGCTCTTTATTCGGTATATCGGTCTGTTCCTTTCGGCGGTTTCGGGGCCAGTTTCGGATTTATCCAGGCCCGACCAATAACATAACAGATATAGAGACCGGCGAGCATGAAACCCGGTATTAATGCACCTGCATAGAGCCGAACCACCGAGACGCCAGAAATGGCGCCATACACAATGAGCATGATGCTGGGTGGGATAAGTATACCGAGGCACCCTCCCGCGCACACCACGCCTGCAGACAGTTTTTCATCATACCCTGCCTTTAGGAGCGCTGGAAAGGCGAGCAGTCCCATCAGGGTGACCACCGCTCCAACGATACCGACCGCCGTGGCAAAAATGGCGCAGGTCATTAAGCGCAGCGACCGCCATGGCGCCAGGGATAAAACGGGCGGCAATATTGAGGCTGAAGAACAGCCGTTCAACAATATTTGCACGTTCGACAATGTAGCCCATGAACAGGAAGAGGGGGACAGCGACCAATACGTCATTTATCATAACTGAATAGGTCTGGTTGACAAGCAGATCAAAAATATTGTTTTGCAACGGATGTGCCATCCAGTCAGGTGGCGCATAGGCATAATAACCAAAACCGACCCCCATTGCGATCAGGGTAAAACAAATGGGGAACCCAAGCAGGATTGACCCCACAAAAGACCCCATCATCAACATTGCAACTTGCGGATCACTCATTTTGCGGCCTCCTCTTGCTCGGCAGCTTCTCGGGCCGCTCTTTCAGCTTCTTCTTTCTTATGCTGTTCAATCAGCACTTTTTCCATCTCTTCAACATCGTGCATCCGCTTTGGCCATTCGCCGGTTTTCAAACATAAAATGCAGCGGATTGTTTCGGCGATACCCTGGAGGAGAAGAAAACCTGATGCGATCGGCAAAATTGTTTTTAACGGAAAGACGGGAATCCCTGCCGGGCTATTGATACTGATCTCGCCACGTGGGCCGGTCGGACCAAAAGGCATATACCCCCAGGATTCAATAGCGTAACCGGTTCCGGCATAAATAAGGGCCAGTATACCTGGAAAAAAGAAAATAAAATAGAGCGTTAACTCAATTCCTGCCTGAACCCTTGGCGGCCAGAGTTGATAGACGAAATCACCACGGACATGGGAATTGCGGGACAAGGCATAGGCCCCCGCCATCATGAAAAGTGTACCGTACATAATGTAGCTGACGTCAAATGCCCATGAGGTAGGTGATCTGAGTGCATAGCGCACAAACACTTCATAGGTGGTTGCAAAGGTCAGGATCAGAATACACCAGGCAAATGCCTTTCCGATCCACGCACTCATCCGGTCGATGGAATCAAGAAACGTGTTCATTCATACGTCCTCGGCTGAAGACAATCTTTAAGGAGTGCCAGGGCGGCGATGTAGCCGGCCGCCCCAGAATCTCCGTTTAATACATCCGAGCCAGAAACTAGTATTTCAGTACACCTGGAAAATAATGATCGTATGCCAATTTGTAATCCGGCGCGTTTGTCAGATCATAGTAGGCAACACGTTTGGCGAAACTCTTTCTGCGATGCAACAACCTTGGCGAAGAACGGATCTTTTTCGAGATTCACCAGCAGTGCATCCCATGCTGTGAGTTGATCTTCCAGAACACCTGTCGGTGTACGATACACCTTAACACCGGCATCATTCATCAGCCACTGCAGGTCCTTGGAATAAACATCCTGGCCTTTCCAGTAGTTAGCAGAAGAAGCCGCTTCAGCAGCATACTTTATGATAGCCTTGTGCTCATCCGGCAATGCATCGAACTTGGTTTTATTGAACATGATCTCAAAGAATTCCGATGCCTGATGATAAGAACCAAGCATGTAAACCTTTGAGACGTCCTGGGCGCCGAACCGTTTATCAGATGTCGGATTATTGTACTCGAAAGCCTCAATAACACCACGCTCAAGTGCAGGGACAATCTCGCCACCAGACAGCTGAGTAACCTTGACGCCCATCTGCTGCATCAAGTCAGTTGCGAGTCCGACAGTACGGTATTTCAAGCCTTTCATGTCGGCTGATGTCTTAATTTCCTTTTTAAACCAACCGAGTGGCTGCGCCGGCATCGGCATAGCGAAAAAGCCGACCAGGTCCAACCCCAGACTCTTTATCAGTTCGTCATAAAGCGCCTGCCCACCGCCATGGTGAATCCAGGCAATATTCTGATCAGCACTGAGTCCAAAAACAGGTCCTGTGCCAAACAATGAAGCGACCTTGCTTTTGCCATACCAATATGCTGGGACAGTATGACCGGCATCAAGGACACCCTTGTTTACTGCATCCTGAAGCTGGAAGGCTTTAACGACGGCGCCGGAGATCAGGTACTGGATCTTCAGTCGTCCACCAGCCATTTCGTTTACACGTGTGACATAATCTTCAGCATATTCGTTGAAGATGTCCTTGGCACCCCATGACCCCTGCATCTTCAGAATCGTTGTTTGAGCGCGGGAAACCATCGGAAAACCAATGGTGGCAACAGTTGCTGCACCGGCTGCAGCTGCGGCTGTTTTAAGGAATTTACGACGTTCAGTTTTCACGTCATCTTGTTTAACAACTTTTTCTGTCTCTTTTTTCATCAACGGTACCTCCTCTCTGAGCTGAATAGTTAAAAACTAACTGGTAAAACGGAAAGGTGAAGCCTAGATTCCTTTTACCTGCTCCAATACCTCAAAGACAACACATCGTGTGCCATGTCTTTTTGGCAAACCTGTTTTTCAACAGTACTACCGTGATACAAACCGCTGAGAACCTTCCAGCGGAAAACAGGAACCGGTAGAACCGGTTAACCCGTTATAAAGCCAGATGTAAATTTCCTCTTGGAGATTGAGCAGGGTGAACTCGCCCCTGGTGCTGGACATGTAAACGCTGCAAAAGTAGATAAAGCCGAACCCGGATGCAGTGAAAAATCAGTCCATACTCAAATCAATCCCACAACCAACCAAAACTGCTTAAACGCTCATCACTGACAATGAATCGGTGCCGGTTCGCAATTCGCCTTTAAACGACCCGGTACACTCATTCATTTCTATTGTATAGGTTCAAAAAAGCAAGACAAAAAACGCTAAAAGCACTACAAACAATAGCAGTTTTTCTGTTTTACCGGTGTGAACACTTATTTTTCTATCCACAGCCCTCAAATATCCGTCAACCTCCTAACGGCATCGTGACAGGATCTATTCAGATAAAGGCAACTGCCTGTCAGACGTCTACTTGTCTGACAAGCGTATAATTAATTGGCCTTTTCCTCCGTGTCAAGAACAATTCCTGAAACTGGTCATACCAGACGGTCATTATAATACCCGATTCTCAGCACAGAGCCACTATTCCACAATAATAATTCTTATATCCATCACGTTGGTGTTTGTCGGCCCGGTTTTATATAAATCGTCTAGACCGTCAAAGAAATTATATGAGTCATTGTTGTCCAGGTACTCAACCGGATCGAGCCCATTGCTTCGCGCTCGATCCAGGGTGGTGACATCCGCCAGAGCGCCCGCTGCATCGGTTGGGCCATCCGTTCCATCAGTTCCACCACTCAATACAACGGAGTGGCGAAGTCCCTCCATTTTCATTGCCGCAGCAAGAACAAATTCCTGGTTTCTGCCCCCCTTTCCACTGCCCTTTCAGTTTTACCGTGGTTTCACCACCGGTGAGAATACATGCTGGTTTAGGAACTGGAAACTCATTGAGCTCAATCTCTGCTGCTATTGCCATATGGTTGAAGGCCACCTCTCTTGTTTCACCTTCAATCCTTGAAGAAAGCAGTAAGGTGTTGTACCCGAGTTCTTCAGCTTTTTCTTTCGCCTTTATAAGTGCATTGAAATTATTTGCGACGATAACATTTTGCGTTTTTCTAAAAATTTCATCTCCGTGCTTCGGGGTTTCAGGTACATCCCCTGCCAAGCCTCTTGTGATATAGTTTCTGACTCTTTCCGGTATCTCTGATTCTATTGCGTATTTCGCAAATATTGCCTGGCAGTCGGCAAAGGTCATTGAATCCGGGACACATGGCCCTGAAGCAATTGAGTCCAGATCATCCCCCACAACATCAGAGAGGATCAGTGTTATTATCGGTGCAGGATATACTGCTCTGGCCAACCCTCCGCCTTTAATCGCCGACAGATGTTTCCGGATGGCATTTATCTCATGAATTGTTGCCCCACAGGACAGAAGAACTTTGGTGGTCGCCTGCTTGTCTTCGAGCGTAACATCATCAACAGGCAGCGGCATCAGGGCGGAGCCGCCGCCCGAAATAAGACAGATTACCAGCGTGTCTTCGCCTGCCGAAGCGGCCAGCTCATAAATCGCTTTTGTTCCTTTATAGCCGTTTTCATCGGGAACGGGGTGCCCCGCCTCTTGTATTTTGACGATTGAGAGTTCTTCGATATGCCCGTATTTTACGGTGATGATTCCTTGAGTAATCCGCTCTCCGAGGATCTCTTCAAGAGCCGCAGCCATGGAAGACCCCGCTTTACCAGCTCCTATTACAAATATTTGCCGATACTGTGATAAATCATACTCCCTGCCGTCAACCAGCAGGATATCACCCTGACGCTTGACATATTTCTTTATTGCCGCTCCCGGTGCCACTGCAGCAAGGCCTGCCTGAAATATCTCCATTGCATTCTGACGACTTCTCTGAACGTTCTGCTGCATAAATAATTCCTCACGAACAAGAGCTGAGATTAATGTTTATTTTACTGATATGAATGAGAAAAACTTTTCTTTTAATAGAGAAAATTCAACCGGCATTGATACCTTCACTGCTGCTTCTCAAGGTGGGCTGAGATATCATGCAGGGCGTTCAGCAGGTGCCTGGTCATTGCATTTTCGGCACCAATTTTGTCATGTTTTTTGATAGCCTGGAGGATATCCTTATGCTCTTCAACAGTCTGCTCAATACGACCCGGTGTATATAAACTGGAAATCCAGCCATTCGGCAGATTCATGATCATGGCCTTCATCAATACAAAAAGTGTCTTGTTTTTAGTTGCTCCCGCCAGTAAACGATGGAATTTCCCGTCACAGAGTATGGCCTCCTCAACCTTATAAAGTCTGGCATACTTAACAAAATTGTTATATGAGTCCTCTATCTTGTCGATATCTTTTTTATCTGCTTTTTCAGCTGCATAGCCAGCTGCTTTCGGTTCAATGATCAGCCGAACTTCAAAATTATCCCTGATCGACTGCTCATTTGCTTTCAGCCAGGAAGAAAATTCGCTGAACTGCTGCCCCTGCTTGTCGGTAATATAGATGCCTTTTCCCTGCTTAACATTGACCTGACCGGTGACCTCCAGAATCCTCAGCGCTTCCCTGATAGAGGAACGGCTGACCTGCAACTTTTTAGTCAGTTCGTTTTCAGAATAAAATTTATCTCCAGGCTTGAAGCCATCTTCAGCAATCATCTCCTTAATTGCATCTATGACGCTGTCGGAGAGGCGCACTTTTTTTACAGGATCCATATAAATAAACCTCGGCTGGGAAAGGGTAATACTTGTCAGACAAGTACTTGTCTGACAAGTATTACACCTAACAGATGGAGTCTGTCCTGTCAAGAATTATGAGATATGCAGTATTTATCATCAAAGGTGTCCGCCACTCAATGACATTTGCTCCCTGAATGACCTAGAACAGAATAATTTTCGAGGTTTTCATAAAGAAGACAAAGAGGGCGGCAAACCCGGCAAGAAAACTGAAGGGGAGAATAAGATCACGCTTGGTAACACCTCCTCCTTTCAAGCGATCGGTGATCCGGTAGGTTGCATAGAGTGACGCCAGAAACCCTCCGGCTACGGTAAACACCTGCAAAAGGGCAGACGCATCCGGGCTGATCAGCCTGGCACCGTCAACCACCGGTGCCAACCCCATAACTCCTCGCAAATTGGCCACCAGGCGCCATGACTGACTAACAAATACCTCAAAATGCACCGCAAGGTACACACCAAGAATAATGGGTATAAAACCGTACCCAAGAAGCGGCAGCAGGAGCTTTCTGTCCACTCTGGTTAAATGTGCCTGGAGTTGGACCATCATAAAGTAGCCAACCTGAAAAATAAAGATAAGGGAGAAGAATATAATCGAGCCAATCAGGGCAAAGGAGAGCTGGCCAAGGGTTGTCGGATAGGTTTGCTGCAGGCGGTGAATAAGGGTTACCAGTTCATTATGCAAAGCGAATGGAAAGAAAATCGCGCCAAGAGAGATAATCAGGAAACTGTCGGCCTGCCGTGGTGCCTCGATATCCCATAATTCCTGGGGAGCCAGTCTGATATTAAGATGAATCGAATGTTTGTTGCAGCTCTTGACGCAATCCCCGCAGATAATACAATCCTTGTTGTTATCTACCATAAAAGGATGCCTGAACATGGGACACCCGCTTTTGTCTTCCATCCCCGTATAGCAGGCATGGTCTTCACAGCGGTTCAGGCAGAGATGTCTATTTGAACGTAGCTCCAGGATTGAAGGCATTGCAAAGATAGCGTTAACCGCACCGAGTGGGCAGAGATAGCGGCACCAGGCCCGCCTCGAAAAAAAGACACTGAACAGTATCGAACCGACGGTTATGGCAACGATAATCCAACCGGTGAGCATTGGGCTTTCATAGGCATTCCAGACAATTTCTACCCAGAGAACAATGATGCAGAGTACCGACATAATCCAGCCGGAATATGTTTTTATAATCTCCGGAGTCTTTCTCGTCGGTTTTATGACTGACTGCAACAGCCTGCCGGGAACGGCAAGAGTACAGACAGAACACCAGGTTCGAGCCATAAAGAAGAATGAAAAGAAGAGCAGCGGCCAGCCAATTGACCAGCTCATGGTAATCCCGATATTTTTTTCGGGATCTTGGGGACCGAAAAAGAGTGTAAGAACAGCCGCCAGCAAAACCGTCCCCACAAGAAAACGAGGCAGAATCGGATAGATTTTGCTCTCCAAAACAGTCCGCACCCATGGCACCCTCAGCAGGTTAAACTCCCACTTCCCCTCACTCTTGGGCAGACCCAGCAGGATATGTTCGCTGAGAATCTCATCGTCTCTGGCAAGCATTACCGCCCGCTGAATTACCGCCGAGAGCTCAATCAGGTTGCCCGGCCAATCATAATTCATCAGGACTCCGAGAGTGTCCGGCGAGACGCTGCGTATATTCTTGCCGTATTCACGGCTGAAACGATGCAGATAGTAATCAATCAGCTGAGGCAGGTCCCGCTTATGGAACCTCAGGGCCGGTACATGAAAGGTGGTGGACTCGATTTGCTGCTCCAGTTCCTTCAGGAGCGTGAGTCTTTCTTTCAGGGTGTCGGGGGAGTATTCACTGATAAAAATAATCCGCGCTTCAAGGGCGATCTGCCGCTCTCCCCCTACCCTTTTATAGGTGAGCGTTTCTATGGCATCAGCAATTTTTTTCTGAATCGGCAGCGCAATCCGGTCCATATGATGCAGGACAACCGTTCCCCGCGAGAACTGTTCGAAAACACCCGTCTGCCTGACCTGAGAAAATGGAAACGGATCATTTTTTACCCCGAAGAGTTTGCCTGCCAGCTCGTCGGCCTCAAAATCCCTCGCATCCACTTCGATATAGGGTCCCTGTGCCTGACGGCCCTGGAGATGTATCTGCTTGGCGATCAGCCGCCGCCCGGTACCGGTCTCTCCGCTCAACAGGACAGGACGGTCGTTCTCTGCAAAGCGCTCGATCGCCAGCTGAATTTCTCTGGCTGTCTGGGAGCGCATTACCCGGTCCTTGCGACCGTCAAGTTCCTCATCTTCCAGGACACTTTCAGAAAGTGGCATCATGTCTGCCAGCCGTATCTCTTGTTTAGTGGAGATATCGCAGGCCAGAACGCTTGCCGCATGATCCTGAAAGGATATTCTCAGCCGCTCTGCAAGAGCATACTCGATTCGCTCCTGGATCAGGCGATGCTGTGCCAGCAGCAGAGCAAAATAAACATCAGAAAAACAGATAAGTACAATGTCACAGAGTGCCCGTACCGTCAGGGAATGCGGTCTTTTGGTTAACAGCGACGTCTCACCGAAATGGCCGCCGGGGCCGACCCGGCCAACGATTGAAAGCGCACCATCCTCACCCTGCAGCGTGAGTTCAGCTTCACCCACGGCCACGATGTAAAAGGTATCCGCCGGGTCGCCTTTACGGTGCACAAATTCACCTTGGGGGACATGTCTGATTTTGGCATTGCCTGTGATTTCTGCAAGCTGCTCAGAATCAATATCTCTGAGGAGTACTGACTGTTGCAGATTTTCTATGATGGCTTCCGGTTTCATCGGGCAAAGATCATCTCTCGTTTCATTTTTACCTGGACTCCAGTTTAATCATCTAGATCAAGAGATGAGTTTTGAGAACATCTGAGAGAAGGGGCGCCACCGAATAAACCTCAATCAGCGCATCAGAGCTCACTCCAGGATAGGTGTCCGAGCCAATGACTTTCTTGATAACACTCCGGGCAAACCGCTCTCTGGCATCACCTGCCAGGACCAGGTGGGTTGCGACCACAAAGACATCAACAGCGCCGGCGTCCATACAGCGCTGTGCTGTCTGAATAATTGATCCACCCGTTCTGATCATGTCGTCACAGACAATGGCTGTCTTTCCCCCGACAACACTTGAAACCTGACTGACAATGGTTTTGTCTGTATCATACCGGTCCTTGTCGGCAGCGGTATGAGGACAGTCCAGAATACTTGCCAGCCTGGCCACCCGTTTAGAAAAACCGTAATCAGGAGAGACGAGGACAAAATTACTCAGGTTCATGCTCCTAATCTTTTCCGCCAGGGGTTCATCGGTCCAGACATGCTTGGTCCTGATCTCACCCGCATGGGCATGCAATACCGCCTCAGAATGCAAATCGACAAATGCCACGAAGTTGGGGCGTGCCCGAAACAGTTGCCTCGTCCTGGTAATTCCTTTTGGAATTTCCTGAGAAAACGGCTTTGTCCGCTCCATGGTTGAATAGCCAAGATAAGGGACAACGACATTTATCGAAGCTGCGTTCCAGTATCTGCCACCCTGAATAAGATCGAGGGTCTCCTGGTGCGATGAGTCATTATGCGTGGCTCCGATAATGATAAGATGTTTTCCAGAGAGGTCGGAGGGAAATGCATGATAGTATTCACCATCAGCAAAACGCTTACGTATCATCTCAGAAAATGGAACATCAAGACTATCTGCTATTTTTTGCGCAAGCGATGTAGACGCCTGGTTTGCTACCAATAAGAGATCCCGTTGAAATTCCATCCTGTTAACCTGTTTTTAGAAAAGACTGTTATAATTATTACTGATTGCACATCACAAAAACCAATTACCTTCATTCAGACCGGGCAAAGCTGAGAAGCGCCCGAGACGCCTTTGAAAATGGAAGGCAGTACTCACGCAGAGATAACAATCCCCAGCTGCCTTGCTCATTGCCAGTCAGTTCGATCTCCTCACGAAACCTCGGTCCTTTCATGAATATCACCCGCTTGCCTTGATTACAAAAACGCTCACACATCGCCAGGAAGTTCGGTATGTCGGACACGGCCCTGCTGACGATACAGTTAAACCGGGATTCTCCCTGAAGCGTGACATGTTGCTCAAACCTGCATGGCTGAACGGTTATGCCGTTGAGTTCACAGCCTCTGATAATATGCCTCAGAAAAGAGACCCGTTTCAAGCGCGGCTCAACAAGGCTCACCGCCATCTGAGGCCGTGCTGTCTTGCAGACCAGTCCGGGAAACCCTGCACCGCTGCCGATATCAAGCAGAGAATCCTGCTTTTCATCAAGCAGCATCAACAACGCCAGAGAATCAATAAAGTGTTTTTCGACAATATCCAGATCAGATGTCTCCCTGGCAATGAGATTAATTTTCCTGCTCCAGCGTTTGAGTTCCTGAAAATAGAGGTAGAGCTTTTCAAGCGCTGTGCGATCCAGATCAATTCCGAAGTCTACTGCTCCTCGACAGATCAGATTGTCAAACTGACGATAATTCATTGCCGTTTCCCGACCCTTCTGTACCTTATGTCAGCCGACGGGTCACCGATGCCGCATGCGCGGTTAACCCTTCAAGACGGGCAAGTGCCCTGATATGATCAGCATCTTCTGAGAGGGCAGCTGCCGAGTAGCTGATGATGGAACTTTTCTTCAGAAAGGTTTCAACCCCAAGGGCTGAGGCAAAGCGCGCCGTCCCCATCGTCGGCAGGACATGATTCGGCCCGGCGAGGTAATCCCCTGCCGCTTCGGGGGTATGCTTGCCAAGAAAAATTGCCCCTGCATGCCGTATCTGCGATATCTGGGACCAGGGATCGGCGATCATGAGCTCTAAATGCTCAACAGCAATTTCATTTGCCAGATCAATAGCTTCTTCAAGCGTCTGGGCAACAAATATCTGCCCCCTGGCTTCCAGGGACTGCCTGGCGATTGCCTCCCGGCTCAATTCCGACAACTGGCTCTCCAGCTCGTTCACTATCCTGATCGACTGGCTGCGGTCCGTCGTGATCACCACTGCCAGCGCCTGAGGATCATGCTCTGCCTGGGCCAGCATATCTGCGGCAATGTGCACAGGGTCGGCAGTATCATCTGCGATGATTAGTACCTCCGACGGCCCGGCAATCATATCGATCCTGACCATCCCGGAGACCTGACGTTTGGCCTCGGTTACATATTGATTTCCCGGCCCGACAATAACATCGACAGCAGGAATCGATTCAGTTCCGAAGGCCAGAGCTGCAATTGCCCATGCTGAACCGGCACGGTAGATTTCAGTGATACCAATCTCCTGCGCGGCTACCAGTAAATGGGGGCTTATTGTCCCGTCTTCTGACGGTGGGGTCATCATTACACGCTGAGCAACGCCGGCAATTCCGGCTGGAATTCCGTTCATCAGCACAGAGGAGACCAGTGGGGTTGAACCTCCCTGCCCGCCTGGAACATAGAGGCCGGCACGGTCAACCGGCCGCACAAGGCGACCGACAATAGTACCGTTTTCTCTGGTCTGCAGCCACGAATCTTCCATTTCCCGTTCGTGAAACCCCTGAATCCTGTCAATGGCGACTTCGAGCGTTTCCAAAAATGACAGGTCAACAAGATTATAGGCCTGTTCGAGCTCTTCCGAGGAAACAGCGAGCGGCTGCACCATCTCAGGGGCGTCATATTTTTTTGTGTATTCTATAACTGCAGCGTCCCCGCCGTTGCGAACATCGACCAGAATCTTCGAAACACTGGTGATTACCGTTTCGTCTGAGGACTGAAAACGGTTGAGCAGGTTGCTGATTTCCCGCTCTCCTGCTGAACTGCTTATGTCAAGTGGTTCAATAATCATCTATTTACCATCATTATTTTTAGTTTCTATTCTGTCTTCGTGCTGTCCTGCCATAACACAGCGGGCTATTATACGCCATTTCAACCCTATTAGAAAGCAGAACAAGGGGCCTGGCAGAATAGTACGGATAAATAATTTTTTGCTTTTACCTTTGAAGTTGCAGGAAAAGACAATATAGTTACTAACTGCTTGGAAACAAAAATTTTCCTCGCAGGGCTCGGGTGCTGGCCAGAACAGTAATTGTTTGTCGTTTTTTTAAACAGCAGAATCACTGATGACTGGAATAGTATTGAATTCATGTCATTTCGAACAAATATAGGTGTTTTAATATGGAATTTGAACCGAAATGGATCGCCTGGGAGACAACAAGACGATGCAACTTAAAATGCGTACATTGCAGATCATCTTCCGAACTTGAAATTAAAGGCCATCCTGACTTCTCTTTCGAGCAGGCCACCAAAATCATTGATGATATCGTTTCCTATGCCAACCCGGTACTGGTGCTGTCAGGCGGAGAACCTCTGCTGCGAGATGACATCTTTGACATCGCCCGGTATGGAACTGAAAAAGGATTGCGGATGTGTCTGGCAACCAACGGCACCCTGGTAACAGAAAATACCTGCAGGGAGATCAAAGATGCAGATATCAAAATGGTGTCTTTGAGCCTTGACGGTGCCCGCGCCGAAACCCATGACAATTTCCGCAGTCAGGAAGGTGCCTTTGAAGGGACGATGAAGGCAATTGAGTTGTTCAACAGGAACAAGATACCCTTCCTGGTCAATTCATCCTTTACGGTTCGCAACAAGGATGAAATCCCGGAAATATACCAGTTGGTGAAAAAACTGGGGGCAACCGCCTGGTATATGTTCATGATTGTTCCAACAGGGCGGGGAGAAGATGTCCTGGACGAACTGATCCCAGAGAAACTGTACGACGAAATCCTTGAATGGCACTACCAGGTAGAGAAAGAAGAGAACGAGCTGTTAATGCGGCCAACCTGTGCCCCTCACTATTATCGTATCGTCAGGCAGAAAGCCAGAGAAGAAGGAAACCGCTTCAAACGGAGAAATCTCAACTTTTCAACCGGCGGCTCCAAGGGGTGTCTCGCCGGGCAGCTCATTTGTCTCATCGATGTTGACGGGGAGGTTCTACCCTGCAGTTACTTCCCTAAGTCGGCCGGGAATATCAACCAGATACCATTCAAGGATATCTGGGAAAAATCTGAACTGTTTCTCAGCCTCAGAGATTTCAAGAGTTATAAAGACAATTGCGGCCGATGCGAATATGTTAACGTCTGCGGAGGCTGCAGAGCCCGTGCTCATGCCATGACCGGTGACTACCTTGCCCAGGAACCGCTCTGCAGCTATGTCCCTCAACGCCTGAAATAACAACTAAATACGTGACAATGACTATGAATGACACTTTCCTCAAAGCCTGTCGGGGTGAAGCAACTGATTATACCCCTATCTGGATGATGCGGCAGGCTGGAAGATACCTGCCGGAATACCAGAAGATCAGGGGCAATGTAACCTTCCTCGAATTGTGTAAATCACCGGAACTCTGTGTTGAGGTGACTTTGCAGCCCGTTGATATCTTCAGCATGGATGCGGCGATCCTCTTCTCCGATATTCTTATTCCCATGGAAGCCATGGGGTTGACCCTCGAGTTTCATGAAGGTCGCGGTCCGGTATTTCCAGATGTTATCCGCGACCGGAAATCTCTGGACACGCTTATCGTTCCCGATCCCGCCGAAACCATGGGATTTGTCATGGAGACCATCAGGTTGCTGAGAGGGGAATTGAAAGTTCCGCTCATCGGCTTTGCCGGCGCTCCCTTTACCTGCGCCACCTACCTCATTGAAGGCGGCTCATCAAAGGTGTTCTGGGAGACAAAGAAGATGATGTTTACTGCTCCTGAACTGTTCCATGGATTAATGGAAAAGATCACCCAGTGCACCATAGGATACCTCCTTGCTCAGGCCAGGGCCGGTGCCCAGGCCCTCCAGCTCTTCGATTCATGGGCCGGAATCCTTGCTCCCACAGATTTCCAGGAATACGCGCTGCCCTATGTTGAACGGATTATAGGTGAGCTCCAGCAGACCGGAGTGCCCATTATATATTTTGCCAACAACGGTGCCACCCTGCTCGACTATTCGGCGCGTTCAGGCGCTGATGTAATCGGCCTTGACTGGCGTATCAACATCGGTGATGCGATCAAACGGGTTGGCAACAAGGCCGTTCAGGGCAATATCGATCCTTTTGCACTGCTGCTGCCGAGAGATAAATTGAGACAGCGAATCAGAAACCTGCTCGAAGACGCGCGTGATGCCAAAGGTCATATTTTTAATCTCGGTCACGGTATTCACCAGTTCACCCCGCCTGATCAGGCAAAGATTGCCGTCGACGCGGTCCATGAACTGAGTCAGCGCTGAGCATTTTTTATTAAAGATGAACAGAACTATTCCCAGCATAGAAAAATGTCTGGAATTAATAGACCGTTACCGCATGCTGGAGAATATCAGGCAACACTCGTTCATGGTTGCCAGGGTGGCGGAAACAATAGTCCGCAACCTGAGCGTGCCCGCTGGTAAGAATCTCTCAGCACCTGAACTCCCCCTGGTGCTGGCTGGTGCCCTGCTCCACGACATAGCCAAGACCAAATGCCTCGACGGCAGCTGCCGTCATGCCGAAGAGGGAGAACAGATCTGTGTTGACCATGGTTTCCCGGACGTGGGAAGCATCGTTGGTGAACATGTAATTCTCAAAGCATTTACGCCCGAGAGTTATCAGAGAGGATACTTTGGCGCGCGTGAGATAGTCTACTATTCTGACAAGCGGGTAAAACACACCTCCATCGTCTCTCTAGAACAAAGACTTGAATATATTGTCGACAGATACGGGGACGGCAGCAGCTCTATCGAAAAAAGGATCAGAGAAAATTTCCAGCACTGTCTCCATCTTGAGAAATACCTGTTCTCCTTTCTTCCTTTTGCTCCCGAGAACCTTGCCGACCTGGTTTCGCCAGAACCTTTTACATAATTTTTAAAATTGAAAGAAAATCAACCGTGATATCAAAATCATTTACAATGGTTAGATTCCTTTTCTTGCCTGTCGCTGCTCATCACAATCTGATGAATTTCATCACTCCGGAATGGATTGCCATTGCTAGTATCGTGCTCATGATGGGTATGTCCAGGGGAGGGCTGCCCATTGCAGGCGTTACATTGCCCCTGCTTATTATGGTCTGGCCGGAACAGGGCCAGGCTGCCCGGTCGGCAGTGGCCTTCATGCTTCCCCTGATGTGCTTCATGGATGTGCTCGGCATCGTTTTATACAGGGGAAAACCAGACTGGAGTCACCTGAGAAAACTACTCCCGGCAACAATTGGCGGAGTTTTTGTTGCCAGTTTGCTGTTTGTTGCCGAAGGAGGTATCAGTTTCTCCGATCGAACCCTCAAACTTGTCATTGGGATTCTCGGCTTACTTTTCACGGCATGGCAGATCTGGGGTATACGCTATTTCAAATCAAGACAATGGAGTTCCGACTCCTTTCCTATGAGACCAAGCTTGTATGGCTTTTCAGCCGGGATCACTTCAACCATAGCCCATGCCGCCGGACCGGTTATGCAGATGTATTTCCTGCCGGCGGGATTAACCAAAACCCGGTTCGCCGCGACATCGGTCTACTTTTTCTTCTTTCTCAACGCCATAAAACTTTTACCGTTTGCATTTCTTGGTCGTTTCAGCAGGGAACAGCTCATCGCCTCTGTCTGGATACTCCCGGTAATACCGATCGGTGTGCTGCTGGGCTATCTCACTGTCCGTCTGATGCGTGAACACTATTATATCCGATTCATCTATGTATCTTTGTTCAGCACTTCTACCTTGCTAATTTACAGAGCAATTACCATTCCATAGCTCATTAAAAACATTATGCCAGTCTTGCCCCGACCTCCCTATCACCCGCACTTCCCCTTCAGCAACAACCACGTTCAGACGGTCTTCCCAACGCTGTTAAGAACGATGCCGCCCGTACATCCCAAGCGTGAGCGTTTGGAAACAGATGACGGTGATTTCCTTGATATTGACTGGCATTTCAGCCTTGCCGGCACAACGACCAAGCTCGCAATAGTGAGCCATGGGCTGGAAGGTCACTCCCGCAAAAAATACCCTCTCGGGATGGCCAACTGTCTCACGGAAAATGGATGGGACGTTGTCTGCCTTAACTTTCGCGGATGCTCAGGGGAACCTAATCGCTTACCTCGGCTCTATCATTCAGGAGTTACCGACGATCTGCATACAGTACTTCAGCACTGTCTGGCGACCCATCGCTATCATGATGCAGTTCTCGTTGGTTTCAGCATGGGTGGCAACCAGACACTCAAGTATCTTGGAGAGAACCGGGATATCGTTCCCCCTCAGGTACGAGCAGCTGTCGTCTTTTCCGTTCCCTGCATGCTCGCAGACTCAGTGGAAATAATGAACGGCTGGCAGAATGGTGTCTATATGCGCTATTTCTTGGCAAGTCTGACCAAAAAAATCAGGCTCAAGGCGGAAATGTTTCCCGGGCTCATTGATATGACGGGTATTGAGAAGATTAAAACCTTTGCACCTTTTGATGACAGATACACAGCCCCGCTGCACGGCTTCAGAGACGCCGCAGACTATTACCAGCGCTGCTCTTCCAGACAATTCCTGCCGGCAATTAAAATTCCCTGCCTGATGGTTCAGTCAGTCGATGATCCGTTCCTCTCTACATCCTGTTTTCCAGTGGCAGAAGCAGAGGCAAATCCATATCTTTCTCTTGAAATTACAGAGTATGGCGGACACGTCGGTTTTTGGGGGGGCTGGAGGAACGAACATTACTGGTCAGAAACCAGAGCCGCCGAATTCCTCAATCATCTGAGCCTGTAACCCTGCTCTCCCTGCTGCTCAGCATCTTTCTGCAGGCCTGCGTTCAGGTACATACATATGCTCGATATCCCCTCGGTTCCAGGCATCTGAAACATACAAACCGCAATAGCAGCTGCCGTATTCTCTGACATCCGGTTCCCTGTAGACACAGGGGCAGATGATATCCCGATCCGCCTTACGATCTTCCTTGGCCAGCCGGCACGGACAGCACATATAGCCATAACGATCCCGGTTGGTCAGCAGGCTTCTGAGCAGAAACATGGTTGAGTCCAGATCCCTGTTAAAATAGTACCCTTGCGGTTCATTAATCTTTTTCAGCTGTAGAAAAAGCTGTTCAGCGTTCATATTTCAACCCAAGTTCCTCCATAATTACATCCTTTTGAAAGCCCACAATGGCTTTATCCCCGATGAATGTAACGGGAAAGGCCTTTTTCTCATTATAGGGGGCCATCTCTGCAAAAAGTTCATCACGTTCATCTTTAAACATCAGATCCACATCAATTGACTCGAAGTCAATTTTATATGAACTCAGCAAATCCTTCAAAGCCTTGCACTGAAGACAGGTTGTAATTACCAGCAATTTTACTTTCGGGTTTACCACTTTTTAACTCCTCTAATATGGTCCTTTCTCTCTCCACTTATTCTCAAGTGATAACAAATATGACCACAATTTTCTAGAGTTACCTGCTACTCCCGGATAATTTTTCAGCACTCCTTGAGCGAAATTCCAAACAGCATCCCCGATGATGACAGCTCAGCTGGTTGCTGCATGATATACGTTTATGAAAACCGCAATGTCTGTTATGTTGAAACCGTTTGCAGCTGAGCGGATATCGCCTATATTGAGCAACTAGCAGTAACAAAAGAAGCCTTATCAATAGAAGTCATATCCTCAATCGAGTCTGAATAATTCATGAAAAACTATATTCTTCTTCTTTCCATCATTGTTTTACTGACAATCCCTGCTCCACCTGCCTCTGGCAATCCTCTTGCAGTCTATGTCTCCATTCCTCCCCAGCAATGGCTCATGGAGGCAATCGCGGGCAATCTGGTCACAACAGAAATTCTTCTCGGGAGCGGTCAGGACCCGCACACCTATGAACCAACACCTCGACAGATTGCCGGTTTAACAAAGGCAGATATCTATTTTACCATCGCAATGCCATTTGAAAATCAGCTGTCCACAAAACTTGCGAAAACCAGCAGAAATTTGAAAATTGTTGATTCAAGCCGCAACGTAAAAAGACGCTCCGACGACGATCACAGCCATGCACTGGATTCAGAGGATCATTCATCGTCGCGCAACGCTCTTGATCCCCATATCTGGTTATCACCAATTAACCTTATTACTATTGCCCGAAACATGACCGAATCGCTGGCAGAAACAGACCCCGGCAACAGAGCCGCTTATGAAGGCAGGTTCAACACCCTGGAACAGCAGCTGCGCGATCTCCACCAGAAAATAAAAACAAAGCTCACTCCGTATGAAGGGGCACAATTTTTTGTTTTTCATCCTGCCTTCGGCTATTTTGCCGAGGAATATCATCTCCACCAGGTTCCGGTTGAAATTCAAGGAAAATCACCGTCACCAAAACAGCTTTTTAAAATCGTATCTCAGGCAAGAGCCCAAAATATTCGAGTTCTCTTTATCCAGCCCCAGTTTGATCCCAACAGTGCGAAAGCTGTTGCCCAGGCCATCGATGGCACGGTTGCAGCGCTCGATCCGCTTGCTGAAAATGTAATGGTCAATATAGAAGCAATGGCCGAAGCAATTGCAGAATCATTGAAAAACAGGAATAACTAAAATATTTCACGAGGTAGACGCCGTACTGGCTAAGCTGACTGGCACTGCAGTTTGTCAGGCAAACCTTGCCGGCTGCTTCCACTCTGTGCTGAACCCCGCTTCCTGGAGAAGGGCAATTCCCTCTTCCATATAATTTCCCACTGAGGATATGCCATGTGAATCATCCCCGGGAACAACACTGATCCCGTAACCTCTCACCATTTCCAGAATCGGCCGGGAAATGTAAGGTTCATCTGCACCTTTTGCCAGGGCCCGAAGATTAAAATCCATTATCAGGTCGTATTTCTTGATTAACTCCAGGTTGCGCCTGACTCTTGACATTATAGACGGTTTCTCCAGTCGATGACGATAGTCGGGGTCAAAAATCCTGATCAGGTCAAAGTGACCGACCACTGAGGGGCGCAGCAGGGAGATCATCTCATACTGAATATCAAAATAAATCTCATAAAGGAGATCTATACCGCCAACCGAGTCAACCGTTTTTCCATACATCTCAGCAGAGTAGTCAAAATTCAGATCATTGACAAAATGAACGGAACCAACAAGATAGTCCGGGGCGAAGGAACGAATCATATGCGGAACAAATTGTTCATATCCGCTGTATGTTTCTATCTCAATTGCAGTAAATAGTGTGATCTCATCCTTGTATTTCTCCTGCAGCCGTCGACATTCATTGATATATTTTCCAAACTGGCCAAACAAATAGTGCGGGGTAAGACCTGCTTCCTGCTGATCCTGGTATAAAAGATCATCATTGGCAGCCGGAGCGTGTTCCGAAATCCCAACCCACCGAAATCTTTTTGAAATATACGCCTGGATGATTTCCTCAAGTGAATCAACGGCATGGCTGCAAAACTGCCCACTATGACCGCCGTGTACAGAAACATAATCCGGTGATGCCATATATACCTCAAAATGATAAAATGTATACTTCTTCAGCAGACCAAAGGTCTCCTCACTTTTCCGGCCCCCTATCTGGGTCGCTCCTGCCTTTGACGAAAGGAGCCTACACAGCTAACGCTTTTTCAATTTCCCGTCAACTATGTAAAACAGAGTACCCGGAGTACCACAGATTAATCAAGCACCCCCTTTTTTCAGCAGGCCCGAGGCCACGCTGGCAAGAGAGCGCACATCACGCCTGATCTGCCGTACCACCAAATCATGATTAGTTTTTTTACAGGGTATCTTGGTGACGGTGACACGAGTAAAATCTAAACTATTTCTATTGAGGCTGAGCGGGTTATGAAAATTAGTCAAATTAAGGTACGGGGACATGGTGAAACGATTGATACTGGCTGGGTTGAGCTCGATCCGGCACTGACCATAATTACCTTTCAGAACTCAGCCCGCAGCAACAGCTTTTTAGGTGCAATCGAAACAATCAATCCGCCATATGACTGCCTGACTGTCAAACCCTTTGCAGATTTCCCCAAAATAATTAATCAAAACGGTTTTACCAAGGTCATCTCTCCTCATAAACGAACGATTAGCCTGTCAATATTGGAAGCATCTCCGGAACTAGTCCATCAACTTGTTCAAATATCACCACTGTTCTATGAAACTGACAAAATTGAAATTGGCAGAAGGCTTGATCACTCCCGATGGTTAAACTTCGTTGAACTGGCCTCATCCACCCGGTGGAGTGAAGTATCCGCTGATATCTTAGCTTTGCTCGAAAGCAGCGTTATACCGAAAATCACCGCAGAATTTAAAGATTATATTGGGGGCCTGACACCGTCCGACCGAATTAAAGGTCAATTACATCAATCCTTACACAGCTGGCTCAGCCAATTGATTATCCAGACCCCGCAACAAGCAGAGCAGCTCCGATCAATTCTTTCCAGGGTTAACAGGGCTGATCATTTCAGAAAGGCACGGGCACTGCTCGGTAAAGGTATTCCACTTTTCGTAAAGATAGATACTGTTAGTCCCGGTTCTACCCGCTCAAATCCGGCCCTTTGCTATCTTCTGGACAGATATGTGAGGAGGATCACAACCTCACATCCTCCATCAAGACAAGGAACCCTGTCATTTATCGAACAGGTAAACCGTGAGTTCAGCAGACTGTCATTTCTCCAGCCGAAAATTCATTTTTGTTCAGCTCAAGAATCTGTACGTCTTATCATCAACCATGAAGGAGATACCTATGAGAACGTAACAATGCTCAACACCTTTTTGCAGCTCCAGGTTGTTTCTGCTCTGGCGATTGTTTTATCCCGGATTGACTATAAATCAGATCCACTCCTGATCTTTCATCACGCCGGAAAGACATCTTTAGCAAACGATGATCGTCTGCTGTCTCGCCAGATCAACAAGATTGCAGATCATTGCCAATGTCTCTTCGGGACTGATAACAAGAACCTGCTGAGAGCGGGTTTTAATGGAATTCAATATGATGAAGAAGAGATTACAACGGTAGAGGGGGGCGTGCCCATGAGGCACACCCCCTGATCTGAAGGTCAGACGCCTCAGGAAACTGTGGCAAACGGTTTGATCCTGTCAAGAACCTTTGGACCAATTCCTTTAATGTTCAGTAAATCCTCTATGGACTTGAAAGGACCATTCTCTTTACGATAATCAGTTATCCTCGCGGCAGTTTTGGGACCAATGCCGGGGAGATTGGTCAGCATCTCCTCATCGGCACTGTTTATGTTAATCTTTCCGGCAACAAGAGACTCACTGGCAACAAGCTGGTCAGTACTGGCGCCTGCTGATTTCTGAGCAGAAAAACCGGAATTGACGGTAGCGAGCATAAGGATAAGACAGCAAACTGAAGCGATTAGATTCATTTTTCTCATGGCGGCAATCTCCTTTGTTAGGATTTAATGTGAAAAAGTTCAATGGTTCACTCATCATCTTATTGGCCAATAAGAAATCATGCCTCCCACCTTATCAAATCGTCCTGACATTCATCTTACATCGTCATCACATCTATTAAATTTTTCATATTTTTTTGCTGTTAGCCAAAAACGAAGCGCATAAACCAGCTCCATGATTACTGCCAATGAATCATCTAATAGTTGATACAACATTAGAAAACGCATACACCGCTGTCGTCCCAAAGGTCTGAAGCGGTGCACCGGATTATTTTATAAAAATTTATGGATCATCCGGATATCGCGTACCTGGGCAGGTATGCGCACGTGTGCTGTTCCCCATTCGGTGCCGCTGAGCAGCCCAGCCGGTGGTGGAACAAGACGCCAGACCTGTCTGAGCGTCAGCGAGTTTTTGGCGTCCCGCCACTGGCGAGCAGCGCAAGGGAGCCCGCAGGGCCGGCATCGTCGGGTGTCTTTTTCTTGATACTTGTTTTGGACAAGCAAAAGAAGTATGCCAGGCGGCGAGCAAAGGCAATTTGATGGACAACCGAAGGATGATTACAGCATTGAGGCACTGGTTCACCGGAAGAGCCAAATTTATCTGCCCAAGACATGGAACGATGAAGAAACTCTCTCATGGAGTGTGCGCGGCGGCCTGAATGGGGTGGGAGCTTAGAATCGAACCTCAAAACGTTTGATCTTCTTGAGCAGTCCCTGCCTGGTAATTTTGAGTAACTCTGCGGCTTTCGATTTATTACCATTTGTCTGGTGCAGGGCCTTTCTTATAAGGTCAACTTCAAGGCGTTTTGTCTGGGCAGGAATAGAGAGATCATTATAATCTGTTTCTCTTCTCCGCTTGTTGCTGTTGGTAAAAAAAGAATGCAGTTCCCGGGAACAACGATCAGGAACGATAATCTGTCCATCCTCCGTGAGGGCGACAAGCCGCTCAACTTCTTTAAGCAATTGCCTGACATTACCGGGCCAGGGATATTTTTCGAATAAGCCCATCACCTCGGTGGAAAAACCGGCCACCCGCTTTGAAAAACGCTCATTTGTCTGCTGCAGAAAATATTGGGCGAGCGGCAGGACATCCTCTTTCCTCTCGCGCAGAGGCGGGATTACGATTTCAACGGAAAACAGGCGGAAAAAGAGATCTTCCCTGAATCGTCCCTCTTTGATTTCAAGACCAAGGTCACGGTTCGAGGCACTGATCAGCCGCAGGTCGTAATTTATTGTCCTGCTGCTCCCCAGCCGGCTGCCCTCTCCTTCCTGAATTGCTCTTAAAATCTTCGGCTGGATCATCAGCGGCATTTCCCCAATCTCGTCGAGGAAGAGGGTGCCCCCTTCTGCCGTCTCAAAGAGCCCGCGCCGGGACTTATCAGCACCGGTAAAGGCTCCCTTCTCATGACCGAAAAATTCACTCTCCACGAGGCTCTCGGGAATGCAGGCACAGTTCACCGGTACAAATGGTTTGTCCCCTCTGTCTCCCCGCTGATGAATCATCTGGGCAATAAGTTCCTTGCCGGTACCGTTTTCCCCCTGGATCAGAACATTTACCGGGGTACTGCTGATCACGTTGACCAGGTTTATGACCTCTCTCATTGCTGGGCTTTCTGCTATTAATGCAATCCCTGAAACCATGTCCTGCTCATACCGGTCAACTTCCTCCTCAATAGAGGATGCAAGGGTCAGGATCTCCTGGTTCAGGACAACCGACTCAATAGAAAGAGATAGAAAATGTGCCACCTCATCGAGGCGGCCAAGATCTTCACGGGTAAAATTCTCTCCATGTAATTTATTCAGAAGCTGGATCGCTCCAATAACACGATCTCCAGAGATAGCCCTGATAGGGGAGCAGATAAGATTTCGACTGGTAAAGCCGGTTTTTTCTGCCAACTCAGCGTGATACCCCTGGTGTTCAACCAGATCGTTTTCAATCCGGCTTTCACCTGTTTGGATAACCTGTCCGACAACACTGCCCTCAAGCGGCGGTTCGATCTGCTGTTCTTCAAGACCGGTACCAAAAATGGAACAGATCTTGTTTTCGTTCTGCTCCATGATAAATATCGAGCAGCGCTCTGTATTCATCAATTCCGGAAGAATCCTTGAGTAAAAGGTGATAAATGATCGATATTCATCAACCGTCCAGGAGCCGGACACCTGAACCAGTTTATTTTTCAGGATGGTCAGGTGCTTTTTGGAGAAACGCTGTGTCTGCGAGTTATCTTTCATAGGGAAACAGGATTAACAATCTATCTTTTTATTTCAAATCAATAGCATACTTCATTGTATTGACCCGAGTGAACACTTTGTTTACATATGATACACCCGTACAAAAACTTTGTCAAAATTTCACTATGAGATTGACTCTGCTGTTTTTTGCTGCGGTCTCCAGCGAACAGCTACGCAGCACAAGCCGCGTAAACAATGTTCACGCCTGACCCGGTTTATCTCTTCCTGAGTAGAGTACAAATGCCATTTCGCCAGATGTTTTCCCTTGCCTGGACGAGACATCGAGAAAACCTGATAACGGCGCATATACAGTGGCGTGGCGGCTTCTGCATAGTTGCCTCCGAAATCATTTTTCCCTAAAAGCCTCACTGGCATGAATGGTGCAATAGGAATACCCATTCCTGTTTCTCTCGACTGAGATAGGATAATAGCAAATAACTTTTCCCGGAATACGTTGGTCCGGAAGACTGTACCCCAGAAACAGATTTATTCTGGAGTACCATAATCCCCCCCGGGGGCGTGAAGCGATTAATTCATCAGTTGTCAGTGATTGTACGCCGTCTGAAACTACCTTTTACCGGGTAATATGAATTGATCCAACCTTATCACCTGTATCTGAGACCGCTTCACGCCCCCATCCTTTTACACCGGTGCTGTTGTTAAATTCCCATTGGCATGGACGCCGCCCTAAGAATCAACCTCTTGCTTATATAACAAAGGGAAGAAACCAGGATCATCCGGCTATCGTGTACCTTGAGGGGTATGCGCATGAATGTTGTTCCCCATTCGCTGCCGCCGAGCAGAGGAGCTGGTGGCGGAACAAGGCGCCAAACCTGTCTGAGCGTCAGCGAGTTTTTGGCGTCCCGCCAGTGGCGAGCAGCACAGGGGAGCCCGCAGGGCCGGCATCGTCGGGTGTCTTTTTCTTGATACTTGTTTTGGACAAGCAAAAGAAGTATGCCAGGCGGCGAGCAAAGGCAATTTGAAGGACATCCGAAGGATGATTACAGCATTGAGGTACTCGTTTACCGGAAGACCCAGAAATCAACCTGAATAATTCAGACAAAAGATCGGTCACGGAAGACGCTGTCAGATAAGCGCGGTGAACGCTCAAATCCGAAGCAAAACTGCAGGAAACACCAACTGTTCAGACACCTTCTTAGAAGGCTTATTCTCAGACGCAACTCAGAGGAAATCCTACTCAGGTTCTCCCGGCTCTTCATCATTACTGACCTTCACGCTTTTATCACCGGAAACCACTGTTCCACGGGATCTGAGAAGAACTTCCAACTCCAGAAATTCATCGTCAATTTCTTCTTCCACCGATTCCGCTTTGCGGTCAGATTCGCTGTACCATTCTTCCCTTAATTCCGCCAGGATATCTCTAGCCATTGACTGCCTCTCTATCATTGAAAGTTACAAGCAGGGTTGCCTGCTCTTATAGAGAGAAATAATAAACATGGTGCGGGGAAAAGAAACCATATGGCACCAACCGGATCAAAACCAACCATCAGTGGGGCACTGAAGCAAAAGAGCGGGCCTCCCCGGCAGGTCAGGCAAACTATTTATTAGCCAATCTCAGTCGTTTTATTTCGCTCATTTATTACATTTCCGAACGCTTTAGAACAGCAGCACCGGACACTTTACATTGTGAAGCACAAAATTGGCAACCGACCCAAAGAGAACATCCCTGATCTCTCCCCCACCCTCATGCCGGCCGATAACGAGCAGGTTAAAATCATCCTCATTGGCGATGTCAGCAATCACTTCACGTGGAGAGCCGGTTTTCAATATCGTTTCCGGTTCAAAACCTTCTTCAGTTAGTTTTGACAGATATTTATCGAGAAGAATCCTGCCCGCTTTCTGGGCATTTTCTTTCACCATTTCAACCTGAAAATCAGGTATCATTCTGTAGGCAAGCTGCTCTTTGTTAATGACGTAGAGCAGTGTAATTTTTTTTGGGAATCTGTTTTTCAATGCAATAACTGCATCAATTGTGGCGTGAGCCGTCGGCGAATCATCAACAGGTACAAGAATTTTTGGTTCCATATTACCTCCGTGCCTCCTGTTCACTGTTTGTTTAGCTATTTTTGGGGGAAAACTATTTACCCATACACCAATCTCGGCAGAAGAAGCACCAGCCCGGGCCAGAATGTCAGCAGGAGAAGAATTGCCACCTGGATGACCAGAAAAGGCGCGACTGCTTTGGATACATAGACAATATTCCGGTCCACCGTTGCCCCGGTAATGTAAAGGCTTACCCCGAGTGGCGGAGTGCAGTAGCCGATACCTAGATTTATGGTCATCAGGAGCCCGAAATGCATAGTATCTATGCCAAATTTGGATAACAATGGAAGAAAAATCGGGGTGAGAATGAGCGTTGCCGAAATAATATCCATAAACATGCCGATGATCAACAGCAGGACATTTACGGACAGCAGAAATACCCACGGAGATGAAATGTTTTCAACAACAACCGAGGCAATCTTTCCAGGAATCTGCTCAAAGGTTAAGTACTCACCGAATACTGAGGCACCTGCGACAATGACAAGAAGCGTAGCTGAGGTGACAGCCGATGACACTATTACTTTTTTCACGGCCATGAGCTTCATATCCTTGTGGACAAAGATCTCTACAAAAAACGCATAAAAGCAGGCGACAACAGCCGCCTCGTTAGCGGTAAAAAGGCCAGAATAGATACCGCCGAAGATAAGCACCGGCAGAAACAGCGCCCAGGCACTCTCTTTGAGTACGGCAATCACTTCTGAAAACGAAGGGCGGGGGCGTCTGGTCATCCCCATTTTTTTGCAGAAAAAATAGGCGTATATGCTCATCGCCACCATGATCAGAATACCCGGAATGAAACCGGTGAGGAACAGTGCTTCCAACTGATCGTTGCTCACCATCGCATAGAGGATCATGGCGATGGATGGCGGAATGATAACACCGAGAATTGGAGCCGTCGTCATCAACCCTACGGAAAAACGCTCATCATAATCATTCTCCATCAGGGCAGGGATCATAAAACCACCGATCGCAACAACTGTTGCAACAGTCGAACCTGAAATTGCACCAAAAAAACCGCAGGCCAGGACACCCGCCATGGCCAGTCCGCCCGGGAGAAAACCGACAAGAACATTGGCGGTTTTTATTAGTTTCTCGACGATGCTGCCGGTGGTCATAATATTACCGCAAAGGACGAAAAACATGACCACTATCAAGGCAAATTTATCCATACTGCGGTAAAGAACTTCGATGACGATCTGGGGGTCGATTCCCACCATATAGACAAGCCCGACCATACCGGTAAAAAAGAGTGCCATGAACACGGGGATCGTTGAGGCAAGACAGCCGAGCAAGATTGCCAGTATCAGGAGATAACTGTTTTCCATCGTCTATTCTTCTCCTGTAACAAAGCGCTTCCCGGCAATGTCTTCCCAGATGATAATCAGGGTCCGGATAAACATCATTATCCCCATGACCGGCAGGATTGAATAAAAATACCACTCGGGCAGACGAAGTGTCGCGGTACGTGCAAATTCATCGTGGTACATCATTAATGTCATCTGAAGTCCGAGATACACCATTATCCCGGCAAAAACGAGTACCCCCAGGTGAGAAATGATGGTGAGCGGCTTTTTCAGGACCGGCAGCATCTGCGGCAAGGCATCAATACGTATAAGGGATCTGGAGCGCACGGCAGCAATACAGCCGATATAGGTTGAGAAATAGATCACCTTGCGAACGACTTCATCGGACCAGTAAAGACTGAAGTTGTCCGTGGTTTTTCTCAAGATGACATTGGCCATAGCCGTAAGAAGGGCGACACAGACGGCAGTGAATAATGACCACTCTTCAACAAACCTGAAACTGCGATCGATGGATTTGATTGTTTTCCGAAGCATCACTCTGTTATTAAAAAAAAAGGCCGGAGAGGGTTATCCTCACCGACCTTAGATGTTACAGGATATTTTATTAATCTGCTATTTAATTACCAAGTTTTTCTCTTACTTTGGCGAGGTAATCAGGACCAATTTTCTGACCCCATTTTTCCAGCACCGGCTCCGCCAGTTTTTTCAATTCTTCTATTTCAGCAGCGGGCAGTTCAATAAATTCTACACCTGCTTCCTTGGCGGCTGCAATCTGGACGTCATGCTGCTTTCTCGTGAGTTCTCGTGTTGAGGCACTTTCCTCGGCGACCACCTCAAGGAATATTTTCTGCAGATCTTCAGGCAATGTGTCGAGCCAGCGCTTGTTAACCAGGTGTACAAACAGTCCCTGGGCATAATTGAGCTGGGTAAATGATTTGGCGATAGTGAATTTTTTAGTGATATTACAAACAATGGCAGTGTGATCAAGACCGGTAATAACACCTGTCTGCAGCGCCTGCGGAACATCCGGCCAGGGCATGACCGTAAACTTCAAGCCCCAGGCCTTGTACGAATCAGTATTAACCGGTGCTTCAGCAATTCGGAAATTTACCCCTTTAGCATCGGCAATAGATTTTACCGGTGTCGTTGTCGCCCATCCATACGGGCCATATCCGGTTACATCTGCGACAATGATACCGTTCTGCTGTGCAGCATTTGCAAACGGTTCCCAGAGCTCGGGATCATTCCTGAAGGTATCCAGCTTGTCAAAGGTATCGACCACATACGGCAGGTTTACGACACCCAGCTGATCAGCAACATTTGCCGCAGCAACTGAGGAGCTCAGCATGCCCTGAACGGCACCCAGTTTCAATTTACTGATGACATCTTTTTCTCCCCCAAGCTGGGCGAGCGGCCGATAGTCGACATAAATACGGCCTCCGCTTTTTTCCCAGACCTTATCGCGGATTCTGTAGCCGGCAGCAACCCCCTCGATCACTGGATGGGAAATATTTGAAAGAATATAGGTGAATTCAGCACCGCTCGGGTCAAATTTCGGCTTCCATGCAGCAAGCGGGTCTTCCTTTTCTGCAGCGGAAGTAAATCCTGGCAGACATACGGTGATCAACAGCGCCAACAAAAGCAACCTCTTCATAATAAATCTCCTCTCATCAAAATTCATCGGGTGAATGGGTCAGAATCTCAGCTAAACCAGGAAGCTAGACTAAGCAAATTAGCTAGACACTGGGTTTCACTTAACATAAATAATCAACATAGGCAATTAATTTGGCAAATGTAAGGCTTTTGGCTGAAATTTCACCGCAGATCTTTTATCTCTTTCAGCATCTGGAGGTCAATACAGGTCACCACAGGCTGATTAAATACGCACGCCGACAAAAAAGATAACATCAGTCCTGGCATCTGCACCCCCCCCGTAATGCATATCCATAACCTGCCGGGATGATGTCAGAGAAACAATTTATAAGCGGGATTCATGGTCTCTTCAATGTAACGATACCCCAACTCCTTCAATCTCCGGTTCAATTCCCGTTCATCGCCATCCGGTACTTCCAGGCCAACAAGAACCCGACCGTAGTCCCCGCCCTGGGCACGATAATGAAAGAGAGATATATTGCGCTTACCCCGTGTGGCATCCAGGAAGTCTACCAGGGCCCCGGGCCGTTCTGGAAACCAGAAACGAAAGAGCCGCTCACGTTTTACAATGGTCGACCGTCCGCCCACCATATAGCGGATGTGCGTTTTAGCGAGTTCATCATCGGTTAAATCAATGGACTGGTAGCCTCCCTGCAACAATCGATCATGAAAATGGCGGCGATCGTCCTCGTTCTTGACGGTAATCCCCACAAAGATGTGCGCCTGGTCCCTGGTGGCGAGCCGGTAGTTAAACTCGGTTATATTCCTATCAACAACAAAATCATGGCAGAAGGTTTTCAGGCTGCCGGGCTGCTCCGGGATGGTAACCGCGAACAACGCCTCCTGCTTCTCGCCGATTCTGGTTCGTTCCGCTACATACCTGAGCCGCTCAAAGTTCATGTTGGCGCCGGAATTCACCGCAATAAGCGTTTCACCCTTGGGGCTGTTCCTGTAAATGTACTTCAACAGCCCGGCCATTGCCAGACCGCCGGCCGGCTCAACAATGGATCGGGTCGACTGGTAAACTGCCTTAATACCGCCGCAAAGCTCATCGTTATTGACTATAATAATTTCGTCCACATATTTTCTGCACAGGTCGAAGGTCAGCTTTCCAACCCTTTTTACCGCCACTCCATCAGCAAATGCGCCAACATGCGGCAGGGTGACCCGCCTCCCGGCTGCAAGCGACCGGGCCATACTGTCACTGTCTCTGGGCTCAACACCAATGATCCTGATATCGGGTCGAAGCGCCTTGATATAGGCAGCCATGCCGCCGATCAGTCCTCCACCGCCAACCGGGATAAAGACCGCATCAAGGCGTCCCTGGTTTTGTCTCAGAATTTCGTCTGCCACCGTTCCCTGCCCGGCAATTACCAGCTCATCATCAAACGGATGGATAAAGACCATGCCGTTTGATGATGCCAACTGCAGGGCATACTCTGCTGCTTCAGAATAATTGTCGCCATGAAGGACGACTTCACCGCCAAACCCCTTTACTGCATCAATCTTGATTGATGGTGTTGTAACCGGCATGACAATGAGTGTTCGTATTGATAATTTCTGTCCCGCAAAGGCAACACCCTGGGCATGGTTCCCGGCTGATGCTGCAATCACGCCGCGCTGGCGCTCTTCAGCAGTAAGGTGGGCTATACGGTTATAGGCTCCACGAATCTTGAAGGAAAATACCGGCTGTTTATCCTCACGTTTGAGACGTATCCGATTTGCCAACTGAGCAGACAAGGTCACCGCATCCTCGAGCGGAGTTTCGACAGCTACCTCGTAAACACGGGATGTAAGAATGTTTTTAACTATTTTTTGCATTATTTTTATCAATCCTGAAAACGACTTTTAGGTGACAATAAAGTCAAAGCGATGAGCGAAGGGTACTATAGAAAAAGACAAAATACTGTTTATTCAGGTACCTGGCCATATCCTGATTGACATCGTCCTGTTCCCCACGTGCCAGCAGGCCTCATGTTGACTGGTCTTTAAAAATTTTTCACCCTTTTTCTTTTTAGAAACGAACCTATTGTATAGGGGCGATGCAATACCATTGCGGACAAAACTACATAGAAACAAAAAAACATGGAGTACGTAATAGATGATCACGTTCACGACCACGGCACTGGAAAAACTCAGGCAATATGGCGCAGGCGATGACAAATTCGTTCGTGTCCTTGTCAAATCTGGTGGCTGTGCCGGCATGACATATGATGCAGAAATTGGTTCAACGATGCAGACTGGAGAAAAAGCAGTCTTTAAGATTGATGATATTACCGTCGTCACGAATAACGAGAGTCAGCCCTATCTCTACGGATTGACAATCGATTATTCGGACGATCTCATCTCAGCGGGTTTTCGCTTTAACAATGATGTCAACGAGTCATCATGCGGGTGCGGGGCCAGCTTCGCCCTTTCAGGCTTTCCGGAACTGACAAACGGAGGACTGGGCTGTGGCAATTGAGACAATACCGCTGCTTGGCGGAAAATCGGTTCACTGTATTAATGAGCAGCAGATGGCTGAGGCAAACCGGCTCGCAGAAGATGACCCCATCTCAGCACCGGTAATCAAAGCCCACCTGAAGAAAATTGAGTCAGATTTAAGCCGAAATGAACGGGCTGCACTGGCCTTCATGCTCATCCAGAATCTGAAAAACTCGTCATCGTTCTGACCTTTTCCAGACCGCTTTCCCCATCCTCGGCAGCAGGCAGTACCCGCTCGCTAACCAATTCCGGGGGCGGGAAAGTCTTTACAGAAAGAGGCGACGTCGCCGGCAATTTCCCCAATCAGCCGTATGTTTTCAGGCTCAGAGACAACTGCGTTGAGCCATTCTCCCACCTGAATCATCTCACGCTCTTTGAACCCTCGTGAAGTCACTGCTGAGGTACCCATGCGTATACCGCTTGGATCGAACGGTTTGCGGGTATCAAACGGCACAGAATTATAATTGACCACCAATCCTGCTGAGTCAAGCGCTTTGGCTGCCGTCTTGCCGGTCACCCCCTTATTGTTCAGGTCCACGAGTAAGAGGTGGTTTTCCGTCCCGCCCGTGACAAGATTAAAATTCCACTTCTGCAAAGTATCAGCAAGGACAGAGGCATTTTTTACGATCTGGCCGGCATACTCCTTGAAGTCATCACTCTGGGCCTCTTTAAAGGCAACCGCCATCGCTGCGGTCGTATGGTTGTGAGGACCTCCCTGTATTCCCGGAAAGACGGCCTTATCAATAGCTGCACCATACTGCTGACGACACATGATCATTGCCCCGCGGGGACCGCGTAAAGATTTGTGGGTCGTTGTTGTGACAATATCGGCATGAGGAACAGGCGAGGGATGAACGCCGCCGGCAACAAGTCCGGCAAAATGGGCCATATCAACCATCAGCAGGGCATCCACTTCGTCAGCAATATCGCGAAAGATTTCAAAATCAATGAAGCGGGGATACGCAGAATGCCCGGCAATAATAATCTTAGGGGTGCACTCATGGGCCGTCTTCCTGACCGAGTCGTAATCAAGCAGACCGGTCTCGGGATTTAAACCGTAGGATTCTGCCTTAAAATATTTTCCGGATATACTGACACGGGCACCATGCGTCAAATGACCGCCATGCGGCAGTGCCATGCCGAGGATGGTATCGCCCGGTGAAAGAAAGGCAAGATAGACCGCCAGGTTGGCAGGAGAACCGGAGTACGGCTGCACATTCACATGCTCTGCTCCAAAAAGATCTTTCGCACGCTGGATCGCTAAACTTTCAATCTGATCGATAACCTGCTGGCCCTCATAATAGCGTTTGCCGACATACCCTTCCGAATATTTATTGGTCAGGATCGAACCGGTGGCCTGCAGTACCGCTTCCGAAACATAGTTCTCCGAGGCGATCAGACGGATTTTGTCTGACTGACGCTGTTCTTCCTGTTTGATCAAGTCATATATTTCTCTGTCAACCCGCTTTACATCTTCCATCTATCTTCCTCAACCTCTGTTAAGTTATTACCCGTAAGACACTCTGATTAACACATCGCCCGAATCACTAGATATCCAGTCCAGGAGACGATGCTTCCGGTAAACCAACAATTTTCTTAATTGATTCTTTCCAGCGAAGCAATGGATTATTTTTCAGCTGCCCATAGATGTGATTTATGCTCGCAGGGGTCTGGCCGTTCTCAATTCGTTCCACTTCCTGCCTGGCTGCTGCAGAATCCACCGTCACTCGTTCTGCTATTTTATTCATCAAGCCAACCCATATTGAATGGCTGACCAATGGCGACAGATCGTCTATAAGCCCAAATATATCATCAGCATCGAGCATCGGCTCTATACTGACAGATGTTTCAAAACCGCGCGCTGCCGCAAGCTCAAGCGCTTTTCTGCGCTGATCATAACCAGGCGCCCCCGGCTCCCAGAACGCAAGAATCGCCCGGTCACGGGCAGTTATTGTAAAACGGAAAAGTATCTGCTCTTTCCACTCAATACATTCATCACAAATGCGGGCAATGATCTCCGGGACAGGCTTCGATACAATCAGCAGCTGATTTCCTTTTGTCCAGTAGGCGGCAGATAACAGCAAGACAACCATCCAGATTTTCAGGCACAATGTCATGAGACGCCGGAAACATTACCTGTCCAGAAAAACGAGGATATTCCCTGGTGAGTTCGCTTTCTACAACCCGGACGCTTGCCCAGTCGGCAGCAGAGGCGATACGGTTCTCTTTAAGGGCTTTTGTTCGGGCATAACAGTACCGACATTCGTAAGGACAGCCAATAGCGCAGTTAATCTCCGCAACCGCCCATTCTTTTGTACCACTGATCACACTCACTTTTCAGGACTCATGGTGCTGCGCTCAGCACTACCAGATGCCCAGCAATTCGCTGATACCTTTTCGGGCAAAGGCTTTCATCTCATCGAGTTGTTGATCGTCTATGGGGGCACCCTCTGCAGTTGCCTGAATCTCTATCCACCGTTCCTGACTATCCATAACAAAATTACTGTCCGCATCTGCCCGTGAGTCTTCTGAGTAATCCAGATCGAGTAGAACCTGCCCGTCAATAATACCAACAGACACAGCCGCAAGCGGCAAAATCTCCGGCAGCACGGTAAGTTTCCCTTCCTTCCTCATCCTGTGGACAGCATCTCTTAACGCAAGGGCAGCACCTGTTATGGCTGCTGTCCTGGTCCCGCCGTCCGCATTCAGGACATCACAATCAATCCGCAGGGTATATGGTCCCAACCCTTTCAAATCTACCATCATCCTCAGGCTGCGCCCAATCAGCCTCTGAATTTCCTGGCTTCTTGCAGCTCTCCCCCCCGTTTCCCGACGATACCGAGAGGATGTCGCACAGGGGAGCATGCCATACTCGGCGGTTATCCAGCCCTGACCTTTTCCTTCCAGAAAAGGAGGCACTCCCTCTTCGATGCTCACCCCGCAGATTACCTGGGTATTTCCGGTCTTTATCAGAAGTGAAGCCCCGGCCTGAGGCTGGATATTCCGCTCAATAGAAAATGGCCTCAAGCCATCCGACGATCTGTTATGACTGCGCATAAATTACAATTCCCGTTTATCGATGACCCGGCTGCTCTTGCCGTTGTAGCGTTCAAGACTTCTCTCTTCCACCAGCTTGACATTGACACCGACACCGAGTTCCGTCGCCAGTCGCTTCTTGATACTGTCCACCATGGTTCGCTGTTTTTTCATCTGATCAAAAAATATCGACTCGACCACTTCCACCAGGACGGTAACCTTGTCCTCGTTGTGTTCTCGCTCCACGACCAGATTATAGTGGGGCTGTGTCCCTTCAATAGCAAAGAGAACTGCCTCAATCTGGGTAGGAAAGACATTGACGCCCTTGATGATCAGCATATCGTCGGTTCGGCCCATAATGCGCTGGATGCGGTGAAGCGTCCTGCCGCATGGACACGGTTCATGGATCATCCGGGTCAGGTCCCGGGTTCTGTAGCGTATCACCGGGAAGGCTTCTTTAGTCAGAGTGGTGATCACCAGCTCGCCGACTTCACCAGGCAATACCGGCTCCAGCGTCTCAGGGTCAATTATTTCCGCCAGGAAATGATCTTCATTGACATGAAGGCCATTACACTCCTGGCACTCTCCGGCAACACCAGGACCCATCACTTCTGACAGTCCGTAATTATCAGTGGCGACTATACCGAGACGCTCACTTATTTCCTCTCTCATTTTTTCTGACCAGGGCTCGGCACCGAAGAGACCATACTTCAGAGAAAGTCCATTTGGGTTTATCCCCAGGTCCATCATTACATCGGCCATTTTCAGGGCGTAGGAAGGAGTACAGACAAGCGCCGAGGTTTTGAAGTCCTGCATTATCTGGATCTGCCGCCTGGTATTTCCGGACGAAATCGGGATGACAGAGGCTCCCAGTTTCTCAGCACCGTAGTGCAATCCGAAACCACCGGTAAAAAGACCGTAGCCAAAGGCAATCTGGATAACGTCCTCCTTGCCGACACCAGCAGCAGTCAGAACGCGGGCCACCAGGTTTGACCAGGTGTCTATGTCGTTTCTGGTATAGCCGACAACCGTGGCCATGCCGGTAGTTCCGGATGATGAATGGATTCTGACAACGTCTCTCAATGGCACGGCAAACATGCCATAGGGATAATTATTGCGGAGATCCTGCTTGGTGGTAAACGGCAGTTTGCGGAGATCCTCAAGCGAATTGACAGAGCCGGCAGCAATTTTCAATTCTGAAAACTTGTTCCGGTAAAACGGTACATGAGTCATGACCCGATAGAGGGTCGACTGGAGCCGTTGCATCTGCAGTTGTTCCAGGTCCGCCCTGGTGATATTCTCGTTTTTATCCCAGACCATTCTTTTCCACGTCTCCCTGTGACAAGCTCAATACTGCCAAGCATCCAACCTCTGAAATTACAGACTGTAGATCTGCTTGCTCTTCAGTATGGTAAAACCATCTTCCTGAAGCGCCTTTATGGCTCGATCCATCTCATCAAATCGAAAGATCAGGACCGCATTCTCACCTGTCTTGTTGACAAAGGCATACATGTATTCAACGTTGAGCTCCTGCTTTTCGATACATTTGAGAACCGTCGCCAGCCCGCCTGTTTTGTCCGGGACTTCAACGGCAATTACCGTTGTCTTGCCAACGGTAAATCCATTAGCTCTCAGTGCTTTCTCAGCTTCGGCAACCTGGTCTACGATCAGTCGAAGGATACCGAAATCAGCCGTATCGGCAACTGAAAGGGCCCGGATATTGATGTTGTTATCGGCAAGAATTGCGGTTATTTCGGCCAACCGTCCGGACTTATTCTCCAGAAATACTGCGATTTGTTCTACGCGCATGAGCTCCTCCCGAACTTAAATTTTACGTTTATCAATAACCCGCTGAGCCTTTCCTTCACTTCTCTGAATGGAGCGGGGATTGACCAGCTTAACGTTGCAGGTAACACCGAGAATATCCTTTATATCTCTGGTGAGTCGTTTGGTTAACTGCTCGAGCCTCCTGATCTGGTCAGAGAAAATTGAATCACTCACCTCTACTTCAACGGACATAACATCCAACGATCCCTCACGCTCCACAATGATCTGGTAATGAGGCTCGACACCTTCAACCCCCATTAACACATGCTCGATCTGTGACGGGAACACATTCACACCCCTGATGATCAGCATATCGTCTGTGCGGCCGGTCACTTTTCCCATTCGGACAAGTGTCCTGCCGCACGCACATTTTTCATAATGGAGGCTGGATATATCCTTGGTACGGTAACGGATTACAGGAAAGGCCTCTTTTGTCAGCGTGGTAAAGACCAGCTCGCCTCTCTCTCCCGGCGGCAGCGCTTCACCGCTGTCAGGGTCAATAATCTCCGGAAGGAAATGGTCCTCGAAGATATGCATTCCACCGGAACTCTTTAAACACTCCATGGCAACGCCGGGCCCAATCACCTCGGAAAGACCATAGATATCAATAGCCTTCAGGTTCAGCTTGCGCTCAACCTCTTCCCGCATATTTTCACTCCAGGGTTCGGCACCGAAAATTCCCACACGCAGCGACAGGCTCTCCGGGGCAACTCCCAGACTCTCCATAGTCTCTGCCAGGTTTAAGGCATAGGATGGGGTTGAGAGCAGAACAGTCGAACCAAAATCCTGCATAATGGTAATCTGGCGTTTGGTATTCCCGCCCGAGACAGGAATGACGGTGGCTCCAAGCTTTTCTGCACCATAATGGGCTCCCAGCCCTCCGGTGAAAAGGCCGTACCCATAGGCATTGTGCACCATGTCCCCGCGGGTGGCGCCGCCGCACGACAGTGCCCTGGCCATCAACCCTGCCCAGGTGTCAATATCTTTCTTGGTATAACCCACAACGGTCGATTTCCCGGTTGTCCCTGATGAGGCATGTACCCGTACCACATCATCAAGCGGAACGGTAAACATGCCAAACGGATAATTATCCCGGAGATCATCTTTTATGGTAAAGGGCAGTTTCTGCAGATCGGTCAAACGTTTAATGTCCTCTGGCCTGACTCCTGCAGCCTCCATCTTTCGCCGGTACGGTTCGACTGTTTTATAGACTCGCGAAATCAGTTTCTGCAGTCGTATCAGCTGAACAGACTCCAGGCCGACTCGTGGCATCGTTTCTATTTCTTCTTCCCAATAGATCGTACTCATCCTCTCTTCTCCCAGGGTAACTCTATTTATTGCCAGCCTCTCTTCCGGCAGCAAAAGCTTTCATATTCTCTGCCCGGAAACGTTCAGGAACCCGTGCTTCAATTATTTTTTCGAAAACAGCTTGATCAACCGGCAGGTGCACTGACAGCGCACCCACCAGGGCAACGTTTGCCGTTCGAACCTCACCGGCCTGCTTGGCGATGGAAAAGGCATCAACGGCGATAACCTGGATATTTCTCTGCACCAGCTCATCGAGCACATTTTCCGGATAGGTTGCCTGGCCGGTGGCCACCGATGGGGGCAGGATATGCTGGGTGTTGACAATAACGATACTGCCCTGATGCAGGTAGGGCAGATACCTGACTGCCTCCATCTCCTCAAAGGCCATCTGGATATCAGCACAGCCGGGCTCGATCAGTGGTGAATAGACTTTTGTCCCGTAACGAAGCTGGGCTGTAACAGAACCTCCCCGCTGGGCCATCCCGTGAACTTCACTCTTTTTCACATCATATCCGGCCGAAAGCAGGCTGGCAGCAGTCAGCTCGCTGGCCAGCAGGATACCCTGTCCGCCCACCCCTGAAAAAAGGATATTCTTTAAATCACTCATTATTTCCCTTCCCCCCTGGTAATAGCATTAAATTTACACAGAGAGGCACACTGGCCGCAGTCATTACACAGCACCTCATCTATTCTGGAATATCCTTTCTGGCTCTTTTTGTACCCTTTTGCTTCGGCTTCACCCTCTGCAAAGGGCGTCCAGCTGATCGCCGGGCATCCAAGTCTGATGCAGGATGTGCAGCCGACACAATTGTCGATATTAGTAAAATAGGAAACCGGCTTTCTCAGTTTCATCTCAGGCAGCAGCACGCAGGGAGCAACAGAAATAATGACCGACATCTCGTCCCGGGCCACCTCCTCCTTGATCACCTTTCGGCACTCCGGGACCTCATGCGGATTAACAACCCTGACATGTTTAACACCAACAGCCCGGCATAATGCTTCCAGATCCAGAGACTGGGCGGCTTCCCCGCTGATAGTGTTGCCTGAAGCCGGGTTTGGCTGCTGACCGGTCATTGCGGTTATACGATTATCAAGAATTATCAGGGTTGCCGCAGATTTGTTATAAACTGAGTTAATAAGGCCGGTTATACCTGAATGGACAAAGGTCGAATCACCAATTACTGAAACGATCTTGTCATGAGCCCCTTCTCCGAGCGCCTTGACCATGCCATGGGCCATGGGAATCGATGCACCCATACATACCGTTGAATCCATCGCGTTAAGCGGCGGCAGGAAGCCAAGCGTATAGCAGCCGATGTCTCCAGAGACAAAAAGCTTCATCCTGGAAAGGTTAAAAAAGATGCCGCGATGGGGACAGCCGGCACACATATTCGGCGGCCTCATCGGCAGTTCAACCGGTTCAAACAGGTCCTTTTTCGCTCGGGCCGGATCAATACTGTTACGGACAATTGCGGTGTTGAGTTCACCGATGGCTGGAATATAATCCTTACCATGGCAGGCAATGCCCCAGGCTTTTAACTGGGTTTCCAGGAAGGGATCAAGCTCCTCCACCACATACAGCACATCGACAGATTCGGCAAACGTTCTGATCTTCTTTTCAGGGAGCGGCCAGCACATACCAAGTTTCAACACGGCAGCCTCGGGGAAGGCCTCTTTCACATAGAGATAGGAGACACCAGAGGTAATGAAACCGCGCTCTTTGTCGCCATTCTCAATCACGTTCAGATCACTGGTTTCGGCCAGATCAGCGCAGCGTGCCATCCGCTCCTCAACGAAAACTCTCCGCCTGCGAGCCATTGCCGGAAGCATCACAAATTTCTCAGGATGTTTCTCAATCTCAAGTGACTCGGCGGCCTTGACACGCTCACCTCGCTGCACCACACCTTTTACATGGGCGATTCTGGTGGTAATTCTCATCAGTACCGGTGTATCGAGTTCCTCGCTGAGTTCGAAGGCTGTTTTCAAGAACTCCTTGGCCTCTGCAGGGTCAGACGGTTCCAGCATTGGGATCTTGGCGGCCAGCGCATAGTTCCTGTTGTCCTGTTCATTCTGAGAGGAATGCATATCGGGATCGTCTGCCGTCAGGATGACAAGGCCTCCCCGGCCTCCGGTATAGGAAGCGGTAAAGAGAGGATCTGCAGCAACATTGAGTCCAACATGCTTCATCGTCGCCAGCGCTCGTGCACCGGCAAAAGATGCCCCGATAGCAACTTCGAGCCCCACTTTTTCGTTGGGCGCCCATTCGGTATAAACCCCGTCATAAGAAGACAGGTTCTCCATTATCTCTGTGGAAGGCGTGCCCGGGTATCCTGAAGCAACAGATACTCCGGCTTCATAGGCGCCCAGGGCAATCGCTTCATTGCCGGACATCCACAAGGTATTCTCATTTAATTTAGCTGTCATATTCCCTGCTGTCATTTCTTTGCGCGGAGAAACCGCGGGTTGCAATAATTTAGCCGTGCTGCGGCCGCTTTAAGATAACAGATGACATTACTCCTAAATCAGCTCCTCAAGCAAGCATTTTTTCAGCCGATCAACTCCTGACATCACCCGTTCGATATATTGCTTCATAAAATCAGCATCCTGAACCATTTTCCATTAATTGTACCGTGTTACCTGACAATTGAGTTTCAATCAACGATCACTTGCCGTATAGTTATAAGCGCGATACATTAGTGGTTCATGTTCATACGTTCACATTAGAGGAGAAACGTTATGTATATCGGCAGAATTATGCACACCAATCTGGTCACCACCACTCCTGATGCCACTCTGGTTGAGGCAAAAGACCTTATTGAAAGAAAAAATATAGATCACCTTCTTGTGGTAAATGACCGGGGAAAACTTGTCGGGATCCTGTCAGACCGCGACCTCAAACAATACTGGGCATCTCCCGCAACATCACTGAGCAAAAATGAGCTCGGCTATCTGCTAGAGAAGATCCTGGTGAAAATGATCATGGTTAAAACCGTCGTTACCGTAACACCGGACACGACGATAGAGCGGGCAGCGTATATCATGCAGACCAACAATATCAGTTCACTGCCGGTCATGGAACAGGGCGAGCTAGTCGGCATCATTACCAGTACGGATGTCATGGGCGTCCTCCTTGAGGCTATCGGCATGTCCGACGATTCGGTGAGAATCAGTGTGCTGGTGGATGATCGTATCGGCAAACTGGCAGAGGTTACTGCCGTTCTAAAGGATCATAACATTAACATCCAGAGTCTTTTTGCCTGGCCGGTTCGCAAACATCCAGGAATACACCAACTGGTACTCAGGCTGGACGGAGCGGACGGTCCCAAAGCTGTCGTCGCCCTTAACAAAAATAAATTCAAGGTGTTGACCCGATATGTTAAGGATCTGACCCCGTACCTGCCTGATTCAGCCTGAGTATCCTCCTGCTGAGGCCAAAATCGCTTTGCTGAAACATGTATTTTAGAACAGTACGTTATGGGTATGGCCATCTAGAGAGGGCTTCAACGCCTCATCATCAAGCCCTGCTGCTCATAGAATAAACACATTGTTATCCTGATCTCAGCTCACTTGCTGCAGGAGGCACCGCACGAAAACTTCAGGTTCCCGGCGAGGACGAAAATTTCGGCAGATGTGTGTCTTATTGGGCGGTATGCGACGGCTTCTTTTTCAGGGGCAAAACTGTTGCCGTCATCGGTGGCGTGAACGCCGCCCTGGAGGATGCGCTGTATCTCGCCAGGATCATCCGCCGCCGCGATGAGTTTCGGGGAACTGTATTTTACAGCAGCGAGTGTTCGCCGAGCCGAACAGTGAGATTATGTTCAATAAGGTGGTCACAACTAATAATTCTGATCACAGTGGTGTTCAGGAGAGTTCTCGCAAGGACAAACAAACAGATGATTGTTTTGATCTTGATACCGAAGATGTTTTTATTTTTGTCGGTTTTCTCTTAACAATCGGCTGGTTCCGGCGGGAGTTAAAATGAATAAAACGGCTTATGTCATCACAGATGAAAAATGCGAAACAACGATACCAGGTATTTTCGTGATAGGTGATTTACGACAAACATACGCTAACCAGATAGTTCTTGCTGCAGCACACGGCCATACGGCGGCTCTGGCCGCGGCCCATTTTATCGAAACCCGCACATAAGGTTGAGTACTTTCTTCATATCACTTCATTCATGTTGAATATTCGTACGCACTATCGTCAACGCTTGGTTTACTGCCTTGATCAATGGACGATGCACCGTTGCCGCCAACAGTTATGAGCTTCAGATCAACGGGAAGCCCCTCTCCTCTGCCCAGGATCACGGAATTTACGTTTTGTTTAGCGTCGATAGAAGCCACGCTGCTATTTTTTTCTAAAAAGTTATTATTTGTAAGCCTGCCGCTCACTTTGACCGCTTTTCTTTCTTTGTTTACATAACGGTAAAAAAGTGGAAACGCTACGAAAAAGGCGACGCATATAATGTATTCAACCCCCTTGATCTGGGTATAAAAATCAACAAGGGTGTGTATTGGACTGATCATGCCAGTAGCAACCATATATTGCCTTGCCAGTTCAGTGACCTGCCAATTAACCTGGTTGAGTCCACCTATCAAAGCGGCGACGGCCCATACACCAAAAGTGATTCCTGTTCCAGCTATTATTATTCCAACCATCTTACTTCTTTTTCCAGTCATTTTGTTCTCCTTTGATGCCATATTTGAGATGTTAAAGTTACCCATCGTGCCGTTTTGAACCGTTAGATGTCGAACTCAGACATGCAGTGAATAGTGTCTATATCAGAAACCGGTGACTGCAGTAAAATATCCTTTTAACATTTCGAGAGGTCCAGAACTTATCAGTCCGGCAAGTAAGCAGGTAAATCCCCAGATTCCAACGAGTGCAATCAGCACAGTGCCGACCTTAAGGCTAAAACCCATTATTTCTTCAGTTACGTCTACAGTGGTGTTCCTGTTTATGGCAATTTTGGATTTCATAATGTCCTCCTGGTCTGTGGGTTGATTGGTGTGATCAGTTGATCCTTCTTTGTATTGTTATTTGCAGTCCATGTGCCAGAAAAAACTTTACCGCCTAATGAACTGATAATATTATATTAATTTGTTTTTTGGGCTGTATATGAGAAGAGAAAAAAGGGGGGACGCGATCATAAGTGTTGCACAAAGGTGTGAATGCTATGCAACACTTATACACTACTGTTGTATATTGTTGTGGATAGGTATTGAGAAAAAGTATGTACGGGCTGGACCACCGTCCTTGAAGAGCTTTCTTAAAAAAAAATCACCGGCACGGCAGCATTCTCATCTGTGGTAACCTGAGAATGCTATATATCAGCTTTTCTGAGTGCGAACCGATAGGTGAGTTTTTGATCTTCTGCCCTTGAGACTTCAAAATCGCTGTTGTAGCAGCATAATAACTCTTTACAGATACGTTCGCGCATATGTGTTGATTCATCACGTTCGAAACCAGAGAATTTCTCTGGTTTTGGCCATAAGATCATCTTTATGATTACTTCTGCTTCTGATTCTCTGTTTGCTTCAATGTGCAGTCTGCTGAATATGCAGGATCCAAAATCACGACCAGGCTGGGGAATGACTTGTTCTGCCTGGAGGGCCATGGCGAGAAAAAGATCTCTTCCTGGAATAGTAACGGGAGGAAGCTGAGGGATAGTTTTTTTCTCCAGGATTTGTGAGATTTCTGGAAACTGCATTTCAAGCCAGGAAATCAGGAGAATGATCGTCTCTTCGACAGTAGCAGCAGGCTTGGAGTACAATTGCTGCAGGGACCTCAGGCGGTTAACCGTTGATGCAATCTTTTGCCCACTTTCCCAAAGATCTATTATAACCTTATGATTTTCGCTTTCCTGTAGATCGAGGTTAATCTCCTGATCTCGTAAAATTTGGGCGTAGTTGATGATGCCGTTGGCATGATTCATGATATCATGACATTCTCGATGCAGTGGAAGATCATTCAACAGGGAGAGACTCGTCATGCGCAGTTCCTCTAGTCCCAGGGCAATTTTGCCGCTGTTTACTCGAGCATCATGCGAATCGATAGACTCGAAAAATCGAAGCAAGGTACTCAGCGCGGCCATTTCCTGGTCAGAAAATGATTCAGGGTCATCACTGAGAATGGTGACTATACCGGCTAAGCCGGAAGCAGAAGATATGGAAAAACAGATTCCGGCGTGTATTTCACCGGAATAGAGAAAACTTTTTCTGATCTGCGAGAACGTCAGGTCATCTGTTTCGCGAAAGATAAGAACTCCTCGACTCTGTACTTCTTCACGCAGATAATCCGGTATATTTGCTCATTTCACCATCATTAAAAAAAGATAGTGATACCTGCTTATAGCTAGGATGTTGCTGCAGCAGTGGAGCAACAAGTTTCCAGACCATTCCTCCCGTCTGGTTCTGATTGCATTCTATTGGGCAAGGCCCGGGTATTGTTTTGAGGATATTTTTATAAAGAGCGCAGGCGCTGAGTTCGTTGCGAAAGCTCTGGCCGAGGTCTGTTATTGCAAGAATTGAATTGACAGTCTGATGATCTGCACCTTTTTTGCCAAGAGCCTCTCTGATATCGCCTATCAGC
>CAVPYP010000010.1:0-40565 GCA_963710015.1 uncultured delta proteobacterium | reverse complement strand
GCTCATCACTCCACCGGATGACAAGCTGCTAAATTCGACCTTTGGGGAACGTTATGAGCACCACAAAGGACGGGTGCTCATCAATCCGGACGATGCCGAAACAGCCGGTATCAGAGACGGAGAAGAGATCATTCTGCGCAACTTCAGGGGCAGTACGGTCAGGGTCGCGCAAGTGACCGAAGATACCCGAAAAGGGCTGCTGGTTGCCGAGGGAATTTACTGGCCTGTATCAACAGAAGGAGGAGGTATCAACGATCTGGTCTCTCAGCAGTGTTCAGATGTTGGAGGCGGAGCCATGTTCCACGAGAGCAGGGTGCAGATTGCTCTGGCGGCCCCCCAGGCTGGTCACCAGGGAGCTTAAGCGATGCGCCGCTATCCGGGGTCAGGAAATTGGCTACCTATTGTACAGGCTTATTGGAAATCGCCGGTCCTTCATCAAAACGAATATATTCTACGCTGATATAGACTGTTCCGGTGCCTTCCATGTCAATTTCAGTGACTTCACCGGCAACCCATATCTGCTGTCCCGGCTCAAGCTCTTTAACTTCAGGGTAGTCTGCACGTTTGACGGTGCACACCAGAATAACCCCAAAACCGCTCTCATCAACGTCCAGCTGAATGATTACTTCGCCATTATTTTCAACAATTTCCTGGTCAGGAAAATAGTACCCTGGCCAGATTACCTTCATTGGGGGGGTGTCTCCAGGATCTGGCTGCTCAGCATATGGATCAGCCTCGCGAATTGCGGTCAGTACCTCCGCTGCAGTCGGTGTGAGGAAAAACACTCCGGAACCGATGGTCTGGGATGATTCCTCAGGCTCTTTATTTTCGCCCTGCTGCCTCGGGGCTATTGCCCCTTCGACGATGACCGGCTCTTTTTTTTCACTCTTTTCTATGCTTTTGTTACTCCGGTAATATAATGTGGTAAGAGCGAGCAGTATGGCAAATACCAGCAGGGATACCAGCAGGATGACCAGTTCGTTTTTTTTTATTACTTGCCTGGGCATATTTAATCTGTAAAGAGGGTTTATATGTTAGAGACGACTAGATATATTATACCTAGATAGAAGAAACAGTACAGGAGTAAAATATGGATATGCTTGAATTGATTAAGAGTCGTCGAAGCATCAGGAGCTATCAGGAAAGGGATATTCCAGATGACACACTGCACAGAATCATTGACGCCGCCATGACCGCACCGTCGGCTGGGAATCAGCAGCCGTGGCATTTTGTCATTGTCCGGGATCGGGCAAAGATGGAGGCCGTCCCGCAGATCCACCCCCATTGCAGGATGATAACAAAGGCTCCATTGGCGGTGCTGGTCTGCGGTGATCCTGTCGGAAGAAAATGGCCTCAATACTGGGTACAGGACTGCAGCGCGGCGGTTCAAACCCTGCTCCTGGCAGCCCGCGCAGAAGGAGTAGGCTCTGTCTGGGCCGGGATTTATCCCCTGGAGGAGCGGATTGAAGGATGTCGTAAAATTTTTTCGGTTCCTGACCACATAATTCCATTTGCCATCATCCCAATGGGGTGGCCCAAAGAAAAAAACGGCTTTAAAGAAGTGAGCAGGTATCGAGCTGAACTGGTTCACACGGATCAGTTCTAAAAAACATGCTCGGGGAATTAGCGGACTCAGGCGCCAAGGTAAGCCTTTTTAACTTCAGGATCATCGAGAAGTTTTGAGGCCTCTCCCTGGAGGATCAGGTGTCCATGTTCAAGTACATAGCCCCGCTGGGCAAATTTAAGAGCCAGCCGTGCATTTTGTTCCACCAGCAGAATAGTGGTTCCCTGGCGATTAATCTCTCTGAGTGCATCAAACATATCCAGCATCAGCAGCGGGGCAAGTCCCATTGATGGTTCATCAAGGATCATGATCTTCCTGCCGCTCATATAAGCCCGCCCGACAGCAAGCATCTGCTGCTCTCCGCCGCTCAGGGTTCCGGCCAACTGGTCTTTGCGTTCTTCCAGCCGGGGAAACAGGTCAAAAACCCATTGCTTGTCCTTGGCAATTTCATCTGAGTCTTTACGGGCAAAGGTCGCAAGTTTCAGGTTTTCCGTCACCGTGAGATTGCCAAAAATCATCCTCCCTTCAGGTACATGGGATATGCCAAGTTTTGATACGACCTTGTCGGTATTATAGCGTAATATATCTTCGCCCATGAACTCGATTTTAGAACCGGGGTCCGATGGAATCATCCGGGAAATTGCCCGCAGGGTCGTGCTTTTCCCGGCACCGTTTGCTCCGATAATGGTGACAATTTCACCTTGTTCAACCGAAAAGCTGATTCCATGCAAGGCCTTTATCTTGCCGTAAGAAACGGCTAAATTTTCAACTGTAAGCTGCATCAGTGAAGGTCCTCCTTGCCCAGGTATGCTTCAATTACTTGAGGATTATTCTGGATTTCTTTCGGAGGCCCTTCCGCAATAACCTCACCAAATACCAGGGTCTGTATGGATTCGCATAAATCCATGACAAACTTCATTCGATGCTCAATCATGAATATCGCCACACCAAAATCACGGTGTACCTGGCGGATGATTTCAATCATCCGGCCCAGTTCATCCGGCGTCATTCCTGCGGTGGGTTCGTCGAGAAAGAGTATCTTGGGATTTGTTGCCATGGCGCGCGCCATCTCCACACGCCGCTGTGCTCCATACGGCAGATTACCGATAATATGTTCTGCGAAGGCTTTGACGTCGAAAATATCAAGAAGCTTGAGAGAATTTTCTATGATTTCATCTTCCTGCCTGCGGGCAGTAGGTGTGCCGAAAAATGCATCGAACAGACCATAGCTGAGCTGCGAGTAATGGGCCATGCGAATATGATCAAGCACCGTCATATGCCGCCACAAAGCCAGATTCTGAAAGGTTCTGCCCAGCCCCATCGCAGCAATACGGTGGGTTTCAACCCCCTTAATGTTCTTGCCTTCAAGCTCGATGATACCCTCTGTCGGGGTGTATACCCCGGTTATGAGGTTGAATACTGTCGTTTTCCCCGCACCGTTGGGACCTATCAGACCGCAGATCTGACCTTGTTCGATATTCAAGTTGAAATTATTGACCGCACGCAGACCGCCAAAATAATGGGTCATTTCCTTAACTTTGAGCAGCGATGTCATTATTCAACTCCTTCAGCACGATTTTTGTTTTTAGGGCGCATGATCTTCTTGACATTGATCTCGGTAAAAGAGATGAGCCCGTGCGGTCTGAAAATCATGACCAGTATCAGGATGAGCGGGATAATGATCCATTTGAACAGTTCCAGTGGTCTCAGGGCTTCGCCGAGAACACTGATGCTGACCGCCCCGACAATCGAGCCGTAAATGGAGTTGAGTCCACCGAAGTATACCATGGCTAGAATCTCAGCCAGTTTCTGGAGGCCAAATGAGCTTGGATTGACATAGCGCAGAACATGGGCAAACAGCCCGCCTGCAACTCCAGCCCAGAAGGCGCCGAACATGAACGCTACGATTTTTGTCTTCCTGGTATTGATCGTCATCGAATTGGCTGCCTGCTCATTATCACGCACGGTATTGAGCGCTTTACCCATGATGGAAGTGGTGAAATTATGTATGATCCAGATACAGAGTGCCGTCCATAGGAATACCACCGGCAGGGTTGCATAACTGGGCTGACTGCTCATTCCTCTTGGTCCGCCGAGAAATTCCAGATTTTCCACGGCACTCTTTACGATAAAGAGAAAAGCCAGAGATATAATTGCCAGGTAGTCCCCCCGTGTTCGAAAGGACGGGATGGCCACAACCAGTGAGCCGAGCGCGGCCACAAAGCCCCCGGCAATGAGGACCAGCGGAAAACACCATGGGCCGAGGGCTGGTGGCAGGAGCGCTTCCCCGAACATCTTGTCGTTGGTGAAAAGCAGGAGCGTGAGGGTCGAGGAGGCATACGCCCCAAGTGCCATGAAACCGGGATGGGAACAGGAAAACTCTCCCTGGTAACCGTTGATAATATTGAGGCTGATGGTGAGGATAATGGATATCAGGGTAAATTTAATGACGATGACACGATAGTCATTGATGCCTGCCCACATGTGCAGGATGCCGTAAAAGGCAATAATATGGATAAGGGTTGCCAGCCAGATCGGGGTCTTCTCAAGGAGCGCGGCAACCCTGTTCATTGACGGTGCTGAAAACCGCGCCACCAGGCTGACGGGAATCAGATAGACGAGGATGTCATAGCCGATGGCACTGGGAATCAGGGTCGGTTCTTTCAGCATGATTAAGGTTCCGAAAAGAACCGGTATTTTCGGCAGGTAGAGATAATATGAAATCAGGTCTCCGAGGTAATATTCAACGAGAACTGCCGCAAACACGCCTAACAGCCAGCCAGCCATCGGAACAACAGAGAAAATAGAAATGAATTTTTTTAGTAATTTCATACAAATTTCCAATGCATGTTTTAAGGAACGGAGGTCTGCTCCTGAATTAAAGTCGTAACTGGGTACTGTGGGTCATCCCAAAGAATCCGCGCGGCCTGAAGGTGAGGATGATCAGTATAATCGAGTAAGCAATAAGGTCACGGAAGGTTGACGGAAACACCATTGCTACAAAAATCTCTATGAAACCAAGCAGGTAACCGGCCATTGCTGCTCCCATGATCGATCCGCGTCCACCAAGAATGGCAGCAACGAATGCTTTCCAGCCAAGCAGAATTCCCATGTAGGGATCGAGTATCGGGTAGGCCTGGCCATACAAGATACCTGCAACAGAGGCCAGACCGGCGCCTATTGCAAAGGTGAGCGGGGCAATGATATTTATTGAGACGCCCATCAGCGGAACAGCAAGGAAATCATAGGACATGGCACGCATTGCCATGCCCCATTTGGTCTTCTGGATAAACAGGTGAAGAGCGAGCATCAGGATGAGTGAAATGGCGATGATCATCACCTTGACGTTGGTGAAATAAACGCCGCCGACATTGTATGAAATTGATTTGATAAGCGGGGGAAAACTGAAGCGCTGGGCACCGAGAATGATCAGGGTTCCGGTTTCAAAAATAATCCCGATCATAAGGCCGGTAATGGCGGCTGAGGCGCGGGGTGCTCCCCGCAGAGGTCGGTATCCGACGACCTCGACAAATACCCCGATAAACGAAGCAAGAAACATGGTAACAATTACGACCAGAACAAAGATCATCCAGCCTGGCAGGAACGCTGAAAAGAGAGCCAGGAACAGGGTGGCGATTCCAAGGCCGATATAGGTCCCGACCATGAAGATGTCCCCGTGGGCAAAATTGAACAGCATGAGGACACCATAGACCATCGAGTAACCTATGGAGATAACGGCGTAGAAACTTCCCCACTGAAGTGCGTTAATCAGGTTCTGAAGAAAATATTCCATCACACAGCTCCTGTTTTATCAAAGTATAAAAATGTAAATGAGCTACCAGTTTTCCACGAGCGGCCAAATGCTAGTTGACAGCTGATCACAGGCGGACAAACTCCTTACCCGACACGACTGTGGACAGTCACACTAATGCCAATAATAAACCTGGTGTGCAACCGCTCGCTGCACACCAGGTTCAGAGGAACATTACTTGATTAGAAGAAAAATAATTATCAGATTACGGACAGATGGATTTATAGAATCCATATTCGCCTGTATCACTGATTTTAACGATCACCGCACATTTAATGGGGTCTCCTTCTTCAGTGAAGGTCATATTTCCGGTAATTCCTGCGAAGTCTTTAACTTGTGCAAGTGCATTCCGGACAGCCTGACGGTCTTTTTTGATGTCTCCTGTGAGCTTGCCGGTTCCTTCGATTGCGGTCTGTGCCAGACGAAGGGCATCCCAGGTGAGTGCTGCAACATCATCAGGTACATAGCCGTATTTGGCATTGTAGCGATCAATAAACTCTTTTGTCGCTCCTGTTGCATTGGCAGCAGCGTAATGACTGCTGAAGTACAGGCCGTAGCAGGCTTCGCCGCAGAGTTTAACGGTCTCCGTGGAACCCCAGCTGTCACTGCCCACGATCGGTCCTTTCCAGCCAAGATCTTTGGCCTGCTGAACAATCAGGGGGACTTCATTGTAGTATTGAGGAGTGAAGAGTACTTCGGCGCCGGAGCGGATGATTTTGGTCAGCTGTGAGCTGAAATCCGTATCTTTGGTCGTAAAACTCTCATAGGCTACTACGGAGCCTGCTCCATTTGTCTTCTCCCAGGCGGCCTTGAACACCTCCGCGAGTCCTTTCGGGTAGTCACTGGCAACGTCATAGAGTACGGCGGCCTTTGTAAAACCGAATTCTTCAGTTATGAAGTTTGCAACCACCGGGCCCTGGAATGGATCAAGAAAGCAGCCGCGGAAAACGTAGGGGCGATCAGTTGTTGTTGCCGGGTTCGTTGACCAGGGACTGATCATTGGAGTTTCGTAGTTGTTGGCCACGTCACCGGCCGGAACCGCCTGGCTTGAAGCCTGGGGGCCGATGATAATCATAACATCGTCCTGGGTGATCATCTTGGTGTTTGCTTTTACAGCAGATTCAGCTTTGGATTCATTGTCTTCGACAATAATCTCCACGGGATATTTTTCTCCACCTACTTCAATACCACCTGCCTTCTCAACATCTTCGAGCCACATCTCGGCGGCGTACTTGTTCCCCTCACCGACTTTTGGAATATCACCGGTCATCGGTGCGTTGATACCTACCTTAATGGTGGTTTTTCTGCCCAGGCTCCACGCAGTTGCTGAGAAACAAAGCGCGATAACACAGGACACCATCAGAAGATAAATTACCTTTCTCATGTTGAGGCCTCCTTTCAGATGAATTGTTCAGCTCTTAGCCAGGTAGTACATCTCCAATGGCCCTGGAAGCAATAATCCCGTTTAGAAATTATTCAGTAGCAATGAATACTGAAAGGGGAAATGGACACAGTGTCCATTGAAAAACAAAAAAATGAAAAACTCCCAGGTCAAAAGAGCTTTAAATGATGATGGAATCGGTAACACAGGTGAGCAGGGATGACAACGAAAAATAGACCATAAATGAAAGGAAATATAAAAAAAATAGATTGTTTGTTTACAAGATATTGATTTTATTAGGGTTGATTGTATATTGTTGGTTGCTGCTGTAACTGTCCGATTTTTTACAAATTTGTGATAAAAATGTGGTAATTGTCATACACTAGACAAAGGCATGGGATACTGAGCGTTAAGGGATACGGGGATGGAAAAAGAGTTACTGAGTGTAGGGCTGACGATCATTGGGGACGAGATTTTATCAGGCAGGAGAATTGATAAACATTTCGCGCATTCAATCAGCTATTTTCAGGAGCTGGGTATTGAGATCAGTTGGGCCGCCTATCTCGGAGATGACAGCCAGGTCCTCGTCGATCATTTTCGGAACGTGAGAACGAATCGGTGATGTCACCTTCTCTTTTGGGGGAATTGGGGCGACGCCCGATGATCAGACCAGGCAGTCCATGGCTGCAGCCCACGATGTGGAAATGATTCGTCATCCAGAGGCGGTAAAGCTTATAGAAGGCCGTTTCGGGGAGAGTGCCTATCCAAACCGTATCCTGATGGCTGAACTCCCTGACGGTTCGCAGCTCATTCCCAATGGATTTAATCAAATCCCTGGCTTCTCAATGGGGGAAATTTATTGTCTGCCAGGTTTTCCGGAGATGGCCTGGCCAATGATGGACTGGGTGGTTCGAACACTCTATCAGCTGCCTGTTGAGCGTGATCTCTGTTTCTGCTCCCTGATCGTCCATAATGTGCGCGAGAGCGAGCTGATCACCCTTCTTGAAACAGTGCAGAAACAGTTTCCGGATGTTAAGATATCAAGCCTGCCCCGTTTTCCCGCCGAGGGGACGTGGCAGACAGAACTCGGTGTGCGGGGTGGCAAAGCGCTGACCCTGCAGGCTATGGCTCTGTTGAAAGAGGGCCTAATTGAAAAAGGATATGAGATCTCCTCAGGAGAGCGCTGATGAAAGGTGCAGTTTCCTTCACTTGTTTTTTGTCCAGGCGACTGTTAATAATCAAACTCCTCATGTCTTTAACCCTGATACTACCCGAGGTGAGTATGGCACTGCTACCGGCCATCGAAATGGAAACCCAGTCTCAACCCGATGCGGCAGTTATCTGGCTGCATGGTCTTGGGGCGGATGGCAATGATTTTGCTCCGATTGTGCCGCAGCTGGCATTGTCGGAAGACTTTGGCATTCGATTCGTCTTCCCGCATGCCCCGCAGATACCGGTTACCGTCAACGGCGGCTATGTCATGCCGGCATGGTATGATATTCTCGAGATGCAGATAGACCGGCGGGTCGACGTTGAGCGGCTGCTGGTGTCAGCAGGTGAAATTTCGGCACTCATCGAGCGTGAGCTGGCACGGGGGATTTCAAGCCGGCGTATCCTTCTGGCCGGTTTCTCCCAGGGAGGAGCCGTTGCCTATCAGGTCGCGCTCAGTTACCCAAAACCGCTCGGCGGCCTGCTGACCATGTCTACTTATTTTGCAACTGGTGATAGTATCGTGCCGGACAGTGCCAACGATCATCTGTCCATCGAGGTCCATCATGGCCTCTATGACCCTGTTGTTCCGGAGCAGCTTGGTCGTCAGGCGGTGAAAAGACTGGAGGAGCTCGGTTATAAGCCCCGGTATAGAACCTATCCAATGGAACATGGTGTCTGCCCTGAACAGCTCAAGGATATATCACTGTGGATTCGCAGCCGATTAGAAAAATAATCCCTGTTTCTGAGGCGGTCGGTTGACAGTGTACTTCAATTTTGAAAAAACAGATCGTGCCATGGCAGTCATGGCTTCTGGTGAGGACGACTAATGTTTACCATTGCAGATATTAGAGATATAGCGATCCAGATAGAACAAAACGGGGAAAAGGCCTATCGGCAGGCAAGTCAGCAGGTGACTGACCCTGAGATTGCACAGATCTTTAGCTGGATGGCTGAGGAAGAGAAGCGCCACGCTCAGTGGTTTGCTTCAATTGACTCGGATAAGGAGCTCACCGAGGAGCAGCAGGCCCTCGAAGAGATGGGACGGGGATTGCTCAAAGAAATGATCGCCGATCAGACATTTTCCATGGAGCACAAGGAACTGCTGCAGGCTAAAAGCTTCCTGGAGACGGTGGTTCAGTCGAAATCTTTTGAAAAGGATACGATCCTCTTTTACCAGTTTATAAAAGGCGTGCTTGACGATGACGATGCCCGCAGGCAGATTGATCTCATTATTGCCGAGGAGCAGAACCATTTTGATCGACTGACGGAGATGGAGGAAGCAGGCGACGGCATGTGTGCCTCCGTCTAACCGCGCTATGAAAGTCCTTAACTCTCTGCCGCTTTCTGTCGTTGTGGTGCTCTGCCTGACGCTCGGCCTTGCACCGTTTTCACCAGAGCCGCACATCTGGGAGAAACTGAAGATGCTCGGGGCAGGAGGGCTGGTGAAACCTGTGGATATCTTCGATCTGCTGATGCACTCCTTGCCGTTTTCACTTCTCGGACTCAAGCTGATGTTCCCGCAAAAAAAATAGGGATTCCTGATTCACTCTTCATAGAGCAGCCGCAATTCATTTTCTATTATAGAGGATAAAAAAACAGACACCTGTACTGTTCTGATTAATAAGTACAGGGTTTCTTTGAACATTTACGGTATTATTATAGTTGAGGTCTTGGCACCCGGCATTTTCGCCGTCGGCAGAAGAAGGAGTGCTTGAAGGCTGGAAGAGAAAATAAGTCAAAGCGATACTTATGAAAAATGTACTGTTCTACATGGTAACGGTGCTGATCTGGGGCTCTACCTGGATTGGCATCAAAATGCAGCTTGGGATCATCGACCCGATGGTATCAGTGGCTTACCGGTTCAGCCTTGCGGCGCTCATCCTCTTGTGCTGGTGTCATTTCCGCAAGCTGCCGATGCGATTCAGCTTAAACGAGCATGGTTTTATGGTACTCCAGGGACTGCTGCTTTTCGGTTTTAATTATCTATTGTTTTATATTGCAGAGCTTTATGTAACCAGTGGGCTGGCCGCGGTGATTTTTTCAACGATCCTGCTTATGAACATGGTAAATGGGGCAATTTTCCTGAAAACACCCATCGATGGCAGAGTCATTATCGGAGGGATTCTCGGCCTGAGTGGAATTGTCCTGGTATTTCGACCCGAGATAACCGCCTATTCACTTGAGAACGATGGTGTTATGGGGGTGCTTTACTGTCTCTTGGCAACCTTGCTCGCTTCGCTTGGAAATATCACCTCCGCCCGCAATCAGAGGTGCGGGCTGCCGATTGTTCAGAGCAATGCCTTTGGCATGGGATATGGTGCCCTGGCGATGTATCTGGTAATACTTTTAGCTGGTAAACCAATTTCCTTTGATTCTTCAGCTGTCTATGTCGGCTCACTGCTCTACCTGGCATTGTTTGGCTCGGTGATTGCGTTTGGCTGTTACCTGACGCTGGTTGGCAATATCGGTGCAGACCGGGCTGCCTATGCGACACTTCTTTTTCCGATCGTCGCCCTGCTGATTTCTACTGTCTGGGAAGGGTATCTGTGGACTGTTTCTTCTGCAGTCGGTGTTGGACTTATCCTCTTGGGTAATCTCTGGATGCTCAACAGAGACAGTCATGTTTCCCCGAGAGCAGGGGTGTTCCGCTCGCTCTTGCATGTCCTGAGAATCAGTGCAAACAGGCCGTGACCGATTCAATTGAGAATTTCATCCATTGATAGTAGTGTAGTAATGAGCATGGAATCTATTATTCACCGTGGTTTTACCATGAATCAGTAAAACCGCCGGCTATGCCGACGGATCACACTGCTCGTTGAAACTGGCCACGCCTTTTGGCGTGGTCGTTTACCCAGGATCCCTATGATCAAATCGCTGTCCCGCCTCATTTTAACCAGCATTGGCTGGAAAACCTCACAGACCGTGACACTCCCGGGTAAATGCGTGTTAATTGGTGCACCTCATACAAGCAACTGGGATTTTCCCCTCACCCTGCTGGGGCTTTCCAGTATGGGGGTTAAATTCAACTGGGTGGCGAAACATACTCTCTTCTTCTGGCCATTGGGAATCCTGCTGAGATCGATCGGCGGGATAGCGGTGGACCGGAGCCAGGGGACGTCTTTTTTAAAAAGGATTATAGAGTTCTATGGTTCACAGGAGAAATTAGTCCTGGCAATAGCACCTGAGGGAACACGGTCAAAAACCAGGTACTGGAAAACAGGTTTTTATACAATTGCCCATCGATCAGGTGTCCCGATAGGGCTTGGTTATATTGATTACTTGAGGAAAACCATTGGTCTTGAGAAGATTGTTGAGCCAACGGGAGATATCGTTCAGGACTTTGAAATCATAAAAGAATATTATCAGGATAAGACGGGCAGGTACCCGGAAAAGCAGGGAGCGGTCCGTATCAAAGAAAGAACGAGGAAAAGAGGAGAAGAGCATAGTAGAAAATCGGAATAAATAAAGTAAGCCGGAATTCGCCCTGCTGAATTCTCTCCTCCCTGAACGTGGGAGCGCGATTCTCACCAGCTTTTTATGCCTCAAGATGAAACCAGCTGCTGGTCGATTTCGCCATAAATCTATTTGATCGGAAATTCCTATCTTTTCCCGCCCACCTATCAAAAAACAAATCTTGTTCAGTCATCACTAATGTATAATATTCTCTTTGACTTTGCCGCTGCCGGATAATCAGATAAATCATCATCAACGATAAGATATGTCACTGTTAAGATATTTCCAAAAGCCGACCCTGCAGAATCTTTCAAAAACCTGCGGCTGAGCAGCAAAAATCGACCCGGTCGGGCTCGGTGCACTGCTTGCGGGACTGCCTCAGACTGAAGATCCGAATCTGCTTGTCGGCTACAAAACAAGCGATGATGCCGGGATCTACCGTCTCACCGATGAGTTGGCAATTGTCGCAACCGCTGACTTTATAACGCCGCCGGTAAACGATCCCTACCTCTATGGGCAGATTGCCGCGGCTAATGCGATCAGCGATGTGTATGCCATGGGCGGTGAGCCCAAAATGTGTCTGAACCTGGTCTGCTTTCCTTCACATAAACTTGCGCCGGAGGATCTTCACCAGATTGTTGCTGGTGCGTTAAGTAAAATCACTGAATCCGGTGCAGTACTGGCAGGGGGGCATTCTGTTGAAGACAGTGAACCGAAGTTCGGTCTTTCAGTTATCGGAACGGTACACCCCGATCATTATTGGACCAATGGCGGTGCCCAGGAAGGGGATGTCCTCGTATTGACAAAGCCTTTGGGAAGCGGAGTTCTCTTCAACGCTAATCTTAAAAAATGGGTGTCGGAATCGGCAATGCAGGCGTGTGTGGACATTCTCGTTCACCTGAATAAGGATGCGGCCCATATAATGAAGGGTTTTGATATCCATGGTGTTACAGATATCACCGGGTTTGGCCTGGCAGGCCACTGCCTTGAAATGGCAAAGGCATCAGGTGCCGTCCTGCAGATAGATATCGAATCCCTGCCCGTAATGGACGAGGCACTTGCCATGTATCGGAAAGGTATGAGCACAGGAGTAAACCGCCTCAACGAAGAACTGGTCAAAGAGGCTCTGCGTGATGAAAGCAGACTGCCTGCCATTCATAAAGAAATTCTCTATGATCCTCAGACAAGCGGCGGTTTGCTGGCATCACTGCCTGCCAATCAGGCCCCGGAACTCATTGGACTGCTGAAAGAAGCGGGAACCCCGTCTGCTGAAATAGTCGGCACTGTTCTCGAGGTTTCCGGAACAGCAGGCCTGGTGGTTCGCTGATCGCCGCTGAAGTTTTTTTGTAACGTTTTCTGCAGCAGCAAGTGATCGGTCGTTTCCTCTCCTCAGTGGTCTGATTATCACTATTTGATGGCGCCTGAGTAAAAGTGAGAAGCAGGTGGCCAGTTTCAATGAATCGTGTGATCCGCCGGTATAGCCGGCGGTTATACTGATTCATGGTAAAACCACGGTGAATGATAAAAAGTTCAGCAGGGGGCTCAGCCTTGACCCAGGTCAATGCTGGCAACTCTTTTGTCTGTTACAATGCAGTTAACAATGCATCAAGAGGACAAAACCTAAAATATCGCCTGGGAAACGGTCAGCGGACTATTTGCCGGAGGGAGGATTGTTATGAAAATACTAAAATTGGCTGAGACCAATGAATTTACTCCTGGAGCAATGAAACGATTTTTTCTGGTTCAGGATTCCCCCTATTTCAAGATAATCAACTTCAACCTTGAGGCCGGTGTTACCTTTCCGGTTCACTCTCATGATCTTGATGGTGATCTTTCTATCCAGGTGCTCGAGGGCAGAGGAAGATTTCTTGGTGATAATGATGTGGAGATCGAAGCAGCAGAAGGTGATATTCTTGTTTCCCAGATCAGGGAGCCTCACGGTGTTCGTGCTGAAACCAACATGAGGATTCTGGTGACCATTGCGCCGCCAATTTGATGTATCTTCGCTGATAATCGGTATAAGCATGAATACATAATTTAAAAAATAGACTTGGAGGATGAGTCATGGCTAAAAAAGTAGAGATTGATCAGGATGAATGTCTGGGCTGCGAGGCGTGTGTGGAAGTCTGCCCGGATGTCTTTGGCTTTGATGAGGATGAGACAAAAGCCTTTGTCATAGAGGGTAAAGAAGAGGGTAGTGACTGCGTAGATGAGGCAATAGCCTCCTGCCCTGCTGACTGTATTACCTGGGAGTAATTCCCGCAAGATCACCCTGTGAAGAATCCGGTCTGGAGCCGGTTCAATGGTTCCGGACCGCCAGTGTTGCTGTTTAAATGAGCTGCCCGTGGCGAAAACAGTCGATGGTGTGATCGTTTACCATACCTGTGGCCTGCATGAATGCATAACAGATTGTCGGACCGACAAAGTTAAATCCTCTTCTTTTCAGATCCTTACTCATCAACTCAGATTGGCTCGATTTTGTCGGGATATCTTGAATTGTCTGCCAGTGATTGTGGCGGGTAGCGTTGTCGACGAAACGCCACAGATAGCTGTCGAGGCTGGTAAATTCCTCAACTATATCTATAACGCCTCGAGCGTTTTTGATTGTTGCTTCAATTTTCAAACGGTTTCGAACGATACCTCTGTCTGCCATCAATCGCTCTCTGTCTCTGGCGCCATATCGAACAATTTTTTGAACCTCAAAATTGTCAAATGCTGATCGATAGTTTTGCCGTTTCTTGAGGATGGTGAGCCAGCTCAGGCCTGCCTGAGCCCCCTCTAAAACCAGGAACTCAAACAGTGCACGATCATCGTGCAGCGGCACGCCCCATTCCAGATCGTGATACTCAATGTATGCAGGATCGCTGGTGCACCAACCACATCGAATCAGACTCATCAGCCTTCCGGGGTAGACTGAGGCGCAGGAGCCTGCGGGAGCGAAGAGAAACCTGTTGACGTTTCACATTCCTCAGCGACTTTGCAGCTGTCTGATTCGGGTATAGGGATGGAATAGCTGCCTGACGTCTCTGGTTGAGGAAGGGAAGATTTGTCGATCCCGTCCGGCAGGCAGTTTTGCTGCAGATACTCTACGAGTGCCTTTTGCCCCTTTAATATCGTTGTGGTCTGCCGGTGAATAATGGACATCGCCGGCACTTCACTGATTCCAAGATGTTTCAGGTAGCTCACGTTCACCCGCGGCTCAAATGAGGCAGATACATCGATATTAGGGAACGTAAAAGAGGCGACTCTGTCGACGGGGTTAAAATTAATATCGCAGGTTATGGTTTCCTTCATGGTCTCTATCACCTGCTCGCAATGGGTACATGTTGATGAGAAGAAAAGGTAGAGCTGACGATCAGCTGAGTCCGGCTTGAAGGTGGCGAGGGTGCCGTCTTCAAGAGAGAAGGCTGACTGGCTGTCAACGTTGAAGTCAAGACTGGCAAAGGCCATGCAAACAGCTGAAAAAATAACCAGACCCCTGAATATCTGCCTGAGTCCCATAAAAAGGTTAATCAGGACAACCAGCGAAAAGATAATCAAGCAATATGAGCAGAAGACATCGGTAATAAAATACTGGAAACAGATAAGCACCGCCTCTGCCGCCAAGGCAGCAAGAAGGAGGAGGCTGGTGAATTTCTGCCAGAGCTCGGAGCCTTTTCTAACCTGGCTTATACCGAAACTGATAAAGAGAAAAAAGAAAAAGCCGGCGATATTGAAATAGAGCGGGGGAAGGAGGGTCAGTGAATCAACAATCTCGCACCCTTCGTTGAGACAGAATCCGTCTCCCTTGTAGAGAATAAGAAATGTTTGCAGACCGGTCAAAGCGCAGCCGACCAGTGATAGGATGTGGCTCAGCAACATGATTTAATCAGTAAAAATAGGGTTAGTTTGGTTTTCGAGGATATATTATTTTTTTAATCACTATTGTCAAGCCTTGAGGGTCAGGCTTACTGATATAACAGCTGGTTTCGGTGCGTGGAGACGACAGGCTCATGGTTCGATACCAGCCTGCTTATACCGGTTGCAGGACTTTAATGGATACGCCCTCAACGAGATCCTTTGTCTGGCTTCTGTAGCGCTCCATATGGGGTGCCGTAAGGTGGATCTTGAGCGCGTCAACACTCTCCCAGCATTCGACAATGGTCACAACGGAGGGGTCTGCCTGCTGGACCTCCAGCCCTGTTTCAATGTCGACGGTAGGGTAATATTCGATGCAACCGTCCTCTTCCAGAACATTGGGTACATTTTCATTAAAAATCTTCACAAATTCAACAACCTTGTCGGGGACAACTTTGATTGAAGCGATTACTGTTATCATAAATATTCTCCACGTGAGTGATGGTCTATTCTTAAAAGCACTGAACAATTACCCCAAAATGAGGAGAAATAGCAATCTTTTCACCGGGTGTCCGGAATAAAACTGCACAAATTTTGCTCCTGATTACCTGACCAGTTAATAAAGATGGAGGTAAACGTTGCCATTAATGGCAGAAAAATGCCCGATATGTAAGTAAATTTTCATCTATCTCCTGCTGGCGGCCAGGCTTGTCGGGTCTGATTTATTTTTATAACTGTCCGGTACCTGCAATGGTTCTGTTTTCACAGTAAAGCTTGCTTGCAGTCTGCTATCTTCCAGCCCTTGGTCTTGAAGACATTATGAATTCTCGTTTCGTGAGCCGGACGCACAACACCTGACGGCTCAGAAAATTCACGAGTTTCCAGGTCCAGGTTTTTACCGGGCCGTCATGCTTTATTGTTGATAATAAGGCAAAGGTAGCTAAAGTGTAAGGCTGGCAGAGTCAATATGCTGAAATCGCAGACCTCGTTTTCAGTGAGTAATATCGGGAGATTGGTATGCAGGTTGAGGAACTAAATAAACTGATAGAATCAGTGTTCAGCGCGAGTCGGGATGATGATGAGGATGCGATTTTTGAACTATCATCTGATATCATGTCAGTTTATCTTGAGGCACTGAGTGATATTCATTTTGACGGCAGCAAAGCAGAGTGGCTTAATGACATGGTGACGGCTGTTGATAGCGGTGATACGGATATGCTGTTGTCAATACTGGACCAGGAGGAGGACAGTGATGATCGTTTTCTCGGGTCTCAGGTAGCTGCTCTTTTTGCAGGTTTCAGGCAACGAGATGCCATGATGACTGTGGCGCAGGCGGCGGGCATTAAAGCCTTGCTTGAAAATATGTGAACGATAAGAGCATTTTCACAACGATCAGCCGGAGATGTCACTGTTACGGCTGGTTCGGGAGTAATAAGAGGAGCGGATCGAATAGATGATTATCAGGATAGTTCTTGCTGGTTTTAGTTCGGTTGTCTCGGGAGTTTGCTATCTCTCCGGGCTGATGAGAGTTATGAGCGGTCTCCTCCTTGGGTTCGGTGTCCTGGCAGCCCTGTTTTTCGGTATCATTTTTCTGCTGCCCGCCAATGATGATCGTTTGTGGTTCCCGATTTATGGCGGGGGCGCGTCATGGCCGTTTTTTCTTCTTGCCCTGGTTCTGGCAGGGCTTATTGGCTGGCTTTTCCTGCGCAAATCTCAGCCGGCAGCGGAGCAGCCGGTGACCGGTTCCCATTTTAAATATCTTGGTGCTGGACTGTTTACCTATCTTTGTGCCCTGTTTCTGCCTGCCTTCTTGTGGTTTCCTTCAGAAGAACGGCGGGTAGCCTCAGAGATCTCAACACTTGGCATGGAGGTGCTCATCGGGGTATGTCTCTATCTGGCCGGGAGCTGTCTTGCCCTCTTTCTTCTCTATCGGGCATCTCGCGGCACGGCGGCGAACCATCCAGACCTGATGAGACGATTCGTTCCTGCCCTGTTTTCTGTCTGCCATCTGGACAAGATGCCGGCCCTGGTTGCCTACTTACTGATTTATTCTCCGGAGACCCATGTTGTCTTCCCCAAAATTGCTGCGCTGGCGCTGGCTGCCTATATACCGCTCGCTCTTTTTCTTATCAAGATCTGCGGTGACTGCAGGAACGGCCAGCAGTAAAAAACAGGATGGATCCTGGCATGAATAGCAAAGAACAAAGGGGGCGCTTGTGTGCACGCTGACGTGGTGGCGAGACAACACTTCTTATGGTGTTCTTTTTAATCGCGATGAGTCTCGGATGCGCCTTGAAGCGATGGTCCCTGTCCGTTTTGAAGTGTCTGGCCTCAGTTATCTGAGCCCCGTTGATTGCGATGGCGGCGGTACCTGGATCTGGATCAATACAGCAGGGGTTATCGGCTGTCTGCTCAATAACTATGCAGTTAAAAAAGCGGGACCGGTCGATCCGGTAAGCAGGGGACTCCTGCTGAAATCACTGGCCGGCCATAAAGATACGGAATCACTGGTTCATGCAGTTTCAGCGGCTGATCTTAAAACGTTTAAGGGATTTCTGATTTTTGTTATGGACCGGCAGGGACACCGCCTGGTTACCTGGGATTGTGATACTCTGCAAATCCCGGAAAAGAGCGAGATTAACCGCCCGATAACCTCCTCAGGATACCTCCCGGAAGAAATTGTTGCTCATCGCAGGAGTTTGTACCGGAGCAGATTTGATACTGTTGCGCTCCCGACCTCTGACGAACTGTTCTGCTATCATACCCTGCACGACCCTGCCTTGCCGGCTCATTCAGTGTTGATGTGCCGCCCCGATGCCAGAACGGTGAGTGTAAGCCGTATTTTCGTTGAGCCCGAAACAATAAGATTTTCATATGAAACGGTTTCTGAACAGTGCCGCCTGAATGGGATGACGACCAGGACATTGAACCGTGTTAAATAATCAACGCCACATACCCCTTGCTTTGATCCTCATCGCCGGCGCACCAGCATACGCATGGAGCGGTGATGGTGTTATTGTGAACAGCTTCCTGTCTCAGTTGGATCACTTTGCGCTTGAGTCAGGTAATCAGCTGACTATTCTCATTGTCATAGCACTGGCAACGCTGATCAGTGAAGATCTTGCCTGCATTGCCGCAGGACTGCTTGCAGCAAAGGGTGTGATCTCGATCCCCGCTGCCGTTGCCGCAAGTGCCCTCGGCATTTACCTCGGGGATATCCTGCTCTATCTGACGGGGTACCTGGTCGGGGTGGCGGCACTGGATCACCCGCCTTTAAAATGGATTATCAAACCCAAAACCGTCGAGCAGAGCAAAATGCTCTTTGAGCGTCGCGGCGCCGCATTGATTATCACCAGCCGGTTTCTGCCGGGAACAAGGACTGCCACTTTTTTTGCCGCCGGCCTGGTAAAGGCGGGACTGACAAAACTGATGATTATTTTTGCGGTTGCAGTGGTGCTGTGGACCCCCATACTGGTTCTCAGTGCAATGATCATTGGCAGGGAAGTTGTCCACTATGTTGAAGCATATTCCGATCATGCCCTGTGGCTCTTCCTGGGGCTGCTGATCACGCTCTATGCGTTAACCCGCCTCATTGTACCGCTCTTTTCCTGGCGCGGCCGGCGATTGCTGGTAAGTAAGTGGCAAAGGATCTCGCGCTGGGAATTCTGGCCGTACTATGTGACGAACAGTGTCACCTTTCTCTATGTTCTCTATCTCGGCTGTTTTCGATATCGCCAACCGACGCTGTTTACCGTCGTGAATCCATCAATAAAACCGGACAGCGGCTTTATTGGAGAGCGAAAATCATCTATTTTTAGAGATTTACCCCAGGAATACCTGGGTAAGTGGCGGCTGGTTGAGGGGGAAACCCCGGTTGCTGACAAGTATTCACTATTTAGAGATTTTATGGATACAAACTCACTTGATTACCCGATTGTGCTCAAGCCGGATCGAGGTCAGCGTGGTCTTGGCGTCTGCATTTGTCTCAACGAACAGGACGCACTTGGGTGGCTTAAAGAGAGTGAAGATGACTTTATAATAATGGAGTTCCATCCCGGTGAAGAATTTGGCGTGTTTTACTATCGTTTTCCAGGCAAACAAACGGGGACGATTTTCAGTATTACCAGGAAAAAGCATCTATTTGTCATCGGCGACGGTCACCATACGCTCGAAGAACTGATCTTGCGGGATGCCAGGGCACTGTGCATGGCTCCAACCTTTTTTGAGCGCTTACGCCCAGAACTCCTGTCCATTGTTGCCGATGGTGAATCAATACAATTGGGCCGTGTCGGTGCTCACTCCCTTGGAACCTTGTTTTTAGACGGCGGCCATCTGGCGACAGAGGAGCTTCTCACTGCCATTGAGAAAATAGCCAGACCATATAAGGGGTTCTATTTTGGCCGATTTGATATAAAGGCTGCAGATGAAGAGGCTCTCCGGAAGGGAACCAACCTGAAAGTTATTGAAATTAATGGGGTGACCTCGGAGGCCACGCATATCTACGACCCCGGCAATTCCTTACTCTATGGTTGGAAAACACTCATGCAGCAATGGAATATTGCCTTTCAGATCGCCTCCTGCAATGCCCGGAACGGGCATCAGCCCATGCCTTTTAAAGCTTTTATCGCGCACTGGCTGAAAGCCGGCAGGCGGTAGCCATCATTCCTCCAGCTTAACTTTGTTCAGAACGTAGGCTCCAGCCAGGAAGAGAACAAGAATTGAGAGAATTCCCCATCGAGAATCTCCGGTGAACCTGGTGATCATTCCCATCAGAAAAGGGCCGGTGATTGCCGCAAATTTTCCAAAAACATTATAGAACCCAAAGAATTCAGCACTTTTTTCCACAGGAATCAATTTACCAAAACAGCTTCTGCTCAAGCCCTGCAGCCCTCCCATGGAAGAGGCAACCAGAAATGCGATGAACCAGAAAAGAGCGGTTTTTACCCGGATATCGTTTATCCATGGCAGGGTAAAAGCGATCAGTGTTACCAGGCAGTATATCATTATCCCTGTCATCAGCAGTGACTTTGTTGTAAATTTTTCTGAAAGCTTGCCATAGAGCAGGGTGCAGGGGAAGGCGACGATCTGGATAAAGAGAAGAACGACGATCAGAAGCGTAATGCTAAAACCCAGATCTCTGCCGTAGGCTGTTGACATGCTGATGATGGTTCCGACGCCATCAATGTAAAAAAAATAGGCAATAAGAAACAGAAACGGTTGTCTATGCTGCCTGATATTTCTGAAGGTGTCGGCGAGTCTCTGGAAGCTGCTGATTATTGGCGATTTCGGTACCGGCAGAAAATGAACCTGCTTGACATTTTTAATCGCCGGTATCGACAATAACATCCACCAGAGTGCGACGATAACAAACCCGAGCTGTACCTCTTTTATCGGGAGGCCGTCGTCCATACCCGCTGAAAGGATAAGAGCGATGACTATGATAAACGGTATAACACTGCCGATGTAGCCGAGCGCATAGCCTTGAGCAGAAATCATATCCATCCTTCTTCGGGTGGTGATATCAACCAGGAAGGCATCGTAAAATATGTTGGCTCCCGCCCAGCCAATGCGTGCACAGACAAACAGAATAAGACAAAGGAGCCATTGACCGGCAGTGATAAAGGACAAGGCCAGTGTGAAGATGATACCGACAGAGAGAAAAAGGAGGAAAAAGCGTTTTTTCCTGTCCCGATAATCGGCCAGGGTCCCCAGCATGGGCGCGATCAGGGCCAGAACCAGTGCAGCTGCAGAATTGGCAAATCCCCAGTGGGCAGTTGAGACAGCATTGGGCAAGCCCTGAGCGGCAACATCCTTGAAATAGATGGGCATGATCGCCGTCACCATGATCAGGACAAAAGCTGAATTTGCGACATCATAGAGAATCCAGCTTTTTTCCTCTCTACTCATCAACTGTTTTTCAGCCATAGCGATATCGCAGAATAATTGTGACCACAGATTGTTAGTGGGGGTACCATTGAATTATGTTCTACCCTAACCAACCTGACCAGGCAATTAAAGATGAAGCAGAGCGTTTTTTTTTGCTGAACTGCTGATTATTGGCGATGTCGAAGTTACGGGGAAACTACGCAACTCTCAGCGGCAGGGCAATGATCCGTTTCATATCTCGTGAAAGTTTAAACTGCCGTTTTGATACTTCTTTCTCCAGTATCAGGGATCGGTTTCCCAACATTATTCTGGTCCCGGCGTAGGCTGTGCCGGCAAGTTCTATCCTGATCGTGTCAACGTCCAGCCCGCTATGGTAGAGTGGGTTCTGTTCATCAACCTCGTCCCTTGATGATCCTGATCCGATACGGGATAAGAGCTCGGTCCCCGGTATCAGGTTAAATCGAATGAGCTGTGCCCTGGTTTCCTCAATCTCACGTTCCATCTTTCTCACTTTTCTTGACTGCGCGTTACCGTGCATCTGTATCCATTGAATAAGCTGGTCCTGCTGGTCACTCAATGATTGCTGCAATTGCTGGTATTGACTGAGTCGTTCAGGGTCAATACCTGCCCCGAGGGTGGCAGGATCGCTGTTTTCAGAACCAACCGTGCCGACAGTAAGGTGGCCGGCAGCAATCAACGAACCACCCATGGTGATACTTGATTGATTGCAGCGGATGTCTCTTTTGGAGCTTACCTGACTGAAATAGGACTGAGATCTGATCACCACAATTCCGTCAGCAGTAAGAGTGGACTGCTCGATAAACTTGATATCGGCATCACCCCGGACGATAACCTCGGAACTTTTACCGGTAATCCCGCCTTTGATTACACAGTTGGCGTCGCATTCGACATGGGCGGACATGATGCTGCCGTTGATGTTGAGATCTCCGCCGGTCTTTATCTTAAAGCCAGGCTGCACTGACCCTTGAACGGTGAGACAGCCTTCAGAGTCAATGTTGCCGGTGTTGAAGTCAATGTCACCCTCGATCTTCTGCTTTGAGGAGACCTTGATAACGGTGTCTTTGACGATCGAGAGCACTCCGTCTCTGGTGGCCGTGACGGTGAGACTGTCCTCGGAATAGTGGGCATCTCCAAGGGTTTTTATCCTGATATCCTTACCCGTCTTTGGTTCAATGCGCTCACCCAGCACGTTCATCCCCGGTGTTCCCGGAACGGCAGGTACTTTAGTGGCGATTACCTCGCCCTCTTTGATACCGACCATTATTCTGCGCTCGCGGAAGTCTATTGAACCGTCTTCCAGACGGGTCCCGGCGATGGGCCCAATCTCCATGGCATAGTCAAGATGGGCATCGATTCCTTTGCCGGGTAATGATCCTTCGGCAATTGGAACTTCGGTTATTTCAACCGAGCCGGCAGCGATAATCCGCTTTGCTTTTTGCAGAGCGTTTTGATCGATACCGTGGCAGACGCCTGAACTCTGCAGCAGCTCCTCGAGATTCTCGCTGCCCAGTGATTTCCGCTCGGGCAAAGCTGGGTAGATGAGAAGTGTTGCATATAATTTGTCAAAGGAAATATTGACAAGGGGAATAATCGACACAACAGGAATAAGCAGATCTTTTTCCTGCTGTTCCATGGTAATTTTGGGATAGCCGGTAACCGATGCCTGCAGGGTCAGGCCGTCATTGGAAAACTGTGTTAGATTGCCTGCCTTGAGTGCACCCTTTTTGTAGCCTTTGCTGCTCAGTTGCTCAAAATCAGGAAAATTAGCAAGCTGCTGGCCCTGGAGGACCAGCTCTGATACCAGGATTTTCTCTCCGCCGCCGGAATCTTCAGCGAGATATTCCTGGGTGAATTGATAGACCGGTTCAAGTATCATTTGAGGGGTGGGTGAGGAAGCGATAATTATCAAACTCCATATGCTGTTTTACCATTGAAAAAAACGGAGTCTGATCTCCATTTACCTGGCCTGTTCCAATATGTTATCTCATAATTGCCATGATGACAAGGCGGTTCACCGACCGTCCTTGTTTGTGTGTGGGCCGGGGACGACTGGCTGTGATAAATAGCATATTATTTATAATACTTGCTGTAAATATTCCTGGAGGCCCGGCGCCCTTGGACCGGTTACTGTCGTTTACTCGCTGTCAGACGACTTGAAAAAATGAATAATTACCAGAAGTCCGAAGCAGGAGAACAGTGTGATGAACAGGCTGCTTATAAAAAAATTGGCGGCAGCAGACAATTCAAACGGTATGCTGAATGATGTGATGAGATTATATCCGCCCCTGCCAAGGAGAAAAAGCAGAGAGAGCACTGACAGGTAAAGAGCTGCCCGGAAAAGCAGCCTGGCGATTGAGGTAAACCGGTTTTGAGTGATTTTCATGACCGTTAAGTGGCAGAGAGTTTCCATACAAAAGCTGCAGACCATACTACCTTATTTGAATCGAATTATCAGGTCCATTGTTGATATGTTTGACTTTTCATTATGAAAAAGTTAGAGAGTACAATGACATAGATGGAAATGTAGGGATTTTGATGCTCCCGTACATGTATGGACAATGATGAGGTTTTTCACTTGTAAGGTATTGTAATTGTCTTGATTGTTTTAATATGGATGCCGTCAGGGTGTAATGTGCCCTTCTTAAGATGACGAGAGTTCTATGAGTTTTATTCCTAAAATCGGTACATCAATCAAAAAACAGCTTGAAGAAAGAGAGGATGCTGTTTTATCACCCTATGCTTCCCGAAACAGTGCATCTCTCGGAAGGCGGAAGGCAGAAGAGGAGGAATTATCAGATATCCGATTACCGTACCAGCGGGATCGGGATCGAATTATTCATTCAAAAACCTTCAGGAGATTAAAACATAAAACCCAGGTGTTTCTTGCACCAATGGGAGACCATTACCGGACGCGTTTAACCCATGTCCTTGAGGTATCACAGATTGCCCGTACTATTTCCGCGGCACTCTGCCTTAATGAACCCCTGACCGAGGCAATTGCCCTCGGACACGATCTGGGGCACACGCCTTTCGGACATGCCGGAGAGGCGACACTCAATGAACTGCATCCCTCCGGGTTCAGACACTATATCCACAGTCTGAGAGTTGTGGATTTCCTCGAAAATAACGGCAGGGGACTCAACCTGAGTTTCGAGGTACGCAACGGCATCGTACGGCATTCCAAAGGAAGACGGGAAATTATCCCGGCACGCCCCTCAGAGCTGGCGATCACGCTCGAAGGACAAGTTGTCAGGCTCGCCGATATCATAGCCTATGTTAACCATGACCTTGACGACGCACTTCGGGCCGGGATTATCAAAGAGGGTGATGTTCCGGCTGAAATCAGCAAGGTGGTTGGTGATCGGCACTCCCAGCGAATTGGCTGCATGGTCCGGGATCTTATCGTAGAAACACTGACGGCAGACGATGGAACACTTCAGATCAGTGAACAGATGCTTGAGGCGATAGCGGGACTGAGAACCTATCTGCATGAAAATGTATACCGATATTACCGGGTGCATCAGGAGTTTGAGAAGGCACAGCGCATAATCAGGGAACTGTATCAGTATTTTCTGGACTATGGACTGGTGAGGAGATACGGCGATGAATGGCTCGTGGATGAGGTTAACAGTGACTGGCGTGATGAAAAAACGGCGCATCGCCGGGTCTGTGATTATATTGCCGGCATGACCGATCGCTATGCCCTTGGTGTCTATGGGTATCTCTTTCTGCCAAAAGCATGGAATGTAGAACGGTAACATGAATGGCGCCAACCCCGCTGATTTCAAGGATGAAAGTCGGGTAATGGTTCATAAAAACAGTTGAATTAATAAGGCTTCAAAGGTAGTCTGCGCCCCTTGTCCTGAGAACGGACTGACTGAGCTGTAATGAAAAAAGAATAATAACAAAGAGAGTGATCAAATAAATACAATGAGTACCGGTAACACAAAAGAGCTGAGCAAAGGCTACGAATTTGCAGATGTTGAGGAAAAGTGGCTGAAAACCTGGGAAGAACAGGAATGTTTCAAAGCGGAAATGGTTGATGGAAAACCATCCTTTTCAATCGTTATTCCTCCTCCCAATGTGACCGGGGTGCTTCATGTCGGGCATGCGTTGAACAACACCATGCAGGATGTCTTGACTCGATACCACCGAATGTGCGGCGATAATACGCTTTGGGTGCCAGGGACTGATCACGCCGGCATTGCCACCCAGAATGTTGTAGAGCGGCAGCTTGCCACCGAAGGGAAAAGCAGGCATGACCTGGGGCGTGACGAATTTATCGAGCGGGTTTGGGAATGGCGTCAGGAAAAAGGCGGTACCATCATCAACCAGCTAAAGAAGCTTGGCTGCTCCTGCGACTGGGAGCGGGAACGTTTTACCATGGACGAGGGTTTGTCCAATGCCGTCCGGGAAGTTTTTGTCCGTCTCTACAAAGAAGGGTTGATCTATAAAGGAGACTATATCGTTAACTGGTGCCCGCGTTGCCTTACCGCGCTTGCCGACGATGAAGTGGACCATGAGGACCGCAAGGGCAAGCTCTATCATCTGCGTTACCCGTTTGCCGATGGTTCCGGAGACGTTGTTGTGGCAACGACCAGACCGGAAACCATGCTCGGTGATACGGGCGTTGCTGTGCATCCCGATGATGAGCGCTATGCTCATCTTGCTGATGTCGGCATTTCACTGCCGCTCACCGGCAGAACCATTCCCGTGGTCTTTGACCATCATGTCCAGAAGGATTTTGGTACCGGAGCATTGAAGGTTACCCCGTCCCATGACCGCGATGATTACGAAATCGGGCGTCGGCACAACCTTGAGATGTGCAAGGTTATGGATGAGCATGGTGTGATGAATGAGTTGGCCGGAGACTATGCCGGCCTTGACAGATTTGCATGCCGGGAAAAAATTGTTGCCGATCTCGAGCGCCTTGGTTTCCTGGTGAAAACTGAAGATTATGACCATGCCATCGGCCAGTGCTATCGGTGTAAAACGACCATTGAACCAACGACATCACTGCAATGGTTTGTTTCTGTAAGACCATTGGCTGACAAAGCTGTTGCCGCGGTGCGGGAAGAACGGATCAATATCTATCCCAAGAGCTGGTACAACACCTTTTACGGCTGGATGGACAATATTCGAGACTGGTGCATATCCCGCCAGATATGGTGGGGGCATCGTATTCCTGCCTGGAACTGCAACAGCTGTGCTGAAATGATTGTTGAGACGACTGCTCCGAAGAGTTGTCCTTCCTGCGGATCATCCGATCTTGAGCAGGAAACCGATGTACTGGATACCTGGTTTTCATCGGCACTCTGGCCTTTTTCAACCATGGGCTGGCCAGAGCAGACTATGGAGCTCAAGACCTTCTATCCCACCTCGATTCTGATTACCAGTTTTGACATCCTCTTTTTCTGGGTTGCCCGCATGATGATGATGGGAATCCATTTTATGGACGAAGTACCGTTCAGGGACGTCTACCTCCACGCGCTGGTCAGGGATAAGCATGGTAAGAAAATGTCCAAATCGACCGGCAATGTCATTGACCCGCTTGAAGTGATGGGACAGTATGGTACCGATGCCATGCGCTTTACACTTGTTGCTTTTGCGGCCCAGGGTCGAGAGATAAAGCTCGATGAAAGCCGTATCGAAGGCTATCGCTTCTTCATCAATAAAATGTGGAATGCCGCACGTTTTTCCTTAATGCATGTAAGCGGCTGCGACGATTCTATCAAGGAGTGTGTACAACACCCTGAAGAGCTGCCGCTTGTCCATCAATGGATATTAAGCCGTACCGCCCATACCATTGATATCGTGCGTCGTGGACTTGATGAGTATCATTTTAATGAAGTTGCCTCGGCACTGTATCAGTTTGTCTGGCATGAATTCTGCGACTGGTACCTGGAGTGGATCAAAGCCGATCTTTTCAGCGATGACGAAGGGGCCAAAAATCAGGCAAGAGGTGTCCTTCTGGTGGTGCTTGAAACGGTTATCAAGCTCATTCATCCGGTCACACCATTTGTCACAGAGGAAATATGGAGTGTCTTGCCTGGCGAGCGCAAGGTGCTGATGAAAGAGGAATTTCCGCACAGGCAGAGTCAGTGGCTCAGCGATTCAGCGGAGAACCAGATGGGTGTACTGATGGGGATCATTTCGGGAATCCGCAATATACGCTCAGAGGCAGATGTTCACCCGTCCCATCGAATTGAAGCATTTGTTACCAATATCAGTGACGAGCAGGCGGAACTTGTAAATAAGTTTTCTTCAGCAATTTCAGATATGACCCGGCTGAATGGGCTGCATGTCCAGCCGGAAACCGACAAGCCGTCTGATGCGGCTACATATCTTTTTAATGATGTGGAAATTTATGTGCCGCTGAAGGGCTTGATTGACGTAGACAGCGAACTTGAAAAGCTTGGCCGGGAGCGCACCAAGGTTGAAGCAAGCCTAAAACAGGTGAATGGGAAATTGGGCAATGAAAAATTCCTGGCTAATGCCCCTAATGCTGTTGTCTCTAAGGAGAAAGAAAAAAAAGAAGAGCTTGATAACCGATTGTTAAGGATTGACGAGGCAGAAAGCAGGTTGAAAAATATTGCTCTTACCTGAATGGCAGAAACGCATTTTCAATTAACTGCATCATGGATAAAAATCTTCTGACAAAAATTCTTCGCTCCTTTCTCCATGAGGATATTGGCCGAGGCGATCTTACCAGTGAATCTATCTTTGAAGCAGAAGAGCTGGGCTCGGCCCGGCTTGTGGCCAGGCAATCCTTTATCGTTGCAGGTGCTGACAAGGTGGCGGCTCAGGTGTTCAAGACCCAGAACCCGAAAATAAAAACTGGTTCAGCTGTCGCAGATGGAACGTTGGTTCATAGCGGAGAAGCACTGCTCTGCGTTGATGGGCCGGTAATTGATCTTTTGAAAGCCGAACGTGTGGCGCTGAATCTGCTGCAGCGGATTTCTGGAATTGCCAGCGTTACCGCTGCCTTTGTCGAAAAGGTTAAAGATTATCCGGTACGAATCTGTGATACTCGTAAAACCACACCCGGGCTTCGAATGCTGGAAAAATACGCAGTGGCTGCCGGTGGTGGCAGTAATCATCGTTATAACCTTACTGACGGTGTTTTGATAAAAGACAATCACATTGCCGCCTGTGGTTCGATAAAAAAGGCCGTGGCGAAAATCAGAAAACAGGTGCCTCATACGCTTCGTATCGAGGTAGAAACAGACACCTTGATACAGGTCCGTGAGTGTCTTGACTGTGGCGTAGATATCATTATGCTCGACAACATGACTCCGCCGGTGATGGCTCAAGCCGTTAAAATTATAGCTGGAAAAGCTCTTGTTGAGGCCTCTGGAGGTATTACACTTGATACGATCGAGGCCGTTGCCAAAACAGGGGTTGATATAATTTCAATTGGCGCCCTGACACATTCCGCCCCCTCCTGCGATATCGGCATGGACTGGTCGATCTTGTCTCAATAAGAGGAAAAGGTTTAATTATCCTTGATTTTTTTCAAAAAAATGTGCGATACTGGGTAGGTAGCGTGGTGGCAGCATGTTTTATGCTATAAACATGCTTTTCAATTTTGATCTAAGTGAGGAATTAACTGATGCGCTGTCCCAAATGTGGCTATATTTCTTTTGATAATCTGGAAAGCTGTTTGAAATGTAAAAAAGATATTTCTAATGCCACAAGAGCGTTTCAAGGAAGCACTCTGAATGTTGCTACCCCTTCTTTTTTGAGAATCTCACCTCCCGATGAAAATGAACTTCAGATCGAGGGAGCGGCAGAAGTTGGGGGTGGAATCGAGTTTGCTGATCCGGATCTTGAAATACTCATTGATGACGATGACGACGAGGGCGGGATTGATTTCGAGTTTGGTGCTGATGAGCCGGACGATGGTCTTCCGCTTGCCGGTGACTTTGATGAGGCGTCAACTTTTGGCGAAGATGAGGACGGCGACCCTGATTTATCTGCAGATCTCGGACAGTTTGAAGATGTTCCAGAGGACGACACCTTCAGCTTTGAAGATTTAGACGGCGAGACTGAAGAGGCCGGAGATGCAGGCCAGCCCGCAATGGATCTTCCTGATGAACTAAATGATATTTCGGATCTTCTGCCGCCAGACAGTTCAGCGGACAATGAACCGGCAGCAGCGACAGAATCAGGAAATGAGGCGGCCTTGGCGGAGCCTGAAGATGATCTAGATTTCAGTAGTCTCGATTTTGACTTGAACGGAGCAGAAGAGGCGGCGGCCCGCCAGTCAGATTCCGCTGAACAGGCGGCTCCTGCTTCAGAGCCTGACGGAGCCTCCCCGGCAGCAGCCGTCGATATGGATGAAGATCTGGACTTTGATCTTGATCTCGGTGGCCTGACGATTAAAGATGAAGTTAAGTGAGTAAAAAGCAGCGCCTCAAACGGAAAATCATTGACACATTTTGTGATGTTTTGTAAATAGTCAGCTCTATTCGGTGCCGGGATAGCTCAGTCGGTAGAGCAACGGACTGAAAATCCGTGTGTCCCTGGTTCGATTCCTGGTCCCGGCACCATCCGATAGTTCACGACCTTCCATGGTCGTCCATTAAACCCGCAGCTCATAAGAGTTTGCGGGTTTTTTAGTTCCATTTCCTTCCATTTCCGTCCGTTGACATCCCCGAATAATGCGGGTATATCTGAGGGTATGTTGGCCATGTACCCCCTGTGATCTTGGTGTTGTACCCTCTTTACGTACCCGCTTGTACCCTCGGAGGTTGAAATGTCAAAACTTACTGCTGTCCAAGTTCGTAATGCCAAAACCACTGGGAAGGCCTATAAACTAACAGATGGTTTTGGCCTCCATCTGCACATCTCCAAAACAGGTAGAAAGACCTGGCGTTATCGTTTTCGTATAGCTGGGGTTGAATCAGTATGCGTTCTTGGAGAATATCCACAAATGCACCTGACAGATGCAAGATCTGCTAGAAATGATGCTCGTGATCTGGTGAAAGTCGGGAAGAATCCCGCACATGTAAGAAAAGATGAGATCAAAGCAAGCTTAATAGACGAACTGGCAAAAAAAGACACATTTGAGGTAGTTGCTTTGGAATGGGTTGCGAAACAGATCGATAGTTGGAGTGCCAATCATTTTAATGCAGTCATGAAGAGTTTGAAGGCAAATGCTTTCCCGGAGATTGGTAATGTACCTATTGGTGACATTACGACTCCAGATCTTGTTAAAATGATGGAAAAGGTAGAGAAGCGCGGTGCTCTTGAGATGGCTCGAAAAGTTCTGCAACGAATAAACTCTGTCTTCATGTATGCAAATAGACAGGGAAAAATATCTGACAACCCAGCTGCTAACCTAAAAGGCTCACTTAAAACTCGAAAGGTTGTCCATCGCCCGGCGTTGTCAAAAGATGAACTACCCCAGTTTTTCAAGAATCTCGAAAAGGCCAGAATGCATATATCCACAAAATTAGGCCTCAGGTTTTTAATTTTAACTGCGGCGCGGACTGATGAGGTTCGAAGATCAGTTTGGAGTGAGATTGATTTTTCTGACAAGATGTGGAGGATTCCGGCTGAGAGAATGAAAATGGATTCTCCTCATAATGTTCCTCTTTCCCGGCAGGCGATAGAACTTCTTGATCGTATTGGCGATGTTTTTGGTAGGAGTGGTTATATCTTTCCATCCGTTCGAGATTATAAGAAACCAATGTCTCAGAATGCCCTGCTTTATGCAATGCATGGTCTTGGGTATCACTCAAAAGCTACTGTGCATGGGTTTAGAGCTACCTTCAGCACGATTGCCAATGAAGAAGGTTTTAAAGGTGATGTCATAGAAAAAGCTCTTGCTCATGTCGAAAGAAACAGAGTCAGGGCAGCCTATCATAGAAGTGAATATATCGAACAGCGTAAAGAGCTAATGCAGTGGTGGGCTGATTATCTAATGAAATTGGAAAATTGCAGGTGATTTTATACTATCAAATTTTCAAGCCGCCAAAGTTCTGTAGTCAAATTAAATATCAGGAACGGGGAGAATTCTTTCAACTCCTTATTTGTAGAAAGTGAGAAAATATTTGGCATAATTCGATAATAGATTTCTACCAAATCATACAACGGCGAGTTTTGGGGTCATCGGGAAGATCATGTCGCTAAATATTAGAAAAAAACCTTGATAAGGGTAATTATCTACTTCATAAGCAGTTTACTCACCTCAAAGAGATACAGGAACTATGTAAATTTTAAAATAATCCTAAATGGTTAACATTGCCAGTATAAGCCTCTTCAATTGTATTGAAGGGAGTTTCGTAACCGATCAGAAACAGTCTTGGCTCTGCCCGTCGTGTGTAATATTGAATTTTCCTGGGCAATCTATTAGCCCTCTACAGTAACATAAGTGTCCTATTCTAGGATTATGCTAACTCTACGCCCTGTGCAATATTAGACTCAGTCAACATTACCTGGCGCATAATATTGCTACCGTATTGCTATCGAAACTCCTGAAGTTACGGTGGCAAGGTTTGTGGTCTCTGAGTAGCATCTATTCTTCCCTCAGGCAGAAACATTATGCCTGGCTTCGCAGCCCTTTCAGAGAGATCTGTAGGCATTGGTCTTCTTCATTAGCTGACATCTCCTTCCAGCGACACTATGGCCTTCAGAATTTGTAGTGAGTTTTTTGTTGACGCATAAATCCAATCTTGTTATTTTATATCTTATATTATATATAATATAAAACTACACCAACTAATAAAAGGATCAATAATGAACCCTAACATGCCTAAAACAAAGAGTATGTATGCTTATGACGCAATTAAAGATGCCATTCTGCTAGGTGAATATCAACCCGACGAACGTCTGGTTTTGAAAGATCTTTCCAAGTCACTATCTTTGAGTGCCATTCCACTTCGTGAATCGCTGAATAACCTCGAAAAAGACGGTCTCGTTATTCAGACTCCCCACCAAGGTTTTCGAGTGGCCCCCCTTTCCGTTAACGAATTTGAAGAGCTCCTTGCTATCAGGTTATCACTTGAAATCACCGCTTTGCCTCACATCATAAAAAAGATCACCGACAAGCAAATTCTTCACCTCACCTCTTTGACTGAGGAAATGTTCTCGTACTGGGAAAAATATAAAGATAGCCCGGCAACCTTAATTATTCGGAAAGAATTTATGACCATGAACAAAGAACTGCATATCGGAATGGCCTCTGCTTCACAACTGATACATCTACCTGGAATGCTGACAAGAGTTTTCGACCTTAGTCACCGTTATATGAATATAATGGAACATATAGTAGGTATTGGAGAAGTCGACGTACGAGAGCACGTTGAAATGGTAAGCTTAATCAAAGATAAGGATGAAGAAAGACTGAAAAAATTACTCGAATCTCATTACGAAAGAGTGATCACGGAATTCAAAATAACATCAGCCAAATTTTTCGGAAAAGATATTGCAACTAATTAATTTTATAATGGATTCCCAAAATAATTAACAAAGTGGAAAATGTAATCACAAAAAAAGGATAAAATTATGGGCAAAGGTTTTTCAAGTTTACCAGAAAGCGTATTCCGTGCCAGGGTTGAAAAGGTTCAAGAAGAACTTGTTGCTAAGGCATTAGACGCCTTATTTCTATTCTCTGATGAATACAGACCTGGCTATACCTTGTATTTTTCAGACTATTTTCCCGTTAATGTTATCGAGGAATCGCCACAAGGCGTTTTTATCCCTCAGGAAGGGGAAATAACATTATTTTTAGGCGGCATCAATGCCAAGGTTGCAGAGGATATTTCCTGGATAAGTGATATTCGCTCTGTCGAAAATCTAGAAGATTTTTTTGTAAACGAACGCTTAAAGCTCGGCAGAACAATAAAAGCCGGCCTTGTTGGTGAAGCCATCTTACCTTTTAAATATTCTAAACGCCTTGTCCCTCTTCTGGAAAATACCGAATTCATCAATATGGATGCGCTGATAAACGGTATGCGCATGATTAAAAGCCATGGTGAGGTTGGGCTGATGGACAAAGTATGCAAGCTCGCTGACAGGTCCATAAGAGCCGCTGTCAAACGCCTCAAAGAAGGACCAGTGAGTGAGGTGGAACTTGCCGCCACAGCAGAATTTGCTTTCAGGGCGGAGGGTGGAAATATTGGAAGCGCTACTATTCTTGCATCTGGAATTAATACTAAAAAACCTACCTGGCGACCTGGCACTAAAATCATCGGCCCGGGTGAAGCTGTGCTAATAGATGTTAACCCGATGCTGAATTGCTACTGCGCTGACACAGCTATTACTGTTTTTAACGGGGAAATTTCAGCTAGCACACAAAAGGTACTGGATGTCAGCAAGGAAATTCATCGAACCGTTATCGGTAAAATGAAACCAGGCGAACCAGCATCCACCATATATGATCACTTCTTGAAAGAATCAACCAAGTACGGTTACAGAGATGAGTTTATGCTTTATGCCAAGGGAATGAGAGCCGTTGGTCATGGCGTAGGCTTAGATGTTGTAGAATGGCCTAACCTGGATAAAGACTCTGAATTTCTCTTAGAACCTGGGATGGTTTTAGGTGTGAAGTTTGACCTTCATGGATTTGATTTTGGCGGTATTCGTCAGGAAGTTGAGGTTCTTGTAGAGGACAATGGTTGCAGGTCTCTCAACGATATTATCTACGATGATTTTTAACACTTTCTAAATCACTAGTAGCTAATTATTTGACAAAAAAATGTCAACTAACAGCTGCTGAAAAACATAAAGGAGGAAGGAATTATGAAGAAGCTCATTATGACCTTATTTGCTATGGCATTGATGGTGATGAATGCCAACACCTTATGGGCCGCAGATAACAAGGTATACAAACTTCGCTTGGCAAGTGTTTCAGGACCATCCCATCTCCATAACGTGGTAATGAAGGAATGGGCAGACAAAGTCAAAAAGGAAACGAATGGCCGCTTGGACATAAGGGTTCTTGACGGAGCGCAGCTTGGGGGAGAGCGTGAATATGTGGAAGGTATGAGACTTGGAACTATTGATATGGCTCAGGTATCCACCGGACCGATCAGTGCTTTTGTTCCCCAATTCATGGTTTGCGCCCTTCCCTATGTTTTCCAGGACTACGATCAAATAGCTACAACCCTGGAAGGTCCTTTAGGACAAAAACTATTTGAGCTGCTTAAGGAAGAGAATATTATAGGTCTTACCTGGTTTACAAACGGTTATAGAAGTGTTTTTAACAGTAAAAGGCCTATTAATACCCCCGCAGATCTCAAGGGTCTTAAAATAAGGGTCATGGAAAGCCCTCTGATGGTTGGAACTCTTAACGCAATGGGTGCATCTGCCACACCAATGGCCTACGGAGAATTGTACACGGCTCTCCAACAAGGTGTTATGGATGGGGCAGAAAATGCACCAGGTAATGTCTTGAACGATAAATTTTATGAAGTAGCCAAGTATTTCTCAGTTACCGAGCATTTTGCACCTCCAGGTGTTGTTGCTATCAGTAACGCCGCTTTCAGCAAAATCCCCGAAGATCTTCAAACATATCTCATGAAATCGGCAAAAGAGCTCGGGAAAATGGAAATGGCAGCAGACAAAAAAGCCCAGGCTGAATTTTTGGAAGATTTGAAGAAAAAAGGTGTAAGTATTAATAATGTTGATAAAGCTGCGTTTACTGAAGCAGTTCAACCCGTCATCGAAGAGTTCAGTACAGAAATAGGTCCTGAAGTAATGGAGCTTTTGAAGTAAATTTTTCACAATCATAACTACTTGTGCAGGTCAGATTTTAGAGGATCCTGGCCTGTACAAGTTAAGAATATGGCCATTCAAAATTGGCTTTTTGTCGCCTTGTTGTAAAAGGTATCATCCTCATCTCAGGCCGAGTAATGACACAAAGTTGAAAGCTGCCAATAAAGTTATCTATACGGAGCAATATTCATGGGCAAATTGATCGTTAGAGCTTTAGATGGATTCGGTTATCTCTTACTGGTAGTTGCAACCCTGGTGATGGTTACATCAATATTGCTACAGGTGTTTTTCAGATATGCAATGAATTCACCCTTATATTGGAGTGAAGAAATAGCCCGGTATGCGTTTGTCTGGCTGGTCTTCATAGGAGCGGCAATTGCCTCAAAAAGAGGAGCTCACATTGGGGTTGATTATCTTGTTATGCACCTGCCGGAGCTTCCTAAAAATATCCTGGCCATTATTGTAAATATCCTCGTACTTTTCTTCATTTCCTGTGTCATTTACATGAGCGTGGGTGTTATTGAAAGCAATATGACCCAGGCTCTCCCCGGCCATGCGTATCCCAATGGGCTACATTTTTATGGCCATTCCCACGGGATTGGGCATCTCCTTTGTGTATATAGCAATTTCACTTAGTACGACTATAAAGGATGCATGTAGGGGGAAATCCTCATGATGCTGGCCGTATTATTCATCTCGTTCATTGTCTTAATAGCTATCAAAACACCCGTAGCATATGCCATGGGAATTGCATCTCTGCTGGCGCTCTTCGTTGGTGGAGATTCTCCTGTTATGGTAGTTACAAATATGTTTTCTGCTGTGGATTCTTTTCCCATCATGGCAATTCCCTTTTTCATACTTGCCGGTGAAATGATGAATAGTGGTGGGATTACCTCTAGAATTGTTGCCTTTTCACGTGATATTGTCGGCTATATCCGGGGAGGGCTTGCCCATGTAAACATTGTGGCAAGCATGTTTTTTGCCGGTATTTCAGGATCCGCAACGGCAGACGCCTCAGCTCTCGGTTCAATGCTTATTCCTGTAATGGTGGAAGATAAATACAGTCCAGAGTTTGCTGTTGCCGTAACTGCGACATCGTCAACTATTGGTCCCTTAATTCCTCCAAGCATGATGATGATCATATACGGAGTAATTGCCAATGTCTCCATTGCTGAACTATTTCTGGCTGGTATTGTTCCTGGTGTTTCTGTTGGCTTAGCCCTCATGATTATGAGTTATTACCTATCCGTAAAGCATGGTTATGGAGCGGTTTGTTCCTTTTCTCTTCCCAATATCTGGAAGAGCTTCCTTCGTGCATTCATTCCATTGCTTATGCCCTTAATTGTACTCGGAGGAGTACTATCGGGCATTTTTACTGCTACTGAAGCAGGAGTAGTCGCCACAGCCTACGCCTTCATCGTCGGTAAATTCATTTACAAAACTATACAATTTAAAGATTTTCCCAGAATTTTCATCGATTCTGCAGTAATGACTTCTATCTGTTTGTTTGTAATAGCCCAGTCATCGGTTTTCGGTAGGATCCTTGCGCTGGAAGGATTTCCCTACATGATAACAAGCTTTCTTACCTCCTTTCAGGCAGCCCCAATTATCATCGAATTGATGATAATTGGTTTTATTTTGATGCTTGGATTATTCATTGAAGGTATTCCGGTACTCATTATATTTGCCCCAATATTTATCCCAGTTATCAGCAAGATGGGACTGGATCTTGTACATTTTGGCGTAGTATTGAATATGGCGGTACTCATTGGCTCTGTTACCCCGCCTGTAGGAATATTACTTTACATCTGCTGCAATATTGCCGGTATTGAGGTTTCAAAAGCCAGTAAAATTATCTGGCCCTTTGTTGGTATGATGATGCTTGTGCTGCTGTTATGTATACTTCTTCCATCAGTTGTTCTGTTTATCCCCAGATTGTTTTACACTGGTTAGGCTAACGGCAAAGATAACTTAGGAAACCCCCGCAAAATGTTGCACAGGAAGTGAAAGGCCATATCAGGAAAAATCGATAAATCATACAACAGTCTCGAAAATACACTTAAAAGGTGCCGCTCACCTCTATTTGAGGAATGCATTAATCTCACCAATCTGGTTCGGCATTGTTGAAGTATATGTTGTGCTTTGAACGTTTGAAGAAATGTTACCTTGAGCTTTTGCGACTTCTACCCATTACTTTCACATAAAATCTTTAAAACTGGGTTTCATAATGATATTAGAAAAGTACTCTTTTGGTACCGGCGATCGCTTTGGTAAGCAGGGTAATCCTCAGCTTCAAGCCATCAGAAAAGCAAAGGAACAAGGCGTGGATATTGCCATTGTCTGGAACAAATCCCATAGAGAACACTTGATCGTTGGCACCTCCCCGGTTGATGTTCGCAGAGAAGCCGATGCTGCGGCGAAAAACAGCGGCTGGTCAGGCAGCTACTATGTTGACGCAGATCATATAGGTTTGTCCAATGTGGACGATTTCCTCAATCATAGTGACTTTTTCACGCTCGACGTCGCTGACTACATCGGTGAAAAGGCGGAAGAGACTGATATAGAAGGGTTTGTTGATATGTGCTCAATCTTCTCAGGCTTGCTTCATATTGAGGGAATAGAAGAACCTTTAAGCATAACCAGGGAAAAGATTCGGGACTCTGGAGAAAAATATCTCTTTGCCATACAGAAAGCTGCTGAGATCTATAAGTATATAGAGTCAGTAAAGGGAAAAGATAGATTCATCACTGAAGTTTCTCTGGATGAAACCGAAGAACCTCAGACACCTGAAGAGCTTCTTTTCATTCTTGCTGCACTGGCGAATCAAAAGGTTCCTGCCCAGACCATTGCTCCCAAATTCACCGGTAGGTTTAACAAGGGTATTGATTATCAGGGAGATGTTGATCAATTCAATCGTGAATTCAGCGACGACATCTGTGTTATACGCCATGCAATTTCGGTCTTTGATCTGCCCAAGAACCTAAAACTCAGTGTGCACAGTGGCAGTGACAAATTTTCTATATATCCGGGCATACGAAAAGCAATGGATTTGCATGATGCAGGCGTACACGTCAAAACTGCAGGAACAACATGGCTTGAGGAACTAATCGGATTGGCAGCATCCGGGGGTACCTCCCTTGATCTTGTCAAGGATATCTATTCAGCTGCTTTCAACAGATTCGATGAGCTATGTGGTCCATATTCAAATGTTATTGATATTGATAGAGACCTGTTACCCTCACCCGAGGAATTCAGTAGGTGGAATGAACGAAAAATTGTCCGATCAATATGCCATGATATGAGCTGCTCAGATTATGATAAAAATATCAGGCAATTGCTCCATGTAGGATACAAGGTTGCTGCAGAATATGGCAAAACCTACCTGCAGGCCCTGGATACTCACAAAGATACTATCGAAAAACATGTGTGTGGCAATTTGTTCGAAAAACACATTACTCCGCTGTTTCTTTAGAGTTTCTGAGTTGCGCAAACACCACAAGTTCAGCAATCGCCAGATATCTTTTCTTATGAGATGTAAATTATTGTTGAGTATCTCTGCTCCATTTAAGATTTCCAGTTAATATGTCGACATTTTCCTCAATAGCACGAGTTGAACCTTCTTCCTGTAAATATTGGGTGAGCGTTTTTAAGGGGGACTGTCAGGCTTTAGAGAGCCTCACTTCAATGGGGGCCAGTGTCGAATATGGATTTTTACACATTATTTAACCTCATGGCCAATCCAGATAATCCGACCGATTATCGAAAAATTTTCTCCAGCCTCGTAATCAGGAAAATTATCCCTATCCTGAGAACGAATGATTAATGTGCCGTCTTGCCTGGCAAGCTTTCTCACTTTAACGGTTCCTTCTTCACATATTGCATAGGCTTTGCCGTCAATAACGTTTCCCTGGTCATTTTCTGACAAATCAACCAGCACTATATCCCCGCCGCTGATGAATGGAGCCATCGAATCATCATAGACCTCAAACAGCGCGAGGTTGTCTGAGTCCCTGCGCACGATCCAGTCTTTGCGAAAGGCGAATTTTGCCTCTGTCAAATCATTGTCTTTGAGCGTTCCGTGGCAGCCTGAAAGCCGTGATTTGTATTTTGGCACCAGGGCAAACCCGGGTGCAGGGTCGTTTGCGCCAACAGCGATCGCTTCAAGCTCATCCTCAAAATCGACATCTTTGATTACCTGGTAGATGTCGGGGCTGCCTTTTGTTTTCATTTGTTCCGAGAGCTCAATTACCTTTCTGCCAAGCTCAAAGATCCCATCGTATTTTACCCCGAGGTAATCGGTAATTTTTCTCCTGGTCGCCTCGTCCCCCTCTCGCCGGCCTTTGATGTAATCATTGAGGCTCCCCGGCGACATGCCGAGTTTTTCGGCGAGAATTTTCTGTTTGCCGTCATAGCGTTTGGCAAGCACGCAACTGATGCCGGCGCTAAATAATTCTCTTATGCTAATCTGGTTTTTTCTCATGATTACAACCTCCTTTGCCCAATAATACGCAACTTGCGTATTATTGCAAGAGAATAATATGTTTTTTCTTTCGCAAAATTTCCATCAATAGATAATAATGGAGACATGAGAAAGATAAGAAAAAAAGAGTTAAAAATTTATTTGTTATAATTCAGATAGTTATTTGATTCTATATGAAAAAAGGACAGAAATCCGGTAAGAAAGGCGCGAGACGTGTATCTATGCTAAATTACGTTTCTTTTAAAAATTTGACACTCATTAACGTCGAAATGCAGACAAATCATATATTATATGCATATTGCGTGCATAATGGTGAGTGCGATGGATGAACACATGCTGCGCAGGATCATCAGGGATGAACTCGCCTCTCTTGTCGTACCGCAGCTGCTTACCCCTGAAGAGGCCTCGGAGGTCCTCAAGGTAAGCGTGGTCTCCATGGCAAACTGGCGTGCCCAGGGATGCGGGCCAATATACATCAAGGCCGAAGGGAAAATTCTGTACGCGCTTGCAGATCTTCATATGTACCTGTCAGAAAGGAAGACCAGCACGTGAAAGACCCAATTATAACAGGATGTTGTATTGTTCCCATGATTTTAAAAACGTTTCGTGCGCTCTCAAGACTGGCGGTAGATCATTAAAACCGAATAACCCAGGGGTACCTGGCAAGACACGTTGGGTACCATCCAGAAATTTCATCAAAAACGCTTTTCTACAGGTGTATGTATCCAAATATGAAATTGTATTTCAGACTTAAAGAGCTGGTAAACCGGTGGCAAATAACGGAAGAAGAGATTCTTCACATGGCGGCAAAAGGGCGGGTAGGTTTTTCAGTGTGGTGGCGAGGGAAATCCGCTCTGGTAAACAACGGAACTATAGAGGAATGGCGTTTCATCAACGAGTTCATTGCTATTGACAGCAGAAAATTTGCCATTGCCGTGCTGGAAAATTTATATACTTCCTCACATGCAGGCGAAATGAGACTCCATGAAGGGTACATGCGGGATGGCCGGAAGATACTGTTGCACTCCGAGCGCTCCTATGAAGGCTATGCCCAGATGACAGACGATCTTATTGTCGAGGACGGGGTTCTGGTTGAAGGGACTGCCGAAATCAATCCTCCGTTTATATGCCTGGGCGACATCATCGTGCTTCCAGAGGAGGTGAAACGGATAGAGGCCGCGACGGCCGAGGGCAAAAA
>CAVPYP010000009.1:0-28043 GCA_963710015.1 uncultured delta proteobacterium | reverse complement strand
TCAGTGTCTTGTTGTGTGCTGAGTAATGATATGAAACCAGGCGAGATCTTAAAGATCGAAATCATGTAACAATATTGGATAATCGTATAGCTGATGGATTGCCAGTTGAAGGTAAACTTGACGAAATTACTGATACTACTATATAGTCAATTTTGAAAAAGTCGTTTATTCAAAATCGACTAACTCAAAAGGAATGGAATAAAACAATTATTGGGGAAAGGATGGGGAGAGCAAGCGAAGCAATAAAAAAACGGGCTAAGCTAAAATGACCTAAACCGTTGATTTAACTGGTACACCATGATCGATTCGAGCGCCCGAGCTACGCATTCGTAGTTCTTTGTAGTAGAAAAAGAGCTTACTGTAACAATGTGAGTCGTGTAGTATCCTGACGTGCGATATTAACGGTATTTATTACGGTATAAAAAGATTTATCTAAAAAAACAATAAATTAAAACAATTGCTTGGGTATAATATTAGGCGGACGCCTCGCCTACCATTTTTATGGTCTATTTTTTTTCCGTTTTATGGGGTCTACGTCAAAGAAGGGAGTGAGCCATTATGGAAATGTTGAATAAAAAAGTACTGTTACTGCTTTTAAGCGTTTTTGCTGCCGGTTTCGCCAATGCAGCCGGTCTGGAAAATGGCACAGTGCTCAACGTCAAAGGCTCACCGGCGTATTTTCTTTATATCAACGGTTATGCTTCGCCTATCCCTTCACCTGAAGTATATCAATGCCTGGGGCTGTGGAAGGATAGGACTCCTAAAGCGAAAATTTCACAGCAGCAACTCGATAGCATGCCGAAGACCGCATTCCTGATCCGCGGGTCTGATCGTAAAGTGTACCGTGTCAACGGCAGTATCAGACGCCTTGTGCCCAATGGTGACGTCTTCAAGAAGCTGGGTTTCAATGAGCGGGAGATAATCGAGGTCGCTGATAAGTCGATAAACTGCATAAAAGAAGGCCCGCCGCTGCAATAGAACGCGCACCTTTTTATTGATTAAAATAGCGCTTCGCCTGCTAATAAAGAATAGTGTCCTCAGGGTAAACGTAAACATGAAAGAGCCCTCTGTTGCTGAAAAGTGATAGGGGGTTTCTCATTTGTGAAAAACGCGGGGAGCAGCTGTAGCCTCAGATCAAGTCAAAACCATTTCAGCTGACCTTTTATAAGGAGCTCGAAGCTCATGAAATGTATTCTCTCTTTCTTTACTGGGTTTTGAAACAATATGTCACATACTCGAGCCGTGTCCCTGATGATTTTAACAACCTTACTCTGGAGCATGGCAGGCGTGGTAACGCGCCATCTGGATTCAGCGGCGAGCTTCGAGATTACGTTCTGGCGCAGTGCGTTTAGCGGCTTGTCTCTTGCAGTTATTCTGAGCGTGATGCGCGGTCTCGGTTTTTGGCGCACATTACTGCACGCTCCCCCCGCTATCTGGATCTCCGGGGTATGCTGGTCCATCATGTTCACCGCTTTCATGGTGGCAATCACCCTGACCACGGTGGCTAATGTGTTGATTATCATGGCTCTCAGCCCGCTGATTACAGCACTCTTTACCCGTTTCTTTCTTAACCACCGACTGCCGGTATTTACGTGGGTGGCGATTGCTCTCGCAGCCATTGGCATCATCTCGATGTTTCTTCATCAAGGCGATGAGACGTTCTCCGTGGTTGGTTCGATCGTTTCCCTGGCAGTGCCTTTGGCCGGAGCAGTCAACTTCACACTCCTGCAGCACGTCGGCTTGGGCAAAACGCACAAACTGGCCATTTCTGCTGATCAGCCTGCCCATGATATGCTGCAGGCCGTGCTCATCGGTGCTATCCTCTCAACCCTTTCTACCCTGCCATTAGCCCTGCCAATCCAGGCCTCAATCCATGACATTGGCCTGCTTTCCATGCTTGGCGTCTTCCAAATCTCTATACCCTGCCTTCTCGTTGTTCGTCTGAGCAGAGAACTGCCTGCCCCGGAGATTTCGTTGCTCGCCCAACTTGAGGTTATCTTTGGTGTGACCTGGGCGTGGCTGTGGGCAGGAGAATACCTCTCAACGAATACCCTGGCCGGTGGCTCTCTTGTGCTGGGCGCGCTTGTCGCCAATGAGTTAGCCCGGATGTTTCGAGATCGCAGGGCAAAAGCTGCGAGGCTGAACTGTCTCGAACCAGTTGAATTTCGGCCATTACCCAAATAAAGAAATGGCGCGGTCTGAGGTCTGCTGCCATTAATGGCGACCGAATCGCTCAGGAGACTGCTGATCGGGAAAATTGGTCGATTTTTTCTCTAAGTCATAAGCCAAAAAGACCTTACAGCTGCCGATAACTGTTATCGGAACGCAGTGGCGTTCAGGTTGGTTGTGTCTTATCTTAGACCGCTAATTACCGCGTGGCAGAATGGCCCGGAAAAGCATGGGTAGTCCGGCCAACCGAGTTTAAAAGAATAGCTGAGGGCACGATAGTCATGAACGATTCAATTGAAGAAGAGTACGTTCAGCAAATTGAATCGGGTGGTGCAGATCAGACCTCTTTACACTGGCTTATGGCTTTGTTTTGCTTCGTCGGGATAGGGGTGTTTTTCTATTTTGAAGGAGGGCGACTGAACGTTGATATCAACTCCCCAGACTTCAACCCTTTAATTATTATTCCTGGAGCGTTGACGTTTGGCGGGGTGCTTAGTCTCGCGAAGGCCGCGCAGGGTACTCTGCGGTCGAAAAGGTTTGGACGAGTCTATTTTAAGATGCTGGGAGACAGCCATATCGGTGGAACTCTCAGAGGCAGTATGGTAACGGCAACTGAACTTACTCCTTGTGGAGATTGGGATATCAGATTGCAACTTCTCGAGACCATCACCTACTCCTCTTCAAAAAAGGCACGAAAAACTGAGGATAAGGTGCATCTGGAATTCAAACAAACTATTGCGCCTCAAGGCTGCTCTTCCCGAACCGGTATTCCCGTAAATTTTCAAATTCCAGAATCCTCCCGGAAAACCATAAACAGATTAAAAGGACCCTACCGATGGGTCTTAGTTGTTGCAGCCCCTTTTGAAAATAGTGTGGATTTTTCGTATTCCTTTGGCATTCGTGTACATCCCCGTCAGCACCCGAGATGTTGATGACAGTGTTGTCTCCTTGATTTTCTCCGATATTCTGCGTACCTCCGAAGCCGAAGGTCGCGGATTTGAACCCCGCCTTGCCTGTCATAAAGAACCGCTGCCAATCGGCAGATGAAATAGAGAAAAGCCCTCGGTCACATGCAAGCAGCAGAGGGCTTTTCTCTATTTGAAAGAGATACTCTGGGAGCACCCGCAGGTATCAGTTCACGTCTCATTGGATTGACAAAGTTTATCTATCCCTTACTGTTTTTTGCACCACAATGTGGTATTTCATATTTCCTGATAACATAGGGAGGACCAAATGATCATACATCAGAGGGAACTTGGCTATAGTAAGGATTACTCGGCATTTTTTGAAGCACTTGTCAAGGCAAAGGGTTATCTGGAGAAGAAGCACCCCGAAGTCAGCGTCGATCTTATGTATAACTTGGCAGGAGAGAGAGGCTATGCAACAATTCAGACCCGTTACCCTTCATTAGCAGACTACGAAAGAATTGATGCGGAAATGGACAATGATGAGGAGTATGCGACATTATTCAAATCCATTATAGGAGATTCCGGAAATCTGCCGGTTGATCAATTTTATCGTGTAATTCAAGGTGTATAGTCAGGAAATAGTCTTAAACGTATGCACCTTGCGAGAAGGTAAGAGATATCGACAGACCGGGTGACAAGCCGCTTGTTTTAAATGCAACATGTTCAATTAAAAACAGATAATTAGGAGATTGAAATGAAATATATGCTGTGTTGGTCAATCCCTCCTGAAAATTACAATGCTGCAGTTGATGCATTTTTAGAAGGGGGCGCGCCAATGCCGGAAGGTCTGACATCATTAGGGCGCTGGCATGCAGCTGGTTCAACCAGAGGGTGGTTGTTGTGCGAGGCTGAAGATCCGATCGCGCTTGCCCATCATGTCGGACAATGGGCGGGATTATTAACCATTGAAGTCCACCCCGTTTTGGATGACGCAGCAGCTGGTGCAGCAGCTGCAAAGCTCAGAGGCTTGTAGCGGCTACTAATCAGTTGAAAAGGCCGCAGGTCGCGGGTTCGAATCCCGCTTTGCCCACCAGTTTCATGATCCTTTTGTTTTTCGTTTTACGGAGTCTCCTTCGATATCGGGTCAAAAGGTGGCTGCGTTATCACCATGGAATACAATTTTCATTTTTATCGCTTCCATTGAATGACTATATCAGACTACCCGGACGGCGGAGGCTGGTCTGGCGGCGCATTGTTTGGTTGAGCGGCTTCCTCCTGGCCTGAAAGGGAATCATGTAAGCGGGCGCCGCAGTTGCGACAATATCTGGCGCTGGGCAGGTGTCCCTCTGACAAACACTCGTGACAGGTGCGGGTAGAGACCAGTCGCTGCCTCATGCGATCTGCGGTAAACTCACTCGTGACAATACCGGTGGGCACAGCAAGTGTTCCCCAGCCCAGCAGCATCATCATTGAAGCAATGAAGCGTCCCAGATCAGTTTTGGGGATTATGTCGCCGAAGCCGACCGTAGTGACCGTGGTTATCGCCCAGTAAACAGAGACCGGGATACTGGTAAAACCGTTTTCCGGACCTTCGACGACATAGAGCAGGGTGCCGAAAATAAGGACGACCATTACCACCACCGACAGAAACACGACGATTTTACGGAAGCTGGCCCTCAGGGCACGCCCTAACTGCTGGAACTCGTCGACAAATTCGGCCAGGCGAAGAATTCGAAAAGCACGAAGCAGCCGCAAGATACGCACATCAATCAGCATATGCGTTTCCGGGATAAAAATTGCCAAATAGCTGGGTAAGATAGAGAGGAGGTCAACGATGCCGAAAAAACTGGTCGCGTAGCGAAGTGGGCGACGCACACAGAGCAGACGGGCGATATATTCACTGGTGAAGAGCAGGGTAAAAAACCACTCCAGCCCCTTGAACAAGGCCCCGTAGTGCTCACGCAGGTTTTGCATGCTGTCTGCGACCACGACCCCGACACTGACCAGAATGCAACAGATCAGACAACGGTCAAAGAGCAAGCCGGCCCGGGTGTCAGCCTCGAAGATAACTGTATAGCAATACAGCCGCCACCCCACCAGCGGCTTGCCCAGGTATGTTTTGTCGTCCATAGAGGAGGCCACAGATATAGTAGTTTTGACTTGGGCTCTAAGTTACCTGGTTTTTCAAGTGGCTGTCATCTCATTTGATGAGTTTGCCACGGCTTTCGGCGGCATCGGCTGCGGAGGGTCCATCACATAATGCGGGAAAACGATAGCAACCCCAGCCGCATTAAAGGTATCCTGAATATTTGCGTGCAACGTTGCCATGGTTGGTAAACGTGTCTCCGGTTTTTCCAGAAAAGCGTTCAGCTGGTATTCAACATAAAAATCGGAGAGAGCTGTTTGCATAACGAATGGTGGCGGGTCTTTTTTCAGCCCTGCAGTCCGGCGGGAAGCCTCTATTAAAAGTTGATGAACCGTCCGCCAGGGAGCATCGTACCCGATGGTGACCGAAGTATAGAGGACAACCCCTTCACTGCCGGCGAGACGGGTAAAATTCTTGGTTGAGGTTCCCAATACCACCGAGTTAGGAATCGTGACCTCTTCTTTTTTACTGGTCCTGATCTTCGTGGCCAGCATATCGAGGGCAAGAACGACTCCTTCCGTCTCCCCGATGCGAACATAATCGCCAACCTGATGGGCCCGCGTGTACATCAGCACCAGCCCGCTCAGCGCCTGGTCAATAACTCCCGACCCGCCGATTGAAATCATCACACCTATCAGGACGCTTATCCCCTTGAAGGCGTCACTGCTGCTGCCCGGGAGATAAGGATAGCAGGCCACCAAGGCAAAAATATAGATAATGACCGTCAGAATTTGCAGCGTTGGGCGGCATGTCTCCGGGTGGACTCCGGGGAGTTTGATCTGGCCGGACTCTGCAGCTTCGAACAGACGAGCCGACAATTTAGAGACCCCTCTGGCGATCAGAAAGATCAGGGAGATTTTGAAAAGATCCGGCATGGCATTGACAAGAAACAATCCCATGCTGCGGAAGGTCTCAATGACATAGGCCCAAACACCTTCCCCCCACGGGCGGGTGTAGGGAAATTGTTTCAAGACAAAAGCCAGCCACGTGAACAGCAAAAATATGAGAATGACAAGATTGATAAACTTTGTTATCCGATGGATAACTATCCTTACCTTTTGGATATTTAACTTGGTGAGGCGGGTAAAAGCCCCTGAAGTGGCCTCAACTTTTTGGGCCATGTGGCGATTATAGAGTCTTCGCAGATATACGAAAATCGCGATGGTTAAACTCAATGCTCCGGTCGCCAGCAGAGTATTCCAAAAAGCCCTGAGCATTGCTCCTTTACTGCGTTCTTCACGAATCTCATCGAGAATCAGAGAAAACACCTGAACTGTTTCAGCAACGACTTGATCATGAGTTTTGTTAGCAAGGGGATCCAGGTCAAGGTAGGCGATGGAGGCCACAGCCTGATCGTTGATTAAAACCAGTGTGCCATAGGGCGGAAAAACCTTGGTTGTCGGCTCACTGAATACCCCCTGGGAAATTGCTCTGGCAAACTGCTTTCTCAGATTACGGGCTCGCATTTTCGGCGTCAGTGTTGCGATAACAGCCCGTAGCGTTATGATATTTCTATTCCTGATGATGAGGTCAGCCGGGGGTACGTTCGGGTCCAGGGTAACCAGATTACCGGGAGGCACGTGCGGGGCAGTCTGGCCGCTTTCGAGGCCAGAGGATTCGATTGCGTCCTCTGGCTCCATTGGCCTGGATTGAGCGGCTGCCGGAACCGTTGCTGCCGGTTCCGGCAATGATTGATCCGCTCCGGCCGGAGCCGTTAAAAAAGTGAAAAAACAAAGACAAATCAGACAATAGCTTCGACCCTTTTTAGCCATCAACATGGTTCCTGGAACGTCAAAAAAGTTGATATTTAAACCAAGCGCACATGGCAACGAAATTATCGCTGCGGTGGTTGAATCACTGAATCGGTTAGGAGATCATGCACATCTGTCAAATCGAATAGACGCGTGTTTATTTCTATCTCATTATTTGAAGTTTATAACTTGAAGCAAAATGCCTCGGCCAACTCCCGGGGCATCTCGATGCGCAGAATTAATAGTTGTGTAAACCAAATAACCATCTGCTGTTTGTGTCTGTTCCGTCTTATTAATGACCATATTTGAAGGGATAAGGCAAATAAATCCATTTGGCAGTTTTTTAATTTTTTTGACCACCTCTCTGGGATCAGTTTATTCCGCAAATCTTTCTTCACCTTCTCAAAAGACAGCGATATTGCGGGAAATGGTTAAAGAAAGGAGTTAGTGGTGGAGAATTGAATAAAATTCAGAGCGGATTCATCATTCACCGGGCATCTTTCACCAGCAGAATAGACGATGAAAAAGGTTGAAAACCCGATTCTTGAGCATTCAACCAGATTGTGAAGCTCACGAAAGTTTTCAATCCCGGGGTATGCCAATAACTGCTCGGTCTGGGAACCTTGAAGTAACTTGTCCCGGGCTAGAAAGAACTCCGTTAAGATACTACTATTGATAATAAAATATTGTTTTATGGCATCTTCGTCAGGATAACGGACCAAGAGGCGTCGGGGCGATGGCCGTTCAATTTTCAGCCACCATTCTGAGCGCTATGATTGCATCCGATAACCCTATTTTCCCATCCACATCCTGATCAATGATCGCAGAAGCGTCACCTGGGGATGACAGGCTGTTTGTAACCACCTGCAAAGCCAGAACAGCATCAGCCAGGGTTGCTGGGGTGTAACAAACCTGTCCGGGATTGTTCGATAATTCGGTTGTTTCCGGAAAACGCCAGCTGGTGCCATCCGCGGACAGAAACTGAAAATAGTAATCACGACAGGCATTGTCATTCGGGAGGTTCAGGAGATAGGTGCCGCGTGCCGGGCTTCCAAGATGAAGGCTCATATCCTGGGCTACCCCATTGACGACAACCCTTGCCGATTGAGGCGCGTCACCGTCGGGATCATGGAAAACTGCCATAAAGCTGATTACCTGGGCGGTAAGATAAAGATGGCTCCCCGCTGCGATGGCATAGTGGGGTGGAGATCCACCGCCAAAATCCTGGACCCAGAAATGATACCAGGGTCGCGTGGGACTATAGGCGTAGCCAGGACCAAAGTCCCCATACCCGCCGTTCATAATGTTCCTTCGGTGCCCATCACTGCCGGAGTAGTCTGCTGCGGGGGTGTTACCCACATCATCTCGTAAAAACTGGATGACCGTTGAAAACCCGCTGGAATATCCGGTGGCTATATTTTCAGCTATCCAACTACTGTCAGTGTAGTAGGACCTGATTCTGGTCGACCACGGGGTGCCGTCGCAAGAATCATGCGATAGCCCGCAGTTTGCCGCCATGTCTTCAGCATGAACCCGTCCAGCCTGGTTCAAGTCATAGTTGAGATAAATCGGATTAACGGCTGGGTAGTTTTGCGGGAGCAGGATATTGTATGAGCCGATATAGGTATCCCGAAACTCCTGCGGTGCTGTTCGAACCGCATTGGTCGCCAGATGGAGTTCTCTTTCCTGCTGATTGGGATATCCATTGATTTGATCTCCGTAACCGGCAAAGAGCGGCGTTGCAGAAAAACTTAAAGCCAAAAGCACCGTTGTTATCGCGCAGCGCTCTTTTGTTTTCGGCCTGGTCATAAGACGGTTTTTGTCACGTATCATTTTCAATGGCACCTTTTTGTTCTTGTTGCACGCTTGATTGTTTGCACATGGCGCGTTGTTCTGCCGCACCACCTGCAGCCTTTGTATAAAGATTTCAAAATCCTGCGGCTTGTCGAGCAGCCAACGTTGCATCTCTCATACGCCCGGTACTTCTTCATGCATACGAACTGAATTCACACATGCAGATATCGTGCCATAACCGCAAAAACATCATAAACAGGAAGATGCCCGGAACTGGAATTGTGATGCCCCGGGGGGACATGCAGGTCTTATGGCCCATGAGTATATCATACCAAATTCAGGGCAATTAGAATTCCCGGTTGAATAATCACCGGCAACCAGGGCAAGAAATGCAGGGCGTATTTACAGCAGGACAAGCCCGTGGCGTCTGCTGGGCTTGCACATGGAGCGGGCAAGATCGAGTTATACCCGGGGCCACTCGACGGATCATATCTAGCTGGGACGAGCGTTATTATGCAGGTTGGCCAACAGTAGCAGCACGGAGCCTTGAATACATAAAGAAAGCGCAGACATAAATCAGCATGGCGACGATCAGGGTGATCTGGAAACCATAATAAATAGACAACAAGACACTTCCCAGGCCTCCTATCACCGTAAAAAGACCATTCATGGCCCAGGCCCAGGCTATAGAGCCACGCGGTTGTTTTTCGATAGTAAGTATGCCAAGAGGAAATGGCATACCCAGAAAAAGGCCAAGTGGAAAGATCAATGCAGAGGCAGCGATAATTCTTACAAGCGTCGGTGATTGCAGGAACAGCTCAAAATATTGCTGGTACACAAGAAAGATCATGAGGCTGCTGGCCAGTACACCAACGAAGGGAACTGTCCATAATTTATGAGGTGAAATTCCTAGCTTGCCTGATAGCAGGCTGCCGATTCCTGCTGCAAACAATAATGCAAATACGATTGTTGAGTAGGTATATAGTGGGTAACCAATCAATTTCATAAAAATCTGGATAAAGATTAGTTCGAAGATAATAAATCCAGATCCGAGGCATGAAAAATAAACCAAACTATTGCTTTACCAGACCATCGAATCTTTCCGACCTTAGAGAAATAGAGCGGTATAAAGACGAACAGAATGACAAAGAAGAGAGATGCTCCACCAGTTACGATCAGATGAATTACATCTGTGGGCACCCAGCCATTCTTCAGCTGAGAATTCAACAATGAGGCCGTGGAAAAATTCAGGAAATTATCAGGATCAGCCTCAAGCTCGCCAAACGATTTTCTGAGGAAATTGAAATACGGTTTGTTATCAGTCGAGGCAGCAATATGATAGTTCACCTTGCCTTCAGTTTTACTGGACAGCGCGCCGTTGAAAAATTCTTCGGTGAGCATGTTACCTTCAGGTTCCCGGGGATCTACGACCATCTTGATAACCGGATGGAAATGGGACCTAACCTCTTGGAGTTCTTCCTGGGTCCACGGCTGCATCTTGATCAGCATTGTCGGAAGGTTATCCTGGAACCCTTCTTTTACGGCTTCAAGGACCACAATATGTTTTTCAAAGTCAGTTCTCCCCATCTGTTTCCAGGCAAGAGCGGCCGTTGTAACCATTTTAGGATATACATGGTGATTGATATGCAGGATGCCGTCGTCTTTCAGGTGTGAAAAATACTCCTTGTAGGCCTCAGCTGTCTGCAGATAGGTCGTTGCCATTGCCCCGGTTCCCGCAGCGATACTGGAGCTTGTATGGTTACTGTACATCTGAATGATGTCATATTTTTTATCAATGGAACGAAGGAAACTCCGGCCTTCTCCTTTGAAGGCATTAACCTTCGGGTGATTGTAGATATTGCCGTTATATTTTGCGTACTTGTTTTTGCCAATTTCGATCACATAGCCAACAAGTTCGACGGCATCTACATGTGATGCACCAAACATCAGGGCAGCTTTCGTTTCAGAACCACCAGCTGCTCCGATCACTAAAACTTCTTGATCAGTGTCTTTTTTAAGCGCGTTAGAAACATATACACTGCTGCTGTAAAAATGATACCCTCGCCCTTTCTCAACATCTTCCCTTAACTTTTTAAAATCACCATCGAAAGGTATAATAAAGGTCGATTGTGAACCACCGTCATAGGCAACATGTTTCATCTTGCCATAATCAATAACGTCGATTTTGGAGATTGGATCCCAGCGAGAGTCTTCAATAATATTACGCTCTCTGGCACCTTTCACACCGCGTTTATCTATGTGGTCTTTGAATTCGAAATAATCTCCCTTGATAAAGGGGACGGAACCGACGGCAACAGCAAGGATCAGTGCGGTTACAGTCCATCCCTTGGTTTTGGCAAAACAACCTGAAGCGACCAAACCAAAACTGCAGGTCAGAAACAAGATCCCTCCTGGTCCGATGGGGGGTAAAAATGGAATAAGCATTAAACAACCAAGCGCTGCGCCAGTAAGGTCCCAGCAATAGAGGCTCTGGATCTTGTTGGCATAGGCTGAGAAAACGGTTGTAAATATCAAACCCGCAAGGAAAAAAGGAATGATTAAGGAAAGGTACATAACCAAAAACATTATGCTGCCTTTTATCGGTGAGGAATAGAGCACATTAAAATCAAAAGGAATTAGATTGAGTGCAGGTAAGATGGCCAAGCTAAAAATGGCAAAGATAAATGATAGTCGAGTGAGGTAACTGCTCACGTCAGTTCCTTCCTTCAACGGCCGCAATGAACTGTAAATTCCGGATAATCCGAAACAGAACATGGCAAGAGTGATCACCATGTAAGCCATATTGGAATACCAGATGACATCAAACACCCTGACGAGGTTCAGCTCCAGCATGAGGGTTGTCAACGCGATACACATTAAGCCAATGCTAATTTTAAACATTATTCTACCATATCCTTTACTATAGGGAGAGCAACGGCAACCAGCAGCCCCGTGGTTATCAGCAGCTGGCTGTTGAGTCTCTCAGGTTCCCTCGAATTTTCTCAATAAGTGACAATACGTCTTGGTTTAGAATCATTAAAAGGCGACAAATCTACTGCATTACCCTCTATCTCGCAAGAAATAACGGCAAAGCGCCACCCTGCCAGCCGGTGAATTACTGTTCTGGCAAGGTATCATAATCTGATCGTATCTCAATTGACTGAGGAACAAACGAGGATTGATTTGCCGTCTTACTGGCGATAGAAATGTGTGATACAGATGTTTGAGGGAGTTCGAAAAATATTTGGTTCGTACCTTTCTTGAGTTCATTTTCCATAGAGTACACCGCACTTTTGGAAGTGTCATAAAAGTGCAAGGATACTTTTTCATTTTTAACAGCATCGATTTCTAGCGTGCCAACACGGATTTCGTCCACTCGCGGCACCGGTGACTGTGGTAGAGATATTTCAAAACCACTATTTTTTTTATCCACGTGTTGAGAAAAATTGTCACCGTCTAGATGGACAATGGTGTTGTTTGAACTATCTGAAAATTTGCCCCTCAAGTAACTTTTTTCAAACCCAGGTGGATTCTTCGGTGGCGGTCGTAAAATGAACATATTGAGAATTTCTTGGATGACAAGATCAGGTTTTTCGTAGTTGAATATTTCATCGGGAAAATTAACAATTGTTCTGAAATTAAGAACGCGCTGGGCATCAGCACTAAAGAAATAGACACATTTTTCAAAGAAAGAGTCGCCAAGCAGGAGGACGGATTTCATCGGTGCCGCAGGGTTCAGAATCAAACGCAAGTTTATTGACTTTCCATTTGCCGCTGTGACCTTGCGCTCAGGTGGATAGACATCGTATATGCCTTTTGGTGGCAGATCCTGGGCTGTATCGTAGACTCCTCCGGGCTTGGGAATCATGGTGATATAATGTTCGTTTTTATGCAATGAAACGGGGAGTCCAACCATGTTCATAAAGCGATGATGAGCCCAGTGTTCATCTACCGACAGCTCAAATTCTGAGAACGCAGGCTGCCGAAGTGTGTAGTGCGGGAACATCTCTCTGACCTTCTCTAGAATTGCCTGATAGGCAATAAAGGCACCGTAAAAATTCCAGTGAAAATCAGTTTTATAAAACAAGAGAGGATACTCTCTCTTTTGTTTTGCCTCGAGCAATGGCGGGAGTACGTCAACAAAATGTATATCTGATGAATCCTGAAGATATTTGGTTAATTGTTCATAACGCCTTACCCGATCAGTTTTACGGACTCCCTGCAAGGCAGCAGGCAGGTATTCCGGGTAGACCAGTGCCTTGGTTGGTGCGAGGACAAACAGATATTCAATTCCTTGCTCCCGCAGCCAGTATTTTCTCTCCTCCAGGGTCTTTTTCCATTGCCTTAACTCATCATCAGAGAAGGGAATTTGCCCCATGTAGTCGGCTATATTGTCAAAATTTTCAACAATCCCTTTCTCAACTTTTCGAGCGCCCCATCCTTCAAAATAAAAACCGTTTTTACCAACAGCCACGTTGTTATTGGGTGAGACCCCGAGGCCATATATTTTAAGCAACGCATCGAGATGAACAAATGATTTGGGCAGATCAAAGTTCTTGTCGAGGTGTTTGTCATATTCCTTTGGGAAATTTTTCAGCAGCGCAATCAGTTTATCAGTTTTAGAGGCAAAATCTTTACTTATTGCATGTTTGGTCTCTTTTATACTCCTGCTCAGGTAGGAGAATTGAGAAAACAGAGGATAAAATAGAACGCCTGTGAACAAGATCACAATAGTCAGTTCCCTGATATTTCGAATTCGCTTCAGGCGCAGGGGGGTACTAAAACAATATGTTAACGTGGCACTGATAAGAAAAACAAAAAGTATCCTGACTCCAGTACTCTGGTATTTTCCTGCCTCAATATCGACAAGAATCTTCTGGTGAATGCAGAGCAGAAGAAATCCCATGATAAAAATGGTATAGACCATAAGAGATTGAAAGCTTCTTCTATCTGATTGTTCTTTCACAGCCACGTATAGTTAAAACCTGAAATAGAGAAACGGGTTATATGCCCCGCCCATAAGGCTGGCAATTGAATATAACAAGACAAAACCAACGAAACAGATGTTGCCAATCGAAACGAAAGAATTCAACAATGCCGCCTGGGGAGAATGTCTGGCATCCCAAGAAAGCAGAAATTTCTCGAACTTTTTGTATATCGGAGCAGAGCATAGCACTGCGATGATCAGGACGATATAAAACTCGTTATTGATGTTAAGAAAGAGCTGAGAGTTATAGAGGGCTGGAGTCGTAAAATCCACCATTGCAAACAAATACCCCAGCGCATAGTCAAAGGTTTCAGCCCTGAAAAATACCCAGCCAACAATTACAACCAAAAGGACATACAGGTGCCTGAGTGGTCCAGGCAATATACCTAAAAGCGATTTAACCGGTTTGAAACGTTCGCAGACGAGGAAACATCCATGATAGAGCCCCCAAACGACAAAGGTCCAGCTTGCACCATGCCAGAGTCCACAAAGAAAAAATACAATGATCAGGTTCAGGTAGGTTCTTGTAACACCCTTTCTGCTCCCGCCGAGAGGTATATAGAGGTAGTCCCGGAACCAGGAAGAAAGAGAGATGTGCCAACGACGCCAAAACTCCCTTATGGATTTTGAGATATATGGATAATTGAAATTTTCAAGGAAGTTGAATCCAAACATTCGCCCTAAACCGATCGCCATGTCAGAGTACCCGGAGAAATCATAATATATCTGAAGCGTATAGGCAATCGCACCAAGCCAGGCCAATCCGGCAGGAATTGTTTCGGTAGGCAGTGAAAAAATATAGTCGGCAGCTCTTCCAAGCACATTTGCCAGGAGCACTTTCTTGCCAAGGCCGATTATAAATCGGTGGGAACCATAATAAAAATCATCAAATTGCGTCTTGCGCTTTGTGATCTGACTGGCGATATCGTGGTATCTAACTATGGGACCGGCAATTAACTGCGGGAAGAGTGAAATGTAGAGCGCTATATTGATAATATTCTTTTGAACCGGAGAGTCACGCCGGTATATGTCGATAACATACGACAACGCCTGGAAGGTGAAAAAGGAAATCCCGATTGGCAGGTGTATCTCGTCTAGCTCTATAAGAGACATCTGCAAATTAATCAGGATGTTATTTAAGTTGGCAACAATGAAATTGGCGTACTTAAAAAAACAGAGCAGACCAAGGTTTGCGGAGATTGCAAAAATGAGTGCGACAGTGCCTCGTTTCCCTTTATTCTGGGAGCGGTCAATCAGTATGCCAAAAGTGTAGTTCAGGAGGATAGAGACCAGCATAAGGAGAACAAAAATGTTCTCTCCCCAGGCGTAGAAGAGAAGACTGGAGAAGAGCAGGACGAAATTTCTGAATTTTGTACCAAAAACCAGATAGGACAGCAGTACAATTGGCAGAAATATGAATAGAAATATGGTGGAACTGAAAACCATGGTTACGGATGTGATTTTTAGAGGGGAAGTCTCCCCTGATTATGTCGCTGTTTTCAGGCCGGCACTTCTCCGAAGGTTTTCACCTACCGAGGCAACGTCTTTTTGCTGGATGTAGAGCTGATGCCAGACCTCCATATTCAAAAGCATCCACAGGCGAACGTGATTATCAACACGATTGGTTCGATGCGCTTCGATGAGACGCTGTACCTCTTTTTTGTCGAATAATCCTTCTCTTACAAAGAAAGAATTTTCCAGCTGGTCTTTGAGAAGTGGATATAATTCATTCCTGAACCAGTAGGCCACTGGAAACATAAAGCCCTGTTTGCTGCGTTTTGTGATATCGCTCGGTAAGCGTTTTTCGGCGAATTTTCTTAATATGTATTTTAGCTGCCGACCTTTTATTTTGATCGAACTTGGAAATCGCGCCAGGTATTCGACCAGCTCGTGATCAAGAAACGGCGAACGCGCCTCAAGGCTGAATGCCATATTCATTCGATCCGTCAACATCAGTGTGTGTTCTGATAACCGTGTCATAAAGTCAGCATAAAGCATCCGGTCTATTGGGTCTTGGGCATTCGGCTTGTTGTACTGTTCGACTATTACCTGATTTGAATCTATATTTTTCCAGGCTTTTCCAGAGATCTTGGCAAAAAAGTTGTTTCTTCTGTGAATGACTAAAGCGAAAGAAGGCAGTCGCCTCAGCGTAACGTTCACCTTCCTCAAAATCAGAAAGTTGATCAACCCAACGAAGTTTCTGGACCATACTTTTGTAGGTGAAACTATCCGGCAGTCCATGGAAAATTGGTCTTAGAATCCGTTCACGTATCACACGGGGCAACATGTTGTAGCGGTTAATATAGCCCACTCCCATATAACGGTCAAAACCAGCAAACAGCTCATCGCCACCGTCGCCTCCCATCACCACTTTTACATGCTGGGATGCCAATCTGGCTGCTTCGAACATGCAGGCGGCAATTGAGTCGGAGGGCTCGTCGAGATGATTTACCATTGCTGGCATCAAGTCGATAAGATTTGCAGATACGACCTTTTCGATATGTTTGGTATTAAAATGATCGGCAACAATTCTAGCGAACGGCAATTCGTTAAAATCATTCTCTTTTACACCAATGGCAAACGTCTGAAACTGATTTTTCTGGATCGTCGCCATTAAGGCAACAACAGTACTGGTATCCATTCCTCCACTGAGAAATGCTCCGACAGGGACGTCGCTCACCAAGTGTGACCTGACTGCACGGTGCAATTGTTCCTCCAGCCCTTCTAGATAACCGGCTTCAGAATAATTAAGTTTGTCGGTGTAGTTGAGGTCCCAATAGCGCTTAATTGTAACCTTACCGTCTCTGAGGATAAGTGTATGGCCGGCAGGCAATTTATGAATTCCCTCAAACATCGTATGAGGCGCCGGGATAAATCGCAGAGAAAGATAGTGGTGTACTGCGGTGTAATTAATTTCTCTTGTCACATTGTCCGCGGCGAGAATTGCTTTCACCTCAGACCCAAAGAGAAAGGCACCATTTTTTTCGGAATAAAAGAGAGGTTTTTGACCAATTCTATCTCTTGCCAGAAATAACTCCCTGGTATTTCTATTCCAGATTGCAAAGGCGAACATCCCGTTCAGACGGTCAACACAGGACTCTCCCATTTCTTCATACAAATGGACGATTACCTCGGTGTCGGTTGCTGTTTTGAACTGGTGTCCTTTGGCAATAAGCTCCTTTTTTAATTCAGGAAAGTTATAGATTTCGCCATTGAATACAATCCAAATGGTTTGATCTTCATTCGAGATTGGCTGTCGACCGGTATTGAGGTCGATGATACTTAATCTTCGATGCCCCAACCCAACATTACCTTCGGCCCAATACCCTTCATCATCTGGACCTCGATGAGCAATCGCCCGGGCCATATTCTGCAGTTCACGATGCGTCACTTCGGCACCGCCAACTTTACCTACAATACCGCACATTTATATCCACCATGTTGGAGAAAGTCCGGAAATCCCTGTAATAGAATCAACTCTGTTGAAAGAGAATCAGTAAGATAAGTATTGTTCATTTAGAAATCGACCTGAACACTTACCATCCCGGTGTTTGGCCTGTCAAGAAGGAGTTTGGCAACTTCCCAGTGCTCCAGCCCGAGCCTCCCTGACACGTAAAGGCTGTGTGGCTCCTGGTTGTCACAATCATCGTTGAAAAACAACATCGCCCTATAACACGCTGCCATATGAAGAATTGTCGACATCTCGTCGGGTTGGTTTTAAATCCCTTGCTTAATCCCTTGACACATAATGATTATTTGTTCATATTCCCAGCCAACACTAACCTTTAACCAAAAAACATGATGGATACCCCAGCAGCCCATATAATGGTCGATGCTCATGTTCATATACATGAGCAATTCGAACTGAAGTCGCTTATTCCTTATCAGCTTACAGAATTTTCGCAAAGCTCTGAATCAGTACCAGATACATGAACCGTTTGAATCCTTTCTTCTCCTCACTGAATCAGCGGGAACCAACCAGTTTGAACGTTTAGCTGAGATGATAGATGTCGATAGTTCTGATGACTTTAGCGCTTCGGCAACGCGCGAACGTTTCACGATTCGCATTACCACAGGAGGCGGTCAACAACTCTATATTGTTAAGGGAAGGCAAATTGTCACCACAGAGAATCTCGAGATTCTTGCACTTGGTTATGATGAAGATTACCCTGACGGCAGGCCGTTGAATTATGCCCTGAAGGACCTGGAAGAATCTGGATGTCTGAGAGTGCTTCCGTGGGGAGCCGGCAAGTGGCTCGGCAAAAGAGGAAAAATCATTGAGTCTCTTGTCTCCTCCTGGGATGGCGGTTCACTGTTTCTTGGTGATAATGCGAACAGGCCTAAATTTTGGTCATTACCAGCCGTTTTTGAGCACGCGGCTTCCAAGGGTATCTATAACCTGCCGGGGAGTGACCCGCTTCCTTTTCCTGGATTGGAAAAAAAAGCCGGCAGTTTTGGTTTTATGCTGCGGGGGCAGATCAAGAGCGAAACACCGTTTCAATCTTTGGTGTCTCTCATTGTCTGGACATCCTCAATCGGTCACTCAGTTCGGTAATACGGAATGTTTGAGACCGTTTATACAGAACCAAATCTCTATGCAAATAGCCAAAAGAGGCAGATAAACCTTCACCTGTTTTTATTGTTTCTATAATGCCATGAAAGCTCTCGTAATTGCTCCCCAACCATTTTTTTCCCCACGGGGAACGCCATTTAGCGTTTACTATCGGACGCTGATCAGCGCGGAACTGAAAGTCGATATTGATTTTCTCACCTACGGTCAGGGACAAGATGTTGATATTCCCGGAGTTCGTTTTTTTCGAACTCCGGCTTTTTCGTTTTTGGGCCGGATAAAAATCGGACCCTCAATCTTGAAGCTCTTCCATGATATTTTTATCTTTATCTGGATGCTCTGGCTCCTTGTGCGCAATAGATATGAGGTGGTCCACGCCCATGAAGAAGCGGTTTTTCTTGCTGTCTTGCTGAAGCCGATTTTTCGCTTTAAGTTGATCTATGATATGCACTCCAGCCTCCCCCAGCAGTTGACTAATTTTAACTATACGTCAAACACCTTAATAACCAAAACATTTGAGTGGCTTGAAAACAAAAGTCTTGAAAAAAGTGAAGCTATTATAACTATCTGTCCTGACTTGTATAATTATGTCAATTCTGTTCTTCCTGGAAATACCAACAATTTTTTGATAGAAAACTCTATTCTGGAGCCTGTTCGTCTCTGTGATCCAATCAAGAACGAGGGGAACGACCACGTTCAGAAATTGCCGGTTGCCATTCCGGAGGGATTCAAAGAAATTGTTGTTTATGCTGGCACGCTTGAGTCTTATCAGGGGATTGATCTTTTGATCGAAGCAATACCAGTCGTTTCATCCCAGAATGCAGATATTGGCTTTATTGTGGTTGGTGGGACGGATGAGCAGGTCGCCGTTTTTTCTCAGCAGGCAGAACGTCTGGGTGTGAGCAACCATGTCATCTTTACCGGCCAGGTTCCTCAGTCTGTCGCCAGAGCGTACAGCCAGGAAGCAACGATATTGGTTTCGCCACGGAGTAGCGGTACCAATACCCCTCTTAAAATTTATGAACAACTCGCCTCCGGCAAGCCATTGGTCGCAACAGCAATATATTCTCACACCCAGGTTCTGACAGACGACGTGGCCTTTCTTGTCCAGCTTGAGGCAGATGATCTTGCCCGGGGCATTCTGGCAGCAACAGGCGCCCAAGCGTCAGAAAAAGCAGGCTATGCCAAGGAGCTGTACGAGAAAGAGTACTCCCGGCCGGTGTATGTCAAGAAACTGAAAAGTGTTCTGGAGATGGTATCCTGATGTGCGGCATCGCTGGATTTATACGATTCGCAGGTGAAAACAGGGATTCTGATTACGAGCTTCTGGAAAAGATGGTTGAGACCCTCTACCATCGCGGACCTGACGAATCCGGCCTGGATATCCGCAGCGGAGTAGCGATGGGCATGCGGCGTCTATCGATCATCGACCTGAGTAGCGGAACCCAGCCGATATACAACGAGGACAGAACGGTTTGGACAGTTTTTAATGGAGAGATTTATAATTTCCCTGAACTCAAAGCAAGATCTCCAATCCCGGGGCCATGTTTTCAGCGACACACACCGATACAGAGGTTATCGTCCACGGTTATGAAGAGTGGGGAGAGGATTTTGTTCAACGTTTAAACGGCATGTTCGCCATTGCGCTTCACGATCTTGCCAACAGAACCGTTATTCTTGTTCGTGATCATCTGGGAATCAAACCATTATATTTTTCCCTGCCAGCCTGACCGATTAATTTTCGGTTCCGAGATAAAGGCTCTTACTTGCCACTGACTGGATCGACAAGGGGCTAAACAGAACGGGCCTCGCTGAGTTCATCTCATGGGAATATGTACCGGGCAGATCAACCCTGTTTGTCGGAGTAGAAAAATTACTCCCGGGAGAAATGTTGACAATCAACATGGATCAGCCTGCTCCGTCGGCTCAAGAAATACTGGGATATCCCAATATCACGGAACAATCATCGGTGGTTTCAGCTGAAGATTGGGAAGATAGCATTTTTGAGCAGGTACAGAAATCAACGCGCATGCAAATGATCAGCGATGTCCCGCTCGGTGCGTTTTTGTCAGGCGGCGTTGATTCTTCGCTGATAGCAGCCAGTATGGGTCAGGTCCAGACGTTCAGTATAGGGTTTGATGATCCGACCTACAATGAGCTTGCCTGGGCCAGGAAGGTTGCTGAGCATATTGGCGTTACCCACAGAGATGAGATTATCAGACCTGACGTCGTCTCATTGTTCGACAAGCTGATGCATTTCATGGACGATCCAATCGGTGATTTTTCTATTTTTCCCACCTATCTTGTCTCGCAGCTGGCTCGAAACCATGTCAAGGTTGTCCTGAGCGGAGACGGCGGTGACGAGCTTTTTGCCGGCTATGAAACCTATCTGGCCCAGGACAAGGCCCGATTTTATCAACGATTGCCGGCATGGCTTCGCGGAAAAATCATAGCCCCCTTTATGAGCAGCCTGCGGCCTGTCGACAAGAAAAAAGGGCTGCTTAATAAAGCAAAACGGTTTGTTGAAGGAACCAGTTTCCCGGAATCCTTGTCCCACGCACGTTGGCGAATATTTGTCAGCGACATGCTCCGCCAGGAATTATTTACCCAGGATGCCTTAGCTGAAATGACAACACCGCCGGGTGCCCATATCGAGGGTTTGTTCGAGGAGGCAGGAGACCGCGACGCGCTTGCTCGGAGCCTGTATGTTGACGTCAGAAGTTACCTCTGCGACAATATCCTCACCAAGGTGGACAGAATGTCCATGGCGGTGAGCCTTGAGACGAGGGTGCCGTACCTTGATAAGGATCTTGTTGAACTCGCGTTTCGGGTCCCGTCGAAGTTTAAACTCGAGGGTAATGAAACCAAAGCAATACTCAAGCGAGTTGCTGCCCGACTTGTACCAAAGGAATGTGTCTACCGTCCGAAAGAAGGGTTTTCCATACCCATCAAGCATTGGCTTAACTCCGAGTTTAAACCGCTGTTGGAGGGTTATCTCAACGAAAAAGATATTCAGCAAGATGGTCTGTTCAATTGGCAAACGGTAAAAAGACTCAAAAAGGAACACCATCAGGGAACAGCCAATCACAGTCATATCCTGTGGGCTTTGATTGTTTTTCATGATTGGCAAAAACGCTGGCTCTAACCGATATAATCTAATCAATTTCGGACTAGTATATTAAGAAAATGAATATAATTTCTCGTGATCACGATAATTCTGTCAAACAGGATTTCGATGTCATCATCATTGGTGGAGGGATCTATGGTGCTACCCTGGCATTCACCGCATCGCAGTTAGGTCTGACAAATTTACTTGTTGAAAAGAATGATTTCGGTTGGTCTACGACATACAACCACCTTCGCACGGTACATGGCGGCTTGCGCTACCTCCAGACCATGGATTTACCTCGATTCTTTGAATCGGTATCGGAACGTCATTGGTTTATGAAGGAGTTTCCCGGTCTTGCCAGGCCCTTACCCTGCTTGATGCCGCTCTATGGCAACGGTCCATACAGGCCATCTGTTTTCAAGGTCGCTCTGAAACTAAACGATCTACTGTCACGCAAGAGAAATGAAGATGTCGAGGCAGGTCAGGAACTCGCCAATGGTCAGGTAATATCAGCAGCCCAGGTCATTGAGCATTTTCCCCAGGTCGACAGAGATGGGCTCAAAGGCGGTGCCGTATGGTACGATGGTGCAACACCGTCCTCCCAGCTGGTTATCATGGAAATGCTTAAAAAAGCCTGTGGGGGGTTGACCACGGCCCTGAACTATACAGAAGGGAAAACGCTTCTTGTTTCTGATAATGAGGTGACAGGGCTGCTTTGTGAAGATCGTGAGTCAGGTAAAAATTATGAATTCAAGAGCGCTAATGTCATTAATGCGACCGGGCCCTGGTGTCGATCTTTTGCAGCGACTTTTCATAATGATGATCCGGAATTATTCCGATACTCGATTGCCTGGAATGTACTTTTTAATCGTCAAGCGCTTTCAGATCATTCCGTCGCAGTTAAACCCAAAAGGCCTGGGAGCCGGATGTATTTTATTCATGGATTCAATGGCAAGATAATGGGCGGCACGATCCATGCGCCTTGGTCAGGTGTGAGCGATAATCCAATGCCAGACGTTCATGCTGTGGCCGCTTATATTGATGATCTCAACTTAAGCATACCCGGACTCCACCTGCGGCCAGGTGACGTACAACAGATTTTTGCAGGCCTGCTGCCCGTGCAGAAGCAGGGGACCGACAAGCTGGCCAAGTCGCGAGGTTATTAAAGATCATGGCGCCACTGGCGGGCCTAAAGGTGCCTTCAGTGTCTCGGGGGTGAAATTCACGACTGCTCGACTGGTTGCCGAAAAAGTGATTAAGACAGGTCTTTGCCAAGCGAACCCTGACCCCCGTTCCGAAAAGCGAGCGGGAAAACCCAACGCCTCTCAAGGATCTTGGTTCGATATATCCGTATGACTGGCAGCCCGACAACAAGAATCAGGAGTGGAAAACGCAGCTTAAAAATATCATTAAGGAGCAGTCGGTCCTCCACCTTGAAGACTTGATTCTCAGAAGGACAACCCTCGGTGATAATCCGCTCCGCGCTCTGGCAATTGCTCCAACGCTGGCTGAGTTGTTTGAGTGGGACGAACAGCGAGAAGACAGAGGAAATTAAAAGATTGAAAACATACTTTGAAAAACGTACGTTTTCAGAGCTGGCAGATCATCAAGAACCGAGTTGAGCAATGCCCATACCCGTCACCTGCAATGAGCACTGTGAATAATACAATAATCACTGGATCCACCGCCCCGTAGCAGCAATGGATACGTTGTGGAAGTAGTGAACACAATCTCAAACAACCTACATGAAAACCGCTATGACAGATACAATACCATGGCAAGTTCGTATGTTCCGCAAGACACTCAAGAAGCAGATGCGACTTGGTGAGTTGACAAAACTGTTGTCCCCCATCAAGAAGAATGAAAAATGTCTGCTTGTTACCTGCGGGGACAATAATGGAGCAATGAATTACTACCTTCGTGAGCTGGGAGGTCAATGGTCCTGGGCTGAACTCGAAACCCAATCGATTGAGGAAATGAGGGAACTGCTTGGCGAACCGGTCCTGCATGGAGAGTTCTCCAAACTTGAATATGCAGATAAACAATTCGATCGTGTCGTCTCCATTGATTGTCTGGAGCATATCGACGACCCGATAGTACTGACGAACGAGCTCTACCGTATAACGAAACCTGGTGGGCAGGTTATCATCACCATTCCGGGCGGGGACCAGAAGAAGCTTGTCAACAAGCTCAAAAATATCGTTGGAATGACCAAGGAGGAGTATGGTCACATAAGAGACGGTCTGACGGTCGCAGAGCTCAAACCGATCATGACCGGCGCTGGCTATCTCCCGCAGAGAGAAGTCACTTTTTCCAAGATTTTTTACAGAGATTGTCGAGTTATCGATAAATCTATTGTACGTCAAGGTTCTGGCGAAAAAATCCAAGGCTGAGGTAAAGGAAGGTACAATCGCTCCAGCAACAGAAGACCAACTGAAATCAGTTCAAAAAACATATAAAATGTATGCATTTGTCTACCCTTTCTTCAAAGCGATATCTGCTCTTGATTTTTTACTGTCCTGGGGGGAAGGTTATGTAACGATGGTCGAAGGTACCCGTAATGACTAATGACAAAACAAACATCCTGGTAACCGGTGCCGGTGGTTTTCTTGGTTACCACATGGCCAATTATCTCTCAGATCGTGGAAATAGCGTTGATGGAATGGATCTGCATTTTCACGACGACCCACCAGATGGCACTCCTGCACGCTTTCGTACGATTGAAACTGATTTCCGCAACTGGGACACTACTGAAAAGGTCCTCAAAGACAAAACAATAATTTACCATTTTGCCAGTGCACATCTGCAGATCAGCCTTGAAGAATCCGAGTATTGGGATGTTAATGTTCATTCGCTCAAGACACTGCTGGAAAAGGCTCACCAGAGCGGCTGTCAAAGATTCATTCACGTCAGCTCAGTGGGGGCATATGGCAAGCTCGAAGAAATTCCAGCAACGGAGGACACGCCATGTCATCCTCAGTCTATCTATGGTGAAACTAAGCTGGCCGGAGAGAAGGTTGTTCGTGATTATTGCCAACAGGCTGGAATGGCCTACGTCATTCTAAGACCAGCCTGGATATACGGTCTCGGCTGCCCCCGAACCGCCAAACTCCAGCGGATGCTGAAAAAAAGACGGTTTATAATGATCGGCAAAGGAATGAACAAGCGTCATCCGATGTACATTAAAGATATGCTCACGGCATTTCGGATCGCCATGGAAAAAGACAGTGCACTGGGAAAAACAATGATTATTGGCGGTGATCAGATCATCACGACCCGTGAACTGGTCGACACTTTTTCAAGAGTCCTTAAAATTCCAGGCCCTGTAATCACCTTGCCTTACGCTCTAGGAGTAGCCATTGCAACTGTGTCTGAGGCTGTTTTCGGAATGATTGGCAAGGAGCCGCCGATCTCGAAAAGAACGCTTGAATTTTTTGATACTGACAACGGTTTTGACATATCACGATCAAAAAAGATTTTAGACTTTTCGCCTGAGTATACCTTTGATCAGGGTATGGAAGATTACGCACGGGTTATCAGCAATTTACAAAACGTGTAGTAGTGAACAGCTGGCGCAGAAGATTACGTCCGTAATCTTTCCAGCCCGGTTTTCCTGATTTTGTTTTTGCATACCATGTATCAATGGCCCATACCAGCTGAGTCATGGTTACTGGATCATAAACAACCTGGTCACCATGTTGTTTAACATTGCAATCGTGATTGGCTTTTGGGAGTGTTACATATCCTTTTGGCTGACTACACCTCCGAAAATATTCTGAGAGAAACTGTCTGTCTGGTCCTGGCTCACGCTCCCCGTCTATAAAGAGGACGGGTTTGTGTCGGAAGCCGGATAAATAGGGGAGCATATGGAGCATATCACGATTTAAAATATCGCTGAGCCACTGTTCCTTGCCATACCATTCAGGAAATTGTTCTCTTCCATACTGTTCTTTTCCGACTTTATGCGCCCAATGCCAGAAAAAACCGATGTCAGCTGGTGAGTGAAATAGCTGCTGCACTCGTCGAGGAGGGCCAATCAAGATCATTGTCGTTATTGCGTCATCTTTGGCTCCAACCCTTAACGCGGGATCTGCTCCCATGGAGTGCCCGATTATCCCGATAGTACCAGGTCGAACATCGCGCCGCTGGGCAAGGTGATCAATAGCAGCTTTGGTTTCAAGCTCCAAATTTACATCTGTCGCAACCAGTTGTGCAAAAGGATCCTCTGAGCTTCCATATCCTGCAAAGTCAACGGTCATTACAAGATATCCCTTATTTGATAGTTCCTGTGCCAATACTGGGTAAAGAGGAGACGATTGGCCTTCGGGATAGTTACCGTGAAGCAGCAGGATCGCAGGGAATGGGCCCTTTCCCTGCTGCGGCTTATAGATTGCTGCTGTTATTTTTAGCCCATCCTCACGGACTAGTGAAATATCATCATTTATATATTGTTTCTTGTAGGGTTTCTGCGTGTAATCTGCGGTACGTTCTGGTAACACCAGTGCATCTTCACCAGGGCTCAATGAAATGTGCACAGTCGCAAGTATCCAGAAACACACTGATACAAACATAATTACCCAATGGTAAGCGCTGCGTCTCCCCCCAGGTGTTATTCTTTTTCTTTGAAAAAATGGTCTCCGAAATGAGATCTGGTAATGGTAAATAATGTACCAAACTATGGGATATGCCAGAAAAGTGACCGATACCCACAGATAAGAAAGAAACGGTATACCATTAAAAATTGGCTCAATCGCTAAGATCAGTTGAGGATCGGCTCCCGAAGCAGATATTACTGCACGCCCTTCTGCAAGCGCTATTGATTCGATATTATGGAGGGGTTCCAGTCCTTTAAGATCAATGTTGGTGCGGGAACCATGCTTCAGGCAGGTAAGTGAGCCTCTATTGATAATTATTCCAGAAGCTGGCTTCTCAAAATCGATTCGCAGAGCTCGTGTTTTTTTCAAGGGGCAGCATGAATCGCAGATGCTGGGGTCCGCTGTTTCCAGTTAGTCGACGTTTATCTACAAATTTTGGGGAGAATCCTTTTCCTGTATCATAAAAAACCTGAATCGTTGTTGGTTCTTGGGTCTCTATTTCCAGGTCGAGGAAATAGCTCATTTCGTCTTCTGAGATAAATGTAACGAATCCAGCGGAAATGATAAGCGAAGCGAGAAGAGATGCAATTATGGCATTGCGCCTGAATACGTTTTGAGTTGAGCCCATTTGAAGTCTTAGGTGCCGCTATATGAATGTTGTGACCGTATACCTTTTATCCTGACCCAGATGAATTGCGTTCCTGGGTGAATGAGAGAACCGCTTTGACAAGATAAAACCACTTAATGAAAAAAATAGCCAGACCCGAAACGGGACGACTCCCGGTGCGCTCCCTGCATCAAGTCTCATTTTTCCTCCAAGGTGATTCTTCATCACTAGTGTCTTGTGACTTTTCGTTCTCAACAAATATCAGATTCTATAACTTCGAGCCTGGCGTGTTTTTTCCGCTTATAGCATGGAACGTGAGAGGGTCATTGAACCATATTGTTCTAAACTTAACAAAGCGGGTTGACCAGGCAATTTGACCTACTTTTGCAGGTAACAGGTCGAAATAGCTTGCCTTCTTTTTTTATTCATGTATGTTTGCAGGAATTTAAAGTTTTCAACTTTCCCTTCAACGTATGAGGTACTCGATGAATCGAAGTGTTGACAGACCGGCAGCATCTCAACATGAAAATCAAGTCAATAACCTGCAGCAGAATAAAGAGGTTACGGTAGATCGCCAAAGAAGAACAATCATAAGGAAGCTTGCGGTGGGCTCAGCGGCCCTTACCTGCTGCAGCGTCATTCCAGCCAAATGGACGACTCCTCTTCTCGAGTTCGGCGCGCTGCCTGCTCATGCAACAACAAGCGCTCCAACTGCACAAGAAATAATCAAACAAATTGAGGACCAGATTGCGGCAGCGCAACAGCCTGCTGCAACTGAAACAGTGGCAACAACTGCCGCAAGCAGCCCCTATACTAGGACTAAGAAAATTGATCAGTCTGGTGAAATATATATCGACGGTATTCTCAGAAATAAATTTATTTCAACAAAATTAGGCCCACAATACGGAAAATCAATAAAGATAGTGTTTAGTACTGGTGAAGTGCTTAATGTTCCCAATACGAAAGAAGATGTTAACTTTGATGGAATGGGGTATCGGCCAGGAGGAAATTATACCTACCATAAGGATGTTACGTATATGGAGGTTTATGCCAAACCAGGCAGAAAACCAAAATACATCACTATTCACTATTAATTTCTTCATGTTGCCTAGGGTCACGAAGTCAATTTGTGACCCTTTATGTCCTTTCTTCAAATAAACTCTCCATCAATAGAAAACCGATTCCGGAGGGCTCTATGGCATTTTCTGCCAGAGATATTGGGCATTTTCTTCCTAAGGTTCTTCTTTCCATCTGTATATCAGCAGGCATAATAGCGCTGCTCATCAGGCTGACCCTCGATTCTGCGGAAGCACCCCTATGGCCTGGTCTTATTGATGCATTAAGTAACGTTACAATTAGTTTTGTCCTGGTCTATCTTGTCGTCTCGATCATAAGGACCGTCCTGCA
>CAVPYP010000008.1:0-30073 GCA_963710015.1 uncultured delta proteobacterium | reverse complement strand
GTGTGAATAATAAACTCACCGGCACGTCATATCCATCGTTTCCTTCTGAACAGCACCAGCAGAACAAGTGCAATGATGAAAAGAATTGCGATAAAAACAGGGAAGGCGAATCTGCTTTCGGAACCGGGGATACCGCCAACATTTATTCCGAATAGACCGGTCAGGAATCCAAGTGGCAAGAATATCGTGGTTATCATTGACAAGACATACATCCTGTTATTGAGCTGTTCAGATAAATTACTTGCCAGCTCTTCATGAATTACCATCGCTCTCTCTCTGATTGAGTCAAGGTTTTCTATATACCTGAGCAGATGATCCGTAACTTCTCTGGAATGCATCCTGTCTGTGTCCCTGAGCCAGGACACCTTTTCGTCGTAGAGATGATACATCGCCTCCCGCTGGGGAGAGATATATTTCCTGAGAACAATCGATTGCCGCCTGATTGCTGAGAGCTGGCGGCGAATTGCAGCGTCACCGGTTTCGAGCACTTTTTCCTCAAGATCGGCAAGCATCTGTTCAATACTTTCAATGACTGGTTCCATTCGGCTTATCAGTTGACTGGCAAGTTCAATTATAAATTCCGATGAATTTCGGGGACCATTGCCGTTCTCAAGCTGGACGCTTATATCGTCTATGGAGAGGAGATTTCTTCTTATTGAAGTGATTACCATCGCTTCGTTCGCCCACAGCCTGACGGCAATCATATCCTCCGGGTCTGACTGCGGGTTCAGGTTAACGCCCCGCAGAGAGAGAAGCAGTGCGTTATTGATTGCCGTAACCCTGGGGCGGGTATCCTCTGTGAGCAGGAATTCTTTTGAAAGACTATCCAGATGTTTTTCATTGCTAATCCAGTCCACTGCCTGGGAAGAAGAATAGTCAAAATGAAGCCACAGGACACCGTGCTGGGGCTCCCAGCGACCAACCTCATCAACTGTCAGCTTTTTTGCACTGCCTGCTCCATCCATAAGAAGCGCATGCAGCAATCCTGATTTCTCCATGGTATTTTACTATCCTCCAAATGAAATGAATTTCAGATCCTATTTCTTAAGGGTATCTGCGACGGTCTCAATAATTGAAGAATCAAGGTGTACATCGAGTTGCGGGTACGCTATTGTAATGCCGGCATCCTTGAAAGCGAACCAGATATCTTTTCGAAGTTCTGACATAAAGACGCGCTGCTGCCAGGGATCATCGATGCTCACGAACACTCCGAAGTCAACAGAAGAACTGCCAAATTCAAGCAATCTCACGGCGGGTCCCGGTTCTGGCAGCCGCCAGGCAACGTCAGATGCTGTTTGCTCCAATACCCTGATCACCGTTTCCATATCAGAATCGTAAGAGACTCCAACGACAACTCCCAGTCGATAGATGTTATCCCGCAGCGTATAGTTCTTCACTGTTGATTGAGAAAAGACAGCGTTCGGCATGATTAATTCCTCATCAATCAATGTCCTTGCTATCGTCGTTCTTATTCCCATGTCCATAACCTTTACGATAGTCCCGTCAACCTCCAGGACATCACCAGGTTTAATACTGCGTTCGAGCAGCAGTATCACGCCTGCAACGAAGTTTTGAACGACGTTCTGCATGGCAAACCCGATGGCGATCGCAAATACCGCGCCAGCGGCAAAGAGCGCACTTAAACTGATACCTATAATCTGCAGGCCGATAGAAAAGCCGACAATCAGTATAAAATAGTGCATCAGTCGCAGGAGTGCGGCTAAGGTTCCTTCTTTTTTGGAAAATTTGGCGTGCAGAGTCTTCTTCAGTGCTCGCTGCAGGGAAGCTGAAAGCAAGACAGTTATCAGCAGTATGGAGAGAAAAAGAGCAATTGAAAAGAGGGTTACTTCTGTCCCTGAAATTGTGAAGAGCGTTTTTTCCATGATCTTGTCCAGTGAGGACAAAATGTTATCTGTTTCCAATTTTCAACCTCAAGTAACGATTGCCTGCCATTCGTTAATGGGAACGTGCATTTTTCGACATCTGACCGGCAGGTGGTCGCAGCAGCGTCAATCAGCATTGTCGTTGACGACAGGCTCCCGGCTGATGATATGGTCGCACCATTGATATTATAAATAGACCGTTGTTCTCATATAGATAAAAATAGTCTCAGATAGCAACTTTAAAAATTCATTCGAGATGGTCACGAATTTTTATTTCCGTAAAGTACCATGTAACTGCTTAATTATATTTGAACTATATGTGGAAGATCGTGATATTTTAATAATTAAGGGCAGATCATAGGGTACCAGGTAGGTGAATTTTACGATAAACTGTTATGTTACAAGGCTTAGGTAGTTGGGGGGATCTGCTTTTATTAAATTATAACGGGGCTTTATACAAAATGAATGATTTAACTACACCGTGGGAAACACTCAGTGACCTGATAGAAAAAGGAACCAACTCGGAGATCGAAGACTTTCTCGATACCTTGGGAGCATTCGAATCTGCACGGGCAATCTCACGTCTTTCAGAGGCCGAGCAGCACCATTTGTTTGCCCTGCTGAGTCCGGAAGATGCCGCTGATCTCATAGAGGGGTTTCCGGAAAGTCAGGCTGCAGATATTGTCGAGAGTATGCCGTCCGAGCAGGCGGCAGCGATAATGGACGAATTGCCCAGTGATCATCTGGCAGATGTCCTTGGTGAAATGGATGACAGCGCAAGTGAGTCAATTCTTGCCAGTATGGATAAAGAGGGCGCTGCTGAAGCCCGGATGCTGATGAATTATGAGCCAGACTGTGCCGGCGGCTTGATGATCTCTGAATTTCTGGCCTTTGAAGTGGATGATACCATTCAGGATGTTCTTAATGATCTGCAGGAAAATCAGGAGAAATATTCCGATTACAATGTTCAGTACTTTTATGTGGTGGACTCGAACAGGAAGTTGACCGGGGTAATGCGTATGCATAACCTGCTCTTTCCTTCCCGGCGTACTCGACTTGGCGACATTATGATTCCATCTCCATTGTCAGTATCGGACACGGCCCCTCTCAATGAATTAAAGGATTTTTTTGAAGAACACAAACTATTCGGTGTTCCCGTTGTGGATGAAAACCAGCGGCTGGTGGGTGTCGTGCAGCCCCGTGCCGTGGAGGAGGAGTTCAGTAAACAGAAAACAAAAGTATTCCTACGTCTGAGCGGTATAATCGGCGGTGAAGAATTTCGTACCATGCCCCTGATGGTCAGGTCAGGACGCCGGTTGTCCTGGCTGAGTATGAATATTGTTCTAAATATCATAGCAGCGAGTGTCATAGCGCTTTATCAGGACACGCTCGCAGCGGCTATCACCCTGGCGGTATTTCTTCCCATGGTAAGTGATATGAGCGGTTGCTCCGGTAATCAGGCGGTCGCCGTCTCAATGCGGGAGTTGTCTCTTGGCCTGGTTAAACCTGGCGAGATAATTTGGGTAGTACTTAAAGAGGTACGAGTTGGAATTATTAATGGTGTGGTCCTTGGATTACTGCTTGGAATGGTCGCCTACTTGTGGCAAAACAATATTTGGCTGGGGATGGTTGTCGGCGGGGCACTGGCGGCAAATACCCTTGTATCGGTGACGCTCGGCGGAGCATTGCCCCTTATACTGAAACGACTGAAAATGGACCCGGCTCTGGTATCCAGCCCGCTGTTAACGACAGTAACAGATATGTGCGGCTTCTTTTTTGTGCTCAGTTTTGCGGCTGCAGTTCTGCCGAAACTTTAAACTATTTATCGTGACCCAGAGCCTGCCCTGTATACCAGCGCGCGGTTGAGCGCAGTAGCTGCGCCAATGATTGTATCGATCCCAAATGATTCTGAAATAATAGGGATGCCTTTGCAAGGAATGGGAGGTAGAAGATTAATCCTGAAGCTTCGAGGCGAAGGATGGTGTGATGTGTCTTTATTGGACAGGTATCTTTGGTTAAGATATCCTTTGACTGCAGCAGGGCAGATCTGATTTAATTTAACAAGTATTCCTTGTCTGAGAACTTTCTAAAAACAGTGTTAAAACTGTTATCCGTAAGGGGAGAGAGCTTGACATTAAAGCCATTATCAATTTTAATGGCATGATTTATGGGCCGCAGCTCAGAATAATTCAAGCTATGGCTGACGGGCAAGAAATTTAAACAGATCACTATTAGAACTGATTACTGACTTTATGAGTGCTGCGTCGAACAAGCCCAATCTTTCACGACGAAAATTTATTTCAACCTCTGCTAAGCTTGCAGCAGGTATAATTGTTGCCGCACCTTTCCGAGGTGTGGCCTCGACGAGCCAATTTCACACGCTCTCTTTTTACCATACCCACACCTGTGAAACCCTTGACCTTAAATTCAATTTAAAAACCTGCAAGCCTGAACATGAAAAGGAAATTGTCCATTTCCTGCGAGACTTTCGAACAGGTGATCTGCATCCAATAGATTATCGTCTCCTTGATATGCTCTGTCGTCTCCAGAGAAAATCCGGGAGTTCAGGCACGTTTGAGGTAATATCCGGATACCGCTCGCCAGCCACCAATAATAAACTCAGAAATGCAAGCAGCGGCGTGGCTAAAAAGAGTCTGCACATGCAGGGCCGGGCAATCGATATCCGGCTTACTGATGTGCCGACAAAAAAACTCAGGACAAAAGCCTGGTCTATGAGGCGCGGGGGAGTGGGTTATTACGCAAAATCTGATTTTGTCCACCTCGATACAGGGCGTGTTCGAACCTGGTAGCACATCGATTCAATAATAATTATCTGTTTAGATAAGCAGGTATATTTTACCAGGATCATTGGGGGCCTGAACAGATCTGAATTTTCCCGGTTGAGTCCTGCAGTCTGCTTTTACCTGTCCAAGAAAAGAACATTTCATATCACTATCCAAGATTAAACCCGGTGACCTTCTTCTGGTGAGGCTCATCGTTTTTTACAATATCAAGGTCCTGCAATTAGTTGATGGTGACTTATCCCGGATAAACCAAGTAGGGGGACACAAATGGCGGCCTTAAAAAATCTGAAATTGGTAATGATCGTGCTGGCCGCATGGACGATGTGGCTGCCCCTGGGCTCCGCAGCTCATGGGTCTACCTATGAAAAAGCGTTTGCAGATAACCTTAATATGGGACCGGCCGCCTCCCTGAAACTCAGGGCTCACGGCAGAAGTTCTGCGGATATTGATAAACTGCTGATTCAAATCTATCGCAGTAACGGCTTGCAGCCATTCTGGATCAAGGATGGCAGGCCGTCTCAGGCTGGGGCTGATATCTATGAGGTATTGAGCGATGCCGATAAACACGGACTCAACCCTTCCAGCTATTTGGTCAGCAATATAAAGCAATTCTGGAAGAGCACCGAAACTGCTAGTCTGGTCAAACTTGATATAATTCTGACCCTGGGAATGATGCTCTATGTGGCTGATCAGCGTGAAGGTCGTCTGCAGCCGCGCCAGCTGGATCCCGAGCTGTTTGCCACCGCCAGTGATGTGGAGGTGGATTGGAAAGCACTTCTTAAAACGGCCTTCAAAAACCCGGATATGAAGCGATTTTTAGCCGATCAGGCACCACCATTTCTGCAATACAGCCATCTGCAGAAGAAACTGGCTGAATATCGGATTATTGCCGCAAAAGGCGGGTGGCCGGTGGTCCCGGAAGGCGAGGTCCTGAAACCTGGTATGGCTGATCCGCGGGTAGGAATTCTCAGGAAACGCTTGGCTGTTTCCGGGGAGTATACAACCGAGATGACAGAGAATACGAGTTTTGATCCAGAGCTCGTTGGTGCTGTCCGGAGATTCCAGAAACGGCACAAGTTACAGCAGGATGGGGTAATTGGAAAGCAGACACTTGCCGCCGTGAATGTTCCGGTGGAATTTCGAATCCAGCAGCTCATCATCAATATGGAGCGCTATCGATGGCTGAAGAGGATGAAAGACAAGCGTCTGGTTGCGGTAAATATCGCCGGGTTTGAGGCAGCTGCAGGAACACCAGGGAAATTCGATATCGCTATGCCTGTAATAGTGGGCAAGACCTACCATAAGACTCCGGTCTTCAATGATTTGATAAAGTACATAGAATTCAATCCTTACTGGAATGTGCCGCCCAGTATTGCCAGTGATGAGATGCTGCCAAAGCTGAAAGAAGATCCTGCCTATCTGAAAAAGCAAAATATGCGAATTTTTCAAGGATGGGAACCGGGTGCTGCGGAACTTGATGCCATGAATATTGACTGGGGCAGCGTGTCGAAATCGGAGATGAACCAATATCATATTCGCCAGGAACCTGGACCGGATAATTCCCTTGGTACGTTAAAGCTCGTTTTTCCAAATAAATATAATGTGTACCTGCACGACACTCCTAATCACAGCCTCTTCAAGCAGGAGCAAAGGGCTTTCAGTCATGGCTGTATTCGCATGGGGCGACCTGCGGAAATGGCAGCCTGGGTTCTGGGCGGAGAGACAAAAGGGTGGAGCGTGGAACGGGTCAATGAAATCGTCAACTCCCGCAAGCGCCAGGTTGTTACACTCGAGAAGCCAGTACCTGTGTATATCCTGTATCGTACCGCATTTGTGAATCCGGATGATGGATCTCTCGTTTTCTACAATGATATTTATGGACGTGACAAGCTTCTTATCCAGGCGTTACTGGCTGTTAACAATTGAACTATCAACTCTTTGGGAAATCCCAATTATTTGTGATGAAAAGGGAACTAATAAGCTCTCAGCTGAAAGCGCTCTTGCCCTGAATTACCTGCAATAAAACGATTATTGCCGGGTAACATCCCGATATGATAATAGCGCTCCATAAACAGGAACAGCCTTAAGATCATCAGTCCTCTGGTTTAATCTCCCGCCCGCTTGACAAAGCACTACTCTGCAATTCACTCTTCCTGTTGGGACAGCTTAATGTCGATTCCTTCATTTGCTTTATAGAAACAGTAACAGCTTCTGGCCCCCATGCATAATCACTCACCTGAGCATTTGATGATGGCTTCGGGATCCGGATTTTACATAAACTATTTTTCGGAGACAAAGGATGTTCAATGACAATGCGGCACTAATACGGCCTGGCAGTTTTCACTTTATAAGTTTTTGTCTACTCTGCCTGCTGCAGGTTCTGTTACCGCAATATCTCCTTGCCGATTTTGAAAAACCCGGCGTTCTCAAGGCTCAGTCAGTACTTGAACCCCAATTCTTAAAAGGTGAAAACTATACAGTTGACGGGGACGTGCAAAACGACGGTATACTCAATCATTATTCTGTAAAATCTTCATTTGGTGATTTCAAAGCACCCGATACCTCTTCATTGCGGACACTTGTCGGGGAAATAAATGCAATTGCAGCAATGAAAAAGATAGAAACTGATGATACAGCAATTGAATCCCTCAAAGGGGTCGACAACCGGGAGTTATACATAAAGGTTGCCCTCCAGGCAAGTGATCCGGAGATGGCCAGAATCGTTACTGAATCAGTAGTCTTGACCGCCGGGTACCACAAGAATATTGCACCCTTAAACATCTTTCTCCCATGGCTCATGACAAAATGAAGGAAATGGGGTGGAACGTATACGCCAATTCACGCAGCCGACTCCTACCGGCAAAGGAGTAAGAAGGCTTATTACCGATCGGTATAATTCTCTTTACGAAGACTGTGCACTCATCAGATGACCTTGACCTTATACTCCCCCTGATATCGAATCCGGGGCAATACCAGGGGCTATCGTTTGATCAGTAGAAGAGTGAAAGCATGGTAATGAGAACAACAAGAAACATCAGCGTCATGCCTGACCCAGCCCTTACATAATCAATGGTCTGGTACCCTCCCGGCCGCATGATAAGAGCATTGACCTGGTGCGTTGGCAGGACAAATGTATTTGAAGCAGCCAGAGCGACAACCATTGCCGCCAATCTCGGATCGCATCCCACCTGAACTGCCATTGCCATGCCCAGAGGGACCAAGAGGATCGTCGCTCCCACATTAGAGACAACCAGGGTGAAAAATGATGTCAAGACCCCGATTATCAGGAGAAATATGATATCAGGTACATCACCGAGAGCTCCCATTATTACAGCTGCCACCCACTCCGCAGCCCCGGTCTTTTGGAAGGCCAGCCCCAGAGGAATCAGACCAGCAAGGAGAAAAACCGTCATCCAGTCTATTGATCGATAGGCTTCATCGATGGTCAGCACCCTTGTAAGTATCATGCCGAGTGCCCCGGTCAGCAGAGAGACTGAAAGGGAGAGTTTGACAGGAAATCCAAGAGCAGTTGTAAGTGGCTCCAACCAAAGAATCATGCCTACCGTTAAAATCAGCCAGAACAGTGCGGTCGAGGCACGTTCTTCCCTGATATCCTCGCCCTTGACTTCGGTTGTGAAGGTGAACCAGTTTTTTTTCTGCAGTTCCTTGAATTTCTCCCAACGGCCGAACATCAGCAGGGCATCGCCCGGCTTGATGGTTTCCTGGGTAATTTGATTAAACTGGCAGATTCCGTCTCGACACAAAACTACCGGAACTACGCCGTTTGTCTTGCGGAATTGTATTTCACGCATGGTGTGGCCGGTAAGTTTTGATCGTGGCGTGACAATGCCTTCCAGAAGACCGGCGTTATTTGGTGAAAAATCTTCAGCAAAGACGTTTAGTTCTCCCTTGAAAACTAATCCGAGATCTTTCGCACACTGGATGACGTGCGGTTCATTGCCGACCATTGCAAGAGTTTCTCCCGACTGGATAAGTTCAGTGCGTGTCGGTGCATAATTTTTCAGTTTCTTATCCGGCATATATACGCCTGCAATAGAGACGTGATAACGATCCCGGACGTGGAGCTCCTCGAGCGTAAATGAGCCAAAGTCTTCGGGTACTTCAAGCTCATAGACATCGGCAACCTCCTGGTAGGTATCGGCAAGGGATGAAGGCATCAGGTGATTGTCGTCTCTGTCCTCGTTTTGCTTGGGCATAATGAACCGGCCGAAAATGACAAAATAGGCAATTGCAGAGACTACCAGGGCCAGTCCAATCGGTGTCTGGGTGAAGAGGCCGAGGGGTTCGACTTTTTGTCCAAGGGTGTTCAGATTATTGGCCTGATCAATCAGATCGTTGAGCAGGATCGTCGGACTGGCTCCAACCAGAGTAATGGTTCCCCCGATAATTGCACAATAGCCCATCGGCATAAGGATTTTGGAGGCGGGAATTCCGGTCTGCCGACCAATCCGGATAACAGCCGGCATAAACAGAGCTGCCGCTCCGATATTCTGCATAAAGCTTGAGATCATTGCCACTGTGGCGGAAATCAGTACCATGATGCGATTTTCCGATTTTCCTGCCACCTTAATTATCCTTCGTGCCAGGACATTCATACAGCCGGTCTTATCAAGACCTGCACCAATAATAATCACCGCAATAATTGCCACCACCGCGTTACTGGAAAGGCCGCTGATAGCCTCTTGAGGGGTGACCAACCCGAGTATCGGCAGGAGCACCATCATGATTATCCCAACCACATCCACACGCACCCATTCTAAAACGAACAGGGCAATCGCCATTACCAGCACACCGAATACCAGGCCAATCTGCACGTTAAAAACAGGTTCACTGGATTGACTGTCAACGCCAGCGGCGGCCAAGGAAAGGCCAGCCAGCATCATTACTATACCAAGCGCAATTCCAGCACAGAACACGCTCTTTTTCAAAGATTTAGCCACAACGCACCTACCCTTAGCTGATTAGTGGTGTTTAAATTATCTGTATACCCTGGGAGATTTGTCCAATCAAACCTGACAATCAGAGGTATACGGGCAATAGTTGTATTTTATACTTTAATGATATTATTAAATAGAGTGTATCATCTCTATTTTTGCAATAAAATATTTCCTTACTAGTTACCAGAGATAATCGTAGTCCAGTATAAAATTGTTAGGATTCGTGACATTTTCTCAGGTAAAGAGATCAAAATCCGTTGTACAGCTTGTTGGTGTTGCCTTTGAATATACACTTCCTGGATGACTCTAATCGACCTTTCAGTAGCGATACTATCAAATATAATCAGTTACATGTGTGAGGTAAGACCCTGGAACTGAGATCCCGGCAGCAGAAAAACGCGGTATTTGAGTAATTGGTTAATAATGTTCTGTCAGGAGTTAAATGGTACAATGTGAACAACTCCCTGCCATAGATACTCGATGGATGTGAATGGCCTGACCACGAGCTGCAGAGGAGCGCTGGTGGTCAAGCCGAACGGGAGTTAACGGGTATAGCTTTAGATAACTGCTGCATGGGGGATTATCGGCCATTGCTTAAGAACCGACGAATCGTCCCATGGAATTAAAACAATCTCAGCTATGGAAGTGTGAACCCAATACCGGCAAACTGAACATTATCAGCCACGGGATCCACCGGTGCAACGGCGTGAACACCTCCGCACTTCGGGCATTTACCAACATACGTTTCAAGGATAAAGGGAGCTTCGCACCCTTGACAGACAATATTCACCGCTCCTCGGGAAATGGGTTGATCACGCACTGTACCGCCATGGGCATTGTAGACAAATTCTACCAGCTCTTTGCCCTTGGAAAAAGGGCCGCCCGTTCCATTAGCCATATTACCACATCCGCATCCTGTCATAATCAATCTCCTTAACAGTTAAAGTATATAATTTTTCCTTACACGAAAACAGCAGTTTGATTTAAGAACGACAATACAAAATTAAAGGAGGGCCTGATATGACATAAGTCAATTATTACTATTTTTTCAGTTGGTGAGCAGGGCGTGATGTCAAGATGTTCAGAAAAATTGCCCGGTTTTATGGTGCTGGTGGATTATTGCCGTTTTAATCTTATGTTTTGCAGGGAGATTAGAATTTTAGACGAATATCATAAGACAAACGCTTGCCAAAAAGGTCTGACAATATGAAACAACGCTCCAGCCACCTGTTTACCCGAAGTGTGCAGATCGGGGTCGGACACGATGAAAATACCGGGGGAATCAGTTTTCCCATCTATCCCAGCGCAACGTATAGGCATCCAGGAGTTGGGCAAAGTACCGGCTACGATTATATTCGCAGCGGTAATCCAACCCGTGAAGTTCTGGAAGAGGCTCTTGCCGAACTCGAGGGAGGTACACGGGGGCTGGTTTTCTCTTCTGGCATGGCAGCATTGACAACGCTCCTGCTGCACTTTGCCAGCGGTGATCATCTGCTGGTATCCGAAGATCTTTACGGCGGGACGTATCGATTACTTGAGCAGGTTTTCTCCAAGTTCGATATCAGTACCTCGTATGTGGACACGACTTCCACATCTGCTGTCCAGGCAGCCATATTGCCGCAGACCAAGGCACTTCTTGTTGAAACTCCCGGCAATCCGCTGCTTGGCGTTTCAGACATTCGAACGCTTGCCGATATCTGCAAGAGGGATAACCTGCTTTTTATTGTCGATAACACCTTTTTGACACCAGTTTTACAGCGTCCGCTGGAGCTGGGAGCGGATATCGTTGTCCATTCTGCGACCAAATATCTGGGTGGTCACAGTGACCTCTGCGCCGGGGTACTTGTTGCCAGAGATGAGGAGTTGGGGGAGCGCCTCTATTTTCTGCAGAACTCGGTTGGAGCGGTATTGCCACCGCAGGATTGCTGGCTGCTGATACGCAGCTTAAAAACCCTCCCACTGCGAATGGCGCGTCATTCAGCGAGCGCCCTGCTGGTCGCGAAGTGGCTGCAGCGGCAGTCCCAGGTTGAGAAGGTTTACTACCCTGGATTGCCTGAACATAGCGGATATAATCTGTTTCAACAGCAGGCCGATGGTTTTGGCGGCATGCTCTCCTTCCGCGTTAACAGCCCGCAATTGGCCGTGCAGATGTTGGGAAAATTACAGCTGATTTCCTTTGCCGAAAGCCTCGGCGGGGTTGAAACCCTGATAACCCTGCCTGCTGCGCAGACGCATGGCGATATCCCCGCCGCTGAGCGGGAGCGTCTGGGAATCTGCAGCAGCTTGCTGCGCTTGTCTGTGGGCCTCGAAGAGCCTGACGATCTTATTGCCGATCTCAATCAGGCGCTCAGTTGATCCAAAGCAGGTCTCAGCGAACCATGTGCACCGTTGAACTCATGGTGATAGGGTGTGAGGCGATTTTCAAAATATTTAGCATATCTAAATGCATTGTCGTATATATCCGCCGAGTGACAGAGCATGATAATTTGCCAGGTAATTGCTTTTTCAGTACCGCACTGCCTAGTAAAATCAGCAATACTCAGGAATATAAGGGTATTTATTGAAACGCCGAAAATTTTGGCCACTGTTTCCAGTTGTTCCGCCAGTGGGCAAAGCGCTTCCTGATTGCTAATTATTAGTTGAGGAAGGGGACTAATAATATTATACGTTGCCGAATACACGTAAGTTCAGACTCTTACCGAAGGAGACAAACCATGAGTTCGAGTGATATGAAAACGCTGAAAAACAAAGTTGTCTGGATTACCGGCTCGTCCCGGGGAATTGGCAAGGCCATTGCCGAACATTTTGCCTCCAAAGGCGCCAAAGTGGTTATTCATGGCAGCCGGCCCGATTCACCAAAGGTATTTCAGGAAGGAGAGAGCCTGGCGGCGAACGCAGCCGCTATCGAGAAAGATTACGGTAATCCCTGCATTGCTGTTACCGGTAATCTGACAGACTATACCGTTGTTCAGAATATTGTTTCAGAAATACATGAAAAAATGGGGGATATCGACATTCTGGTCAATTGTGCCGGAGGTGATATCGGCTCCAGGGGAGTCGAGGCTGATATGGCGGGAAAACCAGAGGGCAACGACGCCCTTGCCATTTCGCTGGAAGATATAAAGACAGTCATGGATCGGAATTTTCTGACCTGCGTGCTCTGCTGTAAAGCTGTTGTACCGGAAATGATGGAGCGCAAAAAAGGTAAGATTATCAATATCGGCAGTATTGCCGCCCTTACTGGAATCTCCGGTTCAACGATCTATGCCTCCGCCAAAGCAGCGGTCCACGAGTATAGTCGCTGTCTTGCGGTTCAACTCAGGCCCTTCGACATCACTGTTAACGTGATTGCTCCGGGAGATACCGTAACCGGTCGTTTTCTGGCGTCCAGGGAGACTGAAGATGCCCGCAAGGTCCGATCCGGCACTCTGGATCGTTACGGCTGGCCGCTGGAAATAGCTGCTGCCGTGGAATTTTTAGCCTCAGATGCGTCGAGCTTTATAACCGGACAGGTTATCAGGGTGGACGGCGGAAGCCAGTGCTGGCCAGCCTGATTGAAGCAGGCTATTGACTCGCCGCGGGGCTTAACAACCACTCTTTTACTAGGCAGCGGATCTCCTTGTGAAACGTGAGATCCATGGTTTCTATAAATAGAAAAGGCGGAGACAGTTCAGCTCCGCCTTTTGCCTCCAGTTGATTGCCAACCTCACCGCATGGCAGGTGTATACCAGATCGGAGAAGTATAAGGCCGTTTCTGGGGGAGGTCTATGGAAAATAATGGTAACGAATCAACGCAACATTTACGTTACTATTTCTGAAAGGGTCATTAACAGGTTTGTTGTCATAAATCTCTTTTCTCCCCTTATCCTATCTGTTCGTATATAGCTATCTATTTGGTATTGATCAATTATTTGTTTAACACATGATGTAGCTTCAAAACCCAAGGATTTTAATTCCTCTACCTCACCATGCACTTGTTCATTTCTGTTTACCTTTTCAATAACTATTCCTATCGTTTTAAATGCTTGGATTTCTGTAGCAGCACTATTGAAATGCTTTATTAATAGCTGTTCAGCCATACTTCGCGCAGCAGCGCTGTCATTCTCATCGAGAAGAAAACGCAAAAGAATCGGTTTTGCTCTGTAATCTTTGAGTTTAACCAACATCAGTACTAATTTCTTTATCCACTTGCTCTCCTGATCGAAATTCATTTCAATTGGATTTTTCTCTATGAAATCCAATTTTTCCAAAATTGGCGAAATGCTTTTATCTCCATAATTAATTATTTTGGAGGCTACTTTGCTATCGAGAGGGAAAAAAAGTGAACAGCTCTATTAATTTCTCTAATTCAAGCATTTGGGAAAACAGTTTGGCTTGGCCGAGATATTCTTCAAGGTTTACCCTTATCTCTTCAGGAAGTTTAATACTCGTATTATCAAGGGAGTGATATTTATGCGTTCTAACCAAATTGATTTTATCTGAAAGCGTTTTTCCTATCGTTTCATATAATAACAGGTAATATTTTTGAGGGACTTTAAAGGTATGGATAAAATTAACAACTGCCCCGTCTTCAAATTTTAGTAAAGTTTCACATACTGTCTCAACCAGACACTCCTGGTCTGCCCCGCTCAGAGCTATGCTCACCGGATCTGAGTAAGCGGAACGATTCCTGAAATTTGATCTGATTTTAATGAGATTATCCTCTACCAATGCTTGAATAAAGGCATTCTGCACAACCGGACTATAGCGATGATGTGTTGAGATTCCTTTATCGTCATAAATGTCATTATTTAAGATTTTTTCTGAATACCGTGCGTAGTCCTCACTTTCCTTAGATGTCTCGGCTTTTTGTGCTGCCAATGTAATCAATTTTCTCTGGGTCTCTGGGAACGGCTCCCTTCCATCGTTTAATCTTCTCTCGATAACATACCAGTCAGTAAGGAGAAAAATTTTATAACCTGTAAAAGTTCCTAGAGCTTCTATCACTTCCTTTCTTATTTTCGGGTCGGGATGATAGAGCAACGCATATAATGGAAGGATATTTTTTTTTCTTGCTAATTTCTTGGTATTAGGTCTGAACAATTTTTCCAGCACTCACTTACCTCATTTTATGAAAATAACAGCGTACTGACTGAGCACGATTTGGTCTGGATAAATTCGTCAACTGACTTTTGCAGATAGGCTCAGAGACTTCAATGATTTTCAGCACCGAGTGCTGGAGGTGGCCCCAACCACCTGACCATTCTCTTTCTAAAGCGTCCGACCTTGCTCCTTATCCGGAGCTTTAGAAAAAGGGGAGTTAGGTGGTTGGGCCGCCTCCACACTCGGTGCACTGAAAATCATAACTTTCTCAATCTGCAAAAGTCAGTTGACGAATTTATCCAGACCAAATCGTGCTCAAAATGGTAAACATTAATAAAATGAGGTAAGTGAGTGCTGAAAAATTGTTGCAGACCTAATACCAAGAAATTAGCAAGAAAAAAAAATATCCTTCCATTATATGCGTTGCTCTATCATCCCGACCCGAAAATAAGAAAGGAAGTGATAGAAGCTCTAGGAACTTTTACAGGTTATAAAATTTTTCTCCTTACTGACTGGTATGTTATCGAGAGAAGATTAAACGATGGAAGGGAGCCGTTCCAGAAAACTGCAGAGAAAATTGATTACATTCGCACCAAGACATAAGGAAAGTGAGGACTACGCACGGTATTCAGAAAAAATCTTAAATAATGACATTTATGACGATAAAGGAATCTCAACGCATGACCGCTATAGTCCGGTTGTGCAGGATTTTATTCAAGCATTGGTAGAGAATAATCTCATTAAAATCAGATCAAATTTCAGGAATCGTTCGCTGCTAAATTTGGTGAGCATAGCTCTGAGCAGGGGCAGACCAGGAGTGTCTCGTTGACAGTATGTGAAACTTTACTAAAATTTGAAGACGGGGCAGTTGTTAATTTTATCCGTGCCCCTTTAAAGTCCCTCAAAATTGTACCTATATATGAAACGATAGGAAAAACACTTTCAGATAAAATCAATTTGGTTAGAACACATAAATATCACTCCCTTGATAATACGAGTATTAAAACTCCTGAAGAGATAAGGGTAAACCTTGAAGAATATCTCGGCCAAGCCAAACTGTTTTCCCAAATGCTTCAAATTAGAGAAATTAATAGAGCTGCTACTTTTTTCCTCTCGATAGCAAAGTAGCCTCAAAATAATTAATTATGGAGATATGAAAGCATTTCGCCAATTTGGAAAAATTGGATTTCATAGAAAAATCCAATTGAAATGAATTTCGATCAGGAGAGCAAGTGGATAAAGAAATTAGTACTGATGTTGGTTAAACTCAAAGATTACAGAGCAAAACCGATTCTTTTGCGTTTTCTTCTCGATGAGAATGACAGCGCTGCTGCGCGAAGTATGGCTGAACAGCTATTAATAAAGCATTTCAATAGTGCTGCTACAGAAATCCAAGCATTTAAAACGATAGGAATAGTTATTGAAAAGGTAAACAGAAATGAACAAGTCATGGTGAGGTAGAGGATAAGAAAATCCTTGGGTTTTGAAGCTACATCATGTATTTTTTAAACAAATAATTGATCAATACCAAATAGATAGCTATATACGAACAGATAGGATAAGGGCAGAAAAGAGATTTATGACAACAAACCTGTTAATGACCCTTTCAGAAATAGTAACGTAAATGTTGCGTTGATTCGTTACCATTATTTTTTTCATCAGACCTCCCCCAGAAACGCATTATACTTCTCCGATCTGGTATACACCTGCCATGCGTGAGGTTGGCAATCAACTGGAGGCAAAAGGCGGAGCTGAACTGTCTCCGCCTTTTCTATTTATAGAAACCATGGATCTCACGTTTCACAAGGAGATCCGCTGCCTAGTAAAAGAGTGGTTGTTAAGCCCCGCGGCGAGTCAATAGCCTGCTTCAATCAGGCTCGCCAGCACTGGCTTCCGCCGTCCACCCTGATAACCTGTCCGGTTTATAAAGCTCGACGCATCTGAGGCTAAAATTCCACGGCGGCCGCTATTTCCAGCGGCCAGCCGTAACGATCCAGAGTGCCGGATCGGACCTTGCGGGCATCTTCAGTCTCCCTGGACGCCAGAAAACGACCGGTTACGGTATCTGCGGAGCAATACGCATTTTGAAGGGCCTGAGTTGAACCGCAAGACAGCGACTATACTCATGGACCACTACTTTGAGCAGAGGCATAGATTGTTGAACCAGAGATTCCAGTAAGGGCGGCGGGAATGTTGCAATACTTACCTTTTTTTTGCGCTCCCATAGTTTTCCGGTACGACGGCTTTTTACAGCAGAGCACGCAGGTCAGAAAATTCCGATCCATGACTGTCTTTATATCTTCCAGCGAAATGGCAAGGGCGTCGTTGCCCTCTGGGTTTCCATGTCGGCCTCGACTCCCCTGGAGCCGATATCACCTCCGGCACAATTGACCAGAATGTCGATATCCCCATTTTTTCATGTATTTCTGAAACAATATTCTGAACAACGGTATAGTCTGTCAGATTACCGCTAGCACAATGCGGGATTACCGTAATCTTTCTCGATAGCGGCTGCGTTCGCCGCCAGGCTCTCTCCTTCCTGAAATACCTTTGGTGAATCGGCCGGCTGCCATGAATAACCACTTTGGCGCCTTTAGAGGCAAAATGTTCGGCAATGGCCTTGCCGATTCCGGAACAAGCCGGTAATCCAGACAACTTTGTTTTTCAGCGTTTTCATATCACTCGAACTCATGGTTTGTCTCCTACGGTAAGAGTCTGAACTTACGTGTATTCGGCAACACATATAATATTATTAGTCCCCTTCCTCAACTAATAATTAGCAATAGGAATTGCCCACTGGCGGAACAACTGGAAACAGTGGCCAAAAATTTTTGGCGTTTCAATAAATACCCTTATATTCCTGAGTATTGCTGATTTTACTAGGCAGTGCGGTACTGAAAAAGTGCCTGGCAAATTATCATGCTCTGTCACTCGGCGGATATATACGACAATGCATTTAGATATGCTAAATATTTTGAAAATCGCCTCACCCTATCACCATGAGTTCAACGGTGCACATGGTTCGCTGAGACCTGCTTTGGATCAACTGAGCGCCTGATTGAGATCAGCAATAATCATCAGGCTCTTCGAGGCCCACAAGCGCAGCAAGCTGCTGCAGAATTCCCAGAACACTCCGCTCAGCGGCGGGGATATCGCCATGCGTCCTGCGCAGCAGGCAGGGTTATCAGGGTTTCAACCCCGCCGAGGCTTTCGCAAAGGAAATCAGCTGTAATTTTCCCAACATCTTGGCCATTGCGGCTGTTAACGCGGAAGGAGAGCATGCCGCCAAAACCATCGGCCTGCTGTTGAAACAGATTATATCCGCTATGTTCAGGCAATCCAGGGTAGTAAACCTTCTCAACCTGGGACTGCCGCTGCAGCCACTTCGGGCACTGGCTGAATGACGCGCCATTCGCAGTGGGAGGGTTTTTAAGCTGCGTATCAGCAGCCAGCAATCCTGGTGGCAATACCGCTCCAACCGAGTTCTGCAGAAAATAGAGGCGCTCCCAACTCCTCATCTCTGGCAACAAGTACCCCGGCGCAGAGTCACCTGTGACCACCCAGATATTTGGTCGCAGAATGGACAATTGATATCCGCTCCAGAAGTTTCAGCGGACGCTGTAAAACTGGTGTCAAAAAGGTGTTATCGACAATAAAAAGCAGGTTATCCCTCTTGCAGATATCGGCAGCCAGTTCAATGTCTGAAACGCCAAGCAGCGGATTGCCGGAGTTTTCAGACAGAGTGCCTTGGTCTGCGGCAATATGGCTGCCTATGGACGGCGGGATGTGCAAGTCGATGTCCACATACGAGGTACTGATATCAAACTGGAGAAACCTGCTCAAGTTGATCGATACGTCCGCGTAAGATCTTTCGGATACCAGCAGATCGATCACCGCTGGCAAAGTGCAGCAGGAAGCATGTCAATGCGGTCAGTGCCAGAAGAGAAAACCAGCCCCTATACCTCCCTCGAGTTCGCGCAAAGCCTCTTCCAGAACTTCACGGGTTGAGATTTCCGCTGCAATATAATCGTCACCGGTCCTTTGCCCAACTCCTGGATGCCTATACGTGCGCTGGGAATAAGTGGGAAAACTGATTCCCCGGTATTTTCACGTAAGTCCACCCAATCTGCCGCACTTGGGTAACTCACAATAGCTGGAACGTTATATATCATATTATCAACCTTTTTTGGCAAGCGTTTGTCTTATGATATTCAGCTAAAATTCTAATGCTCCCTGCAAAACATAAGATTAAAACAGCAATAATCCCACCACGCCTAAAACCGGCAATTTTTCTGAACATATTTTTGAGACATCACGCCCTGCTCACCAGACTGAAAAAATAGTAATAATTGACTTATATCTCATATCAGGCCCTCCTTTCATTTTATATTGACGTTCTTAAATCGAACTGCTGTTTTCAGTAAGGAAAAATTATATACTTCAACTGTTAAGGAGATTGATATGACAGGATGCGGATATGGTAATATGGCTAATGGAACGGGCGGCCCTTTTACCTAAGGCAAGAGGCGGTGGAATTTGTCTGCAATGCCCATGGCGGTACAGTGCGTAATGAACCCATTTCCCGAGGAGCGGTGAATATCTGCTCTATCAAGGTGCGAAGCTGTCCTTTATCCCTTGAAACCTATGTTGGTAAATGCCCGAAGTGCGGAGGTGTTCGCGCCCATTTGGTGCGTTGCCGTCGCTGATAATGTTGCAGTTTGCCGGTATTGGGTTCACACTTCCATAGCTGAGATTGTTTTAACTCCAATGCGACGATCCGGCGATTCTTAAGCAATGGCCTATACACCATGCAATGGATTTGATCTCTTTACCTGAGAAAATGTCACGAATCCTAACAATTTTATACATTGGACTACGATTATCTCTGGTAACTAGTAAGGAAATATTTTATTGCAAAAATAGAGATGATACACTCTATTTAATAATATCATTAAAGTATAAAATACAACTATTGCCCGTATACCTCTGATTGTCAGGTTTGATTGGACAAATCTCCCAGGGTATACAGATAATTTAAACACCACTAATGAGCTAAGGGTAGGTGCGTTGTGGCTAAATATTTGAAAAAGAGCGTGTTCTGTGCTGGAATTGCGCTTGGTATAGTAATGATGCTGGCTGGCCTTTCCTTGGCCGCCGCTGGCGTTGACAGTCAATCCAGTGAACCTGTTTTTAACGTGCAGTTGGCCTGGTATTCGGTGTGCTGGTAATGGCGATTGCCCTGTTCGTTTTAGAATGGGTGCGTGTGGATGTGGTTGGGATAATCATGATGGTGCTCCTGCCGATACTCGGGTTGGTCACCCCTCAAGAGGCTATCAGCGGCCTTTCCAGTAACGCGGTGGTGGCAATTATTGCGGTGATTATTATTGGTGCAGGTCTTGATAAGACCGGCTGTATGAATGTCCTGGCACGAAGGATAATTAAGGTGGCAGGAAAATCGGAAAATCGCATCATGGTACTGATTTCCGCCACAGTGGCAATGATCTCAAGCTTTATGCAGAATATCGGAGCGGCAGCTCTGTTTATGCCGGCTGTTATCCGGATTGGTCGCCAGACCGGAATTCCCGCCTCCAAAATCCTTATGCCGATGGGCTATTGTGCAATTATCGGGGGAACCATTACTCTGGTTGGAGCCAGTCCGACGATCCTGCTCAACGATCTGATTGATCAGGCCAATAATCTGAACACCCTTGGACAAAAAGTCGAACCCCTCGGCCTCTTCACCCAGACACCGATTGGACTGGCCCTGGTAGTCTCAGCAATTGCCTATTTTGTCATTTTCGGCCGGTTCATTATGCCCAAGCAAAACGAGGACAGAGACGACAATCACCTGATGCCTTCATCCCTTGCCGATACCTACCAGGAGGTTGCCGATGTCTATGAGCTTGAAGTACCCGAAGACTTTGGCTCATTTACGCTCGAGGAGCTCCACGTCCGGGATCGTTATCACGTCTCTATTGCAGGCGTATATATGCCGGATAAAAAACTGAAAAATTATGCACCGACACGCACTGAACTTATCCAGTCGGGAGAAACTCTTGCAATGGTCGGCAATGAACCGCACGTCATCCAGTGTGCGAAAGATCTCGGATTAGTTTTCAAGGGAGAACTAAACGTCTTTGCCGAAGATTTTTCACCAAATAACGCCGGTCTTCTGGAAGGCATTGTCACGCCACGATCAAAATTAACCGGCCACACCATGCGTGAAATACAATTCCGCAAAACAAACGGCGTAGTTCCGGTAGTTTTGTGTCGAGACGGAATCTGCCAGTTTAATCAAATTACCCTGGAAACCATCAAGCCGGGCGATGCCCTGCTGATGTTCGGCCGTTGGGAGAAATTCAAGGAACTGCAGAAAAAGAACTGGTTCACCTTCACAACCGAAGTCAAAGGCGATGATATCAGGGAAGAACGTGCTTCGACCGCACTGTTCTGGCTGATTTTAACGGTAGGCATGATTCTTTGGCTGGAGCCGCTCACAACTGCTCTTGGATTTCCTGTCAGGCTCTCCCTTTCAGTCTCTCTGCTGACCGGGGCACTCGGCATGATACTTACAAGGGTGCTGACCATCGATGAAGCCTATCGATCAATAGACTGGATGACGGTTTTTCTCCTTGCCGGTCTGATTCCTCTGGGGCTGGCCTTCCAAAAAACCGGAGCTGCGGAGTGGGTGGCAGCTGTAATAATGGGAGCTCTCGGAGATGTACCTGATATCATATTTCTCCTGATAATCGGGGTCTTGACATCATTTTTCACCCTGGTTGTCTCTAATGTGGGAGCGACGATCCTCTTGGTCCCTCTGGGCATGGCAATGGCAGTTCAGGTGGGATGCGATCCGAGATTGGCGGCAATGGTTGTCGCTCTGGCTGCTTCAAATACATTTGTCCTGCCAACGCACCAGGTCAATGCTCTTATCATGCGGCCGGGAGGGTACCAGACCATTGATTATGTAAGGGCTGGGTCAGGCATGACGCTGATGTTTCTTGTTGTTCTCATTACCATGCTTTCACTCTTCTACTGATCAAACGATAGCCCCTGGTAGTGCCCCGGATTCAATATCAGGGGGAGTATAAGGTCAAGATCATCTGATTAGTGCACAGTCTTCGTAAAGAGAATTATACCGATCGGTAATAAGCCTTTTTACTCCTTTGCCGGTAGGAGTCGGCTGCGTGAATTGGCGTATACGTTCCACCCCATTTCCTTCATTTTGTCATGAGCCATGGGGCTGAAATCACCGGTAACCCACGCCTCCAGCCCAGCTCCTTGCGCCCCCCCCTTTTCCACCAAAGATTTTGTCACATCGGCCACTTTCTCACTCCAGATAATATGATCGCCGGGCAGAATGACAACGATAGTGCCGTCATCTTTTTCTGCGCGTGCCAATCGCGCCATAGGAGAAAGATGTTTAAGGGGTGCAATATTCTTGTGGTACCCGGCAGTCAAGACTACTGATTCAGTAACGATTCTGGCCATCTCCGGATCACTTGCCTGGAGGGCCACCTTTATGTATAACTCCCGGTTGTCGACCCCTTTCAGGGATTCAAGAGCAGCAACCATCACTGTCTGCAGAGCCGGCGAAAACACAGGATTGTTGAGAAAGAGTTCAATGGTGTCCTCATTCATACCCATTCCCAGCAACTTATTCTTGTTCTGCAGCCAGAGTTCAGAGGCAGGCGTGGTATTAATTGCTTCGTTTATAAGCCGCGCAGTACCGGAGGTTGTCAGCAGCACACCGCCAACACCAGGAACGACAGATGTTGCCACTCCCACCCCAAGACCACCGAGATAATCTGCCCAGGCGAGTCTTTCCAGTTCTGCCTGCAAAATCTCGTTGCGTGAGTAGACATTGACGCCAAACTGCGTAGCAATTTTTCCCTTGGATTTTGAAAAGCCAAGCAGCTGTGCCATCTGGTTATCTTCAGCCCCGGTCACCTCGCGTTTTCCTACCGTTCCCTTCGCCCGGTTAAACAGACTTCCGACACCAGCAGCAGCACTTTCAAACGTTCCCTGCGGATCGCTGACCATGTTTTTCAATCCGGTAACGGTGTTCTTGCCGGACTGTTTGAGGGATTCAATTGCTGTATCATCAGTTTCTATCTTTTTCATTGCTGCAATTGCATTTATTTCCCCGACAAGTGTCCGCAATGAAGAGGTATCGGGTGCTTTGAAATCACCAAATGAAGATTTTACAGAATAATGATTAAGTATACCGTCGTTCTGCACGTCCCCGTCAACTGTATAGTTTTCACCTTTTAAGAATTGGGGTTCAAGTACTGACTGAGCCTTGAGAACGCCGGGTTTTTCAAAATCGGCAAGGAGATATTGCGGTAACAGAACCTGCAGCAGGCAGAGTAGACAAAAACTTATGCAGTGAAAACTACCAGGCCGTATTAGTGCCGCTTTGTCATTGAACATCCTTTGTCTCCGAAAAAAATAGTTTATGTAAAATCCGGATCCCGAAGCCATCATCAAATGCTCAGGTGAGTGCTTATGCATGGGGGCCGGAAGCTGTTACTGTTTCTACAAAGCAAATGAAGGAATCGACATTAAGCTGTCCCAACAGGAAGAGTGTATTGCAGAGTAGTGCTTTGTCAAGCGGGCGGGAGATTAAACCAGAGGACTGATGATCTTAAGGCTGTTGCTGTTTATGGAGCGCTATTATCATATCGGGATGTTACCCGGCAATAATCGTTTTATTGCAGGTAATTCAGGGCAAGAGCGCTTTCAGCTGAGAGCTTAATAGTTCCCTTTTCATCACAAATAATTGGGATTTCCCAAAGAGTTGATAGTTCAATTGTTAACAGCCAGTAGCGCCTGGATAAGAAGCTTGTCACGTCCATAAATATCATTGTAGAAAACGAGAGATCCATCATCCGGATTCACAAATGCGGTACGATACAGGATATACACAGGTACTGGCTTCTCGAGTGTAACAACCTGGCGCTTGCGGGAGTTGACGATTTCATTGACCCGTTCCACGCTCCACCCTTTTGTCTCTCCGCCCAGAACCCAGGCTGCCATTTCCGCAGGTCGCCCCATGCGAATACAGCCATGACTGAAAGCCCTTTGCTCCTGCTTGAAGAGGCTGTGATTAGGAGTGTCGTGCAGGTACACATTATATTTATTTGGAAAAACGAGCTTTAACGTACCAAGGGAATTATCCGGTCCAGGTTCCTGGCGAATATGATATTGGTTCATCTCCGATTTCGACACGCTGCCCCAGTCAATATTCATGGCATCAAGTTCCGCAGCACCCGGTTCCCATCCTTGAAAAATTCGCATATTTTGCTTTTTCAGATAGGCAGGATCTTCTTTCAGCTTTGGCAGCATCTCATCACTGGCAATACTGGGCGGCACGTTCCAGTAGGGATTGAATTCTATGTACTTTATCAAATCATTGAAGACCGGAGTCTTATGGTAGGTCTTGCCCACTATTACAGGCATAGCGATATCGAATTTCCCTGGTGTTCCTGCAGCTGCCTCAAACCCGGCGATATTTACCGCAACCAGACGCTCGTCTTTCATCCTCTTCAGCCATCGATAGCGCTCCATATTGATGATGAGCTGCTGGATTCGAAATTCCACCGGAACATTCACGGCTGCAAGTGTCTGCTTTCCAATTACCCCATCCTGCTGTAACTTGTGCCGTTTCTGGAATCTCCGGACAGCATCAACGAGCTCTGGATCAAAACTCGTATTCTCTGTCATCTCGGTTGTATACTCTCCGGAAACAGCCAAGCGTTTCCTGAGAATTCCTACCCGCGGATCAGCCATACCAGGTTTCAGGACCTCGCCTTCCGGGACCACCGGCCACCCGCCTTTTGCGGCAATAATCCGATATTCAGCCAGTTTCTTCTGCAGATGGCTGTATTGCAGAAATGGTGGTGCCTGATCGGCTAAAAATCGCTTCATATCCGGGTTTTTGAAGGCCGTTTGAAGAAGTGCTTTCCAATCCACCTCCACATCACTGGCGGTGGCAAACAGCTCGGGATCCAGCTGGCGCGGCTGCAGACGACCTTCACGCTGATCAGCCACATAGAGCATCATTCCCAGGGTCAGAATTATATCAAGTTTGACCAGACTAGCAGTTTCGGTGCTCTTCCAGAATTGCTTTATATTGCTGACCAAATAGCTGGAAGGGTTGAGTCCGTGTTTATCGGCATCGCTCAATACCTCATAGATATCAGTTCCAGCCTGAGACGGCCTGCCATCCTTGATCCAGAATGGCTGCAAGCCGTTACTGCGATAGATTTGAATCAGCAGTTTATCAATATCCGCAGAACTTCTGCCGTGAGCCCTGAGTTTCAGGGAGGCGGCCGGCCCCATATTAAGGTTATCTGCAAACGCTTTTTCATAGGTAGACCCATGAGCTGCGGAGCCCAGGGGCAGCCACATCGTCCATGCAGCCAGCACGATCATTACCAGTTTCAGATTTTTTAAGGCCGCCATTTATGTCCCCCTACTTGGTTTATCCGGGATGAATCACCATCAACTAATTACAGGACCTTGATAATTAAAAAAACGATGAGCCTCACCAGAAGAAGGTCACCGGGTTTAATCCTGGATAGTGATCTGAAATGTTCTTTTCTTGGACAGGTAAAAGCAGACTGCAGGACTCAACCGGGAAAATTCAGATCTGTTCAGGCCCGCAATTGTCCTGGTAAAATATACCTGCTTATCTAAACAGATAATTATTATTGAATCGATGTGCTACCAGGTTCGAACACGCCCTGTATCGAGGTGGACAAAATCAGATTTTGCGTAATAACCCACTCCCCCGCGCCTCATGGACCAGGCTTTTGTCCTGAGTTTTTTTGTCGGCACATCAGTAAGCCGGATATCGATTGCCCGGCCCTGCATGTGCAGACTCTTTTTAGCCACGCCGCTGCTTGCATTTCTCAGTTTATTATTGGTGGCTGGCGAGCGGTATCCGGATATTACCTCAAACGTACCTGAACTCCCGGATTTTCTCTGGAGACGACAGAGCATGTCAAGGAGACGATAATCTATTGGATGCAGATCACCTGTTCGAAAGTCTCGTAGGAAATGGACAATTTCCTTTTCATGTTCAGGCTTGCATGTCTTTAAATTGAAATTAAGGTCAAGGGTTTCACAGGTGTGGGTATGGTAAAAAGAGAGCGTGTGAAATTGGCTCGTCGAGGCCACACCTCGGAAGGGTGCGGCAACAATTATACCTGCTGCAAGCTTAGCAGAGGTTGAAATAAATTTTCGTCGTGAAAGATTGGGCTTGTTCGACGCAGCACTCATAAAGTCAGTAATCAGTTCTAATAGTGATCTGTTTAAATTTCTTGCCCGTCAGCCATAGCTTGAATTATTCTGAGCTGCGGCCCATAAATTATGCCATTAAAATTGATAATGGCTTTAATGTCAAGCTCTCACACCTTACGGATAACAGTTTTAACGCTGTTTTTAGAAAGTTCTCAGACAAGGAATACTTGTTAAATTAAATCAGATCTGCCCTGCTGCAGTCAAAGGATATCTTAACCAAAGATACCTGTCCAATAAAGACACATCACACCATCCTTCACCTCGAAGCTTCAGGATTAATCTTCTATCTCCCGTTCCTTGCAAAGGCATCCCTATTATTTCAGAATCATTTGGGATCGAAACAATGATTGGCGCAGCTACTGCGCTCAACCGCGCGCTGGTATACAGGGCAGGCTCTGGGTCACGATAAATAGTTTAAAGTTTCGGCAGAACTGCAGCCGCAAAACTGAGCACAAAAAAGAAGCCGCACATATCTGTTACTGTCGTTAACAGCGGGCTGGATACCAGAGCCGGGTCCATTTTCAGTCGTTTCAGTATAAGGGGCAATGCTCCGCCAAGCGTCACCGATACAAGGGTATTTGCCGCCAGTGCCCCGCCGACAACCATCCCCAGCCAAATATTGTTTTGCCACAAGTAGGCGACCATTCCAAGCAGTAATCCAAGGACCACACCATTAATAATTCCAACTCGTACCTCTTTAAGTACTACCCAAATTATCTCGCCAGGTTTAACCAGGCCAAGAGACAACTCCCGCATTGAGACGGCGACCGCCTGATTACCGGAGCAGCCGCTCATATCACTTACCATGGGAAGAAATACTGCCAAGGTGATAGCCGCTGCGAGCGTGTCTTGATATAGCGCTATGACACTCGCTGCTATGATATTCAGAACAATATTCATACTCAGCCAGGACAACCGGCGTCCTGACCTGACCATCAGGGGCATGGTACGAAATTCTTCACCGCCGATTATACCGCTCAGACGTAGGAATACTTTTGTTTTCTGTTTACTGAACTCCTCCTCCACGGCACGGGGCTGCACGACACCCACCAGCCGCTGGTTTTCATCCACAACGGGAACACCGAATAGTTTGTGTTCTTCAAAAAAATCCTTTAATTCATTGAGAGGGGCCGTGTCCGACACTGACAATGGAGATGGAATCATAATGTCGCCAAGTCGAGTACGCCGGGAAGGAAAGAGCAGGTTATGCATACGCATTACCCCGGTCAACTTCCTGTTCGAGTCCACCACATAAAAGTACTGGACATTGTAATCGGAATATTTCTCCTGATTTTCCTGCAGATCATTAAGAACATCCTGAATGGTATCATCCACTTCAAAGGCCAGAAATTCAGAGATCATCAAGCCGCCGGCACAGTCTGGCTCATAATTCATCAGCATCCGGGCTTCAGCAGCGCCCTCTTTATCCATACTGGCAAGAATTGACTCACTTACGCTGTCATCCATTTCACCAAGGACATCTGCCAGATGATCACTGGGCAATTCGTCCATTATCGCTGCCGCCTGCTCGGACGGCATACTCTCGACAATATCTGCAGCCTGACTTTCCGGAAACCCCTCTATGAGATCAGCGGCATCTTCCGGACTCAGCAGGGCAAACAAATGGTGCTGCTCGGCCTCTGAAAGACGTGAGACTGCCCGTGCAGATTCGAATGCTCCCAAGGTATCGAGAAAGTCTTCGATCTCCGAGTTGGTTCCTTTTTCTATCAGGTCACTGAGTGTTTCCCACGGTGTAGTTAAATCATTCATTTTGTATACAGCCCCGTTATAATTGAATAAAAGCAGATCTCTCCAACTACCTAAGCCTTGTAACATAACAGTTTATCGTAAAATTCACCTACCTGGTACACTATGATCTGCCCTTAATTATTAAAGTATCACCATCTTCCACATATAGTTCAAATATAATTAAATAGTTACATGGTACTTCACGGAAAAAAAATTTCGCAACCATCTCAAATGAATTTTAAAAGTTGCTATCTGAGACTAATCTTATCTATATGAGAACAACGGTTTATTTATAATATCGATGGTGCGACCATATCATCAGCCGGGAGCCTGTCGTCAACGACAATGCTGATTGATGCTGCTACGACCACCTGCGTGTCAGATGTCGAAAATTGCACGTTCCCATTAACAAATGGCAGGCAATTGTTACTTGAGGTTGAAAATTGGAAACAGATAACATTTTGTCCTCACTGGACAAGATCATGGAAAAAACGCTCTTCACAATTTCAGGGACAGAAGTAACCTTAGCCGCACTCCTGCGACTGATGCACTATTTTATACTGATTGTCGGCTTTTCTATCGGCCTGCAGATTATAGGTATCAGTTTAAGTGCGCTCTTTGCCGCTGGCGCGGTATTTGCGATCGCCATCGGGTTTGCCATGCAGAACGTCGTTCAAAACTTCGTTGCAGGCGTGATACTGCTGCTCGAACGCAGTATTAAACCTGGTGGAGGTTGACGGGACTATCGTAAAGGTTATGGACATGTGAATAAGAACGACGATAGCAAGGACATTGATTGATGAGGAATTAATCATGCCGAACGCTGTCTTTTCTCAATCAACGGTGAAGAACTATACGCTGAGGGATAACATCTATCGACTGGGAGTTGTCGTTGGAGTCTCTTACGATTCTGATATGGACACGGTGACCAGGGTATTGGAGCAAACAGCATCTGACGTTGCCTGGCGGTTGCCAGAAGCGGGACCCGCCGTGAGATTGCTTGAATTTGGCAGTTCTTCTGCTGACTTCGGAGTGTTCGTGAGCATCGATGATCCTTGGCAGCAGCGCGTCTTTATGTCAGAACTTCGAAAAGATATCTGGTTCGCTTTCAAGGATGCCGGCATTACAATAGCGTACCCGCAACTCGATGTACACCTTGATTCTTCAATTATTGAGACCGTCGCAGATACCCTTAAGAAATAGGATCTGAAATTCATTTCATTTGGAGGATAGTGAAATACCATGGAGAAATCAGGATTGCTGCACGCACTTTTGATGGATGGCACAGGCAGCGCGAAAATGCTGACCGCTGATCAGGTTGAGCGCTGGGAACCCCAGCACGGTGTTCTGTGGCTGCATTTTGATTATTCTGCTTCCCAGACTGTGAGCTGGATTCGTAATGAAAAACACCTGGATGAGCTTTCAAGAAATTTCCTGCTGACAGAAGATACCCGCCCACGGATAACAGCGATCAACAATGCACTTCTTCTTTCTCTACGAGGTGTTAACCTGAACCCGCAGTCAGACCCGGAAGACATGATCGCGGTAAGGCTGTGGGCAAATGAATCGATGATAATCACTTCAATAAGAAGAACTCTGTTATCCATAGCCGATATAGCCATTTTACTTGAGAACGGCAATGGTCCCCGGAATTCATCAGAATTTATCATTGATCTTGCCAGTCAGCTGATAAGCAGAATGGGACCAACTATTGAAAGCCTCGAAGAGATGCTCGCAGATCTTGAGGAGAAAGTACTTGAGACTGGTGACTCTGCCATTCGGCGCCAGCTCTCCACAATCAGGCGGGAATCAATAGTTCTCAGACGATACCTTTCTCCTCAGCGGGAAGCAATGTATCGTCTCTATGACGAAAAGATATCCTGGCTTAAAGAAACAGACAGGATGCATTCCAGAGAAGTTACCGATCATCTGCTCAGGTATTTAGAAAACCTTGACTCAATCAGAGAGAGAGCGATGGTAATTCATGAAGAGCTGGCAAGTAATTTATCCGAACAGCTCAATAACAGGATGTATGTCTTGTCAATGATAACCACGATATTCTTACCACTTGGATTCCTGACCGGTCTGTTCGGAATAAATGTTGGCGGTATCCCCGGTTCCGAAAGTAGATTCGCCTTCCCTGTTTTTATCGCAATTCTTTTCATCATTGCACTTGTTCTGCTGGTGCTGTTCAGAAGGAAACGATGGATATGACGTACCGGCGAGTTTATTATTCACAGTGGTTTTACCATGAATCAGTAAAACCGCCGGCTATGCCGGCGGATCACAC
>CAVPYP010000007.1:0-229026 GCA_963710015.1 uncultured delta proteobacterium | reverse complement strand
TGGATCGAGTTCTGGCTCCACGCGGCGTGTTGGTCACCAAAGTCGTACCGGAAAATTCGAATCTCGACTTCCAACGAGTGGGCGATTGGTTCGTCTATCGCAAACCGGTTCCCGAGACGATCGATGACTGGCCGATGCACATGTACGAGCCGGGCAACAACGCGGTCAGCCGGGACCGGTTGGTCGGCCCGCCCAAGAGGCTCCAATGGCGAAGCGGGCCGACGCCGTGATGAGTTGCCAAAATTGTTTGCCGACACAGGGGCAACCGTTGTCTACGCGACCACTGAACCCCTGGAAGCCCTTATGTTAGGCGGCCATACTGCAGTACTCAAGGAAGGCCGCGTCGTACAGTTTGACGGGACTTCAGCGATTTACCGCAAGCCGGCCGTGCTGGAAAGTGCCGAAGAATTCTGGGACCCGCCGATCAATACGGCTTCCATAGAAAAGCGGAGACAAGGCATATCTGGGTGAGACCGCTTCGTGGAAAGTACCTGAAAAGTTGGCCGGTTTACCGGACGGTCACTACAAGATAGCCCTGCGACCGCACCATCTGCTGTCGGAAGGAGGAGGGATGGAACCTGGATGGTGTTGTCCAGATTGCCGAGATTGGCACTGTAACATCATTATACGCATAAAAATTAATGAAAATATTTCGGTCAGTCAAACCAATGGCATCCATTCTTTCAAAAATTGAGTGAAAAGGATTATTTTATTTAATGCAAAGCATTGTCTCTATTTCGGGGGCGATAACAGGTTGATTGAACTCTAACTCAGGCAGGTTGCATCATGGCAAGAATAGATTTTAAAAATGTAAGTCGTATCCGCCGCCCAAAGGGCGGACAATGCCTTAGAAGGAAAATAGCAAGACGATCTGGGAAAACGAAGGCGCCTATGTCGCCCTGCTTGGTCCTTCGGGCTGTGGCAAGACCACCTTGCTGAACACCAGCTCCAGGGCCTGTTAACGCCCTCCGAGGCCAGATTTTTCTTTGACGGCCAAGAGATATGACAAACCTGCCCACTTCGAAAGACAGATTGCTCAGGCTTCTCTGAGTTCCCGGTTGTGTACGATACCATGACCGTTTTCGACAACCTTGCATTTCCGCTGCGCAATCGTGGAATGGATGAAGCGGTGGTAAAACAACGTGTCGACCAGATAGCCGAAATGCTCGACCTGACGACCAGTCTCCGCAAACGTGCATCCGGCCTGACCGCGGACGGCAAACAGAAAATTTCTCTGGCCGGGGCCTGGTACGCTCCGATGTCAATGCCATCCTGTTCGATGAACCATTAACGGGTCCTTGACCTGAAATGGCAACTCCGCTCAAAACTGAAAGAACTGCACCAGCAAATTGGCGTCACCATGATTTATGTTACCCACGACCAGGTGGAGGCCTTGACTTTTGCCCCAGAGAAGGTAGTGGTTATGGTTTCGACGGCACCATGGTTCCGGTAGGCACCCCGGTGGAATTATTTAACCAGCCCAAACATACCTTTGTCCAATATTCATCCATTTAGCCCCGGCATGAATGTCCTGCCCTGCAAAATCAGCCCGGGTTATCCTGTTTCCATAACACTATCCTCAATACGTCATCTCCGGTCGGTAGCGACTTGAGCGGCACGCTCAAAGTTGGCATTCAGCCAGAATTATCAAGCATACGGACAACGGTCATTTGCTGTTGTTATTAAAAAGGTCTGAAGAGTGGCCGCTACCAGGTGGTAACAGTGCGACATGAATCCGATGTAATTAAGCTGATTGTAAATAAAGACCAGTCCATCCCTTCGGAAAGCCCCAGGATTCAATTTAACCCGGAGCAAACCAGGGTGTACTGCGGATGGCTGGTTTGTGGAAGAAGCCGAGTAGTAAATGAGACCGAATAATAAAGCCTGGTGGCTGCATTACCGTTTTGCTGCTGGTGGCGTTCAACGCATTTATACCGCTGATGACGGTGGTCAATTATGCCTTTCAGGAAACCTTTGGCAACAATGTTTGGGAAGGAACAACCTGGTTTGAAGGATGTCACGCTCGAGCCGTTTCACACAATTAGTACTACCCGGCATTGTTCTTTACCGGAATGATCCTTGCAATCGAAGTGCCCCTTGGCGTGGGTGCCGCTCTTACCATGCACGAAAAGGCCCCTGGGTCTCAGTGTGCCTGGTTTTAATGGCTCTGCCCCCTTCTGATCCCCTGGAATGTGGTTGGCGCGATGTCGAATGCTTTCTCCTAACATCGGCCTGCTCGGCTATCTCGTGAACTGGATCGGTATCGGTACAGGTAAGGCGGCAGCCGGTCGCCTGGATGACGACAGTGATGATGGATATTTGGCACTGGACTTCGCTGATCGTGCTGCTGTGCTACGCCGGATTAAGTTCAATCGCTGATGACTATTACCCAGGCCGCTCACATTGACGGTGCCAGTCACTGGGCCGGAGATCTTCCGCTATATCCAGCTGCCGAAAATGAAACGCGTGCTGACCATCGCCATCCTGCTGCGCTTTATGGATAGTTTCATGATCTATACGGAGCCGTTCGTACTAACCGGTGGCGGACCTGGAAACACCACAACCTTTCTGTAGATTGACCTTGGTAGAGATTCGCGCTCGGTACGTTGATCTGGGCCCGGCAGCGGCAATGTTTTCATTTACTTCCTTATGGTCCTGCTGATCTGCTGGGCGTTTTATACCATTATGATGCGTAACGAGGAGCAGTAAGATGACTCCGTCAAATGGTAACTCAGTTCTGTATATTTTATTCTTAATGTTACCGATTCGACTGATTGCGATGATTAAGACCACCGGTGAAATATTAAAGGCTCTTTCTTTTTTTCCGCAAACTTCACCCTTGAAAATTACACCGTCATATTCACTGATCCGACCTGGTACAACGGTTACATTAATTCAATTAGTATCAGGGGTGATCAACACCATAATATCAGTGACCGTGGCATTGCCGGCAGCCTCTGCCTTTCACGATACAGGTTCCTTGGCGACAAGCACCTGTTCTTCTGGCTGCTCACCAACCGCATGGCTCCTCCTGCGGTATTTGCATTACCTTTTTTCCAGTTGTATTCAGCTATCGGCCTGTTCGATACCCATATTGCCGTGGCTATTGCCCACTGTCTGTTCAACATTCCCCTGGCTGTGTGGATTCTTGATCATGTCAGGTGTACCGAAGGAACTCGATGAAACAGCATTCCTGGACGGTTATTCGTACTGGAGATTTTTATTCGCATATTTATTCCGACTATTGCTGCCGGTATCAGTGTCACGATGTTCTTCTGTTTCATGTATTCGTGGGTTGGAACTGCTGCTGGCAAAAACACTGACTTCGGTTGATGCCAAGCCGATTGCCGCCACTATGACGCGTACAGCAAGCAGTTCCAGCTATGAACTCGGGCACTGTCCGCTGCGGGCTCACTCACCATCATTCCTGGTGCAATCGTCATCTACTTTGTGCGTAACTATATCGCCAAAGGTTTCGCCCTGGGACGGGTTTAGTCAAAGGAGGACAGTATTATGGGCTTATCCTGGATGGCATGGACCTGGCCGACTGCAGCTTTTTAGTAGCCGTCTGTATTATCAATTGCCGCCATGGGCGTATGGGGACGGCTGAGCGCTGGCGGCAACCCAAGACGGGGCGTGTTCGGCGTTGATACAACCCGGGTGGTCGTTCATCTCCTGGTTGAGAAACCCAACTATCAACCTGGGGTGGCTCACATTTTTGGAGGACGCCACTATGGGTGGACTTGCAGTTACCATTGGCTGGTTTATTTTTGTCTTCAGGTGTCTAGGTGGTGGTGAGCAGTATCCGTATTCACCTCAAACAAGGTCAAATTGAGACATATTCAGCCAATCTCTGGAGTCTGGAGACTTCGCCCAGTGCTCAGAGGATGAACAGGAGGTAATTGGAGTCGATTTATAAGCCTAATGAAACAAGTTCGAGGACCAATCATAAGTATTCACCCAGGATACCCAGAGACAGACATATGAGTGTCCAGAAGTGAACAACATTGTAGTTTCCCCCGTAATGTTCGCCAATATCCTCCATCTGAGAGTGACAGTTGTGACAAGGTGTCAGCACATATTATCCGGGCGCCGGTGGCCGCTATCTAATAAAAACTCCTCTAGCCAGTAAATTCTCGTTTGCTTCCGTCATACCTGCTGTTGAAAGAGCCCACCACCACCGCAGCAGTAATTTGCACTGCGGTTGGGCTGCATGTCTATAAAAATTTATCCACCGACAAGTCTCTTGGCAACAAAGCGCAGGTCTTCAGCTATCGATTCACCATAGGCCTTGCGCACAATCTGGCAGGGATCCTGTACGGTAAATTTAATATTTTCAGTATCCAGTCTAAATAACGAGCAGTTTCCCTCCCGTATCCACTGTGCGTAATAGGTAATAAGGCTGCCTATCTCAAAATCTGCTTTGATATTGAAACGGTTGACGGCATTCCACATTGTGTAGTAGGAATGGCCACATTCAGTAAGCCATATCTTGGACCCCAGCTCATTAACCGCATCAACCCGCTGGCTCTCGTCGTCCACGACTACCTCATCGCCTGAAACGCTGCAGAAGCTTTCTGCTGCCCAGCCTTTTGAAGCATAGGTCCAGTGACCGACGAGATGAAAAATCTTCCAGAGAGGACCATCTCCTCCGGCTCGCTCATTGGTTCGCGTGAATTCTGGTTGACGGGAAAAGAGTTGCCCCCTTTTTCTATTGGTGCACAGAGGTCCTTAAACAATGAGCTATTATTCTCGAACTTCAGCAATAACATTTCAACAAATTCAAAGTCATCAGGTGGAATTCCCATCGCGCTTTTGTTTCTTGCATTGGATCTAGTAAGCTCACAGGATCTTTCAGATGCCTGAGGGTTCAAGCTTTTTGGGCCAGTTTCCCGGGCATGAAAAACAAGCTGGGAGATGTGGATACCATCGGGCACACGTGTTGGCAACGTTTGCATTGGGTACACGTCCGGACCCCATGGCGTGCGGGACAGTTCCTCGTCCATCCCAAGCATTGCCATTCTGATAAATTTCCTTGGATCCATGTTTTCGAGGCCCGAAAGCGGCAACCTGAGGAACATAGACCGCAGGTGAGGCATGCCTCGAAACTAGCCCTCCGGAAGAAGTTCAATGGCAAGTTCTTTAAAACTGAAAGATTTTATCTTGATGTCAGACATTGTTGTGACCTTTTATAGATAGAGAGCCTGGGCTGAGCTCAACTCGGGATTTTCTCTCGCTGTCAATAAAGTTACTGCTGGGATAAAAACTGAGCTGCCGATTCAACGGCCTTATAGGCGGTTGATATGGCAATACCGGCCCCGCACCGTTCACGGATCCAATCCTGATGAGCAATGATAATCCCTGCTGCAAACAGGTTTTCAGACATCGGCTTTCCGTCAGGACCGAGCGGCCGGTAACGGTCATCAACTTCAATTCCTGCGCGGTGAATATCATGGCCATTTTTGTCCAGGTATTTTTGGCGATACCACTGCTCACGGGATTCGGGCTGTGTAACCGGTATGCCAACCAGCGGCTCGATGATATCGTTCATGCGGGCTTCAAGACCTCCGCTGATGAATCGTCCGGTGGCGAGGATAACAGCCCGGGACTCGATTGTCAGTGGACCATAACTGTCATTGAGCTGAAGTTGTGCCCTTTTACCGCTCAAATCAATTGAGAGAACTTTTTGCTGCGGAATTAGCGAAATTCCTTTTTTGGGAAAAGCCTGCTTGACAAGCTCCGCAGGCGAATTCCGGGAACAGATGGTGGCATTGTGGGAATTTCAAATAACGGGATTCCGATCAATTCCTGCAGGCTTCTCATGACCAGGTCCGGTTATGGATGCCAAAGATAGCCGGCATACCAATAAATTTTGCATCTTCGGCAACTGCCCTAACCTTTGCTGCAAGCTGACTGCGATGGGCGGGTACCTCAAGGGCACGGGCAAGGACTTCGGGATACACCTCACCCTGATCAAGATCGGAAAACGTTAGTCGCTCACATCGCAGCTGCGGCCACTGCGTTTTTAAGTTGGCAACCAATCTGCCTGCCACTAAAGCCTTTCAGCCCCTCGAAATCAATAATGACGCACGGGGCTTTTCTTGCAAAGGCCTCAACTCCTGCACGCATTGTGGCGGGCACACACATGGTCTTTTTTTAAGGGTGCCGGCCGAGTGAGTGCATTCCAGGTTCTGGAGGGGCCTCTCCGGGTGAGCTGTAATCTACGCCAAACCGAAATCAAATGAAATGAATTCTTTAAACGCTGATCTGATGTCCTGTGATGTGTCCGGGATAAAATGTTCGGCAATCTTCCTCCTGCAACGTTTGAATCGCCTCCAGGGTCCGGATATTCCGGGAATCTCACTGTTTCTGACGTTTCCAAGGAGGTCGAGATATCCGGTTGTGTATGCGAGTGCCCCGCTATTGCCTGTCAGGGCGGTTTTTATATCCCGATTGTGGGAAAAAACATGCCGCAACGCCCGCCAGGCCGGATCCAATAACGGCAAGATCAGTTTCTATACAACGACTTTCTTGTGTCATCGTTTCTTGTTCAGAGACTTTTCGGTTGTCATACTCATGGTCTAATCCCATGAGTCCGCAGTGAAGGGCTTCTGCAAGTTCCACCTGGGCCATCTGGGTACCCCAGATCACAGAGCGCTGACCTTTTAAATCGTTCATTGAGAAACTCGCACATATGAGTCAACCCGGTTTTGTCGTCTAATGACCACGGTCATAGAGATACGATGCAATACGGATACTGCAGAATGATCCCTGACATCGTCCCTTACCTGCTCTTGACCGGAGAGCGATGGCTTCCAGTGTCATTCCTGCCTCGGCACCAGAAGCACTGAGAATTTCGTCGATCGCAGACTGAGGTACGATTTCGCATTCACACAGTATCAAGTCATCGGCCTTGTCCGCTTTGAACCAGTATCGGGGGGCGGCACCGCCAGGCTCAGGTCCAGCGACAGCCGCTGTCATCATTGAGTTGCTGCTCTTTGGTTGTCGATGGTGATGTGTTTCCGAGTCTTTTTGCGACAAGGTCTGCGGTTTTCTCAGCCATAAGCCTGAATGTGGTGAGTTTACCTCCGGTTATGGTGGTTTATGAAGAAATTATAAGAGAGGCAGCATGGCTTATTCAAGGTGTACCCCCTTGTTACCGAACGATCATCGGATTCAGATCCGGGTTGAAGCAGCGGCCTCGCCCGCGAGAAGGCACGGATATATCTTGCCCCGAGCCGCAAGGCTGGGAATCATTGCAGCACCTTCCCTGATATTTCTGTTCACCTCCTCGACAGTTGGTGATAGGTTTTCAAGGCTATCAACACGCACTGACGTTGTGCCCAGCAGCAGATACTGTACCGCCGGGGACGAGAATATCGCCGTCGCCAGGTGGCCTGAGTCGGTGGATGCCACCATCGGTCATTCGATCATGGCTAACAAGCAGGGTCCCCTTTGAATATAATAGTTTGACGCGGTCGTTGCACATCCTGCCAGTTTTGCACATATCCATGGCCCAAGCCCCGCCGGCATTCACTACCTGCCCAGAGCGAATTTCCACCATTTCTGCAGACCGTTTATCACGGCAGCACAACAGGTTATGGCACCGTTAGAAATCTGGAATGAAACCAATTTGGGACACGTGAAAGGTAACTGGTACTGCTAGAAGCTTACGCCTACATGGGCAACATGTTCCATGCCAGCCTGAACAGGTAGATGGTCGCATTGGGCAGAATATATGCGCTCTGCAGCTTATCAGTCAGGTGTGGCTCGAGTTTCTGGCCTCGGATGGGGTGACGGGATGGCAAGAAATGGCAGCTTGTGTACAGAGGGCTGGAAACCTGTTGAAAAAATCTTCTTCATAACCAAGATGAAGAGCGCACCGGTATTTTCAATACACTGGGGTGCCAATGTTTTAGGATTACTTCATTCCGGTGCGCGTTATGTATCCAACGATCAGCAGGCTGCTGTCGAGTGTCGCCAGGAAAGTGAAATCCTAAAACATCTGGCACCCCAGTGTATTGAAAATACCGGTGCGCTCTTCATCTCCGTTGATGGTGATGAAGAAGATTTTGCCGACAGGTTTCCAGCCCTCTGTAAACAAGCTGCCATTTCTTGCCATCCCGTCACCCCATCCGAGGCCAGAAAAATCGAACCACACCTGACTGATAAGCTGCAGAGCGCATATATTCTGCCCGATGCGACCATCGACCCGTTCAGGCTGGCACTGGAACATGTTGCCCATGCACGTAAGCTTAGCAATAGCAGTTACCTTTCACATACTGAATTGGTTTCATTCCAGATTTCTAACGGTGCCATAACCTCCGCTGTGTGCCGTGATAAACGGTCTGCAGAAATGGTGGAAATTCGCTCTGGGCAGGTAGTGAATGCCGGCGGGGCTTGGGCCATGGATATTGCAAAACTGGCAGGATGTGACGACGTCAAACTATTATATTCAAAGGGAACCCTGCTTGTTAGCCATGATCGAATGACCGATCGTGTTATCCACCGACTCAGGCCACCTGGCGACGGCGATATTCTCGTCCCCGGCGGTACAGTATCTGTGCTGGGCACAACGTCAGTGCGTGTTGATAGCCTTGAAAACCTATCACCAACTGTCGAGGAGGTGAACAGAAATATCAGGGAAGGTGCTGCAATGATTCCCAGCCTTGCTCAGGCAAGATATATCCGTGCCTTCTCGCGGGTGAGGCCGCTGCTTCAACCCGGATCTGAATCCGATGATCGTTCGGTAACAAGGGGGTACACCTTGAATAACCATGCTGCCTCTCTTACTAATTTCTGCACCATAACCGGAGGTAAACTCACCACATTCAGGCTTATGGCTGAGAAAACCGCAGACCTTGTCGCAAAAAGACTCGGAAACACATCACCATCGACAACCAAAGAGCAGCAACTCAATGATGACAGCGGCTGTCGCTGGACCGAGCCTGGCGCTGCTCCCCGATACTGGTTCAAGGCGAACAAGGCCGATGACTTGATACTGTGTGAATGCGAAATGGTACCTCAGTCTGCGATCGACGAAATTCTCAGTGCTTCTGGTGCCGAGGCAGGAATGACACTGGAAGCCATCGCTCTCCGGTCAAGAGCAGGTAAGGGACCATGTCAGGGATCATTCTGCAGTATCCGTATTGCATCGTATCTCTATGACCGTGGTCATTACAACGACAAAACCGGGTTGACTCATATGTGCGAGTTTCTCAATGAACGATTTAAAGGTCAGCGCTCTGTGATCTGGGGTACCCAGATGGCCCAGATGGAACTTGCAGAAGCCCTTCACTGCGGACTCATGGGATTAGACCATGAGTATGACAACCGAAAATCATCTCTCTAACAAACAAAGAAACGATGACACAAGAAAATCGTTGTATAGAAACTGATCTTGCCGTTATTGGATCCGGCCTGGCGGGCGTTGCGGCAAGTGTTTTTTCCCACAATCGCGATATAAAAACCGCCCTGACAGGCAATACCGGGGCACTGGCATACACAACCGGATATCTCGACCTCCTTGGAAACGTCAGAAACAGTGAGATTCCCGGAATATCAGATCCCTGGGAGAGCCATTCAAACGTTGCAGGAGGAAGACTCAGAACATCCTTATTCCCGGATCACAGCACAGGACATCAGATCAGCGTTTAAAGAATTCATTTCATTTATTTCGGTTTGCGGCATTGATTACAGCTCACCCGGAGAGGCCAACCTGGATGCACTCACTCCGGCCGGCACCCTCAAAAAGACCATGTGTGTGCCCGCCACAATGCGTGCAGGAGTTGAGGCCTTTGCAAGAAAAGCCCCATGCGTCATTATTGATTTCAAGGGGCTGAAAGGCTTTAGTGGCCGGCAGATTGTTGCCAACTTAAAAACGCAGTGGCCGCAGCTGCGATGTGAGCGACTAACGTTTTCCGATCTTGATCAGGGTGAAGTGTATCCCGAAGTCCTTGCCCGTGCCCTTGAGGTACCCGCCCATCGCAGTCAGCTTGCAGCAAAGGTTAGGGCAGTTGCCGAAGATGCAAAATTTATTGGTATGCCGGCTATCTTTGGCATCCATAAACCGGACCTGGTCATGAGAAGCCTGCAGGAATTGATCGGAATCCCGTTATTTGAAATTCCCACAATGCCACCATCTGTTCCCGGAATTCGCCTGCGGGAGCTTGTCGAGCAGGCTTTTCCCAAAAAAGGAATTTCGCTAATTCCGCAGCAAAAAGTTCTCTCAATTGATTTGAGCGGTAAAAGGGCACAACTTCATCTCAATGACAGTTATGGTCCACTGACAATCGAGTCCCGGGCTGTTATCCTCGCCACCGGACGATTCATCAGCGGAGGTCTTGAAGCCCGCATGAACGATATCATCGAGCCGCTGGTTGGCATACCGGTTACACAGCCCGAATCCCGTGAGCAGTGGTATCGCCAAAAATACCTGGACAAAAATGGCCATGATATTCACCGCGCAGGAATTGAAGTTGATGACCGTTACCGGCCGCTCGGTCCTGACGGAAAGCCGATGTCTGAAAACCTGTTTGCAGCAGGGATTATCATTGCTCATCAGGATTGGATCCGTGAACGGTGCGGGGCCGGTATTGCCATATCAACCGCCTATAAGGCCGTTGAATCGGCAGCTCAGTTTTTATCCCAGCAGTAACTTTATTGACAGCGAGAGAAAATCCCGAGTTGAGCTCAGCCCAGGCTCTCTATCTATAAAAGGTCACAACAATGTCTGACATCAAGATAAAATCTTTCAGTTTTAAAGAACTTGCCATCGAACTTCTTCCGGAGGGGGCCAGTTTCGAGGCATGCCTCACCTGCGGTCTATGTTCCTCAGGTTGCCCGGCTTCGGGCCTCGAAAACATGGATCCAAGGAAATTTATCAGAATGGCAATGCTTGGGATGGACGAGGAACTGTCCCGCACGCCATGGGTCTGGATGTGTACCCAATGCAAACGTTGCCAACACGTGTGCCCAATGAATATCGACATCTCCCAGCTTGTTTTTCATGCCCGGGGAAACTGGCCCAAAGAGCTGAAACCCTCAGGTATTGTCAGATCCTGTGAACTGACGAGATCCAATGCAAGTACAAGCGCGATGGGAATCCCACCTGATGACTTTGTATTCGTTGTAAACGATATCCTTGCTGAAGTTCGAGAAGAACAACCTCGATTTAAGGACCTCTGTGCACCAATAGACAAAAAGGGGGCAACCTTTTTCGTTAACCAGAATTCACGCGAACCAATGAGCGAGCCGGAGGAGATGGTCCCTCTCTGGAAGATTTTTCATCTCGTCGGCGCCGACTGGACCTATGCTTCAAAAGGCTGGGCAGCAGAAAACTTCTGTATGTTTTCAGGCGATGAGGAAGCCTGGCATGATGTTATAAGCCAGCGGGTTGATGCGGTTAATGAGCTGGGGTCCAAGATATGGCTTAACACCGAATGTGGCCATTCCTACTACACAATGTGGAATGCCGTCAACCGTTTCAATATCAAAGCAGATTTTGAGATAGGCAGCCTTATTACCTATTACGCACAGTGGATACGGGAAGGGAAACTGCCTGTCAATTCAGACTGGAATACTGAAAATATTAAATTTACCGTACAGGATCCCTGCCAGATTGTGCGCAAGGCCTATGGTGAATCGATAGCTGAAGACCTGCGCTTTGTTGCCAAGAGACTTGTCGGTGAAGAAAATTTTATAGACATGCAGCCCAACCGCAGTGCAAATTACTGCTGCGGCGGCGGTGGCGGCTTTTTACAGGCAGGTATGACGAAGCAACGAAGAATTTACGGGCGTAGGAAGTTTGATCAGATAGCGGCCACCGGCGCCCGATATGTGCTGACACCTTGTCACAACTGTCACTCTCAGATGGAGGATATTGGCGAACATTACGGGGGAAACTACAATGTTGTTCACTTCTGGACACTCATATGTCTGTCTCTGGGTATCCTGGGTGAAAAAGAACGAACGTACCTCGGTCCCGAACTTCTTTCATTAGGCTTATAAATCGACTCCAATCACCTCTTGTTCATCCTCTGAGCACTGGGCGAAGTCTCCAGACTCCAGAGATTGGCTGAATATGTCTCAATTTGACCTTGTTTGAGGTGAATACGGATAGCTGCTCACCACCACCTTAGACATATTTGAAGACAAAAATAAACCAGCCAATGGTAATGGCAAGTCCACCCCATAGTGGCGCTCCAAAAAAGGCCAGCCACCCCAGGTTGATAAATCCGGTCCCCAACCAGGAGATGAACAGCCGATCACCCCGGGTTGTATCAAGGCCGAACACGCCCCGTCTTGGATTGCCGCCAGGGCTGAAACGTTCCCATACGCCCATGGCGGCAATTGATAAGACAACGGCTATGAAAAAAGCTGCAGTCGGCCAGGTCCATGCCATCCAGGATAAGCCCATAATACTGTCCTCCTTTGACTAAACCCGTCCCAGGGCGAAACCTTTGGCGATATAGTTACGCACAAAGTAGATGACGATTGCACCAGGAATGATGGTGAGTGAGCCCGCAGCGGCAAGCAGCCCCAGTTCATAGCCCGAACTGCTTGCTGTACGCGTCATAGTGGCGGCAATCGGCTTGGCATCAACCGAAGTCAATGTTTTTGCCAGCAGCAGTTCAACCCACGAATACATGAAACAGAAGAACATCGTGACACCGATACCGGCAGCAATAGTCGGAATAAATATGCGAATAAAAAATCTCCAGAACGAATAACCGTCCAGGAATGCTGTTTCATCCAGTTCCTTCGGTACCCCTGACATGAATCCCTCGAGAATCCACACCGCCAGGGGAATGTTGAACAGACAGTGGGCAATAGCCACGGCAATATGGGTATCGAACAGACCGATAGCTGAATACAACTGGAAAAAAGGTAATGCAAATACTGCCGGAGGAGCCATGCGGTTGGTCAGCAGCCAGAAGAACAGGTGCTTGTCGCCAAGGAACCTGTATCGTGAAAAGGCATAGGCTGCCGGCAATGCCACCGTCACTGAAATTATGGTGTTGATCACCACATAGATTATCGAATTAATGTAACCGTTGTACCAGGTCGGATCAGTGAATATGACGGTGTAATTTTCAAGGGTGAAGTTCTGCGGGAAAAAAGAAAAGCCCCCCAGTATTTCACCGGTGGTCTTAAATGACATCGCAATCAGTCCGTAAATCGGTAACATTAAGAATAAAATATACAGAGTCGGTACCAACCATTTTCTTGGATGAGTCATCTTACTGCTCCTCGTTACGCATCATAATGGTATAAAACGCCCAGCAGATCAGCAGGACCATAAGGAAGTAAATGAGAGACATTGCCGCTGCCGGGCCCAGATCAAACTGACCGAGTGCGATCTTGACCAGGTCAATCGACAGAAAGGTTGTGGTGTTTCCAGGTCCGCCACCGGTTAGTACGAACGGCTCCGTATAGATCATGAAACTATCCATAAAGCGCAGCAGGATGGCGATGGTCAGCACGCGTTTCATTTTCGGCAGCTGGATATAGCGGAAGATCGCCCAGCGACTGGCACCGTCAATGTGAGCGGCCTGGTAATAGTCATCAGCTATTGAACTTAATCCGGCGTAGCACAGCAGCACGATCAGCGAAGTCCAGTGCCAGACATCCATGATCACTGTCGTCATCCATGCGGCTACCGGCTGCCTGGTGAAGTTGTAATCGATACCGATCGAGTTCAATGTATAGCCGAGCAGGCCGATGTCAGGAAGAGCAAAGATATTCCACATCGCGCCAACCACATTCCAGGGGATCAGAAGGGGCAGAGCCATTAAAACCAGGCACACTGACACCCAGGGGCCTTTTCGCGGCATGGTAAGAGCGACACCGATGCCAAGGGGCACTTCGATTGCAAGGATCATTCCGGTAAAGAACAGTTGCCGTAATAATGAATCGTGAAAACGGCTCGAACGCAATACCTCTTCAAACCAGGTTGTTCCTTCCCAGAAAAAAACATTGTTGCCAAAGGTTTCCTGAAAGGCATAATTGACCACTGTCATCAGCGGTATAAATGCGTTGAACGCCACCAGCAGCAAAACGGGAACGACAAGCCACCAGGCTTTATTATTTGTGGTTTTATTCATGATTGGCTCCCTCCACAAACCAGCCATCGCAGTACACCCTGGTTTGCTCCGGGTTAAATTGAATCCTGGGGCTTTCCGAAGGGATGGACTGGTCTTCATTGACAATCAGCTTGATCACATCGGATTCATGTCGCACTGTTACCACCTGGTAGCGGCCAAGATCTTCGACTTTTTCAATAACAACAGGAATACCGTCGTCCGTAAACTCAACAAATTCCGGCCGAATGCCAACTTCGAGCGTGCCGCTCAAGTCGCTACCGACCGGAGATGACGTATTGAGGATAGTGTTATGGAAAACAGGATAACCCTGGTCGATTTTGCAGGGCAGGACATTCATGCCGGGCGAACCTATGAAATATCCGACAAAGGTATGTTTGGGCTGGTTAAATAATTCCACCGGGGTGCCTACCTGAACCACGGTGCCGTCGACCATAACCACTACCTTCTCGGCAAAAGTCAAGGCCTCCACCTGGTCGTGGGTAACATAAATCATGGTGACGCCAATTTGCTGGTGCAGTTCTTTCAGTTTTGAGCGGAGTTGCCATTTCAGGTGCGGGTCAATAACCGTTAATGGTTCATCGAACAGGATGGCATTGACATCGGAGCGTACCAGGCCCCGGCCAAGAGAAATTTTCTGCTTGCCGTCCGCGGTCAGGCCGGATGCACGTTTGCGGAGACTGGTCGTCAGGTCGAGCATTTCGGCTATCTGGTCGACACGTTGTTTTACCACCGCTTCATCCATTCCACGATTGCGCAGCGGAAATGCAAGGTTGTCGAAAACGGTCATGGTATCGTACACAACCGGGAACTGAAAAACCTGAGCGATCTGTCTTTCTGAAGTGGGCAGGTTTGTCACATCCTGGCCGTCAAAATAAATCTGGCCCTCGGAGGGCGTTAACAGGCCGGAAATGGTGTTCAGCAAGGTGGTCTTGCCACAGCCCGAAGGACCAAGCAGGGCATAGGCGCCTTCGTCTTCCCAGACCTGGTTGACTTCCTTTAAGGCATATACCGGTTCCTGCCCTTTGGGCGGCGGATACGCATGCCTTACATTTTTAAATCTTATTCTTGCCATGATGCAACCTGCCTGAGTTAGAGTTCAATCAACCTGTTATCGCCCCCGAAATAGAGACAATGCTTTGCATTAAAGACAAAAGTCGCCTTTTCACCGAACTCGAAAGAATGGATGCCATTGGTTTGACTGACCCAAATATTTTCATTAATTTTTATGCGTATAATGCTATCAGAGCCGCTAATCTCAGCAATCTGGACAACACCATCCACTTTTACTCCCTCTCCTTCCGACAGCAGATGGTGCGGTCGCAGGGCTATCTTGTAGTGACCGTCCGGTAAACCGGCCAACTTTTCAGGTACTTTCCACGAAGCGGTCTCACCCAGATATGCCTTGTCTCCCTGCTTTTCTATGGAAGCCGTATTGATCGGCGGGTCCGAGAATTCTTCGGCACTTTCCAGCACGGCCGGCTTGCGGTAAATCGCCGAAGTCCCGTCAAACTGTACGACACGGCCTTCCTTGAGTACTGCAGTATGGCCGCCTAACATAAGGGCTTCCAGGGGTTCAGTGGTCGCGTAGACAACGGTTGCCCCTGTGTCGGCAAACAATTTTGGCAACTCATCACGCAGTTCTTCACGCAGTTTATAATCAAGGTTAGCCAGGGGTTCGTCCAATAATACCAGATCAGCTCCCTTGACCAGCGCCCGCGCCAGTGCAGTTCTCTGCTGCTGACCGCCTGAGAGTTCTTTTGGCAGTCGGTTGAGCATTGGTGTGAGTTGTAAAAGGTCGGCAAAGCGATGAACCTCTTCGTCGATTTGCTTTTTATCAAGGCCGGCAACCTTGAGTGGCGAGGCGATATTGTCATATACCGTGAAACTGGGGTAATTAATGAAGGCCTGGTAAACCATTGCAACGCTGCGCTTCTGTACCGCAGCGCCGGTCACGTTACTGCCGTTAGCCCAGACCTCTCCGGCAGTGGGCTTCTCCAGACCAGCCATCAGTCGCATCAAGGTGGTTTTACCACTGAGTGTGGTTCCTAACAGAATATTAAACCCACCTGGCTCAAGTGTGAGACTTGTTTTATAGATATGGGTTTCTGCACCTACCCGGAACGTGACATCTCTTAATTCAATAGTCATTTAATTGTACCCTTCGTTTATTCTAATCTGAAGGTTTTGCAATTTTCACTTCAACATTGTTCTGGCCGCAGACATCAACAAACACATTCGACATACCGGCATCGGTGACGATAATGTCAACATCAGTAAGCGTTCCGACTCTGACCGGGGCACGGCGTGCCAGCTTCATTGAGTCAGCAACAAGGATTACGGTACGAGCTTGCCTGATTATCGCCTGGGTGACACGCACTTCACGCAGGTCATAATCAAAAAAATTGCCGGTGTCATCGATGGCTGAGCAACCGATGATCGCATAATCAGGTTTAAACTTGTCAACAAACTCTTCGGTAGTTGTACCGATTATACCACCATCAGCATGGCGAATCCTGCCGCCGGCAATCATCACATCTATGTTCCTGAATGGCCACAGTGTCGTCGCCACGTTGATATTATTGGTGACCACCAGGATACCTTTGCGATCCACCAGGTATTCGGCTACACGCTCCGTGGTTGTACCCAGGTTGATGAACATTGAAGCATTGTCGGAGATAATCTGGGCGGCCAGTTTGGCTATTGCCGTTTTTTCATCAGCCATCAGAATCTTTCTTGCGCCATAGCCAAGATTTTCATCGCTATCCTTGATGACAGCTCCGCCATGAGTGTGTTCAAGTAGTTCCAGGTCGTATAACTGATTCAGGTCACGCCGAATGGTTTGCGGGGTAACCTGTAGATGTGCTGACAGGTCATTTACCTGCACGGAACCGTGTTCGCGGATAAATTCCATGATCGTGCGCTGGCGTGCGCTTATATCCGTCCGCATGTCAACCACCTGATTATATTACAAATGATACTTTTGAGGTCCGGGGCCTGAACTCAGGCAGGCCCCGGAGTTTCTGGTCAGTTACTCGCCGGCTGGTTAGTTATTCCAGCGCTTGACAAGCTCATCATAGTTAACAGTCTCCCCTTTAGGCTTTTCATTGTCCAGCTTGGCCTTGGGAGAGCCAGGCTTGTCCAGCCACATTTGAGGATCTGATTTTTCATTCAACCTGGGGCCGCAGCCGCCGTATGTTTGGGCATTTTCATCAGCTTTCTGCATACGAGCCATAGTTATATCCATTTCCTCTGCAAGACGGTCCATGGCTTGCTGCGGTGTAAATGCACCGGAGTTTACATCACCGATCTGCTGCCACCAGATTTGTGCCAGCTTAGGATAGTCAGGGACATTTACACCGGTAGGTGACCAAAGAACACGGTCCGGAGAACGGTAAAACTCAACCAGACCACCCAGTTTGGGTGCACGCTCGGTAAACGACTCATGGTTGATGGTGCTCTCACGGATGAACGTCAGACCAACATGGCTCTTCTTGGTGTCAACGGTTTTGGAAACCACAAACTGTGAATACAGCCATGCTGCCTTGCGGCGGTCAACCGGGGTTGACTTGAACAGTGTCCAGGAACCAGCGTCCTGATAACCCAGCTTCTGACCTTCCTCCCAGTAGGGACCATGAGGGGATGGAGCCATACGCCACAGCGGGGTGCCGTTGTCATCAACCGTGTTGTTGCCTTCGGATTTAGGTGCCACCATTGATGCCGTGAAGGCGGTGTACCAGAAAATCTGCTGGGCGACATTTCCCTGAGACAGTGCGGGAAGAGACTGGTAGAAGTCATAGCTGGCAGCTCCTTCAGGAGCATATTTACGCAGCCATTCATCCCATTTGCGGATCGCATATACTGCTGCAGGGCCATTGGCCGCGCCACCGCGTGATACAGAAGCTCCGACAGGATTACAGGTGCCTTCTTCCATGCGAATTCCCCATTCATCAACAGGAATTCCGTTGGGCAGACCTTTACTACCGGCACCAGCCATGGACAGCCAGGCGTCGGTCATACGCCAGCCAAGATCGGGAGCACGTTTACCGTAATCCATATGGCCGTAGACTTTGACACCATCTATTTCTTTTACATCATCTGTAAAGAATTCGGCGATATCTTCATAGGCAGACCAGTTCACCGGTACACCGAGTTCATAGCCGTATTTCGCTTTGAATTTTTCCTTCAGGTCAGGACGATCAAACCAGTCCTTACGGAACCAGTACAGGTTGGCAAACTGCTGATCAGGAAGTTGATAGAGCTTGCCATCAGGTCCTGTGGTAAAAGATTTACCTACAAAATCGTCAACATCCAGACCCGGGTTGGTGACATCCTTTCCCTCGCCCGCCATCCAGTCCGTCAGATTGACGGCAAGTTGCAGACGCGAGTGGGTGCCGATCAGATCTGAGTCGTTGATATAGGCATCGTAGAGATTACGCTTGGTCTGCATCTGGGTCTGCACTGCCTGTACCACTTCACCTTCACCCAGCAACTGGTGGTTAACCTTGATACCGGTGATTTCCTCAAATGCTTTGGTTAGAACTTTAGATTCATACTCATGTGTCGGAATAGTTTCCGACAGCACATTGATCTCCATCCCTTTGAAAGGTTTGGCTGCATTGATGAACCATTCCATTTCCTTTTGCTGTTCACTTTTCGACAGTGCCGAAGGCTGGAACTCTTCATCAATCCATTTGTTTGCCTCATCCATGCCAGCGTGGACGTTCTGAAAGCTCAACGCTGCTACAGCTGTGATTAACGCAATTTTTCTTAGCATAAAGAAGACCTCCTCGAGTTTTGGTTGATTGGTATTGCGAATACTACATTCGCAAGCTAGCTACGTAATTTGGCTATGTCAATGCCTGTGCTCCTATTCTTGGAATCAAATGTAAAACAGCAATTTTTAATACGCTGTCAGGGTTCTTCTGACCGCGTCCTTCCAGCCACGATATTTACGTGCCCGGATATCTTCTGTGAGTTCAGGTACAAACCGACGGTCAAGCTTCCAGGCTGCGGCGAATTCTTCCGGCGGCGGGAAGAGCCCTTTTTGCAGGCCAGCCAGGTATGCCGCGCCCACTGCTGTCGTTTCTAGTATTCTGGGGCGGTCAACCGGGGCGTTGATGATGTCGGCAAGAAATTGCATTGTATAATTTGAGGCGACCATACCGCCATCAACTCTGAGAACGGGAGCATTTTCCTGCTGCCAGTCATTTTGCATGGCCTCAAGCAGGTCACGGGTCTGGTAACATACTGATTCAAGTGCCGCCCGTGAAAGCTCTGCCGGTCCTGTACTCCTGGTAATACCGAAGATCGCGCCACGTGCGTCGGCGTCCCAGTGCGGTGCACCAAGTCCGGTGAATGCGGGTACCAGGTAGACATCCTGATTGATATCTGCTTCACGAGCAAGTTTGCCGCTTTCAGAGGCCTCTCCAATGAGTCCCATGGCGTCTCGCATCCACTGCACAGCAGCGCCGGCGACAAAAATTGAACCTTCGAGAGCGTAACAGGTAATGCCGTTAACTCGGTAACCGATCGTCGTCAGCAGTTTATTGTTCGATTTCACTGCTTCCGACCCAGTATTGAGTACTGCAAAACAGCCGGTACCGTAGGTAGATTTGAGCATTCCCGGTTTAAAGCACGCCTGGCCAACCAGGGCAGCCTGCTGGTCGCCTGCAATGCCGTTTATGGGAATCGGAGAGCCAAGAATATCGGGGCTGGTTGTCCCGAAATCGGCAGAACAATCTTTGACTTCAGGCAGCAGTGACTGCGGAACAGCGAGCAACTCACAGAGCTGGTCGTCCCAGCAGTTTCGATGGATATCATAGATCATGGTCCTGGCTGCATTTGAAGCATCAGTTGCGTGTACGGCTCCTCCGCTCAGTCGCCATAGGAGAAAGCTGTCAACGGTGCCGAACGCCAGGCGGCCTGTCTCTGCTTTTTCTCTGGCACCTTCAACATTATCGAGTATCCAGCGTATCTTCGTACCTGAAAAATAGGGATCGATCAGCAAACCAGTCTTGTCGGCAACCAGTTTATAATTGTCCGACTGTTCTCAGTTCGTTGCAGAATTCCGAAGTTCTCCTGTCCTGCCAGACAATGGCATTATAGACAGGTGCGCCAGAATCCCTGTCCCAGAGGATGGTTGTTTCACGCTGATTGGTAATGCCAATGGTACTGATCTGCTCAGAAGTAAGGCCTGCCTTTTTCAGCGCCTGCCTGCAAGTGGTAAGAGTTGTTTGCCATATGTCTTCCGGGTCATGTTCTACCCATCCTGAATGGGGAAAAATCTGCTTGAATTCTTTTTGAGCAATTGCAATAACATCAAACGATGCATTGAAAATAATTGCTCTGCTTGAGGTAGTCCCCTGGTCAATTGCAAGAACATAGGTTGACATGGCAGTTCTCTTTGAAAGTGTTATATCACTAATCCGTTCTAAACGGGCTTACCTGAGTATGAGGCGTCAATTTAGCTGTCGCTATTCTTCCTTGTCGTTTGCTAATGCTTTATTTCGTTGATCTGTCATCCATACCTTGAGAGCTTCTGCTTCAAGGGGGTTGAGGCGGAGCCCCATATTGGTGCGTCGCCAGAGAACGTCTTCTGCCGTTTGGGCCCATTCATTTTTTATCAGATGTTCAACTTCAAATTGATAGAGGTTGCTGCCGAAGCAGAGCCCCATATCTGTTTTACTTTTAATGTCTTTGGCGATGTCAAAGCCCCTTGTTCCATAGGTCCTGATCAGTCGTCTGGCATGATCCTGAGAGAGTGAAGGGCATGCCGTCTGGAGACGATTTACTTCACTGAGGTAGTCGCCGGGTGGAAAATTGCCGCCGGGGAGATGGCTGTTTTCCGTCCACCGGGGAGACAATGGTGGTAGAAAAGGTGCCAGCTTATCCAGTACCGATTCAGCAAGCTTTCGGTAGGTGGTTATTTTTCCGCCATAAATCGAAAGCAGCGGAGCCTCGTTGTTGCCGGTATCCAGTTTCAGCACATAATCTCTGGTGGCCGCCTTTGCCTCACTCTTGCCATCGTCGAAGAGCGGACGAATTCCTGAATAACTGCTCACCACGTCAGTCGGGACTATTTTTTGAATGAAATACTCACTCGCTGCATCACAGAGATATTCGATCTCTTCCTGAGTGATGAGGACCTCCCCGGGATCGCCATCGAAATCCAGGTCGGTCGTGCCGATCAGGGTGAAGTCCTGTTCATAGGGAATAGCGAAGATGATTCGGCCATCTGCGTTTTGGAAAATATAGGCACGCTGATGCTCAAACAGCTTGTTAATGATAATATGGCTCCCCTTGACCATTCGAATATGTTCACGAGTCAGGCTGTGCTCAATTCTGGTGAGGGTGGAATCCATCCAGGGCCCGCTGGCGTTAACTAAAACGCGAGCCTGTACCTGGCGTTCGGTGCCACTGTTCCTATCCAGGAGATGAATTGTCCATATGCCGTCTGTTCTTGAGGCAGAGACACATCGGGTTCGAACCTGGATATCGGCACCACGCTGCGCGGCATCAATGGCATTCAGGGTAACCAGGCGGCCGTCCATAACCCAACAATCAGAATACTCGAAACCCTTAATATAATCTTTTTTTAGTGGGATTCCAGCCTCATCCGTTCTGAGGTCGACGCTGCTCGTGCCAGGCAGGAGTACTCGACCGCCGAGGTTATCGTAGAGAAAGAGGCCGAGCCTTATAAGCCAGGCAGGGCGCAGGCCTTTGTGATGGGGAAGAATAAATCGCAGGGGCCAGATGATATGAGGGGCAGCTCGAAGGAGAACTTCTCGCTCCTTGAGAGCTTCGCGGACAAGCCGGAATTCATAATATTCCAGATAGCGCAGACCGCCATGAATCAATTTTGTGCTTGCCGACGAGGTCCCATTTGCCAGGTCATCCTGTTCGCAGAGTAAAACCGAGAGCCCTCGACCTGCAGCATCGCGAGCAATGCCGCAGCCATTGATACCGCCACCTACGATAGCCAGATCATGAATTGGGCTTTGCATATTGGCCTCTGCATTGTACAGCTTGGTGATTTCGTTATCGGCTGCAAATAATTTCAAATGCTTTGAATTGAAAGGCTAAACGAAACATAAAGCAGAGTCAAGCGAAAATACGCTGGCGGCCTAAAAAAGCAGTTGACACCCTCGCTTCGTTGCCGGAAACGATTTCCAAATATCTTTAATCTATATAAAAATTAAATGCAAAAAATCAAAATTCAGGGGATGTTACCACGGCACAACATATGCTGAGATATACAATAATTGCGAAAAGTGAAATTACCAGCAGGGTATGGGGTGGGTTAGCGTTTTTTTGTTACTATGATTTTCTAAGGGACCAGGAAAAGCTGGTCAAGGGTGGACTGCTCCTCCGGGGATAAATCCTTGTTGAATTGAGCACCGACAATTATCTCATAGATGGAAGCGGTGTTCATGTCATTGTTTTTTGCGGTCCAGACGGTCTTCATGGAAATATCTGGAAGATGTGCACCGTTATCGTCTCTGATGTCGACTGTCCAGTTCTCAGGGATTTTCAATTCACCGGTGCATCCAAAGGAAACGCCCCCGAGGCTGAGATCAAAAACACGGCAGACACCCTGTTTGTTAACAACAAATGTATTAGTCAGTTTGTGTCGAGGATGTTTTCTAGGCTGGTGGTTTTCTATCTCCATGTCTGAACACTCATTTGGGCAGATGGTTATTGACTGAGATACAGAATCAAAGTTGACCTGCAGCTTGTATAACATGCTATTAAATAATTTTCTAAGGATAAAAAAAACATTCCCTTATTTAGGCTCATCTGCGTCGGCCCCAGGTTGCCGGTTTTCTCAAAATTGTCAGGGAGTGGAAGATACTTTGCGGTTGTTTGTTGTGTGTATCTCCCCGTAATCAGATATTAAATAGCTGATAGTCTAGGCAATAGATGATAACAAATGTTGACATTCAATGATGCGGATACCATAATTAGCGGGAGTCTGTTCACTATTATTTTTAATAATTACATGAGCAAAGCATGGAAAGTTTTACAGATCGGCAGCGGCAGATACTGGCCATCGCCAAAGAAACCGGCAGGGTTGATGTTGATCAGTTATCAATTCGTTTTGAAGTATCACCTCAGACAATCAGAAAAGATCTGAACGATCTGTGTGATCGGCAGCTACTTCAAAGAATACATGGCGGGGCTATTGTCGGCTCGGGCATTGAAAATGTGTCATATGAAGCTCGCAGACTTCTCGCCCCCGAGGCAAAACAGGCGATTGGTTCACGGACAGCCCAGCTCATCCCCAATAATTGCTCTTTGATCATTAATATCGGAACCACAACAGAACAGGTTGCTCACGCCCTAAAATCTCACAGAGGGATGATGGTTATTTCCAACAATATTAATGCAATCGATATCCTTAAAAATTCTGACGGGATCGAATTGATTATCACGGGCGGAATTGTCAGAAGATCTGACGGTGGGATTGTTGGGGATGCGGCGGTCGATTTCATTAATCAGTTCAAGGCAGATTTTGCCGTGATCGGTGTATCGGCCATTGAGGAGGACGGTTCACTCCTTGATTATGATATGAGAGAAGTCAGGGTCGCCAAAGCCATTATCGACAACGCTCGCCACGTCATCCTCGTCGCTGATCAGATGAAATTGTCGCGGACAGCGACCGTTCGCCTTGGTCATATATCGCAGGTCAACACCCTGGTAACAGACGAGCCGCTTCCGCCTCGATTGCAGAAAATATGTCAGGAGCATGAGGTCGAAGTTGAACTGGCTTCTCGGTGAGCCGGCCAGCCGTCTATTATCCCGCAAGACTATAGCTGATTCTCAATTACCTGCGCTGCTTTTTCCTGATGTTTTTTTGCATGAGATTGTGGGCCGGTATCAGACAAACACAGGGTGCTCATTGTTTTTCAGCAGCAGGTACAGCAGTGCCATACGGATATACAGACCATTTTGAGCCTGCTCGAAATAGCGGGCCTGGGGCGCTTCGTCAACTTCCGGCGGAATTTCATCGACACGGGGAAGCGGGTGCATGATAATCGCATCAGCCTTCATCTCCCTGACTATCTCGGGAGAAAGAATGTATTTGCTCGCCGCCTCCTGGTAATCGTCTATTGAATGAAAACGCTCTTTCTGGATTCGCGTCATGTAAACACAGTCGACCTCACGGGCAACATCTGCAAGGTCGGTTTCTTCGCGCCATGGTACATCGTATTTGTCCAGATAGGCCTTTATGTCGCTTTCCATCTTACAAACAGGCGGTGATACAAAAACGATTTCCATGTTTTCATACTTGCTCAGCAGGTATGACAGCGAGCGCACAGTTCGCCCATAGCGTAAATCACCGACCAGGGCTATCTTGAGATTGTTCATCTCTGGGAAGGCATCAACGATGGTGTAGATATCGAGCAATGCCTGGGTCGGGTGCTGGCCGGCTCCATCGCCGGCATTGATGATCGGGATGGATGAAATCTCCGCCGCACGCACCGCACTTCCCGCCTCGTTGTGGCGCATGACAATAATATCCGCGTAACCATTCATGATCCGGGTGGAATCCGAGAGGCTTTCCCCTTTGGCAGCGCTGGAAAATTCACGGGCATTTTCTGTTGTAATGACAGCACCGCCCAATCTGCGCATGGCGCTTTCAAAGGAGAATCTGGTTCGGGTTGACGGTTCGTAAAACAGAGATGCCATAATTTTGCCGTCGAGCACTTTGGCCAACCTGCGCTCACCGTAAAGGTCCTTCTTCATCTCATCGGCGGTCCTGAAAACCAATTCCAGCAATTCACGATCAAATTGCTGAGATTCGACTACATGCTTTAAAGCAAAGGCGGCCATGATTTCTCTCCTTCCTGGTTTTTTTTATTTACTCCACCAACAGCATCGCTGTGCAAACCTCTATATCACCTGAATACCCGCTTGCAGAGCAGGCAGTGTTGTTAAGACTTGGCAAAGAGTTTCAGCAATATTGCATTCTGTGCATGCATTCTGTTTTCTGCTTCATCAAAGACAATTGAGGCGCTCGATTCTACGACTGAATCGGTGGTTTCCACACCACGTTCGACAGGAAGGCAATGCATAAAAAGGCTTTCTTTGCCGGTAGCAGCCATCAGTTGGTCATCGACCTGAAACCCTTTAAACTGTTTTTTTCTTTCCTCGGCTTCTTCTTTCTGCCCCATGGAGGCCCAAACGTCCGTATAGATAATGTCTGCATCCCTGACGGCTGCTTTGGGATCATGACTGATTTCCAACTCGGAAAGACCAGCCTGTCGGGCCTCTTTTAGCGTCTCACTATCCGGCTGGTAGTTATCGGGACAGGCGCAGACGAAATGGAGCGGTAGCCGCTGAGCCATGCGCAGCCAGGAGTGAACTATGTTATTACCATCACCTACGTAAACGACCTTGAGGTCATTGAGGTGGCCGCGATGCTCAAGAATAGTAAACATGTCGGCCATTACCTGGCAGGGGTGGTTGTAATCGGTCAGGCCGTTAATAACAGGGACAGATGAGTACTCGGCCAGTTCCAGGACATGATCGTGTGAGAAGAGGCGCGCCATGATGACATCATTATACCGAGCGATAACCCTGGCAATATCTTTAACGGCCTCGCGTGTGCCGATGGAAATATCACTGGGCCCGAGGTAGAGGGCATGACCGCCCATTCTATAGAATCCGGTTTCAAATGAGATACGGGTTCGAGCCGATGGTTTGGCAAAAATCATCGCCATGGTGAAATCTTTAAAAGGTTTATAATCTTCCCGATTTTTGAAACGGGCCTTGACTTCTTGTGCCAGGGCAAAGGTTTCATGGATTTCGTCTGCAGTAAAATCGGTGATGTGCAGAAAATCACGTTTCACGAATGTTCCTCCTGTCAATACGGTTGCATTAAATTAAAATCATTGTGATACGATCTTGTTCATAAACTGCAAAGGGGCTTATTAAACAGACGGATCTGCTGTATCTGTTCCATAAGCCCTATGGTTGTCATGGCAGCAATCTTCCAGATTATGATGCGATGATCTCGAGCGCCATAAATTGTGTGTTGATTATAATATACCGACGGCAGTAAAAATCAACACTCTAATGAGCTGGCCATTTTCTCTTTGAGCTTGTCAGCGAGCCCGCTCGGTGTCGGTTTCGATTTATTTCAGCAAATCATTGAAAAACTGGTCAGGATTCATCAGGAACAATCCAGTCCTTGTCCGCAGTTAAATTCTCATCGAGACAGAGGATCTCTTCAAATTCGTTGATGCAGTTTAGGTCCTGTCCCATGGATATGTTTGTGACAGGTTCGAGAATACACTCGACAACAACAGGTACCTGGTACTTGTTCATCAACTGTTCAGCTTTGCGAAAGGCTTCTGGAAAATCTTCAGGTTTATGAACCCGAATGGCTTTGCAGCCGAGTGCTTCAGCAAGGGCAACATGGTCAACGCCATAACTTGCGATGGCATCATCTTCTTCAGAGACATTAATATTGTCAAACGCCAGACTTACTTCGAACTCCATTTCAAAACTTTGCTGTGATTGACGAATCAAGCCAAGATAGGAGTTGTTCACCAGTACATGTATATATGGCAGTTTGTGCTGGGCACCGACAGCCAGCTCTTCAGCAAGAAACTGGAAATCATAATCACCCGACAATGCAACAATTTTCTTATCCGGCAAGGCGGCGCGCACTCCGAGTGCTGCAGGCATCGTCCAGCCAAGCGGTCCGGCTTGGGCAGCGTTTATCCAGTTTCTCGGGTGGTAGACCTTTAAAAACTGTGACCCGGCAATTTGTGATAAGCCGATTGTCGTCACATAGCAGGTGTCGCGCTCGAGAACATTGTTCATTTCCTGGTAGACACGTTGGGGTTTCATGGGCACCTGGTCATAATCGGTTTTACGGAGCATATGTTTCTTTCTGTATTGACATTCTTTAATCCATGCCGATCGGTCAGGCAGTCTCTGCTCATTTTTTCGGATTTCTGCCTCCTCGATAAACGTTTGCAGTGCAGCCCGTGCATCTGACACAATGCCAAGATCAGGTGAAAAAATACGTCCAATCTGTGTCGGCTCAATATCAACATGAATAAATTTTCTCCCTTTTGTGTAGGTTGAAATTGAGCCGGTATGTCGATTTGCCCATCGGTTGCCGATGCCGAAAACGAAATCAGATCTGAGAAAAGTAGCGTTGCCGTATCGGTCGCTTGTCTGCAGGCCGACCCTGCCCTGCATGAGTCGGTGATCATCGGGAATTGTTCCCCATCCCATTAAGGTCGGAATTACCGGGGTGTCGGTAAGTTCGGCGAATGCCACCAAAAGGTCAGATGCATCCGCATTGATGATACCGCCGCCTGCAACAATCAGGGGACGTTCTGCTGCACAGAGCATATCCAGTGCCATTTCGGCCTGTTTGCGAGTCACCTTTGGTTTACTGGGTTTGAGTGGTACATAGCTGTCGGGATTGAAATCGATCTCCGCAACCTGCACGTCAATGGGGATATCAATGAGGACGGGGCCTGGACGATCTGATCGCATAAGATAAAATGCTTTTTGAAAGATACTGACCAGTTGACCCGGTTCCATAACTGTTACAGACATCTTGGTCAGCGGCTCGGTAATGGCGGCAATATTCACCGCCTGGAAGTCTTCCTTGTCAAGCTTGTCTCGCGGTGCCTGCCCGGTTATGCAGAGGATTGGGATGGAATCCGCTGCCGCGGAGTAGAGCCCGGTAACCATATCTGTGCCACCCGGACCTGAAGTACCGATACAGACACCGATATTTCCGGCTGCCGCCCTGGTATATCCCTCTGCCATATGAGAAGCCCCTTCGACATGACGGGCAAGAATATGACGGATTGTACCGTTTTCTTTCAGAGCATGATAGAGCGGATTAATGGCTGCCCCGGGAACGCCAAAAGCACATGAAATATTCTCCTTGACCATAACGTGGACTGCCGCATCAATGGCTTTCATTTTAGGCATCGCTTCATCTCCATGACTGGTTAATTTATTTTAAGTAACGTTGGTTTATCCATAGGTTTCGAGAATTTTCTGGGAAGATATTCTCTTAGGATCTTCTGGTAATACCAGTAATTATTTTGTCTTTACCTAATATTTAAAGGTGTTTTAGCTGGTAAGACCAAGATAACTGGGCTCCGTTGCTATGTCAATGTAAAAGATTGTCGGAGCGGGTGGAGAGAGCAGGAGCCTTCTTTTTCCCCACGCCGCCCCACTATTGTTTTCTGCTCCCATTGATAGACAGGCCGGCTTCTTGAGAGATGCTTATTCAAGGAATAATGTAAAATACACCAAAGATAATAGTATGCCAGGGAGGTCTGAAGAGAGGCGGAGGGGTGATGAGCCGAAAATAAGAAAGGAAATGCAGGAGTTTTTAAAAAATCGGCAGTAAATTGAGGGGTTGTATAACATTATTACGCTGCAGCTTGGCGATGATGTAATGGTTGCCATTAAAGCCAGAATGACTCGACTTGGGTCGGAACGAAAAATGGTGTTTGCCATAAATGACACAGAAAAAGAGTTCAAGTCATCATTTCCACAGGTATTGTGGCTGTTCTTTGAACCGGATATTACCGATTAATGACACATCGGCGTGAGCTTTTTCTGTCAGCTCTTTTCAAAGAAGACATCCTTTGATGCCCCGCAGACAGGGCATTTCCAACTGTCAGGAAGTTTTTCAAAAGGGGTGCCGGGCGGGATTCCCTCATCAATATCGCCTTTTGTCGGGTCGTAGATATATCCGCAGAGAGGACAAACATATTTTTTCATTTTTTCACCGGATGTTCAAATTCAATAAAGGTGCTCTTTGCTCTTCATGGTAGATAAAACTGGCTTATGCGGTCTGGTTCATTTATACATAATGGCCTGCGATCGGTCAATCGGTGGCTGATAGTGGCGGAAATTTATAAATGAGAGTGATGCTAACCCTGTGTCGGCTGTCCTTGGGCCAGCTCAAGAAGATATGCTTCAAGTTACCAAACCTAATTGCCATGTTACCCTGGTAAGAAAAAATTGTAATTAAATACAAAATGTTATCACGGTCTGTTGAGATATTTTGTGGCCCTGAAGGCCAATACAGGCGCAAAGACTATTTTCCATCGGGTTTTTCTCTTCTGATGCCGTTTTGCCCAATGGATCTGCAGCCAAGGCTGTAAGTGCGCGGTGAGGTCTATATGTTTCGGGTAGGTGAGCTCAGTTTTAATAAACGGGTAAAGAGATAATGGATAACAAAAAAATAATTATCCCGCTGACCCTGACCCTCATTGTCCAGGCCATCGTTTCCATGGTAGCGGTGACCGTTCCGGTTCTGGCACCCTCTGCAGCACCCGATATCGGAATTTCCGTGACCTATACCGGGATTTATGTTGCCCTGATATACATCGGAAGCATGCTCTCCAGCTTGTGGAGCGGTGACTTTATTATGCGATATGGCGCCTTGAGAGTCAGTCAGGTCTGCCTGGCCCTTACAGGATTTGGTCTGATTCTGACCTCAATTGCAACGATCCCGGCGATGATCATCAGTGCCTTTGTCATCGGTTCTGGATATGGTCCGATAACTCCGTCAAGCTCTCATATTCTTGTTAAAAACACTCCACCAAGGATGATGTCTTTTGTCTTCTCGCTCAAACAGACAGGGGTGCCGCTCGGTGGTGTTCTCGCCGGAGCCATTGTACCATCCCTGGTGATTTATACCGGTTGGCAGAACGCGGTAGTGTCTATCGGTCTCTTCACTATAGCGCTGGTTTTAGTGCTCGGTCCGTTTCGTGCTTTTATTGATAATGACCGTCAACCGAACCGAAGGATCTCCTTCCGGGGAGTCACCCGACCATTAATGATGGTTATCTCGCATCTTCCCCTCAGGAGACTGGCAATCATCTCATTTCTTTATGCCGGGATGCAGCTCTGTCTCTTTACCTATCTGGTTATTTATCTTACAGAGGATGTTGGCATGGCTTTTATTGCTGCCGGTCTGACACTCTCTGCTGCACAAATGTCCGGAACTATTGGCCGCATTATCTGGGGGATTCTCGCTGATCGACTTATAAAACCACGCACGCTCCTGGGAATCCTGGGTATCGGCATGTCGCTTGGAGCCGTGGCAACCGCATTGATTAGAAATGACTGGCCGCTGACGGCAATAGTGTCGGTCACCGTCATCTTTGGCGCTACCGCCGTCGGCTGGAATGGCGTCTATCTGGCAGAAGCCGCACGGCGTGCCCCGAAGGGCCAGGTTGGTGCCGCAACCGGAGGAACGCTTTTCTTCACCTATTTTGGCGTGGTACTGGGACCGCCGATTTTTGCCGGAGTGGTGTCTTCTACCGGTAGCTATCCTCTGGCATTTCTTTGCTTTGCTGTCCTCACCTTTATCGGTGGCATCATGACACTTTTGAGCGGCAAAAGAAATCGTGGGATTTCCTGAAATTAAAGAAATAATACGCTGCTTGCTGTACAGAAAAATGGTGCTGTTGAAAGAAGAATGGTTATATCCAACAGGTTCCAGATCTGAGCAGATCAGTAAAGGCATCAACCTCCACAGGCTTGCAGAAATAGTAGCCCTGGTAGATTGTACATTCCTTTTCAGCGAGATAGGTAAGCTCCTCGGCAGTTTCGACCCCTTCGGCAATTACTTCCAGGCCGAGATTTCTCGCCATCATTATGATCATGTCAACCAGAACAACCTCGTGCTTCCCGTCCTTGATTCTGTTAACAAATGAGCGATCTATTTTAAGCGTATTCAGTGGAAGCGTCTGCAGGTAATTCAACGATGAGTAGCCGGTCCCGAAGTCATCGATGGAAAATTTTATTCCGAGCTGTCTGAGGGTAATAATTTTTTCAACAATATCGCTGCCAGTTGAGATAAGGCTGCCTTCTGTGAGCTCAATTCCCAGGTGATTTGGGTCTACCCCGGTTTTTTCAATCAAGGTGCGGACCGCCTTGACAAATGCCGGAGCACCAAACTCTTTTCCACTGATGTTCACGGAAATGATCATCTGATCTTTTAGCAGTCCATCGTTGGCCCACTCTCTGATCTGTCGACAGGTGGAGTTGAGTACCCATTGTCCTATATCCCACATGAGCCCGGTCTCTTCGGCAATTTTCAGAAAGGTTCCCGGCGCTATTAGGCCTCGTTTCGGGTGATGCCAGCGGATAAGGGCCTCTGCTCCCAGAAGTGCTCCTGATTCGTCAACCTGCGGCTGATACCAGACTGCGAATTCGTCATTGAGCAGTGCTCTTCTGATATCAGTTGTGAGACGAAGCCGTTCGTCGGCGGCTTTTTGCATACTCGGCAGGAAGAAACGAATTTCGTTGCTGCCCGCTCCTTTTGCCTTGTACATTGCAGCGTCAGCCTGCTTGAGAATGTCGTCGGTCCCCTTGTCCGGCTTGGGGAAAAGAGATACACCAATACTTGGTGTAATATGCATTTCATACCCCTCAATTTTGCAGGGGGCAGAGAGATAGTCCCGAATCTTTTCAGCACCCTTTCGTGCTTTCTCTGCGGCGCCATCCAGGTCACCATCCAGTTCGGTGAGGATGATGATAAACTCATCCCCGCCCATTCGTGCGACACAATCCTCCTGCCGGACATTATCGGTGAGCCGCTTCGATATTAATTTAAGCAGCTTGTCACCCACCGAATGGCCGAGGGAGTCATTTATAGTTTTAAAGTTATCCAGATCAAGGAATATCAGGGCACCGTATCTGCCATGCCTGGTGGCCCTGGATATTTCGTTATCCAGCTGACTCATCAGCAGTCGTCGATTGGGCAGCCCTGTAAGAGCGTCATAGGTGGTGTGATATTGAATCTGTTGTTCTGACAGCTTTCGTTCTGTGAAATCTTCCAGGATCCCCACTCCGCCGATAATTTTCTCGTCTGTGCTTCTGATTGCCTTGAAAAAAGCGCGGATGGGGGTGATCTTATTACTGGTGACAGAGGCGTAATCTCCTTCGAAAAAACCGTCTCCGTCGGTTAAAGAGGCTTTTATAGCGTTTACTGCTCCCCTCTGTTTGATGTTGGCAAGCATATTGAAGCCCACCAGTTTTTCCTTTGAGGAGCCAATAATGTCACTGAAGGCACTGTTGCAGCTGATGATGGTGCTTTCTGCGTCATAATGGAAAATTCCCAGGGGGGCGTTGTTGAAAAAATGCTGATAACGGTCCTGACTGGCCTTGAGCTTTATTTCCCGCTCAATACTCTGGAAGCGCAGTTGAATATTCTCACGAATATTTCTGTTAATTCGGATTACCCCTGCCAGTGTGACAGCGAGAAAGAGAAGGATCAGCAGGCCTATAAATACCGAATCACTGGTGCCATGAGAGATCATGCTCCCGGCCAACGGCAGCAGTGTCAGCGACAGGAACCCGCATGCAACTGGGAGGCTCGGGCACAGCGCGGCAATTGCTCCTGCTGAAAGCCCGAGTACCGCGAGGAGAAATATGATCTGGGCCTGAGGATTGTGGAAAGGAAATAGCAAAAACGGCGCTGCACCCCAGACGACAGCAACAGAATAGGCGCCGATCAGGAAACAATTATGCCAGTATGCACTGTTGTTGGTCTTGGAGGTGCGCTTATAAAACAGATAAAGTAGGCATATTCTGCCTGTCGATATAATTAGAAAAACACTGAACCAGCTGACAATACTAGTTTTGTCAGCAATGTCCAGCAGTGACCAGCAGAGAATGGCACCCACCGATACCGATACAAATATCGGTAGGGTGGAATTGACATAAAGGAGCCGTACCTGCTCAGCGAAAATTTTTGAGGAATTAGTTTTGATATCAACCATGTTTTATTGCAAGGACCAAGTATAACTTTATGCAGGTATAGCCATTAAAGAGTATCCCAAGGATACCGAAAAGTAAAATGTAGCAGGGTACTTTTTCATGGATTACCGGTTAAGGTTATTTTCTGAGAAGATACGACAGGGTGGTAATTTGTGGACTGGTAGATGGACAGCCTGAAAAAGGCGCGTTCTGAGCGGTGATCTTAGTGAAGATCGTCACCGGAGTTTATTTAATTTGGTGCGGTAATTTTAGAGAAAGTAACTGAGCAGCCAGACGAAGAGCCCTGCAATAACCCAGGTCAGGCTCGATGAGGTTCGTTTTGCTGTGTCTTGGCTCTCTTGAACTGCTTTCTGATTGGATGATTGGCTCAGGACTGTCTTGCTGAGTTGGTACTCTGGATCACCCCTGCCGTGAAAGTTTCCAAATATTCCAATCGAGAAGAAGGCTATCGGCACAGCACCGACCCAGAACAGTGTGTCCTGCAGAGATAATGCTGTATCTCGCATCACATACCAGATGAGCAGGCTGAGCATGATCAGCAGGAGGGTTTTCATCAGTAGGCGAACAGCATAATGCTTTAGTTGTTGGATCATTCTTTCCTCAGCGTTTTACGTTGAGACCGAGAACAGGGACAGAACTCAATATAGTTGGTTATCGTCCATGATTCTGCGGATATCATCTTCAGGTATATCGCAGACCGTGTCAGTATCAGGGTTTGCCACTGTGTGGAAATATTCGCTTAAACGATCATGTGCCGGACCAAAGCCTGCGTGCCGATTAAACGTTCGTTCCGTTTTCAGCGCCTCTACTGCCATCTGGCGGATTTGCTCCGGTCTGTAGGAACGGCCGTGAACTGCCTCAATAAGAGTGCAGATAACTGCCAGATCTGGAACTGCTGAGCCTATGAAATAGCAGAATCCCAGGGCATCCCACTGCAGGACTCCTATTTGTGCCTGCTTTGATGCTTCGGCCTGGCCGACTGCACTGTGGTGATCATCAACATTGCTTCTGATGGTATGGCCGGCTGTATGGTCCGCCCCCATCGGCGATGTGGCGTAGGTTGCCGCCAACCCTTTAAGCCCCCTGGGATCATAAGCCGGAAATGCCTGGCCTTTTGCAGTGGGAACCTGGTAGACACCAAGTACTTTTGCTGTGGTCTCAGCTCCTGACCCGAGAAGCCTGCCAAGCACGGACCCCTGGCGTATTTCCTGCATCATGCCAAGCGCTGCATCGGCGTCTCCGAAATCGGCAAGCCCGGCCTGCATGGCAACACCTATCGCAGCTCCAGTTTCAATCGTGTCAACCCCGCTGTCATTAGCGAGATAATTCATCCGGGCAATGGAGTCGAGATCACCGATTTCAAGGTTAGACCCCATCATGCCGATGGTTTCGTACTCAAGCGGAGAAACGGCCCGGTTGCCATCCCGATCTGGAAAGATATTTGAACACTGTACCAGGCAGCCCGGCATACAGGCGTGAGATCCCTTTCCAACCCCTCCTCGGGAGTCGATAAGCTTGACCAGCATCTCACCGTTTATATTTTCCGACTGACTGAAGCAGCCGTTGGAAAAGTTCCTGGTTGGAAGAAAGCCAAGGCCCTGGCCGGTATCGACCATTGCGGCTGTACCGTAAACTCGGAAAACCTTTGCAGTCTGCGGCGTCGAGTTAACTTTTTCACCAATATCTCTATTGATGGACTTGAAGAGATCCTTGTTGTTTGGCGTAACCGGACTTGTTCCCGATATATCGAGAATAACTGCCTGCACGTTCTTAGAGCCCATGACGGCGCCAAGCCCGCCTCTGCCGCAGAACCTGGTTGGCTGCAGCTGCGGGTCAGATACTATAATTGAGGCGGAGCGCATGAGTTGCTCAGCTGCGGGGCCGATCATGGCGTAGGAAATTGATTTGCCATATCGGGATACAAGCATTTCTGCTTTTTCATGACACCCTTTGGCGGCGAAATCGCTGCCATCTTCAATACGGAGGCCGCTTTTGTCAATGATAATTACCTTCCAGTCATGATCTGAGGCCGGTTTACCCTCAAGGACCAGGCTGCGAATGCCAAGACGTCCCATATTGTAGGCAAAGTTCCCCCCGGAGTTACTTTCCTTAATGGTTCCGGTAAGGGGGCTTTTTGCACCGGCAGAAATTCGGTTGGCGTTGGATATGGTTGTTCCGGCAAGCACACCGCAGCAAAAGGCAAGAATGTTGAACGGACCGATTGGATTGGATTCCGGTGGGACCGTGGCTGCAACAATTTTGGATGATAGCGCTCTGCCGCCTAGAAGAAAGTCACTGTCAGCCAGCGGCTCTTCATGATACTCCTGGGAATCCACATTAAACCTGATTAATTTTGCCATGATCCACCCCGTTATTTAGTAATATCTATGTTATATGTGTAGAAAAGCTTTTTATGTGGTTTTGCACAAGGCTAAAGGCTATTTTACCGATAAAACGCTCTCTGGTCACCAAAAAGCGTCACGTTGAACGTACTGTTATCCTGACAGAAGTATTTCCTGGGCTATTAATCCAATTGAGTACTGAGGCAATAGCCAAAGATGGCCGGAAAATGGACACAGATAATTAGTTCCGCTCTTTTTATAGCCAGATATGAGGGCATTCAAGATGGGTAAGATCATGGGCTATCAAATGGCATCATCTGGGTATGCCGCCGTCTGGGCCCGGGAAAACACACGCGAAACGCTTTTCGATGCCATGGGCACGTCGGGAAACCTACGCTACCACAGGAAGCAGCCTGAAAGTCCGTTTTTTTGGTGGCTGGGAATTTACAGAAGCTGACGCCCGGAGCCGCATGCCGGCAGATGCAGGATATAAAAAAGGTGTGCTGATGGGGGGTGACCTTATGAAAGCTCCGGCTGGCAAGACTCCTACTTTTCTTGTTGCAGCCCTTAAAGATGCGATGAGCGGCAACCTTGATCGTATCCAGATCATTAAAGGCTGGGTCGGGGCAGACGGCAAGGCCCGGGAGCGAGTCTATGATGTTGCCGTTTCAGGCGATAGAGAGATTGATGCTGATGGGCGCTGCAGAGTTGCTGTGGGCAATACTGTAGACGTTGAAGAAGCGACCTGGACGAATACAATCGGAGCCCCGGAACTCATAGCGGTGTGGAATGATCCTGATTTTGATCCCGCCCAGCGCGCTTTCTATTATGCCCGAGTTCTTGAAATCCCTACACCGCGATGGACGGCATACGAGGCCAAGCGCTGTGCAATTAAAATGCCTGCGGAAGCCGAGATGACCACTCAGGAGCGGGCTTACACGTCTCCAATCTGGTATACACCTTAGTTTTAAAAAAGCTATATTACCGTTTTAGTTAACGACTATGCACGGCTTCTGTTTACAGCCGTGCATTTTTTGTTATCTTTATGTGCAGAGAGTCTCGGAGATGGTCAATCATCTCTGTTCGGCGTTGTTCTAAAATCAATCTATTATTAGCTCAATGAGAAAGCTGTTAGCGGATCCATTGTTCCATTTCCTGCTTATTGGGGCAGCGCTGTTCATCATTTTTGAACTCTTCAGCGGGTCTGCTACGTCCTTCGATGATAAAATTGTCATGACTCAGGGAGATATAACGGCATTGCAGGCAAATTTTGCCCGGACATGGCAGCGGCCGCCAACAGAGAAAGAGCTGGTCGGCCTCATCGAAGAAAGTGTCCGGGATGAAATAGCGTATCGTGAGGCCGTAAAGATGGGCCTTGACCAGAATGATTCTTATATCAGACGTCGTTTGCGGATGAAGATGGAGCTGCTGATGGAAGATCTTGGGACACTTGCTCCACCAACCGAAAGAGAGCTTTCGGAATTTCTGGCTAAGAACAGGGAACCGTTTAGAAGAGAACCTCAGGTTGGATTTGCCCATGTTTATCTCAACGTCGAAAAGCGCGCCAACACACTTGAGGAAGACAGCAGGCTGCTGTTGCATGAGCTGAACCAGATCGGTGCTGCTGCTAATCCGGAGAATTTTGGCGATGCGATCATGTTGCCGAAACAGTACCCGCTATCGCCGCTCAACATCATTGCGCGGCAGTTTGGGGGGAATTTCGCAGCAGATATCGCTGGTCTGCAGCCCGGCAGCTGGCAGGGTCCCATAGCGTCAAGTTACGGGCTTCATCTTGTACTGATTACCGAAAGCGTTGCCGGGCGAGACCCCGAGCTCTCCGAGATTAGGCCTGCAGTCGAGCGTGAGTTTGTGGCCAGACGTCAGAGGGCGATCAAGGAGGAAGCGTACCGAAAACTAAAAGAGCAGTATCCGGTTGAATTTGAGAAAAAACAGGATCCTGGCGTCTAACTGACAATCTTGGAAAATCAACGGTATGAGAAAGATACTTTTTGTAATCAACGCCCTGGTTTTTTTTCTCTGTATCAACGCCGCTATCGGGCATGAAAGCCAGCCTGGAGCCCTGGAAATTCGTGAACTGGGGCCTGACAGATATGAAATTATCTGGCGGGCACCCTTTTATTACAACAAACCCCATCCTGCCCGGCTCGAGCTTCCTGCCGCCTGGCAGTCCATAGGCCAGCCGGTGGAACGGGCCGGGTCAGATTCCATCGTTTACCAGCAGCGTATTTCCACCGGCGGCAAGAGTCTTGATGGAGCAGTGATCCGGTTTCCCGGGCTTGAATCGACAATCACAGATGTATTTATCAGGGTGTCCAGGACAGATGGAAGCCTGATGACTGCCGTGGCCCGCCCGACAAAACCGTGGGCTGAACTGAAGGGCGAGCGGCCCTGGTATCTGACAGCTCGAGAATATCTGTTCCTTGGGCTGCATCATATACTGCTGGGTATAGACCATCTCCTGTTTGTCTTGGGACTACTTTTAATTGTCCAGCAGCGAATGGCGCTGATCAAAACCATAACCTCGTTTACCATTGCCCATTCCATTACCCTGGGAGTTGCGACTCTTGGTTATGCTCACGTGCCTCTGCCGCCGCTCAATACGGCCATCGCTTTATCAATTCTCTTTCTCGGGCCTGAAATCATTCGGGTTCAGAGAGGGAAGACCAGCCTAACCATTCAGTATCCATGGCTGATTGCCTTCGGTTTCGGGCTGCTGCATGGCTTTGGTTTTGCCAGCGGTCTGTCAACAGCAGGAATGCCGAAAGCAGAACTGCCGTGGGCCTTACTGTGGTTTAATGTTGGGGTTGAACTGGGTCAGATTTTCTTTGTTTTTCTTGCTCTTGGGCTGGCCTGGTCATTCAGGGTTCTGCAGGTTCTCTGGCCGAGATGGGTGCTTGGAATACCCGGATATACCGTCGGCAGTCTTGGCGCTTACTGGACTATTCAACGGGCCTCTATTATGATTGGCGGATTATGAAAATGAAAAATGGAGTACCGTCAAGCCTTTACCAGCTCACGCCAGTTGCCGTTGCCGTCTGCCTTTTTCTGCCAGCAGTTGCCTGTGCCCATGTCGAACAGGGACAGGCGGCAAGTTTTCTAACCGGTGTATCCCATCCCTGGTCCGGGCTGGACCATATTCTGGCCATGATTGCGGTGGGAATCTGGGGCGCTCAACTGGGTAACCCGGCTCTCTGGATCTTGCCTGTTTCATTCCCTATGATGATGGCCGTCGGAGCCATGATGGGACTTTTGGGGATCCCGGTTCCCGGAATAGAGATTGGTATCGCCGTTTCAGCGCTGGTACTTGGCATAATGATTCTAGGTGAGATTCGACCACCTCTTATGGCGGCAGTTGTGCTCGTCGGTTTTTTCGCCATATTTCACGGTCACGCCCATGGTACGGAACTTCCTGCCGGTCAAAGCGGGCTTCTTTACAGTATGGGATTTGTTATTGGAACCGGCTGTCTGCATGGAGTAGGGATTGCAATCGGAAGTATCCATCGCTGGCCCTCAGGTAAATTTGCACTGCGTGCCACAGGAGCCTTTATCGCCTTAATGGGTACTTTTTTTCTCTGGCAGGCAATTGTATGAAGTTCTTCCAGAAAGATAGTAAGCTAACCGCAGTCATTGTGTTTCTCTGTTCGGTTCTGCTTCCTGCGAAGCTACAGGCTCATCTGGTGACTACCGGAATGGGGCCGATATATGATGGAATGGGTCATCTGCTGCTGACTCCCGAAGATCTGATTCCGGTGCTTGCCATTGCCGTCTATGCAGGCTTGCAGGGCAGGGAATATGGCCGCTATGTGCTCTTCTTCTTGCCACTGTCCTGGTTTCTGGCAGGGGTATTGGGTTTGGGCTTTGAGCAGTTGCCGACGTTGCCCTATGGTTCTTTGTCATTTCTCTTCTTTGGATTATTAATGGCCACCGATACCCGGATACCTTTATTGGTGTTGCTGCCTGTTACTGTTGTTGCGGGGATATTGCACGGGGTCTTCAATGGCTTTGCCATGAAAGCAGGAACCGGGGTCCTGGGGCTGGTCGGGATTATGATAACTGTTTTCGCGGCGGTTGCGCTGGTAAGTTCTCTCGCTGTTGTGTGCAACCATTCCCTGGGGAAAATTATTCTGCGGGTGATGGGAGGCTGGATTGCCGCAAGCGGGCTGCTGATGGTTGGCTGGTTTTTCAGAACGCAGAGTTAATGACATAGCTCTATGTTTCTGCCTCCACCTTATTTACGACTGTCAGCATGCAAAAAATATATAATAGGCTAATATGATCGTGGATTCCGGCGATGTGCGCCAGGCGTCTCAGCGTGGACTATTTCTAAGAAGACGATAATCTTACAGATTCAGTGGTTGCTATGAAAGACAGAGCTATATCCCAGTTCCTTGACATTCATTTTGATTTCAATCAGTTTGATTTTATTGAACTCCTCTGTGATTTTGACCAGGGAGTTTTGATGACTGACGCCAATGGCGTGATGATTTTTTATAATTCCGTCCAGGCCACTATTGACAGTCTCGACCCTGCTGATGTGCTCGGCAAGAAGATAACTGATGTGTACCGCTACAATAATGACAGTTCTACGTGCATGCGGGTGCTCAAACATGGCAAACCGATAATCAATTATGCGCTTTCCTATCAATCCAAAAATGTAAATGTCGGTAACACTATTCACTCCGTTTTTCCTCTTTTCAAGAATGGGGCTATTGTTGGTACTATCTGCTTTGTTAAAGATTACAACATCCTGGAGAGAAACATCCCGGCCTTTCTTGGGCCCAGGAATAACGAAGCGTTTGCTGATGGAACTGAATTTACCTTTGCAAGTATCATCGGCTCGGCGCCCGGCTTTGTCAACGCCCTGAGAACCGCAAAAATGGCCGCAAATTCGCCATCACCGGTCATGCTTTATGGAGAGACCGGAACAGGAAAAGAATTGTTTGCCCAGGCAATTCATAATTTTCATTACGATAATAAACAGCAATATATTGACATCAACTGTGCGGCAATTCCCGAACCGCTGATAGAGGGGCTTCTTTTTGGAACAGCCAAAGGGGCCTACACAGGATCAATAGACCGGGCCGGTCTGCTGGAAGCAGCAAGTGGAGGGACCATCTATCTTGATGAAATCAACTCCATGCCGCTCTCTCTGCAGGGGAAATTACTACGTGTGCTCCAGGAGAAAAAAATTCGCAGGGTCGGTTCCCTCGAAAATATACCCTTTGACTGCAAGGTTATCTGTTCGGTCAATGAAGAACCGAAAGAACTGGTAAGAAGCGGTCAATTCAGGATGGACCTGTTTTACCGGCTGGCGGTGGTCTATATACACATCCCCGCGCTGAGAGAGCGGCAGGTTGATATCGAAGAACTGGGCCGACATTTTCTTCAGAAATACAATAATCTGCTTAACAAGAAGCTGGCAAATATATCGCCTGAAGTCATCGATTTCTTCTGGAACTATTCGTGGCCGGGAAATGTCAGAGAACTCCAGCATATTATCGAAAGCGCAGTGAATATGGCCAGCAGTTCCGATCAGAGCCTTGAATCTGGAACACTGCTACATTGCCAATCTTCTCGGAATCACCAATGATCCTTCGAAAAAAATGGAATTATCTGTAGATGACAAACAGGTCGAATGATACCGGAACGCCCTGGAGGATACCTGTCAGAAAGAGACGATCACTCTTTGAATCCTCTGCTGCACTTGAATCGGAGAGTATCGTCAGTGCGCTCAGGGAGAGCAGAGGAAACATTGCGGCGGCGGCACGAGATCTCTCCATTTCCCGCCAGTTGCTGAACTACAAGGTCAAAAAATATGGTCTTCACTCACTGCTCAGCGAATTGCGGAGAGTTGAGAAAATCTGAACCCTATCTGTGCGCGAATGAGACAACCTGAAAAGCTCTCTGCCTTAACTGTTTGAATTCCCAATGTAAATACCACAATGTGGCGTGAAAATGTCACTGGCCATTTTTCTAAAATAGAAAATATTTATTCTATAATAGAAAAAATATTTTCTATCATTTCTGTAATATTTTCCAACTTCAAGATAATAAAAATAACAATTTCAATGACTCTTAAATTGCCTCCGTTGTTGTGGTCTCAAATTTGCTTTGCTACGGGAAACGTTTCGTGCAGCTGCTTGAGAATTTTTAACCGCCGGAAACACGAGAATTCAAATGAATATTTCTTGGTGACGGTGAAACCATAAGACTGGAAAGGAGACGAGTATGAATGGGAAGTCGAGTAATATTGATCTATCTCTTATGTTCCCTGGGGTGCTGATCACCCTGCTGGTGGGCATATTATTAACCATTTTCCCAGTACAGGGTAAAGCCGTTGTAGATTCACTGTTCGGTATACTGACCCACAACTTCAAGTGGGCCTTTCTTATCTTTGGTCTCTTCTGTGTCCTCTTCCTGGTCTGGCTGGCATTCAGCCGCTGGGGTGATATCAAACTTGGCGGACCCGACGATGAGCCGGAATTCTCCACCTATGCCTGGGCTGCGATGATCTTCTGCGCCGGTATCGGTATTGCCATTGTATACTGGGCCTTCATCGAACCGGTCTATTACCTCAACTCCAGTATCCTGCATACTGATCTGGAGTCGCAGAAAGGTTTGGTCGGCGAACTTGCCGGTATGTACGGTCAGTTCCACTGGGGAATTACACCATGGGCTATCTATGCTCTGCCGACGCTGCCGATTGCCTACGCGATTCATGTAAAAAAAATTCATGCCCTGACGATTGAGTACTGCCTGTCGTGGTATCATTGGAGACAAGGCTGACGGTTTTCTGGGCAAGTTCATTGACACGGTTGTAATCTTTGCGATGATCGGGGGTGTCGGAACCTCACTTGGACTTGCGGTCCCATTGGTAACGAGCCTGGTATCGAACATGACCGGAATCCCAGAATCTTTTGCCCTCCAGCTCGCAATCCTCGCCGTCTGGACAGCCCTCTTCACGGTTACTGTCTGGGCTGGATTAAAAAAGGGAATTGCCAAGCTTGCCTCACTGAACACGTACATTGCCTATTTTCTATTGATTTATGTTTTCATTATTGGCCCAACCACCTTCATCCTCAATAACTGGTGTAACAGCCTGGGGCTGATGTTCAGTGATTTTTTCAAGATCAGTCTGTGGACCGATCCGATTGCAAACGGTGGATTTCCAGAAGGCTGGACAGTATTTTACTGGGCCTGGTGGGTTGCCTACGCACCAATGATGGGCCTCTTTGTTGCTCGAATCTCCAAAGGCAGAACGATTCGGCAGGTTATTCTTGGTGAGTTGGTCTGGGGATCACTCGGCTGTTGGGTCTTCTTTGCCATCTGGGGCGGGTATGCAATCAACCTCCAGACGTCCGGCGGTCTCGATGTCTATGGGGTGCTGAAAGAATCCGGCTGGTCAAACGATGTTACCATCGTCAACATTCTTAACACCATCCCGGGAGCAAAATTCCTGTTTATCCCGGCTTTTACCATTCTCTGTTTTATCTTTCTGGCAACCACCCTGAACTCCGCTGCCTACACCCTGTCATCACAGGTAACCAGGACCTTGAGTGGTGATGAAGAACCGCCGCGCTGGAACAGGACCTTGTGGGGTATTATCCTGGGGCTTTTCGCAGTCGGCTTATTGTCAACCGGTCAGCTCAAGGCAGTACAGCTCTCGTCCATTGTTGTTGCCCTGCCGCTCATACCGGTGCTGCTGGTGATGGTCTTCTCCCTCATGAAGTGGATCAAGGAAGATTATGGGGAAATGCTGGCTCGCAAGGTCGCTGTTCTGCCTGCCGAGGATATCAAAAAATCTGAATAATGGGGGACAACATGGCACGAAGAGATAACTTGAAAATATCTTCAGCACTGTTGCTGAAAGCGAAGGATCTTGGTGCCGACCTGGTCGGATTTGCCTCGGTTGAGGACCTGAAACAGGCTCCATCCTTCACCTTTGCGCCCAGAATGCCCGGAGCAGGGGAAGGAATTGGTACCCGGAAAAATAAGCTGGGTTTGAAGCCAGGAGAGGTTCTGTGGCCGGAGGGAGCAAAGACGGTAATGGTGATTGCTGTTCACCACCCGGAAGACAAGCCGGAATTGGACTGGTGGTTCGGCCGCGTCGATCCTCCCGGTAACCGGGTGTTGGCAAAGGTTGTTCGGGAGCTTTGTGACTGGATTCCAGAACAGTTTGGTGTCGGCGTCTTTCACCTTCCCTATCATGTTGAGAAAGGCGGGACCTATCTCAAAGATTCAGCTGTATTGGCAGCTCTTGGCTGTGTCGGCAGAAACAATATCCTGGTTACACCGGAGTTTGGCCCGCGAGTTCGGCTTCGAGCTCTGACTCTTGATATTGAGTTGCCCTCCACAGGTCCTTCGCAATTCGACCCATGCAGCATGTGCGAAGAATTGTGCCGCAAAGCCTGCCCGCAGCATGCCTTCGACAGTAAAATATATTCAGAAGCTGACTATGGGCAGCGGATATTACCGGGACGCGATGGTGTATTTTCCAGGCCTGTCTGTAACAAACAGATGGATGTGGACAATGAAGTCGCAAAGGAGCAGGATGTCGAAGGTTTTGCTGATCCAATAAAAATAATCAAGTATTGTCGTCGCTGCGAACTGGCCTGCCCGGTCGGTAAACCATTTTAATCACAGCTGCACTCTCAACAACATCCTGATCACTTTTGTTGAACAGGATGTTGTTGAGCTCTTTCTAATACAGCCTTACAGCGGGTAAAGGTATCTATTGGATTCTCTCACCCGAAGGGCTCCCATGCCGCAAGGCAAAAGAGACTCATGACATGAGAGAAACATGAGGAGCGCCTAAAAATAAGAAATTAACGTCCTTTTTCTGAAATAAAATCAGTTTTTTATTTGTTAAGCCTTATTATGTCGATATGGAGTTAAAATTTTTCCCAGGAGGCAGTAGTGAAAATACATTTAAGCAAAGGTGAAATGGTTCGACACAATAAGAAGGCGGATTGGGGTGTTGGAAAAATAATATCAGTTGATCGATGTGGCACAATTCAGGTAGTTTTTGAAGGGAACAAGAAAGTATCAATCGCTAAAGGGGCTAAATTTCTTATAAAGTCATCATAGGGTGCAGTTTGGCAACGCCACTTCAAAGTAATTAGCACTGTTAGCCCTCCATATATGTCCGATATTAATGTAATTGTCTGTTAAATTGTCGATTCTTGGATTTATTCCTGAATATCTGGTATGCTACCGTTAGTTGGACAGATCAGCTTAGTTTGAAGATCATGGAGCGTCCATGTTTTGCTATGGATGTAAATATTAATGTGGAGGTAGTTTTTTGCAAACAGTTGTTAAAAAATGGTTTCGGGATAAGGATTCTGGTTTTCTCGATAACGGAAATGGGCCAGATATAGCAGTAAACAAAGCCGACCTCGTTGGCTGCCAGTTTTTAAAGGTTGGCGCAACCGTTGATTTCGAATGCCACTTCGAAGAGCAGGAATTAATCGCAAGAAAGGTAAGGCTTCGGAAACAGAAAAATTCTAAAAGTAAAAAAAGTGGAAACCAGGGTATCAAGAAATTTCCTTTTGGTGTAATGACTTAAGAATACCACGTGGGGGGCATGAAAATTCGGCTCTCATCATCTGTAATAACTCTGCCTGACAGGGGATTTTTTCTGGACAACATGTATTCGTGCCGCTAGGAGCAGGGGCACTCGATCTTAACTATTCTCTCACAAATTGGTACCCATATGCCTGAAACACTCGGCAGGCTTTCGGGGGATGTTCCTGTTCTTCCTTGTCTGGGTGCCTTCCTTGGCCTTATTAATCTCTAAGCACCGCAAACGTAAAAGGTTGTAGTATGCAAATATGGGTTGATGCGGATGCCTGTCCCCTGGTCATCAAGGAGATTTTGTTTAAAGCAGCAGAGCGTACCAGGGTGCAGGTGATCCTGGTGGCTAACCAACCGATAAAAATACCGTCATCAGCCCATATACAATTTCTGCGGGTATCGCCTGGACCAGATGTCGCTGACAGTGAAATAGTTAGAAACCTCAGGGTTGGAGATCTTGTAATTACCAGTGATATTCCCCTGGCCGCAGAGGCGGTTGAGAGAGGGGGTTTTGCGCTCAATCCCCGGGGTACATTTTATACAATCGAGAATATCAAGGAGCATTTAAACACCAGAGATTTTCTCGATACGCTTCGCTCCAGTGGTATGGACACCGGAGGTCCATCTGCGCTCAGCAAAAAACATCGGCAGTCTTTTGCCAATAATCTTGATCGGTTTTTGCGCAAACAGACGAAAACCCCCTAAGCAAGCGAACCAGATGACAGCTCTGGAGCGCTCTTTATGATTTTTTCAAGAGTTTGCCATGAGCAGCCTGAATATCTGTTCATATGCAGATCGATTAACAGCTCACCCCCCCACTGCCCACTTATTTCCAACCGGCCAATTGCAGATAAAACAAAGCGAGAAATCGTCAAACCATCGGTTAGAGATGGTCCCTGAAATTTAATTCCAAAGAATTCGAACCTTTCTTTCGATATCCAAAATTTGAAATAGTGCAGTAATGGCAAGTATCTGGCAGCGATTGATGGAGACGGTTTTCTACTCAGGAGAAGGTTGCCTGGGTACAGCGCTGCTGAATGGTCCGACTGTCATCATGGCGCAGGGCGTTCTAAAGTAAATAAAAGAAATGCAAGGCGAGGATAAACCAGGAAAAATATTCGAAAATGAGAATACTTTTCTGACATGCCTAACTTGAAAATGGCTCCGTTTGTGACCATTAATAAGGTATAGCCTTTATTGACTCAATTCGATGTCGAAAAGGAGGTAGCCATGGCACAGTCAAAGAAAGAAAGTCTCCACGAGCATATAACGGCCGTGAAAAAAGGAGAACGTGTTTTTGAGAATGCCTTTCAGGCAGTGACCCGGATGATCCTTGAAAAAGAGATAGACAAGGTGATGGTTAACGGCAAAAGCACCTTTGACTATAAGATTTTCCGGGATGGCGCGAAGCATATCATTGGTATGTATGATGAAATCAACTCATTTGTCTCGTTTGTAAAAGATGCCTCGCAGGGCGGTTCTTCCCAGGAGATGGCATTTGTGCTCGTTGGCGAGCCCGGCAACGGTAAAACGTTTCTTGTTGAGTACCTGTGCAGCATGTATCGGCATTTTTTGTTTCGTCCTGAAAACAGGCGCTATACCTTCAGGTTTAAAGGGATGGTTGATTTAGGCCATTATGGAAATATTGATGTGATCGAGTCTCAAACCTATGAAGATCCGATGATACTGGCCATGAACCTTCTAGAGTCCACAGAAGATTCTCAAAACCATCTGGCTCGAAGATATCGGCTGCCTGAATCACTCCTGAAAGAGTGGTGGCAAAATTATCGTCCGCTGGGTGCCTGCTCTGCATATATCTGGAATGACATCAGGGAGTATTCTGGCGGAAAGCTTGATGATATGCTGAAATTTATTGAGATAGTCCCGGTGCCTCTCACCGAGAGTCTCGGTACGGTTACCGGCAAATACCCAGCCAAGGACAAAATTACCTCCTCAGCCGTTGATTTGCTGGGTGAGGAGTCGATTCAGCGACTTCTGCATATAACGGATACAAATAACCCGTACCGCTTTGATCTGCGCAGAGGAGCCCTGGCCCGTGTGGCCGGCGGAGGTATTCATTTCAGTGACGAGATATACAAAAACAAAAAAGATCTCGTCCAGGTATATCTGGGCATCATCCAAAACCGGACCATCGAAATTGACGGCTATAAATGGCCCATTGATACCCTTATTGTGGCCACCAGCAATAACGCAGAATTCAATAAATTCCTGGCTGAGAAGGAGGAGGCACCGATCATAGACCGTTGTCGTATTTGCTATGTCTCCCATAATACCGATTACCGGCTGCAGCGTCAGCTGACTTCCTATGCCATCGGTGCAGAAACCAAGACCACGCTCACCGGAGAGCTGCTGCACCAGGATCCAAATCTCAATTATGCCGCATCAATTGGTGCGACGCTGACAAGATTGCCGCGCTCTGAGAAGCTGACGCCGATTGAAACCATGAAACTTGCAGCAGGTGAGGTGGCCGGTGAAAAATCGATCAAGACGCTTTCAGAGGTCATCGATACCTTGAATCAAGATGCAGACGTGACCAGTCGCTTTGGACAAAAAGGTCTTGGGCAGCGGAACCTTGGCAGGGCTATGCAGCTGATGCTTGAAAGCTCAGAGACCAACGAGGGTCAATGCATGTTTGCCTACGATGTATTTGCTGCGCTTGAACGAATTATTCTTGATTATGTGCCGGAAACGACAGACCGGGCAAAATTTCTGGATGATCTCAAAACGGCGCGAGGGTTATATCGGGAACGGATTATGACGGAGATGTTTAATGCCTATATGGATGAGCCTCTGGCGATCCGCAAAGATGTTATTAACTACGTGAACATGATTATTGGCATAGATGCGGAAAACCTTGGGCCTGACAAGATGTGGAAGTATAAGAATCCGCAGAGTGGAGAGTTACAGGCCTTAAAGATTGATGAACGCTATATAAATTCGGTCGAGGATTGTCTCGGGCTTAAAATAAAGGAACAGAAGGATACATTCAGAACCTCTATTCGTAAAATCTATGGTCAGAAGATCTCGACCAATCCGGGCTATGATTTCATGGATAACCTTGAGCTTGTCAAGGCGGTTACCGATGTCCGGCTGAAATCTGACATTGCCGGTGCCGGCAGTCTTATTGGGGCACTTGCCAACAGGACAAATGAGGAAAATCAGAAACTATATGATCGCATGGTGGATACCATGCTTAATAAACTTGGATATTGCACAACCTGTGCTCAGAAAACCATAGAGTATTTTTGCACCCAGGTGGATGAAACATAAATTTTCATTTCATAGGTTCTTTCATCAGGCTGAGAGGTTGAGATGATAGAAAATCTTCGAAGAAAATATCAGATCCTCAAAGCACAAGGAATAAGCAGGGAGCAGGATCAGAAGATTCGCCTTGAAGTTGACCGGGCAGAAAAGCAGTATGCGAAGCGACTGGCTGCCCAGGAAGATCGCCTTTCCCCCTCACGTTCCCTCTATGATTACAGCGACATCGATAGCTGGTTTCCCGGTTCCACCCTGCTGGCTGCTTTTGCCGCTAATCGCTCACTTGATGATTTAATGGCCAGGGATAAGAAGCGGGAGGAAGATGGGTTTCCACGAAAAATACGGTTGGGAAGGGTGATAAAACCGGGCGGTAAGCATGATGACCGCGTCATTGTTGTACCGACAACGGTTGAAGAAAAATTCCTTCATGATACAGCAGGAATACCTGCTGAAGATGGCGATGAAGGCGACGATCCCGGCTATGGAGGGCACGGTGAGGGCGAGGAAGGCGAGGTTATTGGTGAGCAGCCTGTCCGGGAAAGCCAGGAGGGTCAGGGCGGCGCCGGACAGGGCGAAGGAGGGAGTCATGAAATAGAATCCAATGCCTATGATCTCGGCAGGGTGCTCACTGAAGAGTTTAAGCTGCCAAACCTCAAAGACAAAGGGAAAAAGCGGTCACTGACGAAATACTCCTATGACTTGACCGATCGTCATCGCGGCTTTGGTCAGGTCTTGGATAAGAAGGCAACCTTGAGACAGATTATTAAAACCAACATTGGACTTGGCCGCATCAGGCAGGGAGATACCATCAAGACGGATTCGCTGCTGATCTCTCCCAATGACAGAATGTATCGCATATTATCAAAGGAAAAAGATTACGAATCTCAAGCGGTTGTTTTCTTTATTAGAGACTACTCCGGTTCAATGAATGGCTGGCCGACTGAGATGGTGGTGAGCCAGCATGTCCTGATTTATTCATGGCTTATCTATCAGTATGAGAGCCAGGTTGAGACCAGGTTCGTACTGCATGATACGGAAGCAAAGGAGGTTGAAAGCTTTAATGTCTACTATAACTCAAAAGTGGCCGGGGGTACCCAGGTCGCATCAGCCTACCGCTTGGTAAACCAGATCGTAGAACAGGAGAATCTTCAAAGAGATTATAACATTTACGTGTTTCACGGGACTGACGGTGATGATTGGGATACCAGCGGTGAAGAAGCAATTTCGCAACTAAAAAAGATGCTCTCTTACGCAGCACGCATCGGTATTACAATTGCTGAAAATAATTTCGGCATACCGGGGCGCAGTGACGTGGAACGCTATGTGAAAAAGTCAGGATTGCTGGAGGAAAAATCTGATCTAATCAGGCTTGATGTCCTTGAACAGGGCAGTTCCGAGCCCAGGCTTATTGAAGGAATCAGGGCGCTGATATCATGATAACGGTGAGCGTATGGAACTGATCAGCCAGCATGCAAAAAAAATAATGGAAGGGTGCAAAGAAAGAGCCCGCGGTGCCGGCCTAGTATTTCAGGATGACACCCTGGAATATATAGTAACCAACCGTGACATGTTGGAATTATCTCCCAAAACAATGATCCCGACGCTCTATGACTACTGGGTTCAGGATGTCGAGGTGTTGCGGGAGACCGGACGCTACGAATTGTTCCCCTCAAATCCCTATGAGACGGTAATCAATACCCGCCCGCCAATATCATTTTACAATGATAACAACCCGGATTGGCTGAATGTGATGATTTTTTATCATGTTATTGGGCATATAGACTTCTTTCAGAACAACCTGTTTTTCCAGCATACCTGGAAGTATGATTTTACCGGGAAAGCGCTTTCAGATAAACGACTGATCAGTCAACTTCGCTCGGAGAAGGGGCGCTGGGTTGATTACCTTATAGAGTTCGCAAAAGCCATTGATAACCTGGTCGGTTACTTTTCAGTTATGTCGGAGGACTCTCAATTGACTGCAGCCCAGACAATTACTGCTGCAGACTATTATTTCGATATATTTCTCCAGGAAAAGATAAAGGTTTCGGTGACAGACTATGTCAAGGAAATCGAACGCTATAATCGTCATGCGACCTCTGACCCGGCCGCCGGTGAACAGTCGTTTCTTGAGGACGTGCAGAATCGTTATGCTGAGTTTGAATCATACTGGAATAAGCATCAGTCCGCGAAAAAACAGGCGCGCCGTTTTGACCTCCTTGAGTTTCTGATGGAACATTCTGATTTTCTAAACCGGGAAGAAAATAACTGGATGAAGATGGTAATCGAGGTCATCAGAAATACCTCCCTCTATTTCCAGCCTCAAATACGGACCAAGATACTCAATGAAGGTTGGGCAAGCTACTGGCATGAAAAGCTTTTTCTTACCGATGATCGGATCAGCGGCCATGAAATAGATTTTGCCATCGTCAACGCGCGAGTAACATCAATGCCGCGAGTCGGGCTTAATCCCTATGCCCTTGGGATGCGGCTCTTCTCGTTTCTTGAAAAAATGGCCGACAAAGGGCGAATCAGCAGCGAGTTCGATCGCCTCCGTGACAGGAACAGCAGAAGAAATTTTGACAGCGGTGTCGGAAAAGGAAATGAATTCATTTTCAACGTACGGAAAACCTACTGCGATTCGATGCTGATATCAGAGTATATCAATCAGGATTTTGTTGACGAAAACAAATTATTTGTGGCCGGACGGAGGCTTGATGAGCAGAGGATGACCTGGCAGTATTATGTCAAAAGCAAGAAGGCCGAAGATTATCGAGAGATGGTACAGGATTCCCTCTATCATCCTCCGTCCATAGAATTCGAGGTTGTGAAAAATAATCATCTACACCTGAAGCACCTGTTTGAAGGAAAACCACTGGTACGCGACTATATTGCCGGGACGATGCTTGGAATTGAATACCTGTGGGGGGCACCTGTTATCCTGGACACCTTTGAGCCTGTTCAGCAGAAGGCGTCTGCAGACCCTGGCGACCAGGACAAGACGGAGAAACCCAGGCAGGAGATCTCCTGGAAACAGTTCCGCTACACGATGCGTAACCGACAACTGTCACGGGAAGAACATACATCATAGAGGTTTGAGCAAAGAGCGGGTAGAACCATGCGTGATATCACACGGGCACTTGACAACCTAACGCACCAGAGCAAGGAGTGGGAGAAGCAGCCGTTTCTGAATTATGCCGAATTCTTAGAACAGGTTGTGGACCATCCGTCCAGGATTATAAGGAACATATACCAGCTCTATGCGGACATGATCGACAACTATATGTGCGAGGAGATTGATGAGTATCACGACGATCCGGAGTCCATAAACTACCTGGCATATGATTGCCTGGAATTATTTGCGGAGGGTACTGATCGCCCGTTTTTCCCCGATCGGCTTTTTGCAAATCGCCTTGTACGTCATGTTGATTCATTATCTGTGGGTGCTCAGCAAAATAAGGTATACATCTTTGATGGACCACCAGGCAGCGGAAAGTCAACCTTTCTCAACAGCCTTCTTCGTAAATTCGAAGAATATACCATGTCGCCCGAGGGGCTGCGCTACGAGGTTGTATGGCGCTTACCGGGAGACCCATCAGGATCACATATTCGCTCAATTGATACACTCACCGAAAAACTCAGCTCGCTGCTTGACAGGGATACAAATGATACGTCAAGCTAGCGAGTTGCCGTCAGAGGCTGAAGGCAGTGCGGAGTTCTGAATTGTACTTCGATGTTCCCTGTCCAAGCCATGATAATCCGATCCTGATCATTCCGCCTGAGTCGCGCCGGTTCTTTTTTGACGATCTTTTCGAGAATGACACATTCAAGTGGGAGTTTTTTACAGATAAAAAGTTCGAATGGGTATTTCACGATAAACCGTGTACGATCTGCACTTCAATTTTCAGTGCCCTGATGGAAAAATATCATGATATCAAAACAGTACTTGGAATGTGTGTTTGCTCGCCCTATACATCTTCAAGAGACGGCTCGGAATCGGTATCTCGGTTTTTAACCCGGGTGATAAACCGATCAAACGCACCGTTTTAAAACATGACGCCATACAGCGTAATCTCGATCAGTTATTTGCCTGATTCCAGGCCGCTGCGCTACCTCTATTCGCACTATGCCAGGACAAACAACGGCATCTATGCGTTGATGGATATAAAGTCCCACAACATTGAACGGCTGATGGAGCTCCACAACATTATCAGCGAGGGGGTTCATAAAGTCGAGGAACTTGAGGAAAGCGTTGATTCTCTTTTCTTTGCCCTGATGAATCCGGAAGATAAAAAACAACTGAATGATCTACAGGCTTTTTCGGATAGGATTGAGTACATACATATTCCATATGTTCTCGATATCAAAACCGAAGTTGAGATCTATCGTGAGATTTTCGGAAAGCAGATAGAAGAGAGTTTTCTTCCCCGTGTTCTCCACAATTTTGCCCGGGTTATCATCGCAACCAGGCTGATGAGCAGTTCGGAGGCAATGCTTGACTGGATTAATAATCCTGCCCAATATGAACTGTATTGTGACAGCAGCCTGCAGCTTCTCAAGATGGAAATATATACCGGTAATATCCCCAGCTGGGTGTCTGAGAGTGATCTGAAAAAATTTACCGCAAAACGGCGACGGCAGATTATTGCTGAGTCCGAAAAGGATGGCTGGCACGGGTTTTCGGGAAGGGATTCTATTCGGCTCTTTAACGAATTTGTCTCTCTTTATTCCAGCGACAAAAAGCTGATTGACATGTCAATGCTTGGAAAATTTTTCAGAAAATACTGTAAAGAGGAGAAAAGCATCATTCCTCCGAAATTTCTCGATTCCCTACTGCATATGTACAACTATATAGTACTCCAGGAGGTCAAGGAAGCGCTGTATTATTATAACGAAGATCAGATTGCCATTGATATTCAAAATTATATGTTTGCCGTAAATTTTGACCCGGGGACAACCGAAAAGTGCATATTTACCGGGGAAAAACTGAATATTACAGAGACATTTTTCTCCAGGATTGAGTCAAGGCTGCTGACTGACCCGCAAGAGGCTGTAGCGTTTAGAAGCGATGTGCAGAAGACCTATACGACAACCACGCTCACGCAGGAGATAATGCATGAGGGCTTATCTGTCGTCGAAACAACACTATTTCAAAATCTTTTCCAGAAGTACGTTTATAACCTTAAAGAAAAGGTTCTTGAGCCCTTTTTGAAAAATGAAAATTTTCGCATGGCCATCAGAGATTTCGATACCGATGAGTTCAGGACATATGACTCGAAAATCAGAAATGATGTTACCTTCATGATAGATAATCTGCAGAGCAGATATCTCTATTCCCGGCAGGGAGCTAAAGAAATCTGCATGTATGTTGTTGATAACGATCTTGCCCAGAAATTTGAGGGTAGATAATGTGTCTTGGCCCTAATGCCGTGATGACTGCTTTTGCGGAGAATGGTAAGCTTGATGTGAGCGCATGACTATGATCCTGTTTACAACGGTATCTACAAGATCATTGCTCTGGAAACAACAAAGGCTCGCTATCGTAATAATAGCAAGCCTTTATAATATCTTTGGTGGAGCTAGTCAGGATCGAACTGACGACCTCTTGAATGCCATTCAAGCGCTCTCCCAGCTGAGCTATAGCCCCATTTTCCTGCATGAAATGCGATGTTTCCTATAACAGGCTTTGGAAATCGTGTCAACGAAAATTAGGTATTCTCACTTCTCTCGCCATCACTCTCGCCATTAATCTTGCCAATAAATAGGGTCTCTGGTATTATTAAATGTTTTGATAATTTGTAGTGTGTAACAGTTCTCGGCGGTGTGGTTTTTACGCCGATTTAGAGGTTTATCTATATTCCGATTAAGGAAGGTTCTATGTTTTCTCCATTCAATTTTTTGTTTGGCTGGTTATCAAATGATCTGGCTATCGACTTGGGCACAGCAAATACGGTTTTGTATGTCAAGGGCAAGGGTATTGTCCTGCGAGAGCCCTCTGTTGTTGCTGTTCGTCAGGATGGTCGGATGAGCAGGGTCTTGGCTGTAGGTCAGGAGGCCAAGATGATGCTTGGCAAGACACCCGGTAATATTACTGCTATCCGGCCAATCAAGGATGGTGTTATTGCTGATTTTGAGGTTACCGAAGCAATGCTGCGGTACTTTATCAAGAAGGTTCATAATAGAAGGACGCTGGTCCATCCAAGAATCATGATATCGGTACCGTCCGGCATTACCCAGGTGGAAAAACGGGCAGTTAAAGAGTCGGCGGAGTCAGCCGGGGCCCGCGAAGTCTACTTGATAGAGGAGCCGATGGCGGCGGCAATCGGAGCTGACCTGCCAATTACTGAGCCAACTGCCAATATGATTATTGATATTGGCGGGGGCACGACCGAAGTTGCGGTCATTTCTCTGGCAGGGATCGTCTATGCGAAATCAGTTCGGGTCGCCGGGGACAAAATGGACGAGGCGATCCTGCAATACATCAAACGCAAGCACAATCTGGCCATCGGTGAAAGAACGGCCGAAATGATAAAAACAACCATCGGCAACGTTCTTCCTGAGGAGCCATATGAAACCATGGATATAAAGGGACGAGATCTGGTTTCAGGGGTTCCCAAGACACTGACAGTCGGTGCCGATGAGATCCAGTCTGCGATCGCAGAGCAGGTTGATGTTATTGTCGAGGCGGTACGAGTGGCACTGGAGGTTACGCCTCCGGAACTGGCTGCTGATATAGTTGACCAGGGAATCGTGCTGACCGGCGGAGGTGCACTGCTCAAGAATCTGGATAAATGCTTGAAGGAAGAAACTGGAATGCCGATTATTGTAGCCGATGACCCGCTCTCATCAGTTGTTCTTGGGTCGGGAAGGGCGCTGGACAATCTTGACATTCTAAAAGAAGTGACGATTGACTAAGCAAATACTGGAATCTCATCTCCGTTTCGGGGAAATACCAACTATTCTGTCGTGAGAAGACAAATCAAGGACAGGAAGAGCAGATCGAAACCTGTGCGTTGGCGGGTTTTACTATTGACCACCATTCTTCTGTCGCTGTGCCTGGTGTTATTTGCCTCGACACTTGGCGGCAGATATGGTGCGTTTCACGACTTGACTCTGGAATTGATTGGCCCCCTGCAGTCAACTTTCTCTAAAGCTGCCTCCGGGGCCAGGACTTTCTGGGCAGATTACGTCGACCTCCATGAGGTGCGCAATGAAAACCGGCGACTCAAAACGCTCCTTGATTCCTATGATGAGAAACAGGCCAAATATCGTGAAGCATATACGACGTTCCTGCATCTTCAAGAGGAGTTGGATTTTAGAAAGGCAGCCGATTTTCCTCCCCTGACGGCACGAGTCATTGGTAAAGATCCAGCGTTCTGGTTTCACACCATTATTGTTGATCGCGGAGAAAACGATGGTGTTGTTGAAGGAATGGTAGCGCTCACCTCGCAGGGAATAGTCGGGCAGGTTATCCATGCCTCAAGGAATTACAGCAAAGTCCTTCTGGCAATAGCGCCAAGCAGCGCCATCGATGTGATTATCCAGAAAAGCAGGGTGCGGGGCATTCTCAAAGGAACCGGTGCGGATGGCTATGTCCTGAATTATGTCCTTAAAAATGCCAATGTCGAGAAGGGAGATCAGGTTGTAACTGCCGGTATCGGCGGCGTCTTCGCCTCAGGTGTGCCAGTGGGGACCGTTACCGATGTGCAACGCAAAAAAAGGGGCATGTTTCTCGATATTGAGGTGAAGCCGTCAGTGGATTTCCAGCGTCTTGAGTTTTTGCATCTCAATCTATCTCTTCAGCAATCGGTTACCCCGGAAAAAATTGTGCCCTAGAGGAGGTTGGGTGGCGTGCAGATCGGAAGTTTCCTCATAATCGGCATTTTCCTGATTACCTTTCAGACGACAGTGCTGCAGTTTCTGCCGTCGTGGCTTGGTTCACCCGATCTGGTTTTTATTTTGATTGCCTTTCTGGCGTATCGTTTTGATGTGCTGAAAGGACTCTTGCTGGCGTTTTTGTTTGGTTGGATGATGGATGCGATTTCCGGTATCTATCTCGGGACATATCTTATTGAATACCTCTTGTTTTTCATAGTCCTTAATACCCTGACCTTGAACAGCCCGCTGAAGGAGTCTGCTTACCAGGTACCGCTGGTTGGTGTTTTTTATTATCTGGTTCAGTTTCTGCTTTACTTTGTCCTTTCAATAACGGTCAATGATTCGATGGTCGTGTGGTCCTGGAGCAGGGTGTTGAGAGAAACGATCATTTTAACAGTGGCCACGATTCCCTGCTTTCTGCTGTTCAACGCATTTAATGAATTTTTGCTGAAACGGAAAGCGGTGAAGCGCAGCTCCCGAAAAAAAGCTGGTAATCGATACAGGTAACTCAAATATGGATAATAAACTGTTTATCGATGAAGTGGAAGAAATAGCCGAACGAGACGAGGCTGCACTGACCCTTCTTAAAAAACGATCTCTCTTCGCCATCGTCATCGTCTTCTTTTTCTTCAGTGTAATCGTTGCACGACTCTGGTTTCTGCAAATCAGCAGTGGTGAAGAATATAAAGACCTGGCTGATAACAACAGGGTTCGAATACGCTCGGTCCGTGCACCGAGAGGTCACATACTTGACAGAAATGGACGGGAAATTGTCACCAACAGGCCGTCGTTTAATGTGGTGATGATTCGAGAGGACTCATATGACATTGACGATGTTCTGAAACGGCTTTCAACAATTCTCAATGAAGACATTGAAAATCTCTGGGAACAGATCAGGGAAGCAGAAGGTACCCCCCGGCATCTCCCCATCGTATTGAAAGAAGATATCGATTGGGAGACCCTGGCATACCTGGAGAATCACAAATATAAGTTTCCGGGTGTCAGGATTGAGGTTCAGCCGGTCAGAACCTTTCATTATGGAGACCTTGCAGCCAACACCATCGGATATATCGGTTCGATCAACCGCCAGCAGCTGGAAGAAGACAAGGAGGGGGTGTACGAGGGCGGCGATCTTATCGGCAAGAGGGGGCTTGAGAGACTTCGGGAAAAAGATCTCAGAGGGGAGAAGGGAAACAGTTCAACAGAGGTCAATGCCCGCGGCTTTGAACAAAGAGAACTCAAGAGTCTTGATCCACTGCCGGGCAATGATCTGCAGCTTACAATTGATGCAGAACTGCAGATGGCTGCCGAACAGTTTATGGCAGTTGGAGAGAAAGCAGGGGCTGTGGTTGCGCTTGAGGTCAATACCGGTCGTGTCCTGGCAGCGGCAAGTGCTCCTTCCATTCATCTCGAAGATTTTATCGGCGGTATTTCACAGGCCAACTGGGATGCACTGCTCAATAACTCGAAACACCCATTGATCAACAAGTCGATTCAGGCTGCATACCCTCCGGGATCAGTGTACAAAATCGTCACGGCACTGGCAGGACTTTCTGAGGGAGTGATTGATGAGAATACGATAATCTACTGCCCGGGGCATTACTATTTCGGGAAGCGGGTATATCGCTGCTGGAAGCACAGCGGTCATGGGGAGGTTGACCTGAGGAAAGCAATTACAGAGTCATGTGATGTTTATTTCTATCAGGTTGGCGAACGGGTAGGGGTAGATAACCTGGCAAAGTATGCTCGAAAACTGGGGCTTGGCCAGAAAACCGGCGTTGAAATGGAGCATGAAAAATCAGGGCTGATACCGACAAAAGAGTGGAAGCGCAAACGCTATCAGGAGAAATGGCACCAGGGGGAGACATTGTCGATTGCCATCGGCCAGGGCTTCAATCTCCTCACTCCCCTGCAGGTAGCACTGATGACAGCAACCGCGGCAAATGGCGGCAAAGTATATAAACCGCAGATTATTGAATCGGTAACCACCCCGGAGGGTGAGGTGATTGAGCGCTTTGAACCCCAGATAATCGGGGAGCTCAATGATCGCGAACGGGCGTTTTTGAAGATTATCAGGGAGGGACTTGTCGGGGTTGTGCAGGGTAAACGCGGTACAGCGCGTAATGTCAGGATAAAAGGTCTGACAATCGGCGGCAAGACCGGTACGGCCCAGGTGGTTCGTATCGCGCAGTATAAAGGCTTAAAAGAAAAAGATATACCATACAAATTCCGGGATCATGCCTGGTTTACCTGTTATGCCCCTGCTGATGACCCGCAGATAGCAGTAACGGTTCTGGTGGAGCACGGTTTGCATGGGGGATCCGGTGCAGGCCCGATTGCCCGGGTGATTTTAAAGAAATATTTCGAAAAATACCTGGAAGAAATGGCTGAGGCTGAGCGGCTGAAAGAAGCGGAGAAGAGCTGATTGCCTGTATCTCCTTAACCAGTAGATTTATTCCATTACTTAAATGATAAAATAAGATGCTCCGGTTCGACAGAAGACTTTTTGCACACTTTGACTGGCTGATGACCATTCTCCTTCTTGTTATCTGCGGAATGGCCCTGTTCAACCTTTACAGTGCTTCCTATCCTCCCAAACCTTGGGGGACACCTCCCTATTTAAAGCAGTGTTATTTTTTCCTGATGGGCTTTGCCGCCATCCTCTTCATTTTGAGCTTTGATTACCAGGAGCTGCATTTCTGGAACTATTTTATTTATGGATTTGTTGTCATCCTGCTCATTGCAATTCTGATTATCGGTAAAACTGCCGGCGGCGCACAGCGCTGGATAAATCTTGGTTTCTTTAATCTTCAGCCGTCCGAGCTGGCCAAATTGATGCTGGTAATTACCCTGTCGAGCTATTATTCCAGAAAAGAAGTGACCGACGGCTACACTTTGAAACAGCTGGTTACGCCGGTAATCCTGACCACAATTCCATTCCTGTTAATTCTGCTGCAGCCGGATCTCGGCACCGCTTTGATGATGGTCTTTATAGCAGTTTCGATGACTGTGTTTGTAAAACTTCGATTCTCTGTTTATGCAATTCTGGGCGGAACAGCTGTCGGGGCAATCTTCTTTGCCTGGGAGAAACTGCTCAAACCATACCAAAAACAGCGGGTTCAAACCTTCCTGAATCCGGAAAAAGACCCGATGGGCCACGGTTACCAGATAATGCAGTCAAAAATAGCGGTGGGAAGCGGCGGTCAGTTTGGTAAAGGCTACCTGGAGGGTACCCAGGGGCACCTGCACTTTCTGCCTGAACGTCATACCGATTTTGCCTTTTCTGTCTGGTGTGAGGAGTGGGGATTTCTGGGCAGCGTATTTTTTGTCAGCATCTATTTTTTCTTTCTGATCTGGGGACTTTATACGGCCATGTTTGCCCGGGATCGTTTTGGCATGCTGCTTTCCTTCGGCGTGGTTATGCTGATTTTCTGGCAGGCAGTCATTAATCTGATGATGATCCTTGGCTTTTTGCCTGTTGTTGGGATTCCGCTGCCACTTTTCTCCTATGGAGGGTCCTCGCTGCTAACCACCCTTGTGGCTATTGGGATTCTGCTCAACGTCAGGATGAGGCGGTTCCAGGGAGGGATGGCAAACGAATCGTGACCGCGCTAGTCGGTTTGGAGCGATTGCAGTACCAGCTGTCTTAACCCTTCTATGAACTGTGGGGCGGTATTGAGTGATTCAGTAGCCTGAAGACAGATGTTGCGGCTGGATGCAAGTTCTTTGTATTGGATATTTATTTCATAGAGTGTCTCAACATGGTCTGAGACAAAGCTTATAGGAACCATCAGGATATTCTTGCCGCCCTCGCCGGCCACTTTTTCTATCATTTCTGGAGTAGAAGGGGATAACCACTCTACCGGTCCGCTTCTGCTCTGGTAGCAGAGCCTGCCGTTTTTCCCGGTAATTTTTTCAACCGCAGTTATGGTCTGGTTAAGGTGTTCTACATATGGGTCGCCTTCTTCGATAAATGACACCGGCAGGCTGTGGGCACTGTACAGCAGTTCAACATCTTCAGTTTCAAAACGTTTCAGTCCCTGCTTAATTTTAGCAGCAAGACAATTGATATAATCAGGCTGAGTCGGCCATGATGCTATTTCTATAAGCTGCCGGCTTTCCAGACCTTTCAAGTGCTGCTTGAGTTCTTTGATTGAGGAACCGCTGGTTGCGCATGAGAAATGGGGATAGAGACTGAGTGCTACAACTTTTGTTATCTGTTTGCTGCGAATCAGATCGACAGCTGATGCGGACGTTGGCTTCCAGTATCGCATTGCCATGGTCACCACAAAATCACCGTCATTTTCCAAGGCCTTTTCCAGAGCGTCCTGCTGCTGCCTGGTGATGACCGTGATTGGCGATCCTCCGCCGATCTGCCGGTAGATGTCCATACTTTTGGGTGCACGTTTTCTGGCAATATACCAGGCAATCGGTTTCTGGAGTAATGGCGGCCCGAGCCTGATTATTTCACGATCTGAGAAAATATTAAAGAGAAAGGGCCTGACATCTCCAAGCTTAGTGGGACCTCCCATATTCAGGAGAATGACGGCAATTTTTTCTTTTGGCATGGATTAAATGGGATAGGAAATAATGAACAAACCCTCTTACTACTACCATATCCTATTGCGATAGAGAAGCAGAGAATAGAGAGGATGTCTGTAATTGCTAAAAACACTGTTCGGTCATTTGAAAATGCTCAGCGCCACTTGATTATAGATCGAAGGGGAATATAATATAAGTAACAGTGGAGTCAAAAAACGTAATTTTCGTTTGATCAGCTAAACAGATCTATTGTTAATGTCAAATTTGCTTCCTATCACATCTAAAAAAAATCAAGAATCCAACTATCTTTGTAACTCTCCGCTGTTTTATCATTTGTCTGATGTAAGTGGTTGTGCGCCTGATGGACTCTGTGTCCAGCAGCTGCTCAATGGTTGTGTGGCGCGGCATCCGCTATGGAATGCGTCGTTAGGCGCATGCGTTTGACAGCATACGTGCTGTCGGATCACTAGATGGAGGAACTTTATGGAATTAAAAGTCGAAGCCCGAAATGTTGAGTTGAAAAAAGGCTGGCAGGTGAAAATTGACGAGGAGAAAGAGAAGTTGATTCGTCACTATGCGGGATTTGTGCTGCATCTCCGAGTTGCCATTGAAGCCACAACTCATCATAAGGAAGGCGGCTTCGAGGTCAAAGTAGTGGCCTCGGTCCCAAACGACACAGTGGTAGTAAGTAGAAAAGGCGAGATAGTTCGCACTTTGCTTACTGAGGCGTTTGATGTTCTGTCCTTACAGTTGAAAGAAATACTCAGGAAGAAAAGAAAAGCAAAAAAGAACCCTGAACAGCACATCGAAACTGATAGTGTTGGCATCGTCCACAAGGTCTCACCCCATGAGTCATACGGTTTTATTACAACGTTTGACGACCGTGAGATTTATTTCCACGAAAATGCACTCAAGAATGTAACGATTGATGACCTGACAGAAGGTGACAGCGTCGTGTTCGGTGAGTCATTCGGGGATAAGGGACCGCAGGCCTCATGGGTGAGAGTAGCTGGCTGATATTTTTATTTAATATAACAAAGGAAACGTCCTCCTGATTCGATTAATTGAGTCAGGAGGATTTTTTTTTACCAACCGGGTTAGAGCCAATCACCTATTCGTGTCCGGCAAAAGAACAGATCACTGCAGGGCAATTCAAGATAACTATGTGCTGGGGTCGGGTAAAAGATTTTGCCGGTACCAAGGTGAATGCCGGGATAAATGAACCCAGAATGGTTTTTTGCTTTGCAGTGTCATGGAGAGTGATTAACGGTTTACTGTATATACATCATTTTAGGGACCCATCCTGCAATAAAAGGGAAAATGCTTGACATATTGAGTAAAATTGTTAATTATTTTAATTCTTTGCTGTTGTTTTCACAATGATGTGCTGTCACTGCCATGGTGCACTATCACACACGAGCAGTCGTCCATGGTGTTTGCTTAATTTAGTAATAAATTGGGTAATTCCGGAACCTTGTTCCGCCATTGATATAACTTATCTTATACGTATCCGACTTGCTTCGAGTGAGCGGATCATGCTGTCAAGTCTCTTCTGATCTGTATTGCTGATCAGGAGAATATTACCAAAAGCTTAAACAGGAAGGAGAAAACGTATGAAAAAGAAAGCGTCTTTGCTAGCAGCCCTTTCAATGGGATTCGTGATGGCTTTCAGCTCTGCGGCAATCAGTGCTGATACAACCTTTGTCACCATCGGAACAGGTGGCGTAACCGGTGTTTACTATCCCACTGGTGGCGCGATTGCCAGGCTGGTGAACAAGGGGAAAAAAGAACACGGAATCCGGGCTTCTGTCGAGAGTACCGGTGGATCAGTGTACAACCTCAATGCCATTGCTGCCGGCGAGCTCGATATGGGTGTCGCCCAGTCCGACTGGCAGTATCATGCCTATAACGGCACCAGTAAATTCGAAGATAAAGGCCCCAACAAAGATCTTCGCGCGGTATTTTCAGTCCACCCGGAACCGTTCACTGTTGTTGCCCGTACCGATTCGGGAATTAAAAACTTTGAAGATTTGAAAGGAAAACGTGTCAATATTGGTAATCCGGGTTCTGGTCAGCGCGGAACAATGGAAGTTGTTATGGGAAAAATGGGCTGGACAAAAGATGACTTCAAACTTGCCGCTGAGCTTAAGCCTGCCGAGCAGTCTCAGGCACTTTGCGACAACAAAGTCGATGCCATTATTTATACGGTTGGTCATCCCAATGGATCAATCAAAGAGGCTACCACCTCTTGTGACGCCATATTGGTAAATGTTACCGGTCCCGTGATTGATGCACTTGTTGCAGAGAACGATTACTACCGTACCGCAGTGATTCCCGGCGGAATGTATCGCGGCTCTGATGCGGACACCATGACATTTGGTGTTGGAGCAACATTTGTCAGCTCCGCCAAAGTGCCTGAGAACGTCATCTATGTTGTTGTCAAGTCAGTATTTGAGAATTTTGATGACTTCAAGAAGCTGCACCCTGCGTTTGCCAACCTCAAAAAAGAGGAAATGGTCAAGGATGGTCTTTCTGCACCGCTGCATGACGGCGCAGCCAAGTATTACAAGGAAGCCGGTCTGATACAATAAATATATCGATCGCACGAAGTTAGTTATAAGGTGCGCGGCTTACGCAGAGCCGCGCACGTCTCTTTTCTCCCGTATGATCATGCCCCGGGGTACGACTTGAAGATGTGGATATACCAGAAACACCGAAGTTCAGGTTTAATGTGAGTGGCAAGTACCAGAGAGCAGGAGAAGATGTCTGTATAATACGTTCGCGCCGTTGATGTCTGATCTTGATTTATGGGAGGTGAGGGCACTACTGAAGATTTTGATTCTGGTATTCTCCCTGTCGTTGAGGTCCTGCAATGTTAAGCCATCATACCAAACGCCTTTAAGAGGGAATAAGAAGGAGTTGCTGCCATGACAAAGCCCACCGAGAAGTCCCTGCCCAGTGAAGATGTTCATGAGATGATCGCTGAGGCGGATACCGGTGCCCGTAACCCGATAGGTTCGATTCCCAAGAAGGTACTTTTCTTTGTACCGCTTGCCTGGACGTTATTTCAATTATGGTATGCATCACCACTGCCTTACATCTTTAATTTCTTTGTATTAAATTCAACCGAGGCCCGGTCGATACATCTCGCTTTTGCGATGTTTCTCTCTTATACAGCCTTTCCAACATTCAAATCATCTCCGAGGAGCTATATCCCGATCCAGGACTGGATTCTCGGTCTTACCGCAGCCTTCTGCGCAGCATACCTCTTTCTGTTCTATAACGGACTGGCAGATCGGCCTGGAGACCCGAACACGCTTGATCTGGTTGTTGCGGTTGCGGGACTGGTGCTGCTGCTTGAGGCCACCCGGCGTGCTCTCGGGCCGCCGCTGATGGTCGTTGCCGCCATTTTCCTGATCTACACCTTTGCCGGACCTCACATGCCTGAGGTCATTGCCCACAAGGGTGCGAGCCTGTCCAAGGGAATGTCGCATTACTGGCTGGCGACAGAGGGTGTCTTCGGTGTCGCTCTCGGGGTTTCTACTGGAATGGTCTTTATGTTTGTGCTGTTTGGGTCACTGCTGGAAACCGCAGGGGCAGGGAACTATTTTATTCGAACTGCATTTGCCGGTCTTGGACATATGCGCGGTGGACCTGCCAAGGCAGCTGTCGTTTCATCAGCAATGACGGGGCTCGTATCAGGCTCTTCCATTGCCAATGTGGTAACCACCGGAACCTTCACTATCCCGCTCATGAAAAAGGTGGGGTTTTCTGCGGAAAAGGCAGGGGCAGTCGAGGTGGCATCCTCCACCAATGGGCAGTTAACGCCTCCGGTCATGGGGGCTGCAGCGTTCCTGATGGTTGAGTATGTCGGGATCTCGTACATAGAAGTTATAAAACATGCATTTCTGCCGGCAATCATTTCCTATATCGCTCTTGTCTACATCGTTCATCTCGAGGCCTGCAAGATGGGGCTCAAGGGCATGAAGAAAAGACATGAAAAGACGTTTGTCCAGAGCCTACTGGGGTTTGTTACGACTATCCTCTTCCTGCTGGTCATGGCGGCAGGAACCTATTACGGACTTGGCTGGATCAAGACCGTTGCCGGTGGTGCCACGATTTATGTCGTCGTCATCCTGCTGGCAATAGCCTATTTCCTGCTTCTTTATCTGGCCTGCCGGGTACCGGAGCTGGAGTTAACCACCGAAATTACAGAGCTTCCACCGCTGGGTGCTACCGCCCAGTCAGGGTATTATTTCCTGCTGCCGATTGTCGTGCTGATGTGGTGCCTTGTGGTTGAACGACTTTCTCCGTCGCTCTCGGCCTTCTGGGCTACGATCCTGCTCATCTGCATCGTTATGACCCAACGTCCCCTGAAGGGGCTTATTCGAAAGGTACAGGGAGAGGAATTCTCCTTTCAGCAGGGCTGGCGCGATCTGATCAACGGTATGGTGTCCGGTGCGAAGAACATGATCGGTATCGGCGTTGCAACGTCCGCAGCAGGTATTGTTGTGGGGACCGTTACTCTGACAGGGATCGGGCTGGTTATGACGGAGTTTGTTGAGTTTATATCCGGTGGTAACCTGATGCTGATTCTGGTTTTTACCGCAGCCATCAGCCTGCTGCTTGGCATGGGGCTGCCGACGACGGCAAATTATATCGTTGTCTCAACCCTGATGGCGCCGGTTATCGTCAGCCTTGGCGCTCAGAATGGGCTGATTGTTCCGCTGATCGCTGTTCATCTTTTCGTTTTTTATTTTGGTATTCTTGCTGATGATACGCCGCCCGTGGGGCTTGCCGCCTTTGCTGCGGCAGGTATATCCGGAGGTGATCCGATAAGAACAGGTATCCAGGGGTTTGCCTATGATATCCGGACAGCAATTCTGCCGTTCATATTTATTTTCAACACAGAACTGCTGATGATCGGAGTCGGCACTCCGATTCACTTTGTCATCGTGGTCGCAGCCGCCGTGATTGCCATGCTGGTTTTCGCTGCCAGCACACAAGGTTATTTTGTGACCAAGAGCAAAATTTGGGAAACGCTGCATGCTCCTTCTGGTAGCGTTTACGCTGTTCAGGCCTGGCTTTTTCTGGGATAAGGTCTACCCTGAACTCACTGAGCGGCCGGCATCCGAATTGACTCAGATTGTTGGCCAGATGAATCCTGGTGAACAGCTGCGAATTGAGCTCAAAGGCGAAAAAATGAATGGCACCGAATTTAAAATGACGGTCATGTTGCCGGTTGGTGAAGAACCAACTGGAGAAGAACGGTTAGAGGCAATAGGTGTTGAGACACGAGAAGAAGACGGCAGGATGTTCGTCGACAATGTGGTCTTTTCCAGCCCTGCTGAAAAAGCTGGAATTGACTTTGATCAGGAAATTCTTAATATCCAGTTGCTCAATGATCGACCGCCAAAACAGCTGATGTTTATCCCTGCCCTTCTTTTGCTTGCACTCGTCTGGTACCTGCAGAAGAAGCGGGTGGGGAAGAACATTCAGGCCGTTGAGGCCTGATCTGTGCAACGGTGAGTATCGATCATCTTATAAAATGAATATTCTGGTATTTGAAGCCAGGGAGTACTGACAATGATTAAAAAAATACTGGTGCCGCTGGCATTTTCCAAATATTCACGCGGTCTCCTTGATTGTGCTGCAGATCTCGCAGAACCGCTGGGTGCAAAGCTCTTGGTTGTGAATGTAATCAATGAGCGTGATCTGGATGCGGTTAATAAAATCGCCTCTTTTGGTTATAAAGTAGACACTGACAGTTACATTGAAATTGTCAAGAAAGAGCGTCGGGAAGAACTTGTTAAGATGACCGAGCACTTGACGCTTGCCGATGAAAAAGTCAGCTTCAGCTTTCTGGTTGGAGAGCCGACCTCTGAATTGCTCAGATTTGTTGTCGAAGAAGAAATTGATATGGTTGTGATGGGGGTAAAAACAAAGGATCTCAGACACGTTTTTGCCGGATCCGTTGCGGAGCGAATGTTTAGAAAATGCCCGGTCCCAATCGTCTCCTATCGCGGAGATGATATTGCCGCACGACTGACGAAACGGATATACAAACATATTATTAATGACTGACCGTTTGTCCTTGTTTGACAGAGGGGACATCTTATTACTCCAGAAAAAGGGAGAGGCCTTTGCCTCTCCCTTTTTCTGTGTAATGAGGTTATCTTTGCACGCAACAGCAGTAGAGACAAAAACTATCAGGAAACCTGACCTGTAACCTGGAGAATCAGCGGTGAACAAAAAAGTATTTATCATTGACGGCAGTGCTTTTATCTATCGGGCGTTTCATGCAGTGGCACCGCTTACCAACAGTGAAGGCTTCCAGACCAATGCAATTTTCGGATTTATCAACATTCTCCGCCGACTGTTCAAAGAACAGGAACCGGAATATGTGGCGGTGGCTTTCGATACAAGGGGGCCGGTATTCAGGCATGACCTGTATAAGGCTTATAAGGCGAACCGTCCTCAGATGCCTGAAGAGCTTGCACCGCAGATTCCGTTTATCAAACAGGTCGTTGCTGCCATGGGGATCGTCAGTTTCGAAAAGCAGGAGCTGGAGGCCGATGATCTCATAGGTTCTGCGGCCGAGGTATTATCGGCACAGGATCATGAGGTCGTCATTGTTTCCGGCGACAAGGACCTGCTGCAATTGGTGGATGACAAGGTCATCATGTGGGACCCGATGAATGATCGGACCATGGACCGAGAAGGTGTGTTTAAAAAATATCAGGTTTATCCTGAACAGCTGCTTGATTGCTATGCGCTCATGGGTGACAGCTCTGACAATGTTCCGGGAGTTCCGGGAATCGGCCCCAAGTCGGCCGCCAAGCTCATTACCGAGTTTGGGTCTCTTGAAGCACTCTATGACGGAATCGATTCACTTAAAACGTCAAAAATGAAAGAGCGTCTCATCGAAAATCGCCATAACGCCTTTCTTTCCCGCGATTTGATCAGGCTGAAAGCTGATCCTGAAATACCCCAGCACATTGAAGAGTATAAACTGGGGACTGCTGATGAAACAGCTTTAAAACAGCTTTACACAGAGCTTGGTTTTTCTTCTTTACTCAAAGAGATTGATAACGGGATTGAGATACCGTCTGACGGCTTTATCCTTGTTAATGATGAAAAACAGCTCGAAGAACTCACTGGGGAACTATCCAAGGCTGCGATCCTGGCGATTGATACTGAGACCACGTCACTCAATGTGCGATCTGCACAACTGGTGGGTATTTCCCTGTCGTCTGATCGTAAGCGCAGTTACTATATACCAGTCGGTCACCGCGGCGAAGACGGCCTGCTCATCGAACCCCAACTTTCCCTGGAGACAGTCACGGCAGCACTGACACCCTGTCTTATCTCGGACTCGATCCAGAAGATTGGCCATAATGTGAAATATGATTACGCGGTACTGAAAAAAAATATGGCTGTCACGCTTGGCGGCCCGCTCATTGACACCATGATCGCGGCTCATCTTGCCGAACCATTACGCCGATCGTTCAAACTTGATGACCTCTGCCTCGATCTGGGGTTGAAACTGACCACATATAAGGAAATCACCGGTGGAGATAAAAGAGAAGAGGCCTTCGCGTATGTTGCGGCTGATAAGGCCTGCCATTATTCCTGTGAGGATGTCTATGGTACACTGGTGCTCTGGGAATATTACCAGGAACTCCTGGAGAACAATGAACAGATGTCATTGTTCACAGATGTAGAGATGGCCCTTGTACCAATTATTGCCGAGATGGAACGGTGCGGTATCATGGTCGATGTTGACTGTCTGAGCAGGCTGGCCGAAGAATTCCAGGGGAGGCTCCAGCTCCTGGAGACGGAAATATTTACCCTGGCTGGACACGAATTCAACATCAACTCACCCCAGCAGCTGGGGACGGTGCTTTTTGATGAGCTTGAACTGCCCCATGGCAGAAAGACGAAAACAGGTTATTCGACGGACATAAAGGTCCTTGAGAAACTTGCCGCCAAACATGATCTGCCTGCTCTCATCATAAATTATCGCAACCTGGCTAAACTACTGTCCACCTATATCGACAAATTAAAACTGTTGATTGATCCTGACAGTAAGCGCATTCATACCTCTTTCAACCAGGCGGTCACCGCAACCGGCAGGCTGTCGAGCAGCAACCCGAATCTGCAGAATATCCCGATAAGGGGAGAAGAGGGGAGCCGTATCAGGGAGGCATTCGTACCCGCCCCGGGGAAAATATTTCTATCAGCCGATTATTCTCAGATCGATCTGCGTGTGCTCGCCCACTATTCGCAGGACCCGGCACTTATACAGGCATTCAAGAACGGAGATGATATTCATTCCCGCACTGCGGCTGAAATATTTGGTGTCTCGCCGCTTCTGATTACCGCAGACATGCGGCGTGCCGCCAAGAGCATTAACTTCGGGATTGTTTATGGGATGAGCAGTTTCGGCCTTTCCAACCAGTTAAAAATCACCAGGAAAGAGGCCCAGACCTTTATCGATCGATATTTTGCTCTGTATGCAGGTGTAAAACAGTATATGCTCGATATTGTTGATGGAGCAAGAGCCAATGGTTTTGTATCTACCCTGCTGAACAGGAGGCGGTATCTTCCTGAGATTGATGCCTCAAACAAGATGAGAAGAGAGTTTGCTGAGCGTGCAGCCATTAATACCCCTATCCAGGGCACTGCCGCCGATATTATTAAGCTGGCGATGCTGCGCGTGGACGATCTGCTCAGGCGTGAGAAGAGCAGCTGCAAGATGCTGCTGCAAATCCACGATGAACTGGTTTTCGAAATGAGTGAGGAGGAATGTCATCGTGTCAAAGATATGATCCGGGAAGAGATGGAGCAGGCGCTGAAACTGGATGTACCGCTGGTGGTTAATCTGGAGACCGGAACCAGTCTGGCGAAGTGATGATTGCAAGACGGGCCCTGCAGAGCAGAGCCCGTCTTTTATAGGCGAGAGGCTCTCTACCTGTCTTGAATTTCTACAAACGGCCGCTCGACAATACCGGTGTAAACCTGACGGGGCCTTCCGATCCGGGCACTTTCACCATCCATGTGCATCTCCTGCCAGTGCGTTATCCAGCCGGGCAGTCTGCCGAGCGCAAACATCACGGTAAACATGTTGGTCGGGATGCCCATGGCCCGATAAATAAGCCCTGAGTAGAAGTCAACATTGGGGTAGAGGTTGCGCGACACAAAATAGTCATCGTTGCTGACCCGGTTCTCAAGTTCCTGGGCAATATCGAGAAGCGGATCAGAGACTTCCAATAGCTCAAGAATATCCATACAGGCTTGCTTGATAATTTTTGCGCGCGGGTCGTAGGTTTTATATACTCGATGGCCAAAACCGGTTAGCCGGTAAGAGTCGTTTGGATCTTTTGCTCTCTCGATATATTTCTCATAGTTCATGCCATCGTCATTGATCATTTCAAGCATCCTGAGAACCGCTGCGTTGGCGCCGCCATGCAGAGGTCCCCAGAGTGCGCTGACACCTGCAGAAATGGACGGGTACAATCGCACCCCGGCGCTTCCCACCAGCCGCACGGTTGAGGTCGAACAGTTTTGTTCATGGTCAGCATGAAGAATGAGCAGCTTGTTCAGTGCAGAGACCACTACTGGATTAATATCATAAGGCATATTTGGCCGGTCAAACATCATATTGAGAAAGTTTGAACAGTAATTCAGGTCGGCACGCGGGTAAACAAGCGGGTGTCCGATGCTCTTTTTATAGGAAAAGGCGGCAATGGTGCGAATTTTTGACAGCAGCCGCGCGGCGGTAGTGGTTATTCCGCCGTAGGGGTCTTCTTCAAGGTCCATCTCCGGATAAAAGTTGTGCAGGGAGCCGACCATGGTCGAGAGAATCGACATTGGTGAGGAGTTGGGCGGGAAGTGGTCAAAAAAATGGATCATATCCTCATGAATAAGCGCGAACCTGATCATGTCGTGCCTGAATACCTCCAGCTCTTCAATCGTCGGCAGCTCACCGGTTAATAGTAGATAGGCAACCTCGATAAACGGGCAGTTTTCTGCCAGATCGGCTATGTCATAACCCCTGTATTTGAGGATGCCGTTCTTGCCGTCAAGGTAGGTGATTGCCGAGCGGCAGGAACCGGTATTCATATAGCCGCTGTCAAACGTCGTAAGCCCGGTTGTTTTCAGCAATGTTCGAATGTCCACTGCCTCTTCACCTGTTGTGCTTTTAACGATAGGAAATTCATATGTTATACCGTCTACAACTAATTGTGCTGTTTTGCTGGCCATTGATAAACCTCTACGATTGGTGAACGGGAATACTCCCGTGACACACAATGGTTATTGAGCGTGAGCTGAACTTCTGCACGTTCGAGGAACGATGATGTTGAAGGCTTCCTTAAAACGAGATAATTTACGACCTGCCGAATAGCGAAAATTTCCGCTATAAAGGCGTATATCTCAGGAAGGCGGAAAGCCATAGCCGGGTGAGTGCAGCTGGAAATAACAGTCTCAGATATTGTAAATTACGTGCAAATATAGTCTGAAGAGACTATTTTTTCAAAGGTTCTTTTCATAAATAACTGGTTCTGTTAATCACAACTCATTATTATTGCCCACTATTAGGACCCAAAATGAGCTGATTCATGCTCAATCAGCGCAATGAACAATGGATATAAAAGACAATGCAGAAAGATACACTGGGGATTGCTCAGCTGGATACAGAACTTCTCATACGATATGCGGTACCAGAGGAAGAGTATGCAGAAGCCCTGGCGGTGATAGAGCGATACAACCATCATCCCGCAGCTGTTAATGTTTTCAGAAATTACTATGCAGAGCTGCCTGAAGGCCGCGAAGAAATGGCCTGTGACCTCAGGATTGTAGCCGAAAAGCTGGGAGTTTTCATTTTTGCCTTAAAGACCACCGGGCATCATTATCTCTATTGTGGTTCTGACGAGGAGGTCCACTATATTGGTGACTACCGGCACGGGATCAGTGATGAGGACATCCTGCTTTTTTTTGGCTTTGAGGATGCCGCCTCATTTTCAAAAAAGACAGAGGGCTCATTTGACCAGCTGGAGCCGCTGGCTCAGCAGTCGTTAGCTGAAAGCTGCGTTGTCTGCGGTGTTGCAACAGGGGAGGTACATATCCTGGGATGTCCGGTTGAGCAGTGTCCCTGGTGTGAGGGGCAGCTTAACCGCTGCAATTGCCGGTTTGATCAGCTTGGTGTTGAAGAAATGGCAGACGAAGAGCTGCTTGAACGTTTTGAAGAGATCCTTAATCTGAAGGGGCGTATTGTTTTCAAGCCGGAACAGAGTCCTTCATATCCAACTGCCGGAAATGACCCTGGACCAGATATCAAGCATCGCTGATATTGTCCAGGGATTTAAGTGATACGATAGCCGGCGGCCCAAGAGTGATTCAGGGCCGCCGGCGTTGTTTCGGATGATCAGTCTACGGTGACCTTTTTCAAATATTTGTAAAGATCAGAGTCAGACGAAAGTACCAGAGATGAGTTGCTGCCAACAATTTTCTGATAGCTCTCGAGGGTCTTCTGAAAGGCAAAGAAGTCAGGGTCCTGGTTGTAGGCTTCACCATAGATTTTGGTGGCCTCACCGTCTGCCCTACCCTTGATCTCAAGCGCTTCTTTATTGGCAGTTGAAGTGATTTCACGTAACTCGCGATCAACTTTACCGAGGATTTCCGCTTTCTGGCCTTCACCCATTGAACGTTTCTCGGCTGCGATCCTCTTTCGCTCCGAGATCATCCGGTCATAGACACGTGTCCTCACCGACTCAATATAGTTTACTCTTTTGAACAGGACATCGAGCAATTCAATACCGTATTGCGGGGTGGCACGTGCTGCAATTGTCAGAATCTGGTCAGATATGACATCACGGCCCTGTAATGGCTTGCTGCCCGGTTCCTGATTTGACGGGGTCATGGTGTCAAGCGACCAGTCGGAGCTCCTGATTATCTCTATCAGGTTGTTTTTGTTGACCATATCCCGGACTGTACCGCCAATGATATCATCGAGCAGGGACTGGGCTCGTGATTCTGTGCGAACCGCCTGCATATATTTTAATGCGTCATTGATTCTCCAACGGGCAGTGATATCGAGGTAAACAAAGGTTTTATCGTTGGTGGGAATCTGGTTCGGCTCACCGTCCCAGATCTGGATACGCTTGTCGAACTCGTTGACCTGCTGGAGAAAGGGCATTTTGAGATAAAGCCCGGCGTCTATCTTCGGCGTGCCGATCGTTTTACCAAACTGGGTGATCATTACCTGTTTGCCCTCTTCTACGATGTAGAAGCCGTCATAAACAACGACAATACCGATGAGAACGAGGCCAACCAGGAGAAAATTAGCTATCTGTTTCATGCTTTATTCCTTTATTAGATTGGTTTTTACTGGCCGGCTTTAACCGGAGTGTTACCGCTACCTGTGAGGTTTAACAAGGGCAGCGGCCCCTGCTGGCTTTCATCCATCACATAAATAGCGTTTACCGTTGGTAAAACTTCCTGCATGGTCTCAAGATACATGCGCTGTCGTGTAACTTCAGGGGCATTCTTGTATTCGGCCAATATGTCAAGGAACCGGGACGTCTGGCCCTGGGCATCATTGACACGCTCTTTCGCGTAACCGTAGGCTTCTTCAACTATTTTAAGGGCATTACCGCGGGCTGCAGGAATGACACGGTTGTAGGTCTCCTCAGCCTCGTTCACCAGCCGCTTCATATCCTGGTCTGCCTCGTTTACCTCGTTAAAGGCTGGTTTTACCGGATCAGGGGGATTAATATCCTGAAACTGGACGGTAATCAGTTCGATACCCGCCTGCAGAAAACTCAGTTGTTTCTGTAACTCCAGTTTAACAGATGCAGCCAGCAGATCCCGGTTACTGAGGACATAATCGAAATCCATGTTACCGACGACACGCCTGGTGACACTTTCATTAAGATCATGAATGGCCTGTTTGACATCCTGGACCTTGAAAAGATAATTGAAAGGATCTCCGACCCGGTATTGGACAATCCAGGCAACGTTGATAACGTTTTTATCTGCCGTCAGCATCAGGGATTCCATATCATATCCCTTGCTGTCAAATGAAGTCTTTTGTCCGGGATAGCGGGTGCGGAAGCCGAATTCCTGCTTCTGGATCTGCCTGACATTGACTTTATAAAGAGCCTCGATATAGGGAATTTTGAAATGCAGTCCAGGTTGGGCTGTTCGAGCATATTTTCCCAGGCGGAGCACGACACCTACTTCCTGGGGAGAGACTTTAAAAAACGACTGAAAAACGCCAAAGAGAATAATACCGATCAGTGCGAAGATCAGTATTTTTCCAATAGAGGCAAGTGGATTGCCAGGTGTGGATGGTCCGGAGGGGTCGCCGCTGTCAGGAGTCTTTCTCTTTGAGTCAGAGAAATAATCCTGCAGTTTCTTGATGATTTGAGCAACTACTTCCTCGGGGGATTGCGGCCGTTTCTTCTTTCCCCAGGGAGGTTGGTCCTGATTTGCCATTTATATATCTCCTGTAAGTTTGAAATTTACCGGCACTTCCCAGGGGTTTTTGCCCCTGGGAAGTGCCGATTTTATTATTAACTCGTATGGAATTTAACCAAGAGGGTAAGTACTCATTGGCCATTTTGCAAACGAAACCGTAAAGAATATACCATAAAAATTAAAGAAACAAGTTCAGCCCAAATTTGCCATGATTGCACTGTTCCAGCTCAGGAACAATGAGCCGACAGCGATAATAAAAAAGAATATCTGCATAAAGGTCGACTGGCGCAGCTGTTTGACCGGCTCGAGGGCAATGATAAGGCCGATGATGAGCCCGGAAAGCAGACCAAAGAGATGGGCGCCGAGGTCCGTCCGCACACCGGAACTGCCGAGCATCGCCAGCAGGGCGGCGCCTGCCATAAACGGAACAAAGAGCCTGATCCCAAAGGGCTGGCGCTGCTCGATCATCTGATACATTGAAAGCATACCGATAATACTGAATACGGCCGTGGAGAAACCCACTGAAAGATGATTTCCCCCATGAGCAAGTATGTTGATGAGATTGCCCGCTGCTCCGGAGAGAATAATAGCCAGCAGGCCAAAGCCGACCCCGTTGATCTGCAGGAAATAATAGATGAGGATGGCTCCGATCAGGCAGTTGCCGGCCAGGTGTGAAAAATCGGCATGCAGGGTAAGTGAGGTGATAAGTCGATACCATTGTCCACCGTCAAGGATTGCATCAGCGTCATTTGCCCCCGTTTCAAACCATAACGATCCTGATCTCCAAGGTCCGGTAATCATGAAAAAAAATGCCAGAGATCCGATTAGTACGATCGTTGGCAAGAGTGACGGAAAGGAAGCGTGCTGGACAATGATCTGGGGAGGGGGCCAGTTTTTATTTTCCTCAAGATAGAGCCTCAGCTGGTAGCGGGCCCGCTCAACAACCTGAGGAGACGTTATGATGGTGATGGTTCCGCTGCTGTCCTGTTGGATGCGATGCGCAATGTTTTTTGCAGAGAGCACCAGTGAACAGGTATCGATCAGATCATGATGCGTTGAAGTGATGACGGTGGTCTCGCTGGTCAGTTCGGGGTTAGGTGGTTCCATCGGCCCAGAATAATGCAGTTAGTGAATATTGCAATGAGATCAAAAAAAACAGACCCAGGAATAAACGTAGAAACCCCAGCTAGCAGGGTCGAAAGCTAACTGGGGTTTTTATACAGCGGGAGAACAGCGGATCAGCTGAGATCGTCTATGCGGACAACTGATCCATGCTGGGCTTTTAGTTTCAGAAGTTCTTCTTTCTGCCGTTGGTAGATCGTAAAAAGAATCTCGGGAATATTCTCCTCTTTGCCATAGGCTTCAGTCTGCAGGTCAATTCGGTGAATAATGTTATCGATATAGAGCGCAAACTGCATATCGTAGAGAGACTTGGGATATTCCTTGTCAATTGACGCAAATAGTTTTTTGAGATCATCGTAGTGAGGCAGGTAACCAATCGGCGTCTCTATCGCTTCCACATCATTGTTTGCAAAGAGTTCAAGCCAGCCAAGCCAGACCTTTACATCTCTTTTTTCTCCGAGCAGGCCCGTGCCGGTACCGCCCCTGTTACCTTTGGTGAGGAAATAGTTGAGTCCGGCCATTATCGGTTTTCCAGCTTCAGTCAGCTTTGTGGAATTAAAAAAAACAAACTGAGCATCCATGTATTCTGCCAGTGGACCCGGAATAAACGGGGCATTTGCCCATGGCTGGCGCCTGACGCCGGTAACGCCGACTTCAGTTGCCGTTGCCTGGGAGACAATCGATGCGCCAATAACAACACCTTCGTCCATGGATTTTGCGGCCCAGACCGGAGGCATGGTGTCGGCGTCTCTTCCGGAGTAGGTGAAAACCTTTACCGGAACTCCTGCAGGATCCTCCGATGCCTCTGAGTTGTGGTTGGCAATGGCAGAGGCCAGCAGCGTACATCTCGAGTTCTTGTGGGACATCGGAACAGGGTTGCCGTCTGCGTCGGTCTTGCCTTCATACCATTCGCCCTGGAAATTAATTCCTTTTTTAGGTGGTTCTTCACCATTGCCGACCCAGTGGGGGACATTGTTCTCGTCTATAAGCACATTGGACCAGATAACCTCCGTTCCGTCACCACGCAGACAGTCCATCAGGTATGGGTCTCCGTCGCGGTTGACATCCTCGACAATACCGAAGATTCCTTTCTCGGGATTAATGGCCCGGATTGTACCGTCGCCGGCGATCCATATCTGGGCAAGGTCATCACCGATAAAGTCACTTCCCACCATTGCCGTTGTGGTTTTTCCGCATCCTGACGGTGCAGCGCCGGCGAAGTAGGTCTTGCGCCCATTAGGCCCGGTCAGGCCGGTAATAAACATATGCTCCGAGAGCTGTTCTTCTTTTTTGTAGTAGGTGGCGTAGTCGACCGAAAAGCGGTGGTTTCCTTTCTTCATCAGCAGGGTATTGCCCGCATAGGTACAAAATGATGAGAAGGTCGTCATCCAGCTTCGGTCCATCAGGATACGGGCGTTGGGTATATCCTCGGGCCTGTTGGGCCCCTCGGAATGAACATTAGTGTAGAAAATTCCTGTTCTTTCAACTTCCCGGTCAAACTGATCATAGCAGTTTCTATAGAGTAGCTCTGCGGAGTGCAGGACATAGGTGGAAGAGGAAATCTCGATGGCGGGCAGCGCCGCCTCGGCACCAACTGGTCCACGGCTGTAGAAACCGATCATCATGGTTTTGCCCTGCATGATGCCGTCCATGTAGGTGCGGATATAGTGGGTTGCCTCATCGCGAAGCAGCGACTTGGCAAGTGAACTCATCTTCTCGCCTTCGTTTATGATATAGAATGTCTGATTAACAAGGCGTGCCTGATCCTGGGGAAGATCAAAATGGATGGTATGGCCATCCTTTGCCAGTTTCTTCTCCTCGCCCTTGGTAAGCGAATATTCACGAACCCACTGCACGTCCTCATCACTTCCTGAATGAACGAAAACAGAATCGGGTTTGCACATCGTGATTGCATTGGCGATTTTAATCCGTGCTTCACTATTGGTAACTGGTGCAAGCTTGGCAAGATTTGCTGAATCCAGTTTATCTTCGATAATTCTCTGAGCCTCAGCCGCTGTTGTAATCCCTCCGACAGTGACTAGAATATCGGCACCTTTTTTTAACTCGAGCATTCTTAACTCCTTAAAATAGTGGATATAAAACAGAACCTGCTTCTTTCCAGATTATCATTGGGCAGGGCAAACAATAAAAGTTTTTCAATGGTCAGTCAAGTGTTGTTGACGGCAGCGCTACAACTACACGTTAAACGAGAAAAAACCGTTTGATATTGCATTGTTGTAAAAAATGTCACGCTGTAGTATCAAGCTCTGACTCAGTGAGTGCCGTACACCGTGGAAACAGTTTTAATAACATATTACAGAGGATGAGTATAAGGCATAATTCAATGACGCCCTGACATAAATACCCCGGGGTTTGATTCATAAGCAGATTCACAACCCACGCGCTGATCAAAACGTTTCCGGTACAATGACTGACAGGATCGGGTTAATTTCCTTTCAATTCAGAAAACGGCGTATCCATTGAATCAGCCCACTTTACGGCTCCTGTTGTCGTGTCGATAACATAGACAAGGTGAGTCCTGTCCCGGTGAGCGATTTCCATTTCATACTTGCCCGGCACCGTATTATGTCCCGCACCGGTCAATAAAAAAAGTGCCAGCGTGCAGAGAACGCCGGCAGTAAACATGAAAATATTTCTCGGCTCTGATTTCATTGATCTACCTCCTCTGTCTTGTTTGTAAACTCCTCGTTTCAGAATAATCAGTATTGAACAGATTTCCAGAAAATGGGGCGTGACTCCCCTGACTTGCAGATCAACAGTGAGTTTGCGGGAGGTGGCACTGGTAGATTTTAGGTACTCATTTCGCTATTGATGACAACTAAAACCAACAGAAAGAGGGTGTCTCGGATCAGAGACAGGCCGTCTGCTTTTCCAGAATGTTATTCCGAAAATACGGAAAAATGTTCTGGATTGAGTCTGAGATTTTTGACAGTTCCAGAAACTGCCTAAACGCATGCTTCTCAACATATGTCGGCCTTCAGCGACATATGTTGAGTGCGTTGAGAAATAGTTATGGTCAGGGCATGCTTTGTGCATAATTACAATTATACACGTTAGCATTTATTATCCTGGAGGAAGGATTATGAAGAGAATACTTACAGTGATATTTACAATTGTGAACTTTGATTGCTGGTCAATTATGCCAGTGCTTTACTATTCAATGATAATGGCCAAGCTTATGAATGTGGGTCGATTATGTTGGTATGAATTGGAATCAAGCAAATGCTCATCTGAGTTCGATGCCTGGTTATCATCTTGCAATCAGTAACCAGTCAAGAAGAACAAGAATTCATAGCTGGAGAGCTTTTAAAAGGCATCACCGGAGAATTATTGGCTTGGTGGTTATCAGACTCTGCCCAATGCTGCAGAAGTTGGCTGGAACTGGGTGTACCGACTGAAGCTTGGAACTATTCACCCTGGCAGACAGGTCAGCCAAACGATTATTATGGCGACTCACAATAGTGTTGGTGGTCGAAATGAACAGCATCTTGCAATATGGAAGAATACTTCGTTTGACTATACTTGGAACGATGAATGGAACGTGGGAAATATTCAAGACCTACATTGCTGAATCGGAGCAGCTCCTGTCCCTGAGCCGGCTACAATGCTACTCTTCGGCACAGGCCTGCTCGGGCTGGCTGGACTCAGGCTAAGAAAAAAGAAATAATGAATCCATCGAGACCGATTCCCAGGCAGGGTCAATTGACCCTGCCTTTTTTTTGCGTTTTCATTGAATAGAATGACGTCACCAAGAATAACATGACCTCAAATCACCACGAAACCAGAAAGCATCCCCGGCATCGGCTCACAGATACCTTCGTTGTCAACCAGGAGGCAGTATGCCAGGTCCTGGATGTAAGTTCAGGAGGAGTGTCCTTCGGCTGCACCAGTGAAAGAAAAATTCCGGAAATGTGGACTGTTGATATCATAGACAACAAGGGGGTCCATTTATTGGATATTCCAGTAAGAACGGTCTGGGCCGGGAAACGCAAAGATTCAAGAGCCTCTTCAATATATGAGATGGTTGTCGGTGCTCAATTTAATTGCAATAAATTGTCCCCTGAACAGAAATCAGCTCTGCATCAACTCCTGACATTCCTGAAAAATACTGAATTACCCTGAGGATATAACTACCCTGAGGTATAACCTCGGGAATGCTTCTCATCTTCATTGCTTGACGAGACGTTCTGTCTCACACCAATTACCGTTACTCAATCCTGCCGCCTGGTGCGTTTAAATCTTTAACATGCACCATCAGAACAATTCCAGATTTCCGGAAAAAATAACACTGTTTCCAAAATTATATATGCCTATAATTCTGTAATTATTACAAATTTGTTGATGGCTTAATGGCCCGTGAATTGCAGCTAATGTTTCATGGTTCTGTTCCCGTTGGGGATTAGTCGAATTGTACGACCAAAACCTATCTGGGGGAAAGCGATGAGACACTATGCATATCTTCCATTAGCCTTGTTTTTTATAATAATTTCCATGGCGAGCAAGACGTGTGCGACGTCAATTACTGATCTGCAGGATATTATCGACTGGTTCGGCGTAACCTTTAAAGAATCTGTTTTAACCATTCTTCCTGATCAGTACACAGGTTTAAACCTGGAGGAATGGGACAAGGGACCATCAATACCACTTAAATGGCTGCCGCTCCGGAACACAGAAGCTCCTCAGCTTTTCACCAATCTTATTAAACCAAATGATGGCACGGATGCTGCCGTACAGCCATTTTTAAATGAGATCACCGGGAGTATGACCATATCCGGTTCTTTAGCAGCCGGTGAACCCTCTGAACCCTCTGCATATGGAACCCGCCAGGATGTGTCAACTCCTGCCGGATCAGGTCTGCTCAGCAGGATAGTTCCAGTTCCTGAACCAGGCACCATGCTTCTTTTCGGGACAGGTTTGCTGGGGCTTGCCAGTCTGAGGCTTAGAAGAAAAGGGTAGGTTGGTAGAGCAAGAGATAACAGGCAGAGCTCGAGATGACTCTGCCCGTTATTTCTATGATAATGTGTGGAATACGATATGACTTCAAAACAGCTTAAAAACAGACAGCATCACCGGCATAAATTGAGCAACACCTTCGTAATCAATGAGAAAGGGGTGTGCCGGGTTTTCGACCTCAGTTCCGGAGGATTCTCTTTTGGATGCACGGGCCGCCGAGAGATCCCGGAAACATTGACGGTCGATATCGTTGATAATACAGGGCTGCATCTCCTGGATCTTTCAGTGAAGACAATCTGGGCGGCAAGAAACAAAGACATGAACACATCCTCAATTTATGAGATTATTGTCGGAGCGAAGTTTAACAACGACTTATCCTCAGAGCAGCAGTCTGCACTTGAAGGTCTCGTGATGATTCTGAAAGACAGCTAATGCATCATGACGAGACCTCATTTTCTCCCGTAATTCATGAATAAGTACTGCTGGGCCTTATCATCTGCCGTTCTCTTTCTGCCAATTCCGTCAGACTGGTTTTGAATCAATTTCCCCGTATTAATCCCTTGTAATACCGGTAAAACAGAAAACATCTTTGCCTTGAGATGATAAAGGTGTTGTCCCAGCGTACCGCTGTTTTCAAAGAAACGGCTTTACAAGCATGGTCAAATGGGATACTTGAACAGGTCCCTTTCTAAAGAGGATGGCTTGGAATTGGGAAATGAATTACTATTGTTTGTTCAGGAAATTCAATGAAATAAAAAAAAGCTTGTAACCAGTTAAGGTTACAAGCTTTAAGATAACTTGGTGCCGAAGAGAAGACTCGAACTTCCACGGGGAAACCCCCACTAGACCCTGAACCTAGCGCGTCTACCAATTCCGCCACTTCGGCAACGCGCATGAATATGATTCTTGTAGCGGAGTTTTGTCAAGACTTTCTTGAGAATGAGTGATAAAAATAAGTGGTTTGGAGAGAAATGAAAATATTCCGAAACATCGATATAGATTACAGAGCTATTTGAGAGTCCCTGTGTAACCATCGGCAACTTCGATGGTGTCCACCTCGGTCATCAGCTGCTATTTGCGAGGTTGTCCAGAAGGCAAAGAAATAACGGAACTGCAGTATTGTCATAACCTTTGATCCTCATCCGCTTCAGAATACTTCGCCCGGTGGAATAAAGCTGATTTCAACATTCGAGCAGAAAATCGAACAGATTGATAAAGCCGGCATTGATATCCTGATCATCATCCCCTTTGATCTTCCATTTGCGGCGACAACTGCAAGACCATTTTGTCCACAAAATCCTGCTCGAGAAAATCGGTATGACCGAACTGGTGGTGGGTTATGACTACGCCTTTGGTAAGGGGCGAAGCGGTGATACCGCTTTTCTGAAAGAGCAGGGCAGAAAGAAGGGTTTTCCGGTTACGGTTGTCGATGCTCATTACCAGGATAACAACCTGGTCAGCTCCACCAGGATCAGGGAACTGGTCCATGAGGGCCGTATGATGGATGCCAGGGAACTTCTGGGTCGGCCATACCAGATCAGGGGGGTAGTCCAGGTCGGTAAAAGGCGGGGCGGAAAGGAGATAGGTTACCCGACAGCTAACCTGAAGGTGAATGAAAATGACCTTGTACCGCGAATTGGCGTTTATGTTACCCAGGTAATCTGCGAAGGGACGTGTTATGGCGGTGTCCTCAATATCGGCTATAATCCGACGTTCAGTGAAAACAGGCTTGGTAGCAGAGACACATATATTTGATTTCAAAAAAGATATTTACGGCAAACCGATAAAGCTGAACCTGCTGAAATTCATCAGGGACGAGAAAAAGTTTCAGGGATTCCCGAACTTGCCGAGCAGATAAGCCGTGACGTGGATTGAGGCAAAAAGGATTCTTGGCACAAGTCAGAAGGAGCTGACCGTCTCCTGCAATGCGGAGTCTGAGTCGTCGTCTTGAGAATGAGAGATAGTGAGCAGGTGTCTTTTCTGCTTGAAAGTGAATGCCAGGTGTCTATATTGTATGCCGCACGGTAATGGGCCAGGCTGGCAGGATATGGCATACCCTGTTATCACGGCTTTTGGGAACAGAGAAAGAGAAAATGCAGCTTAACAGCAGATGTTTTGCTGCCGGTACAATTATAATTAAGGAGTAAACATATGGCAGAGCAGTTAACAGAAGATCTCCCGACGGTCATCGCCGAAATGGAAAAAAAGTGTGCTGAGCACCCCGATAATGTAATGGCTCGTCACCATCTTGGCCTGGTTTACATGAAAGCAGGCCGTATTGATGATGCCATTGAGTCGCTCGAAAAAGCAATAGCGCTTGACCCTCAGTCTGCTGAAAGCATGATTAATCTGGGTGCCATATTCTTTGGCAAAGGTGATTTAGCCAAAGCAAAGGAGCTGAACACCAGGGCCGTTTCTGTGAATACCAAGGCTGCCCAGGCGCATGCTAACCTGGGCTTGATCTGCCAGCAGCAAAATGAGATTGAAAAAGCCATTGAGCATTATGAGAAGGCGATCAGGATTGATGAGACGCTCGCCACCGTCTGGATGAATCTCACTTCTGTTCTGACCATGAAAGGCGATGATGAGCGAGCTCTCGAGGCTGCCAGAAAGGGGCTGGAGCATGACAGCGAGTCTCCGCTGGCCCATAATAATCTGGCTGTTGCCCTCTACTTCAGCGAGCAGTTCAGCGAAGCCAAGAAACATATGGATAAAGCTCGGCAACTCGGGTATTCGGTAGACCCGAATTTTATCGCCAGTCTTGAAGAAAAAACTGGCTGAACGGCGCCCTGCTCTGCTGGAGAGAAGGTTTAGAAGTTTATGAAGAAAAAGACGATGATTAAGCGTCCCTGGTGTCCGTTCTGCGGACAGAAGGTCGAGCGCGCGGTTGACCTGCCGAACAGGAAAATGAGAGAATTCTGCGTCGGCAGATGTTCCTGCGGGGCGGTTTACTCCTGTGATCCTACCGGACATAATGTCGGTTCGGCCATAGTTGAGACGCTGGTCCATGCCTGCGGGGACAACTGGGACCTGGCTTGGGAATTAATGCCTGAGGATGATTACCTGACCGGCCGTGTCGAGGATTATGATGAGGAAACTCATCAGGTGACCGATCTCAGGCATGTTGACGGACGCGCTGTGCGAGGGGTCCTCTATTTTGTTCGGCTGCATACCGAGATATCTGATCTTGCCAGAAGAATGCAGAAGAGTAAAGAACAGCAGGTAGTGCAGGCCGAGGATTCCAGCGGTTATGCTCCACCTCCTGTGGAACCGGAGCCGGAGAAAGACCATACACGAGGCCGGGCCAACAAACGACTGGTAAAACAGCTCAGCGAAGAGCGGGATGAGAACAGTCTTGTTGCGCTTTGCCTTGATGACAAGAAGACCCTGCGTTTCATGCAGAGGCTTCTCTATGATCCGTATGAAGAAAAACGCTGGCAGACTGCCTGGCTGATCGGCCGGGTTTGCGCCCGCGTTGCAACCAGGGACCCTGGACAGGTCTCAGAACTCGTGCACCGGCTGTTTGAGGCCTGTTCCGATTCGGCCGCGACACCATGGGGCATGATCGAAACCATTGGCTCGGTGGTTGCTTTGCGGCCAGATATTTTCGGCGCCTTCACCCGTCACCTGCTTGGTTTCGTGAGCGCGGAATCAACGAGAATACAGGTAATCTGGTCGCTTGCTGAAATAGCAGAGACCAGGCCTGACCTGATTCGTGAAACACCGTTTTACTCGATGTTTCATTTTTTGAATCACCCTGATGCGGCGGTTCGGGGGCAGATGGCACGATTGCTTGGAAAAATAACGGCAACAGAGGCCTCAATCCAGTTGATGGGCCTGCATCAGGACACTGCGGATCTTACGATCTGGGAGCAGGGAGCTCCCGTGCGGACCACGGTTGCTGAACAGGCAACACTTGCAATAAAAAGGATACAGGGACAACAGGGACAATGAGTACACCAATTCAGGATATAAACTCCATAGGTCAGGCAGGGCAGCCAGCTGATAATAAAAAGGATTCCAGAAGCCAGGCGCAGATTGACTACGACGAAGGACGAGGATATGCAGAACGAGGCGAAAGTGCGCTGGCTGCCGCGTCACTCTACAATGCCTTGCGCGGTTTTGAAGAAGAGGATAATAAGGAAGGTATGGCTAACGCGTCAAATCAGCTTGGTCATGTCTGTCTGCAGCGAGATGAATTTGAGAAGGCGTTGACCAACTACCAGAACGCCTGGAAGATCTGTGAAGAGCTTGATGATCATTTGAGTCTTCAGGCTATCTCTCTGCAGCTTGTTCCGGTTTATAAAGGCTTGAAGGACTTTCGAAAGGCGCTGGATGTCTGCCTTGAGCTGATTGATTCATATCAGGCCAGCAATGACCCGAAGGGCACCGTCAGAGTACTGGAGATGATGGCGGAAGTCTATCTGGCCTCGGGTGATCGGGAAAAGGCGGCTGATACCTATAATACGGTGGCCTCGATTCATAGCAATTTCAAGCATCATAAAATTGCTGAGTCTTACAGGGAAAAGGCAGTGGAACTTGGCAGCCAGGGTGCATAGGTAAAAAAATGTTTACCGGTATTGTTCTCGGAAAAGGCAAATTAATTAACCGCAGACCGTCTGGCGGTGGTCTGGCGTTTGACCTGGAGGCTCATTTTACCCTCTCGGATCCTCAGGAAGGCGAGTCCATTGCAGTCAACGGTGCCTGTTTGACAGCCTATAACATCAAGGGTACCCGTTTTACGGTTGATGTGTCGCCGGAGAGTTTGTCGCGCACAACATTAGGTGGTCTGCGGGCAGGGGATGTGGTAAACATGGAGCGCGCTCTGCGGCTTACCGATCGGCTCGGGGGGCATATGGTCTCGGGTCACGTTGATTGTGTCGGAATAACCTCCGGGATGACAAAAGATGGAAATTTCACTATCCTCTCCTTTTCGGTGCCGCCGGAACAGGATCGATACATAATCGAAAAGGGTTCGATTACCATCAACGGTGTCAGTTTGACCGTTAACAGCTGTTCGACTGGGAGTTTTAGTGTCTCGGTAATTCCCCACACCATGCAGGTGACAACACTCGGCATGTTAAAGAGCGGCAGTAAGGTCAACATTGAAGTGGATATCATCGGCAAGTATGTTGAAAAGCTGCTTTCGGCTGATTCTGCTGAGCCGTGGAAAAAGTCAGAAATCAACCCGGCGTTTCTCGCTGAAAATGGTTATTTTTAAAAAACAAACTATTGATAGATAAGAGTTTATTATGGCAGTCAGTCCAATAGAGGAAGTTGTAGAGGATATTAAAGCGGGTAAGATGGTCATTCTTGTCGATGATGAGGACCGCGAGAATGAAGGGGATCTCTGTATGGCGGCAGAGGCGATCACCCCTGAGGCTGTCAACTTTATGGCAACCCATGGCAGAGGACTTATCTGCCTGACCATGAGCCCGGATATCATTGACCAGCTGCAGCTGCCGATGATGGTCTCCCAGAATCAATCACCATTTGGAACCGGTTTCACCATCAGTATTGAGGCCCGCACCGGCGTATCCACCGGAATATCAGCAGCTGACCGGGCCCGCACCGTTCAGGCGGCGGTTGCCCCTGATGCCACTCCATATGATATCATCAGCCCCGGCCATATATTTCCCCTGAGGGCCAAAGAGGGTGGGGTGCTTGTCCGCACCGGCCAGACTGAGGGGTCAATCGATCTTGCCCGTTTGGCAGGCATGAGGACGGCAGGGGTAATCTGTGAGATAATGAAGGATGACGGCACCATGGCCCGTATGCCTGACCTGGAGGAGTTTGCAGAGAAACATGATCTGAAGATAGCGACCATTGCTGATCTGGTTGCCTATCGGCTGCGCCAGGATATCCTGGTCCATCGGGCGGCGGAGGCCAGGATCCCCACGGAGCATGCCGGGGAGTTCAATGCCATCGTCTATACAAACGATGTGGATCCGATGGAGCATATTGCCCTCGTTAAAGGTGCACCGAAAGCAGGAGAGAGAATCCTGGTGCGTGTTCATTCCGAATGTCTGACCGGGGACGTCTTCAGTTCTGCTCGATGTGACTGCGGCGGGCAGCTCCATGCTGCCATGAAGATGATAGACCAGGAGGGCTGCGGCATTGTCCTGTATATGAGGCAGGAAGGACGGGGCATTGGTCTGGTTAATAAAATCAGGGCTTACAAGCTGCAGGATGATGAAGGGTTCGATACGGTAGAGGCAAATCTCAAGCTTGGCTTCAAGGCCGACCTGCGGGATTACGGGATCGGCGCGCAGATTTTGAGAGATCTTGGCGTCACCAAGATGGCTATGCTTACCAATAACCCCAAAAAAATTGTCGGCCTGGAAGGATATGGCATTGAGATTGTTGATCGTTTTCCTATCGAAATTGAAGCGGGAGAGGAAAATAAAGATTACCTTCTCTGTAAGCGCGATCGTATGGGGCATCTGATAGAAGTAGATTAAACCTGGTATAGTGGGCAGGAACAGCGACCGTAAATCAAGATAAAGGATGAATGAAAATGGTTAATTTTATTGAAGGAAACCTGAACGCGGATGGAAAAAAATTTGGTATTGTAGTGGCCCGGTTTAATTCCTTTATCTCCGAAAAGCTGCTGGAAGGTGCTCTGGACAGTCTGGCGCGATCCGGCGCCAGGGATTCTGATATTGATGTGGCAAGAGTTCCAGGTGCCTATGAGATCCCGCTGATTGCCAAAAAAATGGCTGCTACCCAGAAATATGATGCAATAATCTGTCTCGGAGCCGTAATCCGTGGCGCAACCCCGCATTTTGACGTGGTTGTCAACGAAGTATCGAAAGGATCCGCCCAGGTCGGTCTGGACCTGGGTATTCCCGTTTTGTTTGGGGTCCTTACCACTGAAACAATAGAGCAGGCGATCGAACGGTCAGGAACCAAGGCGGGCAACAAGGGCGCAGAAGTTGCGGTAGCCGCGATTGAAATGGCAAACCTTATTGATGCTCTGGAATAAACGTTAAGAACACGGGCTACGTATCATTGAAAAGCCGTACCAGATAGAAATCCGGTACGGCTTTATTCTTTCAGGCTGAGAACTATTATGGGTACCAGACGAAAAGCACGGGAGGCTGCACTGCAATTTCTTTTTCAGGACGATTTTGTCGGGAAAAGCGGTGATCGGGACCAGGAAATTACTGATCGGTTCGGCCAGTTCTGTCTGCTCTATCAGATCAGTCACAAGGCCCGCCCTTATGCGCTCGAACTCCTGTATGGTATTCAGAAACGGCGGCAGGAGCTTGACCGGATCATCCGTGACAACGCTGTTAACTGGCGCCTAGAACGGATCGCCATTATGGACCGTAACCTGCTCAGGGTTGGGGTTTATGAAATGGTTTTTGCCGATGACGTACCGCCGCAGGTCGCCATAAATGAAGCAGTTGAGATCGCCAAACGATTTGGCAGCGGGGACTCTCCCGGATTTATCAACGGCGTGCTTGATGCAGTAAAAAATCTTCAAGAAAAAGGGGAATGATATTCCCCACCCGTATCCTTAATGATTTGTACTGGGGTTAGCTCCTCTCTTTTCAGTTTCTCACCTTTTTTAATAACTGATTCCTAAATCTTATTCACATTTGTACTCCCTTTTTCCATAAGAAGGTATGGGCGGGTGATCGGAACCTTCTCTGCAGTAAGCCGGTTTACTTGCATTTTATCATTATTGCGGGTACATCTAGCCCGGGTAGGAACGTACATGTGTAATTTTTTCAGATAGTGGAGTGTTGCAATTTATGGCTCAGGCTCAAAAAAATAACAAACCTGGATTTAAGCAGGAATTTGGGGCAATTCTCGGTCTTTTTGTTGCCACCTTTATGCTGCTGAGTTTGATTTCAGAACAGCTTTCTTCCGGTAAGAACTGGTGTGGGGAAATCGGTCGGCTTGTCGCTCAGCTGTTAATTGGTTTTACCGGCTGGGGGGCATATCTGTTTGCAGGACTGGTAATTCTGCTGTCGATTCTTTTTTTCAGCCGACGGTTATCTTTTGAGCGCCTGCCGCAGGTGACCATTGGCCTTACCGGGGCAATCATCTCATTCTGTACACTCTTGTCATCGCTGTCCCTGTACCGACCAGAGCTCCTGAGTGCCGGCGGTTTCCTGGGTACGACCATACTCAATCTGATTCATGCCGTTCTCGGTGACACGGGCACAGTCCTGCTGCTGGTTCTGGTGCTTCTTGTTTCCCTGATGCTCGCCTTCCAATTTTCTCCATATCAGCTGTTAACCTTTGTCTGGCGAACAGTTAAGGCTATTGCGGCAGGAGGTTTCGGTCTTGTAAAAACGGTTTTTCAGAAACGTTCCGAGCGAAAAAAGAAAACAGCCGAGGTGAAAAAAGTAAAACCGGTTGTGAAACCTGAACCGGAAGTTGCCGTGTCCTCGAGTCCGCCGGTTGTCAAGGAATTAACCAAACCCGAACCAACCATTCCGGATGACCAGGAGTTCAGCACCACGCCCGTGGCCAAAGGAAACTGGAAGCTTCCGCCCTTATCCATCTTGGCCAGAAATGACAACATCACCGAAAAAGTGGACAAGGATGTTTATTTCAAAATTTCCAAACAGCTCGAACAGAAGCTTAAAAATTTTGGAGTTTCTGGCAAGGTCGTAGGTATTTCACCGGGGCCGGTTGTGACGACCTATGAATACTCGCCCGCTCCCGGGATTAAGATTAACAAGATCGTCAGCCTGGCCGATGATCTCGCTCTTGGTCTTAAAGCCCAATCCGTGAGGGTCGTTGGGTCGGTGCCTGGAAAGTCTGCGCTCGGAATTGAAATACCAAATGATATCAGGCAGGTGGTTTATATCCGGGAGTTGCTGTCATCGAATCATTTTCAGAACTACCGGGCAAAACTCGGTATTGTCCTTGGCCTTGATGTGGTGGGAAACCCCACCTTTACTGATCTGGCCAAAATGCCTCACCTATTGATTGCCGGAGCTACCGGGGCCGGCAAGAGTGTGGCGATAAACACCATCATCGGCTCCATTCTATTTAATGCCACCCCGGATGAAGTTCGATTCCTGATGATTGATCCAAAGCGTATTGAACTGTCCGGATACGAAGGAATTCCTCACCTGCTCCATCCCGTTGTCGTAGAGCCGAAACTGGCAAGCAGGGCACTGATGTGGGGGGTGCGGGAGATGGAGCGGCGCTATCGGTTACTGGAAGAGGCAAAAGTTAAAAGCTTTGATTCCTACAATGAATCAGCAGAGGAGAAGCTGCCCTATATTGTTATTATCGTTGACGAGTTGGCCGACCTGATGATGGTTGCTTCAAAGGATGTTGAGGCAGCGATTGCCCGGTTGGCCCAGATGGCGCGGGCTGCCGGTATGCATCTGATCCTGGCCACCCAGAGACCGTCGGTAGATGTCCTGACCGGGTTGATCAAGGCAAATTTTCCAGCCCGTATTTCCTTTAAGGTTTCTTCCAAGATTGATTCAAGAACAATCATCGACGGTGCCGGCGCAGAACATCTGCTGGGCATGGGCGATATGCTCTTCATGCCACCCGGTACCTCAACGCTGCAGCGGATACACGGGGCCTATATATCTGAACAGGAAACTGCAGAGCTGGTAGCGTTCCTTAAGAAACAGGGTGAGGCCGTTTATGATGACTCCGTCCTTGAACAGGTTGAGGAAGGGGATCTAACCGATTCAGGGAGCGAGGAGGACTTCGATGAACGCTATGACGAAGCGGTCGCAGTGGTCTGTGAATCAGGTCAGGCTTCCATTTCCATGGTCCAGAGACGGCTGCGTATCGGTTATAATCGTGCCGCCCGAATCATAGAAATGATGGAAAAGGAAGGGGTGGTCGGGCCTGCTGACGGAGCAAAGCCCCGAGAGGTGCTGGCGCGTGATTCGTATAGTTGAGCAATTCATTTGGTCAATTGATTTTCCTTGACAATTACCAGGCAACATTTTATAAGAAAACTCTTGGAAAAATGAGTGAGCGTTCATTTTTTTTAAATCGAATTCTCGCAATTATTTCAACAGTTTTATTGGCAGTAATATCAAACAGTTGTTGGCGCTTATGCGGGTGCCGGCGGCTGGGAGTATGTACGTTTGCAGTAAAGATTTTATTACGGTCTAAGTGGGCCCTGGCTGTTCAGGGCCACAACAGTTAAAACAAACTGAGGAGGTAGTTTAATGCCAAGTTATGTAGATCCTGAAAAGTGTGATGGATGCAAAGGTGGTGACAAAACTGCGTGCATGTACATCTGTCCCAACGATCTGATGGTCTTGAACGTTGAGTCAATGCTTGCTTACAATCAGGAGCCGGATGCATGTTGGGAGTGTTACTCCTGCGTAAAGATTTGCCCGCAGGGTGCAATCTTTGTACGCGGCTATGATGACTTTGTACCAATGGGTGGCCAGGTTCATCCAATGAGGTCTTCTGATTCTATTATGTGGACTGTCAAGTTCCGTAATGGCAACATGAAGCGTTTCAAGTTCCCGGTCCGTACTACGGCTGAGGGTGCTGCCAATGCTTATGCAGGTGAAACAGGTGCAAGCCTGGACGATGAATGTCTGCTTCTCGAAGCTGACCTTCCAACCCCTAAATAAGCTGGATTAATTAAAATCTAAAATCTTTTATATAAAGGAGATTTAAATATGGCATTACCAAATAAACCAAAAGGTGAGCTGAAAGCCGTAGTGGATCCAGAAGTAGTCGAAATGCAAGTAGACGCTCTGATCGTCGGTGGTGGAATGGCAGCCTGTGGTGCTGCTTTTGAGATCAAGAAGTGGGCTCCTGCAGACCTGAAAATTCTGCTGGTAGACAAGGCATCCCTCGAGCGTTCAGGCGCTGTTGCTCAGGGACTCTCAGCAATTAACACCTATATCGGTGAAAATGCGATTGAAGATTACGTAAAAATGGTTCGTAATGACTTGATGGGCGTTGTTCGTGAAGACCTTATCTACGATTGTGGTCGTCACGTTGACGAGTCTGTTAAGCTGTTTGAAGAATGGGGACTTCCCATCTGGAAAAAAGATGCGGATGGCGAGAACATTGACGGTGCCAAGCCCGCGCCAACCCTGCGTGAAGGTGGAACCCCTGTACGTACCGGTAAATGGCAGATCATGATCAATGGTGAGTCTTACAAGTGTATCGTTGCAGAGCCTGCAGCTACCGCACTTGGTGCAGATAACATCCTTGAGCGTGTTTTCATCGTTAAGCTCCTGCTTGACAAGAACAAGCCGAACCAGATTGCCGGTGCTGCTGGTTTCTCCACCCGTGAGAACAAAGTATACGTCATCAAGTGTAAAACCGCCGTTGTCGCCTGTGGTGGTGCCGTTAATATCTTCCGCCCACGTTCTACTGGCGAAGGTAAAGGCCGCGCCTGGTACCCGGTATGGAATGCTGGATCCACCTACACCATGTGTGCTCAGGTTGGTGCGACCCTGACCATGATGGAAAATCGTTTCACCCCGGCCCGTTTCAAGGATGGTTACGGTCCTGTTGGCGCCTGGTTCCTTCTTTTCAAAGCGAAGGTTTCCAACGGTCTTGGTGAGTTCTATGCAAACAGTGATGCAGTTAAAGATGAGCTTGAGAAATTCATGCCTTACGGTGCTTCTCCGGTTACCCCAACCTGTCTGCGTAATCACCTGATGATCAACGAGCTCAGAGCTGGACGTGGCCCGATTTACATGGCTACTGATGTTGCTCTGAATGCGTTCATTGATGATCGTAGAGAAGCTGGAATGGACGAGAAAGCCCTGAAGAAGTTCTGGAAACATCTCGAGTCAGAGGCGTGGGAAGACTTCCTTGATATGTCAGTCGGCCAGGCTGGTCTCTGGGCCGGTATGAATGTTGAGCCTGAGAAAGTGGGTTCTGAGATCATGCCGACAGAGCCTTACATGCTCGGTTCTCACTCCGGTTGTTGTGGAATCTGGACCTCTGGACCGGAAGAAGACTGGGTACCGGATATAGCCAATGAGTCCCGTGCTCACAAGTACAAGTGGGGCTATAACCGTATGACTACCGTTGACGGTCTGTTCACCGCTGGTGATGGCGTAGGCGCTTCCGGTCATAAGTTCTCCTCCGGTTCTCATGCTGAGGGACGAATTTGTGCCAAGCAGATGGTTAAATTCTGCCGCGACAACGACTTTACACCTGAGCTGAAGCAGAGTGCGCAGGAAATTGCTGACGAGATTTATGCTCCGGTCAGGCGCTACCAGGAATTTGTTGGTGCATCAACTGCTGCAGATGTTAACCCGAATTACTGTAAGCCTGCAGGTCTGATGATGCGTCTGATGAAGGCTACCGATGAGTATGGTGGTGGTGTTGCAACCTACTATATGACCTCTGGTAAACTTCTGAACATCTGTCTCGATCTTCTCAGACTGCTCCGCGAAGATTCTGAGAAAATGGCTGCCGGTGACCTCCATGAGCTGCTCCGCTGCTGGGAGAACTACCATCGTATCTGGTGTGTAGAGGCTCACATCCGTCACATCGAGTTCCGTAAAGAATCCCGTTATCCGGGTTTCTATTATCGTTCAGATTTCCCAACCTGTGATGACGATAACTGGAAGTGTTTCGTCAACTCCACCTTTGATCCTGAAAGCAAGGAATGGGCGTGTGAGAAGGTTGAGTGTGTGAACATTATCGAGACCGAGCCCTGGCTCTAATCTCTAGATGACAGTTCGATAGTGATGTCATAAAATCTCCAGGGGCGTTCTGCCCCTGGAGATTTTTTCTATGGTAGCATGACTGTTTTGTTCGGGAAAAGCTGTAAGATCTCTTGCCGCTTTTCCCGAATGAGAAAGTTAAAAATTTCTTTGGTTTATTCATAATTGGTATCTGGATATCCCACGGTTGGATCATCAGGGAAGGTATCAAAAGTCCAATATATTTAAGAGTAATAATGGAGGAAAGGTATGACTGACGAGCAAGGCACCTCCGGTGCAATTTTGGTCGTAGGCGGAGGAATCAGTGGGCTGACCTCAGCACTTGAAGCCGCCGAAGTCGGAAATGATGTTTTTCTCATCGACAAGAACCCCTATTTTGGCGGTCGGGTCGCACAGCTGAACGAGTACTTTCCGAAGATGTGCCCGCCGAGTTGTGGTTTGGAGATAAATTTCCGCAGAATTCGGGATAATCGTAAAATTCGCACCTATACGATGGCAACGGTCGAATCGATCAGCGGCGGCCCAGGTAACTACGATGTTACGCTGGAGATTGCCCCGCGCTATGTAAACAGCAACTGTACCGGCTGTGGCGATTGTACCGCTGCCTGTCCGGATGAAATCGACAACCCGTTTAACTTTGGCATGAATAAGTGCAAAGCCGCGTACCTGCCGCATGAGATGGCATTTCCGAGACGATATGTTATCGCCAAGGATGCCCTTTCTGCAGATGGTGCCGCAGCGGTGAAGGATGCCTGCAAGTATAACGCTGTAGATCTTGAAATGCAGAGTGAGAAGGTTACCCTCAATGTCGCCTCAATTATCTGGGCAACAGGCTGGACGCCTTATGATGCTGCCAAGATAGATAATCTCAAGTTCAACGAATCCAAGGCCATTGTCACCAATATGATGGTTGAGCGGATGGCTGCACCGTCCGGGCCGACCGGTGGGAAAATCGTTGTGCCGGGTTCAGATAAAGAGATTGAATCGATCGCTTTTGTCCAGTGTGCCGGCTCCCGCGATGAGACTCATCTTGAGTTCTGTTCCTATATCTGCTGCATGGCGACATTCAAGCAGATGAACTACATCAGAGAACAGTATCCTGAGGCGAAAATATATGTATTCTACATCGATCTTCGAACTCCTGGAAAGTATGAAAAATTCCGTGAGAAGTTGATGGCTGATGAAAACGCGACCTTCATTAAAGGTAAAGTCGCTGATATCACTGTTGAGTCAGATGGTAAGGTTACCGTTATTGCAGAAAACGCTGTAACCGGCGCCAAGATACAGCAGACTGTTGATATGGCCGTATTGGCAACCGGTATGCAGCCGGAAATGGCTGAAGGCGGGGCACCTGCCGGGTTGACCCTCGACAGCAATGGTTTCGTACTTTCCGATCTGGGTAAAGGTCTGATCGGAGCTGGGTGTGCCAAGAAAGCAGCAGATGTCGCTACAACCACTCAATCATCAACAGCCGCTGCCTTAAAGGCAATTCAGGTTTCCAGGAGGTAATGAACGATGGATAAAAAATATTGCGCCTATTTGTGCTCAGGTTGCGGTATCGGTGAAGCGCTCGATATGGAAGCGCTTGCTGAAGTTGTAACCGGCGAAATGTCCATGGAGTGCAAAACTCATGAATGTCTCTGTGGAACTGAAGGTCGATCCCTGATAGAAAAAGACATCGCCAATGATGAGGTAAACACGATTGTTGTCGGTGCCTGTTCTCCGCGGGTCATGAAAAATGAATTCGACTTCGGCGAGGATAAAATAACGGTGCGGGCCAATCTGCGTGAGCAGGTTGTCTGGGCGGAAGCGAAACCTGCAGAAGGTGAAGAACCTCATGCTGAAGCTGCTGCGTTTCTCCAGGAGAGTGCTTCTGACTATATGCGCATGGCATGCACCCGGGCTAAGAAAACAGAACTTCCCGAAGCCTACCAGCTTGAAACGCTGAGCAGGAGGATTCTTGTCATGGGTGGCGGAATTGCTGGTCTTACAGCTGCCCAGGAGGCATCTGCTGCCGGCTATGAAGTGACGCTTGTCGAAAAATCGAGTGTCCTCGGCGGCAAGGCTCTCGGATGGAGAAAATCATTTCCGACGAAAGCGCCATGGACCGATCTCGAAGAGAACCCGGTTGATATGTTGGTTGCTGCTGTAACCGCGAACGAAAAAATTACCGTTAAAACAGAAACCGAAGTTGCTCGCATCTCCGGTTCACCTGGCGAATTTCGGGTATCCATGAAAGCTGCTGGAAGTGAAACTGAATGGGATGCGCCAGCAAAAGTCGCCGCTGATGAGCAGGAGAAAATCGAAAAGGGTGAGATGGAAGATCCCAATGTTGGACTCAAGCCCTATGTCGATATTGATGAGGCTGCAGAGCTTCATGGCGCTGTTGTTCTCGCTACCGGCTGGTTCCCTGCCGATGTCTCAGAGTATGAGCATCTTGGCTACGGATCAACTAAGAATGTTGTGACCAATGTCGAGTTTGAGGAAATGGCAAAAGCGGGCAACGTTCCTGCAAATGTTGCTTTTATCCAGAGCCCAGGTGGAAAGGAACACGACAAGGACTTCCCGTACTGTAACTCTGTTACTTCAATGGTTGCACTGAAGCAGGCACAATACGTCTGTGAGGACAATGAAGAAGGCAAAGCCTATATGCTTTACCAGCATATGCGAACCCCCGGCAGTCTGGAACTTTATTATAAGAGTGCACAGGAGACCGACGGCATCTTCCTTACCACGGCAAGTGTTACAAAGGTTGAGGAGAACGGTGGTAAACTTTCGGTCACGGCAGAGGATACGCTTCTTGGTGAAAACCTGACCCTGGATGTTGACATGGTCGTTCTGGCAGCCGGTATGGTACCGACCACCAAGGAAGAGAATTCCATTAATCTTGCATATCGCCAGGGACCGGCATTCGCAGATCTTGATCTTTTTGACGGCTATGCCGATTCCCATTTTATCTGTTTTCCATATGAGACCAGGCGAACAGGTGTCTATACCTGTGGTGGTGTGAGGAAAGCAGAAACCATGGAAGAAACGATTGATGATGCAACCGGTGCCAGCATTAAAAGCGATCCAGTGTCTTGAGTCTGCTGATCGTGGTGTTTCGGTTCACCCGACGATCTGGTGATGCAACCTATCCTGAATTCTTCATGCAGCGCTGTACCCAGTGTAAACGCTGTACTGAGGAATGTCCGTTTGGTGCGCTTGATGATGACGAAAAAGGTACACCGCTGCCGAATCCAACCCGTTGCCGTCGCTGTGGAACCTGTATGGGTGCATGTCCCAGAACGTATTATCGGTTTCAGCGGATTACAATATCGATCTGATCGGCTCCATGGTCAAAGCAGTAGAGGTACCCGATGAAGATGAAGATCAGACTGAGAATTATTGTTTTCGTCTGCGAAAATGATGCGTATCCGGCGCTTGATATGTCCGGTATGAAACGTAACGGCCTCAACCACATGGTCCGATTTATTCCGGTTCGCTGTCTTGGTTCAGTAAACATGGTCTGGATCAAGGATGCCATGTCAGCAGGTATGGACGGTGCGATGCTGCTCGGCTGCAACTATGGTGATGACTATCAGTGCCATTTTGTCAAGGGCTCTGAAATTGCCAATAAGCGTATGGAAAATATTGGTGAGACACTCTCAACACTTGGCCTTGAGCCTGAGCGTTGTGCCACTGAACAGGTTGCGATCTACCGATTACGACAAGATTCCTCAAATCATTAATGAGTTTGTTGAGGAAATCGTTGAAATGGGTCCGAATCCGTTTAAGGGCTTCTAACCTGTTTTTTATCATAGTTGAACCGTGTACTATCAAAGTGATACGGTTCAATATCAGACATGAGTGTGCCAATGAAAAATAGCTTTTATTGATAAGATAACAGGAGGAAAAAATATGAACGTGCAACCCGATCTAGAATTTATAAAATATTTGAAGGGTGCGGGTGGTGACACACTGAAAAAGTGTTATCAGTGTGCGACCTGCTCTGTACGTCTGTCCTCTATCTTCTGATGACAAACCATTTCCCCGCAAGGAAATGATTCTGGTCTGGATGGGGGATGAAAGACAAGCTGATAGCTGATCCAGATGTGTTTTTATGTCACCACTGCGGTGACTGTACAACCTACTGTCCACGCGGTGCCAAACCGGGCGAGGTACTTGGTGCGATTCGTGCCTATGCCTATAACTTTTATGGCTGGCCGGCCGGGCTTGCCAAACTGGCAAGTCCTCTGCGAAAGAATCTGCCGATGCTTGATTGGTATTCCTGCGGTCATTATCTTTATTTTCTGGCTGATTTCCGGTGGAATGCATATTCCGACCAATGAAGCATTTTGCCCTACATGGCTATGGTCAGTTTTTTGGCACACTGGGATTTTCACCTGGTTTGCCAAAAACATCTTTTTTATTGTCATGTTCATGGTTCCTTCCGTCGGTATTGCTGCACTTTTTGCTGCCTATAAAGGTGTCTGCAAGCTGTGGAAGGATATGGCCGAAAATTCAGGGGTGGATGAAGCCCTGTATCAGACCGTCAGTTGTTCAGTTCGTTAAGGAATTTCTCTGGCCTTCAGTTGTTGAGATTTTACAGCATAAACGCTTTAAGGAATGTAAAACAAATGCAGACAGAGTAACCGGTCATCTGCCGTTGATGCTTGCATTTATTGGCTCTGTTTTTTGTCACGATCTGGTCTGCTTTTGACCAAGGATGTCATTGGTATTTTCCTGCCGTCCTGCATGGTCCAATGTCCTTATGGAATCCGTTCAAAATTCTCGCCAACGTTGCTGCAATTGCCCTGCTTGTCGGCATCTGGGTATCCTGTGGGGCAATCAGGACAAAATGGAGAGCTGAAGGTGCACGCAGCAAGACTTTTTATGACTGGTTTCTGATCTGGATGATTATGGGGGTTGGCGTAACCGGTCTGGGTGCAGAACTATTTCGGCTTATTGGTGTGCCGACTACTTGGCTATGTTGTTTATTTTCTGCATCTGGTTTCCGTCATGATGCTGTTCCTGTATATGCCGTATACCAAGTTTGCCCATATTGCTATACAGTACATTTGCAATGGCATTTGAAAGTATCGAGAGAGTGTCTATGTTGGAAAACCGTTGATTGAAGAAAGTTAATTAATACGATTTCCTGGTAGTTTAAAATAAAAAACCCGGTGGCTTTGTGCGTAGCCGGGTTTTTTATGTGTTAATGCTTAGTGCTGAGCCATCGGCTCATTATTTGATGATCATAAAACGAAGATGGGTAAAAAAAAAATATTGATTTAAATTTTTCGAAGCGAGTATATTAAACAGCTTTGTAAGCTGGCGTAGCTCAATTGGCAGAGCAGCTGATTTGTAATCAGCAGGTTGCGGGTTCAAGTCCCATCGCCAGCTCCAAAAAACGAATACTTGACAACAGGTATTAGTAAGATAACTAAAGTGATTTCGGCCTATTCTAGAGTCTGATGTATGTGGAGGGGTTCCCGAGCGGTCAAAGGGAACAGACTGTAAATCTGTCGGCGGAGCCTTCGGAGGTTCGAATCCTCCCCCCTCCACCATCTGTCATTCTGCATGTAGGTCAATTGTTTGTCTGAGCGGGAATAGCTCAATTGGTAGAGCATCAGCCTTCCAAGCTGAGGGTTGCGGGTTCGAGTCTCGTTTCCCGCTCCATAGAGTAGTATGGGACGTTTGTATAGTCACAGTACTGTGCCCACGTAGCTCAGTGGTAGAGCACCTCCTTGGTAAGGAAGAAGTCACCGGTTCAAGTCCGGTCGTGGGCTCCAGGGATCAGTCGAAGTGAATGATTCGACTGAGCAATGTTCAACTTGGCCTGAGGAGACAGGAAAATGGCAAAGGAAAAATTTGAGCGGACAAAGCCGCATGTCAATGTAGGAACCATTGGTCACATTGATCATGGCAAGACAACCTTGACAGCAGCAATTACGCGAGTGCTTTCGACAAAGGGTCAGGCCAAATTTACTGATTTCAGTGAGATTGACAAGGCGCCTGAAGAGAAAGAGCGTGGAATCACCATTGCAACCGCTCATGTCGAGTATGAGACAGTCAATCGTCATTACGCCCATGTCGACTGTCCCGGTCATGCTGACTATATCAAGAACATGATCACCGGTGCAGCCCAGATGGACGGTGCGATTCTTGTTGTTGGTGCCGACTGACGGTCCGATGCCGCAGACCCGTGAGCATATCCTTCTTGCCCGTCAGGTTGGTGTTCCGGCCATGGTAGTGTTTTTGAACAAATGCGACATGGTTGATGATGAAGAACTGATCGAGCTGGTTGAGATGGAGCTTCGTGAGCTTGCTTGACAAGTATGAATTTCCCGGTGATGATATTCCGATCATTCAGGGTTCTGCCCTGAAGGCACTTGAGAATCCTGAAGACGAAGAGAAGGCCAAGTGTATCTGGGATCTGATGGAAGCAGTTGACACCTACATTCCGGAACCAGAGCGTGATATTGACAAGCCATTTCTGATGCCGGTTGAGGATGTATTTTCCATCTCCGGTCGTGGTACGGTTGCGACCGGTCGTGTTGAGCGTGGTATTGTCCATGTTGGTGATGAGATTGAGATTGTTGGTATTCGTGAGACCGAGAAGACGACCTGTACCGGTGTTGAGATGTTCCGCAAGCTTCTTGACGAGGGTCAGGCCGGTGATAACATTGGTGCCCTGCTTCGCGGCATCAAGCGTGAGGAGATTGTGCGTGGTCAGGTTCTGGCAGCTGCCGGGTTCCATCACGCCGCACAAGAAGTTCAAGGCCGAGGCCTACATTCTGACCAAGGAAGAGGGTGGTCGTCATACCCCGTTTTTCAACGGCTATCGTCCGCAGTTTTATTTCCGGACAACAGATGTGACCGGAGTGGTAACGCTTGAGAAGGTGTAGAGATGGTAATGCCTGGTGACAATATATCAGTAGAGGCGAGTTGATCACCCCGATCGCGATGGAAGAAGGTCTTCGCTTTGCAATCCGTGAAGGTGGTCGTACTGTTGGTGCCGGTGTTATCAGCGAAATAGTTTCGTAATAGTCCGAAAATACAGAACAGGATTACCCTGTTCCTTTGAGGAGCGGGGTAATTTTTTTGCTGCAGTAGGATACGTAATGATATGAGAGATATAATTACGCTTGCATGTCGGGATGTGCAAGCATCGTAACTACACGACGACGAAAAACAAGAAAAATACCCCGGCAAGCTCGAGTTGAAGAAATATTGTCCGTTTTGCAGGGTACATACTCCGCATAAAGAAACAAAGTAGGTAACTGCGCAGGCCAGTAGCTCTAATTGGTAGAGCACCGGACTCCAAATCCGGGGGCTGGGGGTTCGAATCCCTCCTGGCCTGCCAGATGCAAAGAAATTGCTGGGCAAAATTATTTAACACGTGGTGGTAGGATGGCTGGTAAAGCAAAAGAAAAGAAAGTCAGTGGAGATGTTAAGGTATCGCAGCCATCTCCATTTTCGCCCGGTCAAATTAAGAAATTTGTAGGTGAGGTCCAGGCGGAGTTTTCTAAAATTGTCTGGCCGGATAAAAAAGTTACCCTCGGGCTCACCGGCATGGTTATATTGTTGGCAATAATTGTCTCTGCATACCTTGGTACAGTCGATGTGCTTTTGGGAAAGCTGGTTTCAACGATTTTGCATTAATTATGTATTTAAAAATAAATACAACCAAGATTGCAGCAGGGGGTTTCCTGCTGGAGTCGTTTTCCTGTACTCATTTGAAAAAACGGCATATACATGGCAAGACAATGGTACATACTGCAAGTTCATTCCGGCTTTGAAGAACGAGTAAAGGCAACGCTTGAAGAGCGCATCGTAAAAGAGGGTCTGGAAGAACTTTTTGGAGAGATTCTTGTTCCCACCGAGCAGGTCGTGGAGATGATAAAAGGTTCCCGGAAAACATCTTCAAGACGTTTTTTCCCGGGCTATATGCTTGTCAGCATGGAACTCAATGATACCACCTGGCATACGATCCATCGGGATATGCCCCGTGTCGTCGGTTTTGTTGGCGATGACCGCAATCCGGTACCGCTTTCTGATGAGGATGCCGGGAAAATTATCGGTAGAATTCAGGACGGATCTGAACGGCCGAGACCAAAGGTCGTTTTTGACATTGGAGAAGTGGTCAGGGTCATTGACGGTCCTTTTGCCAACTTTCAGGGTGTTGTTGATGAGGTTTTTCCTGAAAAAGGAAGGGTCAGGGTTATGGTTTCGATTTTTGGTCGAGAAACACCTGTAGAACTGGAATTTGTCCAGGTATCAAATACCTGATAAAAATATCGGAAGTCTCTGTTCTGGATTTCCCTGTTACATTCTCTGTGAGAATATCACAATTGTTGGAGTAGAAAAATGGCCAAGAAAGTAATGGCATACATCAAGCTTCAGATTCCTGCTGGCAAAGCAAATCCATCGCCTCCGGTCGGTCCGGCGCTTGGACAGCACGGCGTCAACATCATGGAATTCTGCAAGGCTTTTAATGCCAAAACCCAGTCAATGGGAGATACCATTGTTCCTGTTGTCATCACCGTTTATCAGGATCGGTCGTTCAGTTATATCACCAAGACTCCTCCTGCATCTGTACTGCTGCTCAAGGCGGCAAATGTTTCCAAAGGCTCCGGAAACCCCAAGCGTGAACGTGTGGCCGAGCTGAGCAGGGACAAGGTCCGTGAAATTGCCGAAATCAAGATGCCTGACCTGAACGCGTATGACATCGAAGGTGCAATGCGTATTGTAGAGGGTACTGCACGCAGTGCAGGTATCACTATTGTAGATTAGTATTATTAACATTTACTACGTACGCTGCTCGGGATGAATCGAGACACGTGCAGTAGGAGGCTGTCATGCCGAAGCATGGAAAAAATTACAGAAATAAAATAAAGGATATTGACAAATCAGCCGTACGGACCATTGATGAGGCTGTCAAGGCGATGGTTGAGTCGTCCTATGCCAAATTTGATGAGACGGTGGATATTGCCGTAAAGCTTGGTGTTGATCCACGGCACGCAGATCAGATGGTTCGTTCTTCTGTTGTTCTGCCGCATGGTACCGGGAAAACAACCCGAGTTCTGGTTTTTGCCAAAGGACCAAAAGAAGCAGAGGCGACAGAAGCCGGTGCTGACTACGTTGGATCTGACGAACTGGTTGAGAAAATCCAGGGCGGCTGGCTTGAATTTGACAAAACCGTTGCCACCCCTGATATGATGGGTACCGTTGGCAAGCTCGGCAGAATTCTCGGACCACGGAATCTGATGCCTAATGCAAAACTCGGTACCGTTACCTTTGATCTTGCCAATGTCATTAAAGAAATCAAAGGCGGAAAGGTAGATTTCCGGGTTGATAAAGCAGGTATTGTTCATGCTGGAATCGGTAAAGTTTCTTTTGGTGCAGAAAAGATTCAGTGAGAACGCCATGGCCTTTATCGAAAAACTGCATTCAGCTCAAGCCGTCAACCAGCAAGGGCATCTATCTGAGATCTGTTTCCGTATCATCAACAATGGGCCCAGGGTTCAAGGTTGATACGCTTGATCTCAGAACCCGTGTTAAATAGAATAGTATTTGGTAGCTGTAGAGGAGCTGTTCGTTTTAGTGAACAGCTTCAAGTCGAAGACAGCAGGCACGACAGTTTAATGAGCCTCCGGGCTGACCTGCCGAGACCCAAGTTGAGTGGTAGTTTTATTGTATTTTTAACCCAGTCATTTTGTAACTGCTGTTTCGAAATCGTGTTAATCTTAACAAGTGGTAGGAGGGTAATTTGAATCGTGATGAAAAATCAGCAATAGTCGCTGAATTGAACGAAATGTTCAACCGCGCGAAGTTTTCTGTCGTTGCAGACTATTGTGGATTAAAGGTCTCAGAGCTGGAAAAAGTCAGGAAAGAACTTCGTGGCTGTGACACTGAGATCCGCATTGCCAAAAATACTCTTCTGAAAAGAGCAGTTGCCGACACCGCCTGTGAGTCTTTAGCTGAAGACTTCTCGGGTACGACAGCCATTGTCATGGCCTATGATGATCCGGTTATGCCAGCCAAAGTTCTGGCTAAATTTGCCGAAGATCATAAGAAGTTTGAGTTGCGGTCTGCTGTTCTTGAGGGAGAGAAAATCACTGTTGACAATATTCTCGCATTGTCGAAACTGCCGACCAAAGAGGTGCTTCTTGGTCAGCTGCTGTCAGTGATGAATGGCGTGCCCACAGCTCTTGTTCGTGTTCTCTCTGGAGTCCCACGGACATTTCTTTATGGTTTGCAGGCAATTAAGGATCAGAAAGAGCAGGCGTAGACATCCTGTCCACTGTTCTTTCACTGATTATTTTACAATCGTTATAAGATAAAAGAGGAAAAAAATGGCTGTTACAAAAGACGACGTAATTGAGTTTATTTCGAATATGAGTGTTCTTGAGCTTGCTGATCTGATCAAAGAGCTTGAAGAAAAATTCGGTGTTTCTGCCGCAGCACCTGTTGCTGTTGCTGCAGCCGGTGCTGCCGGAGCAGATGCTGCCCCTGCTGAGGAGCAGACAGAGTTTGACGTAATTCTTGCTGGCGCCGGTGACCAGAAGATCAAGGTTATCAAGGAAGTTCGTGCAATCACAAGCCTTGGTCTCAAGGAAGCAAAAGAACTTGTTGAGGGTGCACCCCAGCCACTGAAGGAAGGTGTTACCAAAGAAGAAGCTGAAGAAATCAAAGCTAAAGTTGAAGCTGTCGGCGGTACTGTTGAAGTAAAATAGTAACGACGCCGACATGGTGCTCTTTGATAGTGGGCACCACAGGGAATTAAACACGCTACGCACTTTGGTGCGTGGCGTGTCGTGTTTCCAGAGGTTCGAATTTATTTGTTGGGAATACTCTTTTAAAACAAGTGGTTATGGTTTTTCGCTTGTTGGGTAGAACTGGGCAGAAAGCAACAAGGGAATGAAAATTCTCATTCGATGGATCGAATGCTTTCCTGTTATACCAGTCATCGCCCCTTGTTATTATGCCCGTGACAGACGATATCAGCAGAAACATTCCATTTCTCATTTTCGTACTTAAACTGATCTATTAGATCATCCGGTAACGCCAGAGTCAGAGAGTAGCTCTGGTGAGAAAGATTAACCGCAAAATCACTGTCTTTAGACAATCTTGAGGACAATTATGGAAAGAGTCAGAAAGCAATTTGCCAGTGTAGCAAGTATTCTGGAACCACCTCATTTGATTTCCATGCAGAGGAAATCATACGAAAGCTTTCTACAGATTGATCGTGAACCCGACAGTCGAGAAGATTTCGGATCTGCAGGCAATCCTTGAAGATATATTCCCTATTAACGACTTCAACGGCTTATGCTCACTGGAGTTCGTTCGATATAAATTTGGTGAACCGAAATATACCGTTCAAGAATGCCAGCAGCGCGGTATGACCTATGATATTCCGCTAAAAATAGTCGTTCGGCTGATAACCTTTGATGTTGACGAAGAGACAGGTGTTCAGTCGATTCGGGATATAAAGGAGCAGGAGGTCTTTTTTGGCTCACTTCCCTTGATGACCGGCGATGGTGTTTTTGTTATCAACGGTACTGAGCGTGTCATTGTCTCTCAGCTTCAGCGTTCGCCTGGACTTTTTTATACCCACGATCAGGGTAAGAGTCACTCCAGCGGCAAACTGCTTTATTCAGCAAGGATAATCCCGGTTCGCGGTTCATGGATTGATCTTGAATTTGATATCAAGGATATCCTTCATGTTCGTATCGACAGACGGCAGAAAATTTCCTGTAACAACACTGCTCAAAGCCCTTGGGGTATAATGCCGAAGAGTTGCTGGCAAAATTTTATCCCATCAACACTGTCAGAAAAGAAAAGGGAAATACTATACTAATTTCAGCGAGGAAACTGCGCTTGGTCACCGACTGGAATTTGATCTGATTAATCCCAAGGATGGCAGTCTCCTCGGGAAAAAAGGACGAAAAATATCAAAGGCGCTTTGCCGCAGGATTGAAGAGGCGGAAATTGAGTCTCTGCAGATTTCCGAAGAGGTCCTGCTCGGCAAGGTGATTGCTGAAGATATTGCCGGCCCGGAGGCAGATCAGCCTCTTGTGATGCATAACACAGAGCTGAATGAGTCCATTCTTGAAACCCTTGATGGTGCCGGAATTAATGAATTTAGAGTACTCGCTATTGATGGTGTTAATTATTCTGAATCATTCCGCAAGACACTTGCCCTCGACAAGGTGATTTCCACGGAGGACGCGCTGCTTGAAATTTATCGCAGACTTGCGTCCCTCGAGTCCTCCAACAGTTGAAGTTGCAGAAGGCATTTTTTGAGAATCTCTTTTTCAATCCAGAGCTCTACGATCTCTCTGAGGTCGGCAGATATAAGATTAACGCCAAGTTAAAACTCGATATCGATATCAGCTCAGCGTGCGCTCACTCGCGAGGATATCGTCGAGGCCGTCAAGTTTCTCGTGCGCTTAAAGGACAGCCAGGGAGCTGTTGACGATATTGATCATCTCGGTAATCGACGTGTTCGTACCGTCGGCGAGCTGGTTGAAAATCAATACCGAATGGGGCTTGTTCGAATGGAGCGGGCCATCAAGGAACGAATGACCCTGCAGGATGTTGAGACCCTGATGCCCCATGATCTGGTCAACCCGAAACCGATCTCGGCTGCCATTAAAGAATTTTTCGGTACCAGTCAGCTGTCACAGTTTATGGATCAGACCAACCCGTTGTCTGAGGTGACCCATAAACGACGTCTCAGTGCTCTCGGACCTGGCGGTCTGTCTCGTGAGCGTGCCGGTTTTGAGGTGCGTGACGTTCATCCGACACATTATGGACGGATTTGTCCGGTTGAAACTCCTGAGGGACCGAATATCGGTCTGATTGTTTCTCTGGCGACCTACGCCCGGGTAAATCCCTATGGCTTTATAGAAACACCGTATCGTCAGGTTAAGGATCGGATTGTTTACGATGACAAAATAGATTATTTGAGTGCGCTTCAGGAGCAGAACAATTATATCGCCCCTGCGCTGGTGCCGCTCGACAATGAAAACACGTATTATTCCCGATTCGTTAATCGTTCGGGAAGATGGTGAGGTTATCACGACCACTGGCAGATAATGTAACCTATATGGATATCGCCCCGAACCAGCTCGTCAGTGTTGCTGCATCCTTGATTCCATTTCTGGAAAATGATGATGCCAACCGTGCCCTGATGGGATCGAACATGCAGCGTCAGGCGGTACCGCTGATGATAACAGCCGCTCCTCTTGTCGGTACCGGCATGGAACGATATGTCGCCAGGGATTCCGGAGCATGCCTGTTGTCCGGAGGTGACGGTATCGTTGAAGAGGTTGATGCCAATCGTATTGTCGTGCGTTATGACAAGCCGGGAGTCGATGGTCATGAGACCGGTGTCGCGGTATACCGGTTGGAAAAATACAAGAAATCCAACCAGAACACCTGCTTCAACCAGAAGCCGCTGGTCAAGCCCGGTGTCCGGGTGAAGGAAGGCACGGTGCTTGCCGATGGTTCTTCCTGTGATAATGGTGAACTTGCACTTGGAAAAAACGTGACGATTGCTTTCATGCCGTGGCGCGGATTTAACTTTGAGGATTCAATCCTTGTAAACGAGAGGCTCCTGAAGGAAGATACTTTTACCTCGCTGCACATAGAAGTATTCGAGACCATGGCCCGCGATACCAAGCTCGGCAAAGAGGAGATCACCCGAGACATCCCCAATGTCAGCGAAGAGACCCTGCGAAATCTGGATGAGTCCGGCATTGTCCGGATTGGTGCAGAGGTTAAGGCGGGCGACACCCTGGTTGGAAAAGTTACGCCAAAAGGTGAGACCGTTCTCTCTCCTGAGGAAAAACTGCTGCGGGCTATTTTCGGAGAAAAGGCACAGGACGTCAAAGATTCTTCACTGCGGGTTCCGCCCGGGGTTGAAGGCGTTGTTATAGATGCAAAGGTGTTCTCCCGTAAAGGTGTTGACAAGGATGAACGGTCCCTGATGATCGAAGATGTTGAAATTGAGCGTTTGAACCAGGATAAGCTCGATGAACTTAGCAGCTTGAGAAAGGGTGTCTGCCGTGAAGTTGGAAAGGTAATTGATGGCCGCACGGTCAAGCAGGATGTTAAAGCAAAAGACGGAACCATCCTCGTTAAGCTCGGAAAGAAGTTTGATGAAGAGATTTCTGCTGAGATTGGTTTCCACGATCTGCGCAATCTCGATTTCTCTGAACGAGCCAAATATATGGACAAGATCGATGACATATATGAGCGCTATGACAGACAGGCAAAGCTCATAACTGAACGCTATGACGGCATAATCGAGCGCTTGAAGAAAGGAGACGACCTGCCCCCGGGCGTGGTTAAGATGGTCAAGGTCTACGTTGCCACCAAACGCAAATTGTCTGTTGGTGACAAGATGGCTGGACGACACGGCAACAAAGGTGTTGTCTCCCGTCTTCTGCCTGAAGAGGATATGCCCTATTTTGCCGACGGCCGAACTGTGGATATTGTTTTAAACCCGCTTGGTGTACCGTCTCGTATGAATGTCGGCCAGGTACTGGAAGTTCACCTTGGCTATGCAGCCAGAAGACTCGGAGAGCAGCTTGAAACCATGGCCCAGGAGCACGCGGTGGATCTCATAAAGGAAAAACTCAAAAAGATTTATTCCAAGTCGGAGTGTAAAGCGATCACTTGAGGGCCGAATCTGATGAAGCAGCTCATCGAGTGGGCACGGGAGCATAAGGCCGGTCTGCACATGGCCACCCCTGTTTTTGACGGTGCCCGTGAAGATCAGATCCGCAACCTGCTGGTTGAGGCCGGTATGGACGAGGTCGGTCAGGCCCAGCTTTATGATGGCCTCACCGGAGAACCATTTGCAAACAAGGTGACCGTTGGTGTCATGTATATGCTGAAACTGCATCATCTTGTCGATAACAAGATTCATGCCCGTTCCACCGGGCCCTATTCACTGGTTACCCAGCAGCCTCTTGGCGGTAAGGCCCAGTTTGGCGGACAGAGACTTGGCGAGATGGAGGTGTGGGCAATGGAAGCATATGGTGCAGCTTATACCCTGAAGGAATTTCTGACAGCAAAGTCGGATGATGTGGAAGGACGTACCTCCATGTATGAGCGTATTGTAAAAGGCGATAATTTCCTGACTACCGGCTTGCCGGAATCTTTCCATGTCTTGGTGAAAGAACTGCAGGGACTGTGTCTGAATATGGAGCTGATTGAGGAATAAGAGGACTTCGGGCACATGAGTTGCTGTGTCAGTGAGTTTTTAAATATATCTCTTCAAAACCCGGTAGATACCAAAAATCCGGGTAACCAACAACTTGAAGGAGAGGTGATTACGTGGAAGAGTTATTCAATTTTTTTCAAAAACCGAAGACTCCTGCCAGATTTAAAGCGGTAAAAATATCTTTGGCATCGCCTGAAAAGATCATGGACTGGTCCCATGGTGAGGTGAAAAAGCCCGAGACCATAAACTACAGAACGTTTAAGCCGGAAAGGGATGGCCTTTTCTGTGCCAAGATATTTGGCCCGGTTAAAGATTTTGAGTGTAACTGCGGTAAGTATAAACGCATGAAGCACCGGGGCGTTGTCTGTGAGAAGTGCGGTGTTGAGGTTATCCAGTCAAAAGTTCGCCGGGAGCGGCTTGGCCATATAAAACTGGCCGCGCCGGTTGCCCATATCTGGTTTTTGAAAAGTCTGCCCAGCAAGATTGGTGCGGTTCTTGATATGACCTTGAAACAGCTGGAGAAAATTCTCTACTTTGAGCAATATGCTGTCGTTGAATCTGAAGTGGAGGCTGTACCGCGTGCGTACGCTGCTGACTGAAGAAAAATACCGTCAGGCGCGTGAAGAGTATCCCGGTCAGTTCAAGGTTGGCATCGGCGCCGAGGCCATTCGAGAACTGCTTGGTGGCCAGAATCTGGCAGAGCTGTCAAAAGAACTCAGGGATGAGATGCTCTCCACCGGCTCCCAGACCAAACGGCTGAAACTTGGTAAGCGGCTTCACGTCATCGAGGCGTTTCTAGATTCCGGCAATAAGCCTGAGTGGATGGTGCTGGAAGTGATTCCCGTTTTGCCGCCGGATTTGCGACCGCTTGTTCCGCTTGAAGGTGGTCGTTTTGCCACCTCTGATCTCAATGATCTCTACCGCCGGGTCATCAACCGTAATAACCGCTTGAAGAGGCTCCTTGAGCTTGATGCCCCGGATATCATCATTCGAAATGAAAAACGTATGCTGCAGGAAGCCGTTGACGTTCTTGTTTGATAACGGCCGACGAGGCAGGGTCATTACCGGTGCTAATAAGCGTCCGCTGAAATCGCTGGCAGATATGCTGAAAGGAAAACAGGGACGTTTTCGTCAGAATCTGCTTGGTAAGCGTGTCGATTATTCCGGTCGTTCAGTTATTGTTGTAGGACCGACATCTACGGTCTCCATCAGTGTGGAATTCCGAAAAAAATGGCTCTTGAGCTGTTTAAGCCATTTATTTACAACAAACTTGAACGCCGTGGATTTGTGACGACCATCAAGAGCGCCAGAAAAATGGTTGAAAAAGGTGTTAAGGAGGTCTGGGATGTTCTCGAGGAAGTTGTCACCGAATATCCTGTTATTCTCAACCGGGCACCGACCCTTCACCGTCTTGGTATGCAGGCCTTTGAGGCGGTGCTGATCGAAGGCAAGGCTATCCAGCTTCACCCGCTCGTATGTGCTGGCCTTTAACGCTGACTTTGACGGTGACCAGATGGCGGTTCATGTACCGCTCTCAGTGGAAGCGCAGGTTGAAGCACGTGTGCTGATGATGTCCACCAATAATATCCTGTCACCTGCGAATGGTGAACCGATTATTATCCCATCCCAGGATATTGTCCTTGGTCTCTACTATATGACCCGCGAACGTATCAACGTCAATGGCGAAGGCCGTGTCTTCTCAAATGTTGATGAAGCGCGGATAGCATATGATCATGGTGCGGTCGACCTGCAGGCAAAGGTGAAGGTCCGCATGGATGGCTCGCTTGTCGAAACAACAATGGGCCGGCTGGTTCTCGGAGAATTACTGCCAAAGTCAGTACCGTTTGCAGAAATAAACAAGGTGCTGAGTAAAAAAGCTCTGGCTAAGCTGATTGACTATACCTATCGGCATGCCGGCACAAAAGATACCGTTATCCTGGCCGATCGCCTCAAGGACACCGGCTATGAATACGCCACAAGGGCGGGAATCTCAATCTGTATCAACGATATGAAAATTCCGCTGTCCAAGGAAGACTTTGTGGAAAAGGCCGAAAAAGAAGTTTTTGACGTCGAACAGCAGTATTCTGACGGTCTGATTACCTCGGGTGAAAAGTACAATAAGATCGTTGATATCTGGTCCAAGGTTACCGAGGATGTTGCCAACGAAATGATGGATGAGATCAAGGTGGATTATGTCCGAGATAAAGACAATAATCTCATTGAATCTCCAAGTTTTAACTCAATTTTCATTATGGCTGACTCAGGGGCGAGGGGCTCTCGCGACCAGATCAGGCAGTTGGCTGGAATGCGCGGTCTGATGGCCAAACCGTCCGGTGAGATTATTGAAACGCCGATCAAGGCCAATTTTCGTGAAGGTCTTGGAGTACTTGAGTATTTTATTTCAACTCACGGTGCCCGCAAGGGTCTTGCAGATACAGCGCTGAAGACTGCCAACTCCGGCTACCTCACCAGGCGTCTTGTTGATGTTGCCCAGGAGTCAACGATCGTTGAGACCGATTGCCGGACACTAGACGGGATCATCGCTGAGCCACTGATTGATGGTGGAGAGATCATTGTGCCAATTGGCGACAGGATTCTCGGACGAGTCACTCTTGAGGATGTCAAAGATCCGTTCAGTGATGAGATAATCGTTCCGGCGGGTAAAGAAATTACCGAGACAACTGTTGAGAAAATTGAAGCGGCTGGTATTGATCGGGTCACGATCAGGTCAGTTTTGACCTGCCGATCCAAGAGAGGTGTCTGTGCTTCCTGCTACGGCCGCGACCTCGGGCGCGGACACATGGTAAATATCGGCGAGGCCATTGGTGTTATTGCCGCGCAGTCAATCGGTGAACCCGGGACCCAGCTGACCATGCGTACCTTCCACATTGGTGGTACCGCCAGCAGGTCGGTTGAACAGGCTGAGCTCATAACCCAGCGCGGAGGAACAATCGGATTTAAAAATCTGCATTTTGTTGAAAACGCAGAAGGAATCAAGATTGTCATGAACCGTAATGCCGAGATTGTCGTCCTGGATGAACTTGGCAGGGAGCGCGAGCGTTTCAAAGTCAATTACGGTGCCCAGATCCTGGTTAAGGAAGGCGGTGAGGTGGCACCGGGCACGATTCTCGCTGACTGGGATGCCTACACCATTCCAATCGTCGCCGAAGTTGGGGGTGTCATCAAGTATGGCGACATTCTGGAAGGCATCACCATGCAGGAAAAGGTTGACGCCGTGACCGGTAAATCGTCAAAGGTTATTATTCATTCGGCCGGCGGTGCGCAGCTGAATCCTCGAGTCTCTGTTAAGGACGAGGGCGGCCGAAAAACCCTGAAGCTTCCAGACTCTGAAATCGCAGCCCGCTACAGTCTGCCGGTTGGTTCTATCATTTCCGTTGAGGAAGGCGCGGTTATCAAGCCGGGAACAATCGTCGGAAAGATACCGCGGGAGACCTCAAAGACCAAGGATATTACCGGTGGTTTGCCGCGAGTTGCCGAGCTTTTTGAAGTACGAAAGCCAAAGGAGCCGGCTACTATTTCTGAGATTGACGGTCGTGTCAGCTTCGGAAAGGAACTCAAAGGCAAGCGGCGTGTCGTCGTTACTCCCGAGTATGGAGAAGCCCAGGAGTATCTGGTGCCGAAGTCCAAACATATCATCGTCCATGAGGGAGATTATGTGCAGGCTGGTGAGCGGTTGATGGAAGGAACGATTATTCCTAATGATATTCTCCGAGTGCTTGGGGTCAAGGAACTGGCGAAATTTCTGGTCAATGAAATCCAGGAGGTCTATCGTCTACAGGGTGTAAAGATTAACGACAAACATATCGAAGTAATTGTTCGTCAGATGATGCGTCGTGTCATGATTACCGTTTCCGGAGACTCCAAATTCATGATCGGAGAGCAGATCGAGTGGTGGTCGTTTGAAGATGAGCGTGATCGCCTCTTTGCAGAGGGCAAAGCGCCTCCAGTTGCTGAACCATTGCTCCTTGGCGTGACCAAGGCGTCCCTGTCTACGGAAAGCTTTATTTCGGCCGCGTCCTTCCAGGAGACCACCAAGGTGCTGACCAATGCTGCCATGGCAGGAAAGGTGGATGAACTGGCCGGTCTTGAAAGAGAATGTCATTATGGGACGACTTATCTCTGCCGGTACTGGCTTAAGGGGAATAGGGTTCATTAAGGTGGTGCCGGAAATGATGAAGCGAACGGTGCGTGCCAGAAAGGACTGGTATGGAATAAAAAACATGCTTAATGTTTTTTAATCTTGACACTCAAATAACAGTGATGTAAATATGTCTTTTTCCGCCGGAGCAAATGAGATTGTTTTGTCTTGAATCGGTGTGATTACAAAAGATTAATTGAACAGGAGAAGTCTAGGCAATGCCAACTATTAACCAACTGGTTCGCCAGGGTAGGAAAAAAATAGTCAAAAAGACAAATACGCCGGCCTTGAAAGGTTCACCTCAGAAGAGGGGCGTGTGTGTGCGAGTATATACAACGACACCGAAAAAGCCGAACTCTGCGTTGCGGAAGGTTGCAAGGGTCAGGTTGACAAATGGTATTGAAGTTACTTCATATATTCCAGGTATTGGTCATAATCTGCAGGAGCACTCAGTTGTTATGATCCGTGGCGGCAGGGTAAAAGATCTCCCGGGTGTGCGATATCATATTATTCGCGGTACGCTCGACACCCTCGGTGTTTCAGATCGACGTCAAGGTCGCTCGAAGTACGGTGCCAAGCGACCGTCCTAATAATGGCTCAGACAGGAGAGAAAATAAATGTCACGTAGAAAAGACAGCAGAAAAACGACCAACTGAGCCAGATGCTCGCTTTCAAAGTGTGCTCGTGTCCAAGTTCACCAACGGTTTGATGGAGCGAGGAAAAAAGAGTGTCGCCAGGCGGATTTTTTATGATGCAATGGACATCATTGCGACCAAGTTGCCTGAGGAAGAGCCGCTGACGGTGTTTGAAGAGGCGATGGATAAAGTTCGACCTCGTGTTGAAGTTAAATCCAGGCGTGTGGGTGGCGCGACCTATCAGGTGCCGATGGAGGTTCGCCAGACACGCAGGAATGCGTTGGCGATACGATGGATAATTGGATTTGCTCAGGGCCGTTCCGGCAGATCAATGTCCGAAAAACTGGCAGCGGAACTGCTCGATGCCTACAATAAGCGTGGAGCTGCAGTCAAAAAACGCGATGACACCCATCGCATGGCAGAGGCAAACAAGGCTTTTGCGCACTATCGCTGGTAGAACAGGGGCGTATAAAAGATAGGAGCTGGGGTCAGCATAATTAAGCGATTGAGGATTGTTGATGTCAGCCCGGAATGAACTGTCAAGCGTGCGTAATATAGGCATTATGGCCCATATTGACGCAGGCAAGACAACAACAACGGAACGGATACTTTATTATACAGGCCGTTCATACAAGATCGGCGAGGTTCATGACGGTAACGCTGTCATGGACTGGATGGAGCAGGAGCAGGAGCGGGGCATCACGATCACCTCGGCTGCAACAACCTGCACCTGGGATGACCATAAGATAAACATAATTGATACCCCCGGGCATGTCGATTTCACCGTCGAGGTGGAGCGCTGCTTGAGGGTGCTGGACGGCGTTGTCGCTGTCTTTTGCGCAGTGGGAGGGGTTGAACCCCAGTCAGAAACGGTCTGGAGACAGGCTGACAGGTATTCAATCCCGCGATTAGCCTTTGTTAACAAGATGGACCGTGTTGGGGCTGATTTTAAGCGCGTAGTACGGATGATAGAAAATCGGCTTGGGGCGAATCCACTGCCTCTCCAGTTGCCGGTTGGAAGTGAAGCAGGATTTACCGGGGTTATAGACCTGGTAGAGGAGACAATGCTCACGTTTGATGAGCAGTCTCTTGGACAGGAAGTCGTGAGGTCACCGATTCCTGTAGAACACAAAGAAGAGTTCACGGCCGCACGAATGGCAATCCTCGAGAAGTTGGCCGACTTCGATGAGGCTGTCATGGAAAACTATCTTGATGATAAACCGGTCTCGGTTGACGAGATCTACCGTGCTCTGAGAAAGGCCACACTTGCATTGGAGATTGTTCCGGTTCTGTGTGGGAGCGCCTTTAAAAATAAAGGCGTGCAGCCGCTGCTTGACAGCGTGATCCGTTTTTTGCCTTCGCCGGCTGATATCCCGATGGTTGAGGGGCTTGATAAAAACGGAGAGCAGGTAGAGATAAAAACAGTGGCCAGCGGACGTTTCTGCGGACTTGTTTTTAAGCTGATGAGTGACTCGTTCGTTGAGAACCTGGCGTTCATCAGGGTTTATTCAGGTGTGCTAAAACTCGGTGACAAAATCTTTAATCCGGTTAAGCGGAAAAAAGAGAAGATTTCCAAGCTTCTGAAACTCCATGCCAACAAGCGGGAGGAAGTTCAGGAGATTGAAGCTGGGGACATTGGCGCAATTGTCGGTCTCAAGTTTACAACGACAGGCGACACCCTGTGTGAAAGTGGCGACTTTGTGGTCCTGGAAAGCATGGACTTTCCTGAACCGGTTATTGGGATAGCGATAGAGCCAAAAAGTAAAGCTGAAGAAAAAAAGCTGAACGAAACGCTCACGAAGATAGCCCTGGAGGACCCGTCTTTCACCATAGCCACTGACGAAGATACGGGTCAGACAATTATCTCAGGAATGGGAGAGCTTCACCTGGAGATAATTGTGGATCGATTGCTTAATGATTTCAAGGTTTCGGCAAAGGTCGGCAAGCCTCAAGTCGCATATAAGGAAACAATCACCGCTGCGGCAAAAGGTGAGGGCAGATTCGAGCAGCAGACAGGTGCCCGCCAGTATGGGCACGTAGTTCTTAAAATTGAACCCCTTGAACGGGGGGCTGGGTTTGAGTTCAGCAATGAGATTGATGAGGCGACAATCCCCTCACAGTTTCTTGCTGCGATAGAAAGAGGCGTTAAAGATACACTGGACTCCGGACCTCTTGTCGGCTACCCGCTGACTGATATAAAAGTTAGGTTGACCGGCGGCTCTTATGACGAAGAGGATTCAACCGAAATGGCATTCGGTGTCTCGGCTTCAATGGCCGTGAGGAAAACAGCAGCAGAAGCGCAGCCGGTACTGCTTGAGCCGATAATGGAGCTTGAGGTTGTGACCCCGGAGGAATATGTCGGGGATGCTATCTCCGATCTAAACGGCAAGCGGGCCAAGATCACCGGTGTTGAGGCGGAAAAAGATATTCAGATAATACGGGCACACGTGCCGCTTTCAGAAATGTTTGGCTATTCCACATCTCTGAGATCATCCACACAGGGACGGGCTCACTTTAGTATGCAGTTTTTAAATTACGATGTTGTACCGAAAGCTAAAGCAGCAACGATAGTCAATAAAATTAGAGGGATTTAGATCCAGCAATATTGAGGAAAGAAGATGTCAAAACAGAAATTTGAAAGGACGAAGCCGCACGTTAATGTGGGAACGATTGGACATATCGATCATGGCAAGACCACTTTAACGGCAGCGATTACTCGAGTACTGTCTACAAAGGGTCAGGCCAAATTTACTGACTTTAGTGAAATTGACAAGGCGCCTGAAGAGAAAGAGCGTGGAATCACGATCGCGACAGCTCATGTAGAGTATGAGACGGTTAACCGTCATTACGCCCACGTCGATTGTCCCGGTCATGCTGACTATATCAAGAACATGATCACCGGTGCTGCCCAGATGGATGGTGCAATTCTGGTTGTGGCAGCGACAGACGGAGCGATGCCGCAGACCAGGGAGCATATCCTCCTGGCGCGTCAGGTTGGTGTTCCGGCGATGGTTGTCTTCCTGAACAAATGCGACATGGTTGATGACGAAGAGCTGATCGAGCTGGTTGACATGGAGCTTCGTGAGCTGCTTGACAAGTATGAGTTTCCTGGAGACGATATTCCGTTTATCCAGGGATCTGCACTTCATGCGCTTGAGAATCCTGAAGACGAAGAGAAGACCAAGTGCATCTGGGAGCTGATGGAAGCAATCGACACCTACATTCCGGAACCTGAGCGTGACGTTGATCAGCCGTTCCTGATGCCGGTAGAGGATGTGTTCTCTATCTCTGGTCGAGGCACGGTGGCCACCGGTCGTGTGGAGCGTGGTGTAATCCATGTCGGTGACGAGATTGAGATCGTCGGAATTCGCAAGACCCAGAAGACGGTTGTAACCGGAGTTGAAATGTTCCGGAAGCTTCTGGACCAGGGTCAGGCAGGCGACAACATTGGCGCCCTGCTGCGCGGAACCAAGCGTGACGAGGTAGAGCGCGGTCAGGTCCTGGCAGCTGCCGGTTCGATCACCCCTCACACCAAGTTCAAGGCCGAGTGTTACATCCTGAGCAAGGATGAGGGTGGACGACATACCCCGTTTTTCAATGGCTATCGTCCGCAGTTTTATTTCCGCACCACCGATGTTACCGGCGTGGTAACGTTGGCAGAGGGTGTAGAGATGGTAATGCCTGGAGATAATATATCGGTAGAAGCCGAGTTGATCACCCCGATCGCGATGGATGTAGGTCTTCGTTTTGCGATCCGTGAGGGTGGCCGGACTGTCGGTGCTGGTGTTATCAGTGAAATCGTAGCCTAAAAAGGTGTAGATATATGATACCTACAGAGAAAATTCGCATACGTTTAAAGGCGTATGATCACAAATTGTTGGACCAGTCTACACATGAGATCGTTGATACCGCTCGTCGAACCGGATCTGCCGTAGCCGGCCCGATTCCGCTGCCGACGACGGTGAACAAGTACTGTATTCTTCGTTCTCCGCATGTTGACAAGAAGTCTCGTGAACAGTTTGAGATGAGAACTCATCGCAGGCTCCTTGATATTCTCGAGCCGACACAGCAGACAATAGATCTGCTCATGAAACTGGAGCTCTCAGCTGGTGTAGATGTTGAGATTAAACTGCCATAGAGTGCAGGAAACGTAGAGTAAATTGAAGCATCGGGTACGATTATGCCAAAGACAATGGGTATATTAGGTAAAAAAGTTAGGGATGACCCGCGTCTACGACGCACTGGGTATTGCTATCCCGGTTACGGTCGTAGAAACTGGACCCTGCACTGTTGTGCAGGTTAAGACAGTGGCCACGGACGGTTATAATGCTATCCAGGTAGGTTTCGCCGGGAAAAAACCGTCAAAGGTTACAAAGCCGATGGCCGGTCATTTCAAAAAAGCGGGTGACAATTGTTTTTATTACGTCCGTGAGTTCAGGGTTGAAACTCCTGAGGAGTTCCAGGTTGGCCAGGAGCTGTCTGCAGACACCGTGCTGAAGGCTGGTGATGTGGTAGACGTTCAGGGGGTCAGCAAGGGCAAGGGGTTTCAGGGTGTTATAAAGCGTCACGGGTTCAAGGGTGGCGGTGCTGCCCATGGTTCCGGGTTTCACCGAGCTCCTGGCTCCATTGGATGTAGCGCCTGGCCTGCGAGAGTTGTAAAGGGAAAGAAGATGCCGGGACGGATGGGTAACGACACGGTTCTGAAAAAGAATACGACCGTAGTTGACGTCCGTTCTGATGAAAATGTCGTCCTGCTGAAGGGTTCTGTTCCTGGAGCCAAGAACGGTCTGTTGAAGATTTTTTCGAAATAACGTGTCAAATTAGACCGGTTCAAGGAGAGCATAATGTCAACTGTAGAAGTAAAAAATATAAAGAACGAGAAGGTTGGCGAGATCGAGCTAAATGACCAGATTTTTAATCTTGAGGTCAAAGGTTATTTGCTTCACGATGTGGTTCGTATGCAGCGAGCCGCGCGAAGAGCAGGGACAGCTTGTACCAAATCTCGCAGCGAAGTGAGAGGAAGCGGAGCCAAACCATGGCGGCAGAAAGGCACTGGTCGTGCACGAGCAGGATCCAGACGTTCGCCGATCTGGAGAGGCGGCGGAGTAGCCTTTGGTCCGAAGCCGCGCGATTACAGTTTTAAACTTAACCGCAAGGTGAAGAAGCAGGCAGTTGCCATGGCCATGTCGGCACGACTCCAGGAGGGTAATCTCGTCGTTCTCGATGACTTCACGATGGATCAGATTAAAACCAAGGATTTCGTTACCGTGATGAATACCCTTGATCTCGATACAGCGCTGATCGTCACCGAGGAAACTAATGAGAACCTGACGAAATCATCCAGGAATGTTAATGGATTTAAGGTCTTGAATTCTGAAGGGTTGAATGTCTATGATATTCTCCTGCACAAGAAGCTTGTGCTCCTTCAGCCTGCACTTACAAGCCTTGAGGAGAGGTTTTCGGCATGAAAAATATCTATGACATATTGAAGGGGCCATGCCTCACAGAGAAGGCGAGTTTGCAGCAGGAGATTGATAATAAAATTGTTTTCAAGGTTCATCCTGGTGCCAACAAGATCGAGATCAAACAAGCCGTTGAAAAGATGTTCAACGTCAAGGTGAAGAACGTTCAGACAGCGTCCATGCACGGAAAGCAGAAGAGAGTAGGACGTCATATCGGTTTTACCAATAATTGGAAAAAAGCCTATGTCACCCTGTCGGAAGGTGAAATCAACTTTGTTGATGAACTATAAAAGTATGCGACAGGGTCGGTTCAGAGCGAAACTGAAAAAAGATTGTCCACTCAAAGATGATGGAGCGATTGGGAAATCATGGCTATAAAGACATATAAACCAACATCACCCGGTAAACGACACCATGTGTCTACCAAGAATCCGGACTTGTCCAACAATGGACCCGAAAAAAGTCTGGTTAGCAGCCTGTCAAAGAGCGGCGGTCGTAATAATTACGGCCGAATTACAGCTCGACATATAGGCGGCGGTCATAAGAGAAAATATCGTATTATTGACTTCAAGCGAAACAAGACAGAGATCGCAGCTAAAGTTATATCGATAGAATATGACCCGAACAGATCTGCCAATATTGCCCTGCTGAGCTACCTTGACGGAGAGAAGAATTACATTCTCGCACCAGACGGTATCGCGGTCGGTGACAAGGTCGTTGCAGGAGAAACCGCAGATATCCAGCCAGGAAATTGTCTGCCGATGGCGAACATACCTCTTGGTACCATTATCCATAATATTGAAATGAAGATCGGTAAAGGCGGACAGCTTGTTCGCAGTGCCGGTGCCTCGGCTCAGTTAATGGCTAAAGAGGGAAGTTATGTTCTGGTCAGGCTGCCCTCTGGTGAGGTGCGAAAATTTAACAATCTGTGTCGTGCCTGCATCGGTCAGGTCGGTAACCGGGAGTATGAGAGCAGGAAACTCGGTAAAGCCGGTCGTACCCGCTGGCTCGGCAAAAGGCCTCATGTTCGAGGTGTTGCCATGAACCCGGTGGATCATCCAATGGGTGGTGGTGAAGGAAAAAGTTCCGGTGGTCGTCATCCATGTACTCCATGGGGTAAGCCGACGAAAGGCTATAAAACCAGGAATAAGAAAGCGTCTGACAGAATGATTGTCAAACGGAGATCATAAAAAGGAGTAAGCAATGTCTCGTTCAGTAAAAAAAGGACCTTTCATCGACGATCACCTGATGAAGAAAGTTGATAAAGCCATCGAATCCGGTTCCCGGAAAGTGATCAAGACTTGGTCACGGAGATCCGACATCAGTCCGGAGATGGTTGGTTTGACCTTCGCGGTTCATAACGGAAGGAAGTTTATCCCCGTATTCGTTTCTGAAAATATGGTTGGACACAAACTTGGTGAGTTTTCTCACACCCGAACATATTATGGACACGCAGCGGATCGGAAAAAGTAAAGAACCTGCATATTGACAGGACGTATTGGGAGTACACAAGATGGAAGCACGAGCCGTAGGAAAATATATCCGTGTATCACCGCAGAAGGCAAGACTGGTTGCGGATGTGGTTCGGGGAATGGATGTTGATCGGGCGATAACAACGCTTAAATTCATGCCTAAGAAAGCTGCAGCAATCCTTAAACAGGTGATTGAGTCTGCAGTTGCGAACGCAACCCAGGATGATCAGGTTGATGTTGACAATTTGTTTGTGAAAAAAATCTTCATCGATGGCGGTCCTTCACTGAAGCGAATCCGGCCCCGTGCAATGGGCAGGGCAACCGGAATCATTAAGCGAACCAGCCATATAACTGTAATCCTCGATGAAAATTAAACTCATCGGGTCTGACGTTGAATTTACTGTAACGGTAAATTAATAAACCACCTACTCAGTTGGAGGATTGTTTTGGGCCAGAAGGTTAATCCATTAGGACTAAGACTGAATATAACCCGTACTTGGGACTCGATCTGGTACGCAGATAAGGAGTACGCTACGTACCTTATCGAAGACCAGAAAATTCGAAAATATCTTAAAAACCGTCTCTCTCACGCTGGACTTTCAAAAATTATCATAGAGCGTACCGGTGAAAAAATACGTGTCAAGCTGTTCACTGCACGACCCGGTATTGTGATTGGTAAGAAAGGAGCGGAGATCGAAACATTAAAAAAGGATCTTGAGCAATTTGTTCAGAGACCGGTAACCCTTGATATTCAAGAAGTCAGACGACCGGAAGCTGATGCTCAGCTTGTTGCTGAAAATGTTGCTTCTCAGCTTGTGAGACGAGTGGCTTTTCGGCGCGCGATGAAAAAGGCGGTCAATTCTGCACTCAGATTTGGGGTTCAGGGTATTAAGATTTCATGCTCAGGTCGTCTCGGCGGCGCTGAGATGTCACGCTGTGAGTGGGTTCGGGAGGGTCGAGTTCCTCTGCATACACTGAGAGCGGATGTCGATTATGCACTCGCTGAAGCCAATACCACATACGGTATTATCGGCGTGAAGGTATGGATTTTCAATGGCGAGGTCCTCGACGAAAAAGAAGGAATTAATTAATTTTTTTCTCGAGTGAGTTCAGCCCAGGTAATTTGGAGTAAGACATGCTAAGTCCCAGGAAAGTAAAACATAGAAAGGTATTTACGGGTAAATTGAGAGGGGTTGCCACGCGCGGTTCATCCATCTCGTTTGGTGATTTTGCCCTTAAAGCGACCACTAGCGGCAAGATGACAGCCCAACAAATTGAGGCTGCTCGTGTTGCCATCAACAGAAAAATTAAACGTGGTGGCAAGGTGTGGATCAGGGTTTTTCCTGACAAGCCTGTCACCAAAAAGCCGGCCGAGACCAGGATGGGTAAAGGTAAAGGCAGCCCGGAATATTGGGTTGCTCCGATCAAACCCGGTAGAATCCTCTATGAACTCGCCGGTGTTGATGAAGCGCTCGCGGTGAGAGCGCTGACCCTGGCTGGAAATAAACTTCCTTTTGGCACGAGAGTTGTTTCTAAAAGGAGAACGTTATGAAAGCCACAGAGATTCGAAAATTGTCCGATGAGGACATCGTAAAAAAAGTAAATGAATTACGCGAAGAATATGGAAACCTGTCGTTTCAGCACAAGATCCGGCCACTTGAAGATACTTCGCGACTGAGAAAAATTAAAAAAGATATTGCACGAATTGAAACAATTGCAAATGAAAAGGGTGTGGCTTAAGACTTTTCTAAAAATTAAAGCGGCTGAATATTCGTGCTGCAACATCTTGAAATCACATTATGAGCGAAAATACAAAATCAAGAAAAACGAGGACAGGTTCTGTTGTCAGCAACAGGATGGAAAAGAGTGTAGTTGTCCGGGTCGAACGCAAGTTTCGTCATAAACTCTATGGCAAATATGTGAAGACCAGTGTCAAGTACCTCGCAGATGATCCGCAGAACCAATGCAATATCGGCGATGTCGTTCTTATTGAAGAATGCCGTCCTTTAAGTAAAAAGAAGCGTTGGCGGATCAAATCCATACTTGAACAGGCTGTATAGCACTAACTGTTCCAGACAGAGACAGTACTCAAGGTACTTGTCCAGGCTGATGTAGAATCAGGTGACACTATGATACAAACTGAAACAATGCTGAATGTTGCTGACAACTCCGGAGCAAGAAAAGTGCTCTGTATCAGAGTCCTCGGCGGCACCAAAAAAAGATATGCCGGAATTGGCGATGTAATCGTCGTTACGGTCAAGGAAGCTATCCCCCACGCCAAGGTGAAAAAGGGGGAGGTAATGAAGGCGGTCATTGTCAGAACTGCTAAGGCAATGAAGAGAATGGATGATACCTGGGTGAAGTTTGACGAGAATGCTGCTGTTATTCTCTCTCAGGCAGGTGAGCCGATCGGTACCCGTATTTTCGGACCGGTTGCCCGTGAGTTAAGGAATCAAGGGTTTATGAAGATTATATCTCTCGCCCCTGAGGTTCTGTAACAATTCGCATATCGCTGACTATCAGCATAGTAAAAATAGGTAATAAGATGAGACAGGGTAGAACATACCTTAAAGCGAACGATCAGGTTGAAGTTATTGCTGGAAAGGATAAGGGCAGAGTTGGGAAGGTCCTCAAGGTTTTTCCTATTGAAAGCAAGGCAACGGTTGAGCGTATTAACATGATTAAACGCCACACCAAACCTCGTGAAATGAATCAGCAGGGGCAGATTGTTGAAAGGGAAGCTCCCATTCATGTGTCCAATCTCCAGCTGATCTGTCCAGAGTGTACACAAACCGGTCGAGTTGGCAGAAAGCTTCTTGATGATGGTACAAAAGTCCGTTTCTGCAAGAAATGTGGCGAGTCAATTGAGAACAAATAATAGGTCACGAAGAAGGCTTATACCAGGAGTTATAAATGGGTGCACTTAAAGACTATTACAACAACGAATGTGTTCCTGCATTGAAAGAGGAGTTTGGTTATACCAATATCATGCAGGTACCCAAGCTTGAGAAGATTGTCCTTAATATGGGTCTTGGAGAAGCTGTCCAGAACCCGAAAATCATAGATGGCGCAGTTGAGGAATTGACCAGAATTGCAGGCCAGAAGGCAGTTGTCACCAAGGCAAAGAAGTCGATTGCCAGCTTCAAGCTGAGAGAGGGAATGCCGATCGGCTGCCGTGTTACCCTTCGCGGTGACAGGATGTATGCTTTCCTGAGCAAGCTTATCAATATCGCCTTGCCCCGGGTAAGAGACTTCAGGGGAATGTCGCCAAAGTGGTTTGATGGTCGTGGAAATTATTCTCTCGGAGTTAAGGAACAAATTATCTTTCCTGAAATTGATTACGACAGGATCGATAAAATCAAAGGTCTTAACATCACTATCGTGACCTCCGCTCCAAGCAATGATGAGGGGCGGGCTCTTTTGAGATTGATGGGAATGCCGTTTAAAAAATAATTATTAAATTATTGTAGATAGAGCTATTGGAGGCTGATTTGGCTAAGAAATCAATTATTGCTCGGGCGCAGAGAGAACCGAAATTTAAGGTTCGCAAATATAATCGATGCCCACTGTGTGGACGACCTCGGGCGTTCATTAGGAAGTTCGGGGTTTGTCGAATCTGTTTCAGAAAGCTGGCGTCAAGCGGCGAAATAACAGGGGTGACCAAGTCAAGCTGGTAGCAGGATCATCTCGGCTGATAACGTCAATCCGTTTATACAAGTAAGGAGTGTTCGCTATGTCAATGAGCGATCCCCTGGCAGACATGCTGACCAGGATACGAAATGCAGTAATGGTTAAATTCGATTCGGTAGAAATGCCGAAATCCAATGTGAAGGTTAATGTTGCTCAGGTACTGAAAGACGAGGGCTATATACTCGGCTATTCTGTGAGCGATGAGGGACCCCAGGGAACTTTGACCATAGAGCTAAAATATGGATCTAATGGTGAACCGGTAATCACAGGCATAAAACGGGTAAGCAAGCCCGGCCTGAGGCAATATGCCAAAGCTGGCGCTATTCCAAAGGTGCTCAATGGTCTTGGCGTCGCTATTGTATCAACGTCAAAAGGTATTGTCGGCGATCGTGTTGCTCGTGAGCAGAATACCGGCGGCGAGATACTTTGTGAAGTGTGGTAACACCGGTACGTAACGGAGGAAAAAATGTCTCGAATTGGAAAAATGCCTATCCCGGTGCCCACAGGTATCAAGATTGAAATTAAAGGTCAGGATATCTCGGTTGCCGGAAGCAAAGGTTCTTTGAGCCGCACCATTCACCCCGGAATCAGTATTGAACTGAAAGATGGAGAGATTCTGGTAACGGGTGGTGATAACGACAAAAAATTAAATGCATTTCGAGGACTGATGCGTTCACTGGTTAACAACATGGTTGTTGGTGTTGACCAGGGGTTTAAGAAGGTTCTTGTTATTGAGGGTGTTGGCTATCGAGCCAATGTTGCCGGTAATAAACTGTCACTGAGTGTTGGTTATTCGAACCCTGTTGAATTCAGCCTGCCTGATATGGTATCGGGTTCTGTGGAGAACAATAAAATAATCCTCGAATCAATAGATAAAGAAATTCTTGGAATGACAGCATCGCAGATTCGCTCTATCCGAAAACCCGAACCATATAAAGGAAAAGGGATTCGTTACGAAGATGAGCGCATTGTCCGTAAAGTTGGTAAGTCAGGTGCTGCGGCGTAATTTTAAAATATTGGTTAATCAGCTTTATTTTTACTTATTGAGAAGAAACAATGGCAAAAACAAATCCAAGCACCGTTGCACGGACCAAGAGAGTTCGGCGAATTCGTAAAAAAATTTCTGGAACCGGCGAACAACCTCGACTGAGAGTATTCAAGTCCAGTAAGCATATCTATGCTCAGATCATAGATGATACTACCGGTAAAACTCTAGTCTCCATGTCTACGGTCGATAAAGCGTTTGAGAAAGGTGATGAAAAAGGTAAGGCCGCATCTGCCAAGCAGGTTGGGGTGATCATTGCTGAGCGTGCCCAAAAGGCCGGCATTAGCAAAGTGGTTTTTGATCGCGGCGGGTTTATTTATCAGGGACGTGTCAAGTCTCTTTCAGATGGAGCTCGTGAAGGCGGGCTGGAATTTTAATTTGAAATATATAATGGGGGTGTCCCTTGTCTGAGTTTAAGCGTTCCAAAAGTGAGGCAACTGAGGAACTTATTGAAAAAATCGTCTATATCAATAGAGTTGCCAAGGTTGTCAAAGGTGGTCGTCGCTTCAGCTTCAGTGCAATCGTAGTTGTCGGTGATGGAAAAGGTAAGGTCGGTTACGCCCTGGGCAAAGCTAACCAGGTTCCAGAAGCAATTCGCAAAGGTATCGAAAAAGCTCGCAGGGAAATGAACTCCGTATCACTTACCGATGTCTCCATCCCGCATGAGGTTGTCGGTAAGTATGGCGCTGGGCGTGTCCTGCTCAAGCCTGCTTCTGCCGGTACCGGCCTTATTGCCGGTGGACCGGTAAGAGCGGTGCTGGAAGCCGCCGGGGTCCATAATATCCTTACCAAATGTCTTGGTTCACACAATCCGCACAACATGGTTAAAGCGACCATTAATGGACTGAATTCACTGAGGACAGCTCAGAGAATTGCTGAGTCTCGCGGCAAGACGGTTGACGAGATAACTGCTTAATTAACGTACTGACAGATTGAGCACCTGCTCATAAAATTATAGAATTTACATGGTGTAGCTACATGGCTGAGACAATTACATTTACCCAGGTTAAGAGTGGAATCGGAAGCACAGAGAAAATACGTGCCACGCTGACCGGTCTTGGGCTTACTAAAATGCAAAAAACGGTAACGCGTAAAGATACCCCCGAAATCAGAGGCATGCTTGCCAAGGTTAAGCATCTTGTTCGGGTAGAGGAGGTTTAGATGATTACTCTTGGAAACCTTTCACCGCAGAAGGGAGCAAATAGAGAGCGCAAGCGTGTTGGCCGAGGTCCTGGAACGGGACATGGTAAAACTGCTGGACGTGGGCATAAGGGTGCACGGTCCCGCTCCGGTTATAAAAGTAAACCAGGTTTTGAGGGTGGCCAGATGCCGCTTCAGAGGCGTCTTCCAAAACGGGGTTTTCACAATAAATTTAAGAAAGTATACACGCTCGTCAGCCTGAGTCAGCTGGACGCCTTTGAGGCTGGTCAGGAAATTAACGTTGATGTACTTGTTAAGGCCGGGGTGGTTAAGGCCGGACAACTGGTTAAAGTACTTGCCAATGGTGAACTGAACAAGGCACTCACGGTTAATGTTGATAAAGTAAGCGGGCAGGCCAAGGAACTCATTGAAAAGGCTGGTGGCAGCGTGATTACTGACGCCACCGAAGCCGAGTAACAGAGCTCCACATATGGTAGATGAAATGGCAGACTGAATCTTCGGTCTGCCATTTTTATCGTTTACCTGGATTTGAAGCAGGATCACTTACATGAGCGGACTACAAAGCGCAGCACAAATACCTGAATTAAGAAAACGGCTTCTGTTTACCATTATCATGCTTGCCGTTTACCGCATGGGTGTTCAGGTGCCAACGCCGGGAATAAACGGGGATGCCCTTACTGCATTTTTCCAGCAGAATGCCGGTACCCTGTTCGGAATGTTCAACATGTTCTCTGGCGGAGCGCTTGAGAATTTTTCGATCTTCGCACTTGGTATTATGCCCTACATCAGTGCCTCGATTATCATGCAGCTGCTGACAGTTGTCATACCGCAGCTCGAAGCCCTGAAGAAAGAGGGCGAATCGGGGCAGCGCAAGATCACTCAGTACACACGGTACGGAACAGTCGTATTAAGTGTAATTCAGGGATCATTTATCGCTGCAGGATTGGAAGGAATGACTGGGCCGTCCGGAGAGTTGATTGTTCTGTCACCTGGTATCCAGTTTAAACTGATGACCATGATTACCCTGACATCAGGTACCGCATTCATCATGTGGCTTGGAGAGCAGATGACAGAACGCGGGGTCGGTAATGGTATTTCGCTGATCATCTTTGCGGGTATTGTGGCCCGTGGTCCATCGGCACTGGTAAATTCAATCGAACTTGTTAAGGCGGGTGAGATTCAGATCTTCTTTGTACCATTTATTATTCTGCTGATGCTTGGAATAATCGCTATCATTGTATTCTTCGAGACGGCTCAGAGAAGGATTCCGATCCAATATGCCAAGCGGGTTGTCGGTCGGCGGGTCTATGGCGGCCAAAGTTCTCACCTGCCGCTGAAAATTAATGTTTCAGGGGTTATACCGCCTATATTTGCCTCGTCAATAATGATGTTTCCCGCAACCATTGGCAGTTTCATCCAGATAGATTGGGTGCAGCGCGTCTCAGCGGCAATGTCGCCGGGCACTGTTTATTACTATATCTCTTTCATTGCTATGATTGTTTTCTTCTGCTTCTTCTATGCAGCTGTACAGTTCAAGCCGGATGATGTTGCTGAGAACCTGAGGAAAAACGGCGGCTTTATTCCGGGGATTCGTCCCGGCAAGAAGACTGCAGAATTTATTGATAAAGCCCTGACGCGTCTTACTGTTGTTGGAGCAATATATCTCAGCACCATATGCGTGCTGCCAACAATTTTAATATCCAAGCTCAGCCTGCCGTTTTATTTTGGCGGAACAGCCCTGCTGATTATTGTTGGTGTGGCAATTGATACAATTTCCCAGATTGAATCTCACCTGGTGATGAGAAACTATGAAGGTTTCATGAAACAGGGGAGAATTAAGGGCCGAAGATAATGATGTATGGTTCCGCACATCATTCCGCCGGGAAATCGATCATGGTGAAAAGCCCTGATGAGATCGAGATCATGCGGGAGGCTAACCGGATTGTTGCTGAAGTTCTGGTAATGCTTGAAAACCTTGTTGAACCAGGAGTCACAACGTATGAACTTGACTGCCAGGCTGAAGAGCTGTGCCGCAAGAGAAATGCGGTGCCGGCGTTCAAGGGATATCGAGGATTTCCCGGGAGCCTCTGCGTCTCAGTCAACGAGGAAGTCGTTCATGGTATACCGTCACGAAAGCGGAAGTTGAAAAAGGGCGATATCATTTCAGTTGATTTCGGTACGCTTTTCAACGGCTACTATGGTGATTCTGCGATAACCATAGCCGTTGGTAAAATTGACAGTACCAAGACTAAGCTGCTGCGGGTAACCCAGGAATCCCTTGACCGGGCAATTGAAAAAGTTGTGATTGGCAACCGGATCTCTGATATCTCTGCTGCTGTTGAGCAGTACGTTGAAGCAAATGGCTTTTCCGTTGTGAGGCAGTTTGTCGGGCACGGCATCGGCGCCTCCCTTCACGAAGGCCCGGAAATACCGAATTTTGTTCAGGACGAGGCATCGCCGAGACTCATCGAAGGAATGGTGCTGGCTATCGAACCGATGGTCAATGCCGGTACGCACAAAGTGAAGGTTTTGCGCGACGGCTGGACAGTGATAACCAGTGACCGTAAACCTTCAGCCCACTTTGAGCACTCGGTTGCGGTAACCGCTGATGGACCATTGGTTCTCAGTTCCCGCGTAAATATATAAGGGGGAGAAAAAAGTACTTCTCTTTTGTAGATAGATGTATTATAATTCTCCGTTTTTGGACATTTACTGACTACCAGGATCATTATGGCAAAGGAAGAAGCAATAGAAGTTGAGGGGACAATTATTGAACCCCTGCCGAATGCTATGTTCAGGGTTGAACTGGACAACGGACACAAAGTGCTTGCGCATATTTCCGGTAAGATGAGAATGCATTTCATCAAAATTCTACCAGGTGATCGTGTTACAATCGAGCTTTCACCGTATGACCTGACACGCGGCAGGGTGACGTTCAGGGCAAAAAACGCCAAAAGGAATAAATAGAGGTTGCACCATGAAAGTACGATCATCTGTAAAAAAAATGTGCAGTGACTGCAAAGTATACAAGCGCAATGGCGTGGTCCGTGTGTCCTGCAAAGTTAAAAAACATAAACAAAGACAGGGATAGCGGTTTCATATCCGCCAATAATTGTTAGAGGAGAAATACCTTGGCACGTATAGCAGGAGTTGACCTTCCTAAAAATAAGCATATGGACAGGGCACTGACGTATATTCACGGCATTGGCCTGACATCTGCACGGAAGATTCTTGATGCAGTAGATCTTCCCTATACCATGAACAGCGATGACCTGAGCGGTGAAGATGTAACCCGTATCCGTCAGGTTATTGAAAATGATTTCATTGTAGAGGGTGACCGTCGACGTGAAGTATCAATGGATATTAAGCGCTTGATGGATTTAGGCTGTTACCGTGGCCGACGTCATCGTATGGGGCTCCCATGCAGGGGCCAGAAAACGAAAACCAACGCAAGGACCAGAAAGGGGCCTCGCCGCGGAGCCGCACGCCGAAAATAAGGATAATAAGGGAAAGATATGGCAGCTGCAAAAAAGACCGAATCACGGTCTAAGAGGAAGGTTAAAAAGAATGTCCCGGAAGGTATCGTCTTTATCTATTCTACCTTCAATAATACAATCGTCACCATTTCAGACAAGCAGGGAAATGTGATTTCCTGGTGTAGTTCAGGAGTGCTTGGCTTTAAAGGATCGCGAAAAAGTACACCTTTTGCCGCCCAGAATGCGGTGGCTGATGCGTCCAAAAAAGCTACAGATCAGGGCATGAGAAAGGTCGAAGTCAAGGTGAAAGGCCCTGGACCCGGAAGGGAAGCAGCACTTCGTGCGCTTGTTAGTACCGGGCTGGAGGTAACGCGTATCTACGATGTTACACCGGTTCCACATAACGGATGTAAACCTCCCAAACGCCGTCGGGTATAAACGGCCGGAGTTTTCCTGCAAAGCATAGAAGCTATATCAACGGAGGCTTAAGTTGGCTAGATATACTGATGCAGCGTGTCGTCGCTGCAGACGAGAAGGAATTAAAATGTTCCTGAAAGGTGATCGCTGTTATTCTGATAAATGCGCTTTTGAAAGAAGGGCATTTGCGCCGGGCCAGCATGGTCAGGCCAGGTTCAGGAAACAATCTGATTACGCAGTTCAGTTACGAGAAAAACAGAAGGTCAAAAGCATGTACGGAATGCTTGAAGGACCTTTTAGACAGAATTTTGCAAAAGCTGATCGGCAGAAGGGCGTTACCGGAGAAAACCTGCTCATTCTTCTGGAAAGACGGCTTGATAATGCCGTGTTCAGGATGGGATTTGCTTCTTCGAGAAATCAGGCCCGTCAAATGGTCAGGCACAAGCACATTCTTGTTAACGGCAAAAAGGTAAATGTTCCTTCTTTTCTGGTATCCGTCGGTGATGAAGTCACCGTCAAAGAAAAGAGCCGCGCCAATACCCTGATCAATGAGAGTCTTGAAGCGGTGGAGCGCCGTGGTATTCCCAGCTGGATTGAGCTCACCAAGGACAGTTTTAAAGCGACCGTCAAGGCGCTGCCTAACCGTGAAGAATTGACAATGCCCATCCAGGAGCAGCTGATCGTAGAGCTTTACTCCAAGTAAGATCTGATAGTTTGTTTGGTAGACCTGTTGAAAGAGGGACTCCTCTTTCAACAGGTTTTAGCCGTTTATTTATGTGCCTTTAAGAAAACTCCTCTGGTTCTTTGAGAAATAGGAATATCGATTGGAATTTAGCTTAAAGGTTTTCGCTTTTTAAAAAAAAACTAAAAAGGGATTATATGACTCAAGTTGCCGACGAAAACATACCTTTTTACCGGAACTGGCACGAGCTTATTAAGCCTGATAAACTTGAGGTAGACAAAAGCAAGCATTCAAACGCTTACGCAAAAATTGTCTGTCAGCCTCTTGAACGGGGATTTGCCACGACCATCGGTAACTCACTCAGAAGAATTATGCTCTCTTCAATCCAGGGAGCAGCAATTACTACTGTAAAGATTGAGGGTGCGCTGCATGAGTTCACAACGCTGAAGGATGTGAAGGAAGATGTCAGTGAAATCATTCTCAATATCAAACAGGTGCGGTTAAAGCTTAATTGTGAAGAATCACAGCGTATTGTGGTAGAAAAGAAAGGACCCGGCGAAATAACTGCCGGAGACATTACCCCTTCTGCATATGTTGAGATCATGAACCCTGATCAGGTGATCTGCACCCTGACCAGTGCTACCGAATTCAAAGCTGAAATGACCGTTGAGTGGGGAAAAGGATATCAACCTGCTGAACTCCAGGAAAAGGAAGATTTGTCAATCGGCCAGATACCTGTTGACGCGATTTTCTCTCCGATAAAGCGCATTCAGTATGTTGTCTCACAGGCTCGTGTCGGGCAGCAGACCGATTATGACAAGCTTACCCTTGAGATTGAAACAGATGGCAGCGTGCGACCGGAAGATGCGCTCGCTTTTGCCGGAAAGATACTCAAGGATCAGATGACTATTTTCATTAACTTTAATGAGGTTGATGCTGAACCGGAAAAAGAGGCGGAGGACGAGGAAAATGCTGTTCCTCTCAATCCATATCTTGACAAGCCGGTCGAGGACCTCGAGTTGTCAGTACGCTCAGCGAACTGTTTAAAGAATGCTGAGATTTATTTTATCGGTGATCTTGCCCAGAGATCGGACCAGGAAATGTTGAAAACCAAAAACTTTGGTCGTAAATCTCTTAACGAGATCAAGGCATTGCTTTCTGAAATGGATCTTACCCTGGGAATGAAGTTCGAGGGCTGGATCCGACCAGAAATACCAGAAAAAGCAAAAGAGTAGTTCGCAGGTCGTTAGTAGAATTACTTCTTGTAATAGTTAAAGTCAGATACCAGTTTTTAAGGTACTGCACGGTTATCAGTTGAGGGTAGAACCATGAGACACGGAAAATCCGGCAGAAAGCTCGGCCGTACGAGTTCACATAGAGAAGCGATGTTCAGGAATATGGTAACGTCTCTGTTCGAGCATGAGCGAATCGTTACAACAGAGCAGAAGGCGAAAGAACTTCGGCCGATTGCTGAGAAAATGATTACCCTGGCAAAGCGTGGAGATTTACATGCACGACGTCAGGCTATGAGTTATATCCGTAGGAAAGATGTCGTTGCCAAACTGTTTGATGAGATACAGGAGCAGTTCGCAGAGCGTGATGGCGGCTACACGAGGATTGTCAAGACCGGTATTCGCAAAGGCGATGCTGCAGCAATGGCAATCATCGAGCTTGTTGGATACGAAGAAGATCTGGGAGACGAGACAAAGGCTGACGAAAGCTGATCTCGTTCACCTGAAGGATTAAAAGCTGACCTGGATTTTGTGTCCTTGTCAGCTTTTTTTTTCCGGGAGGTGTCATGACAACTGAAAAAAAATTTCCGGAGGGCATGATTCCGCTGGCTGAAACAGGGTTTACCTTCCGCTGTCATCCAGGTGTATCATGCTTCACCGTCTGCTGCCAAAATGTTGACCTGGATCTATACCCTTACGACATCATTCGCCTCCGGCATGCTCTGAAAATCGATTCCGAGACCTTCGTTCGTAATCATACTGAGATGAAAAAAGGCGGAAATCCCTATTTCCCATCGCTTAAACTGAGGCTCACCGATTTCAGCGATGAGAAGAAAGCGTGCCCGTTTCTTCAAGAAACTGGTTGTACTGTCTATTCAGATAGACCGACGGCCTGCAGAACCTATCCTCTCGAACGTGCAGTGGACAGATCGGTGTCCGGTGGACGTCCCGAAGAATTCTATTTTCTGACAAATCATTCGTATTGTTTTGGCCATCAGGAAGACCATACATTTACGGTAAAACAGTGGGTACGAAACCAGCGGCTTGATGAATTTAATTTGATGAACGATTTATGGTCGGAAGTGGATACACTATTTGCATCAAATCCCTGGAAAGGTGAGGGAGTCGGGGGAGAGAAGCAGCAATTGGCATTTCTGGTCTGTTACAACATTGATGGATTTCGTCAATTTTGTGATACCCATACATTGCTCGAGAGGTTCAGGCTTGATCGGGATCTGAAGCGAAGAATTGCCAGAGATGACAGTGAATTGCTCAAATTCGGTTTTGAATGGTTGAAATTATTTTTCGGCGCCAGCAGTTGGCTGGTAAAAAAATGATGGATGGTCTGGATGTTGAAGGATAGCGTGCTTGCAAAACCTATCCATGCATGTTAAATATAGATGTTTTTGCGCTCATCAAAGCAGCGCAATTTTGTAATAACTAAAACACACATCTCCGCATATACTGGTGTCAGACTGGTGCTCAATGCATCTCAGGCTGATCACATGGGGATGGAGGAAAAACCAGGAACTGGAGGAAATTATGGCTAACGCTACAGTAAAGGAAATGTTGCAGGCCGGTCTGCATTTTGGACATCAGACCCGGCGTTGGAATCCGAAAATGAAGCCGTACATCTATGGCCCTCGTAACGGAATCTATATTATAAATCTCGACCTCACCAGGCGCATGTTTGACAAGGCCTGTGATTTCATCAGCCAGGAAATAGCTGAAGGAGGGTCGATTCTTTTTGTCGGCACCAAACGCCAGGCTCAGGCAATTATCCGCGAGGAAGCCAGGCGCTGCGAGATGCACTACGTAGATCATCGTTGGCTGGGAGGTATGATGACAAACTTCCAGACCATCAAAACCAGTGTCGAAAGACTCAAGTCAATCGAGTCAATGCAGGAAGACGGCTCTATTAACAGATTTCCTAAAAAAGAGATCCTGCTGATGGAGAAAGAGCGGATCAAGCTGGAGAGAAATGTTGGCGGTATTAAAGATATGCGTGCACTGCCGTCCGTAGTCTTTGTTGTCGACCCGAAAAAAGAGTCTATTGCCGTTAACGAAGCACGCAAACTGCGGATTCCGGTCATAGCCATAACAGATACAAACTGTGATCCTGATGGCATAGACTATTTGATTCCCGGCAATGATGATGCCATTAAATCTATCAGGCTGATCGCCTACTACGTTGCAGAAGCGGTATTGAAGGGGCAGGCTGAACGTGATGGTGATAACGCTTCAGAAGAAGCCCTTGAGGCGGCCATGGCCGACACCAGTGAAGAGTTGGAGAAGGTTGAGGAGAAAGAGGTTCCAGCGCCTCTTGAAGGTTCCAGCGCCCCCTGAAGAGGTTTCAGCGCCCCCTGAAGAGGTTCCAGCGCCTCCTGCTGAAGAGAAACCGGCAGAGTAACCGTCACCGCCGACACCTGGTGGAGACACGCGGTTCTAATATATGAGGGGCAGTCTTCGGACAGCCCCTTTTCGCTATTCAACTCCTCAATCTGCCTGTTTCATTCTGTTACGGATTGAGTCAAAATTGGTAGCATGGTTTTGAGAGCGGTTTTCAGACCGTATTCTATACACTAAGACATACTGATAAAACGTAACGATACGTTGTTTAATGGAGGCGTACCATGAAGATTACCAGCCAAATGGTCAAGGAACTGCGTGATAAGACAAGCGCAGGTATGATGGATTGTAAGAAAGCCCTTGGTGAGACTGAAGGTGATATGGAAAAGGCCGTCGATCTCCTGCGTAAAAAAGGATTGGCTGTTGCTGCTAAGAGAGCAGGCCGGGCTACCAGTGAGGGGGTTATTGAAACCTATATTCATGCAGGTGGTAAACTGGGAGTGATGATCGAACTTAACTGCGAGACAGACTTCGTTGCCAAGACTGACCAGTTCAGGGAACTTGCCCGTGATCTCGGCATGCACATCGCTGCTTCAAATCCCGTATCTGTTGACCGTGAAGGTGTTCCGGCGGATATCCTGGCCCGGGAAAAAGATATTTATGTACAGCAGGCTTTGGAATCGGGTAAACCTGAGAATATTGTAGAGAAAATTGTATCAGGAAAGGTAGAAAAATACCTGGCGGAAATTTGTCTGCTTGAGCAGAAATATGTCAAGAATCCTGATCTTTCCATACAGGATCTGCTCACCGACTGCATCGGCAAAATGGGTGAAAATATATCCATTAAAAGGTTTGCCCGCTTCCAGATTGGCGTTGAGTAATATTGGTTTGTTTACAAGCCGGGTTATTTTCAGATAACCCGGCAGAGTGTTCTTTGCTGAGACATGGCAGGGATCGACAGTGGTATCAACTTTTCTCCAGGAGCGTTTTTATGCAGATCAAATTCAAGAGAATTTTGCTGAAACTGAGTGGGGAAGCCCTGATGGGTGAAGATGCATACGGTATCAATACCGGTGTTCTTGATTTTGTTGCTTCCGAAATTAAAGGAATTGTCGAACTGGGTGTTGAAGCGGGGCTTGTAATCGGTGCCGGAAATATTTTCAGGGGAGTTGCCGGGGCAAGTAAGGGCATGGACCGGACAACTGCTGATAATATGGGAATGCTTGGAACCGTAATGAACAGTCTGGCTCTACAGGATGCGCTTGAGAGAACCGGGGTGGATACACGTGTTCAATCTGCAATTCCCATGCAGTCCGTATGTGAACCCTACATTCGCAGGAGGGCGACCAGACACCTTGAAAAAGGCCGAGCGGTAATATTTGCAGCGGGCACCGGAAATCCATATTTTACCACAGACTCTGCAGGCGTCCTGAGGGCACTGGAGATAGATGCAGATGTGATCATAAAGGCAACGAAAGTAGATGGCGTTTATGACAAAGACCCGGTAAAATTTTCAGATGCAGTAAAATATGATCAACTGACCTATGATCAGGTTCTGACCCAGGGGCTTCGGGTTATGGACGCGGCAGGAATTGCACTCGCCAAGGAAGACAATAAACCTATCATGGTCATGAACATGACGGTGCCGGGAAACATCAGGAAAGCTGTTCTGGGTGAACCGGTTGGAACGCTCATTACTTCTTGATATGCTGAAAAACCTTTAGACATCAAAGGCAGGTGACAACAATGAGCGAAGTAATTTTTGAAATGGCTGAACGGATGGAAAAAAGTGTCGAATCATTCAAGGTGGAGCTTTCAAAGGTGAGAACCGGCCGAGCGTCCCTTGCCCTACTTGACGGGATCGTGGTGGATGCATACGGAAGTGCCATGCCGCTTAACCAGGTCGGCACACTAACAATTCCTGAGAGCCGGATGATCGCTATCCAGCCTTGGGATCCTCAGGTCCTTGCCGCGATCGAAAAAGCAATTCTCAAGTCAGATGTTGGCCTGACACCTGTCAACGACGGTAAAATTATTCGCCTGAACATTCCGCAGCTCACCGAAGAGCGAAGAATTGAACTGGTAAAAAAGGTAAAAAAGATCGCTGAAGAGTTCAAAGTTGCCGTCAGAAATGTCCGTCGTGATGCCATTGATCTGCTCAAGAAGCAGAAGAAGGACAAAGATATATCCGAGGATGAACTGTTCAAGCTTCAGGATGACGCCCAGTCTGAAACGGATACCTATATCTCCCAGATTGATGAAATTACCGCGTCCAAGGAGAAAGAGGTTATGGAGGTATAAAACCTGCTGTTAACTGCCACCATCCTTTTTTGAGATCCTTTCATGACATCAACAATAGTGCTCGATCCTGATCGTATACCAACCCATGTCGCCATTGTTATGGATGGCAACGGCCGCTGGGCAAAACAACGTAAAAAGCCCAGGCTCTATGGACATAAAATTGGTGCCGATTCGGTTCGCGATATCGTTGAGACCTCAGCTGAAATAGGTATTAAGCATCTCACCCTCTATGCATTTTCATCTGAAAACTGGAACAGGCCGGAATCTGAAGTTTCAGGATTGATGAATATCCTTAAATCGTATCTTGTCTCAGAGCTTGGCAGGATGGAAAAAAATAATATCAGGCTTCGCTGCCTGGGCAATACGGCACGGCTGCCAAATGGCGTCAGGAAAGTACTTGATGAATCCATTGAGCGTACTGCCGGCAATGACAGCCTTACCCTGAATCTTGCCTTGAGCTATGGCGCCCGCGATGAGATCTGCATGGCGCTCAAATCGATCGTTGAACAGTGCCGGAGCGGCGCCTTAAGGGTCGAGGATATTGATCATGATACTGTATCCGATCAGCTCTACACCGCAGGGCAGCCGGATCCAGACCTGTTAATACGCACCGGGGGGGAAGCTCGTCTTTCCAATTTCCTCCTCTGGCAGGCCTCCTATTCAGAAATTTATTTTACCGAAACCATGTGGCCTGAATTCAGGCGCGATGTGTTTCTCCAGGCCATTCAGGATTATCAGAAACGTGAAAGGCGATTTGGTAAAACAGGAGATCAGCTAAAAGGTGCTGAATAATGACGCGAACAATCCCGGGACTCCTGCTTGCCGCCGGATGGCTGCTGCTCCTGCTGTTTGGCTCCTACCTGCTGTTCTGGGGAGCTGTCGTGCTGATTGGAATCCTCGGTGGTCGCGAATTCACCCGCATGGTTTCATCAGAGAGCTTCAGAAACTCTGATCATACGGTCCTGTCACTCATCATCACCATCCCGATCCTGACAACTGCTTTTGCCAGTCAGAGTACATTTCACATCTCGCCAGGTTTATTTTTAGCTTTCTGTGCAATGCTGATCTTCACGATGTACCATTACAGCCGATTTGAACATCCTTACCTGATCTTGAATAAGGGCGTGATGGGGATATTTTTTATCGGCTTTCTCGGTTCCCACCTGGTGATGATCCGCGGTCTCACCGATGGAGCCGGCTGGCTGATTATCCTAACGGCAATTACCGCAGGTTCGGATACTGGTGCCTACTGGGTCGGCAGCCGCTGGGGAAAGCGCAAGCTGTGCCCGTCAATCAGCCCAAACAAGACGGTAGAAGGTGCGGTGGGCGGTATTGGGGGAGCGGTTGCAGCCGCTCTGATCATGTTATTCTTTCTTGATGTTCAGGCCAGCGTAGTTATGGTTTTACTGCTGGCTGTGTTTCTGTCAATGGCTGGTATGGTGGGAGACCTTTTAGAGTCAATCATAAAACGAGGTACCGGCACAAAAGATTCAGGAACCTTACTTGGAGGACACGGCGGAATCCTCGACCGTATTGATTCTCTTCTTCTTGCCGCTCCGTTTCTTTATTATATTCTGATATATTATCTGCATTCCTGATGAAAAAACTATCACTTCTTGGGGCTACCGGCTCAATAGGAGTCAATGTCCTCAATATTGTCAGACAATTTCCTGATCGATATGAAATCACCGGCCTTGCTGCCGGTCGAAATGTCGACCTTCTCTGTAGACAGGTTGAAGAATTTAAGCCGGGGATCGTGTCGGTAATTGACGAGGAGCATGCTGAAAAATTGGCAGCCTTGCTGCCCCACTCTTGGAGTGGGGAAATTGTCTACGGGACAGCAGGCAATATAGAAGTCGCCAGCTGCCCTGATACCACCATGACCATTTCTGCTGTGGTTGGTGCCGCAGGACTGTTGCCGACGTTAGCGGCAGTGGAGGCGGGAAAGGCTATCGGGCTTGCCAACAAGGAAACCCTGGTGGTGGCCGGTCGGCTTGTTATGCAAAAGGTTAAGCAGCATGGTGCCACCCTGATGCCGATTGATTCCGAGCATAGCGCTGTCTTTCAGGCGCTTGAAGCGGGCAGGAAAGAAGATGTGGCGAAGATCATTCTGACTGCCTCGGGAGGCCCATTTCTGCATCAAACAAAAGAAGAGCTCCAGAATGTTACCAGGGCCCAGGCCTTGAATCATCCCAACTGGAGCATGGGGCCTAAGATCAGCATAGACAGTGCGACCCTTATGAACAAAGGGTTGGAGGTTATTGAGGCGCGCTGGCTGTTTGATATGGCACCCCGGTCAATCGAGGTCGTTGTTCATCCCCAGTCCATCGTCCACTCACTGGTCGAGTACAGGGATGGTTCCGTGGTTGCTCAACTGGGAATTCCCGATATGAAAGTACCGATCGCCTATGCCCTTTCTTACCCTGAACGTCTGCCCCTTGAATTGCCGTCCCTGAATCTCGGGCAGTGCGGTAATCTCGAATTTATGGCTCCAGACTATGATCGATTTCCAGCTTTACGCCTTGCCTTTGAGGCGCTCGAGAGAGGAGGGGTCAGCTGTGCTGTTCTGAACGCTGCAAATGAAGCAGCCGTTGATGCCTTTCTTGGTAAGCAAATTCCGTTTCTAAAAATTACAGCCGTTGTCGAGGAGACGATGGCTCGCGTTCACGGCGGCAGCGACGCAGACCTCAAAGACCTGCTGGAAGCCGATAAAAATGCCCGTCTGACGGTAGATGAGCTAATTGGGGCTTGAGCCTCACTGATATTTAATTGAGTTGTTATTTATGAATACAATTGTTTCATTTATTTTAGTTCTTGGTGTCCTCATATTTGTTCATGAACTCGGACATTTTCTCTTTGCAAAACTCTTCGGGGTAAAGGTACTGAAGTTCTCCCTCGGGTTTGGTCCCAAGATATACAGCAGGGTATTTGGTGAGACTGAATACCTGATCTCGGCGTTGCCTCTTGGCGGCTATGTGAAAATGCTTGGCGAGAACCCCGATGAAAAAGGAGATGCCGCCGTTGAGGCTGATCGTTCTTTTGCTCACAAAACGGTCTGGAAACGATTTTTTATTGTTTTTGCAGGCCCCCTTTTCAATATGCTGTTTTCTGTCTGTATCTTCTTTTTTATCTTCCTGTTCATGGGCGTTCCTGAAGATCAGGACTCTACTGTTATCGGGGTGGTGAACGAAGGCTCCCCGGCGTACGAGGCTGGAATTGAGCCGGGAGACACCATCCTTGAAATAGATCATCAGCCGATCGGCAGGTGGCTCGATGTCCTCACTATGGTCAAGGACAGCGGTGGCAGGGAGTTGCTGTTCAAAATTGCCAGGGAAGGCGGTGAGCAGGAGATCCAGGTTACCCCGGCCATTGACAGCGTGGAGAATGTTTTCGGAGAGGAAGTTGAACAGCGGTTTATGATCGGTATTGTCAAGCAGGAGACCATCGAGTACACCCCGGTTGGACCGTTCAGAGCACTCAAAGATGCGCTTTGGCAAACCTGGATGTTCATTTACCTGACCTTCATGGGAGTGGTCAAAATCATCCAGAATGTCGTACCGGCATCCGAGCTTGGAGGACCAATTCTCATTGCCCAGCTGGCTGGAGAACAGGCACGTGCCGGCTGGCTCAACCTCTGCTATTTCATGGGACTGCTCAGTGTAAACCTGGGAATTCTCAACCTGCTGCCGATACCGGTGCTGGATGGCGGACATCTGGTATTCTTGACGATTGAAGGGATTATACGTAAGCCGGTCAATGAACGGATTCAGATCTTGGCACAGCAGGTTGGTATTGCACTGCTTGGTACATTAATGATTTTTGTGTTTTACAACGATATAGTCAGAATTGTAACGCAATGGCAGATAACCCCCTGATCCTGGCATTTGATACGGCAACATCACATTGCTCCATAGCCCTCACCTCCGGAGGCGTTGATGACGGAGAGGTTGTTGCCTCGCTTGCTCTTGGATCAGGCGTTACTCATTCCAGGAGACTGCTCGGTTCGATCGAACAGCTGATGATCGAATCGTCCCTGAAGCTGGATGAGCTTTCCGGAATTGCAGTAGGACTCGGACCCGGAAGCTTTACCGGTCTGAGAATTGGAATGGCCACAGCAAAAGGCTTAGCGCATGGTGCCGCTAAGGTGCTTATCGGTGTTTCATCGCTGGATGCCATTGCTTCCACGGTAGAGGATGAACGGCTGATCTGCGTCCTGCTTGATGCACGTAAAAATGAAGTTTATGGAAGGTTCTATCGGATGACTGATGATGGTGTCAGGCCCATTTCTGCGCAGGTAGTACTGCCTCCTGAAAAAATAGCAGAACAGATTGACGAACCGGTCGTCATGGCAGGAGATGGGGTTGATGTTTATAGTGATTTGCTCAAAGAGAGACTGGGTAGTATGATGTTCAAATCTGAGGTTAAATACCCGCCTGCTGAAATGGTCGGCTTATTGGCGGGCGATCAGTACAGAGATAAATCCTTTCTCGATATTGCAACCGCTGAACCAACCTATGTCCGAGCCTCTGATGCGGAATTAAGCCTGATTCGGGCAAAACAATAACATCATCGGGCCGTAGTTTCGTGCAGCACCAGACAATATGATAGAGCGACGAAAAACCAGACAGATTATGGTCGGAGACGTGCCGGTAGGCGGGGATGCTGATATTGCAGTGCAGTCCATGACCAACACCAGCACCTCAGATATTGATGCGACCGTCAGCCAGATTCATGCACTCGAGAGCAGCGGCTGCGAAATCATCAGGGTTGCTGTGCCGGATCTTGAATCGGCAGGCGCCATCAAAAGCATCAGGGACCGGACAACGATACCGCTGATCGCCGATATTCATTTTGACTGGCGCCTTGCAGTGGCGGCGGTAGAGCACGGGGCGCAGGCCATAAGAATAAATCCCGGCAACCTGGGCGGACCTGAAAAACTGGCAAAGGTCGTAGACGCTGCCAGATATCACCAGGTACCGATCCGGGTGGGGGTAAACAGCGGCTCAATAGAAAAGGAGCTGCTCGCTGAGTTTGGTTATCCGAGGGCAGATAATCCCAAATCACTGATCGAGAGTGCTTTGCGCAATGTCAGGCTTCTGGAAACCCTGAAATTTGACAATATCAAGATTTCAATTAAATCTGCCGATGTACTGACAACCATAAATGGCTATCGCCAGCTTTCCGCCCAGACAGATTACCCGCTCCATATCGGGGTTACTGAAGCGGGCGGTTTGATTGCCGGTACGGTAAAATCAAGCGTTGCGCTTGGTGTCTTGTTGCTGGAAGGTATCGGAGATACATTCAGGATTTCACTTACCCGTGATCCGGTTGAAGAAATCAGGGTGGGCTTTGAACTTTTACGTTCCCTGAGGATCAGGGAGCGGGGACCGGAGCTTATATCCTGTCCTACCTGCGGACGAACCCAGATTGATCTTTTCTCATTGGCAGAAGAGGTCGAGAAGTTTATCCAGTCCATGGAGTCACCCCTTAAAGTGGCGGTGATGGGCTGCGTTGTCAACGGACCCGGAGAAGCGCGTGAAGCCGATATCGGTGTTGCCGGGGGCCGCGGGGTTGGCATAATTTTCAAGAAGGGAGAACATTTCAAAACGGTGAACGAAGATGAACTGCTGACGGTGTTTATGGCTGAGCTTGAGAAAATGGAGCAGGAACGGCGTCAAACTTCTTAATCATTGAAAAATAAAATTTTCCCGATACCTTATCATACGTTAAGTACTTAGGAGCGGCCCATTAGGTGGTACCAGACAAATAAACCAGTATGATCGGCACGATCATGCAATAACCCGTACAGGATAAAATGCGCTATTCTCAAATGTTGATTCCGACATTAAAAGAAGTACCGGCAGAGGCTGAAATCGTCAGCCACCGATTGATGCTTAGAGCAGGGTTTATGAGAAAACTCACCTCCGGTATCTATACCTACCTGCCGTATGGCCTGGCGGCGATTCGCAGAGTCGAAAACATTGTTCGGGAAGAAATGAACAGGGCTGGCGCCCAGGAAATGAAAATGCCGATGGTTCAGCCTGCTGATCTGTGGAAGGAAAGCGGCCGCTACGTAAAATATGGTCCTGAACTCCTAAGATTTACCGACCGTCATGAGCGCGAGTCCTGCCTTGGCCCCACCCACGAAGAGGTTATTACCGATATCGCTCGAAAAGAGATCCATTCTTATCGGGATCTTCCGGTAAACCTCTACCAGGTACAAACCAAATTTCGTGATGAGATCAGGCCCCGGTTTGGATTGATGCGCGGTCGTGAATTCATTATGAAAGATGCCTACTCATTTGATGTCAGTGACGAGGCAGCCGAGATTTCATACCAGCGTATGTACGAGGCCTATAACCGGATATTTGAGCGCTGCGACCTTGATTTCCGCTGTGTAGAGGCTGACTCCGGTACAATTGGGGGCAGTTTTTCTCACGAATTTATGGTTCTTGCCGAGACAGGAGAGGATACTATCGCTGTCTGCAATGGCTGCAGTTACGCGGCTAACATGGAAAAGGCGGTTATTGCCCCTGGTGCCGGCAAGGCCGTATCTGAACAGCAGGAGTTGATTAAGGTAGAAACGGTTGGCAAGAGAAAGGTAGACCCGGTATGTGCGTTCCTTAATATTACCCCGGAACAGTTGGTAAAAACGCTTGTTTTTATAGCAGATGACACAGCTGTAGCCTTACTTGTCAGGGGTGACCGCGAGGCAGAGGAGGTTAAGCTGAAGAACTACCTCGGGGTTTCCGATATCAGGATGGCAGATGACAAGGAGATATTCGATGCGACCGGCGTACCCTCTGGCTATATCGGACCCATTGGTATAAAGATTCGACTCCTTGCCGATCAGGAAGTGATGCAGATGGTCAATTTCAGTGTTGGTGCTAACGAGAAAAACTTCCATTTCCAAAATGTTAACAGTGGCCGAGACTTTACCGTTGATGAGATTGCTGATTTCAGGCAGATCTGCGAGACAGATCCTTGTCCTTCATGCGGCGCTACCATCAGGCTCGTTGAAGGTATTGAGGTCGGGCACATATTTAAGCTGGGGACAGGATATTCAGAGTCGATGAAGGCCTATTTCCAGGACAGTGATGGGAGCGAGAGGCCGCTCGTCATGGGCTGTTATGGAATCGGTGTGAGCCGAATTGTGGCAGCCACCATTGAACAGAACCATGATGACAACGGTATAATTTTTCCGGTGCCTCTTGCCCCCTATCAGCTAACCATTCTTAACCTTGGCCTGAAAGACGAGTCAGTATGCCAGGCGGTTGACACCATCTATTCGCAACTGAGTGAGGCAGGCATTGATGTTTTCCTCGACGATCGAGATGAGCGACCCGGAGTGAAGTTCAAGGATGCAGACCTGCTCGGATTTCCATTCCGCATTACCGTTGGAAAACGGTATGCCGAAAATGGTATGATTGAAGTACGCAGACGCAGGGATGGTTTTTCTGAAGAAACCTCTATTGACGAACTGCTGAACCTGGTCAAGGCCCGCCTTGCCGGCGGAACAACTGCCATTTAACCTGGTTTTCTAAATGCATACCTCAATGGTAAACCCGAGCGGCCTGAAGGTGCTGGCCGCCAATTATCTGCATGGCGTTGATCTGGAGCCAATTGATCGTGCCTGGGAGATGGCGCAGGAAGTGCACCGGGGAGGCAAGCATTTTTCAGGGGAACCGTATCTTATTCATGCCCTGGAAGTTGCCTCAACACTCGCTTCGATGCACCTTGATATGGACACCATTCTCGGTGGACTGCTGCATGGTGTCCTGAAAAACGGGGTTAACGTTTCTGAGCTGGAAGAGAAATTTGGCAAGGATGTGGCTCGCATCGTCAGCGGTACGACAAGGATTACCAGTGTCAAATACAACAGCAGGTTAACAAGTCAGTCTGAAAACATCAGGAAGATGCTGCTGGCCATGGCTGCAGATATCAGGGTTCTTCTGGTTCGGCTGGTTGACCGACTGCAGGATATGCTGCTGCTTGAACTGGTGGATCGTGATACCCAGCGCTATGTCGCCCGAGAGACCATGGACCTCTATGCCCCACTTGCCAGCAGACTTGGTATTGATTGGCTGAAACGCCAGCTGGAGGATTTTTCATTTAAGTTTTTATATCCTGCCGAATACGAGGATCTGAATGAAAAACTTGAGAGTTCTCTTAGTGAGCGTGAACGCTATGTGAAAGAAGTAATCTCTATTCTCTATGATGAATTGAGAGCAAATGAGGTACACCCGACCCTCATTCTGGGCAGACCCAAACACATTTACTCCATTTATAAAAAGTTGATAGCCCAGAATATTCCTCTTGAACGGGTTTATGACAAGGTTGCATTCAGAATTATTGTCGATACGGTTAACGAATGTTATGAAGCCCTGGGAATCATACACGGTAACTGGTCCCCTGTGCCGGGAAGGATCAAAGACTTTATTTCAGTGCCCAAGTCAAATAATTACCAATCATTGCATACAACGGTTATTGGGCCGCGTGAGCTCTTTATCGAAATCCAGATAAGAACGGAAGAGATGGATCGCATCGCCCAGGAAGGTGTTGCTGCTCACTGGGCCTATAAAGAAGGACAGAAAGTAAACGAGGGCGATGCCAAGCTGTTCAGAGATTTAAAAACGCTGGTAAACTCTCTGCAGGAGGTTGAAGATCCAAGAGAGTTCCTGGAACAGGTGCGCGGAGAACTTTACGACCCGGATGTCTATGCCCTGACCCCGAATGGTGAAGTTAAGGAGTTTCCGTCACAGAGCTGTCCGATTGATTTTGCCTACTCGATTCATACCGCAGTTGGTGATCACTGCAGCGGCGCTAAGGTCAATGGCCGTTTAGTACCCTTGAAATATCAAATCCAGAATGGTGATATTGTAGAAATCATTACCTCTCCCAAGCAGACTCCCCGGAGAGGGTGGCTTGATTTTGTCAAGACCAGCAGGGCTCGCACCAGGATAAGATCCTGGCTGCGCCGCGAGGAGAAAGAGAAGGCACTCAGACTTGGTCGGGAAATCTGTGAGCGAGAGTTGAAGAAGCACGAAATGACCCTGAAGCGGATGATTAAAAGCGGTCATGTCAAGGTGCTGCTTAAGTTATTGCGCTGCAACTCGCTTGATGACATGCTGGTTAAAGTCGGAAGCGGAGCCATCACCGTGCAGAACCTGGTAAAAGCTCTTAATCCGCCCGAGATGGCAGCTGATCAGGAAGCGACGAGTGCAGAGCTCAGTCCGGAAGAAATGGCTGCAGCGATGGTCAGCGGCCAGCGGAGCGGTGTCGCCTCAGGGAATGGTTCGGTCATTCAGATTGACGGTATAGATGGTTTGCTGATAAAGATCAGCCAGTGCTGTAATCCCGTTCCTGGTGACCTTATCGTTGGTTTCATAACAACCGGGCGGGGGGTTTCTGTTCATAAAGCTGATTGCCACAACCTGTTGAGTACCGATCCGCAACGATGGATGGAAGTGTTCTGGAGCAATACCGACAGCCAGCAGTACCGGGCTCAATTGCATGTTGTTACGGAGAACAACAAAGGTATATTTGCAGAAATCAGTTCAGCAATCGGTGCGGACAATGCGGCCATTGTGGAGATCTCAGCCCATACAACACCAACAGACACGGTTGAATTTAACATCACCGTAGAAGTCAGAAATCTTGATCATCTGCAATTACTTCTTCAGCACCTGCGACAGATGGAGCATGTGGTGACTGTCCGCCGCACCTGAAGGTAATCAGGATATTGATTGATGATTTGACAGGAAATTGAGCGCCGCTTAGGGATGTTTCATAGGATAATGTACGGTAATAAATCAACAAGCCAACTGATTATCAGCCTGCAGGGGATATTGGGGAAATGATACCCTGCCCTACCTGTGGAAATAAGGTCGAGGCTGGCCTCTCCAGATGTGTGTTTTGCGATACAGCCATCAAAAACAGTCCTGACACCATTGCAAAACCTGGGATACTACATAGAATTGTCAACCTGGAGTACGGTCGGCCGGTTGTTGAGTCTGCGTTAAAACGCATGCATAATGAACTTGAGCAGGCAAAGATTGACGGCATTAGAGTCGTCACCTTGATTCATGGGTACGGATCTTCCGGCAAGGGGGGAAGAATACGGGTCGAATGTCGGAAGTCCCTTGATTACCTTCGACAAAATAATATTGTAAAAGATGTTGTTCACGGTGAAGGTTTTCATCGCCGCTCCGGTTTTGGTAAATCCCTGGTCAGGCAGTATCCTCAACTGGAACAGCTCTGTAAATCGGACTTTAATAATCGGGGAATAACTGTGGTTGTATTTTAATATCTGGCGTGTATGATGGTTTCCTACGATTTTTCTGTGGTCAACAGTGTTAGGCAGGTAGATCGATTGTCAAGAGAGAAAAAATTACATATCAAGGAGTTATAATGAAAAAATTTATTTGTTCTTTTGTGGCTGGCATGTTCCTGATGCCGCTTAGTCTTCAGGCCGCTGATAAGGCGGAGAGTCCTTTTAAGACATCAGGTGAAAAACTCAGTTACTCGATGGGGCTGGATCTCGGTAATTACCTGAAAAGTATGGGAAGTGAACTGGACCTTGATACACTGAAGGCAGGTATTGATGACGGCTTTACCGGTGCAGAGCCAAAAATGAGCCAGGAAGAAATCGCTGCAGTGCAGGAGGAATTCGCTGCCAGGATGAAGGCTCAGCAGGAAGAGCAGCTCGCAGCCATGATTGAAAAGAATAAAGCAGCGGGACAGGCTTTTCTCGAGGAAAACAAAAAGAAAGAAGGCGTTATGGTTACCGAGAGCGGTTTGCAGTACGAGGTGATTAAAGCTGCGGACGGACCAAAACCGAAAGAGAATGATACGGTAAAGGTGGATTATATAGGCACCCTGGTTGATGGTAAAGAGTTTGATAGTTCAATCAAGCGGGGTGAGCCTGCAGTCTTTGGCGTTGGGCAGGTGATTCCCGGCTGGAGTGAAGCACTGCAGATGATGGAAGTTGGCTCAAAGTATCGAGTTGTTATCCCGTCTGAACTGGCATATGGCGAAACCGGCGCTCCGCCGGTTATTGAGCCTAATTCAGTACTGGTTTTTGAAATAGATTTGCTTGGTATAGAAGAAGAATAAGCGGACGTATCACGACAGTCTTAAAAAGGGAGGTGCATTGTCAGGTACTTCCCTTTTTTTATGTCGATTCAATGCTTACCGGTTCTTTAACCGTGACCGGATCGGCACTTCCCAATACCTGGTGCGCCATTCTGATATGAGCGATGTCCTGCCAGGATCTTCCAAGCAGCGATGTACCATAGGCGTCGAGTGCTACTGGGTCATATGACACAGCAATTTTACCGATCGGGGGATCACAGGTAGGCCCCCAGAGGTGTGCCTGAGCCATGCCGATTGAAGCGTCCAGGATGGTAAAATCTGGTGTTCGGTATCTGTTTAAGTCGAATATTGCTTCGTGAATCTGCCGGTGGAATGATGATTTTCTCCAGCTCCCATTACCTTGAAAATGGGCAGGGGGAGCACAGCCCATCATGTTCTTCATGGTGAGCGTAACCCGTGACATGGAATGTGCTTTTAGCACAGGAACTGAGATCAGGAAACTGTTGAAAACAAGCTCAGGCAGGTACATTTCAGGCCATCGTGAACACTGAGGGTCCTGCAGGTGACGGGACGGTTCCGTGTTCAGATCAACAAGTTCGACGCCGCTCAAATCAGCCAGTTGGCGATATCCGAGCACATCGAAGCAGTGAAAGGTATCGTATGATAACGACCCGGTGCCGTCTGCAATTATAATCTTCAGGTGAGGACAGTTGTCAAGCAGCTGATGTACGATTGCTTCCGTAAACGGAGCCGGAGTCGTCACAGGCGGTTGGAGCGCTTCCACCAGGTTGGGTTTGAGTATGACCTGTTTCTCATCCTTGAGAGCTTCATAGAGCCCTGCCGCATCAAGTAAGGTTTTCATCGATTCATCGAGTGATGAAGATGGTCCGCTCCAGACAACACCCTGATGTTTACTTGAATTTTCGTATGCCATTGTTTCTGTACGTACCCTTTGCTGCTGACTATTTATATATTGTTAACGATCCTGATTCCTCAGAAGATAAATCCCAACCAGTGAAAAGACAATATGTACTGACAGGGCAGCAGGGATTGCGTGAATGTATCCGTTCTTTGCAAGTGACTGCAGGGTTCCCCAGATGCCCCAGGCAAAAAACGCCATGCCGCAGCTCACAGGAATAGCGATCGAGAGGTCCCGCCCCCACTTTTTATAGGACAGGATGAGAATCGGCAGCCCGAGCAGCAGCAGCGGAATACCGAGAATCAGGTAGGACGCCCGGCTGTAAAACTCTGCACGGGCCTTGATTTTGTCATCTGCGGTTTCCTGCTCATCAATATTTGCGAATAGGCCGGTCAGAGACATTTCAGCTGATTCATATTCGGGGATCATGAAGTCTTCCGGGGTTTCTGGAAAGGAGAACTTGCGGGCCTCGAAAATTTCACTGGCATAAGAGTCATCTGATGTACGCCTGTGGATCTGACCTCTTCTGAGGGTCCAGCCAGAATCTATCCACCTGGCGAATTTTGCCACGGTTACTTCATTGATATTATAGGTTTCGTCCCAGGTGGAATAGGAAAAATTTATAAGTACCATGTCTTTGTTGTTGGGCCAGTTAAATGAGTAAAATCCTTCGCTTCCCTTGAAGTAATACCGGCCGTTTCTGTATATTCCGAGCGGGACCTTGCCGCGAACCTGCTCAAACCAGATATCGTTGGTTATTGAGATGGTTTTGGGGAGCAGCAACTGGGCAGTGCCGATGAAAAATGTGGTAAACAGGAGCGCCGCAATAAATATCGGCCGAGTTATTCGCTTAAGCGGTATTCCTGCAGCTTTCAGAGCGGTCAACTCGTTGCTGTGATTGAGAATCCCGAGGGTGATTACCCCGGAGAGAAGAATCAGGATTGGACCAAGCTGATCGATGACAAAGGGGATATTGTAGAGAAAAAACTGAATAATCAGGGAGGCAGGTTTGCTCGCTTCGGCAAATTCATCATATTTCTCAAAAAAGTCGATCAGCAGATAAACCGCTACAAAACCGATGTTAATGGTGAAAAAGTAACGGGTAAACTGGGCCAGAAGATAGCGGGTGAGAAGCTGCATTAACTAGAAGAACCTTTCAGAGTGTAAAAATCTGATTGATATCATAAAGCCAACCGCAACAAGCGTGAGTCCAAAGATATTGCTGGCCAGCAGGTAGGTCACTGCGTGCAGGGGTTCTCCGGACTTTAGATACTGTATACTTTCTCGGGCAAAGGTAGAGAAGGTCGTAAACCCTCCGAGAATGCCGGTGAAGAGAAAAAGCCTGAACTCATTACTTACCTGGATCCGCTCAAAATAGCCCCAAAACAGACCGATGAGCAGACAGCCGATGAGATTTGCCGCCAGTGTCTCATATGGAAAGTCATACTTGGAAATCCGCCCGACTAATAATGCGATCAGATAGCGGCCGACAGACCCCAGCGCTCCGCCAAGTGCTACAGCAATAATTTTCGACATAAGATGATACTCACCTCAATTGTTCGGGACTCGGTGCCGTCTGGAAAGAAATCCCATTTTAGTTGACCAACTAGGTACCATTACCTGCTATTTCCGTCAAGGAGAAGGACCTTCAGAAACCATCTCTGATGAGACAGGTAATGGATATTATTCATTGAAGCCAGGGATCAATTGATAATTCCAGTGATGTATGTATTTTTATTTTTCAATACATTACAATTGGTTACGAGTTTATGTCTTTCTTGCGCTTTAGCGGTTAATTGTAGTATACTGACATCTTTCGTTGCTGATTGGTGATTCGGATTGCTTTTTTTTCACCGATCAGCATTGTCGTCTCTTTAATAATCCGGATTTAAAAGGGATATAAATCAACAGGAGGTGGCTGACAGCTTTATTGCAGATATCTTTCGGGATTGTTTTCTGAAAAAGGATCTGCCAGCATCTGTTTGGAGCAGTAAAAAAAAGAGATTGTTGAGACGGGAGGGGGAGCTTTCTGAAGGCGGTAAATACTACTGAACCTTCTGTCGGTATAGTTTGTCACGGTTACCATTAATGGCGAGAAAGCGAACTAATAACGGTATTCAATATATTTGTGAGCAATCCTATAAAAAGTCAGCAAAAATTCGACTTGAAGAGTTCTGGGAGGTCTTTGAGAAAGAGGACACCGTTCTGGTTTGTGTCAACGCCGACCCCGACTCCCTGGCCTGTGCGATGGCAGTTAAAAGACTGCTCAGGTATCGTGTTAAAACAGTCACAATTGCACATCCGAACGAAATCAGCAGGTTGAACAATGTCGAAATGGTGAATCGTTTGAGAATTCCTCTCGAGCGTCTCCATACGGTGAAATTGTCTGATTTTACCAAAAAAGTAATTGTCGATTCCCAGCCAGATCATTTACCGGTTTTTGAAAAAATCGAATTTGATGCAATCATTGACCATCACCCGCTCAGTAAAGAGTGGGAAGCGGCGTATGTCGATATCAGGCCCAATTATGGTGCTGCCTCCTCAATGCTGGTTGAATACCTGCGTGCCGCTTCTATCAAGCCGTCAGTGTCAATGGCAACAGCGATGTTTTACGGCATTAAGGTCGACACCCAGGATTTTGAGAAAGATGCCCGGCTCTCAGATGCAATATCTTTCAGGTATTTATTTGATATCGCTAACCGCAACCTGGTAAGAAAGTTTGAGTTGACCGATCTGCGGCGCTCTGAGCTGAAATACTTTACTATTGCCCTTTCCGAACTTAAGTATTCAAAAGGCCGTTATTATTGTCACATAGGAAAGGTCCGCAGTCCTGATGTCCTGGTGATCATTGCCGATTTTCTGAGTCATGTGGCAGATATCGACTGGGTGCTGGTTTCCGGCATTCACAATGATAAATTGGTTGTCATATTTCGATGTGACGGCTATCGTAAGAGTGCTGGCAAACTGGCATCACGGGCCTTTGGCCATTTGGGTTCTGCCGGCGGGCACAAGGGAGCTGCTCGGGCGGAAGTACCGCTCAAAAATCTTGAACTCACCGAGTACGAAGTTAACTCTCTTACCCTGAAACGTCTTACCATGCGTCACATGAAGTAAATATACTCACGACCGGCTGAATCGGCCGCGATGTTTTGGATGTGACGGTACTGGCCGCAGTCTCCGGCCTTATTCAAAGTACGGGTACCTCATGCTGAAGCCTTCCACACTTGCGATGATCCTGGCCGGCGGCCGGGCCGACGAACTCAGCGTTCTCACCTATTATCGTCCTAAAGCAGCGGTTCCTTTTGGCGGTTTTGCAAGAGTGATCGATTTTGCTTTATCCAATTTGATGAATTCAGGTATTGAGCAGATTTCAATACTGAGTCAGTATCGGAGTTACTCTCTAATTAATCATATCGGCACAGGAGCTTCCTGGGACATGATCGGCAGATACCGGGGCGTCTCCATATTACCGCCATTCATAGATTCGGAGCAGAATGACTGGTACCGGGGATCTGCAGACGCAGTCTATAGAAATCTTGACTTTGTTCGTTATCACAATCCCGAAGAAATTCTGATCCTCTCCGGTGACCATATTTATCAGATGGATTATCGGGATGTCATCGATTATCACCATGAGAAAAACGCTGACCTGACGGTTGTATGCAAGCGTATTGCACGTAAACGGGCGTATCGGTTCGGTATGGCGGCAATAGACAATGAGGATGGCGAGCGGGGCGGAAGGGTAACAAGTTATCAAGAAAAACAGGACAACCCTGAAGGCAGCTGGTCGTCATTAACCGTTCTCTGTTTTAAGCCGGAGGTACTGTATCAGGCCCTGAAGGAAAATCAGGCTGATGAAAGTTTTGAGTTTGGCAGGGATATCATCCCAAGGCTGATGCGGCAGAACCGAAAAATTTTCGGATATAAGTTTCACGGTTATTGGGGGTATACCAGGACCGTGCGGGAATACTGGCAGGCCAACATGGACCTGCTCGGCAGTAATCCGCTTATCGACATGGAGAAGTGGGGAATCAGGACGAATCTTGACCACCGGGGGATTAGAGATAATCAGCCAGCCTTGATCGGAAAAAATGCAGAGGTCTGCAACAGCCTGATCTATAACGGCTGCAATATCGAGGGACGGGTGAAAAACTCTATCCTGTTTCCAGGGGTGCATGTCGGGCGCGGTTCTCTGGTTGAAAACTCGGTCGTCAGTTTCAGAAATGAGATCGGTAAAAACTGCACCATAAAAAATCTTATTTCAGATGTGAATACCAGTTATGGTGACAATGTTGAAATCGGTGTCCAGAAGAGCGGCATATCCAAGAACATTGCTATTGTCGGCTGGAACAACAAGGTTCCCTCCGGAACAAAGCTTGGCGATGGTGTGACTGTGTCCCCAAGCCTGGCACGGGAAAAGTGGACTGAGCAGGTGGAACCGGGGAGGGTGCTGAAATGAGAAGATCAGGAGATGCCCTTGTTTTATTGCTGGCCGGCGGCGTTGGCAGTCGCTTGAATCTGCTCGTTGCTACCAGGGCGAAACCGGCTGTTAGCTTCGGCGGGATTTATCGAATCATCGATTTCAGCCTGAGTAACGTAATGAATTCCGGATTTACCAGGGTGGGCGTTTTGACCCAGTATAAACCGTTGTCGCTGATGAGGCACCTTGGCACCGGCGAATCCTGGGACTTTACCGGACGGAGCCGCGGCGTGACGATCCTGCCACCGAGGACCGGATCGAAAGATTCCGACTGGTACCAGGGAACAGCAGATGCGATCAGGCGCAATATCGATTTTATAGAAGCGAACCCGACGGATGAAGTTTTGATCCTGTCAGGTGATCATATCTATCACATGGATTTTGATGTGATGCTGGAATACCATCGTTCAAAAAAAGCGGATGTGACAGTTGGGATGATGGTCGTGCCGAAAAGTGAAATTCACCAGTTTGGCGCAGGCATAACAAACGAGCATAACCGTATTGTCGACTGGGAGGAAAAACCGCAGGTCCCACGAACCAACCTGGCCTCGATGGGTATCTATATCTTCGACCGGGACTATCTGCTGCGCACCCTGGCCCGTAACAAGGCTGAGGTAGATTTTGGCATGCATATTCTTCCCTGGGCAATCGAGAATGACAATGTCTTTGCCTATCCATTCTATGGTTATTGGCGCGATGTCGGAACCATCCAGGCCTATTGGGAAGCAAATATGGATATGCTGAATCCGGATAGTGGCCTTTCCCCTGAACAATGGCATATTCGTACCAATGTTGAAGCGGATGATCGTAAGGCAGACTGGGCTGCCGCGCGATACACCAGTAAGGCAAAGGTGAGCAACTCGCTGATCTCTTCCGGCTGCCTGATAAAGGGCACCGTCATTAACTCAATACTCTCACCGGGAGTCATCGTTGAAGAAGGTGCGGTGGTGAAAGACTCAGTTCTTTCCAAGGGTGTAATTGTTGAAAAAAATGCAGCCTTGGATCTGGTCGTCTCTGACAAACAGGTCCTCTTTGGGGAAAACTGCATAGTAGGGTACAGTGATCATCACGATATTGCCAACAGGTTATACCCGAAACACCTATATACCGGAATTACGCTCATAGGAGAGAAGGCGCAGATCCCGCCTGAGAAAAGAATCGGCCGTAATTGCATCATCGGCTGCGGGATAACGGCTGAAATGTTCACAGCAAATATCGTCCAGGATGGAGAGTCCTTATAGGGATGGAAGGTCCGCATGTTCAGTAAACAGGCAAAACCAGTGAAATGAACAACCACATCAAAGCACTCGTTGACAGTAACCTGCTCTGATGATATAAGGATTTCTCAAAACGGTATAATCACTTTATACCGCTTCTATTTTTGCCCTCGTAGCTCAGGGGATAGAGCACAGGATTCCTAATCCTGGTGTCGCATGTTCGATTCATGCCGGGGGCACCAATACTCATTAGTTATTCCAGATAGTTAGTCAACACCCATATAGGGTGGACGGAGTTGACTACTAGTTGACTACAGTTGACTACTCTTACTACCTACAGTGAGATGCTAACAACCTTAAATGGTATGTTATGTCTATCTCCAAAGTCTGTACTTCCTGTAAGCATCATAATCCCATCACAGTAGCCGAATGTCGTAAGTGTTCCTCCAGACTACGAGAGGACAGGTTCAAGGTCAGAGTCAAGAAGACGATGACTGGCTCTAGGAAGCACAAATGGATAACCAAGACTGTGACTGGGTACACAAAGGCTGTGCTACTAGAAGAAGATCTACTTCCTAGCAAGGGTGAATTGTTATTTCATAGAGACACTGAATCTGACTGTTCACCCCATACTAAAGAAAGCTATGTTTCAATATGTTTGTTGTTGTCGCTCTCGAAAATCAAGCAGAGTTATTTGAAATGATCGTTGGTATGCACTTATTTCAGGACGCACTTGTCCCTTTGCCTTTAAAGGCATAAAAGGACCTATCTCATGAACCAACCTTCTATTGAAACGAGCGTCGAGGCGGTGCCAGGTAGAAGCGTTATCCCGGCCTCCTGTTATTCCTCCGAAATTCTACAATCATCCTTGACATTCATTTAATTCGGAAATGGGTCAAATAGTTCAGTCTTGCTATTGAAAGCGTTTTGCGGATTAAGCCATTGATCAATTTGAACTTTCGATACCTGATATCTGCTAACCTTGATTTTAGTTTGATCCTGGTATCGTTTTCATAGTGATTACCTCTACCCGCCCTACACTAATTTTACAATGGGTAGGTGTCTCACTTACATTTACACAGAGGGTTGAAAGCTATACAGGGAGAAATGTTGACACAATTGTTACTGATTTGTAGTGTCAGATCATACGAAGTTTTACTGGAGCGGAAGGTAACGTTGTTGGCGAAATTAGTTGAATAACCAGATTTGTATATGTTCAGGTATTAATTTCATGGTTGCAGGTGAACCACGAAATGCGGAAAGGCGGTATTAATTCCTGTTTTTGCCCTCCTGCTGTTTGCTCCAAAAGCGCTTACTTATCATCTTCATAAGATCAACGTTATCTTCCATATAATGCCTGATGTATAATTTCAGCTCATCTCAAATAATCCCTCTTCGCCCTTCAGTGGCAATTACTGTATGCTTAAGTCCATGGTTTGAAACAGATGTCTTGACAAGCGGGCTTGCTCTTATCCGGGAAAATTTAATTTCACATTTCTTTTTTCACCGCAACGTTGCCGGTGCTCTCTTTCAAAAGGTGTACCCGCTCACTATCATTTATGAAAAATCAACTCGCATAGGGCAGGGCTTCACCATCAAGACCCAGCATTGCTCACTTTGTAATCCTTCCAAATCCACCCGCAATAATAAACGATGTGAACACATAGCAGCTCTGTGTCTTTTAAGTATTACTGACAATCCCGACATACCTCCATTTCCCATGCCGCTACACTTTCGTGACTCCCGCTGGGGAATACTTGCTGGAGTTCTTCATGACTGGCTGGGACAGGAACAGGGACATCTTGAACGAACTTATGATAAAGAGAAAATTTGCTTCAAAAGAACAGCATCGGAAGGCGGGCTCGAGGCCCACCTTGCTTCTTCCATTTCTGATGACTGGGAGCTCTTTACCGGGGAACCGACGTTTCCTGCAATTTCAAAGTTATACGAGACTGCTCAGGAGATCACTCGTAGTGAAAATGAGCGGCAGCTTAATGCGATGGGCTCGAGAAGCCGAATTCAAGCGCGAGATCTTTCTTTCTGGAGTCGTCTTTGTGCCCTTTTTTCCGGATTCGGGGCTGAGCGCCAAATTAGTCTCACATATAATAAAGAGCATGGTATGTTTCTGCTTTTTTTTCGGAATACAGAGAATTCTGGTAGCTTGAAAATTTTTCTTCCCAGGCATCGCACCATGGCAATTATAAAAAAACTGGATTTCCAGGAGTCTGCCTTGGCCATCCTTCAACCTGCCCGCCAGGGTTCTTCGGTGAAAATGAATGAAAAAGGACAGGTAGTGGTTGATCCTCTGCTTTGGCGTAACGAACACCAGGCCGTCCTTCTGTCAGAAATTTCGGATATGAAGTTCGGCAACAACTATTTTTTTCCCGGAGAGGGTTTTCTTCCACTAAGAGAACATGACCCAAAAGGTGAAATATTCCGTACTCGTAAAAATCAATCAGCTAACCCACTTCTGGACTTTCTCAAAGAGAGTTCAGCCTTCATTGTCACTGATAATGAACTCCAGAGATTTTTGGCAGACAACAAACTCGCTCTTACACATCCCGATAATCTAGTCGATCAACAAATATTTGAACTTCGAACTCTATCTGTTCCCGATTCTCTGATTATTCACGACTACATCGAAGACCAAGACTGGCACTATATTTCCTGTGATTATGGAGTCGGAAACAATTCAATCTCCCTGGAGGAATTAATTGTCGCCAGAGCGGAAAACAATACGCATTGGGTGGGTACAGCTTCCTTGCAACTCGACAACACTGTTCTTTCGTGGTTTCACGATCTTGCCCTTAAACGGGAGTGGACTGACCGTAATGGACGCAGAGGGGTGCGTCTCTTGTCCGGCGAACTCATTGCCTTGTTTTCAATCATAGAAGATGTACAGTGCAAGCTCCATGGTAATTCTTTCCAAAACCGCCTACAAACTCTACTAGATAGTGGCTCATGGAGTGATCCTGAAAAAATCAACAGTCCTGCCTATCTCCGAAATTATCAAAAAAACGGCGTTGCCTGGCTTTACACCCTATATGAACTCGGATTTGGAGGTTTGCTGGCAGATGATATGGGCCTTGGTAAAACGCACCAGGGCCTTGCTCTGCTGGAAACGGTTAGGAAAAGGAAAAAGGATGCGATAATGCTTGTCATTTGTCCAGCATCCGTACTTTCACACTGGCACGATAAACTTGATCGTTTCTATCCTGAATTGGGCGCTTACTTATATTATGGTCCAAACCGCGATCTCTCCATGGCCATCCAGTCAGGGCTGATACTCACTACTTATGGAACTGCCCGTAGCGACAGGGAACAGTTGGGGGAGATAACTTTTGAGATCATCCTGCTGGATGAGATGCAAAATCTAAAAAACCAGAGGACATTCATCCATCACACAGTGAGTTCCTTTCAGTCAAGGGTGAAAATCGGCCTGTCCGGCACTCCAATAGAAAACTCACTTTCCGATCTTTACGCACTGTTTAGCATTTGTCTCCCCGGAATATTCGGCACCCCAAGCCAATTCAAGCAAACCTTCGTAACTCCTATCACCGAACACCACGATAAAGAACGAAAGAACCGGCTTTCCCGGCTTATTCAGCCTTTCATTCTGCGCCGATCACGGGCACAGGTTCTAACAGAACTGCCTGAATTGATAGAAGATAACAGACTGTGTGAATTGAGTGATGACCAGATAGCTCTTTACAGGCAAGCCATTGATGACCAAAGAGATTTTCTTGAAAACCTGGAAAATGGAGATAGTCATATTGATTATATGAATATTCTTGCACTCATCACCCGACTGAAACAGATCTGTAATCACCCATCTCTTGTTGAAAAAATCATAGATCCCAATAAATATAAAAGCGGCAAATGGGATCTCTTTATTGAACTGCTCGATGAAAGCTTGGCTAGTGGGTTGAAGGTTGTCGTTTTCAGTCAATATACCGGCATGCTCGATATCATTGAATATTATTTGAAAAACGCAGGAATCGGTTTCGCGGGTTTGCGGGGTAGCATGAACGTGAGTAAACGAGAAATAATGATCAGGAAATTCACTCTGGAAAAAGACTGTATGGTCTTCAGCTCAAGCCTGCTTGCTGGTGGCACGGGTATTGATCTGCTGGCTGGCCGGGTTGTTATCCATTATGACCGGTGGTGGAATCCTGCTAAAGAAGAACAGGCAACGGCAAGAGTTCATCGAATGGGCCAAAAAGGGGTGGTCCAGCTTTTTCGTTTGATCACGACCGGAACTTTGGAAGATAAAATACATCACATCATCATCAAAAAACAAAAACTGGCATCCTCGGTTATCAACGAAGATGAGGGTGGCGTTATCAAGCAATTGGGCCACCGTCAATTGGTGGAACTGTTCAGGTGATTCGGAAAATACAAAGTGAATAATTCCCTCACCACTGGAAAAATTAAAAGGTTTCTTTCAATAACTGGCAATGTCAAACTCTGATTAGATAAAATTATTATTTACCTGAAGAAAAAAGAAACCTTCCGACTCTGCTTACTACTATATAATACGCTTGTCGTGCAATCTAGCGTCCGTATATGTCGAATTGAACATACTGTAAAAATATTGCGTTATCGACATATTATGTTATTATGTCGATAACGACTTTTATATGGGGGTAAATATGCAGCAGTTGGTGTTGTCGCCAAAGGCTCTCGGGTTACTGTTGCGGGATCTCCGCAAACAAAAGGGATTGACCCAGACCGAGCTTGGCAGAAAGGTGGGGCTGGACCAGAAAAAAGTCTCACTGATGGAGAATGGCAACCCCAATATGAGGGTTGACAGTCTGTTCAGGTTGCTTTCAGCTCTGGATCACGGGGTAGTTGTTGCGCCTAAAGTGGTGGATTGTGCTTCAGAGGTGGATGACTGGTAATGGTTAAGGAGAAGAACAGGCGGCTGAAGATACTGATGAACGGAGAGCTTGTAGGGTGGCTCTCCAGCTCATCCAAAGGGATATTGCGTTTTGTGTATGATGAGAGCTGGCTTGTTCACGATAAACGCAGAACTGTTTCCCTATCCCTCCCACTCAGCTCCCAAGCGTACTCCGGCCAAGCTGTTGAAGACTATTTTGACAACCTTCTTCCAGACAGTCAGCCAATACGTAACCGGCTGCAGAGTCGTGTTGGTGCGACTTCAACAAGAGCCTTTGATCTGCTCGCACACATAGGCAGGGATTGTGTAGGGGCGTTGCAATTGTTGCCAGAGGACCAGGACTGTGATGTTCGATATGTCCAGGCCGAGGCTTTGGATGACGAAAAAATCCAAGCCCTGCTTAAAGGATATAGATCAGCTCCTCTAGGCGTTGACCCCGAGGCGGACTTTCGTCTATCCGTTGCCGGGGCGCAGGAAAAAACTGCGCTGTTGCAGTACAAAGGGCACTGGTGCAGACCCTCCGGAGCAACTCCCACAAGTCATATCTTCAAACTTCCAATCGGTGAGTTAGGCCAGAGTGGTATTGATCTGCGAGAGAGTGTTGAGAATGAGTGGTTGTGTCAGCAGTTACTCAAAGCATTTGGTATGCCTACGGCAGCAACCGAAATAGCAATATTTGGCGATCAGAAGGTGCTGGTTGTTGAACGCTTTGACAGAAGGTGGACCGCTGATGGAAGCTGGCTTATGCGGCTCCCACAGGAGGATATGTGTCAGGCAACCGAAACACCGGGCAGTATGAAATATGAAGTTGATGGCGGACCGGGCATGAAGCCTATCATGGATATACTGCTGGGCTCAGCGTACAGTCATGACGACAGATTGATGTTCATGAAGGCGCAATTACTGTTCTGGATGCTCGGAGCCATTGACGGGCATGCGAAGAACTTCAGCCTGTTTCATCTGCGTAGAGGGATCTACAGAATGACGCCCCTTTATGATGTTATTTCCATCTATCCGGTCGTTAAGACCAAGCAGATAGATATTCAGCGGGTAACGATGGCCATGGCGTTATTCGGGAAAAACAAACACTATCGTTGGGATCGTATTGTGAGAAGGCACTGGCTTGAAACCGCACGAAAATGCCACTTTGACGGAGAGGAGATGGAGAAGATAATTGGCTATTGCTGCGATATGGCTCCGGGTTCTATTGAGAAAGTGGAAAAAGTCATTCCCAAGGGATTTCCTGAATATATTGCATCCTCCATTTTTTCAGGACTTTCAAGGGCTCGGGACAGGCTTATTCGATAAATGCCTTTCGCTGACGAGAAGGGGGCGAGGTTCATCGCTGATAAGGGGCAAAGTTCGGTGCTTAAAGACTGTATGGTGCATGATATGAGTGGAAAATTAATAAACGTTAAAGGAGAAGTTCGGGAATTGATGTCCAAATATTTCAAAAACATTAAACCTGCAAAAGGGGTGTTGCCCAAGGAACTTCTAGATGTTTTGCCAAGAACCAAATCTCAGAGACCTGTTGACAGCAGACCACAATGAAAACACGAAGAAATGACCCATGTTTCTGCGGCAGCGGCAAGAAATACAAAAAATGCTGTATGATCAGGGCGGAAGGTGATCCCCTCCAGGGTGTAAAAAATGATATTGACGATCTGCTCGATGGCAGGAGCTTTGACTCAATGGAAGAACTGCAGGCACTGATTGATCGGCATAATCAGCAAAAAAACAGTGCTTCCATGGAAGAATTTCACGGACTCTCCCCCGACCAGATGCATCGTTTTCTCTACATGCCGTTTGAGTCGCCGGAGCTGGTTATTTTTCAGCGAGTATTGCAAACTAAACCGCAGTGCAAAGCGGCCTTTCTTATTTCTATGCTGGTAGAGGAGGTCGGTGAAGCGGGGATAAAGTTGACCGCCAAGGGTAACCTGGGACAGAAATTCTGCCAAAAGGCTAGCAAGACGTACTTCGACCTTTATCCGGAATCTGCAATGTCAGGCCTTTCGGTACGAACAGAAACCAACTTCGAACCTCTGCACACCATACGCCTTACTGCTCAGCTTGCAGGACTTGTGCGGAAATACAAAGGTCGCCTACTCTTAACGAAAAGGTGCGTAAAATCGATGGAACGTAATGGGATGCTGGAGCTTTATCCGCTCCTGATGCATGCCTATATCCACAAATTCAACTGGGGTTACCGGGATGGATACGGTGAAGTCACCTTTTTACAGCAATCGTTTCTCTTCACCTTGTACCTGCTTGATAGATACGGAAGAAACTGGAGACCGGCCACTTTCTACAGCGATAATTTTTTGCGGGCATTTCCGATGATGCTGGGGGAATTTGAGCCCAAATTTTACGAACCACCGGAAGATACGCTTCGAAAAGTTTATATCTTACGTGTTTTGCAGAGATTTACAGGTTTCTTTGGCTTGGCAGATATCGAGCAGGTTTCTAAAGACCCAATAAACCCGGATTACCGTGTTCGTGCTACAAGCCTGCTCACTGAAGTGGCGGAGTGGAATTTGTAAAATATGAAATAGCCTGGCAACACGTCCTTTCTGTCTCACTTGATTGATAATAGTATGTTATTCAATGAACAATAGGGGAGAGACAGTCGCTTACAACCATTTGCCAGTCTCATTTCCCATCATTTTTTCCCTTCATGCAGTATGCAATACCATCTTGAAATGCATGTTCATTGGGAAACTTTTCACTGGCAGCAGAATACAGCTTCATTGCCATGCTGGCATCATGTCTTTCAACCAGAAAGCTCGCAGCTTTATCGATTATAATAAATAAATCTTCAGTATCCTCTGGCAAATTAACCAAGTCCAGCAGCAAACGCATTGCTTCCTTTGTTCGACCAAGAATATATTCATGGGTACCTACGGTAAGGATGGCCGGCGCATAGTTGGGGTCAATCGCCAGAGCAATGGCTTCGCCGGGAATGGCTGTTGGCTGCATGGGTTGTCCGATGGTATTATAAAAAAGCTGATCTGCTGAGGTGGCATGGTATTCGAAATCGGCAGCCAGACGTCGCTCTTCTGCAGAATACTTTTTATATTTCTGCCGAAGCTTTTGCAGTCGTTCGTCATGCTCCAAAAGCCATGCAAATGAATTATGTTGAAAAGAATAACCAGGATCCAAAGGAGGTTCATCTTTTAGCTTTTTAACTAATAGATTGTCAACCAGTTCTTCCAAAGCAGCATCTTGCGGCAATTCCACCATCTCGACCTCATCATACAGAGGACAGACCTCTCGCCCCTGATGAAATTTTTTCACCTCGATGAGCAACTGACACCCGCTGAAATCCCCGTAATCAAGTAAGTCATCGAGGTAGGGTTCAAATGCTTCATCGGCTAGGCAAATACCATTCTCAGTTGGTGCAAAAGTGTCGGGGAAAAAGCTGTTGCAGTTTCCACAGATACGCTCGAGTGGCTCAGACATTATTTCTCCGTCTAGAAAACGAATACGATTACAGACAATAGGAAGTATACAAGCGTTTGGAGGTCTTTCGATAGTAATTCGGCCTGAATGACTCCTGGCTTACTAACGCGGGCATTCTGTCTATCAGCATTCAGCCCACGTCAGGGTGTTAGTAATCTGCTACTGGGAGGGTGACCCTTAGGCCATTGAATATAACTTTGGGAACCATCATATTCAAGAAAAAGTCATCTTGGAATAGTCCTAAAATACGAGGTAAGAGGAAGTTTTTTCGCTAAAGAATGGCTAAAGAAAATTATTAATACTATAGAAAAAAAGGAAAAATACTCTACAAAAGTACATCGCATTTCGTTTATAGTTACAAAAATATAAAAAGATTTCGATGAGTTGTCATTTCCCCCCGAAAGGTATTCCTAATCCTAGTGTCGCATGTTCGATTCATGCCGGGGGCACCAACTAACAGTGGGTCTAGGTCAAAGAAGGGGGATGAGTCTCATTTCCCTACCATCTAGCTTGATCAAATTTCCATCTTTTTACCCGCATAGACTCCTGGTGCCCAGAAAATAAAGATGATCAGGAAAACTTCATTGTTCACATTTCTAAAAATGTTTATGATTGCCAATATCATTCAAAATACCATGAAATATGCTCTCTAGTGCTGAGAACGGTATTACCGCGTTCATTGTCGCCATATTTTCGTTCTATTGATTCTTTTTACTTGGGAATCGTTGCTGATTTATGCTTGCTGGCTCACCTCAATGCAATGTATATTCCTATGTAAGCCTCTTTTGGTACCGGCCATTCAAATAGAAACAGTCATCCATGCCAAACGTCAGACTTTTTAATCCGAAGCGTCGTTCGATATATAGAAAGCATATCAGCAGATATGAAATCGTAAGCAGCTTGATTATTTTGTTCAGTCTGGCAGGTGTTGTTCTATGGGTAGCGACCCAGGAAAATCTCTACGATCCTGCGCAGCAGGATGTTTCGCTTGAAGCCCTGCAGAACGTCTCTTCGTCAATCGTATTGTATCAACGACCATTTAAGCCATGGCAATTAACGGATAAGGCCAACTCTTCGCAAAATATAGATCTGGGGATTTTCCCTGATTCGGTTGCATCCGACCGATGGCGACCCAAATCGCGGATAAAGACGTTCGATCCCCAAAATCTCTATGTGAAAATCAATGGAGAGGCTGAACGGTTCTTAAGACATGACTTTAGGCAATTATCGTATTTGGTGCTGCAATCATCCGATCAGATAGAAGAGATATCAATTGAGCTCTACAATCAAGGCAGCATTGCGGGAAGCAGTGGGATATTTGCTGAACATCGATCGCCTGAAAGTCAAGTTGAGCAAGATGGTCCAAATACCTATTTTGAAACCAGTATCGGTCTTATTGGTCGAAAAGACCATTTCTTCTATCGCATCGCCGGAAACCGCACATCTGAGTCCATTGGCAAAAAGTCTCGACAGTTAGTGAAAAGTTTTTCCGAACTTCCAGCACCTGAAAGCACTGTGGCTTTTGGATATCAACTCTTACAGGAGCTTAATATCAAACCAACGGAAATCCGGCATCAAGCAGTTAATGTATTTCAATACGATTTTGCAAAAGATTTTTGGTTTGGGAAACCTGATACAACGCAACAAACTGAAGTGTTTATACACCGAGCCGAAACTAATAACAGTGCCTTACAGCTGCTTACCCGGATTCTGGAAGAGCATCAGTACGAATACCAAATAACTCGAAGAACGGAAAATCTCGCATTGTTACAGCATAATTTCCTGAAATCCTATTTCATCATTGCAGTTCAAGATTCATTTGTATTCGGCGCTGACAAAACACCCGATCAGAAATCGAGTTTTCATCTGCTTGAAATGATTGGACGAGCATTAGCCAATGAAAAACAACGATGACGTGATGCCAACTACATTCAACCGAAGGGAATTTCTAAAGCGAGTTGCTTTCGCATCTACCATCTGCGGCGGTGCAACGTATTTAGCATGGGCACCGGAGGACTATCCCCTCTCCTTAAAAGACTTTACAGGAACCCGGAGTAGACCAGAACCTCAACAATTTACGCTACCCGATTACCGTGTCAAATCGCCAACAGGGGTGCCGGAAATCGGTATTGGTCGGGACAAGACAACCTCAGGGCGACTAACAAAAGCTTTAGACGCCATTGGTGGGCTCACCAATTTTGTTCAGCCGGGTGATGTCGTGTTGCTTAAACCAAATGTTGCATTTGATCGTTCTCCGGAGTTGGGCGCCACAACCAGTCCGGAGCTGATTGAAGTTCTGATAAGACGGCTGTTGATTGATTGCAGAGCTCAAGAAGTCCGGGTGGCTGACAATCCTATCGAATCACCCGCCGATTGCTTCGCCAAAACCGGAATTAAAAAAGCGGTAGAAAAGGCTGGAGGTCGTATAAATCTTCCGGATGGCAACGCCTTTCGAATCCTCCAAACACCAAATGCCGAACTTATTCGGCGTTGGCCATGTTTTTACCGGCCGTTGATCGGAGTGACAAAAGTTATTGGTGTTGCCCCGGTGAAAGACCATAATCTGTGTGGTGCTTCCATGGGCATTAAAAATTGGTACGGTTTGCTGGGAGGGAGGCGAAACCAGTTTCATCAGGATATTCACACCATTATCGCCGATCTCTCGATCATGATCAAACCAACCCTCACCATACTTGATGGATCCAGGATCCTTATGCGTAACGGCCCCACTGGTGGAGATCCGGCATACGTAAAGCCGTGGGATGTCATTGTTGCCGGAACCGATCAAGTAGCCATGGATGCCTGGGCATTTGTCAACCTGCTGCAACGAGATGAGTCCAAGCTACCGCATTATCTCTATCTCGCAGAAAAGAAAGGTGGAGGAAAAATCGACGCCTCGAATAGAATCCTGGAGGTGTCATGAAAACCCTCCTCAGGCTCACTAATATTCGGATTATTTCCCAACTGATCTTTCTCGGGTTATTCCTTTTCAGTGTCTGGGCCTCCTGGACGACACGGATTCAGGGATACCCTGTTTCTCGTTTTTTAGAGATCGATTTGCTTGTAGCCCTATCTACTGCACTTTCAACAGGGCATATCTACCGTTTCCTTGGTTGGTCAATTCTATTGCTGCTACTCACCGTATTGTTCGGTCGTGTATTCTGCAATTGGATGTGCCCCCTTGGAACCCTGCATCAGTTTTCTGGCTGGTTGTTTAATGTCCGATCCGTTAAGGAGCGCCAGGATCAGAATCGATACCAGCCGCGCCAGATCATTAAATATTCAATTCTGTTTATTCTATTGATCATTGCAGCATCCGGCAGTGTGCAAATTGGACTGCTTGATCCCATCGCATTGCTTCATCGCAGCGTGGTCTCAGGTATTTCTGTTGTTTGGGATTCTGTGATGAGCAATGCCTCATTTACCAATCTGCAGTTAGCTCCAGGCACCGCAGAACGGCTTTTCAGCGGTTCATTTTGGATCGGTTTGGTTTTTGTCTTTATTATCGTTTTGAACATCTGGCATCCCCGTTTTTTTTGTCGAACACTGTGTCCGCTTGGCGCTCTTTTGGGGTTATTGTCACTATTCCCGCTTTTTCGAATTCACCGAGATACACATTTATGCACGGATTGCGACCTCTGTTTGAGCCGCTGTGAAGGCGCTTCCAGCCCTGAAGGCAGCTTACGCCTCAGTGAATGCGTTGTCTGTATGAACTGCATTGATGATTGTCCTGAAAACGCACTCAGCTTCAGCCTCCCCCCGCAAATGTCAACACCGGTTAGCCCTGCACCCGATATCACTCGTCGACAATTTGTCTTTGCCGGTCTCATTGGTCTCATCGGATTTCCATTGCTCAGAAGCAATGGAAAAATCAATGATGCGAACTATTCACCGTTAATGATTCGACCGCCGGGGTCAGTAGCAGAAACTGAGTTTTTAAAAAAATGCATCAAGTGTGCTCAATGCATTCGCGTATGCCCCACCAACGTCCTTCAACCGACTGGCCTGCAAGAAGGCGGAATTGAAGCACTTTGGACGCCGGTGCTCAATTTTAATATAGGGCACTGTCAGCAAAAATGCTCATTGTGTTCAAATGTCTGTCCCACCGGCGCAATACGCGAGATCTCAGTTACCGAGAAACTGGGTTTTGGAAAATTTAAACAGCACGGCCCGATTCGACTGGGAACTGCATTCATCAATCGATCACGATGTCTGCCCTGGGCCAATGAAATTCCATGCATAGTTTGTCAAGAGGTCTGCCCTATTGCGCCCAAAGCCATTCAAACCTACGATGAAGAAGTCAAAGATACTTTCGGCAACCTTGTGGTCCTCAACAAACCTTTTATCATCCCGGATTTATGCACTGGTTGTGGAATATGCCAAAAAGAGTGTCCGGTTACCGATAAACCAGCAGCTTATGTCACGGCGGTTGGCGAAAGCCGCTCCCAAGAGCGACGCTTATTGCTAAGATATCGAACAAACCCGGAGGAATCATGAAAGAATGTAACTTTGGTCGTCGTCAGTTCTTGAAATCTGCCGCACTATCCGCTGCAACCATTGGTTTGTCTCACCAAGCAATTCTGGATAGAGCCGAAGCCGCGACGATAAAAACCGACTATTCCCAAAAAATACCTCACCGGCCGTTGGGTAAAACCGGAGCCTCTGTTCCTATTTTACAAATCGGAACATCCCAGGCTTTAGATCAGGAATATGATAAAATCCTGCACCTCCTGTTTCGAGAGGGTGTCTATTATCTTGATACCGCACTTTCCTATGGCTGGGGCACTTCGCAAAAAGCCATTGCCAAGTTTGCTTCACAAATCGGTGGTCGACATAAACTCTGGATAACTTCCAAATCCAGTGCCTGGTCATTAAACAGTTTTGTTGAAGACATCGACGAATGTCTGGCCGACCTGGAAACCGACTATCTGGATCTTTATTTGCGCCACAGCGTCAACGATGCAAATGTAATTAATCGAGACCTGATCCAGATAGGGGAAAAGCTAAAAAAATCAGGGAAGGCACGCCTTTTCGGCTTTTCAAGCCATGGAGGGAATGTCGTCGAACTGCTTAACAAGGCCGCAAAAATTGGAGGCATAGATGCTATTTTATTCAGCTACAATTTCAGGAGATATGGCCATCGTGAATTAAGTCTGGCCATGGACAATTGCAAAGAAGCCAGTATTGGTTTGATAGCAATGAAAACCATGGGTTCTGTGTCTGCACCTGCCGAGGCCGTTTTAAATCTCAAATCGCAAAACTTCACCCTGGGCAAGCGAAATTGAAATCCGTATGGGCAGATGACCCTATCGATTCTGTAGTGGTGAAAATGGACTACACCAAAGTCGCCAGGGAAAACACTGCCGCAGCAAAATCTGGAGAACAACTCACAGCTAATGAAATCCATCAACTCAATAGACTGACAGCAACAACAGCGCAATATAATTGCCAGGGTCATTTCCATCTTTGCGAGAAAGATGTCAACAAAAGTTCTTAAATAGCGGATTCCTATAGATACTTGATATGCCATGTATGCTACGGCAAAATCAATATCTCTTAGGAATTATAGCACCAGATTACAATCAAGAGCCGGTCACTTACCGATCAAGAGACAACAATCGCTCAATCGATTTGTCCCCAGGCCATTGACATTAAAGCCAGACTCGAACTCGCCAAGAGAGTATTATCCAGCTAAATTAAGGCTAGGAGCGTGTCGGAGAAAGGTCTTTTTCCCCATCTCATCGTTATTGTAAGAAAATCACTGCTCGCAATATTAGGTATATGGCTCCGCTTGATTTTCTTACAATGCCTCGATCTGAACCAAAATTATCTTTCTCCGACACGCTCCTGATATGGCTGTTATTGTCAAGTAGGAAAGACTCACCCTTTGCCTTTTTTTAGGTTCTTTGTTGTTTTTGTATTTCAGGTCAGAAACAGAGACGGGATCCTGTGGCGACGTTTGATCACTCTGATATGCGCGGGTTGGGTACCGCATGACTTGGCTGCGTCGCGGAGCTGCCTCTCTCTAGGGTCTGAAGTTCGGCCAAAGCCTTATTCGAATAGGAGCGACGAGGGTTCTCCTGAACGTGATCGCGCCTCTGTCTCTGCCCTGAAAATTATGTATTTTTTTCGTGTTCACCTCCTGCAGAGATACAAGTTCTTGTCTGATTTTGAAGATAGTTTTGTTCGTGAGCTTAATTAGTTGCCGCTACTTCGGAGGTAGCTGGCGTTTCTGTTGTCGTGAGAATGGGCCCTAAAATAAGCTCGTCGGAGCAGCAGCAGGACCGCCAGCGCATTTGAAATCAGAAGTGGTCTGGTTATGATTGATATTTTCATAATCTAAGTCGCTTCGCATGTCTGCCTGGGTGCGTGAGCAATAGCCCACATGAAAGCGGCTAGTTCCCTGGCAATTGCTGTGATAACCGTGTTGCGATTTTTTCCTCTGCCCATGAGCCTTCTGAATCGCCCACAGAGACGGACCTGGGCCTTCCATGAAATATCTCGGACCTCCTGAGGCAATCCGTCCAGCCGGGCAAGCAGAACACGAGTTTCGCGAGCTTCATAGCGGTAAGCATGAGCCGCTTCTATCAGCGCTCGCCGGACATGACTATTGCCGGTTTTGGTGATTGGACCACGCTTGACGGTGTTGCCGCTGCTGTGCTCGCTCGGAACCAGGCCCAAGTACGCCATCAGTTGTTTTGCCGACTGGAAACGGGTCAAATCACCGAGCTCAGCGACCGTCGTTGCTGCCACGATTAAGGAGACCCCTCTGAGAGATTGTAGCGCGCTAACCAGTGGGGCAAGTTGCCACTGGTTTATCTCTTCACGTATTTGTTCGGTAAGGCGCTCTACCCGGGCTTTCTGTTCATGGATTGCATGCACATATTCCTGTAGGGCGATTTGTTGCGCTCTATGCGGCATTTTGATACTGCCGATCCAGTTCCAATGTGCCTTGCTCCAATACGTCGCACCACCATAACGTTTGCCGTGACGAAGCAGAAAAGCTAATAGCACTTGGCGGGCTATGCGATAAGCCTTGACTACATCTTCCCGAGCCCGAGTCAGGTCACGCATGGCTTCATCTTCGACAGTGGGCACATACACCGCGGTCAAATCCCCGGAACGATGTAGGCGAGCCAGATTCAGTGCGTCTCGACGATCAGTTTTAATGTGAGCACCACTTTTTCGTGGAATCAATGAAGGAGCAACAACAATACAATCAATCCCCTTCTCTTTCAAAAAACGATAAATTTCATACCCGCAAGGTCCAGCTTCATAGACAAATCGCAACGTCGCACCTTTGCTTTGGAGCTTGCGGACTACCTTGTATAACGACTCGAGGTCCCCACCGATTCTTCCATAGGATCGAATTTCTCCAGCTCTGCCGGCATCGGCAAATGCTACCTCAATAGAATCTTTATGCACATCCAAACCTACAAATATGGTATTCTCTTTCATGGCCTGCCTCCTTGGTTATGGCTCTGTGTCGTGATTGACAACATTCACAACATAACCCACGTGGCAAGGAGGTGGGTCTCCTATTTACTCCTGACAGCCATTATGTCTAGAGGGAGAGTTGGAAGGACATCGCTATCAGTCTCTATTGAGGTAGTGCCGGGCGCCTGGATGGATGCGCCATGCCCGGCACGTTCTAAGTACACTGCAACAAAGCCCTGATCTCTGTCCACCCCCAAGGCAACGGTGACATTTTGAGTAAGCAGGGACAGGCCTGAAGACTTGGTTTCCGAGGCAACCTTTTTGCCGACCAGATCGGAAAAACGTCTTTGCCGCGCTGTCCGCCCTGACGGCGAATGAGCCAATGGTAGGGTAGTTCTTTACCTTTACTTCATTAATTGAGTTGCTCATTGATTACCAATCAATCTCTCGTTGACTTCAATAGTTCGTGTCAAAGATTTTCTGATTAAAGTTGGTTCATCCGGATAACGTCTACCTGAAACAGGAATACGCCCACTTGATGTCTCCTCGTTTGGTGCCGCCGAGCAACGGGCATCTGAGGGACAACTGGGTGATGATTATAGCAAAACAGGTACTCGTTTACCGGAAGAGCCTAAAATAAAAAAGGCAGGGTCAATTATGAACCCTGCCTGATAATCCTTCGTGTTATAATCCTATTTCTTTCTTCTACTTCTAAACTTGGCACCTGCAAGGCCGATTAAACCAGTCCCAAAAAGGAGCATTGTGGCTGGTTCTGGCACAGGAGCCGCTGCCGTTAATTGAACATCACCGTTGAACCCTACAACTGCTTTCTCCAAATTACCCAGTGGAAGGGAAAGACCTGCCAAAATGTAACCATGGTCCCAATTACCTGAATGTATGTATCCACCAATTCCAGGGCTATAAGCAAATGGGGCTAAACCTTCAATAAATGTCCTGCCGGTGGTAACAGGGTTACCAGGGGTATCTAAGGCAAACTGGCCAAGATCAAAACTTCTGGAAACATTATAATCTAGGTCATTCCATTCCCCATTTGCTTTCCATTTGCCCTCTGCATGGAAGTTGTAACTCAATGTCCAGTCATACTCCATGGAAGTATCACCTGGTAATGCCCCGTCACCAGAATACTCAGCATACACGAAACCGTGGTTTCCTGCGTAAACAGCAAATCCCTCAAACGTTAATGACCTGGTAAACACATCAATCGGGTCAGCTGATGCAATACTACCAATCGACAGGAAGAGTGTACTCACTATTAAAATAAACAACTTTTTCATTATATAAATCTCCAGAGCTAAATTATTAACACTTCACTCCACAAGACACCATTCATCAACAGATGAATTAGGAACACCTAAACTACAATACCATATGCAAATAATGCACCACATTGTGGTATTTTCAGTAAGCTCTAGGGATTACAGCCTATTTATGCTTTAGGCCGACTAATTAATTGTAAATATTCCTTTTTTTTGTTCGTGTTTCCGGAAATATTATCCATATTGATAGAAAAAAGGGACTCTACTGGAGTGGTGAATGAAAAAGGGAAAACGCTTTTTCACCGGCTGCTTCTCTGGAAATGATTCCTCTCATCGTTTCAATAAAATGTCTATTGATAGACCTATTCTATACAAACCAAAATGAGAATATGATGAAGAGATGGGAAAGCGCCCCTGGTAGTCTTGACTTTGTTCCTGTAACCTGCGAGCAATTATCGGTTGAGGCGTCAAATCGATATCGTTATTATGAGTTTGAAGTATAGAAATAGATAATTCTCGACCGGGTGGAGTCGTCATTATAGGTTTTCGAGCTACGCCTAACCAAGTGCTAGCCAGACTCGAAAAAAAATATCCGATGCTATTTTTCTAGGTATTCTCTGGAAAACAATTCCACCTTTTCCTGGACCATACGCTTCCGCTGAGAGTTCAGGAACAGTTGATAAAGTTTATCCTCCGCGTCGATCGGTCGGCCGATAATTTTCTCTTCAAGCAATGAAAGCGCTTCAATGGATTTATCGCAAACCGGATAACCTTTTTCATCGAGTGGTATGGTTGAGCCATCAGAAACTGGGGAGATATTATTTATATCTACGAGACAGATCTCACCATTTGATTTCATGATCAGGTTTCCAACTCCGGCTAGATCGGGAATATGACCTGAATGAGTTATCATGCGCTTAAATCTGTCGACGAATTGTGAACCTTTTATACGGGCATCAGCGACCCACTCGTCCCTGGACAAGGACATTGTTACTCCCTGTTCACGCATCGTTGTATATATGACCGGAAGGAGCGTTGCCGCATCGAGGATAGTCCACGGGTCTATTATCTCCCCGTCAATATATTCCTGAAAACCGCAAAGCATCAATTCAGGTCCATGAGGTCCATGGTATTCTACAATACACTCAGTGGAGTGGGCCACAAAGTCTGGCGCCAAGTATTTGCTGACAATTTTGAATCGCTCAATTTCCGTCCAAGCCTCCTCAAAGGTCTCCAATCGGGTGCGAAATATACGAAACATAGTTGTGGGCACAGCTCTGGGAAACTTTCGCACCCCGTCAATTATGGTTCCACTGGTCTCAGTGGCTACATCAGCCGGGTACAGAATCTCCATGACATGCGATCGCAGTCCCTGTCGGTAATGCCTTCTGAATATATATGGGGAAGATGATATGACAAAATTTAAGGCGATGACATCTGAATGGCTGATGGTAGGTTTATTTCTTATATCCTCAAACATGACGCTGTCATCCTTGAATTAATGAGTGGACTGCAACAAGGTAATGTTCCACATACTACCGCAAACCTCATATCGAAGCGATAGACAGGTTTATATGACCACCAAATATTCCAGTCATGGTAATGAGTACACATTAGAGTGAGCTTTGCAACCTGAAAAAAGCGAACTACTATTACTTAAATACAATTCCCGGTTTTCCTGGGCAAAAGTTGGCGGAGATTGCCGAAAAGTGAACAGTACGTATGGTTAGATAATAATCTTTTCGAACAATTAGGCATACCGATACTATCCATGACAGATCAAAAGAAAAATTCTCCAAAACCACATATAGTCCTGCGCCTGTATGCCTGGTTTACACAGGACTTTCTCGGTATCTTCCGTGAAATGCGCTGGAGTTATGTTCCTCCGCTGATGGTCTATTTTGCTGCAGGAATCTCCGGATTCACCGGTATCGTTGAGAGTTTCTATGTCAAAGAGCAGCTTGGCCTTTCTGCTGCTTTTCTTGCAGGGCTCGGGTTCTGGGCCGGTCTGCCCTGGGCCTTGAAAATGCCCATCGGACATCTGGTTGATCTCTTCTGGCGGCGCAAGGCGCTGTTCGTCTATCTTGGTGCTCTGCTCATGGCGATCAGTCTGCTGATAATGGTGGGATTAACCGGCTTCAAGCAGGAGATGGAGCAATTTCTCACCGCGGAAATCTGGTATATCATCGCCACTCTTCTCGCCCCAGTTGGTTTTGTCCTTCAGGATGTGGTAGCTGATGCCATGACAGTGGAGGCTGTGCCGACCGTTGATGAAACGGGCGTGCAGATCGAAGAAGAACAACTCAAACGCATGCATATCACCATGCAGACCCTGGGCAGAATTTCTATTATCGGCGGCAGCGCACTGGTCGCCGGACTTGGCGGTTGGCTGGCAAAAACACTGTCCTACCAGGTGATGTATGAAATGGCCCTTGGTATTCCGGTCATTTCCGTTCTCGGTGTAACCCTCGGACAGCTTAATGTTCGACTCGGTAGGCTACGCATGAAGCGAGGCGGTAATGAGAAGGCCCGATATCAAACGTCATTCATCAGGATCATGCGGTAACAAAGCCAAACTACCAGATCCTTGGCGGCAGTGCTGTTTTTATACTGTTGAGTCTTTTCCTGGGTCTGTCAGAGTTTCCCTTGGAAAAAGGAGGTTATCTTTCTAGGTTCTCTGGCAATCATCGGCTATCTCATGCACTCGATCATGCAAGGGCTTGATCCTCTGAAAAAGCGAGAAATAGTCGGCATTGCCCTGATAATATTTGTTTTCCGGGCCATGCCGACGATTGGTGCCGGGGCGAGCTGGTGGCAGATTGACGTCCTTAATTTCGATGAGGCTTTCTTTGGCACCTTGCGGCAGATATCCTCCATTCTTGCCATTGTCGGATTGCTTGCACTGCGCAGCTGGATGATCAGAAGACCAATACCATACCTGGTGGTCTTTCTTTCGATCTATAACGCCGTTATGATGCTGCCGTTTGTCGGCATGTATTATGGTCTGCATGAGTGGACAGAGGCCAATCTCGGATTTGGAGCACATACTATCGCCATTATAGATACCATGGCCGATTCCCCGCTGGGACAGGTCATAATGGTTCCCATGCTCGCCTGGATTGCAAGGGAAGCACCGGTTGACCAGAAGGCTACTTATTTTGCAGTCATGGCAGCCTTCACCAACTTGGCATTATCCGGCTCAAATCTACTGACGAATTACTTTAACCGAATTTTTTTAGTCGAGCGTGGTGATTTCAGTGAACTTGGAGTACTGATGATCGCCGTCATGATAACCGGCGTGGTCGTTCCTCTGGTTACCGTCTTGCTGATCAACAGACTGCAGCAGAATTCGGTTGAATGAGGCCATAAGCAGCTGAAACCATCTCTTCACCATCATACCACCACATTGTTATATTTATTTATCAGCTTCTGTGCCTATTTTCTGCTTATACCGCTTCTTTGTTACTCAGCCTGCGTCTGATAAGACGATGGGCATGGTTGATGAGCAGTGGGTATCCATTGGCCGGATAGGTTTCAGAAATGCAGGGCTCTGGATGAAAACGAAGAATCCTGACCTATTCACAACAATTCGGTCGCCATGGTTACATATTGAAGCCAACACCAAGGGAGAGTTGATCGTTTCCAATGAAAGTGTTCCAGTTCTCGAGCACTATACCTGTAGAGACGACTGAGTTACATCAGCAGCAAGCTCGATTAATCATAAATTCAAATGGTTAAGAATAATATGTGGCTATTGTAAGAGGCGATTTGAGAGCTGTCATGATAATCGGCAAAATGATGTTCATCGGTGGACTTATCACTACCTTTGTGACCCAGGGAATACTGATATATCTTTCATTTAAGGTGAGGACTCTACATGGGCTATTTTGTTTGTTTGGAACACCTCTGATCGCATTTATCAGTAGCGAGCTAAGGAGTAATCCCAGGATCAGAGCAGTCGGCATTATCTGGGTTTTGAGTTTGATTATATGTCTGGCAGGGCTGTTAATCATCGGCGCTGGTTAATTCTGTTCATATTCGAATGGTTCTATGCTTAAAGAATACAAGCGGAAAACGAACATAGGTGTTGGTGCCGGGTTCTTGCTCCAGGTAATTGGGAATGCCATAGTCGGCCCGGAAGGCTCAGAACATGCTGTTATTCTCTATATTTTCGGATCTGTGCTTATCCTGGGAGGATTGGTTTTATTTATCTGGGGATGTACATCCTATTCAAAAGGAAAAGGATATCACCTTGGCTGGGGGTTTCTTGGGCTGCTTAGTCTGCTCGGATTAATAGTTTTAGCTCTGTTGCCGGACAGGCATAAAAAAGCTGTCAGCAGTTGATTATTTTCCCCGGAACATGCCGGCACAAAGATGGGACGGGTGGCGGAATGAGCCGCTCACTGCAGAGTCATTGCTTTCTCCGGACAAATCTCCTGGCAGCAGAAACAGGTGATGCAGGTGTCTCCTTCAACTTCCGGAATATCTTCCGTCATGTGCAGTGCAGATACCGGGCACTGCTCTATGCAGGCCTCGCAGCTCGTGCAGAGTAGCGGATCGGCTTTGGGAAGCAGCCGCATTTTTGCCTGCATTGTGTCACGAATAGCGGTATTGCTGGCGATGAGCTCACCGCTTATGGGCGGCAGGTTAAAGTCAGGCAGTACCAGCATCTCGCCGTCAAGCTCAACCATATCTGCATCAAAATCTCCAAGGCCACAATCCCGTGCCTTCCGAAGAAATCGCAGGACTGCAGGGTCAAGCCCCATCATTCGGGCGACTACCCCATCCAGGGCCACGCCGTTATCAGCAGCCAGTATGACGCCAATTTCTCTGAGGTCGGGTGACGCGGGCCCATTGCCTTCCATACCGACTACCGCATCCATGATGAAAAGGTCAGGGATCCGCAAACGAAAGACATCTACGATCATATCGTGAAAACGTTCCGGGGTGCCTGCAATCTGGTGCAGTCTCGCTTTTTGAGCGCCTGGTAGAATCCCATAGCTGTTCTTGATGGCGCCGGTCATAACCGTGAGGCCATGGGTCTTGAATTTGGGCAGACTGATCAGTATGTCTGCATCCATGATTTCTGTGGAAACTCCGACATGGGGCAAGAACTCAGTATTGAAATCAAGCTGGGTAGAGCTGTCGCCAAGATTTCTGTAATAGCCCTTGGCCGCTTCCATCAGCCCGGTTTTCTCAAAGCTGAGTTTATTGTCACCATAAGCGTGCAGTCCAGGGTTATCGCCAACTATTATTTCTGAAGGAGCCAGCGTCTCGACTTTATTGACTACAGCCCGTAATACTGACGGGTGAGTAACGATGTGCTCGTCAGCGCTGGAAATGCGCAGAACATTGGGCTTGATTACCACCTTTTTACCGGCAATTTTCTGTGGAAAATTTTCAAAAGCCCGGTCAACTGCGTCCTGACAGCTTTCGTAAGATGCCGGCTGAATCATGACTCGGTACATGGTATTCCCCCTTCACGGTAGTGTTGAGACTGTAGTCCTGCAATTTACACTTCTTTTGCCTGTTGTGCAAAACTGGATAGTAATCTGTCAGCCTTAGGCAGGACTCTGGTAGGTATCCAGCCTGGATTCGAGACGGCGGACCAACCACGAGACGATGAGGATAAGAACGAGATATTCAAGAACCAGCACGGTGTATATCTCCAACGGGCGATAGACCGTCACTGACAGCTCATTTGCTTTTCGGGTGAGTTCCTGCAGACCGATGATGGAGACCAGGGAGGACATCTTCAGCATGTAGACAAACTGGTTGCCAAGAGGCGGGAGAATCCTGCGAATGGCCTGGGGGAGAATAATAAGCCTCATTTTCTGGTAGTAATTGAGGCCGAGTGAGGCGGCGGCTTCAATCTGGCCTCGGCCGATTGACTGAATGCCGCCTCTGAATATCTCAGCCTCAAACGCACTGTCGCTTATAGCAAGTGCGACCACACCTGCTATGAAGGGGTTCATGGAAATACCAAGCACAACCGGAAGCCCATAGTAAACCCAGAGTATTAACACCAGTACCGGAATTGAGCGGAAAAGCTCAACGTATGCCCGGTTGAACCAACGAAAGCCGGGCTTTAGAGAAAGACCGGGCAGGGCAACGAACAAACCGATCAAAACTGAAAAAAAGATCGCAGTCAAGGACAATGACAGGGTCATCCAGACCCCGCTGAGGAGAAACCTGAGGTTGTCAGCACCCCGTTCAGTCGTTGGCAGGATTTCAAACCAGCCCCAATTGTATTGCGCTCTGGAGCAGCCGGAAAACAAAAAAGACAAACCAATTATCAGAATAGGATAGAGAAGGAACCGCTTTTTATTCATGGTCGCGACAGGTTCATTTTTCTCTGCAGAGTTCGGATAACATGATGCTACTTGGCCGGCATCCACTTCTGCTGCAACTCATCAAAGAAACCGCGATTGAGTTTTATGGTTATCCAGTGGTTGAGAAAGTTCAGCCACACCTGGTCGTCCTGGGCCAGTATCAAGGCCAGGTCTGCCGGGGTTCGTGGTTCTGAAACCGGAATGACGACCAATTGCGGATGAGCCTGGGTCAGCAATGCTGCTTCAAGATTACTGGTAACGGAAATCTGGGCCCGACCGGCAAGAACCTCCTGGAAGTCCCGTGCAGGGGCCTCGATACTCCTGATCTTGGCGTTTGGAAAGAATTGTTTAACCTGCTGCTCCTGGGATGTACCCAATGTTACGGCCACCGTAACTGTCGGTTTATCAATATCCTCCCAGTCTTTGAAGCGATCAACGTTATCCTGGAGGGTCAGGGGAACGGTGCTGACCTGATAGTAAGACTTGGTGAAGCCGACTGTGCGGATGCGATTGGGGGTAATGGAAGCACTTGTGCTGATATCGTATTTGTCTGCAATGATACCGTTGATCAATGTTTTCCAGTCTGTTGGTACGAATGTGAGTTTTACACCCAGATCTTTGGCCAGTTCGGTCATTACATCGATATCGAACCCCTTATAGCTGTTACTGGCCGGATCCCTGACCGTCATCGGGTTCCAGTCACCGGTGGTCCCGACCCGCAGTTCTCCAGCCTGGAGGATCTTGTGCAAACGGGAGTTGCTCTGTGCTCCTGCCGATGTATGAATGGTCATCAGGCCAAGCAGCATAATGGTGATAATCTTTATAAGTCGTGGCATTTTCAGCTCCTTTTCGTTTTATTTTTGATCGACTTACAAGGAAGTATAAGACTTAGGCATTCATCTGCAAGTTGCGCAGTCAACTTGCCAGGCCGGAGCCGCTGCGATTGTCAGAAATACGTTCCTGTGAGACGAATTGACTATTGGATGATCTCATGAGCGGAATCACTTCACGAGAGAAATCAATTGATAAGCTGACATCTAGACCAACTGGGGCACTGGTGCAAGACAGCAAAAAAAGCTGGATTGAAACTCGCTTTCAGATGGAGGTGCGGAAATCTCTGAAATACTGAACGGTATTAAAGAGCGGCTGAATGGTGCCTGCCGGTGGCCTGTCACCCTCGGCTGAAATAGGTGCTGATAATGGATTCCATTTTTGTGTGCAGCGTGCTTGTCTGAACAATGGGCGAAGCTGTCGTAGAGAGATTGTGCGACAGTATTGAATGAATCCAGGTGGGACGGGTCAAAATGGCTCCCTCGGCCTCGATTCAAAATTTCCATCGCCTTTTCGAATGACATTGGGTTTTTATACGGTCGGTCCGATGTCAGGGCGTCAAAAACATCAGCAATGGCAAATATTCTCGCATTAACAGGAATTTCTGAGCCGGTGAAGCCATGCGGATATCCTGAGCCCGAAAATTTCTCATGATGGAAGGCGACAACATCGGTGGCATCTTTCAGCCATTCTGAACGCTTGACTATGTCCAGACCATGGTTGACGTGATCTTTCATTGCCTCGATTTCAGGTTCGGAGAGTTTGCCGGGCTTTAATAATATCTGATCGCTGATGCCGATTTTACCGACATCATGCAGGAAGGCTCCTTTTATCAGTCCCTGGATCAACTTTGGTTTAAGTCCGAGGGCTTCCGCAAGAGTAACAGAATATATGGTGACCCGATAATTATGGCTGTCCGTGTCACTATCCCGTTTGGCAATGGCACTGCCCACGACCCGCAGGGTCTCTATGTTTGCCTCGAGCAGATTTCTAGTCAATTTTGAAAGCTGCCGGATCAGCGTGATAATCACGGGATAGAGGATCAGCGTGGTCAGGAGCACGATACCTATTGCCCCAAAGACAGATCTCATTATTCGTCCAACAACCTCATCCCTGACCTGCAGCGACACCGCAAAAATACCTTCAAGAACGGCGACCTGCTCGCCGGCACTGTTGGTGAGCGGGAAGGTCAGTTCCACGTAAGGTGTCCCTTTGATGCGTTTAAAGATATTTACCCGTTTACTTTTGCCTGGAAAACGGTCCCGAAGAGAGTGCAGTAAGTTCTCCACATCTTCAATCTGGCTGTACTTGCCGTCAATCTCAGCAGCTATTTTCTCTCCGTGCATGTCGTAAATACCTGCATAAACCAGCTGGCCCATCCATTGATTAGATTTACCAGCGATGAGCAGCATTTTTAATTCCTGCGGAAGCCCCGCTTGACGGTTTTCTCCAGGCGTGTCAAGCAGGTGACGGATCTGGGTATTAAAACTGGCGACTATTTCACCGGCGCGGCCCTTGACAAGACTACCCAACCGATTGAATTCAAGAAGGAAAACAGTTACCGCAAGAGCGATTGAAATGACTGAGGCGGCAATAACCAGGCGATAGAGAAGCTGTCGCTGTAGAGAGGGTCTCCGACCAGTCTCTCTTTGCAGAGATGATGTTCCCACCTTGAGTGAAGGGCCTAGAAACTTAAGAATTTTTTCCTGCACAGCGTCTCGTCTAGTATTTTACTTTCAGCATCAGGATATGATATAAGAAAATTAAATGATGAGGAGTGTACCTGATGCTGTTCAATTCTTTTATTCTATCCCCGGCAGTTTAAGAATAAAAGAATGAAATGAGCAAAACGGGTTTTAAAAACTGTCCGGCATCCGGAAACGGTTGAGCCTGACAGATAAAAAGGATGGTTTTCTTATTTGATGTTTTACAATCGACTTTACAAAATGTTCGGCCAGGCACTACGTTGGGCCGTTTTCCTGCTTTTGCCGGTTTTTCTTTCCTCATGCACTGCGACAGGCTCCTTTGACTCGATCAGTGATGCTTACAATCTTGCCCAGAAGCGGCTTTTTCACCATGAGCAAACGACTGATCCCACCGAACCGGAGGATCCGGCTGTGTCAGAGCTGAGAAGAAAACTCGAGGAGTCAGAGCGAGAAAAAGAACTGCTCAGCAATGACATAAAAACACTCGAGAGGGAGCTCCAGAAGAAAGAGCTGGCAATTTTGCTTCAGGGCAAAGTTATAAAATTACTAGACGATTCAGATCACACCCTGCAGAAAAACATAGAAGAACAGATTGCGGCTCAGAGCTTTGACAGCGATGCTGCGTCCGTTTTACTGGAACCCTGAAAAATAGTGGATGGTTCTTCCCGCATGAAAGGTGATACCCGGGTGCCCATGAAAAACGAACCGCCTCCCATTTTTGCAGTGAATTTGCACCATGTAATCTAATCTGTTCAGCGATGAGGCAGAATTCATGCCAATGTTAGAAATTAAATAAAAAAACTGGATATGCACCGAAACTTTTATTTACTTATACTGTGCTGTTTCACCTTTCTATTTGGTACTACCACAACTGCAGGAGCGTCCACCTGCGCTGTCCCATCCGAGGCCCTGCAGGAGGATATTTCTCTTCCCGATACCATTGTCGGTGATGGAACTCCGGAGAGCTGCACATCCGAAGCCTTCGTTGATGCGGTAGCGGGTGGTGGGGTTATCACCTTTGATTGCGGTCCTGAACCGACAACAATCACGTTGACTGAAACAGCGAAAATTTTCAATGATACAGAACGGCCCGACATCGTTATTGACGGTGAAAATAAAGTCATCCTGAGCGGCGGCGGCCTGGTCCGAATCCTCTACATGAACACATGTGACTCGAATCAGACCTGGACCACACCTCATTGTCAGAATCAGGATCACCCCCGCCTTACCATACAAAACCTGACATTCAAGGATGGCAATGCAACCGGACTGGCTGATGGAACAGATTATGGGGGCGGTGGTGCAATTTTTGTCAGGGGCGGGCGCTTCAAGGTATTACACTGCAGGTTCATGAATAATATCTGTGACAGTACCGGGCCCGATATTGGCGGCGCCGCGATTCGCGTTTTCAGCCAATACAGCAATCAGCCTGTCTATATTGTTGACAGTGTCTTCGGTGGTGCCGAGGGCCTTGGCAACACCTGTTCAAATGGCGGGGGGATCAGCAGTATCGGCGTTTCCTACACCGTTATAAACAGCCTGTTCAGCCACAACAGTGCTATCGGCTACGGTGCAAACCCCTCAAGACCGGGCACACCGGGCGGGGGCAGTGGCGGGGCCATTTACAATGACGGCAACAGTTTTGGCCTCAGCCTCTGCGGTACAGCAATCCATGACAATACCTCAGTTGAGGGCGGGAGTGCCATATTTTTTGTAAGCAACGATTTGTCGGGTACCATGCATATCGAGAACTCTGCATTATGGAACAACCCGAAAGGCAGATTCGAGACGGCAGGCTATCCAGGTATCTTTTACCTGGGCAATGGCGAGCCCCAGGTTCTCAACTCTGCCATCGGTGGAGAAGCGACTCCAGATTATATTGCGGTCGATGTGAATACAGACAGCAAAATCGGCCTTGCAGAGATTGTCTACATACTACGCGTAGTTTCTGGGGCTGCGGCCCAGGAGCTCTCAGCATATGTGAGAAAAAAAGGTGATATAGTCTACGACCACAACGTCGATATTTCCGATGCAATTGCCGGCCTTAAGATGCTCACAGATAGTGAGTAAGATCAACGGTGGGCGTTTCAAAAAATCATGCTCACCGGAGAAACAAAAGAAGTAAGGCCTGCTGGCAGAGCAACCAATTTATCCGATTCTTTTAATTGAGAAAAAGCTGCTGACTCCAGAACGGAAATTGAGCCCCAGCCGCTTTCCTGCCATCAGATGATCTGAGTTTACCCTTTCGGGTCATCTTCCAGTGATATCCCATCTGGGTTATATCTTCCTCAAAAGACCAAAAGAGAGGAATATATGATGTCGCCCAAATCTATGACCGACCGCCAGAGCTCAATAGTTGTGCAACGTTTATGAGTTCATTGGCCTTGGAGAAGGAAAACCGTTAACAGCGCTCGAGGTGTGTCGAATTAAAAGGGATTATCAGCATGTGGAACAATGGTTTGAGGGAGTCGAGACGATTGCCCAATTGAGGGTTATGAAGTATCTTGTTAAGCAGCATGATATATCTGCGAGGCCGCTGCTGTCTCATTTCGAGCATCACCGCGTGGAGTATCGGGCCTTGTCCCTGCAGTATAGAACGCTCGACAATAGGGCACAGAGAGGATCGAAAATGCCAATAAAATCAGTATCCGTAGTTCTAGTTTTCATTTTTCTGTTTTCTTTCAGCGTTGTCTGTCATGCACAGAAGGCAGTGGGGCCGTCAGCACTGCCGCCAGACACCCCTGATCTCCGTTATATGAAAACCGTACAGGAACATGTGATTACCTATTGGTCTTACAGGAAAACCCTTGATAACCAGTTTTATTCAGTCCAGGCGGAACTGATACTGAGTAGAGAAGGATATGTCCTTGAGAAGAAGGTTCTCAAACTGTCATCAGATGAGGAGTTCAACAATTATGCTTTAAAAGCTCTGGGAGATATGGAACCGTACCCTTCAATTCCGGACGATTTAGAAGGTGATACAAGAAGTGTACGCTTCCACCTCATGCCCAACAAATAGAACTGCTCTTCATCCTTTTCAGCATTTCAGTGACCTGTATCTGGTGAAATAATTTTTATGACCATTAACAGCGTCTCTCTCTTTTCAGGACAGCTTATTCAATTCGAGGTCCTAAGCATACTGTTTCAAAAAGTCATTTCAGAGGAGAAAAACATGGAAAAGCCAATAAGGCGAAAAGTGGAAAAGGTTTTCAGGGGAGAGCCTGTCATTGAGGGCGCTGGTGTCCATTTACGAAGAGTCTTTGGTTTTAATGAGACATCACTTTTTGATCCGTTTCTTATGCTCGATGATTTTCGCTCCGATTCTCCTGAAGAATTTTTGAGCGGCTTTCCCTGGCATCCTCATCGAGGAATAGAAACCATAACCTATGTTTTAAAAGGTGATGTTGAGCACGGTGACAGTCTCGGAAACAAGGGGGTTATATCCGCAGGGGATGTGCAGTGGATGACAGCCGGCAGCGGAATAATTCATCAGGAAATGCCGAAAGGTGATAACCGGGGCTCCATGTATGGTTTTCAGTTATGGGCCAACCTGCCGGCAAATCATAAGATGATGGAACCTCGGTACCGGGATATCAGCGCAGCAGATATCCCGGAAGTGGAGCTCGAAGACGGAACGACAATTAAAATCATCGCAGGTAACGTTTCCGGGGTCTCAGGCCCTGCCGACGATATCGTTATAGATCCCGAATATCTTGACTGCCTGGTTCCGGCAGCAACGGAATTTGTCCATAAAACCAAAAAGGGCTATACAGCGTTTCTTTATGTAATAGACGGGGAAGGGAGTGTCGCCCACGCTGCTGTTTCAAATCGTACACTTTTACTTTTTGGAGATGGTGATGAACTGGCGGTTACAACCAGCACCAGTCACCTTCGTTTTTTACTGTTTTCCGGGCGCCCCCTGGGGGAATCTATCGCCTGGAGAGGACCCATCGTAATGAACACTCAGGAGCAACTCGATCGGGCCTTCAGCGAGTTACGAAACGAGACCTTTATTAAATAAACAGGGGAATGGGGTGGAAAAATGAAAAAAAGCCAGATTATTTTAAGCAAATACAGCCCGCTGATGGCCGTTGATTCAAGCTTGGTTGGCAGTGACGGCAAACTCATTGAGACACCGAGGGTGAGCTCACTGTGTCGCTGCGGGGAGTCGAAATTTAAACCTCTTTGTGATGGGAGCCACGCTTCTGTTAGTTTTGACGGAACCCGTGAAGATTCTGACAAAAAAGAAGTGGAGGTCTATGAAGGTGAGAAGATCACCATCCTCTTTGACAGATACCTGTGCATGGGGGCCGGATACTGCGGCGAACTGGAGGCTGTCTTCGGCACCCATGACGCACCGCTCTATGAGCCGGACGCGGCGCCTGTTGACGAAATTATCGCGACTATCAAAAAATGTCCTTCGGGAGCCCTCAGTTATATTATCAATAATAAAGAGTATAAAGATTATTACCAGGTTTCCCAGATAGTCGTTGAAAAAGATGGGCCTCTTCATTGCCAGGGAACCATCGTGCTGATAGACGATCAGGATTCAGATACATTGCTGCCGATGGCTGATCACTTCACGCTGTGCCGCTGCGGGGGCTCGAAAAAGAAGCCTCTGTGTGACGGCTCTCATGAGGAAAACGGGTTTTCGGGATAATCGGCTTGATTTGAAATAAATAAGATGACCCGGGAGTATGCTGGCTCAGGCGGTCATTAGTGTCTCTCAAGGCGACTCTCTTAATATCTTGATGATATCAGCCATGTCTAATTGGCTGCTACCGGATTGTGATCCAATGCCATCGGCACCTTCAGGATTCTGTCCGCTGAGAACTTTGAGACCTAACACCGCCATTGATTCATCTATGAGCATAAGTGAGAAAGGAGCAGAGTGAGGGCTTTCTGTGCGGTCACTAAACAAGGCAGTCAAGGTGAAAGGGAAATTTCCCCCTGGGCTTTGAAAACTACATTCAAAATCTTGAATTTCTGATCGTGAGAGACCGGTGTTACAGATTATCTCACCATCTTTATAAAGGTTATAACCGACAACCTGTTTTCCTGGTACAGCGTTTATATTATAGTGGAATTGAATGTGGAGGGAATATTCCTTCGCTTGAATTGTTCCATATGAAACGGTTAAAGAGCCAGCGAGAACTATCATGAACAAGATGAAAACGTTTCTATTTCGCAGGTTCAACGTGAATGTTCTCCTTGCATTAATCATGGAAGTTGGGAGGTAAATTTCAAACTGATTTTTACTACCGCTGAACTCTTCAAAAGAAAAAGGTATTTTTGCTGATATTCCATTTAAATATTGAATATCATATAAAATACTGTGACCAACAAAATACGAGGTGGGGTGATAATACTCACCTTGCCTGGAATTTTATCATCTGGTCTAGCAAATTAATGGACAGATCTCTGAGTGTCAAGAAAAGTATCGATTATGCTGTTTGGATACCCACATTTAAATATCATTCCTGCACATACTTTATCTGGTTTGTGACGGGATCTCCGTTTCACAAATTGCACACCGTTTACCAAGCGCTTATAATATGAGTAAAGGAGAAACCAGATGAAAAACGATGATCAAGAGCAATTAGGAATTCTTCTCTCTATCTTTACCGGATATCAGGTCGGCATCGTCCTTGCCATTCTCATCGGTATCTTCCTTGTAACGATATATCTGCTGCCTGACGCCGTCATGCCATTGATTATTCTGACGGCAGTTCTCATTGTTCCCTACCTGTTTGTCAGAAAATTAAACAGTGATGAGCCTGAAGATGAGCTGTGAAAAGTTGACCTTATGAGTCAGCACTCAGGACAGATCAAGGCATCATATGTTTCTGCTGTGATCGGTACCCTTATAAATTAATTTCTGGAGTCTTTTATATACATCACCGAGTTATCGTGTCTCATCTCTATCTCAAACAGATCAGATACCCTGATAAGATCGCCCAGTTTTTTGTAGCCATAGTTTATCGGCGAAAAGGAGGTTTTGTTGGATATGTACTGGCCAACGCGGCCCAGGTGAGACCATCCGTCTTCACCAGCCTCCTGTTCTACCGCTGTTCGCAACAATTTGACCAGTGCTGTATCCTTCCTCAGCTCATTCCTGGATTTCTTTCTTTTGCTCTTGTCTGCGGCTTCTTCCTCTTCTTCCTGTAATTCGATATTTTCTGTATAGATAAATTGAGAGCAGGCTTTAACAAATGGTGAGGGTGTTTTCTTTTCTCCAAATCCGTAGACGGTGATTCCATTGGCAAGGATTCTCATAACCAGCGGTGTGAAATCACTGTCACTTGTCATCAGGGCGAAGGCATCAAGCTCCTGTGTATACAAGAGGTCCATTGCATCGATTATCATGGCGGCATCGGTTGCATTCTTTCCGGTGGTATAAGCAAATTGCTGAATCGGCTTTATGGCATGCGGGTGCAGTTTTTCTTCCCAGCCTGTCAGGCTCTTGCTCTTCCAGTTACCGTAGGCATGGCGAATGTTTACCTTGCCGTACTTCGACAATTCGTCAATAACACCTTCAATGGATTTATGGCTTACGTTGTCGCAATCTATAAGCAGAGCAATCTTGTTTTCCTGAGCCATCATTTATCTCCTCGCAGCTGTAGGTGGTCAAAACCATCAATTATCATAATTTTAAATACAACATACCACATTACAGGCGATCATTGGTACCAATAAAGCGTCAGGAAAAGAGCGGCGCCCCGGTTTAAAGGTGAACAGAATTCGGTTAATGATCCTCATTTTCAGAGATTCACCGAGCCGCGATGGAGATTACTCTTTTAACACGATAGGAAAAGGAGTCTGAGAGCTTAAACGAGACAAGACAATCGGGATAAACCCGCTGCAATTAGGCAAATTCAATAGATGATTGAATGGGAAAAGGCCAAAACGTAGCAGATTTCTTCTCTGTGATCTTAGGTGTTCTCTATTTTGTCTGCCTGGAGAACATATCGGCCAGAAAGGTGTCATGCAATGATTACCCTGTAGATAGTATCATTTTCTTATGCTACCTTTGGGACGGGGCTGGCTGTGCTGCTCCGCTGATTTTAGTGATCGACAAGATTTGTTGATCACTTTCAATTGCATATGATTATGATATACACATATAATTTAATTATATTGCCCAAATCGTGTAACATTGTATTTACAAAAGTCTGGGGGAGAGGCTGCCGGCTGTCAGACATCAGCAATCCTGAGTGCTTTTTAAAAACTGACACTTACGTATCAATACAATGCACCTGGCTCTGTAACTAGTGCTCTAAACAGCAGATTATTAATCTAAGCGCCCATTATGCCGATCTAAATGTATACCGCTTTCTATAAACTAAAGGTAAAGCCTTTTCAGATATCTTCAGATCCGTCCTTTATATGGCTCGGAGAAAAGCACAAGGAAGCGCTAGCTACCTTGAAATACAGTGTTATTGATAACAAGGGGCTTATGCTCCTGACAGGAGATGTCGGTACTGGGAAAACCACTTTAATCAATACATTACTTGAGAGTTTGGGCAATGATGTCTATTACGCCTCGGTTCCGGACCCGCGACTTAATCTTATCGATTTCCTGAATTACATCACCCAGGCCTTTCATATCGACGGCGAGTTTAAGTCGAAGGGGGAATTTCTTCTGCATTTCGGGTGGTTTCTTGAGGGTGTTTATAAACAGAAGAAAAAGGTTCTCCTCATTATTGATGAAGCCCAGCTCCTGACCCAGGACCTGCTTGAGGAAATCAGATTATTATCAAATATCAACCGTGAGGGAAATCATCTCCTCAATATATTTTTCGTGGGTCAGAATGAATTTAACGAAATACTGCATAGACCTGAAAACCGTGCGGTAACCCAGCGAATCACGCTGAATTATCAAATCAGTGCGCTGTCACTGGAGGAGACTGAACTTTATATCCGTCATCGATTGCAGGTTGCAGGCGCAACCCGTCCACTCTTCAGTAGTGCAGCAATAAAGGATATTGCGCTTCATTCTCAGGGAATTCCGCGGAGAATAAATGTTATCTGTGACCACTGTCTGCTTACCGGCTATATCGAGGAAAAATCAGTAATTGATTCAAAAATTGTAAGGGAGTGCATCAAGGATATAGAAATACCTCGATACTCTCAGGCAGCACGGCCAGGAAGTAAGCGTGATGGGAAGCGCAGACAGGGTAAGGAGGATATGTCCCGACCGGCGGGGCGAAGCATGGGCTTTCTCTTGATTGTATTCCTGCTGCTTTCTCTTTTAGCTGCAGTTCTCGTCTTCCCTTCTCTTGATGTTTCTGGGAAATTAGTGTCAGCATATCAAAGTGTGGTGATGTCGCTGCGGGGCACTTCCGGTTCAGCCCAGGTGCGGGGACAGCAGGAAGGGACGGGAGCACCATCGACGCCGGCTGAAACCCTGCTCACCGATAGTACTGCAGTGAAGGAACCTGCCGAAATCGCCGCAAAGGATATAGAAACAACAAACGCAGATAGCCAGTCAGGCCTTGGTGATGAGCAGATACGTACACCTGAAAAACCGGTGGAAGAAAACTTTATCGATGGAAGAGGGGTGATTGCAACAGGCACCACCGCGAAGACGAACCTGGAGGCAGAGCCTGACATCAATAGAAATCGATACCAGGATATATGAACAGGACGCAGCCGTAGAGAAAAGAGAGAACAAGGGAACCGTTGAAAACGTTGAGACGGCAGCAGTATCTGCTCTTCGTGAGCTGCCTGAAGCTGTTCCCATCTCCGTTCCGGAAAAGGCAGCCTTGGCAAAGGATTACAGGTCTTCGGGCGTGCCTGAAACGATACCTGAAGACGCTGCTTCAGGAGCGGGAGAGGAAAAGGTTGTCATCCCTTTTCCAAGAAACTCGAATGATTTTTCCACGTCCAACCTCGATCAGCTCATCAGGCTGGGCCTCAGTGTCAGGGACCGTGATAATGTTTCCCTGAAGATTTCAGGCTATACCGACTCATCTGGATCAGCACTATATAACGATCGGCTCTCGCTGATCAGAGCCACTATGGTGAAGAGCTACCTCCTGGGATTAGGAATCCATCCCGACAGGCTCGATGTACAAGGCCTTGGCAGCCAAAATCCTATTGCTGACAATGGAACAGAAAAAGGCAAACAACTGAACAGAAGGGTGGAAGTAGAGGTGATTGAGCGAACTCGCTAAATAATTTTCAGCGATTTCTCTTTGTTGAACCTATTAATACTGGCGACAGCATGTTGTCTGACGTTTGAAATATGTTTCTGAAGGATGGCTGCTGCACCCTCCAGGTCAGAGGCGGCAATATATTCATATAATTTTATATGTTCAGAATCCACCGTCTCCATTGGTGTGAGAAAAAGGACATTGCCCCGGTATTTAAGATAAAGGAGGTCAAAAAGGGACTTCAATGTATTTACCTGAATGGTGCACCCTGACAAATTGGCCAGTTTCAAGTGAAATTCCATATCTTTTAAGAGCCGTTCCTTCAGGTAGATGTCCCGGGCAGCATGCAGGTGACTGTCCAGGCTTTTTTTAAGGTCCTTGAGGCGAGTCTTGTTCATTCTGGCTATCGTTTTAGGCAACAGTGATGTTTCGATGATCTCCCTGAATTCGTATATTTCAATTATTTCTTTTAAACTTATCTCTTCGGTAAAGTAGCCGCGATTGGGTTCGTATCGGACTAACCCCTGGTCCTCAAGCCTTTTCAAGGCCTGGATGACCGGTGTAGTGCTCATACCCAGCCGTTTGGCCAGCTCGCCATAGGATATTTTCTGTCCCGGGTAGATATCATTGACGAAAAACATGCGCCTGATGCCCAGGTATGCTTTCTGGGCGCTGGCTCCTGGGACCATTTTCTTGCTTTTTCCAATCGTTTTCATAATGAAAATAAATATACTAAAAGGGTATTAAAAGCAAGTGCAAATCTTTGCTGTAAAAATTCAAATAGTTGCTCTTATATTACTGATTATATGTGATATATTTCTTGACTTAGATCATGGTTATGGTGTAGTAACTGAGTTGTTTGATTAAATATCTGATCAGATAAGTGATCAGATGTCCGGTTTTCCTTTAAGCGCGGCGATGAAATGGCTTTATCATTTATGGAAGGTAATGAAGCCCTGGCAAGGGGCGCAATTGCGGCTGGCTGTAATTTTTTTGCAGGTTACCCCATAACCCCAGCCACGACGATCTTTAACAATATGTTGAGGATGCTGCCGAGCCAGGGTGGAATCTGCCTGCAGGGGGAAGATGAAATCGCCTCAATGGGCTACTGCATCGGAGCGTCCATGGCAGGTAAAAAAGCGCTCACCGCTACTTCAGGTCCCGGTATCAGCCTCTACAGTGAGCAGATTTCTTTTGCCATTGGCAGCGAGACTCCGCTGGTCATAGCGGATGTGCAGAGACTGGGACCCTCAACAGGTTCTGCAACCAGGGGGGCTGACAGCGATATTCAGTTCCTGAGATGGGGCAGTACCGGGGGCGTCCCGGTCATAGTTCTTGCGCCGAAAGATGTTCTCGACTGCTACCTCCTTGCCGTGCACGCGTTTAACTATGCTGAAGAATTCCGGTGCCCTGTATTTATCGCTTCCAATAAGGAAATAGGCCTGACCAGGCAGAGTGTCGACCTCGATGGGGTGAATCTCCCGACGATCGTCAATCGCAAATTATTTAGCGGGAAAACCTATCTGCCTTTTGGGGCCGAGCCGGACATGCCTCCGCCATTTCTGCCCATTGGTGGAAAGACTTTGGTGAGAATCACCTCATCAACCCATGGTGCCGACGGATTTATCACCACTGATCCGCTGGTGATCGCACAAAATCAGGAACGACTGCGGGAAAAAATTGAGAGCGCCCGTGAAAGGATTAGCCTTTTTGACGAAGACATAAAGGAAGGTACAGAGACCCTCGTTATCAGTTATGGTGTCACTGCCGCCGCAGTTGAGGATGGCGTGAGAATGCTCAGGCGCGGCGGTACTGAGGTTTCGACGCTCACGCTGAAGACCCTGTGGCCGGTACCAGAACAGCTGCTTATTGAAAAAGCTCGACCGTTTGGCCGGGTGGTCGTCTTTGAAATGAACCTTGGCCAGTATATCCAGGAAATTAGAAGGGTGCTGGTTGACAAGGAGGTGGAGTTTTACGGCCAGATGGATGGCGTGCTGATATCTCCGCGGAAGGTTGTAGAGGTGATAACGAATGGATAGTTTCCTGAATAAGAGTCGGCCGCCTGTTTATTGTCCGGGGTGTACCCACCAGATAATCGCCGCCAGACTTGATAAGGCCATGGTCGGGTTAGGGCTTAAAGCCGACAAGACGGTTATCGTCACTGACATCGGCTGCTCCGGACTGTTTGACACCTTTTTCAATGTTCATGCGGTTCATGGCATTCATGGACGAGCCTTGACCTATGCAACCGGGCTCAAGCTGGCTGATCCTGAACTTACGGTGATTGTCACAATGGGAGACGGCGGATTGGGTATCGGCGGAGCGCATGTCCTTTCTTCATGCAGACGGAACCTGGATCTCACGCTGCTCGTTTTAAATAATTTTAACTTCGGTATGACCGGAGGGCAGTTCTCTCCGACAACCCCCTCAGAAGCGGTGGTTGGCTCAGAATTTCTCAATCAGGCCGAGTGTCCGATCGATATCTGCGCAATAGCTGAGAGCGCCGGGGCAACCTTTGTGTCGAGACGTTCGGGGCTGGATGCGGATCTGTCACATGAGATAGCCCGTGCTGTCAGTCATAATGGATTTGCAGTTGTTGAGACCCTTGGTCTGTGTACTGGCCGATATACCAAAAACAATCATTTGACGCCAGCGATGCTGGAAGCGCTGAAAGAAAAGATGCCGGTAACAGCGGGGGTTGTTACAAAAAATCAAAGAGCCGAATATGGCAGTCGCTATCGTGAGTTGTCAGCGCAAGGCCGCAGCTTTCCTGCTCCGGTGACCATCGAAAAGAAGATTCAATTAGTTGATTACCAGCGGTGTGGAGTGGCAATTCTCGGCAGTGCGGGGATGCGAATCGTTACCGCCGGCGATATCGTCTGTTATGCCGGGCTTACTGCCGGCATGAATGTTTCCATGAAGAGCGACTACGATATTACCGTTCTGCGAGGGCCCTCGGTGAGTGAAATTCTGATCTCCCCAGATAAAATAGGCTATTCGGGGCTGGAATTTCCATCCGCTGTCCTGGCCTTGAGCGGTGAAGGAGTTCAAAGGCGGAAAGCTGTCTTTACCAATCTGCAGCCTGATACCGTCATTATAAGAGAAAAGAGTGTCAGGCTGCCGGAAACCGGGGCAACCGTTCTTGATGTTGATTTCAAATCACTGCAAATCAGAAAACAGGACTGGGCTCTCGCCGCCGTCGGCATCCTGGCCAAAAAAACAGAGGTACTTACTCCTGAAATGCTGCAGCAGGCCCTGCAGGCACGATTTACAGGGAAAACCTATCTGGCTGCCATGGAGATAATAAATAGAGTTTTCGACACCAGCACTATTTAGCAGGAGGATTAACAATGGAGACGTTACGAGCATTGGGAATTGAGGAGCGCAATCAGGGGGCTTCAACCGGGCTGACATGGACTAGTGGCCGGCCGGCCGGCGAACTGGAAGTGTTCTCACCCGTTGACGGCAGATTACTTGCTACGGTGGCTCTTGCCTCAAAGGAGGATTACCGGCTCTGTGTCGCGGCGGCCAGGAAGGCGTTCATCACCTGGCGAAGCGTTCCTCCACCAAAGAGGGGTGAGGTTGTTCGCCAGATAGGCGCTCGTCTGCGCGCAAAAAAAAGTGAACTCGGCACCCTGGTGTCCTGGGAAGTGGGAAAATCACTCCAGGAAGGGCTTGGTGAGGTTCAGGAGATGATCGATATTTGCGATTTTGCTGTTGGACAGTCACGGCAGCTCTACGGTTATACCATAGCTTCAGAGCGGCAAGCGCATCGCCTCTATGACCAGTACCATCCCCTGGGGGTTGTGGGTATCATCAGCGCATTCAATTTTCCGGTTGCGGTATGGTCATGGAACGCAATGCTGGCCGTAGTCTGCGGTGATACCTGCCTGTGGAAGCCGTCATCCAAGACACCTCTGACTGCCATCGCCATCCAGCATATCCTGGCCGAGGTGATCAGCAGCAATGATCTTCCCGAAGGTTTATTCAACCTGGTTATCGGGTCCGGTTCGAGCGTCGGCGAGCAGATGCTTCACGACCCGGATATTCCGCTGGTATCAATCACCGGTTCCACCAGGGTGGGGCGTCGCGGCGCGGGGGTGGTCGCTTCGAGATTTGGCCGGTGCATCCTGGAACTTGGCGGCAACAATGCAATTATCCTGACACCGCAGGCAAACCTTGAACTGGCTATACCGGCAATTGTCTTTTCAGCTGTCGGTACTGCAGGCCAGCGGTGTACAACGACAAGGCGCCTTATCGTACACGAGTCGATTTATGATACCGTTAAGCAGGCACTGAGCAAGGCCTATGGTTCGATCAGGATCGGTTCCCCCCTTGATGAAAACAATCATCTGGGCCCGCTGATCGATACATTGGCGGTAGCCGCCTATCAGGAGGCCTTGCAGGAACTGAAAGAGCAGGGTGGATCGATTATCTGCGGAGGCAATGTTCTCGAGGGGGCAGGCTTTGAGTCCGGCTGTTATGTGGACCCGGTACTTGCCGAGGCTGAAAATAACTATCCGGTTGTCCAGAAAGAGACCTTTGCCCCTATTCTCTATCTGCTCCGCTATTCCGGTGGAATTGAAAACGCAATCTCTATCCAGAATGATGTTGCCCAGGGGCTGTCATCTTCTGTTTTCACCGATAACCTCAGGGAAGCGGAGCTTTTTCTATCGGCAGCCGGCTCCGACTGTGGCATAGCCAATGTAAATATTGGCACCTCAGGAGCTGAAATCGGCGGGGCTTTCGGCGGAGAAAAAGAAACCGGTGGGGGTCGGGAGTCGGGGTCGGATGCCTGGAAAGGTTATATGCGCCGGCAGACCAATACCATAAATTATGGTACAGCGCTGCCGCTTGCCCAAGGCATCAGGTTTGAGCTGTAACCGATAAAGCAACTGGCGGATCCGCTGGTATAGAAAGGAGTCCTTGTATGCAAACCACCACCGAACTGACTGATTATATGAATTTTATGGCCCTGCTCGATGATGAGGAAAAGCTGGTCAGGGCCACCGCCCGTAATTTTGTCAATGAGCATGTCCTGCCAATCATCGACGGCTATGCGCAGGATGAGCGTTTTCCAAGCCATCTGGTGCCGATGATGGGAGAGATGGGGTTTTTCGGCCCAACCCTTCCCGAAAAGTATGGCTGTGCCGAACTCTCAAATGTGGCTTATGGATTACTGATGTATGAACTGGAACGGGGTGACTCTGGCTTGCGCAGCATGGCTTCGGTCCAGGGTTCACTGGTGATGTATCCGATCTATGCCTACGGCAGCGAGGCCCAGAAAGAATACTGGCTCCCCAGAATGGCGAAGGGCGAGGCAATCGGCTGTTTCGGCCTTACCGAGCCTGATCATGGCTCTAACCCAGCTGGCATGAGGACGAAGGCTGTTCGTGAGCCGGGCGGGAACTGGAGGCTGAATGGTACCAAGATGTGGATTACCAATGGAACCCTGGCCGATGTCGCCATTGTCTGGGCGAAGGCGGAGGAGGGGATACGTGGATTTCTTGTGGAAAAAGGGACGCCCGGGTTTACAGCACCGCAGATGAAAGGCAAGTGGAGCCTGCGGGCATCGGTTACGTCAGAACTGATTCTTGATAATGTGCTGGTGGCCGAAGAAAAGAGCCTCCTACCGGAAGTGATCGGTATCAAAGGGCCCCTGGGGTGCCTGACCCAGGCACGGTACGGCATCGCCTGGGGGGCGCTCGGAGCTGCTGATAACTGCTATCAGACCGCGCTTGAATACGCCAAGGAAAGAATTCAGTTCGATAAACCCATTGCGTCATTTCAGCTCCAGCAGAAGAAGTTGACGGAGATGGTAACGGAATTGACAAAGGGACAGCTCCTGGCCCTGCAATTAGGAAGACTCAAGGACCAGGGGGAATACAGTCCAGCCCAGGTATCAATGGCTAAAATGAACAACGTTGCAATAGCACTTGATATCTGCCGTACGGCTCGCACTATGCTTGGAGCCAACGGCATAATGGGTGAGTATCCAATCATGCGTCATGCCAACAATCTGGAGTCGGTTTATACCTATGAGGGAACCCATGACATGCATACCCTTATTGTCGGCCAGGAGGTGACTGGAATCCCCGCTTATCGCTAGACCGGCAGGCGGTCCTGATAACGTGTGTTCCCTATCGTTTGTTTCGACGTCCCTGGAGGAAATCCATGAATAAGCGCATCAACTCAGTTCTTGTACTCGGGCTTGGTAAGGTTGGCTACCTGGTAGGACTCTTACTTCATGAAACAGGGTTCAAGGTGGTTGGAGGCGATGTGAACCCTTCTGCGTCCCTGCCCTTTACTACAACAAAAATTGACGTTACGGGCAGTGCTGATCTGGGTGACATTCTGCGCGGACACGATGCCGTCATTTCCTGTCTACCATATACTTTTAACCTCGGTATAGCCCGGCTGGCTGCCCGCAATAGTATGCACTATTTTGATCTCACCGAAGATGTTGCTACGACCAGAGAGATTAAAGAACTGAGCCGGAGCGCGCCCGCCATCATGGCTCCGCAATGCGGCCTGGCCCCTGGTTTTATTGCTATTATCGGGGCCTCTCTGGCCAGCAGATTTGAGCGGATCAGGTCGATCAAATTACGGGTTGGCGCCCTGCCGAAACACCCGACGGGCCTGCTTGGTTATGCGTTCAACTGGTCTCCTGAGGGGGTGGTCAACGAGTATCTCAACGATTGCGAGGTCATTGAAAATGGGGTGCGAAAGTGGGTGTCCCCGCTGGAGTGGCTCGAAAAGATAGTCATCGACGGGCTGCAGCTGGAAGCCTTCACCACCTCCGGGGGGGTGGGCACAATGTGCGAAACCTATGAGGGACTGGTAGAGAATCTCGATTATAAGTCGATCCGCTATCCCGGCCACGCTGCCTTGATGAATTTCCTTTTACATGAGCTCCTGATGCGTGAAGACAGGGGGATGGCGGGTAAAATCCTGGTCAATGCAAAGCCACCCGTGAGCGAGGATGTCGTTTATGTTCACGCCTCGGTGGAGGGCTGGACTGAGCATAATCTGTCCCGCGAAGAATTTGTCCGGACCTACGCTCCTCTCCAGATCGCTGGCGAGACAAGAAGAACGATCGCCTGGACAACGGCTGCTTCGATCTCTGCGGTGGTCGAAATGGTGAGTAATGGATCGTTACCTGAAAAGGGGTTTATAAAACAGGAAGAGATTCCTCTGGACTCATTTCTGGCCACCCACAACGGTCGCCTGTACGCAGGAAAACCCCATGGCGGCTCAGAGAGAAGATAAGCAGATTTCAGTCAGACCTTTTCTTCTGATTGTTAGGGCCGCTCCAGGAGTATCGGCTCTTCCCTTCCTCTTCTCTCCAGCCGATACATTACTCTGCCGCTGTTTCAGGTCCAGACGCTGACCGGCAATCATTGACCTTTGATAGCAGAGGATAGCAGGATAGGGCTGGTGAGCCTCTTTTTTTGAGTACCGAATTAAACTGTAAAAGGGTTGAACAGTGAGCTGCGAGCTCTCCATCTGTGCCCCTGAGGCTTAGTTCCAGTGACGAGCCGCATATTATCGGTGAAGAACCGAATAACTCAATGATGATGGAGTCAAAATACCTGTCTTCGGGGTGATGATTACCATTGTCGATCCAGCAGGTGTCGACAAAGAGAGTGAATGACTGTAACTGGAAATGGATGTTTTCCGCAATTCCATACAGGGTTATCTGCTCCCGACCAGTTTCCAAAGATGTTTTTTCGTAAAATAAAATTTCAAGCCGCGCCGCACCAAAGGTGTTGAAACTGTCACCATGATGATTGGAGAACCTGTTTATTTCGATCTCATGGTTATTCCTACCGGGAAGAATTGAGTCCTTCAGGTACCGGGAAATAATATTCAGCGAGACAGGCTTGTACTTGATCGACAGGGTTTTCGATTGTCTTGAGAGATAGAAGTGATCCACCATGAAGTCCTCCTCTGTTCCGGCCTGCCCGTTTGGGATGCGGCCGTTAATGAAAGGTGCAAATCTGCTGATTAAGAGCCTGCAGCGATCAGCAGGTGAGCTGTTTGGTTTATGTTAACTGCTGGATCTGACCAAATTCTTACAGCAGCTGCGTATGTGCCTCAGTTAGCCGGCGGTTTTACTGATTCATGGTAAAACCACGGTGAATAATAAAAAGTCGTTTAATACCTGACAATTGGCGGACCGATATGATACAAATGAAATAGTAGTGATAAAGTTCAGATTTAAGTGATAGATGAGCGACGCAGCCTACCGGAGCTTCTACCTGTAAACAAAACATTGCTTATCTGGCTGAAATGGCGCGGTAATTGTACCGGTATGATGTTGAATTCAGTAAAACAGATGAAACTATGGTCGGAAAAACGAAAGAGTTCAGGGTGATTAACAGGCGGTTTCAATTCAAATGCCCATTTTGCGGGGGCAGAAGAAACTTTTTTATCAACAATCTTCGCAGAAAAAATATTAAATGCTTCAAATGCGGTGAGAGTACACGCTGTCTGTTTAACCGCCGTACCGACAGACGGGTCTACCAGAGCGGCAAAATCCTGCTGACCACGAGAGCTGGAAAAGAGTTAGAGGTTAATCTCAAGGATTTGTCATATAACGGTGCAGGGGTGGAAATCCCACCCGGTGTTACGGCAGAGTCATTGTCCGTGGGCCAGGAAGTTTCCTTGAAATGCAATTGGAATTCGCAATTGATTACGAATAGACGATTTGTGGTTCAGAATATCAATGGCCAGCAGATTGGGGTGAAGAAAGCGTTTCGCTAGAAAACAATAAAAGTTTGAGCTGGCACTTTAACGAGGAACAGAGTGCTGGCCAACACTGCAAATTAAAACTTACAGGTGGGCAGGACAAATCATGGATACTTCTCTACGGTCGAGGGCACGGATAAGCTATTCAGCTCATGCCTTTATCAAGTCAGGTAAGAAGGGTGTTTCAAAAGGTATTGTCAGGGATGTGAGTATTGAATCAATATACCTGACGTGTCAATCCCGGCTGGAGGTGGACGATGAGGTAAGTCTCGAAATAGTTCTGCTTGGAAATGAGAGTGAACTCATTATTAAAGTAGCGGCACGGGTTAAAAGAAAAGATCAAGACGGCATAGCATTTTGTTTCCATAAGCCTCTGGAGTGGTGGCCTGTTTTCTCACAGTTTCCTTTTCACCAAGTGGAAAAGAGATGATGCAGTGGGGCATTTCAGTTTTTACCTGACGCACAGCATCAAGCACAGAGGCTGCGCGGCGGTCCGGGTTCCTTTCCCATTAATCGTCTATTCACACTGGTTTTACCATGAATCAGGAATACTGCCGGCGATGCCGGCGGAACACACTGCTCATTGAAACTGGCCACGTGCTTCTCGACGTGCTGCGCACCTCTTAGTGCAAGGATTCGGCTTTTTCCGGGGTTAATGGTGCCCCGGATATCAAATCCTGGAAATCACAGATGTTTCAAGACCGCTTCCAGGGTCTCTTTGGCATCGCCGAACAGCATCCTGGTATTTTCCTTGTAGAAAAGCGGGTTTGAGACGCCTGCATAGCCAGTGGCCATTGATCGTTTCAGAACGATGGTGGTCTTCCCTTTCCAGCATTCGAGCACCGGCATTCCGGCAATCGGGCTGTCCGGAACTTCCTGGGCCGCGGGGTTGACGATGTCGTTGGCCCCGATGACGATTGACACATCGACGTCCGGGAAGTCATCGTTTATCTCATCAAGCTCAAAAACGATATCATAGGGGACTTTGGCCTCTGCCAGCAAAACATTCATATGGCCGGGCATGCGGCCGGCAACCGGGTGGATGCCAAAACGGACATTGATCTTTTTGTCACGCAGCTTCCGGGTAATATCATTCACCGTGTGCTGAGCCTGGGCGACCGCCATGCCGTAACCCGGAATGATCATCACCTCATTTGCATCGAGGAGCAGTTCTGCAACCTCTGCCCCTTCAACTGAGATAATCTCGCCTTCTTCACCTTCCGGCCCTTCAGCCGTTTGCCCGCCGGAAGTGCCAAAACCGCCGGCAATTACGGCAATGAATTTCCTGTTCATGGCACGACACATGATGAAGCTGAGAATCGCACCACTGCTGCCGACCAGGGCACCGACAACAATAAGCAGATTGTTGTTCAGCATAAATCCGGTGGCTGCCGCAGCCCAGCCCGAATAGCTGTTCAGCATCGAGACAACAACCGGCATATCGGCGCCGCCGATCGCCATCACCATGTGGACACCGAAGGCAAAGGCGACAAAAGTCATGAGCAGGAGGGGAATGGTGCCGCCGCCTGCTGCAGATTGACTGACAAAAGAAAAACAGAGTAGGATTGACGACACCAGCAGGGCAAGATTAAGCCAGTGACGGCCCGGGAGCAGCAGCGGTTTGCCGCTGATCTTGGCGCTCAGTTTGAGAAATGCGATGATGGAACCGGTAAAGGTCAGCCCACCGATCAGGATGCCGAGATATGTTTCCACATCATGGATTGTTTTATCCACCCCGGTCAGTACTGTGGAATGATCGAGGAAGTTGGCAAAACCGACAAGAACCGCAGCTAGTCCGACCAGGCTGTGCAATATGGCGACGAGCTCCGGCATCTGGGTCATTTCCACCTTTTTCGCAAGGATCAATCCAATCGTCCCTCCTATAAGCAGCCCGGCAATTAAAATAAAAAAATTGTCTGAGACAATTCCGATTACGGTTGCCAGCAGGGCCAGCGCCATTCCGAGAATGCCATACAGGTTTCCTTTCCGTGCGCTTTCCTGGTTGCTCAGTCCACCCAGTGCGAGGATGAACATGATCGTAGCACCGATATAGGCTGCTGTTACAATACCGTGTGACATCTGGTTTCTCCTATTTTCTGAACATCGAAAGCATTCGCTGGGTGACTGCGAATCCGCCGAAGATATTGATGCTGGTAATCAGGACAGAAATGCCGGCAAGAAAGATGATCAAGCCGCTTTCTGATGATATCTGCAGAAGTGCACCGATGATGATGATGGAGCTGATGGCATTGGTAACGCTCATCAACGGGGTGTGCAATGACGGCGTAACATTCCAGATAACCATATAGCCGACGAAACAGGCTAATACAAAGACGGTGAAATGGGACATGAACTCAGCCGGCGCGACACTTCCAACCCCGAGCAGGGCCAGAGCGCCCACTCCAATGGCGATCAGCGATCCGAAAGTACTCTTCTTCTCGGGCTTAGCCGCTCCAACGACAGGCGGGGCTGCTTTCTTAACAGGGGCGGCCGAAAGTTTTGGCGCTGGAGGCGGCCAGGTTATTTCGCCATTTTTTATAACGGTTGCACCGCGAATGATCTCATCTTCCATGTTGATGACCAATTTTCCGTCTTTGTCAGGAGTCAGATCGGTAAGCAGGTGGCGTAAATTTGTTGCGTAAAGCTGGCTGGACTGTGTGGCCAGTCTGGAAGGCAAGTCGGTATAGCCGATGATGGTGACACCGTGCTTGACAACCACTTTGTCCGCTTCGCTGAGCTTGCAGTTGCCACCCATCTCTGCTGCCAGGTCAACGATCACACTTCCTTCCTTCATGCTCTTCACCATGTCCTCGGTGATTAGCTCAGGAGCAGGTTTTCCGGGTATCAGTGCGGTGGTAATGATGATATCAACTTCTTTTGCCTGTTCAGCAAAAAGAGCCATTTCAGCTTTGATAAATTCATCGCTCATTACCTTGGCGTAACCGCCCTCGCCACTTCCGTCTTCATCAGCGAAATCAAGCAGCAGGAACTCGCCGTCCATCGATTCAACCTGTTCCTTCACCTCAGGGCGGGTATCAAAGGCACGGACGATAGCCCCCATGCTCTTGGCTGCTCCAATGGCAGAAAGACCCGCCACACCGGCCCCGATTACCAGGATCTTGGCAGGCGGGATTTTTCCTGCCGCAGTGATCTGCCCCGTAAAGAATCTGCCAAAGTGCTGAGCAGCTTCAACAATGGCTCGATAGCCGGCGATGTTGGCCATTGAGCTCAGGGCGTCCATTTTCTGGGCTCTTGATATCCGTGGGATTGAGTCCATGGCCAGTACCGATATGTTTTTAGCCGACAACTCCTGCATCAGCTTCTCGTTCTGGCCTGGCTGAATAAAGCTGATAAGGGCCTGGCCCTCGCGCAGTAGATCAATTTCGTTTATGCCATCGGCGCCGCTGTCCTCTGGAGCCCTGACCTTCAGTATAATGTCAGACTGTTCATAAAGTGTTCTGACATCATCAATGACGGCAACACCTGAGTCTTGGTAATGGCTGTCTGTAAATTTTGCCTCTATTCCGGCACCTGATTCTATGGCCACGTCGTAGCCAAGTTTCAGCAGCAGTGCGGCAACTTCAGGTGTCGTTGCTACACGCTGTTCACCGTGATGTATTTCTTTTGGTACGCCGATCCGCATGACTGCTCTCCTTTTTGATAAAAAACTGGATGATTGCGGTTTGTCATATTGTTGAAGTGACTTTCTTTTTCAGCAATAAGATAATAACGTTTCTTGATAGGCACATAATTGTACCGAAAAAAAAGAAAGCAACTGAAAAAATAGAGATAGAGGGAGCGGTCTGTCTTTTATCTCGCTTTAGACACCCTGCACAACCTTTTGGAAATGGTTTCAGGATCACTGTCTGAAAGGCTGCCGAGGGGGAAGAAAAAATAGTGAGAGAATGATTCGGGGTCTCTCTCTAATAATTGTCATACCTGTCAGCAGAGAAAGCGAACGACTGTTGCGATAAATTGCTCCGGTTGATCGCTATGCAGCCAGTGTCCCGCATTATCAATACCCACGACGCTCGATTCCGGGAAGAAAAAATGCCGATCAGCTTCATGTTCATCAAGGTAATATGATGAATTATTACCCTTTATGAAGAGTGTTTTTACCGGACTGGGGGCATAGATCGACAACTCTTCCAGGCCGATATATATATGCTGGAGGAATTTCTCCAGTACTGCCAGATTGAATTTCCATCTAAACCTTTTTGAATCCTTATCTTTGGCAATACTTTTGGCCAGAAACATTGCCAGCTGTTGATCGCCGAGTTGTTCTGTAAGATCTTTTCGGATGGATCCTCTGCTTTTGCCGCTGGTCATATCTACCCGGTGCAAGGCCCGGATAATGTTACGGTGGTAATTGTTCTCGGACGATCCATAGTCCGAGGGTGCAATATCCACTATGACCAGTCTGTTGATTCTTTCCGGCTCCAGCAGACCAAACACCATGCCAAGTTTCCCCCCCATCGAGTGCCCGATGATGCTTGTTTCCTCCAGGCTCTGCTGATCGAAGTATTCCAGCAGATCTTCACACATATCGGGGTACCGGTGGCTTTCTGCGTGAGGGGATTTCCCATGGTTTCTCAGGTCGACAAGGTGAACACAAAACCCATACCCAGCCAGTTCATTGCCGATGGATATCCAGTTATCTGACATGCCGAAAAGGCCATGGAGGATGACAAGTGGTTTACCTTTGCCAAGTATACGGGAGTAAAGCTGCATCAGCCTGAATATTTCACGAGTTGAGGCGGCCTGTTAGCCAAGGAGACGTGGGGAAGGCTATATGAGTAATAAGCCTTCCCCAAAGGCAACGCGGGATAGCTGGCTGTATCGACTCGCCTGCAGGGTGAAATTTCTGTCTTTTTATCATTGATTCTGGAGGGTACAAACCGTGTCGTTGGCAAAATTGCAAGAGTCATGAGCAAATAGCTGATATCAAAAAAATAACAATGATTATTTTTGCTTTTCCATGAAAACCTCAGGTTGGGTTCTCACATAGTTGTTTGATCTATCTCATACACAAATATCAGCTTCTTGACAATACGATCGGGTGCCTGTCTCATCAACCGGTCCGAACACAATGAGGATGATACTGAGAGTGGCAGGGAAAAAAATAATGCAAAATATTGATTCAATACATACGTTCTGGGATACAGAAAAAGGGTTGTGCATAATTGTAACTGTTACTCAATACCCGGTTATATGAGAGGAAAGCGAATGATTTTTACAAATATCGGTATTGTACCCGGTAAAGAGATCGTTGAGCATTATGGCATTGTCCAGGGAAGCACGGTGAGGGCGAAACATATCGGTAGGGACTTTATGGCAACACTGAAAAATTTAGTGGGAGGAGAACTGCGGGGATATACCGAACTTTTGCAGGATTCACGAGAGGAGGCGATGGCGCGGATGGGCGAACAGGCCAGGCAGCTCGGGGCGAATGCTGTCATTAACATACGTTTTGCCACCTCTTCAGTTGCTCAGGGTGCCGCCGAATTGTTTGTTTACGGTACCGCAGTCAAGGTCGAGTAGATAATGGAATCACTTTTCAATTTCTCAGGGTTGATCATCTTTTTATTTCTGGTCTGCCTTGGTTATGGAGCCGGTACTTTTAATGAAAAACGCCACTATCGATCCCTGCAGAAACGTGAAGAGCAGCTCGCCGATATCATGGTGGTGAACGTTGAGGAGGGTGTTGACTACCAGTCAAGACAGAGATCAGAGCTGGTGACCGGCAGTGTGGTCATCTCCATCGACTATTTCAAAAGACTGCTCGCTGCTCTTCGCAACATCTTTGGTGGGCGTGTCGTCTCCTATGAATCCCTTGTTGAGCGTGCCCGGCGGGAAGCGATCCTGAGGATGAAGGAAGAAGCGGCAGAGCAGGGATATGAGCTTGTGGTGAATCTACGATTGGAAACCGCGGCAATAGGATTCCGTGCAAACCAGAAGCAGCAGGTTGGCAGCGTCGAGGCGATAGCCTACGGCACGGCACTCGGCAGCAGTCAACAGTAATTTTATTCTCAGTGGTTTTACCATAAATCAGTAAAACCGCCGGCTATGCCGCGGATCACACTGTTCATTAAAACTGGCCACGTACTGCGCACGTCTACCTCCCGGCCGTGCCGGGAAGCAAAGCCACGCTTTTACGCGTGGTCGTTTACTCAATCAGTTAAAGCGAGACGATCCTGTCGTTTTCTTTTTAGGCAGCGTGAACCAGCATAAATCATGGAGCAGAGAATGGAGATTAGTAAACTTGAGCCGGAAGTAAAAAAGGGTCTTGTTGTTGTTTTGACCGGAAACGGCAAAGGGAAGACGACGAGTGCCATGGGCATGGTACTGAGGGCTGTCGGCCATGGCATGAAGGTCTGTGTGATCCAGTTCATGAAAGGTGATCTCTACTCGGGTGAATGGGATGGGGTTAAGCTGCTCGGCGGCCAGGTCGATTTTACCTCAACGGGCAAGGGGTTCTGCGGTATTCAGGGGAACCCCTACTCTCATGCTGAGCACCGGGAAAATGCCCAGGATGCGATACAGCTTGTCCATGAAAAAATGGAATCTGGTGAATTTGATCTGCTGGTTCTTGATGAGATCAATAATGCACTTCATCTCAAACTGGTTGACCTTGACCAGGTATTGTCAATACTAAACGCTCGACCTGAGCAACTGCACCTAGTGGTCACCGGTCGGGATGCCCACCCGCAGGTTATCGACCGGGCTGATACAGTCAGTGAGGTACATGAGATTAAGCACGCCTACCGCAAGGATATCGAGCCTCAGCCTGGCATAGATTATTAGCGATCAGCGCTTTTCAGTCCAGCTGACGAGGTTTTCGCTGACTGATATAGACACCGAGAAGGACCAGCGTTGAAGCGCAGTACTGGGTAATGGTAAAGGTTTCTCCAAGAATGAGAAAGCCAAGTATCACCGTGAAAACCGGTATAAGGTTGACATAGGCGGAAGCCTTGTTTGCCGGGATTTTGCTAACACCGAAATTATACAACAGGTATGCTCCCAGCGTAACAAAGCTTCCCAGGTAGATTACGGCGGATGTCGGAATAAGCGGGAACTCAGTTGGTATATCTGTCTCTGGAGAAAGAAGAAAGAAAGAGAAAAACAGTGCACCGATCCACGACTGGAAGGCGGTTAGAAAGATGGCAGAATAGCGTGCAGTCAGGTGCTTTAATGACAGGGTGTAGCCGGTCGCCGCCACCATCGCCAAAAATTCCAGGAAATTGCCCAAAACCGGGTTAGGCGCACTCTCAGAACTCTCGCCGCCGAGGCTGAGCCAGCAGGCACCGCCGATTGCGATGGTGAATCCAAGAATCGTTCGCCTTGTGATCGTTTCCTTGAGGACCAGGTAGGCACCCAATGCAACCATCAGGGGGAGCATGGAGGTAATCAGGCCTGCCTGGGACGCGGTTGTCAGCTGAAGCGCTTTTGCTTCAAAGATGAAATAAATACATGGTTCACAAACGGACATAAACAACAGGTATTTAAGGTCCTCGCGCCGAAACGACACAGCCCGCAACTGCTTGTAGAAAAAGATAAAGCAGAAGCTGCCGATAAGCATACGTCCCCAGATTACGATCATCGGGGAGAATCCCTGGAAGGCGAGCTTCAAGGCGATATAAGAACTCGCCCAGAGAACCATTGCTGTTGTCAGGCTCAGGGCGGGAAGCCATTGTTGAAATTTTAACGGCAAGGTCGATGCTCCGGAAAAAGTAAGAATGTGCGTGCAGGTCAATAAACAACATCTTTTAAAGAGGCGGTGACTCTATCACAGCAGTTTTGTTATCGCTATAGAATCTTTCTCTGATAGTGCTTATTCCTGCGGAAACATCAATCAGACCTGTAATGGCTTACATTAGTAGCATTTGTGTTAGTTAAGTCTTGACATGGTTAGTGATACATAGAAATAGACAAGGAGGGTAATATGGGAATCCGATACTTGCTGACTTTTTCATGATGATCGTTATCTCTTTGGTTTTTATAATATAGTGGGGTCGCGACTCCTTGCTGCAGCAAGCTTGAATCCCGTATTCAGCCTTCCTAGACCGTAGTTTTTTCACATAACTCCTAAAAAAAGAGGAACAAGATGATGAAAAACATGCTGGCATTTCTGGTTGCGTTATCAATGGTAACAAGCGTTGCCTTTGCGGCGGATGATTGTAAAAATCGTGGTACGCTTGATGAGATGTATTGTGATGAAAATATGGATCTTGTGGCCGATTCACCAAAAGATCCAAAGGACTGGAAGGATCCCAATACCCTGGTATTCACCTATACCCCGGTAGAAGATCCGGCCGTCTACAAGGATGCCTTTGCCGATTTTCAGAACTATTTGGAAGAGGCAACCGGTAAAAAGGTAATTTACTATACCGTACAGTCGAATGCTGCAGAGGTTGAGGCAATGCGCTCCGGTCGTCTGCATATTGCCGGCTTCTCGACAGGACCAACCGGTTTTGCGGTAAATCTTGCAGGATATGTGCCGATCGCGGTGAAGGGCTATCCTGACGGATTTCAGGGGTATAATCTCATTGTGGTTACCAAGAAAGAGAGTGACATCAAGAGCCTTGAAGATATCAAAGGAAAGCGAATAGCACATACCTCCGCTTCTTCCAACTCAGGTAACCTGGCACCGCGGGCGATTTTCCCTCAGCATGGCATTGTGCCGGATAAAGACTATACCGTTGTTTATTCAGGAAAACATGATCAGTCGATTCTCGGTGTTGCACATGGTGATTACGATGCCGCTCCTGTTGCCTCAGACGTTTTCAACCGTATGGCAGCAGCCGGAAGAATTAACGCTGATGAGTTCCGGACAGTCTTTACAAGCCCCAAGTTCCCGACCTCCTCGTTCGGTTATGCACATGACCTGAACCCCGAGCTGGTCAAGAAGATTGTTGATGCCTTCTATTCCTACCGGTTTACTCCAGGGATGCAGGAAACGTTTGGAAAGGCGGATCGTTTTTTTCCGATTACCTACCAGAAAGACTGGAAAGTCATTCGTGATATAGCTGCCTCGACAGGCACTTCCTACAACCAGGCAGATTTGAAGAAGATGGCTGAAAAAGAAGCTGCCAAAGCAGCCGCGGCAAAAGCCAAGAAGCAATAATCTCCATTTCAGCAGGCATCATAGTTCGGCTTAATTACCCGATATGATGCCTGTTTTTTGTTCCTACAACCAACCAAACCATTAATTATGAGTTCTAGCTCAGCCAGCTCTGTCAATTCATCTCCGCAACGCTCACTTCGAATTGAGAATCTGCGAAAAGAATATGTTGCCGGCAATCCAATTCTGAAAGATATCAGTTTTGAGGTCAAGGGACGCAGCAGCGTTGCGATTATAGGGCCATCGGGTACAGGGAAAAGTACCCTGATCAGGTGCGTCAACAAGCTGATACCTCCCACTTCAGGTAATGTCTTTGTCAGTGGTGAGAATATTACGGTACTCCAGGGGAAAAAACTGAGACAGGCTCGTCGTAAAGTTGGAATGGTTTTCCAGGAGTTCAATCTTGTTGAACGGCTGTCCGTGATGGAGAATGTGCTCTGTGGGAGACTCGGTTATGTTTCGCCGGTTCGGGCCTGGCTCAGGAAGTATCCGCAGGAAGATATTGACCGGGCATTTGACCTGCTTGAATCTATCGGTTTGCTGGAATTTTCCAGGCAGCGGGCAGACAGCCTGTCGGGAGGGCAGCGGCAACGGGTTGGCATCGCCCGTGCCGTTATGCAGGAACCCCATGTACTGCTGGCAGATGAGCCCACCTCATCGCTTGATCCGAAAACAAGTGTCGAGATTATGGAATTGCTGGTGTCACTGTCAGAGGCTAACAATATTCCCCTTATCATCAATATTCACGATGTTGAGCTGGCAAAACGTTTTACCTCGCGGGTCATCGGACTATCAGAAGGCGGGATTGTTTATGATGGTCCTCCAGATCAACTGAGCGACGAGAACCTGATGGAGATTTATGGCGGGGAGGCCTGGCTGAAATGAGCGCTCAGGCCGTGTACGACCGAGTCCCCTTTAAACCGAACTGGCCTGCCCGCATTGGCTGGGCGCTGTCGCTTATCTATGCCATTTACGCCGCCGACTATCTTGATGTCTCCTGGTCTCGCTTTATAGCCGGACTTGGCAATGCTGTTGTGTTCCTGGGGGAGATGGTGCCGCCAAATTTCTCTCGTTGGAAACTGCTGGTCGGTAACCTGCTGGAGACAATCGAGATCGCAATCATTGCCTCAGCATTTGGTGTGTTATTCTCCCTTCCCATAGGCCTGCTTGCCTCGAGAAATCTCATGCCGCCATGGGTCACCTGGCCCTTCAGAATCTTTATTGCCCTCTGTCGATCGTTTCATCCGGTTATCTTCGCAATCCTCTTTGTAAAGGCTGTCGGATTCGGTCCTCTGGCTGGAATACTGACCCTTATTTTTGCTTCAATCGGTTTTATCGGTAAACTCTTTGCCGAGGCCATCGAAGAAATCTCACTCAAGCCGCTTGAGGCGTTGAGAGCAGCAGGTGCCCCTTTCAGCAGTGTGATCATATACGCCGTGTTGCCGCAGGTACTGAATCGATTCATTGGTTTTTCTTCCTACCAGCTCGACGCCAACCTGAGAAACTCAACCATGGTCGGTATTGTTGGTGCAGGCGGGATCGGCGGTACGCTATTTGCCGCATTTCAGCGCTTCGATTATGATTTCCTGGCCGCCATCCTCATTTCAATTATTGCACTGGTAATGGTCAGCGAGTTTATATCCGTCCAGATTAAAAAGGTGTTCCAATGAGCGCAACCACAACACGGATGTGGGAGCGATTCACCTTCAAGGAACGGATGCTCCGCTTTGCCGTATTTCTGGGATTTGGGCTGGCTCTGTCGATTTCCCTTCGAACCGTCCAGGTGATCCCGGAATTTCTCTATGACGCACCAACGCAGGTTGCTGACTTGCTGACCCGCATGTATCCGTTCGACTTTGCCTACTACCCCGAGGGGATCCATGCGGCAATGATGGAGACCTTGCATATTGCCAGCCTTGGCACCTTACTGGCTATTGTGATGGCAATACCCGTCGGTATCATGGCCGCAAACAATATCGTCCATTTTCCGATTCTCAACTGGTTCGCCAAGTTGATCCTGGTTTCATCGCGATCGGTCAATTCCCTGGTCTGGGCCCTGCTCTTTGTTGCTGTTTTTGGACCCGGAGCACTCGCCGGGACCGTCTGTATCGGTTTCAGGTCAGTTGGTTTTGTCGGTAAACTCTTTGCAGAAGCACTCGAGGAGGCGGATCCCGGGCCCATCGAGGCGTTGACCGCAGCCGGGGCTCCATGGCCGTCTGTCTTCCTGAAAGGGTTCTGGCCTCAGGTCGCTCCCGCCTTCTGGGGGATTTTTCTTTTTCGCTGGGATATAAATGTGCGGGAATCTGCGGTTATTGGACTGGTGGGTGCCGGTGGCATCGGTATGGTGCTCGACACCGCCCTCAATCTTTTCTTCTGGGACCGGGTCTCTGTAATTTTGCTGAGTATATTTGTCGTGGTCATCCTTGCTGAGCTGCTGGTCACCAATATCAGAAAGCGTATTATTTAGATGGCAAAATCCTTCGACACAGTCCAGACTGGCTGATTGTGCAGCAGATCCATCGAGCACTGTACTTCTTACCCTGAATACAGGTTACGGTGCCTGCGGCTGCGCCTCCAACAACAATTACAGCTCCGCATCCTGCAAGGTGAAGCGTTCTTTGCTCTGGGTTAGGGCTTACAATCGCATTAAGTGCCGCGCCAGGAATCACTGGCTATTATTGTGTTGATTGCGCCTGCGCCGGGTCAGCAAGTTTGTAACGGCGGATTTTTTTTATCGCGGTGCGGGGAACAACCGTTTCAATCCCGCTCGGTGAAAAAATAGTTACCGATTCCGGTTCAATTGTAAGATCAGACGCCTCAATATCCCCGCCATTATAGAGTTCAACGATGTAAAAGAATCGATCCGTCGGGGATACTGTCTCTATCTTTTCGAGAGCAAGTTTCTTGCCTGCCCTTATCTCATTCATGGCCTCTGAAATCATCTCGGGAGTGGCCACGATGTCAGCTTCCTGTCCGGGGTGATTGTCATCTTTCTTTTGAGTCAATGAGATTGTATCACTGAGCATCGAGGTAATATCGATCTGATTAAAAACCACCAGCAGAGTCGCCATAAAAACCAGCGTGCTGACCAGTCCTTTCACAGAGATACCAAAGATCGTAAGTGGCGGGTTGTGTCTTGGCATGGATTTATCGGTAAAATGTTGTTCTTATTGTCTGTGATATTCTATCCTAATTTTTCCTGTTTGCCGAGAAATACTATCCTTTCAAGGGGGGCCAAGTCGCAGCAAAACAGGAAAACGCCTGGCCTAAAAAAGAACTAACTACTGCATCGTGGTATAAGTTGTTCTGGAGTCCAGAATAACTGAAAAGTTGGCGAAAGAAATTTTGTGTGCATTTGCACCAAAATCCTTGACAGAGATTGACTACCTTAGTAATTTCATTTGTAGTATATATTTAATTAATACATTTATTACTTGAAGGGGTTGAATTACTGTCCAAAAGGACGTTTGTGGTACCTTTTTTTTGGTATACGAATTCTCTTTTATGGAGTACATTATTGTTGATTTTTTGGGGTTGATCCGACAACTGCCGCTTTCACTCTCAGGTTATACAAGGATCAATACCCGTCAACTATTCCTTAATATATTGATGTTTGTAGGTTTTTCCAGATATAGCAAGATTATCTTATATTGTTATCCTGATTGCTGATTGTTCGGTGCCTCTTTGAGGCCGAACTTTACGGGGTCAGGTTTTTTTAGTTTGAACGCAGGAGCATTCACAAAGAGAAAGGAGTCAAGCGATGAACAGTCTATTAGCAGGAATACTGCCGCAGGAAGGTGGCCTGGATTCTTCCAGTTCGTGGAAATATTCTGCTGCAGTGTATCTGTGCGGTCTTTTAACTATTGCGGGAGTAGCCCTGGGGGTTCACTCGATTGCGGTGGGTCATGAACATACCTTCGGTGTTTCCCGTAATGTGCCGTGGGGTATCCTGATTGCCGCCTACGTATTTTTTGTTGTTACCTCGACCGGTCTCTGTATTGTTTCATCGATCGGTCACGTCTTCGGTTTCAAGAACTTTAACCCGATCGCAAAACGGGCGGTATTCCTGTCAATAGCCACCATCGTTGCCGGATTTCTGGTAATCGCCTTCGAGATTGAAAATTCCTGGCGCATGCCGGTGGGCAATGTCATTGGTGCCAATCCAACCTCGAATATCTGGTGGATGGGCACCCTTTATGGCGCCTACCTCTTCTTCATGATGATTGAGTTTGTGATGCTGCAGAAGGATCAGCACCGCACCGCCACCATGTTTGGCCTGGCCGGCCTGCTGACGGGTGTCGTTGCTCACTCGAACCTGGGTGCCGTATTTGGCCTTCTGAACGGCCGTGAGTTCTGGCATGGCCCCTACATGCCGATCTATTTTATCACCTCGGCGGCGATGTCCGGGTGTGTGGCGATCATCTTTTTCACCTATCTTGCCTATCTGGCCAACAACTGGAAGATGAGCGACGAGATGAAGCAGTCACTGGAGAGTGTTGCCAAGCTCGGCGCACTGATGATGGCGATCATCCTGTTTTTCACGAGCTGGAAGATGATAACCGGTGTGACCGGCAACCCTCCGGGCAAGTATACGGCAATGATGGCCTTGATCAATGGTCCATATTCGCTGAATTTCTGGATAGGAGAGGTTGGTCTGGGCATGATTATCCCGTTTATCCTGATCCTTGCCGTCCGCGGCCGTAACATGAGAATTCTGTTTGTGGCCTCGCTGGCGGGGATGATCGGTATCTTCTTCATGCGCTACGACCTGGTGATTATCGGTCAGCTGGTACCGCACTACCATGGTCTGGGTCTGGTCGACTACCCTGAGTTATTCACCTATGTGCCAAGCTTCCACGAGTGGATGATTACCCTTGGCGGCATAGGGTTCTGCGGATTTCTGTTCCTGGCCGGAGAGCGCTTGTTCCGCGGTCATCTCAGTGAAGATCACTGAAGCAGAAGAAAAACGGATTAAATGGCCATATCGGCTGTAACTATACTTTGAGAGCCAGAAATGAAGATTGAAGAGCTTGAAAAAATGAAACCGGAACGTCCCGATATCCTTCCATCAGAGGAGCGGCGATCATTCTTGAAAATTGGTCTTGCTGTCACCGGTGTGTACCTCGGCGGCACGGTCCTGTCTCTGACTTCGGCCAAAAACGTGATGGCTGAGGGAGTCGTGCCTAAAGCAGGTAAATATCCGTACAGCCCGCACTACAGCATGGTTATCCGTGAGCGGTTCTGTGTTGACTGTGAACTGTGCAAGGAAGCCTGCGTGGAAACAAATCACGTTCCTGCCTATGGTTTCAGGACGACCATTCTCGAAAAACGAAGGGATATTGTCGGAGGCGGCTATGAAACTATTTTCATGCCTGTTCTATGCAATCACTGTAACAGGCCCCCGTGTGTCCGTGTCTGCCCAACGACCGCAACCTGGAAAGACGAAAAAACCGGTATTGTGGTCATGAAAGAGAGTCGCTGTATTGGCTGTAAAACCTGTATGACTGCCTGTCCTTATAATGCCAGATATTTTGATGAAGAGAGCCGGGCTGTCGATAAATGTAATTTCTGCTATGACACCAGATTGTCTCAGGGTGAGACAACAACGGCATGTTCTGAAGCATGTCCTGCAGATGTCCGAGTGTTCGGTGATTTGAGTGATAATTCCAGCCGGGTATTTGCATTGTTACATGCGCCTGAAACCATTGTCTGGGTGTTACGGCCTGAAGCCGGTGCACTGCCGAACGTTTTTTATACAAATGCTTAAACGTTTCAGAGTAATTCATTTAACAGAGAAAATGTCAGGTAGTGAATTTCATAGATCACACCGTCTCGGGAGAAAATAATGAAAAAGATTGTAACGATTATCATCATGGGCTTGGCGATGGTTGGTTTTGCTGCCTTATCGGTATCAAATCAGCCTGCTGAAGAAAAGGAACCATATGATGAGGACACCTATGGACCCGAAGCACCGATTGTCTGGACCAAACCAGTAAAAGCTGTGGTTTTCAATCATAAAACTCATACCATGGATCAGGAACTCGATTGTGATTCCTGCCATGATGACTTATTTCAAATGGAAGCAGGAGCCGCCGAGGAAGAAGAAGACTTCACGATGGAGTCCCTCTACGATGGTAATTATTGCGGCGCCTGCCATGATGGCAATACCGCTTTTGCTTCAAACACACGCTGTACCTCATGCCATATTGGCGTTCTGGGGCATGCTCGGTTGATCGGCGGAGAATCTTCTGCTGATAATGGGGCTGCTCACTAGGTTCTCCTCCTGGGGGCCCGACTGATCTCGAGATTTCTCGGGCTTCGGGCCTTCCAGCTTTTTCCCGTGCTCTTTCCTCTCCATATCTCAGCCAACCGGGTGTACACATTCAAGTGAGTTCGGTTCAATGGACGCAAAATACGTCCACCTGCGTTGTGCATCTTAAGGTGCTGAAATTTAATAATATTTTCATCCTTCCTTTGGCCCGCTAAAATAAGTTGAGCTTCGTTCAGCTTATTTTACTCTGGCATGTCTTGATAACTATCTAATTATATTACCTATAAAGCCCTCTATTCAGTAAGGCGAATGTTGCGCCCTAGTGGTTGTGGGTCGGGGCGCACATTTCGCCCACTGGGGTAAAAGATTTTGGAAGACCTTCTCCGATTTTCCCGATCAAAACGAGTATACAGTTTTATTTATATAATAATATCAGTCATATAAACAATTATTAACTAAAAGCTTAAATGTCTCCAAAGGTTGGCACATCGCTTGCTTTATAAAGAGTAAAGATACTATGCAACCAATTCACGAGGAGGTCATCATGGCTGCAACCTATATTGCAACAGGAAAAGCTTTTACCAAGATAAATCCAGGATTCTGGGCGAACTGTCGAGAGAGGGTAGCTGAGGGGTTCTGGTTTTCCCTCTGTCTTTTACTTTTCATAATTCTTGGTCCATTTTCTGCGCCAATTGTCTTGGCGTTTCTGCTATTTAGTAGTGACCTGAACAGTGAAAGCGCGGAGCCGGAATCATTAAACAATGAACATGTTTAATAATAATCATCTTGCTGTTTGAGATAATATCAAAGGAGAAATTATGTCTATTCAGTACCAAGCCGCAGTTGTTCAAGGGCAGGAAATCAGAAAATCTCAATTTAATGTATTGCTGTGGGCCATGCTTGCTGTCACAGCCATTGGTATTTCAGCTGGTTTATATGCCCTTTATGTTGGCCACCATCACGCTTTTGGGGTATCTCGCGGGGTTCCGTGGGGGATTGCCATCAGCACCTATGCATATTTCGCAATTATCTCCACCGGGCTGTGTGCCCTCGCAGCTTTGAGCCATCTGTTTGGCGGTAATAACCTTGCACCGCTCGCCAATCGCATGGTGTGGTTGTCGATAGCATCGATTCTGGCAGCATTCCTGGTTATCGGACTTGAGATTGAAAACGTCTGGAGGATGCCGCTGGGTGTAATACTCCATCCCAATCCCACTTCAAATATCTGGTGGATGGGAACCCTGTACGGTATGGCTGTTGGGATTATGTTTGCAGAACTTTACCTGATTATCAGCAGACGATACAAACTCGCGGTGATTCTTGGAGTCTGTGCTGCTGTTACTGAATTATTGGCAAACAGTAATCTTGGCTCAGTGTTTGCTTCCCTGAACGCAAGACCGTTCTGGTACGGGTCCCAATTACCGATTTTCTTTCTCGCCTCCGCATTTCTCTCTGGTGCCGCAGCTATCGTACTGTTTACTCATGGCGCCTACAGTCTGAGAAAGAAGACACTTGGCGGGAAAACGTTTGAGGGAATGCAGACGGCCGGCAAGGTGATGGCGCTAATGATTTTTTTGATCGGTATCGCTACCGCCTGGAAATTTTTAAATGCCTTTGTCGGCTCAGAGGCTGTCGGTAATGCTGCACGGTTGCTGACCGCGGGATCAATGTCGACCAACTTTTGGTTGTTTGAGATAGGCATTGGGCTTGCCTTTCCCTTTGTACTGCTGATTTTGACCCGTCTCCAGTCAATCCAGGCGATGTCTGCTGCAGCCCTGATGGTTCTCGTCGGTCAATTTTTTTCAAGATTGAATTTGGTTGTCGCCGGCCAGATAATCCCTCAGTATTCGGGTTATGAGGGCATACCTGCTCAGTTAAGCTACACGCCTACGGCTCCGGAACTTGGAATTGTCATCGGTGGTATCGGATTGCTCGGAGTGTGCTTCCTCGTCGGGGAATATTTCCTCGGAGAACGATTTATTCATCATGATGAGGAGTAGAACGGGATGTATGCTGATCCAGGAGCAGGGCAAGGAGGGTATGACATGATCTCTCAAGATGAACCAATCTTCACGATAGGTATGGCCTCCAAAATTCTGGAAGTGCACCAGCGTACTCTCCGGAATTATGAAGAAAGCGGGTTAGTCCGACCATCCAGGAGAGGTAAGTGGCGCTATTATTCGATGCGTGATATCAAGTGGATCGAGTGTCTTCGGGAGATGATTCATTCGCATGGAATCAGCATTAACGCCGTTAAAAAACTACTGTCTTATACCCCCTGCTGGAATATAATCGATTGTCCTTTTGAGAAAAGGCAGCGCTGCAGCGCATTCTTTTCTAATTCTCTGGTGCCAGACAAGGTAGTACGGCTCAAGCCTGTTCCTCGAAGAAAGAAAAAGCATGTTGTAAACGTTTAGCTTATAAAGCAAGCTCCTTATGAAAGCCCTCTCTCGCCTACACGAGGGAGGGCTTTCGTGTTTCTTCACCTCCTTCCTTTTCTCCACACAATAGCTTGCCGCTCTCTTAGTTTTCTTGATTTCAAAGGTGTCTCCAATTGTTAGAACAGGACGCATTTTGAGCCCCCATGGGCGCAGTATCTAACAGGAAGCAAAATACGCCTTAAATTTGAAAGAAATTTAAAAGTTATCAAGGTACCGATATTTATAAGTATATTTCGATAAAATAGAGTGTTCAGCGATAAACTTCTAACTTGTAATATACAAATGAGTTGACAATTATAATATCTATATATACGATAGTATCAGTTTCGTTTTAGTTGTATTCGTTAATATAAAGGTATTATGTAGAGAGGTGCATATGGACGGTCTATTATTTCTCTGTTTCTGGTTGGGCGGGGCCTTGCTTCACACTGTGTATGATTTGAAAATCAAACATATTCTGAAATCTGAAAAACATGCTGAACAGTCAAATTAACAGTGACAATGGAATAACGCAGGAGCGTTTAAAAAGGAAAGGAGTCAAGCGATGAACAGTCTTTTAGCAGGAGTACTGCCGCAGGAAGGCGGTCTGGACTCTTCCAGTTCGTGGAAATATTCTGCTGCAGTGTATCTGTGCGGTCTTTTAACTATTGCGGGAGTAGCCCTGGGGGTTCACTCGATTGCGGTGGGTCATGAACATACCTTCGGTGTTTCCCGTAATGTGCCGTGGGGTATCCTGATTGCCGCCTACGTATTTTTTGTTGTTACCTCGACCGGTCTCTGTATTGTTTCATCGATCGGTCACGTCTTCGGTTTCAAGAACTTTAACCCGATCGCAAAACGGGCGGTATTCCTGTCAATAGCCACCATCGTTGCCGGATTTCTGGTAATCGCCTTCGAGATTGAAAATTCCTGGCGCATGCCGGTGGGCAATGTCATTGGTGCCAATCCAACCTCGAATATCTGGTGGATGGGCACCCTTTATGGCGCCTACCTCTTCTTCATGATGATTGAGTTTGTGATGCTGCAGAAGGATCAGCACCGCACCGCCACCATGTTTGGCCTGGCCGGCCTGCTGACGGGTGTCGTTGCTCACTCGAACCTGGGTGCCGTATTTGGCCTTCTGAACGGCCGTGAGTTCTGGCATGGCCCCTACATGCCGATCTATTTTATCACCTCGGCGGCGATGTCCGGGTGTGTGGCGATCATCTTTTTCACCTATCTTGCCTATCTGGCCAACAACTGGAAGATGAGCGACGAGATGAAGCAGTCACTGGAGAGTGTTGCCAAGCTCGGCGCACTGATGATGGCGATCATCCTGTTTTTCACGAGCTGGAAGATGATAACCGGTGTGACCGGCAACCCTCCGGGCAAGTATACGGCAATGATGGCCTTGATCAATGGTCCTTATTCGCTGAATTTCTGGATAGGAGAGGTTGGTCTGGGCATGATTATCCCGTTTATCCTGATCCTTGCCGTCCGCGGCCGTAACATGAGAATTCTGTTTGTGGCCTCGCTGGCGGGGATGATCGGTATCTTCTTCATGCGCTACGACCTGGTGATTATCGGTCAGCTGGTACCGCACTACCATGGTCTGGGTCTGGTCGACTACCCTGAGTTATTCACCTATGTGCCAAGCTTCCACGAGTGGATGATTACCCTTGGCGGCATAGGGTTCTGCGGATTTCTGTTCCTGGCCGGAGAGCGCTTGTTCCGCGGTCATCTCAGTGAAGATCACTGAAGCCGTCAGGATAAAAAGACTTTACTCTGAACTGGCCGAACCCCTGGTATCGGGTGGGCCAGTTCCATAAATACCTCCTTGTCAATCAGTGACACAATGTGTAGACTGTCTCACGGAGGCAAAAAGATGGCCAGAAAGAAAGTGGAAATACAACCAATTACCGCAGAAACCCCTGTTTATTCGATCGGTGTGGCAGCACAAATATTAAATGTGCACCCGAGGACACTGCGAATCTATGAGGATGAAGGACTCATAAAACCATCTCGCAAGGGTAATCGCCGTATCTTCTCTCAGAATAATATCACCTGGATTGCTTGTATCAGGAAGATGATACATGATGAGGGTATCTCCATTCCCGGTATTAAAAAGCTTCTCCGCTATGCCCCATGCTGGGAGATAACAGACTGTCCCCGTGAGGTTTGTGAACCATGCACCGCTCAAATCGACGTCGCGGTACCCCGAACTTTGAGGGTTGCTGGAGATAGAGATGCGGAGAAACGGGCCAAAGAAAAAGAAGTCGCTGAACGCCAAAAAGATGTTCAGGAAAAATCTGATAAAAAAACCTCCTCCAGCTAATATCGTTCATCAACCGTCAAAGGTAGTTTCGTGCCTGCTCAACCTGCAGATCTTGAAAATGTATCCAGCTGGGTAAAATATTCAGCAAGGTTATGTAAGAAATGTGCAGCCAATTGCTGTCGGCTGCCCGTAGAGACGACGTTAACTGATCTCGTGAAAATCGGTGTCGTTGATGAATTTGAGCTTGATGAAAATGCAAAACAGATTGCCAAACGTCTCAAAAAGCAAGGTCTTATTGAACATTTCTATCAGAAAAGAAAGCTGTTTACTCTGACCCGTATGGCAAATGGTGACTGTCTGTTTCTTGACAACACCAGCAGGAATTGCTCAATTTACCATAAGCGCCCGGAAACCTGTCGGAATCATCCGCATATCGGACCGCGCTCAGGATTCTGTCCATTTTCGAAGAAATAATATTTCTATCCTGCATCTCCGGTCTCAATTAGTCTTGTGCGATACTGACATTTTTAACAGTTCTCATGTGATCGGCAGATCCGTTATTCTTCACCAGAAGAATTTCACTGAAGATACTGAAGGCAATTTCTTTTGGTTCTATGGAAGCGATATTAAGCCCCATGGGCGCATATACTGCTCCGATCCGTTCCCTGTCAATCCCCTGGTCCACCAATTGTTTAAAAATCTGAGAAATTTTATTTTTACTGCCAATCATACCAATGTATGAAACATCACGGTTTATTACTGCCTGCAGTACATCGCGATCAGTATCATGCGAACTGGTGGCGATTGTTATATAACACTCTTTTTTGAGAGGATATTGGTGGAGAGCGGATACCAGATCTGCAGCAATGATACATTCCGCCCGGGCAAAGTCCTTGCGGATGTCGACCTCTGCTCTATTATCAAAAACGGTGACCTGATAGTCCTGCTGTATACCAATTTTATAAAGTTCCCTGCCGATATGCCCTGCACCGATAATCACCAGCTGGGGGCGCGGCTGGAATACCCGGATGAAAAGTCTCACTTCTCCGCCACAGCTCATGCTCTGTTCGCTCTTCCGGGGGAGTTGATAGACTATTTCTTTACTACTTCCACTCTCCAGGCAGCAGGCGGCCTCAGCTATTGTTTGATGCTCTAGGCTGCCGCCTCCGACGGTGCCAGCGATCACTTCATCGTTCTGAACAAGCATCATGGCCCCGATTTTCCCTGGTGTTGATCCCGTAGCGTCGATGACAGTGACCAGGGCGATTGGTGTGTTTGCTGATAATTTTTCTGCCAGTAATGTAATTAATTGTGAATCCATATCTCCTATCCCCTCATAAACCATATCAGAGTTTCCAGGGTACGCAAACTTGTCATCGCCTCAATTTCAATGGTGGCAGCTGTCTCGGTGCTATTGTAAAGAGACAGTTTTGAAAAATCGATTGGTGGCGCAAGGATTCGATCTGCGAGCTTCAGGTAACCGCATCCTCCAAAAATAACGCTGCCCGGGCTGGAAATCAGGGTATGTATGGTGTGCATCCTCCAGGCTGGAAGCATAAACAAAACGGTCAATCTGTAGCATGACATTCCTGGAAAAAGGATAACCGGTCTGAACCTTTGTTATGGCCTGCAAAGGGACATAAATAAGGCTACTAAATATAACATACATATAATTATTGTGCCCGATTCAACGAATACCCCGTAAGGGAAAATGATGAGCGCAAACGGTTTCAGCGGTGATGAGTAAATAATGGATGAAGGATGGTGCAAACCGGCCGGCAGCTCTGTCGCTCTGATTGTGAAAATCTACTTTAATCATCTATCTTTTCGTATTATATCTTAAGGATTAGTGTAAGATAGCGGTTCAATTTGGACATGAATGAAGCTACTTCTCATCTGTGATGTGCATGAAGGTAGCTTTCTGACAAATTTCAAATCATTATTAATAAGTTGTTGAGGAGAGTTCCATGGAAGAACAATCATATGTTATTACCATGCTGGTAGCAAACAAACCTGGTGTAACCTCAAGGGTTACGGGCCTGTTTTCCGGGAGAGGATATAATATGGAAAGCATTTGCGGGGCGCCGACTCATGACCCGGAAGTTTCTAGAATAACCATAAAAACAAAGGCGACATCAGATCAGTTTGAAGAAATCCAGAAGCAGCTCAACCGGCTTATCGATGTGATAAAGTTACGGGATATGACCATTGAAGACAAGGCCGTGAAACGGGAGATGGCCCTGGCCAGTGTCGTTGTTACCCCGCAAAACAGGACAGAACTGATTCAGCTTGTTGATATTTTCAATGCAAAAATAGTTAATGCCGGAACTGACTCATACATAATAGAGATAACCGGAACTGAAGATAAAATTGATGCAATGGTCAAACTGCTCAAACCACTGGGCATAAAAAAGCTGACCAGGTCGGGTATCCTTGCTCTTTATCGTGAACTGGATGAGTCTCATCTGTCGGGTTAGTTTTTCGTCAATAATTCAGCTGGATGACAGGATTTATGGATAAGAAAAAATGTGCCGTTAGGATGGAAAAGATTGCACCATTCTACGTCATGGACCTCTTGGCACGTGCCAAAGAACTTGAAGCATCCGGGGTGTCGGTTATTCATATGGAAGTTGGTGAACCCGATTTTACAACAGCCCGGCCGGTAATTGAAGCCGGGAAACGTGCCCTGGATGAAGGTCATACTGGCTATACTCCAGCCACGGGCATCCCCCAGCTGAAAGAGGCGATAGCCCGACACTACCGGGACTGGTTCGAAATTGATATTAATCCCCGGCGAATTATCATAACGCCGGGTTCTTCAGGAGCACTGCAGCTGATACTGGGTGTCCTGGTTGATCCGGGCAGAGAAGTATTGATGACCGATCCCGGCTATCCCTGCAATAAAAATTTTGTGGAATTTTTTTCCGGTGTGCCAAAACCCATCCCGGTCGGCCCGGAAAATGGATATCAGCTGGATAGTGAGCAGGTGAACCACGAGTGGGGCGAGTTGACCTGCGCGGCTCTGGTAGCTACCCCTTCAAATCCCACCGGAACACTGCTGCCACTCGATGAGCTGGCACGAATTCATGATGTCGTCGACTCAAAAGGCGGTACCCTTATCGTCGATGAGATCTACCAGGGACTTGTTTACGGTAATGATAACCATACTGCCCTGAGTCTTGGCGACGATCTTTTTGTATTAAACAGTTTCTCGAAGTATTTTGGTATGACCGGCTGGCGGCTTGGCTGGCTTGTTGCCCCGGAAGCTTATGTTAATCATCTTGATTGCCTGGCCCAGAATATATTCCTGTCCTGCTCGGCTCCTGCACAGTATGCAGCCCTTGAAGCGTTCAGCCCACAATGTTATGAAATTTTCAGGGAGCGTCGTGATGAGTTCAGAAAGAGAAGAGATTTTCTGATTCCAGCCCTGAAATCTCTCGGTTTTGAAATTCCGGTGATACCGGAAGGGGCGTTTTATCTCTATACCAATAGTTCCAGGCTGACCGATGACAGCTTCAGGTTCTGCTATGAACTGCTGGAAGCTGAAGGTGTTGCGATAACGCCCGGTAAGGACTTTGGGGCAAACAGGCCGGAGAAACATATCCGTTTCGCCTATACGACCAGTATTGAAAAGATGACGGAGGCGGTAGAGAGATTGCGGCGTTTTATTGGCTGATGTCTCAATGCCTGCTGACATTGAGGGGAGAACCGGCAACGGAGCAAACCGTGTCTATCTGGTGAGGAACACTGTTGTTGGCACTCTGCTACTCCACTTATTAGATACTATTAACTCACAGATTTTAAAGGAGAATTATTATGAACAATGCCCAGATTCTGGCAAAAAGTTTCGCTGACCTGGGTGTCAAGCGGGTTTTTGGTTTTTCAGGCGCGACAATATTACCGGTTTTTCATGCCATTGAAGAGTGTGGTATCGATATCGTCGTGGATGCCAATGAGCAGTCCTGTGCTTTCGCAGCGGGCGGCTATTCACGGGCGAGCAATGAGGTTGGCATTGCAGTCGTCACCTCTGGTCCTGCGATAACCAATACCCTCACCGCAGTAGCCGATGCCAATGCTGACTCGATCCCCCTGCTGGTTTTTGCCGGACAGGTCGCCCAAACCAAGATGGGGACGGATGAATTCCAGACCATCAATGTTGCAAGTATTTTTGCTGATGCTGCAAAAAAAGTCATTCTGGTTACCGAACTGCAAAATGTTGAGGAGATCGTTAAGGATGCCTATTTCCTCGCGAAATCTGGAAAACCCGGACCAGTGGTCATTGATTTTCCCTTTGATATCCAGAAAGCCGAAGGCGAATATAAATCGATCGAGCCAGCACGATTTCGTTATAAATATGATGAAGAACGGCATCTGGGAGATAACCAGTGTCGCGAGTTTTTCGATCTGCTGCAAAAAGCCAAACGTCCGCTCCTCTATATCGGCGGCGGACTGAACTCTGCTGCAGCAAGTGAACGTATACGTGCGTTTAATCGCCGCTATAGAGTTCCTTCCATCTGGAGCTTGATGGGTAAGGGCATATTGAATGAGTCAGGAGACTGGGCCCTTGGTATGCTTGGTATGTTTGGTGTTCCAGCCGCAAATATGGCCATTCAGGAGACTGACCTCTTTGTTGCTTTTGGAATTCGTTGGGACGATCGCGTGTCTCAAAAGGTCGGTGAATCCGGCCTTGATGCAGACATCGCCTATTTCGATATAAACCCTGAGAAAGTGCAGGAGGTGCGCTTTTCCCGAAATCCAAAGTTTTCCTTTATCGGTAAAGCGGAAACAGCTCTGGATGATCTGCTTAAATATGCAGAGGAGCACGACATTAAACTGGATATCGGCGAATGGCAGGAGTACACCCGCAAGCTGAAGGAAGACCATCCGCTTAATTTTGACAGGGAGGCAAAGGATATTCAGCAGGCTGAGGTAATGGAGCTGCTGTCTGGTCATATCACAGAGAATACCAAGGTTACCACAGGTGTCGGTAACCATCAGATGTTTGCCGCCCAGCACCTGATGACCTTGACTCCTAAATCTTTTATTACATCAGGTGGTTATGGCACAATGGGCTTCTCTCTGCCGACTTCAATCGGGGCCCAGTATGCCAACCCTGAGGCGACGATAATTTCGATAGACGGCGACGGCAGCCTGCTGATGAATCTGGGGGAACTGTTTACGATTGGTAAATATGAACTGCCGGTAAAGGTCCTGCTGCTGAATAATCATGGTGACTGCATGGTTCGGAACATTCAGGACCTCGTGTATGGGGGGAGTTATGTCGGTACAAAGAAAATAACTTCTGTCAGCTTTGCCAATGTTGCCGCTGAACTGGGTTTTCGTTTTGCCCGCCGTGTGGAGGATCGTCAGGACCTGGCAGAGAGTCTCAAGGCGTTCGTCGATGCAGAGGGCCCGTCATTTCTGGAAGTGGTCACCGATGTCAACGAGATGCTTTATCCTCGAATCCCTGCAGGGCTCGGTTACAAAGATATGATTCTTGGACCGCACATGGAAAAGAACGAGCGGAGCAAATAAACATACTGGCTAGAACCTATCAGCTCAATTGTGGATATCGCCTTGAGCACCCACAATTGAGCTTTTTTATATGAGCCGGTCCTGTCAGGGGAATCCTCGCCGATTGGTTACCTGATCGCTGCGGACGAACAGGGATAATGGTTATCTATCGATACTCAATCTGGCCGGGCATATGGAGATTAATGTCTACAAAAGACCACTGATGCTATGATCAAATAGAATAATATACGCTGGATATTAAGTGCACCTTTCTGAAGGCTTCGATGGGAATTTCAACACCAGTAATATCATACAATATTAAATATGCGTTTCACTCTGATTAACCTCCAATATTTGGTTTTCACGATTGTTTTACTTCTTCTTGTTTCTTGTACAAGTCGAACGATTGAAACCATACCTCCCAATAAAAATATAATAAGTAATATTAATAACATAATATTGATTAACAATCTGGATAGTGAATATGGCAGAGATGTAAATCTGAACGAAAAAAATGTTAATTATATTACAGATTATGTGAGCAAAGCTGAAATTGATGAGGTTATAAGAAATTCAAAATATCTTAGAGTCACAGAGTATTAAAGCAAATGAAATGATGATGATTATATCAGGCACATATGGAAAAAATACTGATTCAATAAAACGGGCCTATACTATTGCAATGCTATATATGCAATATCCTGAAATGCGAGCAGATTTATTACCCATTATGTATGAATCATTTCATTATCGCAGTCCGCCATACTTATATATTATTTCGTATGATAATTTTAATATTTTCATAAAAAGACTTTATGAAAAAAATGAAGAATTGAGCATTCGGTCAAAATTGCTAATAGGATATTTTCTATCAAAAAGGACATCCTTAACATATGTCAAATACAATAATGAACCTGTCTCGGCGGCAATATTTCTTAGAAATACTTTTTGGGATCTTATTTTTGAAGGATCAAATATTGATATAATGGAGTTACTTGAAGAATTTCAAAAATATGAAGACCATATTGGTGACGATGAAATTTATAAATTTGAGTATAACTTATTTAGCAATGATAATAAAAAGAGACTTGAAGCTGAAAGCATAATATCCAACATTAGAAATTCTTATTTATCCTTTTGCACTTCAGCTAATGATCTTGATTTCCCCTATTGTGAGGGCTTTAAAGACTAGACCAAGGTGATTGGGTCAAGACTGTCAAAAGGTATTTGTTCCAAAGGAGAACATTTGGCAGACCACCAATTGAACATGCGCTGGCGAAAGATTTCTTCTTACCTGAAGAATTGACACGCACAAGAGTTCAAGCAGTGGTTGGCTTGGCTATCGTATCCTCTAAGAATCTACAGCTGCAATTGAATTAGCAGCCTATTGCTTCCGAAGCAGACATCTGCTGTATGCCGATATCTTATAATTTATGTGATCTTGAAAAGTAGGTTAAGTGGCCAACAGTAACGCTTAGCACTTTTATCTTTCAATATACTGATATCGCGTTATAAAAGAGCTTCTCGATAGTGCTTTATAATGTTCGTAAAATGATGCTCACCTTAATAATTCCAGACAAACTCGGTGATGGTTTGCAATTATCTCCGAGCCCAACATGTACAAGAACAAGTTCAATTTAGAGTAATTGCCCTTTTTATAATGATTTGATCGGGCAAGCTACGGACCTTAATATTCTATAATAATGTCGTACGTCAACACCAACATCCAACTTCTCTAATCACAACTTGTTACTATCTGATTTCAAACAACCTTGAAGTGACTTTTTTTTGTTAGGGTTTGTGATTATTTTCTATAAATATACTCTTGAATTAATCTGACTTGCGTCTCTATTTTCATTGATTTTGTCGCTGTGACAACAATGTCAGGAGGAAACCATGGCTCAAGACACCTTCAAACGTAAGCTTACCACTATTTTCAGTGTTGATGCTGTCGACTATAGCAGGCTGATGAAATCAGAGATAACGCTCTCGGCTGGGATATTACAGACTATGCTGAGGGCAGATACTGAAGAAAGCCTGTCTGAAAAAGATTTTCAAATCAGCGTTGACGACCAGGGAAAACCACGGCCAGGTGAGGCGGTATTACCTACTCCAGGAAAGTCCATCTGCCTGGAACCGTTTATACACCACAGATTCTATGGCGAACAGGGCAAAGGAACGGTGCTTGTTGGTGAGGTTTCTGATGTAAATGATGATGGAAATGACAATTGCTTTTTGAACCCTCTCAAACGATTCCCTCAAATTGTTGAGGATGAAGATCCAATCCATTATTTGTGCACAGAATATCCCCCCGCAATTGTTCGTTGACAAAAATTTGAATGCAGCTAAATGAGGCCGGAGAGAACTTCCCGGGTGGGACGGGTGCTGTCTGGAAGGGGGCAGAAGGATTCTAAAATACTAGCGTTTCATTGTCTAGTGAGTTTGAAGAATTATGGTTTAGATGAAAACCTTATCGCATAGACTGTTTGGGTAGTTAAGCGAAAAACTCGTGGGAGAGAACCAGGGATAGACAGGCACAACAGAGGAGAAAGCGATGACGGTAAAAATTCTTATCAAACGAACGGTGACCAAGAGCTTTGAAGAAGAACTGACAATCCTCTTTCATAAAATGCGGAGCGTTTGCCTGCAGCAGCCCGGGTATCTGTCCGGACAGACACTGAAGAGACTGGACAAGCCCGGTGAGCGTGTTGTTATCAGTGCCTGGAGGTCAATTGAGGACTGGGAAAACTGGTTCAAAAGTCCTGAACGAAGAGAGATTCAGCTCCAGATAGATGCATTGCTCGGGGAGGAAACCACCTATGCGATATATGGCTAGATCGCCTGGCGGTATAGGTTAAGACAATAGTTTCCCCAGTATTTATGTATAGTTGGTAGGATTTGTTATAAATATTATCCAATATCAGTATTATAAACGATCAGAATCTCCGTCCGACACTTATCAGGCTCGTTCTATCTTTCTACAAATCAGGGTATCCAGAGGAATTGTTCCAGGTCAACCCTGCCAGTATTATGAGAAAAACAGACTCTTTGGCGAGGAGTTTTTTCTGGGAGATATGGCCCATTGATTTTCGTGGTGATACCGCTCAACATCACCACCCGATGCAGGGCAGATTGTATTTATCTGAGCTTGAGTGCAGGATCCGTGCGACCTGTCGGGCACCGCAATGGTTTCCGGCTGCTGCTGCAATTAATCCGTAGGTTGTTACCCTGCCGCACGGTATTCTGCCAATAATCGAAATGACCTGTTGTGTGAATTGCTGCATTCAGTATGAACCCTGATTTATTATTCGACGGATATTCCAGGACCTGGCCAGGGAAGTGTGTATATAAAAACCTCATAATCCGGGGAGCGGAACCGCTTTATTATTCACAGTAGCTTTACCATGAATTAATAAAACCGCCGGCTATGCCGGTGGAATGGTCTTTTACTGAGGGGTAAGCGGGTCTTTGAGCTTGTATCGTTCAATTTTTCTGCGCAGGGTGTCTTTGGATATGCCGAGCTCCCGGCAGGTCATCATTCTTTTCCATTTGTTGCGTTCAAGAGAACTGGCTATCGCCTGCTGTTCAATCTGCTCGAGGGTTGCACCAGTCTGTGTATCAGTGAAGCTGGCATGTGCTCTTTGCGAATCGGGCAGAAAAGATTCCGGGAGATGTTCTTCCTGGATAAATCCGCCTGTACAAAGGATGAATGCATATTCTATGATGTTTTCCAGTTCTCTGATGTTCCCCGCAGGAAATGAATGCAGCATAAGCTTTTTTAATACAGCGTCGCTGACCCCGACAATATCTTTTTGCTTTTCAGCCCTGAATTTATCAACAAAATGATCGATCAGCAGCGGTATGTCTTCCTTGCGGTCGCGCAGGGGAGGCAGCGTGATATCGACAACCTTGAGACGATAATAGAGATCATCCCTGAAAAGTCCATCCTCGACGAGTTGTTTCAGGTCACGATTGCGTTTTTGCTGCTATGACCCGGACATCAACTTTGATTGATTCGTTTGAGCCAAGCGGCTCATAAACCCGTTCTTCCAGGACACGGAGAAGTTTAACCTGCAGAGAGTGGGGAATGTCTCCGATTTCATCGAGAAAGATTGTACCGCCCTCAGCCGCGGCAAAACGACCCTGCCGGTCTTTTCTGGCATCGGTAAAAGCTCCTGATCGATAGCCGAAGAGTTCAGATTCCAGCAACGTTTCAGGAATCGCACCGCAGTTCACGGACAGAAAAGGCTGATCTTTACGCGCGGAGGCACTGACAATTGCATCGGCCATAATTCCTTTTCCTGTTCCGCTTTCCCCGAGGATCAATACCGTACTGTCGCTGGTGGCAATATCCGGCAGGATCTGGAAAAATCGCTGCATGAGAGCACTTTTGCTGATAATTTCTTTAAAGGTATAACGCTGCATCAGGTCTTCCGCAAGGATTCCATGACCGTCAGGTCCCGAAATGTTTCAACGCCGCCAACAACATTGCCAACCACATCAACCAATGGAGCTGCACTGATACTGATCGGTTTACTCTTGCCCTCCTTGTCCTGAATCATTATCGAACGATTGGCAACCGGTCTCCCGGAGTAGAGACTCTCTGCTATGGCACAGTTTTTACCGCAGATCGAAGAGTGGAAAACATCACTGCAGAAACTGCCGACCGCATCCTCGCGCTCCCACCCGGTGATTACCTCAGCGGCCATATTAAAAGATGTAATTCGCCAGTTTCTGTCTACCGTAAAAACACCGTCGGCTATTGAATCAAGGATCAATTTATTCTGCAGTGACTGGGTATTGTCCCTGAAGGTCTGGACACAGCCGATGGCACGATTTTTGTCATCAAGCATTGGTGTGATGGAGACCAGAATCGGGATGTTAAAACCGTCTTTATCGGTTACGAAACCTTCCTGGTCTATAATGTTGCACGGTTCACCAGCTTTTGATGCGGTGATGGGACAGGCCGATATTCCGTCAGCTGCAAAAAACAGGTCATCGCATGAGCGCCCGACGACATCATCTTCGAGCCAGCCGGTAATGCGTTCCGCACCGGCATTAAAAGATGTGATGAAACCTCTATCATCAAAGGTGACGACCCCGTCTGCAACGGCGTTGATTATAATATCACTCTTGACTGATTCGCTGATATCACGAAAGATTTCAACCCCGCCGATAACCCGTTCATTACTGTCAATAAGCGGTGCTGCACTCACGCTAACCGGAAAGGACTGACCGTTTTTCCGGTAAATATATACATCACGGTCATGATAAACATTTGGTGTTATTCATGATGCATGCGGAGATAGCGCATGATGAAAGACAGATGTTTGACTGGAATATTATTTTACATGGTTTGCCAAGAACTTCCTCCAGTGTCCAGCCTGTCATTCTCTCGGCTGCCGAGTTGAATGAGGTGATTTTCATGTCACCATCGACGGTAAACACACCTCCCGCGATGGAGTCAAGGGCAAGAGCACGGGGTGTTACCACCTCTGAACGGTCAATGAGGCCAATAAAATTCCCAGAACAGTGCCATCCAGATCGGGAAGAACAACAAATCGTACTGTCAGGGTGTCTATTGACTGCTGACGTGAACCGGCAAGGAAAAACTGTTCGTTCGCTATTGAATCAACCGGTTTCTTAATCCGCTCGGCTAAAGGGGTAAAGCGCGTGTCATTTTCTATCAGCGTTGCCAGGTTTTTCCCCAGAATCTGCTCCTTGGTATGACCGAGCGTTTGTGCAGCCCTTCTGTTGCAGGATTTTATGATGCAGGAGCGATCTATGGTGATATAGCCGTTGTCGGGCTCGCGCAATC
>CAVPYP010000006.1:0-88399 GCA_963710015.1 uncultured delta proteobacterium | reverse complement strand
AGCGCCAGAGGAGATACTCATGTACGACCGCAAAAAACTGACTGAAATGCAACAAGCACAAGATAAATGGGAAGAAGATATGCTGAACCCAACGCTCTCACGCTTCCCAGAGCGGCAGGAGGAATTCATCACGGCCTCGTCTGAACCTATCGAGAAAATCTACACACCGCTGGATGTTCAGGATTTGGACTTTGAGGATGATCTCGGTATGCCTGGAGAGTATCCTTACACCACGGCGTGCATGCACGCGGCCGCCTATGGACCATGCGCATGTTCGCTGGTTTCGGCACAGCCGAAGAGACCAACCAGCGTTTCAAATTCCTGCTCGAACAAGGTCAAACCGGGCTTTCTATCGCTTTCGATCTGCCCACCCTGATGGGCTACGATACAAACACGCCCGAAGCCCTGGGTGAATTTGGAAAATGCGGGGTAGCCGTTTCCTCGCTCAAAGACATGGAAATCTTACTCGACGGCATCCCTCTTCGATAAAGTCTCCACCAGCATGACGATCAACTCCCCCGCCGCCATCATCTGGGCCATGTACATCGCCGCCGCCGAAAAACAGGGGGTGCGCCCGAGCAGCTGCGTGGCACCATCCAGAACGATATTCTCAAAGAGTATATTGCGCAAAAAGAATATATCTTTCCCCGCCAGAGCCTTCTATGCGGCTGGTGACAAACACCGTCGAATTTGGCACCAATCTGCTCCCCCAATGGAATACAATTTCCATCTCCGGCTACCATATCCGCGAAGCGGGGTCAACTGCTGCCCCAGGAGTTGGCTTTCACCCTGGCCGATGGCTTCGAATATGTGCGCTGGGCGGTCGACGCGGCCTGGAAGTCAACTCCTTTGCGCCACGGCTTTCCCATTTCTTCAACGCCCACAATGATTTCTCGAGGAGATTGCCAAATATCGGCGGCGCGGCGCATTTGGGCCAGGGAATTCCGCGATACTTTTGGGGCTAAGAATCCCAGTTCTTGGTTAATGCGCTTCCACACCCAAACCGCGGGAGTCTCTCTCACTGCGCAGCAGGCTGAAAACAATATCGTCCGCGTTGCCATCCAAGCGCTGGCAGCCGTCCTCGGGGGCACGCAATCTCTGCACACCAATAGCATGGATGAAGCCCTGGCGCTGCCCTCTGAACATGCTGTCACGGTAGCCTTACGCACCCAACAAATCATCGCCCGAAGAATCCGGGGTCACCAACACCATCGATCCCTTGGGCGGTTCGTTCTTCATCGAAACCCTGACCAACCATATCGAACAGCAGGCGTATGATTATTTTCGCCGGGATTGGGCGGGATGCTGCCAGCCATCGAAAAGGGTTTCTTCCAATCTGAAATTTCGGATGCGGCCTACCGCTACCGAGCACGAAATAGATCAGAGCGTGCGCAAGATAGTCGGCGTCAATGCCTATGCTGAAGATAAACCTTTCAGTATTCCGCTGCTCGAAATGGATCCGGCCGGGCACCAACGCCAGACTGCCCGTTTGGCACAACTGCATAGACCGCGATAATGCCCGGGTTGGGCAGGCCCTCGATAAATTGCAGATACCTGCCGGGCACAAAGAACACCATGCCCTATATTCTCGATGCTGTGCGGGCTTACGCCACCCTGGGAGAAATCATCGGCGTGATGAAAAATGTCTTTGGGGTCTACGAGGAACCCAACTGGATTTAGAAATTAAAATTTGTGCTGACGTTCTTAGGAGCAGCTGGACCGGCCGCTCCTAAGATGATGTTTGGATGATGTTTAAAGGTATTTGTAAATGAATTGGAAATCCCCGATCTTATGGTTTTTTCTGGGTCTCGTTGTGGTTGCGGGAGTAACTTTGATCAGCCCCCCCGAAGCAACGCTCGGCCCAAATGTGCGGGTGGTTTATTTGCACGGGGCCTGGGTCTGGACTTCGCTGGCGGCCTTCATGATTGCGGCCCTGGTTGGAGCTATCAGCCTGCCTACCGGCACCGCCGTGCCTCACTCCACGGCTGGTCACGCGCCCTCGGTCGAACCGGCTTTTCTTCTGGATCACCTATCTCCCACTCTCCCTGTGGGCGATGGAGGCCAATTGGAACGGCCTCTTTCTGGCTGAACCACGCTGGCGATGTGCGCTGCCATCTTCGCGATCGCCGGGATATCTGCTGCAATTGGGGCTATCCTTCTTGCCAGTAATCTGGTCTTCGGCGGGGAATATCGCTTATATAATCACGCTATTCTTCGTGATGCAGTCCACCGAAAATGTGATGCATCCCCCCAGCCGATGCTAGAATCTGATTTTGGCGGATTCAAATCTTCTTTTATACGTTGACCCTTCTGCTGTTTTTTACTGCCTGGCAGGTTAGCGGCTGCTCCACAATATCGACACAAAAGATCAATAATTCTTTGAAAAAATCCCTGCTATTTCAAGCCGGTGCTTTTGCCGCCATCCGTACGGTGCTCAACACCATGCACCGGCGTAGGTGTATCCATTTTTGGCGGTATTCAGCCACGGGCTAGGTCGATCTTGCCACGCTGTCGCTGGCACTTACCATCCGTTCGCTGATTGGCACAGTAGGCCCTTTTATCGCCACGATCGGCGACAGCCAGCGGGCAAAATTCGCCATGCTGCTCGGGTTAGGGCTTTTTACTTTTGGCACCTGGGTGGTGATCATCTGGCCCACCTTTCCCCGTTTTTGTGGCTGCTTTGATTATGACAACGCTGGGGAAATTTATCTTTGACCCGCCCATGCAAGCCTATCTCGAGTGCCCTCAGACCGCCGCGGCCGGGTTTTGGCGATTACGGTATTTGGGCTGGTCGCTGGCTTTTATTATCGGCATCCCTTTGATGGGATTTTTGATCTCCCGTTGGGGGTGGATGTCGCCTTTTTGGACGCTGACCTTCCTGGGGGCTTGCGCTTCCTCCTGTTAAACTGGATGATCCCCCAAGACAACCCCCCAGGGGATTCTGCACCCAATGTTTTTTCCAATATCCAAAAAGTGCTGCGTTATTCCCCAGCCCTGGCTGGTTTGGCCATCGGTATGTTCGCCAGCGCCGCTAACGAAGTCATCAATTTGGTTTTTGGGGTTTGGATGGAAGACGCTTTCGGGTTGCAAATAGCCGCCCTCGGCGCAGCCGCGGCGGTGATTGGGTTCGCCGAGTTGGGCGGGGAATCGCTGGTGGGAATTTTTGTAGACCGCCTGGGAAAACCACGTGCGATAGCCATCGGTTTGCTCGCCAACAGTTTGACAGCGGTCGCCTTCCCATTTTTGGGGCAAACACTGCCAGGTGCGTTAGTGGGGTTGTTCCTATTTTATTTGACCTTTGAGTTTACGCTGGTCAGCATCATTCCGATGATGACCGAGATAATGCCCCATACACGGGCTACAGTGATGGCCATCAACGTTTCGGCACTATCGTTAGGCAGGGCCATGGGCGCCTTGGTGGCACCGACCCTGTTCTCATGGGGAATGGGAACCAGTGCTGTAGCTGCGGTCGTCTTTGATCTGCTGACGCTGATTGCTCTTCGCGGAGTGCGGCGACAAAATTCGTAAGTTTCCCGCCAAAAACAAACAACTCCTGTATAATTCAGAATGCGATGAAGAAATCTTTTAATTTGGCTTTCTCTCGGTGGGATGGGTTTATTGCTGATCGTATTGGCAATGGCTATTCCAACGATAGCTGCCCGAACCCCAATATACGCCGATTGCAACGCCAACACCCGGACCAGATGGGCGCATCATTTACATCGTTGAGGTTGGGGATACACTTTGGCGGATTTCGGCAATTGCCCGGAATTTCACTGGATGAATTACGCCGCCTCAACGATTTAGCCGCGGATGATATTATTCAAGTAGGGGATCGATTACTCTTAGGTTTGGGCGGCCCTCCGAAATTCCGTCCACCGGTGCACCCCACACCAACTTCCGAGATCCCCACAGTAACGCCATCCATCGGGACCGGTGTGCTATGTGTCTCCGTCTTCTTGGATGCCAACGGAGATGCCCTGCGACAGGATGACGAACTTGATTTAGAGGGAAGTGCGATCAGCATCAGCAACCGCTCTGCGACGGTATCCCTATCACAAGGGGAAGATGAGGGGTTGCTGCCCTCGGTGTTACGAAGATGTGGAACTGGGCTATTATGATATTCCCGGATCTGCTGCCGAATGTCTCGCCATTGTGCATTTAGCGCTGATCTTAGATGAGGGCGAATATAATATTTCGGTGGCGATACCCGATGGGTATAATGCAACCACAAAACTTAACCACGTGCAAAATTTACAGGCGGGCTATCAAACCTTCCTGGATTTTGGTGCTCAACCCAACTCGGAAACCGTGGCCGAAGCCCCGGTAATTCCAGAGAGCGGGGAAGGCCAGTCACCAATTCTGGGCATTGTTGGCGCCGGGTTGTTAATCTTAGGGATTGGTTTAGGAGTTGCCGCTTTCTTCTTACGCAAGTAAAATCTAGCGTTGTCACCTCATTGCGTATCTGAAATAAAATTTGTCTGAACGATTCGCGGTGACATATGTCACCAGCAATTCGTGACAGGGTTTCATTGTGGGCATATCATCTCCACTTTATAATACAAAGCCTATTTTCAATAACCTGGATCAACAACCCATAAAAACTAACTTCTTACCGGCTCACTGCGTGCATCGAACATACAAGATCTACGATGAAACGAAATCCGCCGGGGGATAAGCGGGAAGGTTTATATAAACGGCATCCTACACGGGCTGTCAGATTGCTCTCCCATGCTGCCCGACAGCTTTTCTTACTCTCAAGAAACCTACAGTCTAAATTAGTGTTTGATAGAATATGGCAGGAAATCTTTATCCCACGATATTTTTCGGATAATTACTGTTATCAGTAAATTATCCAATAAATTCATTATTTTATCACGGCGGTCGCGATAACTGAACCGTATGCTGTCGTCATCGATAGCGAGAACCCGGTTGTTGGTGATGGCCACCCGATGCGTATAGCGACCAAGATACTCGAGCACCTGCTCCGGTCCGCCAAAGGGCTGCTTGGCATAGGTGATCCATTGTTTGTCCCGTAACTGCTCTATTAATTCCAGAAACTGCGTATCATTACGATATCTGGCAGCCCTGCCATAGAAAAACAAACTGTTCCTACGATAAAGCATTTCCAGCTTATTCAGATATCTTTTCTTGAACTCCTTTGCCAGAGACTGAACTCTGAAGAGATATTTTTTTCTGGCACTGATCCATCTTTTACGGTCAAATGAGAGTGCTCCTGCCGGGATGATGCAATGCAGGTGAACGTGGTCCATGAGTTTCTGATTCCAAGTGTGGAGCACACAGATGAAGCCGAGTTGGCCCTCGATGCGCCACTGCGGATCACGAGCAAAGACCTGCAACGTTTCCTTGACGGCTGTAAACAGCAACGCCAGCATCACCTTTCATAGTACCCTCTTCCTTAAATAGTTATAAAACTTAAGACCGGTCATGTAAGCCGCCGGCCTGCCGGTGCTACTCAAAAAACTTATCGTATGTTAATCTAATGACTTACTTAAAAGCTATCTATCTTAAAAAAGCAATCCATAAATACTATTCTACAACGCGCTCCTACCCTCGCAACAGCACAATATGAATCAGCCAATCCGCCTATTTCACATAGAAAATTCCCGTAAGGAGATAACAGAAATAGTCGGGGCCCATTACTCCGTCATTTGCAACTGGTTATGGATGTCGAAAGGTGGCGGAAAAATTCGATCTGAACTATGAGACTACCTGAAAACTTGGGGCTCTGCGCCTCAGAACTATGCTACTCAGTTCACCTGTTTCGGATTTACACCGGTAACTAATGGGTGATCATCGGGTAAACCTTCTCTGGTTGTAATTTTCTGAGCGAGTACTTCTGCTACTTTCAAATTACAAGTAAATGTCATCTTGCCATTCACCAGAACCTTGCACGACCCGCACATTTGCATACCGCAGCCGAATCTGGTTTTTGTCAAGCCTACTTTTTCGTGAATAACCCACACCAGCAGCTCGTCCGGTTCGGGTTCCACTTTATACTCTTTGTCATTGATGTTGAGTGTAACCATTAAGCATTACATTTAAATTATCAATTTTACATGAGTAAAAAAATTCTTGAAAAACAATAAGCACCTTCTGGGAAAATTCATCCTTTATAAGGCTAAGTAACGCTTTTGATGCTGCAAATGATCTGCTTGTAGCACAGCAGATTCTTATTTACTCTAACGCTTGAAGGGATTGATACAACTTCAACTGCTCCAGCAAGTGGGTGAGCTGTTCTGTTGTCTGGTATCGCCCATTGGCGAAGACGCCATAATCCCCCCCACCGGCCATTGCTGAGGCAAAACGGGTAGAATTGGCGTAAAAAAGCCAGATGGAGGTCCACATCCGCTCTGCTTTTTCATCAAAAACATTCTGCCCCTGAGGCAAACCGCTTATAAAATTTCCGTTCCAGACATCCTTCAGTATCTTGGTCTCTTCAAGGGTAATGGAATTGGATCATTTTATGGTGTTGTCAAACCTCATAAAGTGGTTTTCCACCCACTGGCTGCTGTGACATAAAAGACAGACCGTGTTCATTCGATCGTTTCGCTCTATCTGTTGTTCCCTATTGAGCACATACTTGGCAACCGGTTCTCCGGTAAGTTCGACTGCCAAAGGAAGTCCATCAGAATTTACAACCTTTGCCAGGTTTGCATCTAGCGGATGAGGATGTGCGTACGGTACGCCAAAAAGTCGCCAGCTGAGTCGATCATTAAATTGATGGGTTCTTTCCGCAATGACAGTACCATCTGGTGAAACAAGCAGGCTCACATGGCATGCTGCGCAGGTCGGCGCAGTGAAGTCGGAGCCGACCGTCCAAGGAACCTTGTTGAAGTTGAAATCATCCTTTTTTGAATTAAATATATTTCCGTGTTTGCTGACCTCATAAACCTTGTATGCCGGGACATCCGGACCCTTGTGGCATTCTGCGCAAGTGTAAGGTTTACGCGCCATTTCAATTGAGAACGCGTGTCGGCTGTGGCAAGGGGTGCAGGCTCCTTTGCTGCCATCAGGATTGATGCGACCGACTCCCTGATTAGGCCACCCTTCCAGATCAGGAAACTCGAGCGCCCCATACTCTGTTTCACGCTTGATGAGTCCTTTAACCTCCACCTTTGTTCCATGGCAGTAGAGGCAGGACTCATACTCTGTAAGTTTGTCACCCTCACCTAGTATCAGCTGTTTCTCTTTGTAAGTATAATGGTTGTTCACCGCCTTGGTGAAGTCCTGGTAGAGGGTGTTCTCTACCAGGTTGCCATAAGCATGGGACATGATATTTTTAGAATATTGTTCGGTCTCAATACTGTGGCAGGTGGCACAATCAGCGGGACTGACAATTACATTAATTTCATAGCCATTGTGTTCGAATGCATCCTGATGTTGCCCGATCCTCAGTCCATGACACTCATAACAACCAACAACTACCTGTTGCAGTTCGTCAGGGATGGTCTTGGAAGAGACACGACTCTGCAGCTCGGATTTTGCCATGCCTTCAGCTGGGGTTATCTTGCTGTGCCGACTCTGCAGCCAAGATGCAACCAGCCCCGGATGTATTTCTGAGTGACAGCCAAGACAATCCTCCGTCTCTGCACTGCGCTTTAGTTCCTCCCCATAGAGGTTCATACTGCACATCGACACTGCAATTCCCGCAACAAGATGGACCATGCGCTTCATAATAACCTCCGAATATCAAAGGGCTTTGTTTCTTGACGAATGACCACAAAAAGTACTACAGAGTAGTGACGTAAACACCTAAAAACAAATACAAAACTCATTATTGTTTACTGTACAGCGGAGGAGAAAAGCAACTAGAAATCGTAGTAAACCTTATTTTCCTTGAATCCGTTGCTAACCAGTTCGCAAAAATCAGTTCGCGCTTGATAGCCATAATAAAGCGGGGCTTTGCTGAATAGTGTCTGATAATGACTACTCCCTAAATGATACAGAGGGGAAATATGGTCAACTCTGATTCACTTTCTTTTTGTGATGATTTGGGAATACCATTTGTTTACCCTCTGTGAGAGGAGAAGACATTTTTTGATGCACATGATCAATAGGTTCCACCATATTGTTGTTTGAGATGATTTTTTGATATGCGGCTACTGCGCTGACGCCAGAACCTTTTGAAAAAAGCAAAAATGCACCTTGGTTTCGACCTCAATCATGGTATCCCGCGTAAATTTTTTCTGACGGGGGGCAATGGTGCCGAAAGGCCCTTTGTCAGTAAAATTATCAAGCCTGGCCAAACAGGTGTGTTGGATCGAGGATATCAGTCACATCATTTATTTTATCAAATGCAGCAGTATGGATGTCATTTTGTTTGCCGCATCACAGAAGGTATGCACATAGAAATTATTGAATAAATTCATGTTCATGAGAGTTCTCACGTGTTCTTTGATGCAATTTCCTAACTAGACATTACTGATTTTGGGTAAAACTATATTGTCACAAAGAAAGGGTTAATAACTCCGCAGATTGTGGAAAATGAACAAACTTTATTGTCTGCCGATAGTGATAATTTTGGATCTGGGTCAGGACTGCTTGCATGTACAGAGGATTATTCAGGATCGAAAAGCTCCGGGGGCCTTCGTTCGGGCACTTCCTCACGCTTAATCTTCCGTGTATACCAGTCTGCGGACACATAGAGCGAGCAAAAGCAACTGCCATATTCGGTCACATCCGGTTCCCGATAAATACAGGGACAAATAATATCTCGGTCGTTATCCCGCTTTCCGGAAGCCAGCCTGCAAGGACAGGCCATATAACCGTAACGTTTCTTGTTGGTGAGAAGACTGCGCAGAAGCTCAAAGGTTTTTTCCTTATCGCCATTCAGATAATACCCTTTGGGCTCATGTACTTTTTTGAGCATGGCGTAAAGATCGTCAACCTCAGTACGAATACCAATCGCTTCCTTGATTTCCTGCACCTTATAACCAACAATCACCTCATCATCGATAACAACCGTGGGAAACGAACATTGAGGATTAACTTCCCTGAGCTCTTTGATGACCCTGCTCTTGTCTTTTTCAGAAAGTTCATCAGCCTGGATACATCGAACTGAAATTTTAAGATCATCGAACATTTTCTTAATAGCCTGACAGAAAACGCAGGTCGTCAAACTGTATAAAGTTATTTTTTTTTCAGCCATTGTGTAACCTTTTCAGGCCTCCTTTGAAGACACCAATTGAGTGGCCGCACTGACAACCGTGCGTGCCAGATCTGTGAAAACAAAATAGTGAAAAGGGAGAACTGAATACCAATACAATCTTCCAAGAATACCTTTTGGTATAAAATGCGCTGTCTGTACGAGTTGGTTTGGCTGACAGTCAAATTCAAGCCACCCCTGGCCGGGTAATTTCATTTGTGCATATAGCAACAAACGCTTGCCATCCTTTATATCAACGACTTTCCAGAAATCAACAGCATCCCCTAAACGTAATTCCTGAAATTGTCTGCGCCCTCTGTTTAACCCATAACCACCTGAAACTTTATCGAGGATTCCGCGGATTCTCCAAAGTATGTTATATTTAAACCACCCTTTTGGACCGCCGACTTCGCAGGCTGAACGAAAAACATCTGCCGCACTCTCTCCATTTTTGTACTCTACAATACGTACATCGCGTGAAATAGCACCAGTTGGATCATCAAAATCTTTAATATCGCAAGACTTCTCAGCGCTACTATCACACCATCTACTAATGACCTGCTTGAGTTCCAGTTTTTTATTTGAACGCCTAATGGCCTCTTTAAAAGGCAAGGGCTCTATTTGGGGATAATAACGTTTTGCATTCTCGTTTTGTAAAACAGTTTCACTTTTTAACCCTTCAACGAAAGCAGAAGCAAGGCGATAAGGTATAGGTGTAAACAAGATGAGTCAATAAGAAGACAAACGAGGTGATAGCAGAGGAACTGGAAAAAGGTATCTATTTAATTCAGATACTTCCGCTGCTTGTTTCATCATTTCCTGAAAACTTAAAAGCTCAGCACCAATATCTACAACAAGATCTTTTTCATATTCCAAACTAATTGAATCCTGAAGATACGAAAGAACATCCTCAACACCGATCGGCTGAGTCTTTGTGCGTACCCACCTCGGGGTTATCATAACTGGCAGTTTTTGGATTAAATTGCGAACTATCTCATAGCTGGAACTTCCTGAGCCAATTATCACTCCAGCCCTTAACCAGATTGTTTGTATTTTCTCCGGCTCAGCCGACAAAATTTCACCAGTTTCAAGCCTGCTTAGTAGATGCTCACTTGCTGTATCCTTCACCCCTAAACCACCCAGATAAATTATACGACGAACCCCCGCGGCTATGCATGATTTTCGAAAATTTTCCGCACTTTTTCTATCAAGCTCGCTATAATCTTCTTTTGTGCCCATCGAATGGATGAGATAAAATGCTGTATCCACCCCATGGAGTGCTTTTTGTAGTGACTCTAAATCAAAAGTTGTACCTTCGAATATTTCAACCAGATCAACAACTGAAACATCGACTTTCATTCGATTGCGAACAAATAAACGAATGGTGAATCTGTCATCTTCCAACAAGCGACGTTTCAGCCGTCTGCCGATATACCCGGTAGCACCGGTTATGAGTATCGTATCCTTAGGCATGGTTTCTCAATTTGAGTTCGGTTGGATGAGGTTTCAAATAGTACTGATTAAACAGCTGTGAGTTTTTATATTTCCTAACGTAATGATTTATCAATGTTGCTGGCACGATCAGCGGGACATAATGATTCGTGTAGTTTTCAATAATACCATGCAATTCTTTTTTTTCCTCGTCGTCGAGTACCTTCTCAAAGAACCCCATCATATGCATCAACACATTTGTATGAGATTTAACCGTAGGTTTCACACACATGGCTTCCATTAAAAACTTTTGATATTGGTTGAATACATTGTCTATGTCATTACTGGTAACACCAGAAACTAAGTATTCTAAATCGCTGAGATGCTTCTCGCTATGAGCCATCAGGAGGAGTTTGTGGTCTGTATGGAACCTGACCAGGCTATCTGCCGTATTTTCTTCTTTTGTGTCACGCCAGCGTTTATATACAAAAACAGATTCAATAAAATTCTCTCTTAATACAAGGTCATTTAACCTGCCTTCTTCTTCTGTTGGTAGTAAGGTAAAATGCTTCTTGAATGCACCGGCAAACAGTCCCTCCCCAACATTTTTAGGAATCTTATTCTTATCATAAACTTTAACCCTCTCCATTCCTGAGGATGGCGATCTGTTTTTAAAGATAAATCCACAAAGATTTTCCCGCTCTAGCTCAACTAATTTGGTTTGTGCCCAATTATTCATACGATCTGTATGATCAACCCCTGTTTTGCTGGTTACTAGTCGAGGATTGTCAGGATCTCCGACAAGTCGCATCGCCTCACGCGGTGTAGCAAGTCCACATTCGACCTCTGGACAGACTGGAATAAATTCAAAAAAGTGACTCAACGTATCAGTTATATATTTGTTATGTTTGTGTCCACCATCAAACCGGACTTTGTTCCCTAATAAGCATGAGCTCACACCCATTTTAATTTTTTCCTGTACCTTAAATGGCATATTTTCCTCGCGTTTTTTATGATTTAATTACCGTGTTAAGATATGTCCTGAATGTGATTTAAGCAATAGCCATAGGTGTCAGAATAGTTTACGTCCCCAATTTCACACATATAACAAAGGGGCGATGTGAGAATTAAAAGTTTCCAAACGCGACTCAGAATAATCTGAGGAATCAATACTCATACAAATGATGTCTCTCAGTCAAAAATCGATTGCACAATTACTCAGTGAAACAAGAGTTATAGATATTACGCTCTACAAAGAGCAAAGCTCAATCGAAGATTTCGGCCTTGTGAGGATATGAAAAAAGACCTTAATGACCAATTTGATATCGAGTAAACCGGCTCGGCCGGTATAGTCAAAATCAAGATGAACAGCTATAGTGCGACACGCCACCAACGTTAAAAAACGCCCTAGGTTTTAGACGATAGTATTTATCCTCTACTTCTTGTGATTGCTCATCATATGGGTAGCTAAGTACTTCTTGCAACTCTCTAACTAAGGTGTAGTCACCCTGCATGGCTTGTTGGTAGGCGGGGACAAGCAACCACTCTCGCCATGTGTATTTTGGGTTAGTCTGTTTCATACTTGCTGATATCTCAGCCAAATTGCCGGCTTTATTGACGAGATCGCGCCAGCTTTTTAGCCAATCTTGCCATTGCTCATCGAGTTGTTGTGAAGTTTTAACGTAGAAGCTCTTTTTCAATGCTGAAACATCCTCTGGTATATGGGATAACTCACGGAAGAAAATGGTGTAATCCACCTCTGAGTGGGTCATTAACTGTATTAATCTCTTTAACAGCTTCGGGTTATATTCAGTCAAGCCAAGTTTGGCCGCCCACATTTTTTGGATTTGTTTTTGCATTTCTTCTGCAAAGCCACGGCGCACTTGGTCGAAATGTTCTAAAGCCTCAGTATCTTCTGCGAGTAACGGTCTCACAGCTGTCCAAAACATGTGGTAATTCGCTTCCGCTGCGATTGGCTGATTGAAGAATGAAAAGTGTTTGCCGCCGCCAGTCCAAGGTTGAAACTCAGGGTCAAAAATTTCACAGAACCCAAAAGGTCCATAGTCGAGGGTAAAACCACCTGCAGCGCAGTTGTCACTGTTGTAATTACCCTGGCAGTAACCAATACGTTGCCAATTGGCCACTAGTGAAGTAAGACGCTGGCGAAATTGCTTAGCCAACTCAACCAATTGATCTGCAAAAACAAAGTTTTGATTAATGTTGCTTTTGTATTCTCGCTCAATTAAATGCGACACAATCATGCGCAATTCTTCTAATGCTCTTGGGTGATTATTGCTGCGAGCGCGGCGGGCAAACAACTCTAGCTGACCAACGCGCAAAAAGGATGGTGCAACGCGAGTTGAAATCGCCACAGGATTGTCCACCAAAATATCAGGATCGGTGGAGTGGGAGTCTTGAGAATACCAAGGCCGGGTAACGGTCTCAGATTTAGAAACATACAGTGTTAAAGAGCGCGATGTTGGAACACCTAAAGCCTGCATATATTCTTGCGCTAGAAACTCACGTACACTTGAACGTAGTACTGCGCGCCCGTCGGCACCACGGCAATAAGGCGTTGAGCCGCCACCTTTCAATTGCATTTCCCAGCGCTGCCCATTGAGTATTCCTTCAAATACAGATATCGCCCGACCATCGCCATACCCATTACCAGTACCAAATGGACATTGTTGGGTATATTCGGTGCCATAAATCGACAAGGCATAGCCAGTCGCCCAGCCAACCTGACGCATAGGCTCATGCGTAGCAGAGAGATCACCAGAGAATACCTGGCGAAATTTTGCATTAAGCGCCAGCTCGTCGCTCAGCCCAAGTTCATTAAAAAAAGTGCTGCTATGGGTTACATATTCTGGTTCTGCAAGCGGCGTGGGTTTCACAGGTACGAAATGACCAGAAAAAACCTGACGGGCACGGTGATCATCACCATCTCCGGTGGCATCAGGGTCGGCATTCAAGGTATCCATCAGAGAATAATCAGCTAATCTTACAAACTCATCGAAGGTCGTTACGCAGGGCTCAGCAGATGGTTTAGATATATATGACATTGTTGCAAACACCTTTCGCTAGGGGGAGCTCCAATTTTGCGCTTTCTCATAAGGCTAGAGGAAGAAGGTAAAGACGAGAGACTCGCTACCAAGGAGAGGGCTATCAGTAAATCCCTTAACCTGGGGTACCGACTCTGCTTCTGTTGACTAATCTCCTCCCCCTATAAAAAACAGCCTATTTTTTAATGTTCAGAGGCAATATGAATAGATCAGTGTTGTCCGAAAAAGCAGGAAATTGAAAAAACTAACGTTTTCTATTTTACTCCTTTTATCCAGTCTATTTCTATGCTGAATTGACCGGATTGTTTGTCGGCTATTAGAAATCCAATCTGTTGAATTTTTTCTGCAGATAGCGGCGCTGCATCTTTTATGATCCTTCCCCTGAAAACCGGCTCAAAGTCAGTAAAATGAGCTTTGATGATTTGTGTGGCCCCCGACTGTGTGTTGAAGCGGTAGCGATATGAAATACCATCAAAGCGATCATCGGTTCGGACCCGCAGCTGGTAGTCTTTGCCATCGCCCCGTACCTGCAGGAGCATACCTGAATATCCTCCAAGATTATAGGACTTGGCACTCCTTCTCGAAGAGGCAAACCCGCCATTATTCTCAAGCGAAACTGTTCCTCGAAAAATCAACACGCCACTTTCTTTGAAAAAGATTTCGCTTTGGGAAATACCTCCCATCACGCCATCATTAACAATCTGCCAAGACGTTTTATCTTCAGTGCTACCGAAATCCAGAATCATTTGTTCCAAGTCCTTATTCTCTTCAGTTGCTTCTGCTCTCCCCAAATTAGATATCAAACAGATACTGATGAGAATAAAAAGAATTTTAATAGAACACGTTTTGGGTATCATTTTACCTTTAAAGTTAGTGGAATTTTAAAATTGTGCAGGATATTTGATATTTGCCTCACATAGTCAATCCGACTGAATCGATATTGTTCTCCAATAGAAACAATTTTTTCTAAACAAACATTACCTCACTCAGAACGATCACTATTTCGAGTAACCGTGGCTAAATATTTAATACCAAGCTGTCTGACGTTTACTAAAAAATTAGTCCTATAATCTAACCTTACCTGCCTAAGGTTTTTATGCAGCGTGAGGACAACTTACAAGAGTTGAAATTATAGGTGGGTTGAGCAGTTGTCTGATAAAAATTCAGAAGTTAACAGGAAATATATAACCATGGGTATATCTTAAGCAAGCCGCAATAACCACTCAGACGACGACCAGCAGGTTTGTCTTTTCTTTTTTGTCGATGCCATCTGTAACACTCCCTGCAGTGAGGATTCCTACGGAATCCTCACTACGAAAGTGTTACCCCTTTTTCTGTCTCTCAGGTGCTCATTATCTGGTAATTAAGACAATAGGGTGGGGAATGCCCCTCGCCCTTACGAGAAACAGGAATAACGTTAACCCGTGAGAAAGGTACGAAATTGATATCTTGGACTTGGCAATGTTAAGTTCAAGGATCAGGTGCAGAAATTACCTGATCTTTGGAAATCTCTTCTTTGCAGTTACTCCATTTTAAAACGATATCGGAGAAGTAAGCGTACCTTCTCTCTCAGGAAAAATTTTTAGTTGTCTAGGTTAGAAATTGATTATAGCTGCAAGTGGCAGTCTTTGGTGCGGAAATGCAAGATACCGTTGTGGCTTCAGGTTTCTTGCCAAATTACTACTGATAATTCTGTTTCCACACAAAAATCCAGGAAAAGCTAAGGAGCTATTTCGCAATTTTTAGCAAACTCGGATAAATGGGAAAGACAATAGATTTACCTGGATGTGAGTGCAGTTCTGATACTCCCAATCGGGAACTTTCCGTGTTTTTTATATGAGAGGTAATTAACTGGATAGTGTCAAAAATCCTCTGGTTTAAAGACTTCGAATGTGGTTTTCTCTCCGATGATTGAATCTATCTTCCACTGCAGATCTTTTGGTTTCTTCTTGCTCATCCACTTGGACCAGTGATCCGCTGTTTCCCACTCAGCAATGACAATGAGCTCGCCTGGGTCACTCATTTTGGAGTAAGTTGTCCGCGATATAAAGCCGGGTTGTTTTTCTGATAATTCCCGTAGCTCTTTCAGAAGAGGGGCGAGCTTTTTGGTTTGATCCATGCGAAAAACCCTTTTAATTATAACAATTACGCTCATTATCGATCTCCTTTTCCTCGTTTTGTATGGTCTGTGATCGTCTCAACAGTAACACTATACATTATAGTTGATGGGAAAACACCTATCTGAAAAGTAGTGCATTGAATAAAAGATAAGAGCTTCTCAGTGATATTGTGTTAAACAGCGTCGAAATTTGACCCCCAATCAGCGTACAAGGTTGACCCACAACTTTGGATCATTATTTCTTTTTAAAACTTCTTAAACCATCGATAAAATAAGCTTTAAAAAGAAATGATGGCTCTGGAATTTTGGTTTAGAGGGGTCATTATTGCATGCTGATCAACATCAGATCATATCTTTGTTGTTAGGGGTTGAGAACAGCCTACTTTTCTGTTGGGGGTCAGGGTTTAAATACCTTCTGCAATTATATCCCATGAGGTGATTACCGGTTCAACCATGGCCCGGTTGTACCAAGATCTGTCAAACAGCACGATTTCTCCTGCCGCGGGAATTGTTCAATATATCTCTTCATATGCAGTTCTGTCCGCTGGACCGTATTCGGTTTGCTCAGAGCTATAACTCTAAAATGTTTCTCGTTCATATACCTAGTCACCCCACCAATTGTCCCCCCTTTGCCGGATGCATCGCGGCCATCAGAAAGAATGATCATTCTTTTTGCCGGTACGTTCCAGATGGACCTGCATCTTGATCAATTCCGCCTGATAAGTTTTCAACTCTTCGGTTTTATAGTGTTTTATCAAGGATGACTTGATAATCTCTTGCTTATGTTTTTCTTGCAGAATAGAGTAGATCTTGTCGTGATAAATAGCTGTCAACTTCAGGCACACTCGATTGTTTATCAAGATCTTTGAGAATGGCATCTAAAACGCTGCTGTTTTTGTCGTTATTCATCATTTTTTATTAGCAATAAAGAAATGACCGCTGACAATCCGACGATCGCATAAAATTATATAAGATTCTAAACAATACAGGAGGAATATTAGGGTTTCCTTAGGAAGCAGTTAAGCGTGACCGATGTTACATGGTCGTCGGTGGTTTCTTCTGTTTGAAGGAGAGGAGCTTTGAGCGTTCTTTACTCTGTCATGTTTTGGAAAAGAAAACAGAAGAATAATTATTGGTCCTTACATTGCTGATGAAATACTTAAAGTTGATCTAAGAACACCACACAAGCGGAAGTGGAAAAATGGATTCCGTAAATAATTCAGTACAACTGTCATTTTTTATTTGTTGAGATTGCCAGGTGACGCCTCAAAAAAAGGCCATAGGAATCCAAATTGAGATGTCTATTGTTTCTAGAAAGCCATGCTTTCCCAAATTCCTAAGACAATATTGCCAATAACCATCTAAAGATCCTAAAGTGAACGATATCGGGTTTCCTGGTATCCATTCGTACACTGCATGATATCAGGTTAGAAACCACCCTACATGCCTAAATTTACGTAATCAATATTTTAGAAATTGTGTAGTTATCAGGAAACCAGATAATAACTTGATATACGGTACACACAAACATACAAAAAAACATAAAACCATGGACCAGTATATAGGAAAATTAAAAAAGCTAAGGGCTTCCTTAATGATTTTTCTTTCATTTTGGGTCATTGCTATTGTTTTATGGAAAACCACTGGAAACATATTTTTTCTATTCAATTTTGGCTACATTGGGACTGCCGTCGGTGCTGGAATCGGCCTATATGTATTACTTCCGAGAAAAAAGAAACCTACAGGTAGACGTTTTGCTCAATTGCTCGTTGGAATTTATATGTTGGGCTTTCTTGGAATTGTCAAAATAGAAAACATGCAGCTTGAAGGTTTCTTTTTTTACCTGCTTTCCGGATATTTTTCCGGTTCCGTTATTCATTATTTAGTAGCGAAAATATTTGGACCGGTTCTATTTGGGAGAGGTTTTTGCGGTTGGGCGTGCTGGACTGCAATGGCACTTGACTTTTTACCGTATAAAAAAAACAACACAGGCAGGTTAACCGAAAATTGGGAGTTCTTGAGATATATCCATTTTGGGTTCAGCCTTTTATTAGTCCTGGTATTTTGGTTTCTTTATGAATATCGTCCCACTCCAATGAGCAAATCAGAGTTGGCATGGCTCGTTGGCGGGAATACATTTTATTTTGCCTCTGCATTCATTCTTGCATTTACACTCAAGGATAATCGAGCTTTTTGTAAATATCTTTGCCCAATAACCGTCATACTGAAATTTACATCAAGGTTTTCCTTTCTCAAAATTGAGGGGAATAAAGAGAACTGCACACAGTGCGGCGCCTGTAACACAGCGTGTCCGATGGATATCAACATCATGGAGTACGTCAATAATGGTGAGAGAGTGCTCTCCACAGAATGCATATACTGTTTGACGTGTACAACCGTTTGCCCGGAAGAAATACTCGAACACACCTTCAAAATGGATATTGGCGGCAAGGAACATATTCGTCGTATTGAAATCACATAATAAAAGTTATGCATGATGTATTGAGGACAATATGAAAAAAATATTATTGGCTGGCTCAACGGGTTACTTGGGAGTCTATATTGCAAAGGAACTTCTACAAAGATCTTGTTTCTTTAGATCTATTGCTCGAAGCCCAGAGAAACTTGAGCAAAATGCTATTAAAGCCAACGAAATACTTAAGGCAGAATTGACTGACCCTGATTCCATCAGAGAGTGCTGCAAAGGTATCGATGTCGTTATTTCAACTGTTGGCATCACAAGACAAAAAGATGGTCTTACCTATATGGATGTAGATTATCAAGCCAATATGAATTTGCTGAAAGAAGCTAAAAAAAGTGGAGTTAAGAAATTTATTTACGTTTCAGCCCTAAATGGTGAAAAGCTTAGAAATTTAAAAATATGCTACGCAAAAGAGATGTTTGTTGAGCAATTGAAAAAGTCAGGGATAGATTATTGTATTGTTCGCCCAAATGGATTTTTCTCAGATATGTCAGAATTTTTTAACATGGCAAAAAGGGGGAGAATATATCTTTTTGGAAATGGAGAGTTGAGGGCAAATCCAATCCATGGTGAAGATTTGGCAGTTGTTTGCGTAGATGCTATCGACAGGTCTGATAAAGAAATTGAAATTGGTGGTCCCGAAACACTCACTCAAAATGAGATTGCATCGATAGCCTTTGATACTGTTGGTAATAAACCGAAAATAACGCGTATTCCAGATTGGGTAAGGGTTACAATTCTCAAACTGGTCAGGTTGCTAACCGCAAGCAAGGTTTATGGACCAGTTGAATTTTTCATGACAGTCATGGCAATGGATATGCTTGCTCCTGAATATGGCAAACACACGTTGAAAGAATACTTCACGATTTTGAATAATCCCAATGCATAACAACCGCTTGCACACGGAGCGCAAAAAACTGCGCTCATTCCTCGCTCCGCATTTTGCGCCCGATGAAGCGGGAGGTTAATATTGCCACATAGAGGGTCTGAATATCTTACATGTACCTCTAATTGACATTATTCCTGGGAAGTTACCGTTTTCAGAAAGTCCAGATATCTCCTATTCGTTTTGAGGAAAAATTACGCAAAATTATAACTTCAATTGTGAAGATATCTATGTTTATGTTTGAGTTTCAATCAAGCTAAAAACACATTTATGTTAAACTTGTTATTGGAGGCAGCAGTATGGCTTTATTTCTCGTTCAGCACGGGATAAGTGCACCCAAGAATATAGACCCAGAAAAGGGGCTTTCTGATTTTGGTAGAGAGGAGACAAACCGTATTGCTCAGGTTGCCAAAGGGTACAAAATTCCCGTTCAAAAGATTGTGCACTCAGGCAAGAAGCGGGCTGAACAGACAGCCGGTATATTCCATGAGACTTTAGCCCTGGAAATTCCCATGAAAAAAATTTCCGGTATCAAGCCGATGGATGATGCTCGAATCTTTGCTGCCACTATTGAGCTTGAGGGAAACTTGATGGTGGTTGGCCATATGCCCTTCATGGAGCGGCTCGTATCATTTCTAACCACAGGATCAGAAAATTGTCGAGTGTTCAAGTTTCAAAATTCTGGAATTGTCTGCCTGGATATGGAGAGTGGAGAGCATAATGAGGCGGACTGGTTTATCAAGTGGACTCTAAATCCTACTATTTCCTAAGCTAGATATTCGGTGGCAGGTTTTAGTACCGGGTACTGGGATTACAAGAGAGAGGAATCATGTCAGCATATACCTATCTGTGTATCATTCGAATCAGTTCTTCCTGATTATTTAAACTTTTTTAGAAGTATATGCAGATATAGCTTGTTTCAGATAGCGTGATCTTAGCAACTGAGCATTGAACTTAATATCCATATCGAAGGTAAATATCTTTGACTTTCCCCTCTGCTGAAGGTTTTTCCTGTATCCCGAAGAAAAACAGTCAGAGTATTCACAAATAAACCTGGGCTGTCAAATCTATCCGATTGAAAGTATGAATAATATTTTATTCGGTTAACCTTACCACCAATATCTGATGAAACATTAACTGGTCAACGATTCTGTCTTTAATCGTAATTTCTGAGGATTGTGTAGGTAGCCATTTCTGACCCTGCCCTCGCCGTGTTCTTATCTGGCCCTTTTCCACCTGTTGTGTAACCATAACCACTCTGTTGGGTGCGTTTCCACAATCTCGGCAATCCAGTCAAGCTGTAACTGTGTATTTACAGTAATAAAGTCTTCATTATCAGAGACTTCTTCTAATGGTATCTCTGGTAAGATTGTTAGGTGATGATGATTGTTGTTATCGCGGATTATATATGCTGGAATAACAGGAACCCCGAGTCTCTTTGACAGTAGGGCCGGTCCTGCCAGTGATGGCACTGACTTGTTAAAAAAATTAATATAAACTCCAGCGGGGTGAGACTGATCGTTCAAAAGCAGGACAATCTTTTTTTCTTTCAGCGACCTTATTATCTCGGTTGTCAGTGACGGGCTAGATTTATACTTGAGGGGAGTAACATTAAATCTGTTCATTATGCTGCCAAAGAAATCATCGGGGAAGTTTTTCGCCTCCTTATAGACCGCGGCAACAGGGTAGCCTTTCATTGCCAGCCAGACCATCATCAACGGAAAATTCCCTATGTGGCCGCTGTAAAGCAACGCCCCCTTACCTGACTCTATCAAATCATCAAGATATTCAAGACCTGAAGCAGTAACTGCCTCCACTACATCACCGGCAGACCACTTCCCGCTTGTAAAAAAACATATTTCAAAATAATTCTTAAGTAAATTAACAAGTGATTCCCTAAAGATGGTTTGTCTTTCCTCATTCGTCATTTTAGGAAAAACGATTGCAAGGTTGGCAAGGGCTATTTGCTTTCTCTTCCATTCAAGGCGTGTACCGGCTGATGCAACAAAGCGGCATATTGCATAACTTACCTTTAATGGCAAGATTCTTGATAGGAACAAGAGGAATCTTACAAGTTGAAATGAGGCTTTACCTGCTATCTTTTTAACTGTCATTATTCTTTGAAGTATTACTTAGGTTCTGAATAATCGATTTGCCTGTAGAAGTTTTGGGAATTGATTCATGCATTTTACCATACTTTGGCGTTTTCATACGGCCCAGTTCATTCTGGAAGAGGCTTCTTACTTCATTACCATTAAACGCCCCCATTTGAGTCGGCACTACAAAAGCATAGACCACTGTCAATTGTGAGATTATCGATATGGAATTTAAGCCTCTATCTTGTTCACATTTCAGATGCACTTCTCCCAGAGCGACAGAGTCTCTTTGTTCAGCGGCCATTAGGGATGATTGACTGGCCTAACCTGAAACAGCATCATTCACTGCTTTTTTCTTATAGTATCGCTCCAGATTCTGTTGGTCAATTCAGCCTGTTGGGTTGCCATGATGAATTTTGACAGTAGAGTCGTGAGGTTATGATACTCGTTACTATTTCCTAAGTGCTGTATTTTCTGGTCCTTAATGATAAAAAGATCTTTATTATCACCGATAAAACTGATTCCAATATTGTTATATTGCTTTCTTCCTTTTTCATACATTGAGGTACCCAGAAAGGGATTTTTTCCATTGCCAAGTTCCAGGTAATGTGCGAGGGATGGTGCAAAATCAAGGGTCGTGGCATTTCCGGCATCATATGTTTTTGGAATTATCCGGGTCGGGTCATACACGATGTATGGGACTCTATCAGTGAAATATCCCTGGTAATCCTGGTCATTAAATGATGTGACAAAGGCCTTTTCAGGGTAGTGACAGTGGTCGGCAGTAAGGATAACGATGGTATTATCAATGTATGCAGAGTTCAGGAAATAGTCCCAGAAAAGACCGAACGCGCTATCAAAGGAATGAAAATTGTTCAGCACATAATTTTCCCCATCACCGAATGTAAGGGTATCCACCCCGCGTTTCAGAAAAGCGTGGGTGCCAAAGTTATACATTCCAAGAAAAAAGGGCACCTCTTTTTTTCCCGATTCGTTACGTTCCTTGAGATACCCAATGAGACCTTTGAAAAATTGCTGGTCTGAGAAAGCATTTCTCAGGAAAGGTTCTTCGTTATCCAAATATCGCCATGATAGTTGATCACCGGTAATGACTTCCATAAAACCGAGGTTTTCGATCATCTCATCTACTCGAGACACATGTCTCTTGTGGTGTGAGTCAAGAAAAACTGTTTCGTAGTTATCTGCCTTGAATAATTCTGCAATACTGAAATATCGTGTATCCTTGAGAGCATCGTACATATTTTCCCAGCCACCACCCCCATTAATGGGAAAGAGGGAGCAAAGTTGTCCGAGAAGGCCACGGTACGTAGCAGCGGTATGATTGTAATAGTTATGAACGATCATCGAGGACTGCGCAAATTGATCGATATTTGGTGTAATACCAGTTATTTTTGCCCCATAAGTACCAATTGATCGGGCGGAAAGGCCCTCTGCAAAGATAACGATGACATTGGGTCGTTCTGCACCACTAGTTACTTTAGGAAATGGAGCTGGGTCAGTGTAGATTTTTTCTTTAACGAGAGGAAATTTTTGTTTCTGATTGTAATGGAAGCCAAACTTATTGATTTCTGTGATTTCTTTTTTCGTGAAACTGGTGCTTATTATATCAGACGGTCCATATTGTTCGAATAAGACCTGATAAAATGCCAACAAGGGTGATGTTTCATGTATCAGTTCAAAATCTATAAAGGCATCACTATACTTAATTTTATCTCCATAAAACCAATTATTATTATTAAGAACATGTAATGCTAACGAAACCGTTAATATTACTATAAAACTAGCTATTCTATTTCTATTTTTTATAATGTAATAATTTTTTTCAACAAAATAAAAAATAATCATCAAACTAATAAAAAATATAAAAATAGTTACTATATTTTTTACATTAAAAAAGAGATAGATATGGTCAACATTTTCAATGGCAAGTCTTGAAACAAATTCACCACCTTCATTTATTGATTTAATTTGAACTAAATAAACCGTTACAAATATGAAGGTAAAGAAGTAGAGTAAGTATCTTGATAGGGTATATTTATTATAGAGTAGTTTGAAAAGTAAAATAATTAAAAGCAATTCTACAATAAAGAGATCAAACAAGTTCAGAATAATCAGAGTCTTGCCAAAAAAGTAAGTTGAGGGATCGAAATTCAGCTGAAGCGTAAAGAGAGTTAGTACGATTCCCACAAATAGAGACATTACCACAGGAAAAATGTGTCGCTTGGGAGCTGGGCTGTTCAGGGACTTGTCTGGAGTGCTGATCATGAAATTGGATGGAGTATTTTAGCTGGTATCATTGTTTCCATACTTGCGCCTTTTGGTTATTGATAGTTAGTGTGTTTTCCGTAAACCGCAAGGGGTCCAAATGTCATTTGGCTGGGTAGCTGGAAACCTCTGACGATTTGCAAACAGGTTGGCACACATGTGCTAATATTCAAGGGCTCTGCATCTTTAGCAGGTAGCAACCCGAAAATCAATCAATTATATCAACACACTTCTGCAAAAAGAACAGGCAGGGTTTTTCCTGGCGCTGTTTATTTAATTCTAGTCTTGAATAATGGGTGAAAATACCTCATTAATTAGTAATCGATATCTTGGAAAATTATTGAATACCATTGTTTATCATAATACTACTGGATACTATGGGATTGCGGGAGAGCGTTGATGCTTTTTGTTGTTTTCAATTCAGAGAACTAAGTTCAAAACGGCAAGACGACAGTACACACAGATCAGACGACCTGGTAATTATTAGATACGATTCCCATTAAGCAGGAGAGGCCATGCTGAAGTACGCATTGATGGCGCTACTATTGTCATTGGTATGCCCGGCGAACGCGGCGAATAAACCGAACGTAATTGTCATCTTCACTGACGATCAAGGTTACGCTGATTTAGGGGGCAACGGGTATGCCAGTGATGTTCAGACACCCAATCTTGACAGGATGGCACATGATGGCGCGCTCTTTACTGCAGGTTACATTACTGCACCACAATGTTCGCCCTCGCGCGCGGGAATGCTGACTGGCCGTTACCAACAGCGCTTCGACTTTGGTCACAACGGCAGCGGGACCACTACCGTTGTCGGAAAAGACGCTAGCCGATCGAATGCGTGACTCTGGATATCGAACCGGTTTTGTTGGTAAATGGCACCTTGAACCCAACTTAGCCACGCACAAATGGGCGAAAAAGGAATTAGGCTACACAGACCGGAGTCAGACGTCAACAATTCCATTTGAGAATATCCTTCCGTACTATCCCCAAAATCGTGGCTTTGACGAGTTTTTTAAGGGCGAAATATCTCGTTACTGGGTCAATTACGGACTCGATGGTAATAATCGCAAAACGGATGGGGAGTGGCTCGATGTGCCCGGTTTTCGCCTCGATATCCAGACCGATGCCGCACTCGCCTTCATCAAGCGCAACAACAGCAAACCGTTCTTCCTCTACCTTGCCTACTTCGCACCACACATCCCTCTAGAGTCCACGGAAAAATATCTCTCCCGCTTCCCCGGCAAAATGCCAGAACGCCGGCGCTATGCGCTCTCCATGATTTCTGCCATCGACGACGGTATCGGTGCAATTCGCGACCTATTGGTAAAGTTTGGTCTTGATCGCGACACGCTTATCTTTTTCGCCTCTGACAACGGTGCACCACTGAAGATCGATATGAAAGATCACCCAATTACCTTTCTGGGTAGCTCATGGGACGGCTCTCTGAACAAACCATGGGTCGGCGAAAAGGGGATGGTAATGGAAGGCGGAGTGCGCGTTCCATTCATCCTAACATGGCCCAGCAAAATTCCCGCAGGAACCGTTATTAAAGAGCCGGTCTCTTCACTTGATTTTGCACCGACCAGCCTGGCCGCAGCCGGGGCAGAACTGCCAGAGGAGTTGGACGGTGTTGATTTGATGCCCTATCTGACAGGCAAGCTTGAGAAAAACGTCGATAGGGATCTATTTTGGCGCTTTTGGAACCAAGCCGCTATCAGGCGCGGCCACTGGAAATACATCCAGTTGACCGATGGCCGTGAGCTGCTTTACGACCTGGCGAGTTCACATCATGAAAAAGCCAACATCATCGCTCACCACCCTGAAAAAGCGAGAGAACTGCGCACGGCTCTCGAGAAATGGTCGCAGGGTCTCAAACCTGGAGGGCTTCGTAAAGGTCCAATGAACAAGCAGGAAAAAAGGTGGTACAATTATTATTTAAAATTAGCGGAATGATGGGTGAACCTGAGCTCGTTAACGACTCTTTTTAATGCAGGTTTGATATCCTGAAAAGTATTCAAGGTTTGTGAACAGAAAAGATGATCAGGGTACAGTCCCGCTGCTGATCGTAGATTACCAGTCGATTGACGATTATTTCATATTACTATCACTCAACTGAGTGACTATCGAAATGGTCAGGACCTTCTGACTGTTTTGGTTCCTGTCGCAGCTTTTGGTGACGAGGATGAGGTTGATTTGTTGCTGAAAATTACGGGTTGGTTCTGAGCTCTCGCCCTCCTGATCATATCGTGTCGAGTTAGACGATTTGGATCAACCACTGTGTTCATTATAATTGTTGGTGGGTGAGCATCTAGATATTCTTTCTGATATTCAGATTTAGCCTTCTTTTTTATGGACTTTGCTTCTTTATCAAATTGTGGAAAATCCTCCTCTACTTTCGTCGCTGCTCGATAGGCTCTCTCATATTCCCCGATACGGTAGAGAAAACGACTATATTCATTGAGAATCCATCCGGTATACGAGTAATCTAATGCTTCAAGGTAATCCTGCTCAGTCTCGTCGAGTTTATTGTTGTTCAAATGATTGCGGGCTTTAAAACAGCATAGTTTTGCTTTCTCCACATCCGTTGTTGCTGACTCAATCTGTTCATCCAGCATATCGATAATTGCCTGGTAATCTTCGGCAGCAGCAGCTTGTGAAGAAAAAAAGAAGACAATCAAATACAACAACGAAAAGAGGAAAGTCTTATGCATCGGTTCGCGCTCCTGCCGCTAACTTTTAACATTGCTGGTTATAGGCTGCTTAGTTTTTCTGAAATGAGATTCAGTACATAATAAGCGATTAGTAGTGGTACAACTTGCCTCACCATCCTGGTGGCAATGGAGGTTGGTCAGATACCTCTCATGCAAAGTAGGTCATAGACAATCCAGGCCAGACAGCCATATGCCAGGGCCTTGGTTATGTAGCGTATCGCTTGTCTCATTTATAGGATTGTATGATATAGTGAGCCAAAATTCCAAGGAATAGTATGTCCGGTATATTTGCTACAGACACCTGACATACTTTTGATGACTCTTAGAGCTTATCAAATAATCCAGGGACTGCTCTCGGGGAGACAACTTGGTTGAAAAAATTTCAGAAACTCATAGCCCTCTCATTGTTGAGAGTTGACAAAGCCTTCGTCTCAGAGGTATTCTAAATTTTTTAATTTTGATACTTTATGTGATAGAAACTTCTTCCTGGAAAAATAATACAGTTGAGACAATTACTTACCGCTGAATGCTGTATCAAAGCCATGCTCATCTTGCTCATAGGAGTGGGATATTTCTCCCCGGCAGCCGCCTCTGAAAAGGAAGCACTGCTGGAGTATCTGACCAGACATATACCCGAACGGCCTTCCCATTCATTGACGGGATCACAATTCGTCGATCTAGTATCTAAAAAAAACGAGAACCAGCGAGAGCAGGTGATCAGTGAGCAGTTGCTAAAAGGTAACCTGCCAGATTTTTTAAGACAGTTGAAGCCAGTCAAACTGCAACAACAGAGCAAGAGCGGACAGCTGCTAAGAGCAACTATTTTTGTTACTCCCGACTACCTGGCCATTGGTTCACAGGCAGACTTCATTCGTGTTCCGATGGATTACCATACCGCACGTATGGTGGCAAACCAGTTCGGTTTCATTCTCCCCACCCGCCGAGTAGTCGATGCCATTTACGATCAGTCCGAAAATCATTTCACTCCCCAGCCTTTGCCGCCCGGACCGCAGATGTGCTCCACAGGCTATTATCGGCGACACAACCAAAAGATCCTGCAACAGCGCTATTCACTGGGTATTACCCTGGGCGAACTGGTGTCTGGTCATAAAAAAGATGTGGTCATCACCAACCGTTTGAAACGAAAACCCGGACGTGTCGCCATTTACGGCTGGCACAGACCTGATGGCAAGCCCATTCAACCTCTCAGCACAGTGCACGGTGCCGGATATGCCGACTACAGTCACGGCATCCGGCTGGTCAGTGAAAAAGTTCTTATCGATGGTAAACTATACTCGGCTTACGATATCCTGAAAGATCCCGAATTAGCACCCCTGTTAAGCGATGAAGGCCCCATGGCGGACTTTTACTCCAGTCCGCAGACACCTACACCTGCCCTGGCGATAAACCAGCACATCTCCTCCGGTCGATATTGAATAATTAGTATAAGCTGAAAAGCCAGTATCCATGCTGCTCGGCATCCTCCTATTCTTCAAGCGTTTTGCAGCATCGAAAACCCAGATGATAGTTGTGGTGACTTGTGGCTGACATTACACGGCTGCCATGCCAGAACGGCGCTCGCCAGCGGCACCAGTCTTCGTGTGCCTGGTATTTATCGAAAATGAACCAACTGCCTTTCATCTCTGTATATCCCAATTCCGAACTTCCGCGGCTGGCCATCTGGCTCTCATTCAAGGGCAGGTTCATGTGCTCAGCTGCGTTGCCGTTGATGTCGTAGACATCCAGAGGACTGCGGCATTCTGGGAAAAAACCAACCGGATAGGTGTTTGACCCGCATTGGGTCCAGCTTCCACCCGTGCAGCCTGCTGTCTTTGAGCTGTTTGCCGCGCAAACCCCTTTGCGATATTGAGGCCCATAACTCCAGCTCTTCTTCCCGCTGTTCGCCTTATTGTGAGCAATGCGCATTCTGCGGATGGCTTCCCCCGGGTCAACCCCCTGAGCCAGATCAAATCGATAATCAGGCAGGCTCAACTGTCCGGCACAGCCGCCTTCCCACTCATGTGCGTCACAGAGCCGTTTTCCCATTGCAGTACATATTTCCGCTGCTTCCCTGGTGCGCACCCACACGACCGGGTACTCGCATGGAATATTGGGAAATTCGAACTGGTCAATACAGGCCTTGGCATCTTCAATAGTTTCGTGGTCAAGGTCGTAGAGCGGTGCCATGTATCTGGCTCCGCATATCTGCTCGTAACGGGCATTTTCATAGCTGACCGACGATTGCTCAAGTCTCCCAGTGCACTCCTGAGTGGTAACAGGGTGTTGCGTGACCAACGGGTTGCCCTGGCCAATGTAAGGTGACCTGGAAAATAGTGCACGCACCCCTTCCACCTGGGCGTCGGAGAGTCCGTGGACCACCTGTAAACGCTCGAGCAGGGCATTGTTCTGAACCTCCAGCGATTGAGCTTCAGCATTTGACTGTAACAACAGGAGGGGTAGGATAGCGATGCTAATCAGTAACGTTTGAAAGCACACCATTGTGTATTCTCCAGGAAATGGTTTTTCTGCCTCAGAAATAAATTTCTGCATTTTTACTGTTGCTCGCGTTTCATCACATAGAAAAAATCGCGGTTATCCGAATAGCCAAGAAAGCGTGGGATATAAACCTCTTTGTCTAATTTGTCCAAAACATCCATCCCCCGGATGAGGTGCTGAACAAGCAGATTATTCCCTTCTTTATGGTACAGGGCCAGGTACGTGTGTTCCAGAGCATTCATGTCCAGATGCATTGCATAGCGGCAATCGTAAGCCTGAAACACTCTGGCCATTGCCGAGGGCGTTGCTGTTGAAAAATATCCATAGATCAGGAATCTTTTATTGTCGGTTTGCTGCAGTGCCGCTCCTGCCCGCAGCGTTCGCAGTTTTGTATCTGCTGATCCTGACCAGTTGCCGGGTCCCCATCGAGCAACCAGGGCACCAGGTACCGGTTTTTGCGAAGCCGAGTCCCATTCAATGAGCGGGACGCCGTTCTGGCGCGCCTGGGCAATCTGTCCAAGCCACTGATTGTCCTCTTCAGACCAGGTCTTCATGTCCACCGCTCCGTCATCCCGCACCAGCAATGTCGCCAAACCAGGCTGAAGCATGCTGAGAACAACTCCGTCTTCTATAAAACCGTAATGGGAACCACGGTTACGATATGCGAAATCTCCGTATTTAAAAGCACCGTGAGAACGTTTGAATCCGCCAGTAAATGTAGCCACGGCTCTGGCAGCCTCAACAGGGTTGACAATTCCAGTGGCCAACAGGGGTGAAAGAGTCCCGATACCATCCGGTCCGGGCAGGTTCGGAACTCTCATCTGCTCGAGCGTGCGTTCCGACCAGCCAACACGAGGATGCTCGGTCCCGACAGCAAAGCCAAGATCGAAATGATCAAGATCAAAAGCTACCAGGAATGCCAGTGCTCCCGCCTCGACACTGTCAAGCCGTGAGACAAGATTGACATGACTTTTCAGAATTTCGGCAACAACCGCCTTGGGCTGAATCAGGCTCACAAAAATGCCGGGGTTGTTCTTGACGCCATACCAGCGACCGGCAAGCATGCCGGCGGTCAATTTCTCCACCTCGATACCAAGCTCAGCAGAGCCAAGCAGCTGATTGGCGTAGATCGGATCAATTGCCGCAGGTGCTGGAAATTCAGGGGCAGAAATAGCAGGTTTCGCTATCGAGGCCTCAGTCGTGCGGGCATTTTCCAGGTAAGCGTCCTGGAAGAAGGTATCTTTTACAAAGCCGACAACAGTCTCACCGCCGGGAAGTTTATCACGGAGAAAATCGGTCACGGATTCAATGGCAGTCCGGTGGCCTTTGGTCGGATTACGGAGGTAGAGCTTCCCGTCACAGAGCGGCGCAAAAGCCTGTCGGGACTTTCTGGCAGCCCCAAGCTCGCCGTCTCCAGAAAAACTCCAGGGTTTACAGGGGTAGGCTTCACCAGCCAGGTTAAACAGCAAATTGTCCGGCGACTTTTCGTCAAGAACCAGGCGCTGATCTTTCGGGTACGGGTTTTCAAGGTGGTACTCCTCGAGTTCGCCATCTCCGTTACGGTTAATCTGAAGAATATACCACTGGTTGACCTTAGGATTCAAATTGATCACTGTCAGTTCGATCGTTTTGCGGTCTGGACTGTCGACGTTAATAGAATGGACAGTTCGAAATGGTTGGAGGCTTATCACTGTTGCCGGGCTGTCAGTATCACGGGCTCGGGTCTGGAGCTCTGAAGAACTCATCGCAGCTCTGGAAGAACTGACCGTAGAAAGCAGAACCGAGGTAGCAAGTAACCTTGCAATCAGCAAGGAAAACTGCAACAACGTGTGGAGACGGCCTACCCTGCTCGACATGGTGAAACTTCCTAGGCATGTTCGCAGGCCAACTGTGCAAAATGATTGAAGGTGCTTTAAAAGCATAGTATTTCCTGTTGCCTGCTGTTTTTAAAGACGCAACCGTTTGAATAAGGTTTCCGGAATCCAGCGAATCACCCGCATGATCGGTGACCAGAACCACGGCAGGTACACGATGTCTTTATTTTCTGTGACCGCCGTGTGAATTCCCCTTGCTACCTGGGCCGGAAGGGCCCACAACCGGCTTTTCGGAAAGGACGCCGTCATAGGAGTATCAACAAAGCCCGGCTTAACGGTGAGTACCTGGACACCTCTAGAATGCAGGCGGTTGCGCAGCCCCTGCAGAAAAATCGATACAGCACCCTTGGCCGCCCCATACACATAGTTAGATTGCCGGCCACGGTCACCAGCTACCGAACTGATCACGCAGAGGGTGCCGAAGCCCTGGCCTTCAAACCTGTTCGCAGTATGGGTGAGTAGCGACAAGACTCCCATGGCATTGATTTCAAATTCACGCCGGACCTGGTCAAAGGACTGTTCACAGCAATTCTGGTCCGGCAGGGTACCATGGGCAATCAGAACCGTATCTAGTCCGTTAAGGGCTTTAAACGCGTCGTCTACGAGTGTCTGGTGACGATCGAAATCAAGAGCGTCGGCAGTAGCTGACATCACCTGGGCTGCGCCTCGGATACGCAGGTCTTCAGCTAATACTTTAAGCTTGTCAGGATCACGTGCAACCAGAAACAAACTGCCGCCGTCCGCCGCAAACAGACGTGCCGTGGCTTCGGCTATTGAAGATGTGGCTCCGAATATGAATAATTTCCGCTTTATCATTTTTCTGTAACACGTCTCCAGAAGTTAGATTTGAATTTTGGATCCCGAAACCGTTCCAACTCATGATATTGCGGGAAATAATGCCTGAAACTGGAACTAGACATGCGGGCATCTTTCGCTGGATAGACCGCGCCGCCAACGGAACGCACAACCCCGTCAAAGTCATCAAGGAGCCCAAGCGTCCGCTCCCCATGATGACAGAGATCCAGAGTAACAGTTACTCCGGCTCTGGGAAAGGACAGCAGACCGGCAGATTTATGATCCCCGAATACCTTCAGGACACTGAGGAAGCATTCCATTCCTCCATCAACACCCCTTTTAAATATGTCTCGCAGGGCATTTCGACCATCGGTGGAAAGGGGCAGCAAGCACTGGTACTGATGAAAGCCGCGTTGGCCATAGAGTCGGTTCCACTGCAGAAGCTGGTCCAGGGGGAAAAAGAACGGTTCATAGTGTGCCAGCCCTGTGGTTCGTGTCCTGGCTTGTCTTCTATAGTAGAGACTGTTGAACACCCTGGCGCTCGTCCGATTAACGAGGGAAAAGGGCAGGTCCACGGCCATACGTGCCCGGTATCGAGGCGCGGAAAGGTGCTTGATGGAGGGGGCGGCATGGTTTGCCCGGATAAAGTGGCCTCTCCCCAGGTGCTTCCCCCTGGCCATGCTGTCAACCCAGGCAACGGTATACTCGTATTTTTGATCGGACTCCATCGACAATTCAAAGAAATCATCCAGCTTATCATAGCGAATTGTCTCAACCTCCATAACTGGATTGTCGATCCGTTTCAAAGCGATCTCAGCCCAGAGTATCAGGCCGGTCAGCCCCAATCCACCGACGGTTGCCATGAACCAATCCGGGTTTTCAGACGGTGAACAGCGCAGGCGCCGACCGTCCGAGCGAAGCAGTTCCAGACAACGGACATGGCATCCAAAGGTGCCGGCACTGTGGTGATTTTTACCGTGTATATCGTTGGCGATAGCGCCTCCGATGGTCACAAACCTGGTTCCAGGTACTACTGGAGGGAACCACCCCCGAGATACGGTCAAGGCCAATATTTCATCGAGCAGTACACCGCTTTCACACCGCAGGATACCCTCAATCCAATCAAATGATATGAAGCGGTCAAGCCCCCGGACATCCAGAAGCAATCCCTCGCTGTTAAGACAGACATCCCCGTATGAGCGGCCGTTGCCAAAAGGCAGAACTGTCCCCTTAGCGTCCGCTGCGATTGGCAGTGGCAGCGTTCGCCAACGAAGCACCTCTGCAGATTGCCTAGATTGGGGATAGCGTCCCCAGGATTGATAGCGTCTGTTCATAAGGTCAAAGTGCGAAGAGCATGATAATCACTATGGAAAGGAGTATATAACGGCTGACGCGATCCTTCAGGGCAAAGATCATCGGGTCGTCATGCATGCCTCCCCGATGGGCTATAAGCCAGATGTAGCAGAGCCAGTACAGAAGCGCAGGGCAGGCCAGCCAGATTACATTAAGGTGGCCATACAGAAGCTGTGCCGCCCCACTGGTAATGTAAAGCACCAATACCAGGACGGACATAAATGCACTGGCTATACCCATGGTGGCCAGCAACTCTGAATCACTTGCGACATAGCTGCGTGCTTTAGCGGCCTGGCCATGCTCAATCCGCATGGTCACCAACTCGGCATAGCGCTTGACCAGCGCCAGGCTGATGAATAGAAACATGGAATGAGCCAGAAGCCAGGAGGACGGCCAGACATCAACGGCGGCAGAACCGGCCATCATACGCAAGGTAAACAAAGCAGCGAGAACGATTACATCAAGGATCACTATTTTTTTCAAACGGAATGAATATACCAGAGTGGTCGTATAATACATACCCAGCACCAGAAGAAATGTAAGAGGGAGGGTTAGACCTATGGCGATGCTGAAGCCAAGCAGCAGCGGTGCCGCTACGATACCTGCAGCCAAAGGCAAGATACCGGAGGCAAAAGGACGAGACCGTTTTCTGGGATGTTTTCGGTCATCAGGTAGATCCAGCAGATCGTTTAAAATGTAGACACTTGAGGCGCAGAATCCAAAGGAGAGAAAGGCCTTGCCGGCCGCCAGTATCAAACCCATTTCATACAAATGATGGGCGGCAAGCAGCGGCACAAAAACCAGTAAATTTTTCAGCCAATGGTACAGGCGAAGTGCACGAATCCATTCCGGCCAACCGGCCGATTTAACTTCAAACACCCTGTCCACATTGGAGAAGCGGGTGCGAATGCGGTCGGTGAAGGTTTTCGGACCGACCACCATGGCCCGCCTGGCCGCCTGCCACACAATGATATCTTTCCGGTCATTGCCGAGGTAATCATAGCCTCTGACTCCAAATTCCGCCTCCAGGCGGTTTTTTTTCTCCAAACCGGTCAGGTTGTTTTTCCCGTCGCTGGCTATTATTTTATCAAAAATATGCAGATAAACGGCTATCTGTTGAGCAATCTGTTCATCCGCACCGGTGGCCAGGATAAGCCTTCTTCCGGAAGTATTCTGGCCTTGAAGAAAACCCAGGACCTCCAAGTTGTACGGCAGGCTGCTTATATCCAGTGTCACGCGCCGGGCAACCTGCTGTTTCAGGTAAGCCCTACCCTTTAACAGCCAGAAAAATACTACCAGGAAAAAAAGCGGATTCGCCTTTACCAGGGGCATCAGCGACTCAATCAGGGAATTGGTCCTGATCAACGTACCATCCAGGTCAACAGCAAGTGGGACAGAAACGCTTTCAACCTCGGTCTGTAGTGGTTTTGTTACGCCGTCAGGGAGTCTCGTCGAATCATTCATGGTAGTGGAGAAAAAATCGCGTTCTAAGGCGAGTAAGAAAAACAGACCAAACGTGTCGTTTCCATTCAGTTTGGTATCTGTTAATCAAACTCAGTTATTTTTACAGGAACCTGAACTAGACATGCTTTGAGTAATCTAAAAGGCAACGCGGTTTTCCAAGAACTAAGGTTTAACGGTAATCATTTAGTCAAATATAGAAACCCTTGGTCTTTGGCGAAGTTCAGAGTTCACAGGGTTTAACATTTAAACGACTCAATGCGGTTTCTCTCATTGGGTTGTCCCCACAACAGGGGAGAATGAACAGGAAATGAGCCGTTTTCGAAAGCAATTCTATTCATATCAAAGGGCTTAAAGGATTAATAGCATTGGAAGAGCGAATACGGGTAAGAGAGGCGTCCATCTCTTTATACACATGTAGATTATACATCTTCAAACTAACCCGATCTTCTCAAATTGTATCAGACAAACGCAGAGGTATCCAGTGGATAATATATATCACCTTGTCCTACACAACAAATTAACCTTCATAGAGTGGGTTTACCAATGGTTGTGTTCCAGCAAGTATTCCAATCTACATCAGAACACCGTGCAATTATAGATAAACATGCTCTATGCATTTCAAGGTGCGGCCCCAGATGTTTTGATTAACATTTCCGAAGGCAATCACGGGGATTCAATCTTCTTCTTGATATCGACGATAGGTGTACCGTCTAAAATATCCAACCCCGATACCTCTATAAAATTATCTTTGACAGCCAGTACTTTGAGTTCTGAAATCGCAATGGGATTTGGCCTTATCGGGCTGCGGGTTGTAAAGACGCCTCGCTGCTTCCTGGACTTATCACCCCTTGGATGAACCTTCAGAGTATCCCGCCTTGCCTTATGAAGCCAAAAAAGTACAACAATGGTCTGGCCAGCGGCGATTCCCTCAAGCCCTTCCGTATATTGAGAAAAAACCTCTATGGTTCCCACTCTGTTGGATTCACTATAGTTCTTCGGCGCGGCATCCCGACTGACTATATCACCATGTAACATTCCGATAATATGTAATTGAGGTTGTTCCATTTGCTCCTCTCACGGTAAAAAAAGATAACTATTTACAATTATTGATATACGTGCTCATGCCTCGTTTTTGCAGGGCATTATAAACTGTTTTTCCGATTATATTCTTTGCTAAATCACTCTTAAGGCCATACGTTATAGATATATACCCATAATAAAAATTCTCAACACCCAGGTGACCCACAAAAAATATAAATGTTGGAGGTAACAACATGCAACAGGATGAAGTTAATGGATCTCAAAATCAGAACGAAAGAAAGTCCGAAAACAGTGCTCAGGAAAAAAACAAAGGGATACAACCCGATTCTCCTCAGCGCAACCAGGGCAGAGGCTTAGGTCGAGGTGGCGGAAAAGGTCGGCGGGATGGTAGTGGAGGAGGTCGTGGTCGCGGCGGCGGTGGCAAGGGGGGACGTCGAAAAAGCTGATATTAAAAAGAAAAGAGCTGAAGTCAGCACAACGAGCTGCCAGAAAACCCAGAATCTTCAGAAAAGCAAAGGTTAATAGTGGCGTTATATTCATTGTTCAAGCTTTTCGGACAGCTTCCGTTGGGGTTAACTTCTATCATATTACAGCCTAGATTCTTCCGGTGAAAAACGTGCGCCTTCAAACTGAGTCATCCTGGTTTTTCTAACAAACGACTTATCTGAGATGCCATTATTTTGGGGAAGGATCATTATGAAGATTGCTCGTTTCTTCGGTAAGCAGGATGCACACTTCCTTGTTCTTCAGTATAAGCACCAAGCACGTGTAATCGGAGGTAATGCAAACCAATCCTCAAAAATGACAAATAATAAAAGAGAGGTGATGATAATGAGTCTGATAACAATATCGCCTAAAGTCCTCTGAAAATAAAATCAAGTCGGTATAGAATTTGGCCTTGATCACCCCTTACCAAAACAAACCAATTTCCCCTGTTGGTGTCCTGGAATCGTTTTGACGACCAAGTTCTCCATATACCACTCAAAGCATCGATTTCCAATTTGACTGAGGTTTGAAGTTCTCCTTCGTAATACCATTCATGGATAATGAATTTGTCAGGGAGGGCAACTAATTCAGTATAAAATATGACCTCTGAACCAGTAACATAAGAAGAAATATCATCTACGGGTTCTCTATCTTTTATGTTTGTGGTTAACTGAGCCCTCTGTATGGTATCCGTAAGAGGATCGACTATTCTGTCTGTAGGTTCACTTATCTGTATATTTTTATAGAGTTCTTTGGTTTGTTCTTCTACAAAATTCTTGTATTTCTCAAAAAACTCTTTGCTGCTCGCATCACAATTGGGATCCACTTCACACTCAGCGATGAAGGCAAGATTTTTCCCCTCGTATTCTTTGATTACATATTCAACTTCAGACCCTATAAGAGGTGAAGCTATTGACAGGTAAATAGTTATTATCGCAATCTTTATTCTTGATACTGTCAATTTTATCTCCTGTAGCTTTAGAAGAAACGATATTATTACTCAAATGGGTCTCCCCCTCCTTAATCCATTTCCGTTTCAAAAATATAGTCTAAGATCGTTTTATGAAATAACCATACATCCTAATCGTTATCGCTGGTATCAATCTAATTTTGCGCTCACATTAGCGACCCACCAACATCTCGTTTCAACACTCCAACAGGCCATTTAGGATTGCTTTCCCGAAATTCAAGATAATCAGTCATAATCAATACTTCTCTTCACCACCACTTTGTTCTCTTTACATGTTAGGTTTAGTGATTATGCCTGCAGAATAACCTCCAATCAACTCGCGCTTCGTAGGTATACAACCTCGTTATTGGTCAAGCATCTCAGAGAAAAAGATATTGGCCGTGAAAAAGCAAAAGGAGGATGACATGAAAGAGAATGAAAGAATGCAACGACGGATGTTTCTTCGCACTGTCACCTTGGGAAGCGTGGTGACTGCCGCAACCCTGGCTTCCATGTCCCCGCGCAAGGTATTTTCCCAGAGCAAAGAGGAATGGCGAGTGATTAACAACTGGGGACAAGAGCCTAATGACCATATGAAGTTGTTCGCGAAGATGGTTTCCGAGGGGACAGAAGGACGCATAACCATCAAATTCTATGGCCCCGGAAAGATCGTCCCATTCCCTAAAACGTTAGAAGCCGTCGCTGATGGAACGGTCGAGATGGGTACGGGTCAGCCAACTTTTTGGGAAAAGAAAGTACCAGCCATGAAGTTCCTCCATAATACCCCCTACGGGTTGACGGCACAGGAGCAAAACGCGTGGTTTGAGTTCGGTGGCGGTCAGGAACTTGCTGATAAAGTTTACGGTGAAGTCGGTTGTAAGTTTTTCCCCTTCGGCAATACTGACTGCCAGATGGGTGGTTGGTATAATAAAGAGATCAATTCGATGAGTGACTTTAAGGGCCTTAAGATTCGGATGGGCGGCTTCGGAGGTGAGACCCTGAAAGCCGCGGGTGCAGAACTGGTTTCCTTACCTTTCAGCAAGATCGCTCCAGCACTCAAAGACGGCGAGATCGAGGCAGCTGAAATGGCAGGACCATACCACGATATGAACCTCGGTTTCCATAAACTGGCGAAGTACTACTACTATCCTGCCTGGCATGAGCCATCAGGAGCCCTCGATCTGTTCATCAACAAAGCCAAGTGGAATGCTCAGTCTTCCCAAGTCAGAGCAGTCATCACGGCGGCAGCGGCGGCGATTAACAGCCGCATCCTCTGCTTTCGTATGGCTCGCAACAGCGATGCCCTTGCAAAGCTCACCGGCGAGTACGGCGTCCAACTCAGACAATTTCCCGACGAGTTGCTTAAAGAACTGGCACTTCTGTCTGATGAGGTGGTTAGGGAGCACGCATCAAAGGACAAACTCAGTGAAGAAATATTGAACAGTATAATTGAATTCCGAAAGAAAGCAGCCAATTTGGCAGCGATCTCACTGGAGCCATATCTCGCAGCACGCTCCGCCATTTTATGACGCCGACCAAAGTCCTAAATTAGACTGAGATTCAGGAGGCAGAGTCTGGAATGGCTCTGCCTTTGTCAACAGGAAGGACAAGGAACCTGACACTTTGGTTAGTTAGAGTTTCAGACATAAATCGGGCAGGCCGCTCAATGGCTATCTGTAATGTCGATTAATGCCGTTGGATTTGATCTTCCACAAAATTATATTTATAACATTGGAGAAATTCCAATAGACATCCTTCAGCATTGGAGATGCCGACACACGACTTAATTTTGCGCTGAGACATTCTCTTAATTGAGTATTAGTGTAATCTTAACCAGATCAAGTCTGACAGATTCCAATTGTCTGCCTTGAATTGCAACTGTCTGATGGAAAACGGGCATGCGCAAGAGTTGTCGCTACTGATTGGGAAGCTGATTCGATTCAGATACTTACCTTTAAAGAATTAATTATGGAGAAACTGTCATGTCAGTAATTGTAACTGGTGGTTTTGGTCACATTGGATCTTGGGTGTGTCAGCATTTAGTTAAAAATGGACACAGGGTAATCGCCGTTGACCAATACAGGAGGGATCTTAGCTATCTGAGGGGAATGGAAGGTGACATAACTCACATCAGCGCTGATGTTCTCGATCAATCTGCCCTGAATAACTTATTTATGGATCAGAAGGATTCTATCGATGGTGTGGTACATGTTGCCGGCATAATTGGCGGACCTATCTTTGCTCAAAACCCTCGTCAAAATGTTTATCTGAACGTGATGGGAACAGTCAATATGCTTGAAGTTTCAAGGCTTTTCAAAATTCGTCGGTTTATTTATATAAGCTCGGGAGCTGTATACGGAACTCGTGATAATATACCGTTAGAAGACGAAGCATTGACTCCCGGCGATCTCTATGGAGCTGCGAAATCAAGTGCCGAATTTCTCGGTATTCAATATGCTGAAGAGTTTGATCTCGATTTCAGATCAATTCGAGTCTATTTTGCGTATGGACCAGGGAGATTACCTTCTGAGGTTACTCCAATCCATAAAGCTGTTTTTGGTTCTCTCATGGGAAACACCAGTATTTCAATGCCTGCTGGAGCAGATCAATCGATTGATTTTACGTACATTAAAGACATTGCCCGAGCTATTTGCCTTCTATATGAAAAGCCAAATTTGCAGCATCGACAGTACAACGTATCGAGCGGTGTCTGCTATAAAATTCCTGATTTGATAAAAAAAGTCGCCGAATATGCTGGAGTCCCTGTAGATCTATCTATCGGCCCGGGCCGCATTATGCCGCGTGGACCGAGCATCGATAGTTCTCGTTTGAGAGACGAACTAGGATTTCAGGCAGAATACGGACTGGCTGATGGAGTTCGCGAATATGCTGAGTGGATCAACAAACAACAGTGATGCACGAGTGAGGTGAGATATTCGGGCTGATAACATTGCCTGTGGATTCAACCACAACTTTTTGAGACAATTCACTTTGATTTAAACTTGATAGTCAGCAGAATATGGTATTACCAGGGCAAATTGGCCTCTTAATCAATGGTTATGAGTAAAACAAGGATCTACAAGCAATGAAACCAAGAATCAGCATGATTACTCTCGGTGTTCGCGATCTTGCGGCGGCAATTGATTTCTATGAGAAAGGGCTCGGCTTCCCTCGAATGCAATCGCCACCAGAGGTTGCCTTTTTCACACTTCATGGTACTTGGTTAGGGTTGTATGGGAAAGAAGCGTTGGCCAAGGATGCAACGGTGTCTCCAAGAGGAGAGGGATTCGAGTCTTTTACGCTTGCCCACAACGTAAGCTCAGAACAGGAAGTCGATGAAATAGTATCGCAAGCAGTTGACGCTGGGGCAACTTTGGTTAAGAAGCCACAGAAGGTATTTTGGGGAGGCTACAGTGGCTATTTCAAAGATCTCGACGGCCATCTTTGGGAGGTAGCCCATAACCCTTTATTCTGGGTAGGTCCCAAAGATGAGACCTCATAACAAGACGCAGCAGCTGAGCGCAATTAGGCTATGCTCTATGGGACTCGCTGATGCTCGCTGGTGAGTTAACCCTTGATAGTGCCAACTCAAGTATGTCAAATTTGTTCAATTTCAAAGAGTACACACTCTTGCTGTATCGCCTTATCTCCCTGTCAGCGCAGTGTCACACCCTTGGGAAAAATATAAGTACTCAACTGAGACAGACGATACCAAAGAGACTATCGTTGTGAATTTTCAAAAGGAGGGCTATCCGTTGAACTCGGCATGTTTAATTATAATTTTATGAGGAGGTTCCAGTCTCGGGATAGCCCTTCTCTTTCTCTTATAGTATCACATTTTTAGTTGCTAACAAAAATTGTTCTTTTCCCGGGGCGATTAATTTCACAAGAAACATCTACGCTTATGAGTTCTTTAAACTGGCTTAACCGGCTGTCCACGTAAATCGAGCAACATCACAAATGGATCGATTCACTTATTTTATCAGGCGAGTCTCAGGATATGCAGCGTACCAGCCAAACCAAAAAGCTCTTCGCGCGGGAAGTCTATTGAGGGAAGCGTCATGCTTGGGAGATTCAAGTCTATCTTCGCTCAGCCTCCATTCATTACCGTCACTATCAATAACAATGGTGTCTCGATCATAAGATACGAATGTAACATCTTGAGGATCATAGACACGGTTTGCACCGGTGGCATCAGTGAGAACGAGCAATCTTTGCTGCCCGATTATATCTTCATATAATGGATTTCTATTTAAAAATTCTGTGTCTATCGCCAACTGCTCTGCGGGTGATGCGGGAAAACGTAAGGCCAGCACTTCCTGTTTATTTTTAAGCTGGGTGTTCTGAAATGGAGTATTAAACATCAGTTGATCGTTGGAAAAATAACCTTGATAAGCCTTGTTTTCGCCATAGTCGCGTTGATATCCAGTATTCAAGGAGAGCACGGTGGTGCCTGGATGACGTCGTTTCCACTCACCCCATGTCGTTGTAACCATGCTTAAATGTTCAAGCACGATTCCTTTGTCTACAAGCGGCCCCATAACAGGTTCACCCCTAACGGTACTCCATAATGATTGGGTTGCCTGGTCATACATCAGCTTGTTGGCTCGATATAAGAATCCACTTGTTCCAAGTTTATAGTCTACGCCTTCAAAATTGGTTTTATAGGGAATCACCGTACCGCACAAGGTGCAATACACCCCGGCTATGTCTACGCCGCCGATGGTGTCGGTGAACATTTCATGCCAGGCAAGAACACGCTTAGGGTAGGCGCGTGCATCGCCATTGACTGCAATACCAAAGATAATATTATCATCTTCGAGATAGCCTGCCTCACTAGCTGAAATCATTTCGGGGTTACGTAAAGGCGGAATTCCATCCTGCAGCACACCGCCCCAGCGGATTTCATCTATGCGGATACGAGCAGAAGGTTGGCGTTCAAGAAAATAGGTTTCAAATTTCGGATCAATTTGCCTGTACAGATCAGCTTTAAAATTACTGTAATTAGGCAACAATTTCTCGGGTTGATTCCAGAGCCAGAAGTACCAGTCATTGATATTGCGACCGAAATTTTCTGCCGTTTTGGATGTCAGCAGTTCAATTGTTTTATCGAGGATATAGTCGTCTCGTGGAACACTCATGACTTCCAGTAATTGAGGAATAAACTCCTGTTGCCAATACGCCTCAATGATAACAAAGGATCGGTCTATCGCAGTCCGATTGGATGTGTGAATAAGCAGGGAAAAAGCGTCATTGACGACATTTCTGATAATTGTCTGCTGCTCGACTTGTGCACTATAGCCTCTTGCGGCAACAGCCAGAAGAAGAACTACCGCAACGCTCAAAAATTTATATCTCAGATGCATAGTGCACTCATCGAAATAACCTGATCTCCTCTTCAAGTAACTTTTCACTTTATCAACTTATCTATGATGACCAAGCAGATCTTTGAGCAGAGACGTCAGCTCACTCAATTAAAGATGAAAATGCATTAACTTGAGACGATCCCCTCCTGTTGGAAAATCGCCAATGCTTTTTCAAAGACAGCCCGGTCTGGATAATCTCCATTTGCAGCATCGATTACACCATCTACCTGCTCAACCGAATTTAAGCCGACAATCAAGCTCGTCACAGTTGGGTGGCAAAGACTAAACTTGATGGCAAAATCTGTCCAGGAGCCGATCACTACAGCCAAGGCTCCTTGCAGCTTTTCCAGGCGCTTGTAGGCGGCATCCCAGCGAGCATCCAGGAAACGATCATCGGCTGAAAGTTGACTGCGGCTGGCGCGCTGATCGGTAAGGAGACCACCCATAAAAGGCCGAATACAGAAGAATCCCTGACCACGCGTCTCCATCTGCGAAAAGAACTCGGCCATCTCCATCTCAATTGGATTATAGTAGGCGACCATACCGCTGAACATACCAGTGTGTATTACATTCTCAGCAAATTCCGGCGTGTAGGGAAAGGTCGTCAGGTAGCTGACCTTACCTTCTTCTTTGAGTTTAGTGAAACATTCCAATAAAGGTTCATGGGTGGCAGTTATGTTGGGTATTCTCAGATCATCATTGTTTGGACGGTCGCGTTGCAGGTGCTGCAATATGTCGATGTGTTCGGTATGTAAGTCGCGCAGGGCTTCCTCTATTCGCAGACGGAATTTAGCGGTGTTGAATTTACCCCTGTCGTCCCAATCGGGTACGGGAACTTTAATGATGTGGTGCAAGTCGTGCCGCTTGGGGTGATTTTTCAAGACACGACTCATTGCCCAGCGGGTATTGTATTCATAGCTGGAATGGATGAAGTTGATACCACGATCAATGGCATGCTCTAGGGCTCTCTGCCCTGTTTGAGATATCGTATTCTCACCCGGTTCTTTGGCCGAAAATCGCATGGGCCCAAAGCAAATTTCAGATACTTCCAGGTCGGTGTCACCAAATTTCCGGTAGCGCATTTCTATTTCCCCGTTTTGAATGTACCGTCAGGCCTCTTTCAGGCAACCTATACACGACACCTACTCATGTCCATGAAATATTTGTTGAGATCGAATCTGCGCTTTTTTTAATTACCTGCCGAAATCTGACTATCCCAAGGAAAGCTGTCGCCGGAGAAGTTCCTGAAACGATCCCGTTCCAGGTCTTCAGCTGAGACACTCACCCATATCTGCGAAAAACTTCATAACAACGCTGGAAGTCCCCACTTGAGGCGTGGTAAGAATTTTCAAACTTTTGGAATGGAAATAGGAACAGCTGCAACGGTAGATGAGCCAATGAGAGCACAAGCGGGCTCGGCAGGCTGAGCAGAGATAATCTGGTCATATAGTATCAAGGTGGTCAACAGGTGACTGAGGCAACCTTTGAATTCCTAAAACGAACGGTTAGGCTCATGTAATCAGCTGAGTGAGATTCTTCGCTTTTTCAAAGCTGGAATCGATAAGGGTCTGCATTTTTTCTTCAGAAACATTATAAACGGTCTGGGCTTCTTGAATTATTTCATCCACCCCGTCATTTGATTCATCCTCCCTGAGAAAGGAGACCAGCCTTACAGGCCCCAGGGGTTCATAGTCGATATCGGCAGATGGCTGGTGATGGGTTTTAATAGCCAGAGCGATGTTTTCGGGAAGGCCCCATTCGCTGCAAATCCAGGTAGCAACTTCTGCATGGTCCCAGTCGACAACCTCTCGCTCCAGTTTAGCAAGATCACCGCCTTCAAGATGCCATTTTTTAAAAATAGGGTCATAATCATCACTTCTGTGACAGGCTAGAAACGGGAGAGCCATGTCCTGAAGGAACGCTGCAGTAAAACATTCAGACTCCTTTGCCGGACAAATGACTCGTGCGAGTTCATGCGCCAGCATCGCCCGTTTCGCTGAAGCCAGCCAGAACTCTGCTGGATCATACCACTGGCAATGCTGCTTTGGCATACCCTTGGCAACTCCGGCACCCAGCACCATAGATTCCAGTTGAGAGAACCCTACAAGAGCAATTGCCTGTGTCAGGTTGCCAATTTTTTTGATGGGCGAAAAAGCAGCTGAATTGGCAATACTCAAGAGACGAACTGAAAGGGCCGGATCAAGAGAAAGGGACTGGGCGATATCCGATGCGGATGAATCCGGGCTTCTGATTTTCTGTAAGATTTCCATTATTATAGTTGGAAATGACGGCAGCTCATAGCCTTGCAGTATTTTCCTGAGTTTTGCTTTTGGGTCAACCCGGTTTTTAAAAAATGAGAACATACCCTACCTACGCTTAATTTATTCTGCCCGTCTGGCCATTTTGTTACCCAGAATACTCAATAATCCCCCCAGCCCCATATAGCCGGTAATTGCCTGCAGCGTCACAAAAATCTGAGCCGTCAGAGATGCAGGAAGCGCATCTCCATACCCCAGTGTCGTCAAAGTAACAAAACTGAAATATATGGGTGAAAAGGGAGTCACATAGTCACCATAATCTATATCCACTAACGCATAAATGGCCGCAAAGGTCAGGGTGGCACCGAGCAGGAATGCAAACCATCGCAGAAGACTCCTTCCACAATCAGAGGTTACCAGCCAGACCAGATAAAGAGCCTTGTGGAAACGAGAAATAGATCGAAATTCAAACAGATAATTCTCATCTGCAATATGCCGTCTGACAAGATACGCTCCCCTTAAATCCAGCCCCCTGATGTCAGCACCAATCCAGTTCGCCCGTTTAAAGTTTTTTATTCCCGTCAAGCGGCAGCTGCGCATATCGGCCATCTCAAAATCTGTACCCTTCACATTGCTATGTTTCAGATCACTTTCCACCATTATTGCACGTGTCAAAATCGCTCCTGACAGATCCGCTTCCGATAGTCGGGCATTTTTAAAATTTGACGCCCTCAAATCCGCATTGATTAGTTTTGAACGGCTTAAGGTTGCGCCACTCAAATCGGCGCCGATAATACTCGTATGGCTCAGGTCTGCTCCACCAAATCCGCACCTTTTTGCACTGCATTCATTCAAACGTGCAGAGCTCAGATCAGAGCCGATAAATTCACATTCGTCCAGAATACTTTGTTCAAGGCTTGTCCTGTGAAATGTTGCATAGCTGAAAACTGCTCTCGTCAAGTTGGAGGAGTTAAGATTGGCATAAGAGAAATCATACCCGGACAGATCGAGATCGGACAAATCTTCCTGGTGCAGGGATATTCCCCTTAAGTCCAGCTTTAATGGTCGGTTTGAATTATCTTTTCTGCAATCGGTCTTTAACCGCCGAATCATGATGGTTAGAGCACTCCCCTCTTCCTCGGAAATCTTTTCGTTCCATCTTGATTTCAATAAACTAATATCCACCTTGGCAGACAGATACTCATCTTTCCCCATACCACCTCGTCCATGCTCTTTTAATATGAAAAACCTGCCTCCGTGTTTCAAAAAGTAAACATTCAGATAAGCATATTGTAGTATATCATCAATATGCTACTAAAACTAAAGACAATTTTTCATTAATCCTGGATTCAGAAAAATAAAATACCAGGCTCGATTATGTCAGGATAGGCAGGACATTACAGCGGGCATAAAAAATCGAGAAAATTAAACTTATCGGTGAAGTGAAAATCGAAGGAGATTCTTTTAAGTTGAGTGTTAGTCCAAAAGCTCTGGACCAAACACATCCTCTGGCATCAGTTAACGGTTCTGAAAAAGCTATCAGCTATGATACGGACACCATGGGTGGAATCACGGTTATGGGCGGCAAGAGCTCACCCGTAGGAGCCGCTGCGGTCATGTTGAAAGATTTGATTAACACGTTTGTCTCAAGGTAACGATAAGGATGTATTGAATGAAATGAGAGTTTGTTGCGGCCAAACTCTCATTCCGGCTTGTTATTGCTTGACCATGTTGCAGGAATCTTCTCTTAACGCTCCGCATCAGTTGCAAGATCCTCGAGACTGTTTGAGGTATCTTGCCTTGATATCCTCATCAAAATAGTTTCCGGATTCTTTTATAGCCGGCTTTGAGCTCATCAGCCACAGCAGCAAGTGCAGCACCGGTATTTTCAGCGGTATTTTCAATCTCATCAGTGAGCGGTTTGTGTTCCGTTAAAAACGAATCCCATTTTTTTTCGAGTTTTTTCAATTCATCTTTTGCTTCTGCTTTACCAAGATGGGCTTTGAGATTGATTTCATCGCGCATTTGTTCAATCTCTTTTTTGATATCGTTAATTGTATTCTTAAAATTATCCATTTCTATGCCTCATTTTGTTAGATTTATCGGCCAGGAGTTCCTCAATAGATCTTTTATCTTTGGCTTTCAAGTGCCTGAATTTCAGGCGAATAGAGCAAAATATGAAACATTTTGAGTACATGTAGCGCTAAGGAAAATCTAATACTGAAAAGGGACTGAGCAACAGCATCCTCTATATTTTATTGGAGCATCACCATATTCATCTTGATATTTCCACAACCATCTTGTAACGAGACCGGAACCCAAGAAGAGGGACTATCCTTTGTTATCCTGATTATCTTAATGGTTGCTGCCGTAAAGCAGATTCATGAGCACGCGGTTTTCACGGCAGGTTCATTCAAGACTATTCATTCCAGCATTAGATGGCAAAGATCACCGCAGCCTCGTCAAGACCGCATCAAGACAAAGCGCCCTTTTCACTTTTCCGGGTTATTGCCTCAAAATGCACCCCACCATCCGGAATCCGCTGCCATTTCAGCTCGACAGGAAACGGCTTGACGTCCCAGATCTTTCTGCTGTAATCCATGATCGAACGATCCGAAGAGAACTTGCCCATGCGGGCCGTATTGAGAATCGACATCCTGGTCCAGGCCTGCCTGTCCCGGTAGAGCTGGTCTACACGCTCCTGGCAGTCGATATAGTCCTGGTAATCGGCAAAAAGCATGTATTGATCGTCATGCAGCAATGAGTCCACGATGGGGCGAAACAATTCGCGGTCGCCATTGGAGAAATAGCCTGATGAAATCAGGTCGATTACGGACTTCAGCTCCTCGTTATTGTTGTAATAGTCAAGCGGGCGGTAGCCGGAACGCTGAGTTTCCATTACTTCTTCGACGTTGAGTCCGAACAGGAAGAAGTTCTCCGCGCCCACCTCTTCACGGATCTCCACATTGGCGCCATCCAGGGTGCCGATGGTTAAGGCACCGTTCATGGAAAACTTCATATTGCCGGTGCCGGAGGCTTCTTTACCCGCCAGGGAGATTTGCTCCGAGAGATCTGTCATCGGGTAGACGACATGGCCGATCTTGACGTTGTAGTTGGGAATAAAGAATACTTTCAGACGCTCACGCACCTCGGGGTCGTTGTTCACCACCTGGCCAACGGAGGTGATCAACTTGATCATCCGCTTGGCCATGAAATAACCCGGCGCTGCCTTGCCGCCAAAGACAAACAGCCTCGGAGTTATATCCAGGTCTCGGTTGGCCTTGATCCGGTTGTACAGGGTGATGATATGGAGGACATTGAGATGCTGGCGTTTATATTCATGGATACGTTTCACCTGCACGTCATACATTGCCCGGGGATCGACGACCACGTTTTCGTGCCGCAGGATCAGGTCGGCGAACTCCTGTTTGTTATCCATCTTGACCCTGTCCCAGGCCTGCACGAATGCCTCGTCATCCGCCAGCTTTTCCAGGTGCCGCAATTCTTCAAGATGGGTGATCCATGTCTCACCAATCGCCTCGGTAATCAGCCCGGTAAGCCGAGGGTTACTTACGGCAATCCAGCGCCGCGGTGTAACTCCATTGGTTACATTGCGGATTTTCCCCGGGTACATGGAATGCCAGTCGGCCAGGGTGTGCTTGCGCAGCAGGTCCGTATGCATGGCGGCCACACCGTTTATTGCTTTTGATCCGAGGCAGGCCAGGTTGGCCATTCGCACATAGCGCGGACCTGACTCTTCGATGATCGACATCCTCTCCAGTCGTGGGGTGTCGCCAGGGTACTTGAGCCGAACCGACTCAAGGAAACGGTGGTTGATCTCGAAAATGATCTCCAGATGCCTCGGCAGCAGTGAGCCAAACAGGTCAAGCTGCCATTTTTCCATGGCCTCGGGCAACAGGGTATGGTTTGTGTAGCACAGGGTCTTGCAGGTGATATCCCACGCCTGGTCCCATTCATAGGAATACACGTCTAACAGCAGCCTCATCAGCTCCGGTACGGCAACGGCAGGATGGGTGTCGTTGAGCTGGGCGGCGAAACCGTCAAAAAAGTTGTCCAGGTCTGCGTTGAGCCGCAGGTGGATGCGGATCATGTCCTGAAGCGAGCAGGAGACAAAAAAGAACTGCTGCTCCAGCCGCAATCGCTTGCCCTGGAACTGTTCATCATTGGGATACAGCACCTTGGTGATAGTCTCTGCCTGTATCTTGTCTTCCACCGCGCCGTAATAGTCGCCCGTGTTGAAGTCTTCAAAGTCAAAAGAGGTGTGTGCCTCTGCGCTCCAGAGGCGCAGCAGGTTGACGTTATTTACCTTGTAGCCGGGCACCGGCGTATCGTATGGTATCCCGGTAATAACCCGAGCCGGAATCCAGCGTACTCGCCGGTTTCCGTCTTCCCCCTGGTACACCTCGGTGTAACCGCCAAAACCGATATCACAGGCAAAATCCGGTTTTTTGATCTCCCATGGATTGCCGGGATGCAGCCATCGATCGCTGATCTCCTTCTGCCAGCCATCGACGATTTCCTGGTCAAAAATACCGTATTCATAGCGGATTCCGTAGCCGATGGCCGGAATCTGCAGGGAGGCGAGCGAGTCCAGGTAACAGGCCGCCAGGCGTCCCAGGCCGCCGTTACCCAGCCCCGGTTCCTCTTCATGCTCGATAAGTTCTTTCAGGTCCAGGCCGGTCTCTTCCGCTGCTTGAGCAAACTCGTCATACAACCCGAGGTTGACCAGATTGTTGTGCAGGTGCGGACCCATGAGAAATTCGGCTGAGAGATAACAGACAAGCTTGGAGTCTCTCTCCAGCAAAGCCTCCACCGAATTGACAAAGAGATGCTGCATTCGATCGCGGAGCGTATAGGCCACCGACAGGTACAAATCATTCAGGCTGGCGTTCTGGGTGGTCGTTCCCTGTTTGTAGAACAAATTATAGGCAAAGGCCCGTTTCAGCTTGTTTATGCGATCTTCCCGACCGGAAGCAGATGCTGCTGCAGTATCCATGATAGATCCCCTGTTCCATTGAATTGATGGAGCAAATTGTGCTCCTATAGTCAAGATCTCTCTCACCCTTTTATCAGTTCAGTAATCATTCTACCCGGGCTAATCAATGCACAATGGGTTGCATATAGGTTAATGTTAATCATATCATTTCCGTGATAAATTATTGGAACGTCCAGAACACATACACTTATGCTACGTTTAAATCACGACAGTCGATTCTATCCAGTTGGACTCAATATGACGGTCTCATAAAAATTATTCGTATTCCCTGAATCCTTACCTCGGCCATACGACCTCTGGCGCTAAGCGTTTTGAGCGGCAGGGGCGGGTACCACCTAACGGTTACAAATCCAAAAGACTGTTTCCCTGAGAGTTCCATGGGAGATTATCACTTAACCTAAAAAAAGATGCTTATACTGTCGGGATATTAATGGAGTGATAGATTTGTGGAGGTTACCAATGAAAAGATTGTCTCTGATGATAGTATTGATTTTAGTGACGTGCTACATCTCTTCATGCAGTCAAAAGCTACCAGTACCTACTTCTGATGATAATGGGATTCTGGTAATCCCGATAAGTTCTCGAAATACAACACAATATCAGAACGGTTATTATTATGAATTTGTCTATAGTCCTAAAACGAACATTCAGATCAAAGCAGTACCAACGGGAAATAGAAAATTTGTCGTCATAGATGGTTTTCCTCCTGGAGAATACAAGATTAATGCAATTAAATCAATTAGTTCACCAAGCGGAGGGGTGGCAGCTGTAAGTTCTGAAACAATTGATTTCAATAAATCAATTCCTATTCAAATAAGATCCAATGAAATAACACTTTTGCAATATATGTTTTCTGTAGAACAAAAGTTCTCTGGCCAGGCTCCTGCTGGCCACTACTCTCAAGGGTATATATTCAAACCATTGGACGAATCTCAATATGACCAGGTTCTGAGTGAATTAAAGCAATTGCCAAACGCTGAGCATTGGAATCTGGCTCATTTACCTGCAAGCCCAGCGACCAACCAGGATAATGGGGTGACCAGCGTCAACAAGTTATCTGTCAGGTTACCGAGCGGGAACCGAAATTAACAGAGGAAAACCCCTCAGCCTCTAAACGTTGGCATCATTGCGCGGTGATTGACTGAGGAGGAAAGGTCGTAAATAATTGCAGCCAGAATAGAGCAGCCACTCAGCTAACTTTGTCATCTGTAAAATTAACCTCTCAATGAGCGAAAATAAAGCGATGTTCTGATTAGGTAAAACTGGTGCTACTCGTGGAGCGCTGCCGGCCAGTGACCTTTTTAGGGACGGTCTCGTTTGGCCTACAGCGCTGAGGGGCATCCAGACATTCGGCGATTACGCCAAATGACATCCACATATCGAAGTCCTGATGGCGGATGGAAAGAAATCAGAAACAAAATGGGTACAATCTGTTTGACAGGTAATTGAATATTATTTTATGGAAATGAAAGTATATGAGATATCGCCTGCGGCATTTGGCTCCATCGACATTTTATTTGAAGATATCCGTGTTTTGTGGTGCCTGGCTTGGGACAGATCATGAAATCTCACCAACCAGAGCACTCTTTCCTGTATTTGAGAACTGATCGTAATCCTTCAACTGCCAGCCGCGATCCCTGTGTTTCGTGAAACAGGGCGAAATTTACAGCATTGATCACATCGACATCTCTTCTGTCTTTATCTGCAAAAGGTTCGCGGGCGAGTATTTCAGAAAAAATAGCTCTAAACTTCATTAAGTGCTTTGTTTGAATTATTTTTTGCATGTCAGTTTTAAGCTGAGGAGCTAATCCTACTTCCTGGAATCGCTTCAGGATATAGATGAGTGTTCTCTCTTTCAGCTTAAATTCAAAAATTTTTTCCAGACTTTGCTGTGCCATCGTGAGAGAGGCTGAATAGGTCTTATCTGCCTGGCCATTTTCTAGTTTATGAGTGATAGAAGGAGGTGAAAAGTCACTATTCCTCTTTGTTTTCTTGTTCTTGTTTTGAGAATACGTTTCCACCTGTCGGCATAAATATTCTGCCTGCATGGCGGCTGCTTGGAGATAGGCACTCAAATTATAGAATCCGGAGTGTATGTATTCAGGGAGTTCAACACCACTCCGACTATAAGCATATCGGTATTTGTGATCAATCTCACCCCAGGCTTCCTCAAGAATCGTCCGTAATTGCAACTCCGCCTGAAGCCCTTTAATCTCAAGTGGCACCGTCAATCCTTCACTCAATTTGATCTGGTAATGGACAGAAGAGTACCCTCCATAGTGAAGAACAGAGTTGCCATTCTCCTCACCTGGGTCTACCGGAAGAATAAAAGATCTCTTAAGCTCTGGTTTTTCGATAAATTCGATAATATTCTCCTCAGCTAAATAATAGAAATATGCCTCGAGTATTTTTATATCAGCCAACCGTAAACAAATGAGCTTGAGCCCCAAAAGATCTCTCACTCGATCCTGGAAATTTTTCACGGTAATCGGTGATTGACCAGTGCTGAGGTTTTTGTTTTCTCTCTCTATTTTCTCAATAAATCTTTTTTCTTCCTTGATACGATAGGTAATTGTATGAAAATGATTTTTCGGTGCTGACGGATCATCTTTAATCAGGTGAAGAAGGTAGTCGCCAAGTTTTTCATATTTGATTTTGGCCTTTAAGAAGGCAATGAGTAGCGCTTCTTTCTCTCGTTTTCTCACGGTTCAACGCTCCCCATTCGGACCAGGACATGGTGCTTGACAGGGTGCCTTTCCAGAAGGATGATACCATCTGTCTGTGTCTTGCCATCCAGTGTAATTGAGTCGACTCCACTGCCGCAATTATTCGGGTTTTCCACCTTGATTTCATAGACAGCTTCCCCGTATTGAAAACGGAGTGTGAAGCCCTGCCAGCTGTCAGGAAAGACGGGATGAAGTATCATCCTGCCATCTCTTATCTGTAGACCCAAAACCTCTTCAATCCAGGCGCGATACATCCAGGCAGCCGATCCGGTATACCAGGACCATCCCCCCTGGCCGATTTTCCCAGCAAGGCGGTAAACATCTGCTGCCACAACATATGGCTCCAACCCATAGTGCCAGACGGCCTCAGCATTTCGGGCATGCTCGATGGGGTTGAGGAGGCGCAGCAACTCAGCCGCTCTGTTGCCATCACCCTCGCGCGCCAGGGCCATTGCCAGCCAAAGGGCTGCATGGGTGTATTGGCCGCCATTTTCGCGCACTCCGGGCGGGTAGCCCCTGATGTAACCAGGCGTTGGCTCTGTGTTGTCAAATGGGGGGGAAAAAAGCAGTGCGACCCTTTCATCCTTGAAGACCAGATGCTCCCAGGCCGATTCCAGTGCCTGCTCCGCCCGCGCCGGATCGGCTGCTCCAGAGAGCCAAGCCCAGGATTGCGGCAAGGAGTCGATCTTAGCCTCCTTACTCAGATGAGAACCAAGAGGGGAACCGTCATCAAATGTGGCCCGTAAATACCATTTGCCATCCCAGCACGTTTCCTCAACACGCTGGGCCAGAACCTCTCTGTCTTTGATGTAGCTTTGGCTCAGTTCCTCCATATCTAAAAGTTCCGCCAGTTCTGCCATTTTTTTCAGTACATCGCAGAGGAACCAGGCCAGCCAGACACTTTCTCCTTTTCCCCCGGCACCGACCAGATTCATACCGTCGTTCCAGTCGCCTGTGCCGATTAACGGCAAACCGTGCAGGGAACTTTTTGTCAGACCTCGGTCAACAGCACGCCTGCAGTGTTCAAAGAGATTGGCCTTTTCGGAAGAGACTTCCGGGTTAGAAAAAATCTCATGCTGACCATTTTCCAATTGCGGGCTCTTAAGAAAGGGCACCTCGACAGCGAGAATAGCCTTGTCACCGGTTGCGAATACATATTGAGCGACAACATATGGGAGCCAGAGGAGATCGTCGGAAATGCGCGAGCGAATCCCGGCACCGGCAGGTTCGTGCCACCAGTGCTGCACATCACCCTCAAGAAACTGACGGCTGGCCGAAAGGAGGATCTGCCGACGGGCAATTTCAGGACGCACATGGAGAAAAGCCATGACATCCTGGAGTTGATCGCGAAAACCAAACGCGCCGCCGGACTGGTAAAAACCGGAGCGCCCCCAGATACGGCAGCTTAAACTCTGGTAAAGAAGCCAGCGGTTAACCAGAAGGTTCACTGCAAGTTCCGGAGTCTGCACCTCAAAGGTTCCCAAGAGCTCATTCCACCAGGATGCCGTCTTTTTAAAGGCTTCTGCAAAAGATGCGTCCCCCTGAAAGCTCATAACCAGCTCCCGTGCCTCCTCGACTGATCCGGCTTGACCGAGCATGCAGGTTATGCGCCGCACTTCGCCCGGTTTTATCTCCACCGTGACGCGCAGGGCCGCACAGGGGTCCAGCCCAGCACCGGTTCGCCCAGAGAGATCTACAAAATCCATCGCTGCCGGGGCCGCAACAGAGCGATTTCTGCCAATAAAAGCATTACGATCGCCGCCAAAGCTCTCTGCCTGCGGAGAAAGGGACACAAAGGTAATCTGCTCTGGAAAATCGGGATGATAAGAATTCCTGGCCATGAGGCTCTGGCTGTCCTTATCCCATGTGGTTGCGATGTGCATCTGTGATGTTTCACGATTTTCACCAAGGGTCAGCTCCACATAATAGGTCAGTGAAAGTCTCCGCACTCTGGATGAGCTGTTGATAAGACGGAGGCTCTGCAATTTGAGTGGCAACCCGCCATCATCATCAACCGGTACAAAGACCGTAAGTTCCTGCTCAATTCCGTGGCTGTTATGTTCGAAAACCGTATACCCTGCGCCATGCCGTGCCCGATAGGCGCTCTGCTCCCGAATCGGCGCTGCAGTGGGCGTCCAGAAATCACCACTCTTTTCGTCCCGAATATAGAGTGCCTCAGAGGCAGGGTCGATAACCGGATCATTTGACCAGCCAGTCAGACGATTGCGTTGGCTGTTGCCAAACCAGGTAAAGCCTGCCCCGGTCTCGCTGACCATTGTACCGAAGGTAGGATTGGAGATAACATTCACCCATGGGGCGGGGGTGTTGATGTCTGGGCCCAGGTAAATTGCGTACTCTGAACCATCCTGGGTAAATCCTCCGAGACTATTGAAATAATGCAGCTCCATAAACGGGAGTGCTGCAGAAGGCTCACGAGAACCAGGATTTTTTTCCAGCTTCTCTGACTGCTCAACAACTTCCGTTGCTCTGGCCAGTTGCTGCGGCAAGGTGCCGCGTGCTGCAAGAAACACCACAGATGCCACACTATTGAACAGTTTCAAATCTTCTTCCGGAATCTGTGCCGAGTGCTGCAGGTAGACGCTGCCGCCACGATCGGATACAGCCTTCAGTGCATAGACCTGGATCATCTGCTCCAGTCGTTCCTGCAGTGGTCGCCGGTATCCGTCTGACTCTTCGTTAAGAATCAGGAGATCGGTGGATAGACCCTGCATTCGCAAATATGTATGGGCTTGAAGCATCTGGCGGACCAGACTGAGGTCGCGGACCTCCCCAATGGTAACGAGAACCAGCGGCAAATCTCCGGAAATTCCATAGGGCCATAAGCCTGACTGGCCTTTGCGGTTTTCCAGCAACCGATTGCCAGGGGCACGCAGCAGCTTGTTTGGAAACAGCAGGTGAGCTGCCAGCTGCTGAAACCTGCGGGCCTCATCTGCTTGGATCTGCAGCACCTGCAATTGCAGCTGAGCTGAACGCCAGGCAAAGTCGAAGGCTCGCTCTATGGCAGAAGAGTCACTATACTTATCTACCAGCAGCAACACCTCTTCCCTGGTTTCAGCAACAGCCAGAAACAAGGTAATCTGGGCTTGCTGATCAGGTTTGAGGGTGACCCGCTGCTTTACAATCAATGCAGGGTCAAGGACAAAACCCTCGCTGCCGCCGAGATCTTGCCTGACTCCCATGGGATTGGCCAGTGTGTGGCCACGGCCGATAAATCGCTTCCGGTCGGTCTCAAACTGCCAGGCTGGAGGTGAGGATAAATCATCTCCATTGCTATTGAATTGCATACAATGAGCGACAATCAAAGAAATATCAGTAGTGCTTCGCGAACGTCGGCTGGCAAGAAGAATTTGTTTTTCTGCAAGCGCCTCCGTTTGGATAAATAGTTTGTTAAAGGCTGGATGCTGGCGGTCTGCGTTGTGAGGTGCCATGGAAAGCTCAACATAATTGGTCAGATCAAGCGTGCGAGTACGGGAGGATCGGTTGACCAGGGTGACTCGGCGCAGTTCAACATCGTCTTCCTGGGATACGACTACCTCCATCTCGCTACTAAGATCATCAAAGGTAGACCGAAACACGGCACGATCAAGGGTAAACTCTGCTGAATAGTCCTGAGTTTCTCCGCCCACCGGGTGATAGGTGGTGGACCAGAGATGATCGCCCTTGGGTTCGTATAGATAGCAACATGTTCCGATGCCATCACAGGTCTGGTCGGATCGCCAGCGAGTAAGTTCTAAATCCCTCCACTGGCTGTAGCCGCCACCACTGTTGGTTACCATCAAGGAAAAATGGCCATTACTGAGCAGCAGACTCCTGGGTGTTTGGGTATCAGGAAACGTTAATAAGCTGTACTCGGCCGAAGCGACATCGTCACCAAGGAGTGCAGGTCCTCCGTGCTTGGCCGGTGTAAGATGCAGTGGAGGAAGAGACGGGATGCGTTCCTGGAGCAGGGGTTCAAAAGCGCGCACCCGTGGATCACTGTGAAAGCGGCGGCAGAAAGGCTCTTGGTGAAGAAAGTTGGTCAAAGCCAAGAAGGCCATCCCCTGGTGATGGGCCATATAGGCTTCAACGACTATGCCGCGTTTACCATGCCGTTGTGTCTGGCGGCTGAAATCCATGGACTCGTAGTAACCATAGTCACCAAGCAGGCCGACTTCCGCCATCCTTTTTAAGTTCTTGACGGTCTCGTCTGGCGCTATATTGAGCGCCAGGAGAGCTGCATAGGGAGAAACAACCAACTGATCCTCCGAACCTCCTTTCAGACTGAGAGAGGGAACACCAAAGGCTTTGTACTGATAGGTTTTGTTCAGATCAAGATTGGCATAAGCCGACTCGGAAATACCCCAAGGCACGCCATGTCGTTTCCCGAAGGCTATCTGATTGGAGACAGCCTGCCGAGCAGCCTTGTCGAGAAGTGAATGGGGATAGGAGTGCTGAAACAGAAGCGGCATCAGATACTCGAACATGGTACCAGTCCAGCTGAGCAATACCCTTTTTAGACCGACCGCGCCATAGAGACGGCCCATGGCAAACCAATGCTCAACCGGGACGTCGCCGCGAGCAATGGCTATAAAACTGCCCAAACGGGCCTCACTGGCCAGGAGATCATAGCGTGAAGTATCAAGACTATTGGTGGAGACATTGTAACCAATGGCGAAGAGTCTGCGCCTGTTATCATACAGGAAATCCATCTTCATCTCCGCTGACAGATCACCAATTTCTGCAATCAGGCGTTCAACCTGTCCCAGGGTTTCACCAGCCAGCCACTGAGCTGTGGCAAAGGCCTCCGTGGCACGGTCCAGCCATGTTGAGAGCGGGGTCGGGATTGTTGTCGATCTTTCACGGAGTTGTCTGAGCAGCATCATGGAGTCGATCCTGCCGCAGGCAAGGGTTGCCAGTGACGGTGCCTCTTGCAGATCTTGACGGATAGCGGCAATAAACTCTGAACCCAGAAACGCCAGTTCTTTTTCTGATTTTTCTGCGAGGATTTCGATCCATGAGAGATAGCGCTTTCTATTATTCGTCCAGGTCTCAATCTGCTCGTGCAGCTCTCTTGCCCAGCCTTCTGTTTCTGCGATAGTGGCTAAAGAGCTGCTATGCGCCTCCATCGATCGTTGCAGGCGGATAAGATCAAGAAGAGTCGGAGGGGTTTTCCGGTCATCAAGATGCTCATCCACTATTTTCTGAAATTCGCTGCAAATTTTCTTCGACGACGATTCCTCTTTGAACATTTCAATCGTGTCGAGCAAACCAGCCAGGGCATCAGCCCCAAAAAGTGGCGTATGAATGATTTCTTCAAGACCCTGTCTCAGGGTCCACAGACAACCAAGCATATTACCGCTGTCTACGGTGGAAACATAGCGAGGCTCAAGAGGTGCCAAGGTGGTGGTATCGTACCAGTTCAACAGGTGTCCGCGGTAACGCTGAAGTCGATTGATTGTTGCCATGGTATTCAACAGCCTGTCGACAACTGTATTTATGGTGAGGTAACCAGAATCGTAAGCACCAAGAAGACTTGTCATCCACAAACCGATGTTGGTGGGACTGGTGCGCATGGCAAGACTGTCCTGGTGAGCGATTTGATAATTATCTGGCGGCAGCCAGCAAGTCTTTTCATTGACAAAGACTTCGAAATAGCGCCACGTTCTTCTGGCCACAATTCTCAGGAAACGATTGTCGTTCTCGGTTAGCCGATAGGTTGCCAGGCGGGGTACAAATTCCCTGTTGAAATACCAGCCAAGGGCTGGTGCAAAAAGCCACGCAGTCAACCAGGGAATTGAGAAGACAAGATTTTCCGGCCGCGCCTTCCAGACAGCAATCCCCAAAACCAGGCTAAGGAAGCTCCCCAGAAGAAAAGTGAGAACAAACAGAGATTTCCACCAGGGCGCAGAGCACTCAGTGCCGACGCTTTTCCACTTGAGCATATGACGCTTTGAAATCAGGCAACGGTAGCAGGCCCGAATAGCGCCATCAACAGAGATTGCTGCCTGGCTCGGCAGAAAGGCAGCATTCGTGCAAGCAAGGAGCAGATCATGCAGCAGTTTGGGGAGAGAAAAGTGTCCTAAATTCTCGCCGCTGGTCGCCAAGGTTAGGTGGTGCGAGAAGGCGTGAAAAAAAAGTTGGAGTCCAACTGCCAGAGTGACAACTCCTGCCGTTCTAGGCGAAATAAGCCAGGCAGAGGCGAGCAGCCCAACCGTCGCTGCAGGGACCAGGCTGCGTCGCAAATTATCAAAAATCTTCCAGCGGTTAAGGGCAGAGAGCGGGTTCTTGCCATGCTTACCGCCTGCCAGCGGAACACCACCAAATATCCAGCTTGCGATCTGCCAATCACCACGGACCCAGCGGTGGGTGCGGTTAATGTATGTCTGGTACTGAGAGGGAAAATCATCGAAGAGTTCTATGTCACTTGCCAGTCCAACCCGGGCATAAGCACCTTCAATCAGGTCATGACTGAGAATCCGTTCTTTGGGAAAACGAGCTGAAAGTAAGCGATTGAAAGTGCGTACCTCATATATTCCCTTGCCTTGATAACTGCCTTCTCCGCTCAGGTCCTGATAGACATCTGAAATTGCCGCTGAATATGGGTCAATTCCCACCGGATCACTGAACAGCCGACTAAACAGAGATTGGCTTGAGCTTTCAAGGGTCGGGCTCACCCGGGGCTGGATGATGGTATACGATCCTGCTTTGAGGTTACCGGTCGCATCAAAACGAGGCTGGTTGAGGGGATGGGCAAGGGTCTCCACCAATCTTCTGGCAGTTGAATGGGGCAGGCGGGTGTCACTGTCCAGGGTGATGACAAAGCGGACGTCGGTCAGCTGCCATGGCTCTCCAACATGAACCAGAGGAGGCGCACTCTCGAGCCTGGTTCCGTCAATGAAGCTGTTGAGTTCTTCCAGTTTGCCGCGTTTTCGTTCCCAACCGATATATTTTTGTTCAGATTCACTCCACCTTCTCTCACGGTGAAAAAGAAAAAAATGACCGCTGCCATGGCGCACATTCATCGATTCAACAGCTGCAACAGCCTTCTGCAAAAGAGTTGCATCGTCATTTCGTTCAGGGGTGTCTGCATCCGTGTAGTCTGTGAACAGACTGAAAAATAGATTGGTTTCCTTGTTGGCCAGATACCGGATTTCCAGTTTTTCAACTTCTCGTTCAATGGTCTCCTCATCCGTCAGCATGACAGGAACAACCACCAACGTTCGAAAATGATCTGGAATGCCCGAGTCCTGGAAATCCATCTTCGGCAGGCAGCGGGGAGGCAGGAATCGCATGACAAGATAGTTGACTGCCTCAATTGCCAGCTGGCTTAAGGATATACAGACAAGAAGTATAAAAATAAGGCTAAATCCTATCTGCCGGTACGAGAAAGGTTGCAATGTGGAGGGGAGGCCAAATCCTACAATTAAGGCTGTGAGAACAATCAGGGTAGCGCTCACTGCCAGGAGATAGCCTGGAGTGTGATGCTTATAGATCCATGAAAGGATTCGGTGACGCAGACTCTCCCTGCAGCCAAGCTGGCCGGCAAGCTCTGTTCTTCCTTCACCTATCAGCCAGCTGCATGCATGGCCACGCAGTTCATCTGTTGATTGACGGGCTGAATGAGATGCCAGTTTAATAACACGATTGGCAATCTGTTCCTCTGAATGTGCCGAATTACAGGCAAGTTCCTCGACTGCCTGGCGACAACGGTCGCGGGTGGCAAAATCCATCATACTATAGCTTCCTGAAGGATCCTTGCGGAGGATCTGCTCAACCCGATTGAGCTTCTCAAACATCTCACGCCAGTCAAGAAGCGCCAGTTGGCGCAGGCTGGTGAAAGCATTGCCGCAGGACATCTGCTCACGAGTCTGCCGTTTCTGTTCCTGTAAATTGAGATCGTGGAGTGGTTTATTGTGTGCGCGCTCAAGCCAGCTCTGCACCGGCGACAACACTGTAGGTTCATCATAGAGAAGGCCAACCAACTGGGCGCTGAAATACGGGCTGGGTGGCGTTTCCTGTTTCGACAGCTCGGCCAGGACTCTGAAAAGGGTGTTGGAGTCCTGTTGATTTGCAGCAATTATACGGTTGGCCCAGAAGTCAGCCAAACAAAGCTGTCGCAGATCTTCCATGGCAGCGATCACCATATTCTGGATACTTTCAACAAGAGCGATACGCAGCATTTGCGGAATTGCCCATAATTCGCCGATCGTCAGCACATGCTCCGTTTGATATGCCTGAATAAATGCCAGGATGTTGTCTCTATCGAGACGCAGTTCGGTATGGGAAACCAGATTTTTGGCCAGTCCGTAGATATACGGCATTCCTCGAAAAGGGTCTGAGGCCAGCACCGGCAGTTGCCGGAAGTAGCGTTGAGGCAGATTGCGCAGGACATCTCTGGTGTTTCGTTCAAGGATATATTCATTGTCAAGTATCCAGTCGGCGGCCAGGGTGGCTTTTTGCTCGAGTCCTCTTGCCGTCGCAAGATCAGCGCAGGCAGATTTTACCCATTTGCTTGATGCTTTTAACCTTTTAAGGAGTTCGGTACCACTTTGCAGCTGTGGATCAATCTTTTGTTTGCGAGCAAAATGAAAAGCGTACTCAGCAATCTGTGCAGGTGAGAAGAGCGTTCCAACTGATCGTGGGTGAGAACGTCGCTCATGTATTGGATGGAGTATAAAGAGTGAAGGAGGGACATCGTTTCTCTGATGCAGAAAAGTAACTGAGGAATTTAGGGAATCCAGCGGTGCCTGAAGTATCAGGGCTGACTCTCCGGGTATAAGCAATTGAAGATGCTCAGTCAATGTGGCTGATTTTACAATATTTTGAAATTGCTTTAGCCAGACCAGGCCTGCCAGTAAAACAAAAGTACATGCGCTCAGGTAAAACGGCAGCCCAAAAAAGTTATTTACAGATGATAGGTTGAACCAGTGGACGGCGAGAGGAAGAGCACCTGTAAGTAGTGCGCATATAATTGCAGTGTAAACAAGGACGGGAGGACGGCGAAAAAGAGAATGGCGCGTTTGCGATGTTTCGCCATCAAAACCTTTATGTATTAGAAAAAGACCCTTGCCACAACCCTTTGCGATAAGTCCTTCAAATGCATGAAGGGCTTCACCCTTATCTGCATAATATCCAATCAGTGTGGTAAGCCCCATAGTGCCCCTCATAAGTGCGTTGGAGTCCGCATGCTTCATCAGCAGTCTGCTCTGTACAAAGCTGCTGTCTTTTCCGGTCGGCCAATTCAGGAGTTTGGGGATTACTCTCATCTACAGGTGTGAAAGTTCATCCAGACCGTTTCAAATTCTCAATTGTCTGGGTCAACGGGTCACTGCGCACCAAACAGTCCCCGAGGAGCCTGTACCTTCTCTGGAAAAGCTTTCTTGATGTATTGATAAAAATAGCTCTCCGTTGTCAGGATGAGTACCGAGTTTTTGTTGGTCTTCTCCTTGTAGCTCTCAAGGGTACGCAAGAAGGCGTAAAACTCTGGCTGCTCATTATACGCCGTGCCATAAATGCGTGTGGCACCGGCATCAGCTTTTCTCTGGATTTCCTGGACACTGCGATAACCCTCTGAGCGGATCTGACGAAGCTCTTTTTCCATTTCACCGAGAATCTCGGCACTTCTGCCTTCCACCTCTGAACGGAATTGAGCCGCTATTCGTTTACGTTCAGAGATCATCCTCTTCTCTCCTGTCATCTTGCCGAAATTAGTTTTGGTCTTCAAAAATATAGCGTTCGCAGATTCTTCGGTAATGATGCCCGTATATCGAAAGGGTTACCGCCAGGGCAAATTGTCTCGGTCTGCGAAGCAGGGTCCAGAGCATCAGGTGCCAGTAATGAAAACGTTCCTTGCCCAGCAGACCAAGACGCAGTGCAGCCCGGAAAAAGGAGAGGAATCGCTGCATATTGAGCGGCATCGTGGCCGCTGGTGACTTCAGTTCGCGGAGCAATGTTCTGATCCGACGGTAATAGTTTGCAGGTGAATAGATGTTTTTCATAATTGACTGATACCCCCCCAAAAGGGTATCAATTCCCATGCGGGGAATGATGTTGGTGGTTCCATCAACATTATCTCCGGAGAAGTACCTGGCGATGCGGCTTTCCTGACTGAGCCGTTCAAACAGGCGTGTTCCGGGAGGAGCCTGGAGCATGCCGACCATGGCAATTACTATCCCGCTTTTCTGGATAAATTCGATCTGTTTTTCGAATATAGACGGCAGATCGCAGTCAAAACCCACGATAAACCCGCCCATCACCTGTATTCCAGAGCGATGGATACGTTTGACACTTTCAAGGAGGTCGCGGTTTCTGTTCTGGTGTTTGTGACACTCGGCAAGACTCATCTCATCGGGCGATTCAATACCGATAAAGACAGAATCAAATCCGGCTTGTACCATCAGGTCGAGAAGTTCGGGATCATCGGCGAGGTTTATCGAGGATTCGGTAAAGAACACGCAGCCTTTTTTGTCTTGTCGCCATTCGATTATTGCTGGAAGCAGGCTGTTCTTCAAATATTTTTTGTTACCGATAAAATTATCGTCAACAAAGAAAATACTGCCGCGCCAACCTGTGGCATATATATGGTCCAACTCTGTTATTATCTGTTGTGAGGTTTTGGTTCGTGAACGTCGACCGAAAAGTGCGGTGACATTGCAGAACTCGCAGTCAAAAGGGCAGCCCCTGGAAAACTGAATGTTCATGGAGGCATAGTGCTTCACCTCCACCAGATTCCACTGTGGCGGCGGGGTCGACTTCAGATCACAGAAATGCGTGGCCCGATAGGTTCTCTTCGTTGTTCCTTTCCGCCAATCCGCCAGGAAAGGCGGAAGTGTCAGTTCAGCTTCATCGAGGATTAAATAATCAACCTCGGGATATTGGTCCGGTTCCGAGGTGAAGAGTGGGCCGCCTGCCGCCACTTTTATCTGTAGATCCCTGCAGCGAGTTATGACGGTGTTTGCCGAATCCCGCTGAATTGCCATACTGCTGATAAAAACCATATCAGCCCAGAAAAGATCCTCATCCTGTAATTTCCGAACATTGAGATCGACCAACCGCTTATGGTACTCTTCCGGCAAAAGAGCTGCCACGGTAAGCAGACCGAGCGGCGGGAAGGCGGCTTTTTTTCCAATAAAACTCAAGGCATAGGAAAATGACCAAAAGGTCTCCGGGAATTTGGGGTAGATAAGAAGGATATTCATTGCAGCAGACTCCATACAGCTCCTTAAAGATTGTTTTCGTTGCGGGATGAATCTCACTCTTCAGTTTTCCTCCTTACTTTTCTCACAGCATCCATCCCTTCCACATGGGTGACGGTTAAAATCTGAATATCGATCGGTTTGCAGAGCAAACTTCTCGTGCCAAGTCACTATGCCAAACCTGTCTGAACTCAAATGGACATTCACATGTTTGACGGCTTTTCCCATTCTGAAATCAACCTAAACACAGTGGTATCCTCGATATCGTGATAGATACCGTAACTGAGCAGTCCATTGCCGTTTGCTGGTGGCTCAATCATGGAGAGAAGTGTCTGCATAACTTCTTTCTGCTTCTCCGGGTGGAGTGCTGAGAACTGTTCTGACAATAATCATAGCTTTCTGTCCCTTAGTTTTACTACTTTTCTGGAGAAAAAAGGTCCGCTCAATGCTTGCCATCAAAGGTGGAAATAGTATCATCCAAAGAATCCTGCAAAGCACCCTGTGCATCCTTCACAGCAACCTTGAGCTTCTCCCAGGTATGATCCTCGGCCTGAGTTAGATAGATCTTGGATGCATCAAATATCGGCGAGGGAAAACTTGGACTACTTTTGTTCTATTTTTCTATTTATACAGAGCAATCTTCACACCAGTCTGCATACTTCTTAAAAGTCATCTCTATGCCGCTGTTATTGAAGGGGAATTAGCTTTAAGAAAAGGCTAGTGTAAGCGAAAAGAGTCTAATCAAACGGTCATACTGAACCAATTGGTCAAATATGGGTTTATTATGCAGATTAATCTGCCATTGAGCCATCTTTTACTTTCAGTTATTTTTCTTTGGCTCAGCCACCTCTGCCAGATATGACTTACCGGTAAAGTCTTGTCTGAGGGGGTATCAGCATGATTTTTCTATCCGTGTTGCGGACTGAGCAATCACAAACAACCTATTTCCTGGAGAGCACTTTTATCAGGTTGGGCTGTATTATTGCGATCAATATTGGGTGTCCGATAATTCTGCTGTTTTTTTCAGATAATCAAACTCAGGATAGGGTTTTGAATTGTTCGATGAATAATTCATCTGGAGCCAAAGCGATGAATGCGCTCCAGTTGTGATTCCAGCTCAGATATCTGTTCAAGCAGGTCCATCACCAGGCCACATCCCGCTAAATTGAGGCCTAGATCTCTTTTTAATCGCTCAATTTTTCTTATCCTTGCAATAATGCAATCTTCAAATAAAGGCTCGGGTTCCTCAATGTCAGGATCAATTAAACCGTAGGTTATATATTTGCGCAATATGTCGGGGTGTCGCCCGACTAGCCGGCCAAGCTCGTCGATTGTTATCAGCCTTTTATTGAGGTGCTGGCCATATATGACCAGATCATATTTTTGCATAACGTTTTGGCCTCTTCTGCTCATTTCTGGCGTTGAAACTTGATATCCGGGATAATTCCTCAACGAGTCGTTTTTCCTCATCGCTCAGTGACTGAGGAAGCCGGATGTCGATTTCAATGATGATGTCTCCGGCAGCGTCTCCTTTCTTCGGTATGCCCAGGCCTTTGAGGCGGAACCGTTGCCCGTTCTGAGAATAGGCTGGAATGATAAGATTTACATTGGCATCGATTGTCTTTATCGGAATTTTTGCGCCAAGGATAACTTCCCAAGGGGAGACACCAATTGATGTATGCAGATTGTGTCCGACCACATGAAAGTCGGGATCCGGTAAAACAGTCACCGTGAGCAACAGATCGCCGTCGATACCACCCCCGATTCCTTTTCCCCCCTGACCAGCAAGCCTAATTACAGAACCGTTTGTGATCCCCTTTGGTATTTTCACCTGGAGTTTTTTTACATGAGGCTTCACTTGGCCATCAGCAAATGCCTTAAATACCTGGAATTTTATGGTTCTTGTTGCACCATGGAAGACATCGCGTAATTCGACTTGAATTTGAGCCTCATGCGATTCTCCTGGCGCACTAAAGAAGTCCCCTCTTCCTCCCGATGCCCCCCGAAAGGACTCACCGCCAAACAGATTCTTGAAAAACTCACTGAAATCATCCGTTTCCTGATGTGTCTCGCCATTGCTGAAATGTCTGTAGTACTGCGAATACCTGCCGTTGCCGTCCCCTGCATTCTGACCCCATTGTGGAGGCGACTGTTGGCCGGCTTGTTCCCAGTCTCGGCCGTAGGTGTCATAGAGTTTTTTCTTCTCAGGGTCCTGCAGTACCTCTTTGGCTTCGTTTATCTCTCTGAATTTAGCTTCGGCATCTTTCGCTTTGTTGACATCGGGATGGTATTTGCGCGCACGTTTTCGGTAGGCTCGATGTATGTCATCATGAGTGGCATCTTTTGAGATTCCCAGTATCTTATAATAGTCTTTGTATTCCATACTGTGGTATTGCGATTGAGGATATAAAATTGCCCAGAACCCTTCGGTTCAGTAGAAGTATCAAGGGAGTATTTGCACCAAAAGAATTCAGTTCACTTGCATTTACTCGGGATTGCACAAAGCGTTTAGCGCAAATAACGATTGATAGCCCACTTCACGCCAACTGAGCCATCTGCTTATCCGATTGTCACCCTCAAATCATCCTCGATTGGTTCCAATATCTGTCGTGGAATCACCAGCAGAGGCCCGGCTATTGGTCTCACCATAAGGGTGTATAGATGAAGGTCAGATGCTTGTATTTCACTATGGACGGGGCATCCTGAAACGATTGCTATTTGGATTCGCTTCTTTCATGTTCTTCGGTATCTTTGATTTCATATTCTTCCACCTGATATGGTTGGTATGCATACCTGACGCCGTGTAGACAAGGGTAAACTGTCGCTGCTTCAGGTAGGTGAGTAAAAGTGCGAAGCACGTGACCAGTTTCAATGAACAGTGTGATCCGCCGGCAATATGCAAAGAAAGTACCTCTGTGCTGCGGCCTAGCGATCTGTGCTGAAGATCGGACCCATCTTCGGCTGTTTTTCAAGTTTTCCTTTTTGTTTTTGTTTCTGTTTTTGTTTACTCTGCTTTTGACTCTTGGCTTTGTCTTTTTTGCCGCCTTTGTCTCCCATGATACCTGCTCCTGTTCTGAATTATTCTTTACCAACAGAGCGTCCGCTCAAGCCTTCGCCATAGGGGAAGGGACCATCATCTCCTCCGTGAGCATCTGCCACGCCTGGTTCTGTCTTGAACGTTTCGGTTGCATCTAGAAGTGCAGCCTGCAGCGCTCGCCAGCTGTTTTCAATATCCTCCTGTAAATCCTCCCACAGAGATTCGTCGACTTGCTCGAACTTACTCAGCTTGTCGTTAATTTCGTCAATCTTTAGTTCCAACTGATCAACAAGCTCGTCATGACTGTCTTTCGCTTTAGCGGTAAAACCCATTCCGCGAATCTTGAACCTTGTCAATTCAGCCTCAAGACGGACCATGTCGCCTTCTAACTTCTGTTTAAACTCTTTGTGTTTTTTCATGCTCTTACTCCAGTTCAAAAGGCTGATCAAATTGGCTGATTCCAAGATTAACACGAAGCCGCTGGAGTCTCTTTTCTGTCAGGGGGATTAAATTCCTCCGATAGACTCCTCATTTTTAATCCGGTTTTTCAGCGCATACATAGTTGTTGATCCAGAAGACCAAAACATAAGCTTGCCTTCTTTAACGAGATCATTTGCTGCATTTTTCAGGACACGCGGCTTTGTTTCAGGATCACAACTATAGAAATCTTTAATGTAGAGCTGGGCTTTAGGTGATGTCTCAGCTTTTTTTAGAATCGCTGCTTTGAGTTCTTCAAGTGTTAATTGCATGATGTGCCTCCTTAAAAATGGTACGTTTGCAGTTGATCTGCAGGAATTTCAATAAAGACTTGTCGAATAAAGGTAACCAAATCATTGTGTCTCATTGTTTTTGAACCCTTCCCTATACATAAAGCAATCTTTGTGCCCCGATCCTCTCACCTATACTAGGTGTTCATCATATTGATATGCCATGATATATTTTAACAGCAGGGTTGTGAAAAAGATTAGCCATCTCCCTTGTGAGGTTTTATTTAACCATTCGGCCATATATGACCTTTCATGATCACATTGGCAGAAGATGGGAGAAAAAATATGATTGCCTGATGAAGGCTGATGAATTTTCTACACCTGGTCAGCGAACAACAGCTGAAATGGTAGGTGGGATTTGTTGCAGAGGTTGGGCAAGGTTATGAAAGTGCAAGGCAAATCTTGCAAAGCGATAGCTAGTTATCAGCTGCGATCATTGTGATAGTCGTCAATATCTTGATGGGATTTATGGGCTTGAACCCTCTGTGCGGTTTATTTTCCAGAACGTTAAAGCAATGGTTTTTGAACGCCCAGTTTACGCATACGGGCGCGCAAGGTGCTGCGGTTTAGCCCAAGAATTTCGGCTGCACTGTTTTTGCCGCTGACTTTCCAGTTGACCTGTTCCAGTACCCTGACTATGTAATCTTTTTCAACGGCTTCCAGTGTTTTCTTATTTGCAACAAAGTCTTTGAATGGCTTTTTCAACTCGTCTATAGGGTATAACTTTGAGCCCGAAGTGTTGATTACCGCCCGCTCAAGAACATTCTCAAGTTCCCTCACATTACCTGGCCAGTGATAACTTTGCAGGGTCGTCATGACGTTTGCTGGAATAACATCAATGACCTTGCCCAACCGCCGAGAAATCTTGTTAATATAATGATTAACCAGAAGCGGGATATCACTTAGCCGGTCGCGCAGTGGCGGCAGGGTAATGGGAAAAACATTCAATCTGTACCAGAGATCTTCCCGGAATCGCCCCTTGTTGACCTCCTCCTCCAGATTGCGATTGGTGGCGGTTATAATCCGGACATTTACCTCTTTCGTAGCAGAACTGCCCAATCGCTCAAACTTGCCAGTTTCAATTACCTGGAGTAGTTTTGGCTGCAAATCAAGTGGTAATTCGCCAATTTCATCGAGAAATAAGGTTGTGCCGTTGGCAATTTCAAATCGCCCAATTCTTTTGGAATGGGCCCCGGTAAATGCGCCCTTCTCATGACCAAACAGTTCGCTTTCAATCAGGTTTGCAGGAAGAGCAGCGCAGTTCATCTTGACCATGGCCCGGTCCTTATTCCCACTGAGGTTGTGTATTGCCCGGGCAATGAGTTCCTTGCCTGTTCCTGTTTCTCCTAGAATCAGTACACTGGTACTTGTTGCGGCAATCTGCTCAACCTTATAGAGAACATAGTTTATCTCATCACTTTTCCCAATGATATTGCCATGATTGTATTCCAGTTTGATCTCTTCCTGGAGATAGGCCCGTTCAGCTTCCAGCTGGTCTTTTAGTTTTTTAATTTCCTCTAGAGCAGTCTCGGCGAGGTGTCTGCTCACTTCAGCTTTTTCTCGTGACAACCTGAGTTCGGCTGTGCGTTTAGCGACAATTTCTTCAAGATGCCTTTTGTAATATTCCCGTTCTGTAACATCCTCTATGGAAAGAAGAACCAAACGAGTTTTGTTTTTTTTGTCATAGATTCTTCTGGCGTTCAGGTTTAATATTTTGAGACCGATATTCTCAAAGGTGTACTCCACTTCAAAATCATTGAAAATGGTATTCTGGGGCAGGATGGTTTCCAGTAACTCTCTCAGCTTTGGTATATCCCATTGATGGTTGCCAAGATCATAGATAATGTTGCCCAAAGTCGCTTCTGGTTTGACAGCGAAAATGGTGTAAAAGGCATTATTGGCTTTGACCACTCTCAGGTCAGCGTCAAGTATAACCAATGGTTCTCGAACTGAACCCAGGATATCATCAAAAACATCCAGAAATGCCTTTTCCATGCTCTTGTCCCTCCGAGTCCTGTAATCACCTTCACCTCAACTCTCAATAGTCAATAAACTATAGGTATGCACCATCTAGTATCAAGGCTTATATTTGTGAACTAAAGATATTTAAAGAACAAACTCCGCTCACTGCGGCCTGACCAGCAACTGCAACCTGCAGATTCACCATGGTAAATCATTGCTCTCCTTTTCTATCATCTTTCCCCCAAAAGCATCCAGCCTCCCTATCATAGTTCACATCGAACCAAAATGGCCATTTTGGTGAATATCCTTGAAATGCTGTCGAGTCATAGACTCTCAGACGACACCCCTGACAAAGCAGAGTGATAGGGCAAAATATTGAGAGAAGGGAGCTTCTTAATAGAGCTGGTCCCAGAAACTCCTGGAAAAAGGGGATCTGGACACTGATTTTCAGGAATTATTAGTTTGTACTCACTGTAATCCAGAATTAAAAGCCTAACCTGTTATTTGCTATTAATTTAGCAAATAGAGGAAAAGCAGTTTTTATCAAGAACTCTAATGCTTTGCATATGAAGCTCTTCGTATCATTGGGTGTTTTGACTGAACGAACTCGATTTGCTGTTCCTCGTATAGATCCTGCCAGTTCGTTGGTGGTTGGATGTAGACCGCGACTGAATTAAACGGGCGCAAAACCAAGGAGCCGTCTGCCATTTTGATGGCCACGCCTGCTTTAGTGATTTCTTGAACAATACCATATAGCCGAATTAACTTATTAGACATGCTATCCGGGTGATTAGCTATGACGGAGTCACCTTTATACATTCTTTATCTCCTTATTGAAGCCTTATTGAAAATATAAAGGAGACACTAAGCATTAATATTCAAATGTTTATTGCTATTATCTGAACCTCAATGATCGGAAACGTATAGGAAGGAGGTAAGCATTGGAGATCAGCGCCCCACAGTGGGCTCCCAGAAAGAGTATTAAGCTCTCCCTGGAAGATCAGAATATAGTTTCACGAGAGCCTGAGTCAGTTAAGATTATACTCGATCTGAAAGGTACTTTTTCCAGACACCTCCCCAGAAAGCGTTTCCAACTCTGCCCATGGTCCATTGGTTATCCAGGATTTTAAATGACGTCTGGGAGTCTCAGCAATAAGGTCCGTTCGCTCAAGAAGACAAATTATACTCCTGTCTGGAAGTGCGGGACGATGATTGCGGGATTGACGATAAGGATCTCGAAGAGATATTCTCACCATATTTTTCCACTAGGCTCTATGGTCGCGGTATGGGCTTGTCTGTGGTCTTAGGGCTTGTACAGGTGCACTTTGGCGCAGTTACGGTTGAAAGCCGGCAAGGTCGGGGTAGTACCTTCCGCCTCTTTTTTCCGATTTCTGCGCAAGAAATTGTTCAGCCACGGCAGAAAAAAATGACGCTCTGGGAATTAACAAGACAGGTAAGGTACTGCTGGTTGATGACGACAGGACAGTTCTCGAACTGACCAGTGTAATGTTGTCCACCTTGGGCTTTAGCGTTATCAGAGCTAAGGATGGCATGGAAGCTGTGGAAGTGTTTCGGCAGCACAAGGACGAAATACGTTTCGTACTGAGTGATATGGTTACGCCTCGCATGAATGGTAAGGAAACCTTACTCACTCTGCGTAAGATTAAGCCTGGTATACCGGTGATATTGGCGAGTGGTTACACCGAGGAGCGGGTACTGGAGGAATGGCAATCTGAACGTCCACAGTCTTTTCTGGGAAAACCTTATGGGTTTGAAGCCCTCAAAGACGCAATTAGCCAGGCTCTGGCATGAAACAAGACATGAAGAGAGCTTGTCACCCTTGCTAAGCGAGCTGATATTGTCCCTGTCGAAAAGAAATTATAGGATTAACTGGCTGTGGAGGTGAATTCAGGAGGGACGAGATTTGTAACGATATCCGTGTCAAACGACATTAATTTCACGTTAAAATACTCCCTGCTTAACTGAACAACCATGTTTCGGCCCCGAAGCTGAAGAGATCCATTTGCAATATAATAATTTATGTCCAACTATCATATTTGAGCAGATGAAGAATGCTCAGAAAGAACTGAACCCCAATCGACCGGTCTATTTTCATGCTCAGGTTATCCTGGGCACATCTCCGCCAGGGAATTTATATTTTAACACAAGATTTTGATATCTATCTGAAAAATACCTTCTATCAACTCAGTCGAATCTCATTTTGAATGTCTCTGCCAGCCCGGCAAAAAACACTGTCCCTTGACAAACAGACTAACCGTAGAAACACTTGTCCGTGTAGCTGTTTCACAAAAATAGATGACCATAAGTCACCGTTATCCTCACTAACCTGCGGTGGAACCCATGGAAAAAAGGATAAGGGAAAGTTTAGAATTTAGTATGTGGAGCCAGGCCAGCTATTTTCCGGAAATGGACCCTATACTTTTTCTAATATTACATTCACCATAAACTGAACACAGAGGAGAAATAATGGCACATCAAAATGTAAGCGTAAAAATAACGCATGGGAAGGGAAACGAAGAAGCCTATTTTGCAGAGCGCGATCAAAAAATACTCAGGGATCTGCGTGAAAAAACCGCCAGAGAATCAAATGATAAATACCGCAAAGAACATGAGTACCACTGTTTCCGATGCGGTACTCCGAGCCTTGCCGAAATAGATGAAGGCCATGTCAAAATAGATATCTGCGTCAATGAAAACTGTGGTGCGATTCACCTTGACCCGGGAGAGTTAAAAGAATTGATCGCCAACAGTCAAGCACTGCCATCCGCGAGAAAAGCGTTCCTCGGTATCTTCAAAAAATAGGCCCTGAGGTTGTCGCCCAGAAAGCATTTGAGGCAGAGGAAGAAACCGCTTGGACGTGAATGCGGGTGGAGCAGGAATCCTCTTTTTTGGCCCGATTGCTGATTTCCCCGAAATGCTATCTCCCCAGAGCCGGAGCAAGGCCTGGGGAGCGCATTTAAAGAACCTCCCGTGGAGACCAAGGAGAAAACTCAGGTCCAACCCCAATTATACTTGCCTCGGCGATATATAACCAGATCTTGACAGAGCAACTATTCTAAGCCATGCCTCTCCATCTCAACCACCAGTTTTTGCGCTGCGCCTCTTTAACCGAATAATTATGTTTCACTCATGCCAGGACAGCCTCTATTCTATATCTATGAATAATCAAGCAGCTCTGTTATGTTTTCAGCAGGCTCTCTCTGAATTATAGAAATTTCAATGAGAGTCCTTTTATAGAATATGGTTAATGTCTCTCTGGCACGCTCTTGTTTTTATTGCATACCTAACTGCATTTTTATCGATTGACTCGGCAGTTTTCTTGAAGAGATCGCCAGCGAACGTCTGTTATTGCGTCAGTGTGTACTTATAACAGCTAATGTTTTTGAACGTTTCAACCGTATTTCTGGCACCAGGATTTAACAATCCCATAAAATCGAGGTTATCTGTAAGATCGAAGCCTCAGCAGCAATGGCTACCTGTGTTGAAGCAAATATGAGGCATGGAACAATTTGTGATGCCAGGGGTAAAAATCATCGGTTTAATTAGATGTGGAGGGCACCGCCTTGTCAACAGATATTATTAATATTCTTCTTGCAATTCTCCTCGTATTGATTAACGGCTTTTTCGTTGCCGCCGAGTTTGCGATGGTGAAAATTCGGCCAAGTAAGCTTGACGAGCAGGTAGCAAATAATCAACCATTTGCTGCCACAGCACGCTGGCTCACGGAACGGATGGATGCCTCGTTGTCGGCGTGCCAACTTGGAATAACAATGGCCTCCCTTGGCCTCGGATGGATCGGAGAGCCGGCAATTGCTCACCTGCTGCGGCCGCTGCTTCAGGCGGCCGGGGTGGCCTCAGAAATATGGATTCATGGAATTGCCTTTGCGGTGGCGTTTACTTCCATAACTGCAGCTCATCTTGTTCTGGGCGAGCAGGCACCCAAAATATACGCCCTGCGACGACCGGAAAAAATTTTGTTGTGGTTTGCCTTGCCGATGAAAGGTTTCTACTTTATTTCCTATCCGTTCATGATAGCCTTGAATGCATCCACGTCATTTTTACTGGAAAAAATTGGGGTTAAAGGTGTTTCCGAGCATGACGCAGTTCACAGCGAAGATGAAATAAAAGCATTGTTAAGCCAATCACACAAACAAGGTGAACTGAGCCGGGCCGAACACCGTCTATTGAAAGCAGTCTTTGAATTTGATGACACTGTCTGCCGCCATATTATGCAACCCCGCAGCGATATTGTTTTTTTTGATATCAACCGGCCATTTAGTGAGTGCAGGTCCCTGGCAAAACAAAACAATCATTCACGCTATCCTTTATGTGACGGATCGCTGGACAATGTCCTGGGTGTGATCCACATTAAAGACTTGATAGATATCTCTGCGCAGACGGAAGTCGATGTACGCTCAATCGCGCGACCGGCTCAATTTGTCCCGGAAACTATGCAAATAAGTCGCCTTTTGCGGCAGTTTCAGGAAACACACCAGCATATGGCATTTATCGTAGACGAATATGGTACTGTCATCGGCTGTGCAACGCTGGAAGACGTGCTAGAACAGATTGTCGGGCCCGTTGAGGATGAATTTGATTCAAAACCTTTGCAGATAAAACCCGATGGCCCCGGCAAATTCATTGTTCCCGGCGGAACTGGTCTTGCTGCCGTCAACCGACAACTCAATCTCCAGCTTAGCAGTATAGAGGCTGAGACGTTGTCAGGTCTATTAACGGAAATAACAGGTCAGGTACTTAGCGTTGGGGATCGGATTGAACTTGATGGTTGCACGGCCGAAGTGCTGGAAATAAGTGGTTCACGGGCTACCAGTATCCGCATGGAGTTGTCACCGGCAGCCTCCGAGGAAAGCTGAATGGGGCTATAAAGAACCTACCTGGTGTAAATATGTCAGTGTCATCTATATGCTGGAGCCGTAAGTGTCTTGCTGCGTAATGATACCTATAAGAAGTGTGGTTGTAACGTTCGAGAGTGGTGAGACTGCCAAGTCGGCTGGGAACTGATGAGACGATCCTTCAGTACAGCTCGTTGAGAAAGGTTGCTTTTGTTATGATAACAGGCTGATAAGGACGCTACGATCCCATGTCTCTCCCTTCTGGTTTCCATAGCCTGATTCGCCGAAGTCCTCACCCCCACATTTACCTTTAACCGGGTACCTGGGTTTTTTGTGAGTTGTGTTGTAAGTTACGCCTGTAGACATCAGCCACTGCACATTGATTAGAAATCATTGATGTTTTAAAGAGCAAATCAAATTTGTTTATGGACTGTTTCCAAAGGCAAAATAGATACGCGAGAGTCATTAATTCATACTATTGAGGATACAAAAACATGATCCGGGCAATTTTATATAACCCAGCAACCGATGAACTCAGTATCGGTGGTGAAGAACAACTGGAAAAGTGGAATAAAGAGCACCAGTTCTTTATCTGGGTCGATTTTGCAGATCATCCCAAAGAACAGTCAACACAAATTATGCAGGCCACATTTGGCCTGCATCTGCTTGCCATTCAGGATGCGCAGCTTGCGCGCCACCCGCCCAAAATTGAATCCTTCAACGATTACACCTTTGTTGTGCTCAAGGGCTTGTCTGCCGGAGCGGAGACCATCGAGTTCACGACACATCAGCTGGCTCTTTTCGTTGGGGAACGTTTTCTTATAACTTATCATGATGCCCCCTCCTTAAGTACGGATAAATTATTTACCAGTATCGAAGATAATCGACAGTTATTTTCCCAGGGGCCAGGCAGCGTCGCTTTACGCCTGTGCAAGATGCTCATCAATAGATATTTAAAGATATTGCTCGATATCGAACCACGGCTTGATGAACTGGAGGACGAGGTTGTACAGCAACCGCGGGATGCTATACTCGCAGAACTGTTGAGTTACAAGACTGATCTGAAAAAATTCAAACGAATTTTTCAATACCATGAATTCGTATTCATGCAACTGCGGAACAAACGCTTTCCAGGTTTCAGTATAGAACAGACACATGACATAAACGATGTCTATGAACAACAGGAACGAGCCAAAAGTTTGACCGAACTCTATTACGAACTCGCTTCCGACCTGGCAGACGGTTATATATCGGTCTCATCCCACCACCTCAATCAAATTATGAAGATCTTGACAATAGTGATGTCTATCTTTGTTCCGCTCAGCTTTCTGGCTGGAATCTATGGCATGAACTTTGAGCACATGCCTGAACTGCACTCACGATCCGGTTATTTCATCCTGCTGGGCGTTATGATATCCATAGCAACCGTATTGCTTATCTTCTTCAGGAAACAAAGATGGTTATGAAGACATGACAATTGATACACGTCCTGCTGTTGCTCACACTCAATGCGTCATACAACCTGCGCAGCCACACCTATTTTGAGCAACCTCAAGCGTATTGTATCGACCTGGCAGCGAGCCAGTTCAGTGTCGCACAGGCAGTAGGAAGCTTAACGAAGAGCAATGCTGGATTATGCTAATTTTCCATGTGGCAATATAAAGTTTTGTACGATTAGAATTTTTCATTTCAACCAGCACTGTTCGAACCGTTTTGGTAAGCTTGGGTTAGGTCACAGGCCTCAGAGCAGATAAGCATACACCAACTTCCCTTGGCTTTTTTAGGGCTGTTAATAGACCGCAGCTATGAAACAGCCCCTTTGGGGCTCTATTGCCCACCACGTTTGAAGCGACCAGCAGAGCCTGATATGAGCGCCAGTTACCCACCTTGATTAGTCCCCTGATGAGCGTTCCTCTTTACGTTTCCGGATTTGCAGCGGTCCAGGCCTTGTCCAGTTCTTCCATGTCGGCGTTCAGGTCGAGCGTCATCAGTTCCTCAAGGTCTTTGTTATGCTTCTGATACATTGATACATAACTGTCCTCATCTTGACGATGCATCTTATATAATTCAGGCATCATCTCTTCGTCATTTTTCCGAAAAATACGCATCAACCTGTGTGCTTTATAGGGGTCGGTTCCAAGGAGTTGTAAGGCTACTTGACCGAGTTCCAGAGCACTACCGAAGGTTTCCCTCCGTATTTGAGTGATTCCCAGATCCATGAGTTCATAGGCAGAGGAACGATCGGAAGCATTTGCGGCGATTTTAAGGTGGGGGTAGTGTTTTCCCGCTAATTTAACCAACTCTCTTGATTTATCAACGTCACCTATGGTGATTATCAAGAGCTCAGCTTCAGCTGCTCCGGCAGCTTCAAGCAGATCAAGCCGGGTAATATCTCCGTAATACACCTCGAATCCGAATTTTCTCAGAACATCCACATTGGCTGCATCATGGTCGAGAATGACCGGCTTGATACCAGCAGAAATAAGGAAACGACCGAGGTCAGTCCCGAGACGGCCAAATCCTGCAAGAATGACTTTGTGTCCGCTATGATCAATCGTGTCTGACTCACGCCCGCCGCCTACATCTCCCTGATGACCTGCACCCAATTTTTCATGTGCCAGAAAAAGCAGAGGAGCAAGGAACATGGAGATTGCCACTGCGGAAATAAGGGGTTCTATGACTTCCGCCTGCAACACACCATTGGTCTTGGAAAATTGAAAAAGAACGAATGCGAATTCGCCTCCCTGGGCAAGGGCAATGGCAAAAAGTGATCGTTCATTTTTTGCCATTTTAAAGATGAATCCAGTGATGATGAGAACGAACCATTTAAAAAATATAAGCCCCACTGTGATTGCCGCGATAAGCAGGATCTTTTCTTCAATCAGGGTGAAGTTGAGACTGGCCCCTATGGAAATAAAGAATATCCCCAGTAATAGACCTTTGAAAGGTTCTATATCACTCTCAAGTTCATGGCGGTATTCGCTGTCTGCCAGGACTACGCCGGCCAGAAAAGTTCCAAGGGCAGGAGAAAGACCAACTGCTGTCATGAGCAATGATATGCCGACTACAAGGGCGAGCGCAGCAGCAACAAATATTTCTCTGACTCGTGTGGCTGCAATGGTCCTGAATATTGGTCTGCTTGCAAATTTACCCAGAAAGAAAATAGATAGAACGGCAAGCAGCGTAACAATAATTTGAATGTATCCCGGCAGTGAGCCGATATCAAATAGGGCTGACTCATGATGGCCGCTATCATATGCGGCCACTGTTACCAGAAGCGGCAGAACGGCAAGTATAGGAATGACCGCCAGGTCCTGGAAAAGCAGAACCGAAAAGATAGATCTTCCCGGGGAGGTGTTCATCAGCCCCTTTTCCCGTAGGGTCTGCAAAACAATGGCGGTAGAGGACAGCGAGAGGATAAGGCCGATGGCTAATGCCTGTTGCCAGGGCAGAAAGACAAGGGATACACCACCAATGATACTACCCGACAAAACAACCTGTGCCCCGCCCATTCCCAATATGGGGGTGCGCATCTGCCAGAGCAGTGAAGGCTTGAGTTCGAGGCCGACCAGAAAAAGCATCATCACTACGCCAAATTCCGTAAAATGCATGACTTCTTCAATGTCACCAATCAGAGAGAGGCCAAACGGACCGATAATTATACCTGCTATAAGATATCCAAGCACCGAACCGAGACCAAGTTTCTTGGCAATAGGAACGGCAATAGCTGCTGCGGCCAGAAAAATAAAGAGCTGAAGGAGGAAGTGTTCCATTATTATGGCCTCCTGATTGTTGAGTTGAGATCGCTGTTGAGATATTGACCCTGCTGTACTCTCTTGATATCCAATGTGCCGTCCCGCAAGGCAATGACAGTACGGCGATAATCCTCTGCATGCGCTCTAATCTTCTCCTCAGGTAATCCCCTGTGAATACCCAGAACGGTGAACGGAGGAAGCCAAATCATTTTGCATAGCTTTGCCGTAGCACGATAGGGCGAGGTGAGTTCTCCAATCGTAAAGACGTTAAAACCATCTTTTTGGTAGGTGCTGTCGTCACCGCCCTGCAGTGATAGCCTGCAGGAAATATCTTCCCTTGGAGAGCCGTGCCCTCGTGTCCATAGGCCCAACCATGCTCAAGTACCAGGTCAAGCCACTCCTTCATAATTGCCGGTGTTGAGTACCAATAGAATGGATGCTGAAAAATAATTACGTCATGGTTTTCACAGAGACGTTGTTCTCTTTTGACATCGATCAGAAAATCCGGATAGGCTGCATAAAGATCATTGAAGGTTACATCCTCAAGATTTTCAACAGCAGCACGAAGCGCATTGTTAATTTTTGACCGTGCTCTCGCTGGATGGGCAAAATTAATCAGAACTTTATTCATAATTGTCTTACCTGACTGGGCTGTTTTTAATGATCACAAAAGTGCCAAATTCTCTAAAGGGCCTGTCTACTGAGTATATTCAGGATGGTGCTCTACACTTCAGATGTTTCTCTGGTCTTGCATTCTACTGGCAATGGGAACATGCGACCAGAGATTGTACGGCAGCATCTTGTAGTTACCAGACCAAACCTCGAATAAAATTGTATTCCTCACAACATAACCGTCTTCCTGGGTCAATAATTTCCTTCCAACGGAGCATCCAGCTCCAATAATCAGGCAAATAATCCCAAAATGCTGCGGACCAAAACCACACCGATGTATAGAAATATCCCACCGAAGAAGACGATTGTGGAGACAAAACCGAGGATCATGAACAGCATTCCCATCTCTGGATGATTCTCCAGATCTTTTCTGTAATAGGCTGCAATAACAGTAAGAGCCAAAAACAACACCCCCAGCGTTACCAACCATATATCTCGAATCAGTTCCATCAGCGCATCATAACAGACTCCGAAAATTATTTTTCACCAATTTTACCCACTTATTCTTTTTGTTGTTAGGGCACTTCTTGCGTCTATGTAAGCTTAAAAAAACTGAGGCCACCCGTTACAAGTGGCCTTTTCGATAAAGATTATCTCAGCTCAACCGAGACCTAGACCGCTTTACCGGCAGAAAGAGAAGTCTTACAGCTGAATTGACAGATCAGCGTTACTTCATATTGTATAGGTATACTACTCTTGCATCGATGAAAAACGGTGGAATCAATGGCAAAGTCGATCGATAAATATAGAGAACATTCCGGCACTCTCCTAAAGGATAGGTTTCTTGATTCTTTCAGGTTGACGACGAAGGCTTTGTCCAGGGCCACGAGCATCGATGAATTATTATTGAAACAAATTATCGAAGGTAGCCTCGAGATTGATCCTGACACCGGGTTGAAGCTTTCTAATTACTTCGGCCTACCTGACGACTACTTCTTTAGGATCAAACGGATTCACGATCTTTCATAATCATCTTGTCCCAGAGCCTTATCTTGATGTTCTGGGTATTAAGGTGAATATGCCTAGTAAGCTCCATCTTTCTAGCCGGAAAATCACAGACAACCCCAGGAATTATAGCTTCACGGGGAAAAGATACAGTTTTTGGAATTGAACTAATTCAAGCTATTTGAGCTGGCACTAATAGCGCTCAGCATCAGCGGCGGCATGAAGCGCCTTGTTAAGTGTTGTCGGCTTGGAGATCATATTCTTTTACATTAAAAGATTCTACTAATGAAAATAGATCGTCTTCCGGGCCTGAATTCCGAAAAGCATCAAGTGCTTCCTGATTAACCCACATCTCATAAATATTGACTCTATTTTGGTCAATGGGGTCGATAGATACTGAAAAATCATTACAGCCATTTGTTTTTCTTGCTAGTTCTATTGATGGAAGTGATCTTTCAATAAATTCATCCCGGCGACCTGACTTGATATAGAGTTTTCCTGAAACAATTATTGGCACACTTGTCTCCATGTTATTGATTTCCTATACATCTCGGAACTGGTCAGTATGTCTATTTCTTCGAAGCTGAGAAAGGATGTACTACGCGCACATTGACATCATGCCACAATGTAGTATGATTTACACTTAATAGTAAGGTAATTTCTGTCTAACTTATATCTTACTACTCCCACCACAGCCTTTACGTTCATGGCTAGGAGGCTCATCATGAAACTGATCAGCCAAACAGCAACTCTTGACGTTTCCACCATCTCCTGGACTGGTAATTTTACTCAAAAACGAGAGTGTTCATGCACGACCAAGGCACCGGATTATTGCGGTCCCTACATGGTCTAACTCGGGGAATGGCTAATATTATATAGCCTGATGGAATTTCATGATGAAACCCGAGACTGAGATGTTCTCACGACAAGGAAACCATGCCGAGGTCGAAAGTGTACAAATTACACCATCTCCCTTTATCCGTGTTTGTATAATCAATTTTCATTTCATCTCATTCTCATCAAATTCTAATCTTGAGGAGGAACTCAAAATGAGACAGATACAAATCGTTATTATAGCAACAATAATTGCTCCTTCTCACCTATTGCCCTCATTTGTTGATAAATATAACTGAAGGGTGAAGATCGTGGCGTCAGACTACCTTGAATCCAGAAGGTATAAAAGGTATAAGATTATCAATACTTTCATTGTAAACAAAGAAAGTATTTGTCAAATTTTCAATCTAAGCTCAGAAGGCATTGCTTTTGGTTGCACAGTTGGTAGCAAAATCCCAAACACCCTAACCGTTAATATACTCAACAATGCGGGGTTGCATCTTTTGGATATTCCATTAAAAAAAATCTGGTTGGCTATTAATAAAGAACTGGGCGCTTCTTCTATGTATAAAGTGATTCTAGGTGCTAAGTTCTGTGAAAGTTTATCTCTAGACCAACAGGCAGCGCTAGACCAAATATTAGAATTTCTCTGAGAGAATTCCCGAGGTTGTGGATTTATCTCGGCACGAAAGGAAAAATCTTTGCCAGATAAGTATTTTAAGCAATACAAGATTGCTAAGGGAAATACGTACTGGCCTGATCTTAAATTTAAACATGATATTAAGATGAATCTCATATATTGATGGCCAACACCAACCTCTATCATTGGGTACAGTGTCCTTTGAATTTGGTTGGTGTAAGGCCTTTGACGTGAAATGGTCTCATTGCTTTTTCGACCGTTTGCATTGCATTAGGACATCTTGCTTATAAGTCCTTTCATTTCGTTCACAGAGAACGCCCGCATGGTCTGAAAGCGAGCATTCCCGAGAGAGACCAGTTTAAGGAGCGACATCATACCCGCTTCATCAGACCCCTCTAAGGTCACCACCATGTCGTATTGTCCCTGGGTGTAGTAGACGCTTTTGACCTTAACACCAAGCTTTTCAGCCATCGCTTCAAAAGCTTCAAAGCGCTGGGGTGATTCTTTGATATTTTTGGCCCCCTGGTCAGTTAGGCTTACAAGGCTAACAAATGTTGGCATAACTTCCTCCTCTATTAGTTGAAAATTTTCTAACGGTCATTTAGCAATGTAAAAAAATGAAGGAAGACCGCTTATCCTCCATTATGCAATCTACATTCGCAGAATTTTATAGAGACGGAGAAATTACGAACTTATCAGAACAAACTAACCACGGAACCTAACAAGTAAATAGGTCACAGAAACGATGGTTTGAAATTTAAGACTATTTCTGTTCACTTTTTGAAGCAATCTACCAGCAAGTATCAACGGCAGCTTACGAACTATTAGATAATTTGTATTCAGCATGCTATCCCTACATTATAATCTGGCATAGTCTGCAGTATAGGTGATTTGTTTAAATTTAATGGCGGACCGACTATCTGATTAAAAGAATCAGCAAATTGCCTGGTCATTTTGCACGGTTAAGCCTTTTTGATGCATAAAGACTATTTATATATCTACTATCCTCCTCATTGATGTCTTGGAACTGAAAGCCAATTTTATAGTTCTTTTGAGCAGGTGCTAGTTGCTTAACAACTGCCTTGGAAACTATCTTTTGTTTTCCCAGATAAAACCCTATGTTAACGTATTGATTAATGGAAAGTTCACTTTTTAGGATCAGTGCCATACCACCAGCACAAATATCGCTAAGCAAACCATCAATAGTTTGCCTACCTGTTGCAACTCTTGCTCTTATAGGTCTCACTCCCAGAAGTGAGGCTACATCTTGACTCGTCATCCTCTCATGTTTTCTTTTTTGTAATGGGGATTCGGCCTTATATTCCCAGTCCATTTTCAAGTCATCCAGTGAAGGAATCTCATCCCAATTTTTTTTGATATCTACCATGACCATTTACCTATTGATTTGGCTCATAAATGATGGATAATTTATTTAAAAGTAGTATCCATATTTATAAAGATTTGGATGATATAATATATAAGCACTGAGAACTGATATTTTAAACAAATCGTACCTTTCCCTTGTGTTTAAATGCTTTGCAGGAGCAGATTTAAAGTTGATAATGCCAAGACAAACCCTCTTGGAATCATAGTGGGACTGAGTTTGAGACGTATAGTTCCTGTATCTCTCCAGTTACCTGGCAGCAAATCGTCCAGTCCTAATCAGTCAGTAGCATCAAAGGAAAAAGCTTATTCAGTAGATTGCCTTGTTGGTATAATGTGATGCATATTCTAACGTCAAATAACCAAGGGATATTAATGGGAACAGGAACATCAGGAACCGGAGTAGAGTGGTCGAGCAGTATGCTGACTCTGTATATAGTTCTTATTATAGGTATTTTAGTAATAGTTGGACTGGCGGTAATCGTTGCCAGGATGCGAAAGATTCGTAAAGAATGTCGTGAAACTATAACCAAAAGATATAATTCCCAAGATATTGTCTGCCATGACAACCTTGCGAATTTCCTTGGTCTGGAAATATTCAAAGGTAAACAATCCAGAGGGAAAGGCGTACTTCTGCTTGCACAGGATGAATTGTATTTTTTTAGATTACATCCCGTAATGGAGCTTTGCATTCCGCTTAAACGAATTATACGAATTGTCACACCAACCAAATTCTTGGATATATCATCTCCCTCTCCTCTACTTCAGGTGAATTTTCAGCAGGAGGATGGTACTTCAAATTCTGCCGCCTGGAAAATAAAGGATGTAACGTCCTTTACACAATCTTTGAAACTGCAAAGAAAGAAGGTTCAACCAAGAAGAAAAAAATAACCTACTCCTTGTCGATTGGAGTCAACCAGCATTCTTTGGAATTCATAATCTTATAAAAAACTTACAGATACAAATCTCACCTGTCTTTCAGAGTTTTTCATTCCAGGGCCATTTCTTCAACTAGTTCCTTATAAAAGGTCGCTGCTACTCTCCCTGATCAAGTTTTTCGAGAAGAACACCCTATGGCTTCTGACATATTTCCGACGGGTATTGTCATAAAACCCGCACCGAAGGTGTACAGTTAACAAATCTCCGTAGCAAACTGCTAGTCAGGTTTTCCCATAAGTATTTGTAGGGTATCTTCCAATCAGTTAAGATAACTCCACAATGGTGGTCATTTAAAACCAAAACTTAACCGGAGTAAAACATGTCTATCTGGCTCAGGATTCTTGTAACCTTTTTATTAATGGTTGTGATTAGTTTTATGGCGGGTGTCATTTGGGGATCGGTGGTAAATTTCGCAATACCGAGCTATATTTCTGGTGTTATTGGTGGATTGGTAGCAGTACCTGCTTGGGAAATTTTAAAAAGATATAAGCCAAAGAGTGAAAAATGAGTATTTTCCAGAAAGTACGAGAGGCCGTTGAGCTACCCCACTTATTTAGCTCAGCCTTAGCTTTGACTATTTGCTGACATTGCCCAAGATAGAAATTTTCCCAGAGCATATCCGATATTACCTGGAAGTATCTCCGAGCCGAATATCTACGATCCACCTAAAGCTGAAGGGGAATGCAGGATTGTAGACCTTCGATTTGGCTATGTTAAGGCTAAGGGCTAAGTCGCTGCGAACACACTTTCAGGAAGAATCTTTTATGTGCCAAGACTGAAAAAACGTCCGAGTCATGCCTTGCTCCCTGCACAATATTGCCATGTAAATTAGACTGGTGCCTAACAACATTTTTGTAATGTGAGAAGATTCGTCTGAGCCATAATCAGAGTTCGCCCCAGGTTCATAGATACAGGAATAAGGTACTGATTAAGAAATTTAAGAAATTAGAAATATTCTAATTGGCAATCTCAACGGTAAGTTCACCGGCGCGCCATCACGCGCGTCCAGCGGAACGTAGTGGAGCGATGGTGAAACGCCTTGTTAGCTGTCATGTTTTAGTAAGCTCTTATGATCATTTTAAATAGTTCTTGGCTATATTGATATTTCTTTTCTTTTTTCTTGAAATCTTTTATCAAATTCATTTGCCTCGTCTTGATCTAAATTAAACGCATCACTTTGCTTAATTTTCCATTTTTTATTCCCAAAGAATCCTGGCTGAAGTTCAAGAACGAGTAATCCTAACGGATATTCACCATCCATATTACTTACTTGGTAGTCAATTCCGTTTTTAAAGCCATGCTTACAATAATTGTGTGGATCTCCGTAAATAATAATTGCTGGTACTCCCATATTTGCTACCAATGATTTTGTCTTTTCAATTAATGCTGTGCCAATACCTTTTCGTTGATAATTGGGATGAACACATAGAGGACCAAAAGATACAGTTTGGATTTTTTCTTCATCATCATTAATTAAATACGAGTGTGTATACATAATGGAAGCAACTATTTTACCATCAAGTTCTACTACATAATCAAGTTCACTGATAAAATCTTTATGCTCCACGAAGTATGTGGCATAAATAGTGTTCATTACATCCAGGAAAATATAAATTCCAAAAGGCTTCTCTTGTAAGTTCTTCAACTTGGGTGTAATCGCCTTTTGTTTCTAATCGTATGTTCATATAGGGTGTTTCCAACCTCTGTTCAGCTAACGTTAAGTTCACCGGCGCGGCTCACCGCGTCCGGTGGAATGATTTGTTCTGCAAATTATTTGTTTACCAAATATCTTCTAGATCAACATTTGGATTATCATACAACCTAATATTTTTAAACCATTCATCTTTGCAGTTTTTGATTTCTTCTTTTAACTCTAAAAGATCATCCTTACTGATTTCACCATTTTCATACATGAATTGGTAAAATTTCTTCATACTTGTGATATTTTCTTTGATTGATGTTACAGAAGCCCACATAGCTTTCCTTATAAACCAATTACCAAGAAAGAAGCCAATTTGAGATGAACCATCTTTCGCTTGGGTAATGTCATATCTCAGAAGATAGTCGTTTATAAAGAAATCGATATTCCAAACATGCTTTTCTATTGTTTTTTTAGTTAATTTTTTACCAACAAGATATCTTTTAAATTTTTCTAATATAAATTTATTTTCTTTTTGCACTACCTGGACTTTCTTTTCAAAATCTTCCATTGCAGTTTTTCTCTATGCAGAACGTGGCGTTGAGCGTGCTGCGCTTCACGCGGTCCGCTCGAACTATTGGTTAACCAAAATTATCTTTTATATTTTTAAATATTTCTATGTTTTCTAGTTCCGCTTTTGGGTTAGTGTTGATTACTTTGGCGGAAGGATGATGGCAGGAGAAAATTCTTACTGTTGTAAAACGTGATAGTGCTACGTGGGATTTTCTTGCGGTACCTCCCACTAAAACTATGCATTTTAATGATTCGATGGCAGAGATCACCAGTTTCAAATATTTTAAAGCCATATCAATATCGCTTGATTTGGCAGAACGTATCGCACTTTTTGAATCGTTCCCTAAATACCAAGGTACTACATTCCAAACAGCTATTTCCCCTAGCTTAATTCCCGCCTTATCAATTTGTTTTCTGAAATTTCTAGCAGTTGGGTCTGGATTGTCAAAAGATATTAGACCTGTTTTAACGGCTTTTGGGCCAGGAGCTTCTAGGAGAAAAAGAAATTTAGCATTCTCATTTCCATTCTTTGGGTCAAAGTCTGGGACTTCCACACTAAGATTTAGATCTTTTCTTATGATTTTGGTTACTTCTGATAGTCTCATTGTTGTCTGAGGTTAACGTAGAATTGAGCTAAAAAATAACTAGGAAAGCCATGACGGTAAGACTGCACTTCGTACCAACATTACATACTAGCCCAGTCATTGCCGATTCGAAAGATTAAACTACGGAGATGTCACCGGGAGTCATTTAAGAGAGGCTAAGACTGGTAATGTTAACCGTTTAAGAATATTTGAAAATTTATGTTATTCCTGTACAGATAGACCTGCCGATTTTTATGATATTGCTCAGAAATGGAGCAACTGCTAACTTTACCTTACCAAAGATCAGGTAATTTCGGCACCTGATCCTTGAATTTAACATTGCCAAATCCAAGATATCAATCTCGTACCTTTATCATTGACGGGTTAACGTTATTCCTGTGAACCTCGGATTCCTGATTCATGCAGAATCTGGCTGAAAGACTGAGCACAAGTTGCTCCATTTTCACCTTGCTGGATGAACGCGTTTACTTTCTGTTGAGCCGTTGGGTTAAGCTGAAAAATGGATGTCTCAATTCAAAAGATTCTTCCTGATAGCGTAATAGCAGCAACTGAGTAGTGAATTTAACATTGCCAAATCGAAGGTAGATATTTCTACGTTCCCTTCAGCATAAGGTGTTCCTGTCAACCTTTCACGCCACTGGCCAAGGCGCTTTCTACAATCTCTTTCATTAAGTTGAAAACAGGCTGTCTAATAACAATAGTCACAGCTACGGGAGTGTACACAACGAATCAAACGGCTCAGTCTAAACAGCCTGACATCTTCGATGCTCGGAAATGCAAAGGCAGTCCATAGTGCCTAATCTGCACTATGGACTGTCGCTGATGTCCTTTATAACTTCGTCAATTTCCGCTTTAATGACAGCTTTAAAAATTTTTAACTCGATCAGCAGCCCTTATAGCTCATGTAATGCTTAATCATTCACTTTGTGCGGATTGAATAAGAGTGTTGGGCATGGCGATGCCTTGATGACTCGTTCGGCGGCACTTCCCAGCCACATTTTTATCAGTCCTTTCCTGCCATGGGTCCCAATAATTATCAAATCTGCCTTTTCGTCTTTGGCGTATTTGATAATAGTATCGACAATATTCCCCCGCATAATTTTTCCTTCACACCCTGAATACTTATCCTGGTGTTTTTCGATGAATTGTTTCATCTTCTTTTCGGCATGTATTATTTTCTCTTCGGTAAAGGTGCCAAGAGACGGGTGCTCAAAGTCGCCATAAATCTGAGGAGGTTCTACAATGTGAACAAATTTCAAGCTGCCATTCAATTTTTCACCAATGTAAAGAGTATAGTCTACGATTTGATCGGTATATTGGAGAAAATCTATTGGTACGATGATTTTAAAAGATTCTTTCATAGCTTGCCTCCTTTAATGATTATCTTCATTAATAATTGAGCAACTGAGTGATCATAACAAGACTTCCTTGTTTTTTGTCAGTCGATCCTAGACCTTTGAATCGTTGAACATCCAGTCCTTTGTGAGTGGTAAATCGTTCTGCGTTTCAACTTCGACCAGATTGAAACCTGGTTTGCCGATCTCCCAAGGAGTGTAACCGGTTTTGCACCTCGCTCTGTATCCTTCTCCAACGGTCATTGATGCAATATTGCTTTGCTTTTCAGGACCCATGCAACTCGAAAATGACAGAATGCACGGTAGCCTAACAAATAAATTTCCAGACACGACATTACTTAGACCATTCATCAATATTAAAGCAGCACATTTCATGATAGGTTTCCCCCTATGTGAGATGCCCTTTATTGACTGAGGTTTGTGTTCATTCAGAATTAAAATGTAACCACTAAGCCTAACAAATAAACGGTACGTTGTGGTGGTTGGGAAAGTGCGGGATTTTTTGGATAACTCTAATTTGTCAGCAGCAACCCAAGGGTAAGGCCATTCCTGTCTATTGAGTTTTGCTTATCAGCAGGCAGTTCTCTGTTCAGACGAACAACAAGAAGGCAGGATATTGAGAGCTGCCATAATACTGAAGTTTAAAGAAACTAGTGATGGTGAAAGGAGTCCAGGGTAATCAGTTGGGGCCGTCAAACAGCCCTTCCGACCCTGATCTCTCAACAAGCGGAGTACCCATTACTCCCAGATCCACTTCAGCATCAAGGGCTAGATATCGTCCCCCTCCCACAATCGTAACGATCCCCTGTTCTGACTGTAGAATATCATAACCGAGGCCACCATTGATAATCCACGAACGAATATCCAGGTCGAGAGAATTTGCCCCGAGGATCAATGGCTTGTCGGCACTTCCCCCAATATACATATAGATGACATCTGCGAGGATCGACCACTTGCCGAACCGTCCTCATAGCCGCCCATAAAAATCATGTTCAGATTATCAAGGATGTCCGAAGCTTCAACCGTGATATCGGAACTACCACCAGCGGGAAATTGAACGGTACCATCGATCCCCGCATACCATCCATAAATGGTAATTTCGTTCTGCCAGGTATCTGCTGCCTGTGCAGACGATAAAATAGAAAAACAGA
>CAVPYP010000005.1:0-128980 GCA_963710015.1 uncultured delta proteobacterium | reverse complement strand
ATTCCGGTGCACCATCAAGCGGCATATGATAACCGAATACGGTGTAGACACCGGACGAAACAAAGTACTGGCCGATAGCGATGGCCTTCTCACTCATCCACTCCGGAGCACTGCCCGCGGCAGGAAGATCACAGATATCATTGCCCAGTCCGCCCGCTTTTACGACCTCTGTTGCGGCCAGCAGGATACGGCTGTTATCGACGCATGAACCAAGGTGGAGTACCGGTGGGATACCAACGGTTTCACACACCTCTGCAAGGCCCGGTCCGCAATGAACAGCCGCTGCACCAGGAGTCAGCAGACCATGGATACCGGCGGCAATCGCGCTGCATCCCGTGGTCAGAACAATGACATCGTTCTTGATCAGTTCCTTCATCAGAACAATATGCTCCTCGTTATGTTTGGTCCTGGCATTGTTACAGCCAACAACACCTGCGATACCGCGGATACGGCCGTTAATGATATTGTCATTGAGTGTGTAATAGTCGCCGCGGAAAGAGCCGCCAAGATGGTATTTTATGGATTCAACACCAAACCCGGCAATCTGCGTTGTCTTATGCTGTGGAATCATGACATCAGCACCACGATTCTCATAATTCTCAACGGCCATCTTAACGATACGGATGGCATCTTCCATGGCATGATGCTCGTCAAACTCGATATGAATGACGTTTTCCTGCTCCATCTTGGCGATCGGATGGGTGGTAATCAGTTTGGTATGGAAACATTTGGCAACATTGGCCAGGTTCTGGAAGATACACTGAACATCGACAACCATCGCATCACAGGCACCGGTAATAATTGCCAGTTCCTGCTGCAGGAAGGTTCCTGCCGGTGGAATTCCATGACGCTGCAGAATCTCGTTGGCGGTACAGCAGATACCACTGAGCTGAATGCCTTTGGCTCCTTTTTCCTTCGCATAGTCGATCATTTCCTGGGACTGCGTAGCGGCAACGATCATCTCAGAGAGCAGCGGCTCGTGGCCATGAACGATAATATTGACATGGTCCTCTTTCATAACACCAAGATTTGCCTCCGCCTGCAACGGTGTCGGGCTGCCGAACATGACGTCCTGCAGATCGGTACCGATCATTGCCCCGCCCCAGCCATCAGCAAGCGAGCAGCGTGTGCCCTGCTTCATCAGATTCTTGTAATCCTGATCAACGCCCATATGGGTGCGATGCATGATCTCAACGACTTCGCGATCGATTTCCGGGGCTTCACACCCTCACGCTCCCATTTATCCTGAAGAGGCTGCGGAGCTCTCTTCAGATAGGCAAGTGTTCCCCCTGTCTTACCCCACTCAGCGACAGCTGCTTCAGCGACACCAAGAGCGATTTCATCAAGATCCCGATCCATGGTCTCACCATCAACCTCAACCGTCGTGGCAACATCGAAGTATGGGGCAATCTGGATCAGTTTTGCCGGATCCTTGATGGTATAATCATCAGTTTCCTTACGGGCAACGGACAGAAATGTTTCAGCAACAGCGCGACCATGGTCGGAATGAGCTGCAGCACCTGCTGCGATCATACGGGCAAAGTTTCGGGCACAGATAGTGTTTGCCGTCGCTCCGCACAATCCTTTGCGGGTATCCTCACCCTCGATACCGCCTTTTGGCAGCGGCAGTCGGCATGGTCCCATCGCACAGTTCTTGCAGCAGATTCCCTGCAGACCGATCGCACATGGCTTCATGGTCATCGCCCTGTCAAACACGGTGTCGATTTGCAGTCTCTGTGCTCGGGCAATCATCTCTTGAGTCGAAGGCTCGATTGACGCCTCTCTCGGATCTGCGAGTTTCGGATCTTTAGCGGGTCTTTTTGTCTGTTCTGCCATCTGATGTTCCTCCATCTATAGTTTCTAAAATTTCCGCCGATATAGTGAACTTTAATCTGAACAGGTTACCCTCGTTTATGGAATCTGTTCAGCATTTCAAGAATTTTCTCCTGCTCTGTCCTCTGAACAGCGGCAGCAGTAATTGTCTCTTCTTCATCATCTTTCCGGACTGGCCTGCTTGCCGCTAACAGAGCACGCTCTTTGGCCCGTTTTGCCTGCAGTTCCTTCTCCTCTGCATCACGAGCCGCTTTGGCGTCAGCTGCCGCCTGCTTCTCTGCTGCTGCTTTTGCTTCCGCATCAGCTTTGGCTTTTGCCTCAGCTTCTTCTTTTGCCTTTATCTCTGCTGCTGCTTTGGCCTCCGCATCAGCCTTGGCTTTTGCTTCTGCGTCAACCTTGGCCTGGGCTTCTGCCGCTGCCTTCTCCTTGGCAGCAACCTCAGGATCTACCGCGGCTGCGGCAGGTTCTGCTTTCTCGGGCGCAGGCTTTGCTGCGGCTTTTGGCTTTTCAGCAGGAGCAGCTTTGGCCGGTGCTTCTTTTTGGGCCGCAGGAGCGGCTTTTTTAGCAGGAGCGGCTTTTTTCTCCTCTTTGATGGTCAGATCAAGCTCTGGGGCAAGCGCCGCAAAATCAATCGAGACATCAGCCAGTTTTTTAGCTATGGGAGCTGTGTCCATGACCGATCCGCCATCACCGAGCGCCGTTATAAAATCCTTGGTCAGCCGGATAGCTTCAGGGTGCCGCATGATTAAGATATTGGAACCGCTGAGCAGATAGGTGACGGCACCGACCGCTTCCATGAGAATGCCTCGTTTTTCAGGATCTCCGAGTATCGGTGCTTCATCTGCGGTCTGTTTTGCTTCCTTGCATTTCCAGACTTCATTGCCAAGATTGTTGATAAGCGGATACTGGAGTTTGTCATCTCCCTGGGTCATGGCGGCCATGCTCAGACGTTCCATCACCGAGTAGGAATACTCCAAACCATATCCAAGTCCGCCGGTTGTCGGGTCAACAACAACCCGCTCCATCGGCATACCGAAGTTTTCCAGCAGTATATTGACCTGTTTTGCCAGGTTCACATCAATTGGGGAAGAAGCGATGACTGAGTGGCCATAGCCCATGGCGGCTGCGGCGATACCTTTGAAGTTCTTTTCTTCAACGGGCCCCAGCAGCAGGTTCATATTCTGACAGGCCTCGCAGACAGCCTTCAAGACCTCTTCATCTTTGTCGGGAGATGCGCATCCCCAGACAATGATCGGTACATCGACAGCCTCAGCTACCTTTTTTACCGTCTCTGCCGCTGACTCAGGGCTGGCGTTCCTGTCGTTAGGGTCAATGCTCTTGAGCTGGATTACCACAGCGTCTGCGCCGTAGGTATCGACACATTTCTTGGCCCAGGCAGCCGGGTCAGACAACACATCTTGGAATGGGGCTCGAGCCGCTTCCGCCCAGTCTTCCGGCTCCATATCCCATATTTCCATTGCAATGATGGGCTTGTTGGGCATGCCACCTTCAAACGTGTAAAAGGGATAGCATGTCTCGCCACCAATGGTAATGGCAGAATCTCCCTTACCAATGGAAATTTCTTTGATGCCGCCGGTATAGGATTCCTTTTTTATTTCAAATCCCACTTTAGCCTCCTTGCAATTGAAAATTTAATCTCCGGAGGGCTCAAGGCTGTATTTTTGAACGGCTCTGAAAGGCCTACCGTTCAAAACGCACAACACCGCCCTCCCATCTTCCAGACAAACCAAAAAGCAGAGGTACAAAATAATAGAATATGGGGTAATTCCTGATGAACTTAGGTACACCCATCTTCTTAACGTATCGTGGTTCAGATTTCAAACCAAATCATTCATATTATTGTCGCAGCAACTGATTTCCACCCCTCAATTCTCTCCCTGACCCTTGGAAATTTCTCAATTTCCGTATGGGGAAGAAACATCGCTGCGATATAATAATCCATATAGGAAGGCGTCTCAGAGAGTTCAAAATTAGTCATTTTTCTCGTCACCTCGAAAACATCCTTCCTGATCCTGTTGGTGAGTGAACTCATGCGGGCTCCCATCAGCGAGCCATTACCGATAAATATTACCCGCTCCGGCTCTATTTCCGGCAGCAGGCCGATGGTCATCGCTTTTTCAAGATCAATATAGCTGCCAAAACCACCGGCCAGGATAATTCGCTCTATCATATCCATGTTCAGGCCCACTTCCTCAAGAAGCGTCATACAGCCACTGTAGACGGCACCTTTGGCGCGTATAAGGTTGTCTATATCTGTTTCAGTGATGGTAAGATCGCGATCAATCTGGCTGTCTTTCTGCCAGGCAAGAACGTACTCCCAGACTCCGTTCTTTTCTCTGATCCTTTCTGTTGCCAGCTCACGGTTGAACTTACCCCGGTTATTGATAATCCCCATCTCGAACATTACCGCCGTCATGGTTATAAGACCGGAACCGCAGATACCTCTGGGTCTCACATCTCCTATGGTCAGCAGCATCGGTTCATAGGTGAGCGGGTCTATTGAAAAATCTTCAATGGCACCTTTTGCCGCCCTCATGCCAAACTCAATGCCTCCCCCCTCGAAAGCCGGGCCTGCAGAACAGGCTGTGCAGGCAAGCCAGTCCTTGTTGCCGACAACAATTTCGGCGTTTGTGCCGATATCGAGAAAGAGGGTCAATTCCTCCTCCCGGTACATGCCGGTCCCCATTATACCTGCAACAATATCTCCCCCGACATAACTGGAGATCGCCGGGTACAGCAGTGCAATGACATGATCATCAAGATCCAGGCCGATGGTTGCAGCCCTGAATGGCGGGTAGAGCGTGGACGCCGGCACATACGGTGCTCTGCGCAGGTGGCGGGGATCGATGGCGAGCAGCAGCTGGGTCATGGTGGTGTTGCCTGCCATGGTGATTGTTGAGATATTCTCCCGGGCAACGCCTGCACTTGCTATAATCTTGCCAAGTACCTTGTTGATCGTACCGACAACAATTTTCTGCAGGGTTTCCAGACCGCCAGGTTTCTCGGCATACATAATCCTGCTGATAACGTCTTCGCCATAACTGATTTGACCATTGAAATCGCCAGCCTCGCCAAGACATTCACCGGTTCCCAGGTCGATCAGCTGCCCATAAATTGTTGTGGTACCGATATCAAGGGCGATGGCGTAATTTCTATCAGTCGTATCACCCGGCTGTACCTTGGTAATCTGTGTCTTGCCACCACTTCGGACCGGACGCACAAGGGTCACGGTCACCTTGAAGTCATCCTCTCTGAGAACAGCGGGCAGGCTCCTGATCACCGGGAGTGTCAACTCCAGTTTATGTTCGTCCCCTTTTAATTTGAGATGTTCGATCAGCCTGGTAACATCAGGCATGTGGTTCTGGGCATCCGGGGGGATCAACTCGAGATAGATCTTCTCAACGGGCGGGATGAAAAGGCCCTGCTCCTTGAGACTGCCAAAGTCCATCTGCTTGATTGATGCGGTACGGCGGGGGGTGACCTGCTTGTCGAAGACGCTTCGATCTATGGATGATTCGACCGGGATGCGGATTGTAACATCTTCAGAGACGTGGGATAAGCAGGCCAGGCGGTAGTTTTTTTCCTTGTCCTCGTCACTCAGCCGTTCTGACAGACCATCCTGGATTCTTCCGTCTTCAACAAGGACCCGACATTTCCCGCAGACACCTTCTCCACCGCAGGAGGCATTGATGTGTACCCCTGCCTGCAGGGCTGTCCGGATAAGGCTGTCTCCCTCAGAAACCTCAACGGTCCTGTTGTGAGGAAGAAATGTTACCTTACATCTGCTCATCCGGGCTCCCAAGACAAAAATTAAGCACAGTCGGGCCACTCTTGACAATCCCGCCTACTCTACCTAATAAATAAAATTTTTAAAAAAGAAATCTTTAGGTTACCCGGCCCCTTCTGGATAGACCAGATATCCAATTGTGCCAAGATGCAAATTTTAGGTGTTTCTTTTGGTGTAACAACTTGACCAGGAGAGAAACATTAATTTTTGTGCTTATGATAAATATATTAGATGAACAGGTTACAGGGAATCGGCAACGGTAACTCCCTGCTCGATGGCTCGCTGGGCATCAAGTTCGCCGGCTTCCCTGGCACCACCGATAACGTGGTACCGGTCATCCGTTCCGTTCAGCGCATCGATCAGTTCGCGCTGCGACTCCTGGCCGGCACAGACCACAATATGATCAACCGCCAGCAGCTGGGTTGTTCCGTTGTGATTAATGCCAAGCCCCTCGTCGGTAATTCCCAGATATTCGACACCATTCCAGAACTTCACTCCGTTCCTTTTCAATACCGACCGGTGAATCCAGCCCGTCGTTTTTCCAAGACTTATGCCGGGCCTGGTTTTCTTTCGCTGGAGCAGATGAACCTCACGCTTCGCTTTAGCTGGCTTGTTTTTGACCAGCCCACCTGGCTGCGTGTATGCTCTGTCAACCCCCCACTCTGAAAGAAAACAATCCACGTCACTGCTTGAAGAGCGCTCGGCCAGTAGAAAAACGGCCAGATCAAAACCGATGCCACCGGCTCCGATAATGGCCACCCTGTCGCCAACCTCCTTTTTACCCAGGATAACTTCATCATAGTAGACAACATTGGGATTACGTGCTCCGGGAATACCGATAACCCGGGGTTTAACTCCGGAAGCCACGACGACTTCATCAAAGCCTTCCAGGTCTGTATGAGCTGCACGGCAGTTCATTTTGACCTCGACTCCCAGAATCTCAAGCTGCCGGGAATAATAGCGCATTGTTTCCTGGAATTCCTCTTTCCCGGGGATCTGGCGGGCAAGACGAAATTGTCCGCCAACCTCAGCTGCAGCCTCAAACAGTGTCACCTCATGCCCCCGGGCCGCAGCCGTCGTTGCACAGGCCAGACCTGCCGGTCCTGCCCCCACGACTGCAACACGCTTGATCGTTTCTGCTTTCTTCAGGGGAATAATCGACTCTCGACAGGCACGGGGATTAACCAGACATGAGGCGGTTTTTCTGGAGAAAATGTTATCCAGACAAGCCTGGTTGCAGCCAATACAGGTATTAATTTCATCCACCCGTCCTTCCTCTGCTTTTTTAACCCAAAACGGGTCCGCAAGAAACGGTCTGGCCATGCTGACCATATCAGCACACCGTTCTGCCAGCGCAGCCTCTGCGACAGCCGGCATATTAATCCGGTTTGTGGTTATCAACGGAATTGAAACCTCTCCCATTAACCGTTTGGTAACCCAGGTAAAGCCTGCACGCGGCACCATCGTTGCAATTGTTGGGATTCTTGCTTCATGCCAGCCGATCCCTGTATTGATGATCGTCGCACCATGTTGCTCAATTTGACGGGCAAGCTCAACAACCTCTTCCCATGAGCTGCCGTCCGGGACCAGGTCAAGCATCGACAGTCGATAGATGATGATAAAGTCAGCTCCGACTTTTTCCCGTATTCCCCGCACAATTTCAAGGGGCAGCCGGATACGGTTTTCAAATGTTCCACCCCACTCATCATGGCGGCGATTTGTCTTTCTGGCGATAAACTGGTTAATCAGATAGCCTTCTGAGCCCATTATTTCAACCCCGTCATACCCCGCCTGGCGAGCCAGATCTGCACACCTGATAAAATCCTTTATGGTTCCGGTAACTCCCCGGGAAGACAGCTCCCTCGGTCGAAAGCGGTTAATGGGTGCTTTAATTCTTGAGGGGGCGACGCAGAGCGGATGATAGCCATACCTGCCGGCATGAAGGATCTGCATGCAGATCTTGCCGCCCTTATCGTGAACAGCATCGGTAACAAGGTGGTGACCTGCCAGCTGAGAACTGTTTGCCAGTCGGATCGAGAATGGAGCGATCCAGCCGGCTCTATTCGGTGCTACCCCGCCGGTAACAATCAGCCCGACCCCTCCTTCAGCACGCTTACCGTAATAGCAGGCCATCCGCGAAAAACCATCTTTTTCCTCTTCAAGGCCGGTGTGCATCGACCCCATCAAAATCCTGTTTTTTAAGGTGGTAAAGCCCAGGTCCAGCGGCCGAAATAAGTTGGGAAACAATGTTGTCTTTTCCATAATGTCAATTTCCAGTTAATTTTCAGACAAGCAGATCGATCACCAATGATGGACAAACAGCAGTTACATCCTCTGATTTACGCACCATTGAACAAGGATCTTGCCTTCTATGGATTCATCTTTATTATAGAAGGCAAAACTAATCTTAAATCAATTATTACAATACCAGGTTACCATGCATTACCAAGGCAATATTTTTCGTCCCCCCAGCGAAGCCAACAGCATCCTTCTCCAGGTTGCAACCGGCTGCTCACATAATAAATGTACATTCTGCGCGATGTACAAAGGCAGCCGGTTTTCCATTAAAAGTGACGACATAATCTTTGCTGATATTGATTTTGCGGCAGCTCACTGCAGGCGTCAGAACAGGCTGTTCCTTTGCGATGGTGACGCATTAATCCTCCCGCAGGAGCGACTTGTCCGCATATTGACCGAGATCAAAACAAAACTGCCCTGGGTGAACCGTGTCGGCGTATATGCCAACACCAAAAGTATCAAAAGAAAAAGTAGTGCGCAACTTGAGGAGCTTAAAAACCTCGGGCTGCTCATCGCATATATGGGCCTTGAATCTGGCGATGACATAACACTTGAGGACATCAACAAAGGTGCAGATTCTGGGCAGATGATTGAAATGGGGAAGAAAATAAGATCTGCTGGAATTAAGCTCTCCATTACCGTATTGCTTGGCATCGCACAAAAAAAGCGCTCACATATCCACGGCAGGGAGACCGGTCGTGTCTTAACGGCAATTGATCCCGAGTACGTCGGTGCGCTCAGCCTGATGGTCAGTCCCGGCACTCCCATCCACCGCAGCTGGGATGAAGGGATCTGGCAACTGCCCGGCCCACAGGAAATGCTTGAAGAGTTGAAAGTCATGTTGATTAACACCGAGTTATCCAACGGCTACTTCCATGCCAATCACGCCTCCAACTACCTGCCGATTAAAGCAAAACTTCCCGGAGACAAAGCAAAAACACTGAGGCTTATCGAACAGGCTCTCCAGGGTTCAGTAAGCCTTAAACCTGAGTATATGCGCGGGCTCTAGAAGTGTGTCGGAGAAATACAATTTTGATTCAGATCGAGGCTTTTAAAGAAAATAAAGCGGAGCCATAAACCGGGCCTGCAGGATCTGCCCCCGCAGGCCCGATTATTCAGCGTTTAAAACTTATAATTGATACCGGTGGTTACAAGAAATGCTGCAGCATCGGTGAACTCACCCATAATCGTGCTATTGGTCACCTTGCGGCTCTCCTTGTAGTCATAGAGCACTGAAAGTCCAAGCTCCATCTGCTCATTTACCTTGTAACGGCCGCCAATGGAGTAGAGCCAGGCGTTGGAATCCGGCAGTTCAAAGCTCAGGTACTGCTCCGGCACCGGATTGTCGTCGATTGCAAAGCCGGCCATGCCGGTAAAGGTCTCATTAAACTGATATGATGCACTGATCCTGAAGGCGTTGGTGTCTTCCCAGTCCTTGGGCACTGCAGGACCAAAAATACTCGCCAGCACCGGTTGCATCAGCGGCTTTGAGTACTGGATATCAAGCTCCTCATACTCTGACCAGAAGGTACGATCCCAGGTCAGCTCCACCGTCAGTTTATCCCAGGTATAGGCTCCTGATACGGCCAGTACCGCCGGCGCCGGCAGGGTCACATTACCTGCTGTCTCAAGGGCATACGGGGAAGGGAAGTTGGTGCGCAGGGTGGCATCACCGCTCAGGCCCAGATCGACATTGGAGCGATAGGTGACCGAGAGGTTAAGGTCGTCATTGGGCTTTACAGAAAGGGCCAGGTTGTAGCCCCAGTCAACTTCCCAGTCTCCTTCAAGATCACGGCTGAAGGCAATACCGGTGGAGGGGTTTGCTCCACCGTTTCGTGCCGTTGCTTTGGCAAGCATGGCACGGACACCGCCGCCAATCGAGACGTATTTATTGAACTCATAGGATACCGTGGGGTTCAGCTCGAAGACCTGCAGGGAAAACTTCTTGGCAAAGGTTGCCGGAAAGGGGTCATTCCAGCGTTTCTGCAGACCGTATGGGGCCGTTACCGAAAAGCCGAACCTGAAGTTATTGTAATCCGGTGAAACCAGGAAGAACGTCGGCAGCAGGAAATTTTCGGACTCTGAGCTCCCGCTGTAGAGAGGGGTGCGGAAGTCCTCGTAGGAAATGGAGGTCAGGTGAATCCAGGTGAGGTCAAATTCCGTCAGCCAGCCGTCATCGATCCAGGACATATTGGCTGGATTGTAATAGGTTGTATCGGCCTTTGTTGCCGAAGCGATGTTGGCGCCGACTTTACCGGTTGAGTCAATTGACTGTTCCGGAATCCGGTAGCCCGACGCAAACGCACTGCCGGCGGCAAACAGAGATGCCACCGTCACTACACAAATTGCCTTTTTCATCTGTCTCTCCACGTTTTAGATTTTGAAAAACTGCCGCCAAAGCGGCAGACAGTTGCTTATCTTTACAACGATCGGAACGGTTGAATGCTCAAACACAGCGCTCTATACCCTGCCTGTTCTGAAACACCTGCACGGTCAATTTTTTCTGTGGCCTCAGCATATCACAGTTGGCCTGTAAAACGCCAACCGCTCCCCCACTTCATTGAGGCTGCCAGGCAATCAGCTCAGTGGCCTCCAGCATAGGCGGGTGACTTTTCAAATCTGACAAGTTCATCCAGCAATTCTCCGGTCATGGCAACAGCCTTACCGCTTCTGTCCCTGAGCACAAAGGTTACCAGCGCATCAGCTGCAATTTCAGCCGATGCTTTAAAGACAATCTCTTGTTTGAACACGGCACTCCGACTGCCGATCTTCTCCAGCGTGGTCGAAACCGCCAGCGTTGCTCCAACGGGCACCGCTTTTCGATAGTTGATATTGATATTCACAACGAGAAAAACCAGACCATTTTGAGCCAGCTTTTTCAGGTCTATTTTTGACTCCAGATGAGCCCAGCGATCCTCTTCAAGAAATTCCAGAAATCGCGCGTTGTTAACATGCCCATAGAAATCCGCATGGTAACCACGCACCTTTATCTCGGTCAGATACTCCATTCTTCTACCCCTAGCTCTATCAATCTCCCTGACAGCACTCTCTTCCTTTCAGGGATACGCTTCAGACGGTTTTGCCAAACGTTTTTAAAAAAATCTGTAATCCTCCAGGATCATTTGACTTAATTTTTCCGGAAAGGAAATCGGCCATTCCGGGCCGATATCCCTCGTTCCAGATTTTTTCAAAAAAATCCTCACTGGTCTTGCAGACGCAATCGGCGCTTTCAACGGTTCGGCCATCCTCCACCAGGCAGCTGTCAGTTGAGAGCAGGACCGTTTTCTTGATTTCTCCTAAAGAGAAATAATAGCTGATCGGCTCTTCGACAGCGCCAGGGACAAATAAACCTGACAGCGAAGCAAATATCTTTTCAACCATGACTGTCTCCATTACTCTTTCATGACCCTTCTCATCCCTGTTCTAGGCGCTCCACCAAAATTTCGGCGATATCCTTAGGCCTCAGGGAATCCTCGATATCTGCTCCTTTAACTCCATCTTCGAACATGGTCAGACAGAACGGACAGTTTGAGAGCAGCATTTCAGCACCGGTATCTTCCGCCATCCGTACACGCCTTATATTGATCCGCTCACCAATTTTTTCCTCAGCCAGTATTCTTCCCCCTCCGGCACTGCAGCAAAATGCTTCTGCTCTGTTTTTATCCATCTCCACAAGCTGCCCGCCCGCTGCCCTGATCAGTTCGCGGGGTGCATCATATATGTCGTTGTGGCGGCCGAGATAGCAAGAATCGTGATAGGTGCAGGACATGGGGGCACTTTTCAGATTCAGTTTTCCCGACGAAACAAGCCCGGCCAGAAAAACGGTGTATGTTTCGATCTCCGGTTCCAAACCAAGATCACGGTAATCCTTCTCAAGCGTATTAAAGCAGTGTGGACAGGTCGTAACAATCTTGCTGACTCCTGAGGAATGTATCAATTCAATATTTTCCATGGCCAGGGTCTGGTAGAGGTATTCGTTACCCATTTTTCTCATGGGCTCACCGCAGCATTTTTCTTCTTTGCCAAGTATTCCAACGCTGACTCCAGCCGCCCGGCAGAGCTTAATAAAGCTGCTGGCAACGGCAATATTACGCTTGTCAAAAGACGCATAGCAGCCGACAAAATAGAGAATATCGATATCTGACGTCTCTGACACAAGGGGGACACCCAGTTCCCGGGCCCAGTCACCGCGCGAGGCATATCCGATACCAAGGGGATTTCCGTTTACCTCAGTCTGCTCCATGGCGGTCATGACCTCCTCGCCGGGAAACTCCCCTTCCATCAGTACCATGCTGCGCCTCATGTCGACTATTTTACTGACATGTTCTATGGAGGCGGGACATATTTCCTGGCACGCCCGGCACGTTGTGCAGGACCAGAGCACATCCTTGCCAATGGTCCCGATCAGATCTGCTTTGGGGTCTGCAAAGGCAATATCGCCGATCTGGTTAACCACTTTCATCGGTGACAAGGGCTTTTCGGTATTCCAGGCGGGACAGCGATCCTGGCACCGCTTACAGAGTGTGCAGGCATCAGCGTCAAAGATATCCTTCCAGGTCATATCTGAAAGTTCAGTGACGCCAAATTTCTCAGCCTCCTCATCCTCAAGGTCAAGGCTGGTCAGTTTGCCCTTGGGGCCCAGGTCCGCAAACAGATAATTGAGGCTCGTTGTGATGATATGTCGAAATTTGGTGGTGGGAATCAGGACAATAAATCCCATAACCAGCAGCAGATGAAACCACCAGGTAACCCTGTGTACCATTCGCAGTCCATCCTCCCCGATACCAGCCATGGCTTTTGCAAAGAGCAGTCCCACAGGAGACCACAGAGCCAATGGCGAGCCGACTTCTGTAACTGCCATGCGGGCGCCCTCGATCACAAACCCGGTAACCAATATGACAAAGAGTAATCCGTGCATTATGGCATCATCTCTCTTTGTTTCCAGCCCCTCGGGTTTCAGGACATAGCGCCTGAAGAACAGAACGCCGAGCATGAGGATGGCGATGATGCCGGCGACATCAAGGGTAATGGAAAAAAGCTTGTAAAATGTCCCTTTGAGAAATACGTAGTCAAACAGCAGATCGGTGAAATCTGCCTGGATCACAATAAGAGTCGTACCGATGAATAACAGGAAAAAACCCCAGAAAAAGAGGCCGTGGAAAATCCCGGGCCAGGTAACCGCAGTAACCTTCTTCTGCAGTATGACATTTTGCAGCAGATCACTGATTCTTTCTCCCAGTTTATCTGTTCTATTAAGCGGCTGCCCCTGTTTGTATACCGCAATCCTTCTGAGAAAGGCTTTGACCATGAGGGTGACGGCTGCAATAGCCAGGAGGTACATCGGTACTAGAGTCAGGGCGCCATGGCCGACATTCCAGTAAATCTCGCGAGTAAATTCCATCCTGTTCTCCAAGTACATTGTGATCAGAAATCGACAGACCAGCTGCTGCTGATGTTCCCGTAAGCGGAATCACCATTATTTACCTGCTCTTTATAAAATGTGTTTACGTAAAGGTCAAGACAAAAACTCTCACCTTGGGCCGACGCTGGATAAACTCGATCTGGCTATACTACATTAGAAGATTTTTTGTTTGACAGTCCCTCGATCATCATGATATGTTAGTCCCAATGTTACGTAAAGGTAAACGAACCTGATGACTATTCTCACTATCTGTCATATTTATTGTAGCTCTGCCGACAGGGCACTGATCACACGATGATCTTATTGAAACGAAAGGCAAACGATGGCACATAAACGCAGTGATTCTGTCCAGATCGGAGCATTGGCAAAACAACTTTCCATAACAACGCGGACCATTCGATACTATGAAGAAATTGGTCTGATGGGTAAGACGGAACGTCTCGGCGGCGGAACCCGGACCTATAATAAGGATGATGTTCTGCGGCTTAAATTTATTCTCAAACTGAAGGGACTTGGCATCTCTCTCAAGGAGATCCATGAACTATCTGATATTTTTGACATAAATGAACAGGATTTCCACACAATCACACCCAAGCTTATCGAAATCCTTGACCGTCATATCTCTCTGGTAGATGAAAAAATGGCCAGTCTCTCATCCCTGCGCAGTGATATTGTCAGTTATCGTGTCCGCATAACTGAATTTCTCAAAACCGATCATTCTTCCTGACAGTATCATCATAACCGCTCATGCAGCCTTGCCTGACGGTGCAGGCGTTACAGATGCCTGCGATATTGTTGGGTGAACCGCCATCATCTTCCTGCCTGGCCTGAAGATCGATTTATCAAAACAACTGACAGCTTGCCAATCCTGTCCTTTCAGATTCCTGCCGACCGGTTATTAGTGGTCTACCATGGCAATTATTGGAAATAGGGCTTTGCAAAAGATTCCCGATGGTATAAGAGTTCTGCTGCATTCTTTCTATCTCGACAATCACCCGTAACTCCTGAATCAAACGCCTAAGACAACATGCTTGGAACAATCGTAAATGCACTGGCGATAATAGGCGGCAGCCTGATCGGTCTCCTCCTGAACAAGGGTATCCCGGAAACCTACAAGAACATTGTAATGAACGGGGTGGGACTTTCTGTCATCCTGATCGGCATGAAAAGTGCGCTCAGTTCAGACAGTATGATGGTTGTCATCTTCTCTGTAATTTTCGGAGCGCTGATCGGGGAGTTCTTGAAAATAGAGGAGAAACTGGAAAGACTGGGCAGCTATCTGGAAGGCAGGGTGGCCTCAAAATCAAGTGAACAGAACTCATTTGCCCGGGGATTTGTCACGGCAAGTCTTGTGTTCTGCGTCGGCTCCATGGCCATAGTCGGCTCGCTGGAAAGCGGTCTCACCGGCAGCCACCAGACGCTCTTCGCAAAATCGGTACTTGATGGGGTAACTTCACTTATTTTTGCCTCGACGCTGGGGCTGGGAGTTCTCTTTTCAAGCCTTGCAGTATTTGTTTATCAGGGGTTGATCACACTGCTGGCAGTATTCCTGAAAGCCTACCTGATAGCCGAAACGATCAGCCAAATGACCTCAGTTGGCGGCCTGCTGATTCTGGCCATTGGCTTTAATATGCTGGGAATAACCTCAATCCGGGTCGGAAATCTGCTGCCCGGAATTTTTCTGCCGCTCTTTTATTTCAGCCTGCAGCGCCTCTTTTTCTAGAACCTATCGCCCAAGCCCAACAGCACGCATCACCCTTTTCTTCACACCTTCGATGACAAAGGGGGTCATTCGTTTTTTTTCTTTGAGTATCCTGGCAAACAGATCCCTTTTCCTTGCCGGCGGGTCAGGCCGTACTCTCGGGGGCAATGATAATGATGACGTTTTACAGGCAGAAATACAGGCGCCGCAGCCGAGACATTTTTCCTCAGAAACCCGGGCAACCTACGTGGCGCTGCTGTCCTCAGCCGCGGCCAGAACGAGCGCCTCAACATTGCAGGCCCTGCTGCATAAACCGCAGCCCAGGCAGGTATCTGGATCAACTTCAAGCGCATAACCTGCTTTGGCAACGCCAAATGGAAATCCGCGCATGACGCCACCAAGAAGTTCACAGCAGCAGGAGCAGCAGTTGCAGATGAAGGATGGTTTATAGCGGATATTATCTGTGATATGGGTCAGAATGATGTCCCATAATATTTTTTTCCAGGCCCGCTGTTGTTATTCACTCATACGGTACTGATCCTTGAATGCAAAGACCTGCTGTTCCCAGAAACGGCCGCGACATTTTTCGTCAATCAGCGGCTTTTTGAGCATTGATTTGAAAAACTCATCCTGTTCTTCATTGTTCTCGTAATTTAAAACCATCTGCAGCGCAGAGGCGGAAAAGTCTTTCACCAGAAAAGAAAAAATCTGTTCAAGAAGGTCTGAGTCGATAGCATATATTCTGCTGTTTTCCAGGATTAACTGAGCATAAACGATCAAGGTGAAAAGTTCGCCAGCAGCAAGCATATAATCAACATTATTCATCTGTTCCGAGCTTGGCGGCGCCTGCATTAAAACTGATCTAAAAAGCTCAACCTGTTGCTTGAAGATCGCACTATTTGCACCAGAAACGGACTCATAGGCCCGTTCATAGTCTGGGAAAGTAATTTTTGCAAGCCCTCCGGTTTTCTGGTTAAAAAGATAGTGATCATCGGAGATTTCTGAACTCCTGGCTACCTCAGGGTAGTCAACAGGATCGAAAAAGTAGTTACGGATAAACTTAATGATCAGCGCCATATTGACATGCTCGGTACCTTCTAGTTTTGGAAGCATGCCAATATCACGTATAGCCATTTCAAAATAGGTATCCTGCTCAAACCCCTTGGCAGCAATCACCTCGTGCAGCATACTGATCACCTTTTCACCCTGCCCGGTTACCTTCATCTTAACGACGGGGTTAAAAAGCAGGTAGCGGCGGTCATCATCGGATGCAGCACGCAAATAGTCGACCGTGCGCCAGGTAAACAGCTTCATGGCAGCCAGGCGAGCGTATGCCTCACAGAAAATCCTTCGAACATGCGGGAAATCGGTAACAAAACGCCCGTAGAGGTTCCTGGAACAAGCATGGTTCAGCGCCTCGTGAAAACCATGCGAACAGATTCCAATTGAGGCGCAGCCAAGTTCAAATTTACCGATGTTGATGGTATTAAGTGAAGAGTTCCAGGCATGTGTGCCGCGAGAAATTATATCAGCCTCCGTAACCGGATAATCTCTTAATATATATTCGGCCACGTATGCCTGGCGGACCCCGGAGGTGTCTATTTTCTTTAGGCATTCATACTGGGGACGGGCTGGATCAACGCTAAAGAACACATACTCGCCACTGTCTTTCAGTTTGGCAAATGTTGAAATAAGCGCCGCACAATTACCGTTGCCGATATAATATTTGGAGCCATTGGCAAGATATCTACCCTCACCCGCCGGTGAAAGCGCCATCTCGCTTGAATAAAGATCAGCACCATGGGCTTTTTCCGAGAGCCCAAAGGCGAACAATCCGCCCTCATCCAGCAAACGGGCTGTCCGTTGTTTCAGTTCTTCATTTTCTCCCATCCAGATTGGACCCAAGCCCAGAATGGTTACCTGCCAGGCATACCAATAGCACAAGCCGTAAAACCCCAGGATTTCATTGTACAGACAGAGGCGCCTCATATCCCAGCGTTTATCTCCTTCTCCATATCTGCCAGGGGTTAAAAGAGTGGCAAAGACCTTCTCCTGTTTTACAAAGGCGAGAAAATCGTCATACCAGACCATGGACTGATCGTCTTTTTTTATCTGTTTCAACCCTTTGGTTTCAAAAAAGTTGATGGTTTTGTCAACAAGATCCAGGAAACATGGATCCTGATAATCTACAGAATACGCCTTGGGATTGAGCAGCATCATTACATCTCCTTAACCTCTCCCGGTCATTTTGTTTTTTCAGGGCCGATCTGCTTTGCTGCCTGAATTTATCTCAAAGTTTTGTACGAACCCGGTCCCACCGTTTAATCTGCCAGCTGGTAAAGGCAACTGCTATCTCATTACCTGAGAGATCCTTTACCTCGCTCTTAAGTGTAATCGTGATAGAATCCTGTTCCTGCAAGGGTTTATATACCTCTTCATCGAGCACCTCAGGTGCTAAAAAACTTTCAGAAAAAATGCGCTCTTTTGCCTGGTACAGGTATTCAACTTCAATCCGGGACATGATCAGCCGATAGCGCTTCGGATCAAGTTTTGTCAGTAAGAGAAAACCGGCAGAAAACTCCGCCGCCGTGGCGATTGCACACGCATGTATGCCCCTGACATGGTTGTGATTAAGGCGTTTGTAGGGAGCCGTTGTGCGGATGACATTCTCACCGATCTCAAAGAGTTCGAAACCGTGGGGGCGGTTAAATGGTACCGTCCGGCTGAGCACCCGGTTAAGAATCCAGAGCCAGAATGATGAACCTTTTGCCCGCGATACGAGTATCGGTAGAGTGTCGAAACCTTTCATCAACGTGCTCCCCTCCGGGAGGGTCGGGTCAAGAGAAGACCCGCTCAAAATTATCTTTGACCTTCTCAAACAGCCCAATCTGCTGAAGCGCCGTTTGCAGATTTTCCGGGTTCTCAAGCAGATCTTTCATGAACAGTATCTCAGAGGCCTTCAGGTAGATATGGAACGGGTCTGTCATCTGTTTGCCAAAAACACGATCGATAAGCTGGGCAACGGAGTAGTCCCTGATATGAGGCTGGAGCAGCAGCGTGCGATAGAGCGTTTTGCAAATGTAGAAGTGGATGGTTGCATCAACACTCTCTATTCTCTGACGATGACCGGGCAGGATTGTTTTATCTCTCAGTTGGGCAAGCTTCAGCAGGGTCCGACAGTAGGCCTGGTAGTTATTAAACCTGCCCCCGGCCTCAAAATCAATGTCAAGCAATGGCGACTGATAGATTCCGCGGAGCAGTGTGTCACCGGTGATCGCCCAGCTCCTCCCGGTGTAGACGAGATCACTCTGAGAGTGACCGGCACAGCCCACTATTTCAATGCCAAGTGAAGCTGGAATATCATGCTCAGCCGTCAGGTAGTTGTCTGGAAAAGGCGGAAAGATGACACCACGATAGAACGATTCGCGCAGGCTGTCCAGGTAATCCGCACCAAACCCCAGCCCCGAGAGCAGGTCGAACATCTTCTCCATTCGCTCTTCATGATGTCTGACCTTCAGGATGTCCCGATGGGGAAGATATATGACAGCATCGCTGTTTTTTTCAAGCCAGTGTGATTGACCGTAATGATCGATGTGACAGTGAGTAACGATGACGTGCTTGAGACGTCTCAGGTCAATGTGGTTTTGCAGAAACTGCCTGCCCTTGTCAGTCGGCGGACCTGTATCAAACAATACCAGCTCACCATTTAACTCAATGGTGTAACAATGTACCGGGCCAACCATATAGGGTGTATCTACGGTATACTGCGTCGGTATCATGTCACGCCGGGTAACAACCAAGCCATTGAACCTGCCCTTTTATCCCGGGGCCCGCAAAGAAGGTCCCGGGACACGGTCTGCCCATTATGAGAACAGATATTTTTCTTCTTCACAGGCTGCTTTCGCAAGCAGCCGTTTTGCCGCCAGCAGGCCGGTTGCATCATATTTTGCAAATCGTCTGATTCCTGACAGGATCATCGTAAGCGTATCACCTTCTTCTATATAAAAAGCGCCCTTCTTTGCTGCCGAGCCTGCAATTTCAGTTGCACCGAAGGCGAAAACCTTGACCGCGGCTGACAGTAACGCTTTCCTGTTCTCACTTGCCGTGCTAAAATGTTTTTCAGCTCGCAGTACCGTGCTCTCAAGGGCAAAAATCTGAATGGCAATGTCAGCTGCTGCCATGAGAATCTCCTGTTCATCGGCGATCTTATCCATAAATTTCTGGACCCCGACACCTGACAGGATCAGGAAAAGCGTTTTGAGGTTCTTGATCAGCGCCTTTTCCGCCGCAAACAGTATTGAATCATCAAGTTCATCAAAGCTCGGAGTCATCAGGGACTCGAACGCTTTCATCGCTTCAGCCTGAAGCGGCAGTTCCCCTTTCATCGCCTTTCTCAGGATCATGCCGGGAATCAGCAGCCGATTGATTTCGTTTGTGCCCTCGAAGATCCGGTTAATCCGCTCGTCCCGATAATACCGCTCCGCCGGATATTCGCTGACATAACCATATCCTCCGTGAATCTGTACAACTTCATCAACGGTTCGCGCCAGCACCTCGCTGCAGAACACCTTCGATATCCCGCATTCTGGAGCATACTCTTCGATTCCTTTCTGGTATTCGACATAGTAATTGTCTATTCCCTTCTCAATGGTGGCAAGTTTGTTGTCCAGTAGACCAGCCAGCCGGTATACCAGTGACTCAGAGGCGAAAATATCCGCTGTCAAGTCAGCAATTTTCTCAGCAATTGCGCCGAAGCTGCTTATTTTCCTTTTAAACTGTTTGCGCTCGTTTGCGTACTTGATACCGGTAACCAGTGCCATTTTCGCGGCCCCGGTTACCCCCGCTCCAAGTTTGAATCTGCCAACATTGAGAACATTAAAGGCGATCTTATGTCCTTTCCCAGCCTCCCCGAGCAGATTTTCCACCGGCACTTTGCAATTGTCCAGGATGATCTGGGTTGTAGAAGACCCCTTTATTCCCAGTTTTTTCTCTTCCGGGCCGACAACAAGACCCTCAAAATTTTTCTCCACGAGAAATGCCGTAAAATGTTCCTTGTCGATTTTTGCAAAGATGGTGAATAACTCTGCAAATCCACCGTTGGTGATAAACTGCTTTGTGCCGTTTAATATATAGTGACTGCCGTCTTCAGATAAGACGGCTGAGGCCTGGGCACCCAGTGCGTCGCTGCCGGATCCGGGTTCAGTCAGGCAATAAGCCGAACACCATTCACCGGAGATTATCTTCTCAAGGTATTTTTCCTTCTGCTGGTCGGTGCCGTAATAGATCAGCGGCAAGGTTCCGATACCGGTGTGAGCAGCATAGGCAACTGAAAAAGATCCTCCTACCGAAATTTTTTCAGCCACCAGCATCGAGGAAGCCTTATCAAGCTCAAGCCCGCCAAATTCCTCAGGAGCATCCATCATCAGCAGGCCAAGTTCGCCGCATTTACGCATGCCTTCGACAACCAGATCAAAATTCTGGTTTTCAATCTCTTCCAGGTGAGGAACAATCTCCTTTTCGATAAATAGTTCAGTGGTCTCGCCAAACTGCCGCTGCTCGTCACTGAAATCTTCCGGGGTAAAAATATCCTCACAAGCCGTGTCTGCGATCAGGTATTCCCCACCTTTCATTGTCTTATCCGTCATCTGATATCCCCTCATGAGATTAGTATCGGGTTATAATTTTTCAAAAATTCCTGCAGCACCCATTCCGCCGCCAATACACATTGAGACCATGCCATATTGTAAATTCCTGCGTCCCATCTCATGCAGCAGCGTGGCCGTCAGCTTGGCACCAGTACAGCCAAGCGGATGCCCCAGGGCAATGGCTCCGCCATTAACATTGACGATCTCCGGATCCAGCCCCAGTTCTTTGATAACGGCAAGCGCCTGGGCTGCAAAAGCCTCGTTGAGCTCTATGAGCTGTAGATCCTGCTGTTCCAGTCCGGACATTTTCAAGGCCGCAGGAATTGCTGCAATCGGTCCGATTCCCATAAACTCGGGTGCTACACCCTTTACCGCAAACGACATAAATCGGGCCATTGGCTCCTGGTCTATTTTCTTCAGATAATCCTCCGAAACGACCAGCGATACTGCCGCCCCATCAGTCATCTGAGAGGAGTTCCCGGCGGTAACCGGCCCTCCCACCTTAAATGCCGGCCTGAGTCCAGCCAGGGTTTCAATGGTTGTTCCCGGTCTGACGCCATCATCAACAGTAACAAGTTCCTTTGTTCTTTTTATCTTACCGTCGACCAGGGTGTCCTGCTCTATTTCAACGGGTATTATTTCGTCTGCAAAGATACCCTGTTCGATGGCTCTGGCCGCTTTCTCATTGCTCCGGACAGCAAAACGATCCATTGCAGCCCTGTCGATGCCGTATTTCTCAGCCACAAGTTCAGCGGTAATACCCATCGAGGAGTACGCTTCCGGCCAGTCTGCTGCCATACCCGGATTGGCGCTGTATTTCAGCCCACCCAGCGGAACGCTGGACATGGATTCCACACCACCGGCAACAATACAGTCGGCAAACCCGAGCATGACCCGCTCGGCTGCCAGGGCAATACTCTGAAGGCCGGAGGAGCAGAAACGATTGATGGTCTGCCCTGGAACCTCTACCGGCATTCCGGCTTTCATCGCCGCAACGCGACCGATATTCATTCCCTGCTCGGCCTCAGGGAACGAACAGCCGAGATAAACATCCTCCACCGTTATCGGTTCAATCCCGGTGCGCTCCACGAGTCCTTTGATTGCCAGCGCGGCCAGATCATCAGGGCGCATGTCCTTGAATTTTCCTTTGTTTGCCCGGCAGCCCGGAGTTCTATAGCTGGCCAGGATATAGGCTGTTTTCATGTTTTCTTCCCCTGTTATAGTCGTCTCTTCTATTCTCAGATGATCAATTCCGTAACGGTTTACCCGTTTTCAACATGTTCTGAATGCGCTGGGCAGTTTTTTTATTACCACACAATTTCAGGAAACTATCTCGTTCCAGTTGGAGAAGGTAATCCTCGGAGACCAGGGTTCCAGGATTCACATCTCCCCCGCAGATTACATCCGCGATAACCCCGCCCATCTCAGCTTCATATTCAGTGATAAAATTTCCCATTTTCATATTCCAGAGCTGACTCTTTATACTTGCCGCGACACCTCGCCCCGGTGCGGGAATATCTTTGCGCGGCCGTTGCGGACGATAGTTTACGGCGAGTCCCTCAACTTTCTTTTTGGCATCAGCAATCAGCAGGTCAATATCCATACTGATGCTGTCACCTGCACGCATATAACCCATAGCCGGAAGCTCTGCTGCCCCCATTGATAGGGTTGCCGTGGCAATCTGCTTAAAGTGTTTCAGGATAAACGGCTGCACATCGGTTTCATACCGCCCTGCCAGATCAACCGCACGCAGGCACATTTCCTTGGTTCCCCCGCCAGCGGGCAGGAGGCCGACACCGATCTCGACCATCCCCATGTAGGTTTCAGCGTAGGCATTGATACTGTCGGAATGCAGGCAAAATTCACAGGCGCCCCCCAACGTCATATTAAATGGTGCCGCAACGACCGGAACCCTGGCATACTTGAGGGCCATGGTCGCCCTCTGGAATGATCTCAGGACCATATTGATATCGTCATAGGCACCCTCAGCAATAGCTACGGCAAGCAACATCAGGTTGGCTCCGACTGAAAAATTCGCCCCCCGATTGCCGACGACAAGCCCGACACCTTCTTCTTCTGCCCGTTTTACAGCCTTGTGGGTCATTGCCAGGATATCACCGCTGATGGCGTTCATCTTCGAATGAAATTCAAACCCGAAGACTCCATCCCCCAGGTCAAGGACTGAGCAATTACTATTCTTCTCAACGACCCGGCCGCTCTTTTTCAGAATCTCGAGCTGAATTTGTCCCTGCTTAAGAGGCACCGGCTTATAATCGCCGGTGAGTACATCCAGGTATTCTTTCTGACCGTCATCATTGAAGCGATAAAATGAATCGATGTTTTGGATAGAATCCGGCACCTCTATATCATCTTTTTCCAGCCGCTTAACAAACGCTTCGACACCTATCGCATCGAACATCTCAAAGGGGCCAATTTCCCAGTTAAAACCCCATTTCATGCCATTATCGATGTTGACGATATCATCGGCTATCTCCGGTATTCGCTTGAGGGCATAGAGCAGCGTATCCCGTAGACTTTTCCAGGCAAATTCTGCCGCTTTATCATTGCCGTTCACCAGAGCCTTCAGGCGTTTCCGGGGATCATCTAGCTGTTTAACCGACTGAACTGAATTAAATTTCGGTTTCTCAAGCGGTTTATACTCGTCATTACGATAGTCGTAATAAAATATCTGGCGCTTGCCGTCGACCATCTCTTTCTTGTAAAAGCCCTGTTTGCTCTTATTGCCGAGCATCTTTTTGTCGATCATCAGGGCCATGAAGTCAGGCAGTTTAAAAACATCCCGCTGGTCATCGTCTAGCAGCTGATCATACGAATTTGTACCGACGTGGGCGAGGGTATCGATTCCCACCAGATCGGCTGTCCTGAATGCGGCACTTTTAGGCCGTGCGGTGGCCGGACCGGAGATAGAATCAACCTCTTCAACACTCATCTCCATTTCCTGCATGTGCTGGATTCCTCTATAAATGGCAAAGACTCCAATGCGGTTGGCAATAAAGTTTGCGGTATCCTTGGCGTAGACAATACCCTTGCCCAGCCGCTTACTTAAGAAATCGGCCATGCCCTGAAGGATTTCCGGGTCAGTTGCCGCGCACGGCACAAGCTCCATCAGACGCATATAGCGCGGAGGATTAAAGAAATGGGTAGCCAGGAAATTTTTCTGCAACTCAGCAGGCAGCGCCTCAGCCATTTCATTCACTGAAAGGCCGCTGGTATTTGTGGTCAGGATTGTTCCGGGAGACAGATGAGGTGATATTTTATTCAGCAGGTCAATTTTGATTGGCATATACTCAACGACAACTTCAATAACCCAGTCACAATGGGCCAGCCGGGAAAGGTCGTCTTCGAGATTCCCTACCTCGATCTGTTCAGCATAATTTTTCAGGTAAAACGGTGCCGGTTTCATCTTCAGCAAACCCTGCAAGCCCTCACGGGCAATGCGGTCACGCACCATCCGGTCTTCAAGTGTCAAGCCTTTTGCCTTTTCCTGCTCAGTAAGTTCACGGGGAATAATGTCGAGCATAAGGACATCCAGCCCACCGTTTGCCAGGTGGGCGGCTATGGTAGCCCCCATGACCCCGGCACCGAGCACCGCTACCCGATTAATCTGCCTCATTTTTCTTCTCCATTTATGTTTTTTTCCTGAAGAACCATGCCATTACCGTTACTCGAGTATAACTCTTCGATGATTTGCCTGTACTTCGAATAGATTTCCTTTCTCTTCAGCTTCAGCGTCGGAGTGAGCTCACCTCCTTCGATTGAGAATTCCCGAGCGACAAGTGCGAAATATTTTATGGTGCTGTAGGGCGGCAGGTTCTTATTAATTTCCGCAATTCGTTCTCCATAGAGTTCTTTCACCCGACTGCTCTTCACCAACTCGTCCGTGTCGAGATAATCAAGATGTTCTTCCCGGCTTAAATCTATGAGCCGCTCTATGTTTGGTGTCAGCAGTGCCACCAGGAATGGTTTTCGGTCACCGAAAACAATGGCCTCTGAAATATACTTGTCGAGCTTGAGTTCATTCTCGAGCGGCTGCGGAGCAATGTTCTTTCCGCCCGCCGTAACGATCAGCTCTTTTTTCCTGTCGATGATATAAACAAACCCGTCCTCGTCAATTCGGGCAATGTCGCCGGTTTTAAACCAGCCATCTTCAAAGGTTTTCTCAGTTGCCAGGTCATCTTTATAATACCCTTTCATAACCTGCGGCCCCCGGGCAAGAAGCTCCCCGTCTGCCGCCACTTTGAGTTCCGTGAGCTCAAGCGCTTTGCCGACTGAGTCGAACCGTACATCACTGATACTGCTCAAGGTCAGCGCCGGGCTCGTTTCTGTCAAGCCGTAGCCGTTATACACCGGAATGCCTATGGTCCACATAAACTCGTTAATCGTCTTATCAAGCGGTGCGCCGCCGCAGATAAACCCCCTGAGCTTGCCACCGAAACGATTTCGAATCTTCCGGAACACCAGGCGATCAAAAAACCGATACTTCAGCCCCAGTATTCCGACCGGTTCCTTGCTGACATACTTCTTATTGACATATTCCCTGCCAACGCTGACTGCCTGGTGAAAGAGACTTTTACGCAGCGGGCTCATCTGGTGGACGTTTTCGTGAATCCTTGAATAAATCTTTTCAAACAGCCGCGGCACACTGACCATGCAGGTCGGTCTGATCTCAGCCATGTTTTCCATGACCTTTTTCACATCTTCTGCAAATGCGATGTGATGTCCGCTTAACAGGGTTGCATAATAGCCGCCCGTTCTTTCCAGTACATGGCTCAAGGGGAGGAAGCTGAGAAATGTTTCAGTTTCTGCCAGGGCGCCGAGTTTCTTCAGGCCGTATTGAGCATTGCACATGATATTATATTGTGTCAGCAGCACGCCTTTCGGGACACCGGTCGTACCTGAGGTATAAATAACCGTTATGATGTCTTCCGGGGTGATAAGGCTGATCTGACCTTCTACATGATCCTGTTCTTCTGCAGTGAGCGGCGTGGAAACTTCTGAGAGCTGATATTGCGTATAGACGGGAAATGAGCGGTCACCCATAAAACGTTCGTAGGATATGACGAGCTCCACACCCGGTATCTGGTCACGGACGGAAAGCAGTTTTTCATATTGCGTCTTGGTGGAAACAAATACAATTTTTGCCTCGCAGTGGTTGATGATATAAGCCGCCTGCTTACCGGTATTTGTCGCATATATCGGCACCGTCACTCCCCGGCCTGACTGAATGCCAAAGTCAGAAATTGCCCAGCCAAGACGGTTTTCAGAGAAGATTGCCACCCGATCCCCGGGCTGCATACCGACCTTGCACAACCCCCTGGCGAGCATCAACACCCGTTCATAAAATTCTTCATAGGAAAGAGAAAGGAATGTCCCTCGCTTCTTGTAGCTGATTGCCGTTCGCTGACCAATCTTCTCTGCATTATTCTTGAGTATCGCCGGGATTGACTTATACGACAGAAAGTCCATTTTAACTCCTGTTGGAAAAAAATTATCTCGGGTCATTCATCCTCAGGTTCTCTAAAAAAATCAGCACCACTCTGATAAATCTTATACTTTACCCTTACGTTTAAGTCAATCAAAAATCGCAGCATTATTCCTATCAAACAGTAAGACACATTAAGAGAACATCAACAGCACCGGAAAAACCTCAATAGCAATACAAGTACAGTGTCTTAACGGCCATCTCAACGCTTTCAGCGACGTCCTCAGATGCACTGTTCAGCTCTCCAGCTATAATAGTGTAAAACCGCCCTTTTACGTAAGATAGGACCAGATGGCCAGGAAAGAGGCTGAGCTCAATGAGAACTGCGAAACTTCATGAGAATAACCGGTATCTTACAGGCAGCACTCGGCAGTGCTCTAGGCCGGGGCTGCCGCCCGGGCAGAAAGAACCCAGACGGCAGATTGAATCATTTAAAAAAAAGTACAAATGTGTACTATTACGCTACAATTTAGGAAGAAGGGGATTGCAGTTTTTAATTGAAACTCGCCCCTGCAGCAAGTTACCTTTGGAATATTCACTAAAGATACAGGTATTTGTCTTCGGATCATAATTCTCTATCCACAAATTGTCATCCTTCCAGGTTGCCCCGAGATGATGCTGCCCGGCAGGTACATCAACTGTCATAACACCGCCATAGCGCTTAACAAAAACCTGCTGAAAACGAAAATAGTAAGCTGTCCAGCCAACCAGTAGAACCGTCAGGGCAATGGAAATCGCAACTTTCCAATTATTTGCCTTTATGCCTATTCCATAAAGAGCAGCAGCACAGATCAGAAATATTACCAGCCAGTAGAGGTAGGTGACCATAACAAATACTCCTTTTAAAATACTTTATATTTCAACGAATTATTGTCCAAGTAAAAAAGAACAGGAGGCCATCTTCCAGCAATCAGAATTGGCAGCCCGTAATCAATTCTTGACTTGAAGTAACATCTCATTACCAATATATTGCCTTGCCAGTTAACACGCAACAGGCACATTCTGCCCATACAAGTGATGTAGATAAATGGTTTTCTCCTCAATAACATTTCTTTTCTTTTTCCTGCCAGCAGTTCTTATACTCTACTGGCTGTCAGGGAAAACTGCCCGTAACATTATCCTGCTGGCCGCAAGTCTTTTCTTCTACAGTTGGGGTGAAGGCATCTACGTGCTGCTCATGCTGGCCTCAATAGCTATCAACTTCAGCGGCGGACTCCTGATTGCAGAAAGCCGTTCGCTGGCTATCAGCCGACTTTTTCTTTTCCTGTCCGTTACCCTGAATCTCCTTATTCTGGGCTTTTATAAATATGCAAATTTTATCGTAGAAAATCTCAATTTGCTGCTGACACACTTCAGCCTGGCGGCAATTGAGCTCGAGCCGGTTAGACTGCCGATAGGAATTTCTTTTTTTACATTTCAGGCGCTGTCATACATCATTGATGTTTATCGAAAAAAGGTACGTCCCCAGAGAAACATCATCAACCTGGCACTCTATATTTCCCTGTTTCCCCAGTTAATCGCCGGCCCCATCGTCCGTTATAATACCATTGCCGATGAAATTGAAAACCGTTCAACCACCATCAACGATTTGGCGGAGGGCATTCAGCGCTTTTTATTCGGACTGGGGAAGAAGATCTTGCTGGCAAATCCACTCGCAGCAATTGCCGACAACATATTCATGCTACCCGGAACTGAGCTTACCATGCCTCTGGCATGGCTTGGGACTCTCTGTTATACCCTGCAGATATATTTTGACTTTTCAGGGTATTCCGATATGGCAATCGGACTTGGCCGCATGTTTGGTTTTCATTTTCTGGAAAATTTCAACTATCCCTATATCTCAAAATCAATACGTGAATACTGGCAGAGATGGCACATCTCTCTGTCAAGCTGGTTCAAGGATTACCTCTATATTCCTCTCGGTGGCAGCAGGATCGGTCCTGTCCGAACCTATTTTAATCTTCTTATTGTCTTCTTGCTCTGCGGTTTTTGGCATGGAGCAAGCTGGACCTATGTTGTCTGGGGGCTCTATCACGGCTTTTTTCTTGTCCTTGAGCGTACATCCTTCGGCTCTTTGACAAGCAGATTATGGTCACCGCTGCGTGTCCTGTTAACGTTTCTGATACTAATGATTGGCTTTGTGATTTTCAGAAGTGACACACTGCCCGGAGCTATCTCTTATCTGGCCGTGATGCTCGGCGTAAGACCGACAAGCCTTGACCCATCAATCCTGTCTCTCTATGTGGATCACAAGGCTCGTTTTGAAATCTCTATGGCCCTGCTTCTCGCCCTACCGGTTTACCCACATATTCTCAGGCTGAAACAGCTCCTGCTGGAGAGAACGTCAGGGGGGGCCAACATTGCAGTGAGTGCAACCGTACACCTCGGTCAGCTGCTTTTTTTTGTTACCATCAGCTACTTTGCCGTGATCAGCCTGGCGGCAGGCGTTTACAACCCTTTCATCTACTTCAGGTTTTAAGCAAATGATTGCCAGATTCATTCCAGCCCTCTACAAGCTGACACTAATCTCTTTGTTTATGGGACTCCTGTCTGCACCGGCAATCAAGATGCTGGGTTCCGAAAAAATGCTGTTCTCCTTTACCGAAAAACGGAGTCTGGCCTCCATCCCAGCCCCCCCGGAGTCGCTTTCTCAAATGGATCTCTATTTTTCTGATCTTGGGTCTTACCTTGACGATCACTTTGGCTTTCGAGAATTTTTAATTTATCGGTATCAGCGGGAAACCAGGAAACGATTTGGCACGGTCGGCGATGAAACTAATGTATACCAGGGTACAGATAACTGGTTTTACTTCGGACAGTCAGAGATGCTGCTTGATTTTGCCGGCAAAGAACATCTCACTGAAGCGCAGGTGGAGCAGTGGGCAGCCAAATATCGGCAAAAAAAACAATGGCTTGAGCAGCATGACATGCAATACCTGCTGGTAATTTCACCAGACAAAGAGAGTGTGTATCCGGAATTTGTGATTGATTCCTGGGAAAAATTTCAAGGTAAAAGCAGACTCCAGCAACTCATCGAAGCATATCCGGAGATCAACGAAAAAGAACTGCTCGACCTTGGTTCACGCCTTATGAAACAAAAAGAAGAACCACTTTTCTATAAAAGTGACACCCACTGGACGCCATTTGGGGCCTACTCTGCCTACCTGATCATTGCCGAGAAAATTGAACAGAAATTCCCCTCTACCTCCTTTAAAAAAGATTTCACATTCTCAAAATTGAAAACGCGACAATGTTCACGTAAAGAAAATCAGTGTGGAGACCTCACCAGAATGCTTCTTGATTTTGAGCCATTTGAAGAATCCTTCAGTAAGCTGTTAAACTATAATAAATGCTCATATAATGTTCCAACTGACTATCCCCTGACGAACCTTCCAGAAGAAATTGTCAGGTCCTCAATTAGCAGCAGGTGCGATCAGGCAGAACTCAAAGCTGTGATTTTTAGAGATTCATTTTTTGTGGCGCTTGAACCATTTTTTTCAGAAAACTTTAAGCAGGTTGTCTATCTCTGGAAAGAATATGACCAGAACAATATCGAGGAAATCCTGACGTTTTTCAAACCGGATATCGTTATTGAAGAAGTGCTGGAACGTAATTTCTCTCTTTAATTAAGTTCCCCCAACCGGCATATCCTGTCTTCAAGCCGCTTAGATGAGCGGCCGTTTTCAAATTAATTATTGACCAGTTCGACCTAACTGTTATCATAATCTTAACCATTTACCGAAAAGAGAGGTCGGGATGCTAAACGATACAGGATATGATGGCAACAGGCCAAGAATTGGTGTGCTGTTTGGCGGGTCGGGTCTGATCGGCGGTACAATGGTTAACTATTTTAAAACCAAGCGACCAGGGCTCGTCGATATGCGGGCTCCCAGCAGCAAGAAAGTCTCCCTGAGAAACTGCAAGGATATCCGCGATTATCTCTTATCGGTCAAACCTGATTTTGTTATTAATACGGCAATCACCAATATTGACGCAGGAGCCCAACTGACCTTCGAAGTCAATTATATGGGTGCAGTCAATGTTGCAAGAACGGCTGCAGCGTTAAAAATCCCCTACATCCATTTCAGTTCGGCAGCCACCCTTCCGCCCGGTACCGATCTCTCAGAGACAGACCAGGTCCCCATGTCTGCAAATTTGAGCAATTATGCAAAATCAAAATTGATGGTGGAAAAGACGCTTGAGTACATGGCGAAGAATGAAGAGCTTGACTACAGCTGTATCAGGTTGGCCATCGCCTATGGAAGTCATGATCATAAAATTCAAGGATTTCAACGTCTTCTCTTCTCAATCACCGATGAATCAATGCCGTTCCTCTTCACCAACAAGGGCATCAGGCATTCATATTCCAACTCGAGAAAGCTGCCCTACCTGATCCACCACATGCTTGATCACAGAGACGAGTTCTGCGGGAAGACCTATAACTTTGTTGACAGGGATCCAGTCGAACTGTCCGAACTGATCCTGACAATCAAGTCCCAGCTCAACCTGAGCAGTCCCAAAAAAATCTATGTGCCCTATTCTGTAGCCCGCACCGGCAAAAAGAGTGTAAAAGTCATCCTGAGACTGCTCACTAAAATTGGACTGAAGGCCACATTTCCGCCTGAACTGATGTTCCTGAGAGCGTTTTATCGCACACAGACTTTATCCGGTAAGCGCCTTGAAGAATCAAGTTTTGTTGATCCAATGCCAGATGAGACAGTTTTCACCCGGCTACCTGAAATGATAACCTACTACCTGACCCGCTGGAGGCACCAGAACCTGATCTCCACGTTTGATCAAAAGCTGGTAGAGTTTGACACATCGGTTGAAAGCGACTTTAGAAACAATCCACAAGCGCTCCTTGATGCGATTCATCAGGACTCCACTTCACCCATCGCTGGTTTCACAGAATCTGACGGTATTAAGAAAAAATCGGTTTCCCCCCCCTAATCACAGGCCAGCGATTCAACTTTACACCATTTATCAAGATAGTCAGTGGCCTCGCGATGGCCGCTCATGGCCGCCTGTTTCAGCCAGTACACCCCCTTTTCTGGATCACTTAAGCCGTATGCCCTCCCGAGAGTGTATTGGCCATCTGCATGTCCCATATCCGCCGACTTTTTCAGCCAGTAAAATGATTCCTCTTTATTGCTGATGACGAGTTCATTATCAAGCAGTATCATGGCAAGATCGTACATACTGTCAACATGCCCTGCCTCTGCTGCCCTGCGAAACCATGTAACTGCATGCATGATGTTTTGATCTAAGCCCCCCAGCCCTTTATAGTAGAGATGAGCAAGGGTATATTGTGCTTCACGATCGCCCGCTCCGGCATCTTCAATCAAATGAACGTTATCATATGCCAGCCCATAATGGCCGGCGGCCAAGAGCCATAAAGTACAAATGAAAATCGTTATCCTTTTCCTGCCTTTCATTGATCGCTGAGGATACCCTTCTGCTGGTTGTGGAACGTACTTGCCACTGATCATTGATCGACTCAGAGCGCCATCTTCACGCTGTAATTATAATAATGCTGATCGGCAATTTCCCAGTTTTTTATAGTGCTGTTTCTACCCTGCCCCCTGATACTCTCTGCAGATAATTCCGCTCACCCTGAATCGTAATGTTGACAAAACGTTGAACATCACATAATTACGGACAGACCATTAATGGTATCAGTAAATCCATTTAAAAATATTCATAATCCCCGGAGGAAAATGTATGAAACGCGTGCTGAAACTCACCCTGGAAGATGCAAAGCTAATGATGGAAGCAGCAGAACAGAGGGCCACCGAAATCGGCGTTGACATGGATATCGCCATTGTCGACGATGGCGGGAATCTCATGCTCTTTCAACGCATGGATAACGCCCGAATTACCAGCATAACCATCGCCATCGACAAGGCCTTCACTGCCGGTGCAGCGAGAAAATCAACCCGTGCCTACGGAGATGTAAGCGGCCCGGGAGACCCTGCCTTTGGTATCAACTCAAGCATCAATGGAAGATTCATGATTTTTGCAGGAGGGCTGCCAATTTTCATCGATGATCATCCGGTTGGCGGCATTGGCTGCAGTTCCGGAAGTCCGGACCAGGATGAAATCGTCGCCCAGGCGGGACTCGATGCGCTGCTGAGCAGCCAGGAGTAACCATAACCGCCAGCCCTGGTAAAGTAATTTTCCCAATATATTCAGCATAGTAGAGTATTCAATAAATTTTCTTTAAATATCAAATAAATAGTACTGTTCTATTGACAGGATAACGTGATTGAAAATAACGGGTAAAAGAGGTAGGCTCGCTTCTATTGTCCATCTAAATCTGCAGTCTTGATAAGGTTTTTCGAACCTGGGAACGGTTCCGCGCTGCTCTCTTGGGGAGAATCTGCTTATTGCACTATCAATGTCTTTAAAGCCGGGAGGTCCACATGTTTAAAATCGTCAGACGCGAAGAAATGGCAGAGGGTACTGTAATACTCAATGAGATTGAGGCACCGCTGATCGCAAAAAAAGCCCGGCCCGGCCAGTTCGTAATCCTGAAAACCGGTGAAGACGGGGAGAGAATCCCGCTCACCATGGCCTCCTCCGATAAGGAAAAAGGCACCATCACCATTATCTATATGGTGGTTGGAAAATCTACTGCACTCTTCAAGGAATTACAGGTCGGTGACGGCTACCAGGATGTCATCGGCCCGTTGGGAAAAGCCACTCATCTGGAAAAAATCGGTAAGGTCATCTGCGTCGGCGGCGGAACCGGCGTGGCGGTGCTTCATCCGATCACCAGGGCAATGAAAGAGATCGGTAATGATGTAACCTGCATTATCGGGGCCCGAACAAAAGATCTGCTGATCCTTGAAGAGCAGATGAAAGACGCCTCCCATGACCTCAGGCTCTGCACTGATGACGGATCATATGGCCATCATGGTTTCGTAACTGATGTTATGAAAGATATCCTCGAAAAGGAGGACATCAAGCAGGTCGTTGCCATCGGGCCGGTTCCAATGATGAGAGCAGTCAGCGCGATTACCAAAGAATATGGGGTTCAGACGCTTGTCAGCCTCAATCCGATCATGGTCGACGGCACCGGTATGTGCGGGGGCTGCCGGGTCACTATTGGCGGTGAGACTAAATTTGCCTGTGTAGACGGACCGGAATTCGACGGCCACCAGGTCGATTATAACGAACTGATGCTCAGGCTTCAGGCCTACCAGGAAGACGAAAAAAAATGCCACGAAGATTTCTGTACCATTCGTGATGCCAGATAATCCAGCCCTGCAGTTTAGACGGGACATTTAAGTGAAGAGAGATACTTTATAGAGATTTAATCAACGGAGGGAGTGATGGCGGAGCAAGCGACTAAAACGAAGAACCCCCGGGTTGCAATGCCCGAACAGGAGCCACAAGTCAGGGCCCGTAATTTTCTTGAAGTACCCACAGGCTACACACCGAAAATGGCCCAGGAAGAGGCCGCACGATGTCTGCAGTGCAAGAAGCCCGGCTGTGTAGCCGGCTGTCCGGTTAGTGTTGATATTCCAGGTTTTATCGACCTCCTCGCCCAGGGTGACACGACCGGCGCAATACGGAATCTCTGGGGCAAAAACGCCCTGCCTGCTGTCTGCGGCCGTGTCTGCCCCCAGGAAATCCAGTGCGAAGGAAAGTGTATTGTCGGTAGAAAAGGTGAACCGGTCGCCATCGGCAACCTCGAACGCTTCTGCGCCGATTATGAACGGCAATACGGTACTGGAGAACTGCCGCCAAAGCAGCCGCAAACCGGTAAAAAAGTTGCCGTTGTCGGTTCTGGGCCATCAGGTTTGACCGTTGCCGGAGATCTTATCGTCAAAGGTCACGATGTGACCATACTGGAAGCATTTCATAAACCGGGCGGGGTCCTGGTTTATGGCATTCCTGAATTTCGTCTCCCCAAGGACATTGTTGCCCAGGAAGTCCATTTTCTTGAAAGGCTCGGCGTCAGCGTTGAATGTAATGCCGTGGTCGGCCGCACTGTTTCCCTCGATGAACTTTTGGAACAGGGATACGATGCAGTCTATGTCGGTGTTGGAGCAGGGCTTCCAAGGTTTATGAATCTACCGGGCGAAAACCTCGTCGGCATCCTTTCGGCAAACGAATACCTTACCCGTGCCAACTTGATGAAAGCCTACAAATTCCCGGAGGTTGACACCCCTATACCAATCGGCAAAAACGTCGTTGTTCTTGGTGCGGGAAATGTTGCCATGGATGCCGCCCGAACCGCAATGCGTCTGGGAGCCGACAATGTAAAAATTGTCTATCGAAGATCCCGGGAAGAGATGCCGGCCAGAAAAGCTGAGATCCATCATGCAGAAGAAGAAGGGATCGAAATGTTTCTGCTGACCAACCCAACCAAATACATCGGCAACGAGAAGGGCCGCTTAACCGGTATGGAATGTCTGCGGATGGAACTGGGAGAACCTGACGCTTCGGGCAGACGGCGTCCGGTCGCCATAGAAGGATCAGAGTTTCACATGGACTGCGATCTCTGCATTGTGGCAGTCGGCTCCGGAGCTAATCCATTGCTCACCAGTGAAACACCGGACATGAAGCTCAACCAGTGGGGGTATGTCCTGACCGATGAAAAGAGTGGCAAGACCACCAAAAAAGGTGTCTGGGCCGGCGGCGATATCGTCACCGGTGCCGCAACGGTAATCCTGGCCATGGGTGCCGGTCGGCAGGCGGCCGATTCCATGCACGATTACCTGACCTTAGGCTGGTAATTAACCAATAGAAATAATTCTCTACAACCGCAGGGAGCTTTTCGCACGAGGGTGAGAAAAGCTCCCTTTTTTAATGGCTTCCCGAATGCAAGGGGGCTGCAGGAAACACCTGGAACGTATTGGAAATCCGCTATTCTCAAACATCCAGCCGCTAAACGCAAAACGGCAGGGATGATTCAAGTCCTCAAAATCATAATAATTTGTCTGAATTATCCGGAGACATTACTTCTCTTTTTGAAGGTTAACTCAGTAATCAGCTTGTTGCCCCCACCATGCTGGTAGCAAATATGATAGTTCGACCTGTCGTCTCTTCGTCCTTGCCTGAATATTTCATGAGTTGAGACAGCCTGCGAGCCAAGCAGACCTGTGGAAAGCAAGATGATGAAACAATAGCAACCTATTCGAGCCGCTTGGAAAAACGAAGTGTACTGAGCACCAGAAATATCAGTGCAAAAACCAGTAAAAACAAGAGGTCTCCAGCAAGCCCGAGCAATCCCTCTCCTCTCAGCATCACGCCCCTGATAATTCTTAAAAAATGGGTGAGCGGCAGAATTTCCGCGACATACTGGGCAGCTTTCGGCATGGCCACAAAAGGAAACATAAAGCCTGAAAGCAGAATGGACGGCAGCAGGATAAAGAATGACATCTGCATCGCCGCCAGTTGATCGCGCACCAGTGTGGAGATCATCAACCCGAGGGTCAGATTTGCCAGGATAAAGATCAGGCAGACCGTGTAGACCGGCAAGAAACTGCCCACCACCGGGATATCAAAAAGCATTACTCCAAGAAAGAGGATAACTGAGACCTGTATCAGGCCGATACCGACATAAGGAGTTATTTTACCGACCATCAGCTCAAGATTTCTAATCGGTGTGGTAATCAGTAATTCCATATTGCCGCGTTCACGCTCTCTGACAATTGCGATAGAGGTAAACATGATCATGGTCATGGTGAGGATGACGCCGAGCAGTCCGGGTACGGTAAACAGCGATGCCCTCCGCTCCGGATTGTAGAGCAGTCGAACCGATATCTGCTCCACACTGTCCAGGTTTGAGACGGTGCCGCCCGGTAAAAAAGGAAAGCGTGAGAGTTGCCTGACTGCACCGCCAAGCGTCGTGTCAGAGCCATCCACCAATAACTGTGCAACAGACCGATCACCGCTGTAATAACGCTGTTCTGCATCTCTCGGGATGTAGAGGCCGGCACTGACGGTTCCTCTTTGAATAAGGGCTTCGAGCTGCTGTGGTGTTTCAGTCACGGCAACAAAATCCAGGACCTGGGTGGCCTGCAGGTCCAATACCAGCTGACGTGAAAAGGAGTTGTTGAGATTATCTGCAACCGCCGCCGGCACGTTTCGGACATCGGTATTAATGGTATAGCCGAACAGGATCAACTGAAAAAGAGGGATCATGACAACCATGCCGAAGGTCAGGCGATCATGAACAAGATGGATCATTTCCTTACGGCAGACAGCTGCAATGCGGACGATGGACGGGACAGGAGAATACATCTCAGAGAGACTCCTCAGCGATATTGTTTTGAGTCGTCATTACAAAGACATCTTCAATTGATGGTGCGGTCTGGGTGATATCCGCCTCATATTCAAGCAGTTGTTCTGAAAGCCAGTTCTCAGCCCTGGCTTCATCACTTTTCAATATAACCCGGAGCGAGAGGCCCGACCGCGCGGTTGCAAGCACTTCAGGGACATGCTTTAAATGCTCACGAACAGCGGCAATATCTTCTCCGTTTATCAGGAACACCTGGGCCCCCAGATTTGTTTTCAGATCCTGCGGCGACCCGTCAGCAACCTTTTTCCCCTCATTCAGGATGGCCAGGTGATGACAGCGCTCAGCCTCGTCCATCAGGTGAGTGGTCACCAGAATTGTTGTCCCTGCCTCACACATCAAAAATAGTTCATCCCAGAATTCCCGACGGCTATTGGGATCGACCTCCGATGTTGGTTCATCGAGCAGCAGCAGCTTCGGTTCATGGATCACAGCAGCGGCAAGTGCCAGTCTCCGTTTCTGACCTCCGGAAAGAGAGCCTGCACTCCTTTTGGCAAACGAATCGAGCTTGAATCGCTCGAGAAGATCACCAATCCGTCCCTTCATACTTCGGCCATACACCCCCATAATTCGGGCCATGAACTGCATATTCTGCAGAACGGTGAGATCCCCGTACATGGAAAACTTTTGGGTCATATAGCCGACCTGAAGCCGAACCTGCTCGGTCTTTTCAGGAATCTTCATTCCCAGGACTTCTATCTGCCCTTCAGTTGGCTGCAGCAGACCGCACATCATGACGAATTGCCGTCGTCTTACCGCTGCCGTTCGGTCCGAGAAAACCATAGACCTGCTGTTTTGGAATGGTCATGTCTAACGTGTCGACGGCGGTAAAACTGCCAAATTTTTTGGTCAGACCTGTCACCTGGATGACCGGATTCACGGGGCCTCCAGAATAAGCTGTACGGGTGTGCCTGCCGTCAGCTGCCGGGCTTTTTCATCGATCAGGTCAAACTGACCGATATACGACAGTCGGGATCGGTCCTTTTCCGAGAGTGCAAAGTAAGGGGTAAAAGAGGCTTCTGAAGAGATTGTCCGCAATGTTGATGCAAACGGCTGCTGCTGACCGTCAACCATCAGTTGATAGCTGGTGCCGGGTTTCATTCGGGAGCGATACGCCTCAGGGATGTATACCCGCGCCCACGGCCTGTCACCAGCGAGCAGCGTGGAGACCACCGAATGGGCCGGCGGTTTATCTCCCTGCTTGAACGGCAGACTGTCCACAAGGCCGCTTCTGGCAGCTGTTATTGCGTAATCCGCTCTGAGCAGCTCCAGACCGGAAAGCCTGGCAGTAAGCGAGTCAACCTGGCTCTTTGCCTGTTCAATCTGCTCAATTCGGGTACCGGCGAGTAATTCGTCAAGCACCTCAGTCAGCTCTTTAACCCGCTCTATTGAATTGAGATAGCTGTTATAGCTGTTGTCATGCTGTTCGCGGCTGGTAAAGTCTGTCTTTAACAGCTTTTTTCTTCGCTCATATATTTCTTTGTCATTTTTCAGGGTTGCTTTCGCAGCTTCAAGACGCGCCTGTGCTTCGGCGATGGTTTGAGGTCGAGGCCCGGTCTCGAGTTCCTGGAGTTTCCATGCCGCCTGTTTCAGGAGTGCTTCCACCTCACGATACTGCTGAACAATTTTCCGATCATCAATGGTCAGAAGCAGGTCTCCTGCCTCGACCCGCTGCCCTTCTTGTACTGCGATATGTACAATTATTTCACTGGCAGGAATACGACTGTTAACCCGATCCCACTCCAGCGTGCCAAGTGCCTCTTCCGGCGGCTTTTCGCATCCCTGGCTAAAAAACAAGAATAAGAATATCGTCAGAAGCAAGCGATATTTACCGTTTCTGCCCATCATCCCGTTCCCTTCGATTGTAATCAATCTATTGATTTCAGATAGCTCTCTACTGCCTCAGAACTTCCTCTATGGATAATCGTTCGTCTGTCTTTTTCCAGCTGAAAATCATACATCGGGTCGTAGTAGAAGGTCAGCAGCTGCTCAATCCAGACCTTATGCAATTCCAGGTCACCGGTCTTACCCTGGGTCCTGCAGGCATCAGCAAGCGCCTCCCTGATCTGGCGGTGACGGGATGGGCCGAGCCGGCGGGCAATCCGATCAACACCGGATTCCATCTCTTCGATCCATCTCTCCATGCCATGGGGAATACCAAAGGTGTCCTGGTAATTTTTCTGCGCCGCCACCACATATTCATCGCAGGTTGCCTCGACTCTCTGTTCAAGCGAAGCATCGACGACAATCAATTTGCCGTTTGCAAAAAACTCTGCAAGTTCTCTGGGAATAAAACGTTTACCGATATGTCTTCCCTCATCCTCAACAATCACATGACGGTAATTATGATAAGCGTGCCGTATCAGGTGTGCCGCAAGGTTATTCTCAAAATCTGCCTGGACAGGCTGAGCTGAAATATGTCTCCCAAACGAGGACCCGCGGTGATTTGCCAGTGCCTCAAGATCAATACTGTTTTTCAGTTTATTTATCAGCACTGTCTTCCCGACCCCTGTGCGGCCGCCGATAACGATGGCCTCGCTCTTTATCCATTCGGGATTAAGGCGCTCTGACAGGTAGCCCCTGAACGCTTTATAACCTCCCTCCAGGAGCGCTACATGAAGCCCGCATCGAGCCGCAATCCATTGCTGTGCGATGTGGGACCTCAGACCGCCGCGGGCGCAGTAGATCATGGTCTCGGCGCTTTTTGAGATGACCGTGATCCAGCCGGCAACCCGTTCTTCCCGGACATCCCCAGACACCAGCCTCGAACCGAGATCAAGCGCTTTTTCCTTTCCTTTCTGCCTATAGCAGATCCCGACCCGGTGCCGCTCGTCATCGGACATTATCGGCAGGTTAACGGCACCGGGCAGAGAACCGGAACGAAACTCGACAGGTGCCCTCAGGTCTATGAGGGGGAGTTGCTCTATAATGATGCGTTCAAAAACAGCAGCGTCTTGCAAATCGTCTACCTTCCATTTTCAGCCGGGCCTTTACGCCTAAAAGCCCACCGATTGCCCGTCTTTTCTATGGTCTGACCCGGCAATATAGTGCTTTCCCGATTTAAGGATCAGCTGAGCACCACCGAACATATCATCTTCTTCCGGGCAGATCTGATGCCCGCGCTTCCTGAGTCCCTGGATAACTGAAAGCGGAAATGCATTTTCGAGCGCCAGTCCCGATTCCTCGGTGACATGCCAGCGGGGAGCATCAGACGCAGCCTGCGGATTCTGTCCATAGTCAAAGATCCGGGTCATCATCTGCACATGCCCCTGTGCCTGCATATGAGCACCCATAACACCAAACGCCATCAGCGGTTCCCCTCGAGCCATAACAAACCCCGGGATAATTGTATGGAATGGTTTTTTACTGCCTCCAACACAATTTGGATGACCATCCTGGACCCTGAAGCCATATCCCCGATTATTCAGGCTGATTCCCGTCCCAGGTACGACAATGCCCGAACCAAAGCCCTTAAAATTTGACTGGATTAATGAGACCATCATGCCGTCAGCGTCTGCAGCTGCCAGGTAGACCGTTCCCCCGCCTTCAGGAATGCCGCTGGCCGGTAACCGAGCTTTGCCCATATCGATACTTTCAGCTCTTTTTTTCAGGTAGCCGGGAGTAAGCATTTCCCGGTAATCTATTCTCATCGCTTCAATATCAGCCAGGTGGCAGGAGACATCGGCAAAGGCAAGTTTCATCGCCTCCACCTGCAGGTGGACCGAGTCCACCGAATCAACCGGGTATTGTTTCAGCTCAAAGTTATCAAGAATTCCAAGTGCAATCAGAGCTGCAATTCCCTGCCCGTTGGGCGGTATTTCGAAAAGGTCCATGCCCCGATATCGCTGGCTAATGGGTCTCACCCATTGCGCCTGATGCGAGGCAAGATCAGCATAGCTCAAACCGCCGCCCTGCGCTTTGGAGCTGCGGGCAATCACTCGCGCAAGATCTCCGCGGTAAAATGATTCTCCTGCCGTTTGGCTTATCTCTTCAAGCGTCGAAGCAGCCTCTTTGAAATAAAAGACCGAACCGGCTTCAGGTGACCTGCCGTCTGGCAGAAAGACTCTGGAAAATTCTTCGAAACCCTGGTGAATCTCTCCAGCCGTCTGCCATTTTCGTGCAATAATCGGAGACACGGGGAAGCCCCCGCGGGCATAGTCGATAGCCGGTTCGAACAATTGCCGGAACGGCAGCTTGCCAAAGCGCCCAGAGAGCTCATTCCAGACCGAGACTGCTCCTGGAACAGTCACAGAGTCCCAGCCGTATCTGGGCATCTCATCAAGGTGGGCAAAGCGCTCAAATGACCATGAAGCGGGAGATCTTCCTGAACCATTGATTCCATGCAGTTCTTTCGTATCCCATATCAGCGCAAAGGCATCACTGCCAATGCCGTTGCCTGTCGGCTCCAGCACGGTCAAGGCGATTGCGGCTGCCAGTGCAGCATCAACACCATTACCGCCCTCCATCAGCATCCGCAATCCCGCCTGTGAAGCGAGCGGCTGCGAGGTTGAGACAATATTTGAGGCCATTACCACCGGCCTTCGTGAACAATACGGAAGATTCCACCCCTTCATGGCGAGTAACTCCAACTGGTTATTATTATGAAATTTGCACCTGTTAACTTATAGCACCTGACCCAACCCTATTGCCAGCATGATTTGACCCTTCGCCCAGTATAGCAGCATCGAGCTGTTCCGTGAATCATCCATTTGCGCTCGAACCTGCCGGGCTGGAGCCGCAGATATCCGGGAGTTGAATTCTCTTTTTGCATATGGAGATTTTTCATGTATAGTCAGTTTCTGAAAGTTTCTATCACCAGACTGTTTTTATTACTACTTTTACTATTGACCTGAGGAGAAAACATGGCTTCAACAACAGAAAATCTAAAGGATGCGTTTGCCGGCGAAAGCCAGGCCTACCAGAAATACAGTGCCTTTGCCAAGAAGGCGGAAAGAGAAGGTTTCGTAAATATCGCCAAGCTTTTTAAGACAACAGCGGAGGCCGAGCGAATCCACGCCGAGGGGCACCTCAAGGCTCTTGACGCCATCGCCTCGACTGCTGAAAACCTGAAAGGCGCCATAGAAGGAGAGACCTATGAATACACCGAAATGTATCCGCCCATGAGCGAACTGGCCAACGAGGAGGGCCATCGTGCCAAGACCATGTTTCGCTTCGCGCTTGGAGCAGAGAAGGTTCATGCCGAAATCTACACCAAGGCCCTTGAAGCCGTAAAATCAGGTGTTGACCTTGACGTCACTGACTTTTATCTCTGCCCCATCTGCGGATACATCGAACTGGGTACCGCCCCCCACACATGCCCTATCTGCGGCGCATTGTCCAAAGTTTTCGAGAAGGTAGCCTGATTATTTTCTCTCTTTCTTTAGCGCACTGAGGGGGCTCATCAGGCCTCCTCAGTGCGCTCCCGCCTTTTTTCTGTAACCACACTATCACCCGTTTTTACCTAAGAAAACAGATCCTTCGGTTACGCAGTTCAATTAATTGCAGCGAAATTTTTACTGTTGCTTTGATTGTGATATACTAAACGGTGTTATCGGGCTGCCGGACATATATTCCCGCAGCTCAGCCGTTCGCAGAGCGCGCCGAATTATAAGCTACATTAACCAGTACTTAGATAAATATGACTGAAAATCCTTCCACCGCAATAGCCTCCCAACGAATCTTTGACGATCGTTTCAAGAAACTTGTCAACGAAATTCATTCAGCTTCATCACCCAATGCCATCATGGTTGGCCTTCGCAATAAGATCCTCAATATCTATAATGTTGAGATGGCAACTATTTTTCTGGTCGATGCCAAGAAAAATAAACTTGTATCATGGGTTTTACTGCCCAGTGACTCACTGCGCAAGATCAGGATGGATATCAACCGGTCATCAATCACCGGGTTTGTCGCCGAAACAAAGCAAACCCTCAACATTTCAAATGTTTATGACAATGAAGAACTGCAGGCAATTGATCCGACCCTGAGTTTTGACTCCTCCTGGGACAAAAAAGGAGGCAGTCGGTCCAAGCAGATATTGGCAACCCCGATTGTTCATAAAGCCAACCTGATGGGGGTGATCGAACTCATTAACAAGAAACAGGGAGCTGAGTTCGATTCAATTGACGAAACCCGTATGAAGGAACTGGCCGACACGCTTGCTATCGCACTGTTTAATCACTACAAGAGCGGTAAAAAAGTTCCTATGCGCTATGAAGAGCTGGTCAATCGTGAGATCATTTCAGCCCAGGAGATGGAACGGGCCATGGTCATTGCCACCCAGCAGGAAAAGGAAGTTGAGACGGTACTAATGGAAAACTTCATGGTTGCCAAGACCGATCTGGGTGACGCCCTCTCTTCTGTCTATAAAACACGTTTTGTTGACCTTAAAATCGAAGAGTACTCGGCACGATCTCTGCTTGAAAATGCAAATATTGACATCCTGCGGAGACACTTTGTTATACCGCTGCAGAAAACAAGAAATGAATTGGTTGTAGCTGCTAAAAATCCGGCCAACCAAACCGGCATCCTCGAGGTTAAAAAACTTTTTCATGCCTCCAAGGTCAGTGTATTGCTCGCCTTCGGAGACGACATAAAACAACTGCTCGATTCTGTCTCTCCCCCGAGTGAGGAGGATCTCGAAGATATTGGTGATATCGACGAAGTACCGGAAGAAGAGCAGTACAGTGACTCTATCTATGCACAGCAGGACGAAGAACCGCTCGATGTTGAAGTTGACGGTACCCCGGCAGTACAGCTTGTCAATAAAATGATTGAAGACGCCTATTTTGCCGGAGCCTCTGATATCCATATAGAACCATATGGAAATCTGAAGGATGCAGAAGTGCGGTTCCGCGTCGACGGCGCCTGTTCACATATCATCAACATCCCCAAAACCAATGTCAGATCTGTCATTGCACGGATAAAAGTATTGGCTGATCTGGATATTTCAGAACGCAGGAAACCTCAGGACGGAAAAATTAAATTTACCACAACCCAGGCAAATAATGTTGAGTTACGCGTGGCGACACTGCCAACTGCTGATGGTAACGAGGATGTGGTTCTGCGTATTCTGGCAGACAGCAAGCCGCTCCCGATGCTCCAGATTGCCCCGGAAAGAATTCTTGAGCGCCTTGTCCCGGTAATCACCAAGCCATATGGTATTTTCCTGGTTGTCGGGCCAACCGGTTCTGGTAAAACAACAACGCTCCATTCGGTTTTACGTTACATAAATACTCCTGATAAAAAAATATGGACGGCCGAAGATCCGGTGGAAATAACCCAATACCGCCTCCGCCAGGTTCAGGTGAAACCATATATCGGCTACACCTTTGCCGCCGCGATGCGGGCCTTCCTGCGGGCAGATCCAGACGTCATAATGATTGGTGAAATGCGTGACCAGGAAACCGCAAAGATGGGTATTGAAGCCTCGCTGACCGGTCATCTCGTTTTCAGCACACTTCACACAAATTCAGCTGCTGAAACAGTGATCAGACTGATCGATATGGGCATGGACCCATTTAATTTTTCCGATGCCCTGCTCGGGGTGCTCGCCCAGCGGCTGGTCAGGACGCTGTGCGAGGAGTGCAAGGAACCGTACAACCCATCCAAGCAGGAGTATGATCACCTGGTACATCATTACGGCGCCCTGTTTTTTGAACATTTAAATATCAATTACTCAAAAGATCTGACGCTTTTTCGGTCAAATGGCTGTGATGAATGCAACGGCAGCGGCTACAAGGGAAGAAAGGGGCTTTTCGAACTGCTGGTCGCCAACCGGCAGATCAAGGACCAGATCATCCGCAAGGAACCGGCCGAAGAGATCAAACTGGCCGCAATTGATGATGGCATGACAGTACTGCTGCAGGAGGGAATTCATCTGATCTTCGAAGGGCTCACCGACCTGAAACAGGTTATGAGTACCTGCATGCTTTAAATGACAGGCCGCCTTCAGCCATCCTCACCGAACAGAGTCGGCCGACTCTGTCTGGGCGGGTCTTGAAACTGACCGTCTGAAACACCATGTTCCTGTCTCAGGCAAGCCCCCATCGCCCGTAGGTCGGTCCGAAAAGATCCCAGTCATTTTTCCCCAGTTCCTGGAACCACTCCTCGAATTTAAGGTCCGGCCGAGCATTGGAAAATGGAAAACTCAGGTAGTATCGGGCGCACTGTTTTCTGTTGGTTTTTCTGCTGATACGAATATGGGGAAATCGCTTTTTTGCCTGTTCCAGAAAGGACTCCGCCATTGAGCGATCAACGAGGGGGACTGTCAGGGTAAAGGAGTATTCCTGGCTCATAGTGATCGTACCTCTTCGAAAAAGTGACCTGATGGAATCCCGAGAGAAAGAGAACAATCTCGCACCCTGATAACCTAACACGAACCGGCACTGTTTCTCAAGCGCATGGAGGCCTCCAGGTCAAAATAGCTCATCGCTCTGATGGCGGCGCAACTCCTCTGCTAGTGTGCGCGTTTCTGCCGAGATCTGAGATAAAGGCTTATCAATACACTGGTTTTGACAGCGTGTTTTTGCTATTAAGGCGGCTGTCTCCCAGCTCAACGACTCTTACCACTGGAGTAGATAAAGATCTATTTTCCCCTCCGGCAGATGGTCTCATCACGCCGGAAACTCAGGAACATCCTTATTCGCTCCTATCTGCCAGCAGGGCAACCGACATAGATTCATGAACCGCAACCTTTCCTGCCCCAGCGGCGCTGGGATGATCTTCACGACGCTCCTTCGGCATCACCTCAACAGTGCGCTGTACTTCCGCGAACGCAGAAGCGAGCTCCCGGCGTAAATCATCTGCAAACGCAGCATCCCCTTCAATTTCAAGCCAGCAGCCCGTTGATGTCTCTCCCGGAGATAAGGATACTGCTGAATTGATATCTGCGGTGGTACATCTTCGAATTGTCTCTATCCCGCACCAGGAGACCCAGTAGGGATAGCGTGAGGAAATCGATCTGACGACCTCCTTCCAACTGAACCGGGGTGAAAATTCAATACTCACCCTGCAAAAGATTGTCGTTCCGGATAACGTTTCGGAGACAGCTGTGCCTTCAGGAAAGCCGTGGCTGTTGGACAGATCACTGCTGGCTGGGGCCATCAGCGCTGCCTCGGACTTGAAAAATGGCGCCAGCCTGAAACGCTCTGAGGGGCTTGTCGCCATTGACACACCCAGGTAAACCAGACCGCTTACAGACATGGCAGCGATAACGCCGTGGCCCATCAATAATGGGTGGAGGGACTCCAGGTAAGAAGGAGCCCCCTTCTGGGTAGCGATCAAATCAACAATTATCAGGGTTGATTGCAGCACAAATCCGCTGATTAAAGATGTGGCGGCCCCGATACCAGTTCCTCTCTTCCAGTAAATACCGCCCATAAGAGCAAAAAAGTATGAGGCGCTGGCAATAAAGGTGGCGATATGAATCGCATCGATAATGGAGTCGATAAAAAATGATCCGAGAACTGAGCAACCGATGATTATCAGGACACTGAGACGATTTATTACCATCATCTGGTGCACAGAAGCTGCAGGGTTCAGGTAGCGCTGGTAAAGATCTCGTGCTATGCATGAAGCGCCTGAGGCGGCGAATGTATCGGCACACGACATTGCTGCAGTTGCCAGGGCCACTGCACAGAGAGCAACTGCGATATCTGAAAAGCCACTATCTATGATAAAAATCAGAAGGGCTGACTCACCCTTTGCCAGTCCCATTGGAAAACCCATCGCACCGATTTCGGGGTAAAGCACATTCAAGCCCAGGGCAATGACCGCACATCCTGAAAAGGCTGCGAAAACCAGTATTGCCCCCAAAAACATGCCGTTTCTGGCCGACCGCTGATCACGGGCCGCCCATATCTTCTGCCAGGGGTCCTGCTCGCTTACCCAGCCAGGCAGTATAGCGCAGCAGAATATGAGTATCATCGGCAGACCGATTGACAGGGGATTCCACCATGTGTTGTCAGCCGAAAGGAAGAGATCTCTTTCACTCATGTCGGAGACTTCGCCGGCCCCGCCCATGACCAGCACAGCCATAACCAGAACAAAACCTGCGAGGCATAGATACTGAATAATATCAGTAGTTATCACCGCTGAAAGACCGCCGAGTGTGACGTATACAGCCACAGACAAGCCGACAATAACAGCAGCCTGCAGGGGATCAATGCCGTAAAACACCTGTAACACCATGGCAAAGCCCTTAATATCTGCAACCGTAAAGAGAATCATGACCACAATGATTATCAGGGCCACAGGAAGCCTGAGAAATGAGCCATAGCGAATTTCAAGGAGTTCCGGCTGGGTCATGGCTGGTATTGAGCGAATCTTGGGAACGAGCAGAGCGATCGCCAGCAAGGCCAAAATATTGGGTGCCACAAATCCCCAGATAGAACCCATGCCGAGAAGCATGAAAAAGCCGATCACGGCAAGTAAAGCACCAGCTGTCAGCCAGGAGGCTGCCGCTGAAAAACCGATGGAAAGCGTCCCCGCGCGCCTGCCGCCCAGGAGAAATTCTCTTAACGATGTTTGACGCCTGTTAAACAGGTATCCGATCATAAAAAGAAACGAGATGTAACCAGCCAGAAGAGTGAGAAAAATAGAATAATTGTCCATAAGATCTCCCGCCAATGGAGTCCGGTGTGCCGTTGCATAACCGTTTCAGCCATTGTCATCCGAGTCGGCAAAAAAAATCCCAAACCGACACAAATTATGTCAGCTCGGGGATTTACCGTCTCTCCGAGAGGTTTAAGCAATGAGGTCAGATATTCTGACTCGTGGATCATCCTACAGGCTCTGCCTTCCCCCATTGCTTCGTAAGCTTACCTGCAATGAAGTGGCTTAATACAGCCCTCGTCCTCACTCACAGCGGCGGGTCCGTCCCGGAATTTCATCGGGTTCCCTGCAGAAAACAATGTCCCATTTCCTGAAGCCTTCCAGAGGCTTACCTTCATGCTTCTCTAGTGGACCATTAATAGCAAACATTTTAAAATAGTCAATACTATAAAAACAGGCTCAGCTTTTTCGAATGGCCGGGGCTGTGATTTTTAACTGCCCGCTGATTCACCAGCCGCCTGGTACTTCTTCAACCAGTTCCTGGGATAATCAGCGGTGGGAGCGTAATCTATCAGCCTACAAATATGCTCCTTGTGCATACTGAACAACGCATCTTTATAGACCTCGGGAACCACCCCTCTCACCCCCTTGAAGACATATTTTTCCAGCTCCCTCCTGGCACTCGAATCGGGACCGCTGATTGCCAGGAATTCACAAAGTTTAGAAAAGTAGCGGAACGGATTTTCCAAGAGTTCATCATAAAAGAGAACCAGAATTTGATCTTTGTCAAAGCCTTTCCGCCACTGATCAATCAATGCAGCATAATCATTAGATTTCTTCTGAGGCGGGTCGTTGAACTGGTCGATAAATTCCTGGTGCGTCACGTCAGATAGCTGGCGGCCTGGTTTTTTACTCAGGTTCATTTTGGCCCGTGACCACTCCCGCTCGATGGGATCACGAAGCGTAATGATGATTTTCAGCCGTGGGAAAACCCTGCTTATATTGACTATCTCATCTGCCGGCAGTTCACAATACTTTGCCGTGATATCGCCACTGATGACATGCTCCTGAAACAGGGACGCATACCATTTATCCGTGCGGTTCCGACTCAGATATTTCCAGTCCCAGCGTAACTCCTTGACATTGAGCTTGAACGCTGCCGCGTCCAGGAAATGCTTGCGAAACCTGTTTTTATGATAGGTTCTTCTTCCTCTGACATGCCAGTGATCACTGGTCAGCCACTCCCTGAGGGTTAATTTTCCGATAAAATGTTTTTCCCAGAAATACCTGATCTCCTTGTCAGGGGGCATCTCCACCTGCGGGTGGTTCAGCAGGTTCGCATAAATCCAGGTGGTACCAGTCTTTGGCGGACCGATCCCTATAAAATCAGGTTTCGCAAATGTCTCAAACTTCATCCGTAATTACCACTATCACTCTTTCTTCACTCCTGTCCATCCGGACCGACATACAACCGATCGTTTTTATTATATTTTAGATGGAAACACAACACTTTAGTGATAGCTGAATGACGGTGTTGAGGACAATCGCCGGAAGAAACGGTGGACACCGTTTCTTCCGGTTTATTCTTTATGCTCGGGATAATAGGGTATCAACGCCTCGATACTTTCTTTTAAAGCCGCTGCGGAGGCCATATCACTGTTTTGTTTTGCCTTCATTGCCGCCACGATAACCGCATGATGCGTGACTAAACGTTCTGTGTAATCCTCCTGGTCTGCTTTTACTCTCTGAGTCAAAAAATAATCGCTGATCGAGGAGATGATCTTCTGGGCATGATTCTCTTTATTGACCACCCACCTGACCAGCTGGTTCTGAGACTGAGCGTCTGACTTGCCGGCAAGCTCATTGATCAGCTTAATCGATTTTTCTACCGTCGCTGCGTCCTCAAGCATTGCTGTCACCCGGGCATGATCATCATAAATACCGCAGGGAATCTGACAATGGGCAAATGCCTGCCCGGCGAGCAGGGCGCTGCAGAAGATTGCAGAGGTAACGAGAAGTAATATTTTTCTAAGTTGGCTCATAGTTATCTCCTTGGCGATTTATTAATTGAGTATTGATTTTCCGGCGACACGGGAAAACAGAAGAAGACCGCAGACAGCCGCACCTTCTAGAGGCTGCTTTATTACTCAATAGTCATGATCAGCGCCATACGCAACTCCAGGACAAAATTCTAACACTCCATCAGGCTTGCGGGAAAACACCTTATTTCAGCAATTTTTTCACTGGTGCCATCGCTGCTATCTCACCCTGGCCGGAATAGGCTTCATGGTTCTTGTCGATAGTTGGCAGGTCATACAGGTAGTTAACCATCATCCCGGCGGACTGCATAATGCCGTTGTCTGTAAGGTCAGCAGCACAGTTTATCTGTTTAACTTTCGCCCCGTTGGTCAAATGAAAATGCGCCACTCTGTCATGCGCCTGGGTTCCTCTTTTCTCTTCCAGCAGATAATGGGCGCAGAGCCGGAGCAGACTCTGCTCCATTGTTTTCGCCCGCTCCTTGGTCTCTTTATCCGCCTTATCATCCGGACTCATAACGTCCCGAAACTGCTCGGCAGTGAACCCATCTGACTGCAATAATGTGATCGCTTCTGACTCACGAAGAAACGGATGATTCTCCTCAGTGAGAGTCTTTACCCAGCCTACAAAACCAGGAATCGGGGACAGGGTCGAAAACGTTTTCAGGTTCGGCAGATTTGTCTTGAGATCAGCAACAACCCGTTTTATCAGGAAATTACCAAAACTAACACCGGCCAGGCCTTTCTGGCAGGTGGAAATTGAGTAGAAAATAGCGGTATCAGCTTCTTTGGGGTTACCGGCCGGTGCCTGCTCATCAAGGAGTTCATGCACATTCGTTGAAATGCCGTTAACAAGCGCCACCTCGACAAATATAAGAGGTTCATCGGGCATACGGGGATGAAAAAATGCATAGCATCGTCTATCCTCTTCAAGCCTGTTCTTCATGTCCTGCCATGATCTTATTTTATGAACCGCCTCATATTTAACCAACTTTTCAAGCAGGTCAGCCGGGGTTTTCCAGGTAATAAGACGCAGGTCCAGAAAACCGACATCGAACCAGGACTCCAGGAGCCGGTAGACATCGCTGTCCAGCGCCTTTAGTTCGCGGCTCTCACGGGCCCATTCAATAAGTTCGGCCCTCAGATCGACCAAGAACTTCACCCCTTCCTGCAGGCCATTGAATTGCCTCATGAGCCGTGAGCGAGGAGGCTCGAGCAGATCACGCAGCTGGGCCGTGGCTATCTGTTTTTCATCTGTCTCAACTGCCTGGCGATGTTTGGTGATGGCCTTCTCCACCGCCACATTGTCCACGTCGTATTCTCCCGCCAGAAGCTCCAGAAACCGTTTTCTCCCGTCAGCATTGAGCACAGAGTAAGCCTCCCCAAGTTCTGCAGCACGCGCTCGCGCCGAGACCTCCCCTCCCAGGTTCTCGAGACAGGCATCAATTTTATCTCTCACTCTAGCGAAGTCACTTTTAGGAAAAGAGGGACTCACCATATTCTTCAGCTCAGGGTCTCCGAGCGGCCATATTTCTCTAATCCGTCTCAGTGTTCTATCCCACAAAGGCTCAGACGATTCCTGCATGTATGTACTCTCCTTTAACAGTGTTCAACGTGCTGGAAATCCCGGGCAGATTAAATCAAACAGTTACCATGGTGTATCTTGACAGTTCAAGCCGTGAAAGCCCACCCCAAGGCCATCTGTTAACGAATAATTGCTGGTCTTCCCACTCAGTATAAGAGAATATTCAGTTCAAAATATGAAGTGTCAAGTTTTTCCTGCCAGCCGCCAGTAAACGACCACGCATAAAACGCCTGGCTTTACTTCCCGGCATCGCCGGCGGTTCTGCTGATTTTTGTTAAAACTACTGTGAATAATAAACATTCACCTTCAATTTACGGTGATGAAATTTGAATGGGGCCCGTGGTTCAGGTATACTTGATAAGGTCGATATGCAATTTAATGATTTTTTTATTGGCAACAGGGTGAGTATGAATTTTAAGAAATGGACGCGTAATCTACCCATCAGGTCGAGGTTACTTTACGGCTATCTGCTCATTTTCCTATTAGTTATCCTTATCGGCAACTCAATTATCTATCTATTTGTGCGCTCCACAATCAATAAAGATATCGCCACAGAGCTGAGCAGCAGCACCCTTGCAAATCGATTGATTATCAAGACAGCAGTAAATAACTCAATTATCGATCAGCTCCGGATAGTGGTAGAACGAAACCTGGAGATCATCATTGGCATATACCAGGAAGACTTGAAAGAGGTTGAAGCCAAGAAGCGGGCTGTTAAAATATTTGCCAGTCAATCTATAGGAAAGACCGGATTTTTGTATGTGGTCAACAGTAATGGAGAAATCCAGGCCCATCCTGACAATGAGTTAATTGGCAAAAGCATAACAGGCAAGGACAGCCGCGGCCGCACCATAATACCCAAATATGGGTACGCTCTTGCGCATCAGCCGAAAGACCGTCAAAACGAGAACTGGACTACGGGAAAGGCACATTATCGGACCTATTTCGGACCGTGGGACTGGATTATCTCTGCTGCCGTCAGCCAAGATGATTTCAGCTCTCATCTGGATCTTGACGAGTTGAGAAAATCAATTCTCGCCAACCAGTTTGGCGAAACCGGCTTTTCCTTCGTCATGGATACCAAAGGGAACCTGGTAATCCATCCGAAACGTGAAGGAGAGAATATCTTTAATCAGGAAGATTCTTCTGAAAGAAAGTTTATCCAGGAAATCTGCAGGATTAAGAAAGGAACTATGACCTATAAGTGGCAGCCTCCCGGAGAGCGGGCCACCCGTAAAGCTCAGGTCTATTTTGATTATGTTCCCGAACTGGACTGGATTGTTGCTTCTACTGGTTATCTCGATGAGTTTTACCGGCCCCTTAACGACTTGAGATCTTTTATCTTTGGTATTATCATCCTGTTGAGCATACTCATTATTGGCCTGACCTGGCAGATAAGCAAGACCATCACCCGACCAATTAAACACCTGACACTCGGCCTTAAAGCTGCCTCGAAAGGTGATTTCAGTAAACGTTTGTCACCGAAGTCACTGGACGAACTTGGGCAGCTTGAGAATCACTTTAATACCTTTCTCGCTCAGCTCCAGATGTCAAACAACAAGCTACATGAATCAGAGAAAGGATTCAGGTCAATCTTTGAGAATGCTGTGGAGGGAATCTTCCAGTTCGACACAGATGGAAATATTCTCAAAGTCAATCCATCGTTTGTTTCCATGCTTGGCTACGACAACAGCCAGGTATTGCTGGACCAGAAAATAAACTTCTACCAGGATCTCATTGTCAGAAAGGAGCTCTGCAGTAAAATCATGGAGACGCTCATTGAAGAACGCACGGTAAAAGCTTTTGAGGTTCAGCTCTACAGAAAATCAGGGGTTGTTTTCTGGTGCCTGCTCAATGCTCGCGGAGTTCACAAAACAAACAGTGACGAGATCTCTCATATCGAAGGATTCCTTGCAGACATAAATGATAGAAAAATTGCCGAGGAAAATCAGGAAAAGATTCTTGAAGATCTGGAGGTAATGGTAGAAAAGAGAACAGCTGAGCTCTCCCTACAGATTTCCGAGCTGGAACAGCGAAACCTGATGAATCGATACATGGGCGAGATGGCCGATATGATGCAGTCCTGCCGCTCTATCAGCGAGACTTTTCCTGTGATCAAACAATATCTGAAAATATTATTTCCAGCTGATACATGCACGCTCTACCTGCACGACGAAACAACCCAGCTGCTTGACCAGGTTGTTCCGCCTGTCCCGGATTCCTTGACATTCAACTCAATGACCAGCGACAGCTGCTGGGCCCTGAGACAGGGGAAGAACTATCTCTTTCACGGGATGGACCAGGATATGTCCTGCGAACACGTTGGTGAAGCCCCTCACGGCTATCTCTGCATTCCGCTGATTGCCCAAGGTGTCATTACCGGGCTGCTCCATATTGTCTTTCAAGCCCCGATCAATACGGAGCCGCAAACCGCAGATGCACTCCTGGATCGTAAAACCAGACTCTGCGCCAGGCTTGCCGACCACCTTTCCCTGGCCTTTGCGAATCTCAAACTCCAGGAAGAACTCAAGCTCAAATCAATACAGGACAGCCTCACCGGTCTGGCAAACAGACGCCATATGGAAGAGATATTGCAACGCCAGTTTCATCGGCTGATGAGATATGAGACTCAATGCAGTCTCATCATGCTTGACGTGGATCATTTCAAAAATTTCAATGATACCTACGGCCATGAGATGGGAGATTTTGTTTTACAGGAACTCGGGCGCTACCTGAAGAAAAACACACGTGGAGAAGATCTGGCCTGTCGGTTTGGCGGCGAGGAGTTCATAATAATCATGGTTAATACCACCACAGATCGAGCCTTCCGCAAGGCCGAGAAAATACGGGCTGAAATTGCCGATACGCTGGCAATTCCACACGGCTCCGGGACAATACATTTTACCGTTTCCTGCGGAGTTGCTACCGCACCCATCCACGGGCGCACCCTCAAGGAACTGCTCAAATCGGTAGATAATGCACTCTACCAGGCAAAGCACAATGGCAGAAACAGGGTGGAAACAGCGAAAATATCGAGTACCGCTCAGGGCAATCAAACCAGCAGTGAGACGAAGCAGTGAGACGCTATCAGAGAGAGAAACAGATGAAGCACCCCTTTTGGAAATTGATCAGAGAAAACGTCTAGAAGAACTCCTCAGTGTCGACAAGACCAAAATTCTCAAGCCATTTACCCTGATGTCCCACAGGAATAATTATATCCTTCTCGGTGCCCATAATTTCCAGGGATGAACGCTCTGAGCGTAAATCTCACGTTTTGTATATGGTCAAGAGAACTGCTGCAATTATCATCAGCGCTCCTGCATAGCCAAGATAGGTAAAATACTCTCCGAGAATGAAATAGGCGCTGGCGGCGGCAATTACCGGTTCAATTGTGGCAACGATAGATGCCCGCCCCGCTTCAAGATATTTCAACCCCTGATAATAGCAGTAATTGGCGATAAATGTTGAAACAAAGGAAACTGCCAGCAAGGCAAGCCATGCTGCTGCTGATTTGTGTTCGAAGGTGACAAACGGCAGAATACCGAGGGCGCCAATGGGAAGGACATAAAGAAAGAGATTGGCAGAGGAATATCGTGAGGTGAAGTACTTACCCATTGTGTAGTAAAGGGAATAACAGAATCCGGCAACAAGACCTGAAAAAACGGCAGCAAACCCGAGGGAGTTGGACGAATTGGTATTACCCCCTGTTTTTGAGATAAGCAGTACACCCAATGCGACCATCAGCACTGACACTATTTTACTGATGGTCATTTTTTCTCGAAAGATAAAAAACGAACAGGTTACCACCCAGGCGGGCGCCGTATAAAGCAGAACGGAGGCAAAGGCCGCCCCACCCTCTTTAACGGCAACAAGGTAGGAAACATAAAATGCGGAAATACCCAGAAGACCGAAAATAACCAGTAATGGCACATCTTTTTTAACCAGCCGGGTCTCTTTCCTGATCACAGCATAAGCGGCGAAAAACAACCAGGATAAAACAGCACGCCAGAAGGCAACCTCCATAGGCTGAACTCCCTGTTCAAAGGCAATAAAGGAAAAAATACCGATAAGCCCCCAGCACGACGCAGCTGCTATAACCAGTGTGTAGCCTCTCAACATCTCAATTCAATTCATTCATTTCATGATCGGTTGCTTAAAAGATGCGGGCGACTCAGCAGGACATTAATATTAGTCTCTGACAAAGAATTTCATTGGCTGTTTTGACAAAATAGTATAGCTTCCCTGACCTATTATAGTATTCTTGAAGAATTACAACTAAATAGTTTTACCGCTCAAGGTACAGACAAATCATGCAAACATTATTACAGCTGGTGCTGAAATGAAGAAAAAAAGCAAATTAGCCACTATTGGCTGGGATATTCTGCTCATTACTCTGGGTTCTTTTATTTTCTCCGTTGGTGTGGAATCGATCCTTATACACCAGAAATTCATCATCGGTGGCCTGTATGGAACCTGTCTGTTTATCTATTACAAAACCAACCTGCTCTCTCCCGGACAATGGTTCTTCATCCTCAACATTCCACTCCTTATTGCCGGCTGGATATATCTCAGCAGACGATTCTTCTATTACAGTGTCTACGGTGTCTCAGCAGTATCCCTCTTTACGGAGATATTACAGCTGAACTTTCCGATCGAGGATCAACTCTATGCAGCCGTCGCCGGAGGAGTGATCTGCGGTATCGGCACCGGTATTGTCCTGAGATCCAGAGGCTCCAGCGGAGGGCTGGATATAATAGCAATTATTCTCAACCAGAAATTTAATTTCGGGGTCGGAAAATTCTACATGCTCTTCAACGCCGTTCTTTTTGGGGTCGTCTTAAGTCAGTACAAACCAGACATCGTCGTCGCATCCCTGATCCTCACTTTTATCTCGACCTTTGCCCTCGAACAGGTTCTTGCGCTTTTTAACCAGAGGAAAATAGTCTATATTCTCAGCGATAAATATGAGGAAATCTCAGAATCAATAACCAGGGATCTCAATATGGGGGCAACGCTGTTTGCTGCCAAAGGAGCCTATTCCGGCGTCCAAAAAGAGATGGTCATGACCATTACTAATAATCTGCAGTTAAAAAGACTTGAAAACAGGGTATTCAGCATCGATGACAAGGCACTGTTCATTGTAGAAAACACCTTCAACGTGATAGGGGCAGACCTGGGCATGCGCAAGATGTACTAGCGGTGCGGGAAGGACGGCATATCTCAGCCGCGATAAAAGAAATGGACAGTATCAAGTCCGGAGGAAGCTGCGGGGGGCCTGCATTGGGGTGACGCCTGACGAACAATGCGCGCAATGCAGGCATACATGGAGGAGACAACTCCAGTCTCTGATTTTAAAAGTAAGCACCTCTTATTAAGTGCTCGCAATGAGGAAATTCGGCACTGAAACTGCTAATCTTCCTGAGGTAAAAGATCATTTTTTTGCTCATCTGCAGATTTTCGTTTCTCCAGTTTAAGCTGCCTTTTTTCCTCTTTCTTTTTCTTTTTCGCCAGTTCTTTCTGGCGTTTTGCAAATGAATAGTTTGGTTTGGCCAAAACTCTGTCCTTATGAAAAAATCATGTTTGCCGCAGAAGTCCCAGGCAGTATGCCGGGACTTCTGCAGTGATCGATATCAAAAAATTCTACTGCTGGACAACATTGCCTGCAGCAGGTCCTTTTGGTCCATCAACCACGTCAAAGGTCACGCGTGCACCTTCTGTGAGGGATTTGAAACCATCAGACTGGATTGCGGAATGATGAACAAATACATCTTTCCCGCCATCCTGCTCAATAAAACCAAAACCTTTTGCATCGTTAAACCACTTTACTGTACCTTCAGCCATCTTGTAATACTCCTTTAAGCTCGGTTCCGTCTGGAACCCTTTAGTTAATGTGTCGAGATATTTTTTATATCTCGACATTAAGCCTGATTGTCCTGATAAAACAATTTACCATTGTTCAGACTCTAGACACCAAAATCAAATGAAACCGCACGATTCCGCTGTGATGAGCGTTTTCCTCTCACTTTAGGGCGATTTTTCCTGACGTTGGTAACCGTTTTTTTCTTCACATTCGTTTCAATGGCGACCACATTGTCAGCCTCCATCCCTGGCGAGTCCTTATAAACAAGTTCTCCCTTAAGCGTCCGCTCCAGGCTTCTGATCATCTTGTAATCGTCGGCTGTAGCAAACGTATATGCCTCACCTGACAGACTTGCCCTGCCAGTACGGCCGCTGCGATGGATATAATCCTCGGATGTTCCCGGCATATCAAAGTTGATCACGTGGGACACACCGACCACATCGATTCCCCGGGCGGCAATATCAGTCGCTACCAGGATATCGTATGTACCGGTTTTGAAACCATTAAGCGCCTGATGCCGCTGCTGCTGTGAAAGGTTTCCCTGCAGCGAAGTAGCCTTAAACCCGTTCTTGCTCAATTGCTGGGCGAGGTTCCTGGCCTTATGTTTTGTCCTGGTGAAGACGATCGCTGTACCCACATGTCCTTCCTTAAGGATGGACCTGAGAAGGGTATTTTTCTTGTTTGCAGCCACCCGGTAGAATGTATGCTTTATACTCGTTAGCGGCTTGGTGTGATCTACTTCAATCTTGACAGGATCGACCAGCAGTCCTTCCAGAAGCGCACGTATTTCCTTTGGCATGGTTGCCGAGAAGACCAGGTTCTGCCGTCTTCGGGGAAGTTTTGTAATTATTCGCTTGATGTCAGGCAGGAAGCCCTGATCGAACATCTGATCGGCCTCATCGAGTACCAGAACTGCCACTTTCGACAAATTAAGCGCCCCGTCATTTGCCAAATCCAGAAGGCGGCCAGGGCAGGCCACAACAATATCTGTGCCCTTCCTTAATTCCCTGATTTGCGCATCGCGGCTCACCCCGCCATATATGACACTGCAGCGGATATTCAGGCTTCGGGAAAATTTTTGTATATAAGCATACGTCTGCTGAGCAAGCTCTCTCGTCGGTGAAATGATAAGGGACTTTATATTACCACTCCTTTCGGAGCTGAGGTTCTGCAGAATAGGCAGAGCAAACGCCGCCGTTTTACCGGTACCGGTCTGAGCGAGCCCCAAAAGGTCACGTCCATCGAGTATCGGTTGAATTGCTTTTTGCTGAATTGGTGTGGGTGATACATACCCCAGGCTTTTAAGGCCAGTTGATATGTGATCATTAAAATTAAAAATCTTAAAACTCATTGAATCTCCTGTAGAGTGTTAAAAGAACACTGTATGGTGTTCTGTATCGCAGCTTCAATGCTGCTGATTATTGGCGATATCATTAGATATGCGAGATTATTTGTATTGATGTGTCGTGCATTCTAGAGGAGAGAACAAGCCGTTACCTGTAAAAAACACTTGATTTTGAAAGAGTGATTGCTGAAATATCCAGGATTACATCGAGCCCTGTATAGACAACATGCTGAAAAGAGCAGGCCATTATCGACACTATCTGCGAAACTTTCCTTTCTTTTTCGGTGTTGCCTCGTTGCAGACAAGCTCCTTGCTTTTATATGACCTCTTGTTCAAATACTCCATTGCCTGCTGGCCGCCGGATCGTGTGGACATCTCGACAAAGGCGAACCCTCTCGATTGGCCGGTATAACGATCTTTTACCAGGTTGGTATTCACAACTTCACCGAAATCTGAGAACAGCCCAAGCAATTCCGGCTCTGAAATATCGTAAGGCAAGTTGCCGATAAAGAGCTTCATTATACTACTCCTGCAGTTATGATCAGCAAGAATCTCTTTTTAGCAACTGAAATGAAGAGGATTCACAAGACAGGTGTGGACGGATTGTGCGTGATCGGATTAGTGGATCTACCACATGATGCTGGGAAGATAAGCTCTTTTTCGAGAAATACAAGAAAAATCTGACATGACATCCCGGTTTCATGAAAAAAATCTCATCAGGTATTTTACATATTGCGCCCTGTTTTCGGGATCGAACGTCAAACAGGCAAAGCCCCGTGAAAGTATTTAAGTTCAGCATTATCGGCACCATGCGAACAATATTCCCTCAGAGAGATTCGACCAGATTTCGCAAATACCTGTGGTCGGTGCCGCAGCATCCACCTAAAATCTTTACCCCATAATTTTTATGGAGCTGGCGCATATTTCTGCTCCAGTCCGGAAGCGGGTCTTGCTGCAGATGTTCAGATCCATCGAGCTGGTCGTGATCTTTCGAGGAGGCGTTTGCCTGTATGCCGACAAGACGCTTGAATAAGTCAGGCGATTGATCCTCTGCATTCAGGAATGTTGGATAGACGCAGTTGACCATATAGCCGGCGGGAGGTGAGGCAGCACTCTGATCGATCCTGTCTATGGCCTCAGCCAGGGGACTTCCGTCCAGAACGCTGCCGAATCTGTTAATGACAAAACTGATCATGTAGGGTTTTCCTGAAACAGCAAGCCTGTCGGCCATTCCAAGCGATTCACTGACAGCCGGCATAGTTTGGGCGATTATCACTTCGGCATCAGCTTCAGCCAGTTTATTGATCTGCCAGCCATGAAACTCTGCTGCCTGGCTTCTCCCCAATGCCGCCTGTGCAGAGTAGCAATCATTTTTAGGTGCCAGCAGTGCCCCCGCAATGATCCGCGAGTTCTCGCTGCCGTAACGGCTTCTGAAGCGTTTCATAAAGGCGACCGCGTCCTGGTTGATGGATAATGGCGCACCAGCCTCATCGATACGATCTTTGTCAACCCGCCAGGTTGGGGCACAGAGGAGAATGGGAAGTTTCGCCTGACGGGCAACTTCGTGATAGCTGCGGTAAATCTCCTCCAGCCTTTTTCTGCCGCTTGATTCATAGATGAGCGGAGTATTGAAAAGGGTCGGATGGAGCTCGATATCGGGCCGCCGGCGAAGCCGTTCCGAGACTGCACATTCAGTCAGGATCAACGGGCTTTGCTTGAGGAGGGCTGCAAATGTCATGAACGTCTGATCAGGTTTCAAAGCGTCAGGTAACAAAGGCGGTTGACAGTAGCACTATACTCACTGTGGCAGCAATAACATCGTCCCCGGTAAATGAGAGCTCCGGAAGTGTCCGATATTCATTGTAGCACCGGGCCTGCATGGTATCAGCCAGGCCGTCAGCCCGCAGAAAGACACGGCGGAAGAGAGCGATTGTAAATGTAACGAGCCGCAGCAGCGGGTTTTTACGTTTTTCAATGCCGCGGGCACGCATCACATCTCCCAGTTCTTGTGCCTGAAATAAGACAAGCGGCAGGAGACGGACAACCAGCCCTACCATCGTAGCCGCTATTCGCTCGTTGACAAAAGGAAGCGGTTTCATAAACCAGATAAGAGATGCACGTATATCAGCAGTTCGTGTGGTGGATATTAACAGCACACCCATCAGCACAACTAATAACAATCGCCAGCAGACCAGCGCCGCCTCTTTGACATTGGCTGCATCAATGACAGGAAGCAAATCATCGCTGAAACTTAGCGCCCGAACCGCAAATATGAACAGAAGAAAGAACAAAAAGTACCGTATCTCCCTGAGAAATTGAATGAATCTCAAACTCGACAGATGAAACAGCACGATGAGCATGATCGAAAAAATAGTGAGAAAAACGACACCCGCCCCGAGACACGCCACGCTCAGTGCCATGATCAGCAGCTGTTTTGTGCGGGGATCAAGCCTGTGGAGCAAGGAGGCACCAGGTTTAAAACCGATGGTCGTCAGCTCACCCATGGCTGAATTCCCTTGCCGAGCTGCACCGAACATGGAGGCCGAATGCCGTATTGCTCAATGCCGACAACCACCTCTTCCGGCAACCCGTCTCTGACGATCCGACCGTCGCTCCATTACTATCAATCGGTCCGCATAAGCAATTACCTTCTCCAGGTCGTGAGTTGTTATGATAATCGTATGCCCCGCCCCATGGAGCTTGAGAAGCTGACCGAGGATTGTAGACGTTGCCGGGTAATCAAGATTGGAAAAAGGCTCGTCCATCACCAGCACTCTCGGGGCCATTGCCAGGACCCCGGCAATAGCCAGCCTTCGTTTCTCACCGCCGGAGAGGTTATGGGGGCTTTTATCCTCAAATCCGACCAGGTTTACGTCCGACAGTGACCGGCTTACCCGCTCAGAAATCTGGGCCTGGTTTAAACGCAAATTTTCCGGGCCGAAGGCCACATCATCGTAAACCGTATCGCCAATGATCTGGCTGTCAGCATCCTGAAAAACCATACCCACCTGCTGACGGGCGGCAAACGGATCCTTTTTCACCGATTTACCGCAGACAGAAACCGTGCCCGATTGAGGAAAGAGTAGCCCGTTAAAATGTTTTAGCAAGGTGGTTTTACCCGAGCCGTTGGCACCGGCAATAACCGTAAAGTCACCCTCGGCGAAGGTGAGTGATACATCATCGAGACTCCGTGTGCCATCGGAGAAACAATGGCACAGCCTGTCTGTCTGGATAATCGGCACGAAACTACTTAACCGGCTGCAGAGTGCCGACGCTGCCATCCAGCATCGGTCTCAGGGCCTTGGCGATGGGCACAGCCGCAGCAATTTTAAGCGCATCCCCGATCAAAAAGGGAAGCATACCAACCGTAATGGCTTTTGAAAAACTCATGCCTGTAACAACTTTGAGCCATGTGACGCCAAAAGCATAGATGATGAGAGTACCTGTAACCATGGCAAATATATCAATAATGACGCGCCTGTTCCCCTTTTCACTGATGGTTCCAATCCAATAAGCAGCCGCTGCAAACCCCAGCAGGTATCCTCCCGTCGGACCCACAAATTTACCAATCCCGCCGGTTCCGCCTGCAAAAACAGGCAAACCGACAGCTCCAGCAAGCAGGTAAACCGCAATACTGATGAGCGCCCAGCGCCCGCCCAGCAATAGTCCGGCAAGCATAATGAAAAGATTTTGCAGCACAATCGGTACCGGACCGATTGGAATTGCGATGTATGCGCCTACCGCTGTAAGCGTGGCCATGAGCGCTGAATAAATCATTAACTTTAATTGTCTTGTAGATGAATCCATATCCGTATCTCTCTTTGTTAATTACCTCTGAAAACAATCACCGTGAACAATGGTCTCATGGGTTCCGTCCGGCAGCTGCAGAATCAGCCCGCCCATCATATCTATGTCCGCGGCAGTACCTTCAACCGTTTTTTTAAAAGTCTTAATCGTAACCTGCCTGCCGATGGTTACATTGTGTGCCTTCCAGTCCTCGATCACCGATTGAGGATCAAATTGTTCAAGCCGTTTCTCGAAACGATCAAGAAAAGCAACAAGGATTTCTCTTCGGGGGATGTCTCGCTCCAGAAGTGTCTTCATCGAAACAGCAGCAGGTTCAACTTTTTCAGGATCATTATTGACATTAAGACCAATGCCGATACACAAATGCCCAATCTGGTCGCCTTCTGTTTCCATTCTTGACAGGAATCCGCAGATTTTACGGCCATTGACAAGAATATCATTGGGCCATTTCAGTGCAGCCTGCACGTCATAACAAGAGCGCAGCAGCATGGTCATTTCAACAGCAGCGGCCAGATTGAGAAGGCTTGCCTCGATGACAGCAACATCAGGCCGTACAACGATGGTAAAATAGAGCCCTCCGCTGTCTGAGGACCATACTCTTTCCATTCGACCACGGCCGCCTGTCTGACGATCGGCAACAATTACGGTGAAATCAGGGCAGCCGTTCCGCGCCGCGGCGGTGGCTTCATCCATCGTTGAAGCTGTCTCCTGAAGATAATGAACTCGACCTGCCCGGTCACCAAACTCCAGAGGGTTCAAACTGTCCGGATTTGACTCCAGGCGATACCCTTTGGAAGATGAAGTAATCGGAATACCCGCGCTCACCATCTTTTTAATATGTTTCCAGACAGAAACCCTGCTGACCCCAAGCGCTGCGCTGATCCGTTCGCCCGACAGAACATTGTCACTCTCTTTCAGCAATGTAAAAATTTTCTCTTTGGTGTCCATTTCGTTACCCATAATTTCGGCAGAGGTTAACGACGCTCTGATTAAATGTCAATCGGAAAAAACATCGTTATTCTCGTTGCCGCATCACCTGCAGCAGAAAAACCATGTCGACTCTCTAGGTGATGCTGCATAACAGGCGCACCACTGACCATTTCCGGCGCGGTTTCCTGGAGTAGAGAAGGAGCAACTGAAAAGATTACGGGACTAGCGAAAGATGCGGGCCAGATATTTACCACCGTTATCTGTTACTACCTGTTCACACCGCAGACCGTTGAAAATCGCCAGGGTTTCAAGAGTTTTGAAGTCTACATAGAGCCAGTTGAACGGATCAGAGGTAATGTTTTGATATTTCATGATGAATTCAGTCTCTCCACAATATCTGTCCAGGGAGTGATGAGACGTGCCAAGATCTTCATAGAGTGAACCAAGGTCAGTAGATTCTGCGATAACCTGACCGCCTGCAGCCAAAATAGTCTTTATAAACTGCAAAAAGAGATTACAGCCATCCAGGGTACCGCATATGCCGAGACCGTTCATAAGCATCAGAACTGTCGAATATTTCCGCCCTGTGAGCGAGAAAAGATTTTGATGAAGAACGTTTTTAACCTGCTGCTGAACCATCACCTCTATGCAGCCCGGAGAAATATCCAGGGCATCAACGTCCATATTTTTGCGCTGCAGATAGAGACTGTGGCACCCTGCCCCTGCGCCGACATCAAGTATCTTGCCGCGACACAGCTGCAGGGCAGATCGTTCCATGTCATCCATCTCTGAAAAACTTCTGAACATGGTTTCGCCCGGCATGGTCCACATCTCAAGTGTGGTAGAATCCACCTCGACAAAGACGTCGTGTCTGCCATTCAGATAATCAAGCATCATGGCGCCAAGGGGATCTTTTTCAGCCTTGTGGATGATACCTCTCAAACTTTTATGTAGTGCCATTGTGCATTTTGATTTTCTTTAAATTTTTTTCACCATACGCCAAAAACCATACCATAGCCGCAATTACGCTGCTCCTGCCAATACCGCTGAACCAGAAAACACCATAATACACAAATCGATAAATGGAGGCTGTTAAAGAACATCGCTGCCGCGAGAGTCGCCAGCAAAGAATATTGACATATACGGTTCTGTCGATTAGTCAGAATATACCTGTGCATTTTAACTAAAAGCCTGTCATTAGACAGAGATCAGCCAATGAGTGACACTTCTGCTGCACCGATAAAGGCATCATCCAACGCAGAAATGTTACATCACCTGGAGATGCAGCCCGGTTGCCGATTCTACACCAGCCGGGTTCTGAAGAACGATGACACAAACACCGAAAAGACTAGGCTTCCTTGATCGTTTTCTGACCCTCTGGATATTTTCAGCGATGTTCCTCGGGGTCATGATCGGTTATATTTACCCTGCAGTGCAGGATGTTATTAACTCCTTTCAGGTGGGGACGACCAATATTCCAATTGCCATAGGGCTCATCATGATGATGTACCCACCGCTTGCCAAGGTAAAATACGAGGAATTAGGGCAGGTCTTTAAAAATACAAAAGTTCTTGTTCTCTCACTCGTCCAGAATTGGCTGATTGGCCCGGTCCTGATGTTTGCACTGGCCATAACCTTTCTTTCAGGGCATCACGAGTATATGGTCGGCCTTATCCTCATCGGGCTTGCCCGTTGCATAGCAATGGTGATTGTCTGGAATGAGCTGGCAGATGGGGATACGGAATACTGTGCCGGTCTGGTGGCATTCAACTCAATTTTCCAGGTCCTGTTTTTTTCATTCTATGCCTGGGTTTTCATCACCATCGTCCCCGGCTGGTTCGGATTGGCAGGTGCAGTGGTTGACGTATCCATAGCAGACATTGCCAAATCGGTCTTTATCTACCTGGGAGTCCCGTTCCTGGGTGGTATGATTACCCGGTTCATCGGTATCAAGATCAAGGGGAAACAATGGTACGAGACTGTTTTTATCCCGCGCATCAGTCCGCTCACCCTCATCTTTCTACTCTTTACCATCCTGGTTATGTTCTCCCTTAAAGGGGAATACATCGTTCAATTGCCATTTGATGTCCTTCGCATTGCGGTACCGCTCACCATCTACTTCCTTGTCATGTTTGCGGTCTCCTTTTTTCTTTCCATGAAAGTCGGGGCAACATATGAACAGACAACCACGCTCAGCTTTACCGCAGCATCGAACAACTTTGAGCTTGCGATTGCTGTTGCCATTGCTGTTTTTGGAATCAACTCCGGCGAGGCCTTCGCCGCCGTAATCGGACCGCTGGTCGAAGTTCCGGTTTTGATTGCACTTGTCGGCGCGGCCCTGAAGTTGAAGAAAAGATATTTTCCCTATGAGAAAAAAACGCTCACAGGCGTTTGTCATGTGAGGGTCAGGGAATAGTCCTGCTCAAAAAAACCTGGCTCCAGTGCACGGCTGTAAGGAAAAAAAAGCATCATATCCGGAAAATATTACCTCGATGCCGGCGCGCTCCATTAATCAGACAAATAATATTCAACGGTCGATACCACACGAATTTTTTTGATATGCGGATTATTGTTGTCTCTGGCGCTTATGCTAAACTGCCCTTGCGATGCCCTCTTAATTTTTCCAAGCGTACTTTGAGAATCTGAAGCAAATTTTTCTGCCACCTCTCGTGCCTTTCGCGTCGCCTCCTCGATCATCTCCGGCTTAACTTCGTTCAGCCTGGAAAAAATGTATTCTGCCTGCGATTGGTAGTTTGAAACGCTGAAGACGATACCCTGTTTGCCAAGCTCTGATAATGAACTCATTACCGCCCTCACAGCCTTAATATTTTCTGAATAGACGGTAACTGTCTGCAGGGCGGTGTAGCGAAACTCTGGTCTGGCGTTGCTGCCGTATTGCTGTGCGGCTTTATCGGTTATCCCCGGGGAGGCGAAAGTAACGTTTTGCGGGCTGATGCCTTTGCTGACGAGAAAGGTTTTAATCTGTGACGCGCTCTTCTCAATGGAGTCATAGAGGCTCACCAGATCATTTCCCGCTGCAGTGAACTGGATTGGCCATATGACAATGTCGGCGTCATATTCTCGCTCGGACAAGCCTTTTACGGTAACACTCCGCTCAAGATGTTTGTAATTAATTGCAGCGTCACCTAAAAGATACCCCAGCGCGGTCAATCCCATAAACACAAAAGCTCCCAATATTAATGCACTTGCGTTACTGCTCTGCTGCATTCAACACCCCCTGCTTGCAGAAAGTTTCAGGTAATTTGATCCGATATTCAGCCCCATCGCTATACTATACGATCCAGTAATCTCTGCTTTTTTCATATATAATGACAAAGAAGACCGCTGGCAATGACCTGCTCCAAGAGAGATAACTTGCCCTTGCTGGAAAGATAATAAGCCATTACAGTGTAAAAAGTATTTTCAAATTATCAGATTACTATAATTGCAGGAGGACCCCATGGACATGTTTGAGTTTTCAATCCAGATGGAAAAAGATGCAGAAGCGCTCTATCGAAAGATGGCAGAAGCAGCGCCTGTTGAAGGTATCAAAAAAGTTTTACTAATGCTTGCTGAAGATGAAGTTCGTCACCGCGTAGCCATTGAAAATCTGCAAAAGAAGCTCAAGGTGGAACCAGCCGAAGGGGTCGCTCTCGAAATAAAAACAGTTTTCGACGAAATGAAGCAGGATCAAGGGATTATGAATATAAGTGTTGATGCCGTAGAAGATTATCGGAAAGCTGTCGAGATAGAAAAACGCGGAATGGAATTTTATAAGGAAAAATTTGCAGAGGCGGATGATCCTGAGAATAAAAAGCTATTTGAAATATTGATGAAACAGGAGTCCTACCACCATAAAACCGTAGAAAACCTCCTTGAGTTTGTTCGAAATCCCGAATGGTGGGTGGAAAACGCTGAATTCAATCCCCATGACAGCGGCGCCTATTAGCAGTGCGCCCCAATTCCATTCGTTCGTCCATACCGGCAGAGCTTCTTCATCATGCCGGTATGGATGTCCTTCCAGTCCAGCTCGTCTAAAAGCCTGCTTCTCGAGTAGCGCAGCCCATTAGAAAACAGCCGGGAAAGTCCTCTCATTCCGACAGTGCCATCACAATAAACCGCCATTCTCCCATCCGCTCTCAAAGCAGCTTTAATGGATCATCCGGATATCGCCTACCTTGAGAGGGATGCCCATGAATGCTGTTCCCCATTCGCTGCCGCCGAGCAGCGGAGCTGGTGGCGGAACAAGACGCCAAACCTGTCTGAGCGTCAGCGAGTTTTTGGCGCCCCGCCAGTGGCGAGCAGCACAGGGGAGCCCGCAGGGCCGGCATCGTCGGGTGTCTTTTTCTTGATACTTGTTTTGGACAAGCAAAAGAAGTATGCCAGGCGGCGAGCACAGGCAATTTGAAGGACAACTGAAGGGTGATTACAGCATTGAGGTACTCGTTTAACGGAAGACCCGCTTTTATTCATCATCCCTATGAACTGTATCGGGAGAAAACGCCGGCAGACAAACAGCGACATATTCGGCACCCTCATCGTTTGGTGTACTATATTGAACCCACTCATTTGCTTCTGTAATTACAGCTTCACCTTTATGAATATCAAACTCTTCTGATTCAGTTTTAACCCGGAGCATCCCTTTTAAGACAATTGTATACTCAGTAAACTCAGGCCTCTGACCAGGTTCTATCCAGCCCGCAGGACTGACCATTCGAGCTATGCTCACGTCTGAATTTTTTGAATTGACACGGCCAATATATTCCTCAATTCGCTTTGGTTTGTTGCCGGCGCACTCAATAATTGACGGGGTGGATACTTTTATAACCATATTTTCATTTTCCCTTTGGTAACAATAACTTAATTGGCAATGCAAGTGATCTTGAAATTTTCGAATTCTAGACGATAAGCAGTCCGTCAATGGATGGACGTCCTCCATTCTTCCGGAGATAATAAAGAAACCATAAACAGCATTATTCCCGACACTATCTGCAACGTTAAAGACAAGACGGTCCCTCACTATCATCAAACCGGGTTGCGTATTATCGATAAAAATCTGATATATTTCTGAAAAAATTGCCTGCCAGGGGAGGAAGGGTCTGGGAGCGACCCCTCCTCAACTAGAAAATGAGGTTGATATGGCAGTCTACATCTTATTTTCTAGCTGCTCAAAAAATATGATGAGCACTTTGAATTTAAGTATTCGGTTTATTACTGTCAAGCTTTCATATACTGCCGGCAGCTGGTTTACCTGCTCAGTAGGAGAGTAAGTTTGTAAAACCTTATTTCCTCACAGCCACAATGTGCCATTTTGTTGTAAAGATTGATGGTTATTATATATCCATAATCTTTGTTCATTCTCAAAATCGGCAGTTCTGACAGGTACGAGACAATAGTGCATTTATCGAGATCGAAATGGAGAGAAATACAGCTGGTACTTTTTTATGGTTCTCCTTTGCGGTCCAGAATCCATGATCTGTCATCAGCAGCCGTAACTATTCAGCAACCCGAGGAAACAGGAAAAATGAGAGAGATCACAACATGACCTTTTCCGGCAGCGGTATCAACACCAAAGACTTTGAACTTATTTTCAATCACATCCCCATGGGAATACTCTATCTTGACCGCGATTTTGCAATTCTCAACATGAATCCCTTTTATCAGGAAAAAATCGGAGTTTCACTGCAAAATGCCCGGGGAAAACGCTGCTACGAACTACGTGCTCAAGTGATTGGGGAGGATAGAAAGGTTCTCACCCCATGCCATGACTGTAAAGCTCCTGAGGTAATGAAAACGGGAGAAATCCAGACCTTCATAAAGGAGGTAGTACCTGGTTTCATTGCGGAAAACACCATGGTTCCGGTAAAAAACAATGACGGTGAAGTCATTGGAGTCGTAGAACTGCTTCGCGATATTACCAAGAGTATGCTGACCAGCAGAGAATTGCTGGAGAGTGAAGAGAGATATAAAAGCGTGGTTGAAAATATTGGTATTGGTGTGTCTCTTATCAGTCCAGACATGGAAATAATGACAGTCAACAAACAGATGAATAAATGGTTCCCGCATGTTGACGTTTCCAAAAGACCGCTCTGCTTTCAGGAATTTAATGATCCGCCCAGGAACGAAATCTGTCCTTATTGTCCCACATACAAAACCTTGCGGGATGGAAAGGTTCATGAATCCATAACGGACACGCCGCTTGGTGATGAAATCCGGAATTATAGAGTGATTTCTTCACCGATAATAAACTGGGAAGGTAACGTTACCGCAGCAATAGAGATGGTCGAGGACATCACGGATAGAAGGAGAAAGGAAGAGGAATTACAGAAATATCGGCAGAACCTTGAGGATATGGTCAAGGAGCGCACAGAACGGCTGTCGGTTACCAACCGGTCATTAAAAAAAGAAATTGCCAATCGCCTGGAGGCGGAGGAAGCCCTGAAAATCAGCTCAAGCAAAATTCAGCGCTTTGCCTATTCTGTTTCGCATGACCTCAAGAATCCCGCAATTTCCATCCATGGCCTGACAAGACTCCTGAGCAAGAATTTTGAGGACATTCTCGGCGAAAGAGGAAAGAACTATTGTCAGCAGATTTCCAAGTCGGCAGAACAGATCACCGCTCTCGTGGAAATGATCAATATCTATATATCGACGAAGGAGCTGCCTCTAAAAATTGAATCCATCAAGCTTGCAGACCTGCTGGTTATGGCGAGAGAAGAGTTTGCTGTTCCCTTAAATGTTAGACAGATAGAATGGAAAGAACCGGTGCGCCAGCCGGAAATAAAGGCAGACAGAATCGCCATGTCGAGAGTCTTGAGGAATTTGGTTGATAACGCATTAAAATACGGTGGTGAAAATTTAAGTAAAATATCAATTGGCTACAGGGATAATGAAGAATTTCATATACTGGATGTGAGTGATGACGGCATTGGCTTAACCGAGGAAGAGTCCCAGGACATCTTTGGATTGTTTAAGCGACAGAAGACGGCTGACGGCATCGACGGTTCAGGTCTGGGACTTGCCGTTGTGAAAGAGATAGCCGAGCAGCATGGAGGCAGTGTCTGGTCTGAATTCAGATCCCCGCAAGGTATAACCTTTAACGTATCGATTTCAAAGCATTTATGACCTTTATAGGTGAGACTTGACCTGACAACCACCTCAAAAAAAACGGCTGCTGTCAGGTCAAGTCAAGATAAATGCGATTTAGGCCTGCAGTTCAATGCCTCCACGCCTCTGCGCGGCTGCTCTTGGTAAATCAATACGCCTGCTATTTGCCGCTGAGAAGTTCAATGCTGACAAAGACATCGACGTCCTTGCCGACAATGCCCATTTCATAAAACTTACCGTTTCCGACTCCGTGAGCGAGTCTGTCAAAGGTTAATCTACCATTGAAACCGGCGACATCTGTTCCTTTCTTTGCTGGATGTTCCTTTACTCCTTCAAGCTTCAGAGGAAGGGTTAGATCGTAATCTTTACCTTTTACCGAGAGCTTGCCTGCCACATTATACATCCCATTTCCTGCATCTGAGATCTGGGAGGATGTAAATGTCATTAACGGAAATTCCCCCGCATCAAAGAAATCGGCAGACTGGAGATGTTTATCCCTTTTACCAATGTTTGTGTCGATAGATTCTGTTTTGATCTCAAAGTTGAACCTACTGCCGGCGAGATCTTCTGGATCAAAGTTAATTTCGGTTTTGAAATCGTTGAAATGCCCATTCACCTTCGAAAAGATGTGATCAACACTGAAATAGACATTTGAATGTGCCGTGTCTAATTCCCACGCTCTCGCGGCACTGAACGCACTTGAAACAACAATCAATGATAATAAAAAAGTAATTCCGGTGAGGTGTATCGTTTTCATGATGGTCTCCTGTGGATTTATATTTCTCTGATTCGTTCTGTAACTCGATCATCAGGCATCAGCTTCAGACAAGGTTCTCTGCCCGGAAACCTGAGACGATCGCTTGATTTTTATTCTGTTCCAGGTTTTCAAATCATTAATGTATCGGCATTTACACTCGGGTATTATTAGATATTTGAATAATTACCCTTCTACGGTGCGCTTTGACGATTTTACCGGCTGACAGCCTGTAAATGATCATTACCAAATATATCTTTCATCGTTCAGTGAAATATATTTGCGCTTGACTACAACTATTTCCATTGATTAAATGTAAATCAATGACACATTAATGCAAACTGGTATTGCAAATATGCAAAATATACTTGACTGGAATCATTACCAGTACTTTCTCAAAGTTGCAGAGTGCGGGAATCTTAATTCCGCAGCCAGAGAACTCGGTGTTAATCACTCCACCGTGTTTCGCCGAATAAACACCCTTGAAAACAAATTGAGCGTGCGGTTGTTCGAACGATCCAGAAATGGCTATACCCTGACAAAGGCGGGAGAAGAGATTCTTGGCAGCGTGCGGCAGGTTGAAAAACAGATGTACGCCATTCAGCGTAAGCTCAGGGGCAAAGACATTACATTGAGTGGAATTCTTAAAATTTCAACAACTGATACGATTGGCTATTATTGGCTGCCACCGTATATAAAGAGATTCAAAGAACAATACCCGGAGATTCTTATCGATCTCGATATTCAGATCCGCTACACCAATCTTGCAAAGAGAGAAACCGACATCGTCATTCCTGCGGTCAATATCCAGCCTGACTATATGGTGGGAAGAAGACTGGCACCAATCTATTTCCGGCTCTATGCATCACAATCATACATTGACAAATTCGGGTTTCCAGATAATCCGGATGATTTTCCCAGACATCGGTTCCTGGTGCCCAATGAGGCTTTAGCTAATGTTTCAGCCAGTAAATGGTTAAAGAAACACGTCCCCGAGCGCTGCATAGTGGCGTCAAGTGACAAACTGTCCACCCTCTACAAGTTTGCCCAGCAGGATCTGGGAATCACTGCGTTACCCCATTACGTGGGACTTTCAGACCCTCGGATGGTAGAAATCATGGAACTCCCCGAATATTGTCACAGACATGTCTGGATCCTCACCCATCCAGACTTGAGAAATACTGCCCGCATAAAGACCTTCATGCAGTTTATGTATCAGAGTACCAGGGAGTAGCACCATCATGTGTACATGAGGCGGGTCTCAATTGTTTTTTGATCGGTATCCCTCAAGGTCTGTGCGCCCGGAGAATTCCCCGCAGGGCATGACAACCCCTTTACAGCCCCTGAACATGACCAGGTTACTTCCTTTGATGGTCAATGTTTCTCGTAAGCTACTAAGCGAACGCAGAGTTTCGATTCCAGCTCTTTTATCTTCTGGAGTTCTTCTGAATCGAGATTTGCCGGGCCAGGAGGAGAGTAGTAGGCTAAAAGACATTTCCCGGTTTTATCTTCCAGTTCTTTAATAGCTGCAATACCTTCTTCATCAATGTAGTCTGCGTAGGTGTGATTGAAATCCATCTTGCCCTCCTTCTTTTTTGTTGCTTTTCTCGGGTGAGAAACAATCGCCAAAGATGAAAACATAACATCTGCATGGATTACCTTAACGCACATCCATCGAAGTGCAAGAAAGACAATCCATTGAATGAGCCTTCCCTGATAATGCGCTTCCTGGTCTTCAATTTATCGACATCATTTATTTATTTCTAATAGTTGTCGCGCTCTATTCACCACAGGATAATCGATCATTTTTCCTTCCAGGTTGACGGATGCAACCCCGTTCTTCTCAGCTTCTTCAAAAGCCTCAACAACCTTCCGGGCATAAGCGAGTTCTTCCTGGCTTGGAGAAAAAGTCTCATTGACTATGTCGATTTGATCAGGGTGGATAATCATTTTCCCCTGATAGCCAAGCCCCAGGGCTAACTCGGAGTCCCGCCTGAGGCCGTCCGCGTTCCTGAAATCCGAGTAGACTGTATCAATTGGCTTTGCGCAGCCTGCCATTCGGCTTGCAACGACAACTTGACTGCGGGCATGAAAGAGTTCACGACCGTCTTCGCTGAGCTTTGTGCCGATATCCAGCGTGTAATCTATTGCACCAAATGCCATACATTTAATTCGGCTGCTTGAACAAGCTATTTCAGGGGCCCGACCTACACCGCCGGCAGTTTCGATGAGTGTTATCAGTCCAATCTGGCCAAGGGGTAAACCAGATTCCATTTCCAGCTGGCTGATCAGCCAGTCTACGCACCTGACCTGCTCAGCAGTCTCTGCCTTCGGCAACATCACACCGCTAGGACTACCCGCAATAATCGTGGTAAGATCGCCATAGAGAAAAGGGGTGTCGATACTGTTTATCCTGACATATACCTGCCTGTCTCCTTTCCCTGCCAAGATATCACGCACCGCAAATCGGGCGTTTTTTTTCTCGGATAACGCCACAGCATCCTCTAGATCCAAGATGACGCAGTCGGCTTTTGAGTCTAATGCTTTGCTTACCTTCCTGGGCTCCGTTGCCGGCACGAAGAGCATGCTTCGATATGGTTTCATATGATAATCCTGTTACCTTAAAAGAGTGAGCATTTTGGACAGTTACTCGATAAATATAAACAATGAGATCTGCTGAATTAACGTGCTTACGACCATTCCTGATAACTGTTACTGCAGACCCTGCTGTCCCATGCCTGTTGTCTCAGTTAACCCACCTTAAACCTCAACCGGAATGCGATATAGATCGTTGCTGAAAATTACCAGTCATAGCCATTGTCTCTCTGGCAGGAAACGAATACCGCTAACCGGCAATTTTTAGCAAGAGAGAGATGGGGCCCCAATTCGCCAAACCTGGGCTCCGCTCCTTGAAAAAGATTCGAGCTACAGTTCGTTCTCTCCGGCGACGTAGCCGAAATTGGCCAAAATCCCGCCATCAACGTAGATCACCTGCCCGTTGATAAATCGACCGGCATCCGATGCCAAAAGGACTGCTGCACCGGCAAGATCCTCAGGCTGCCCCCAACGATTTGCGGGAGTACGAGTCATAACGAGGTCATTGAAGGGATGCCCATCCACACGAATCGGGGCAGTCTGCGCCGTGGCGATATAGCCAGGTCCAAGACCGTTAATGTTAAGGTTATACTTCGCCCACTCGCAGCACATGTTTTGAGTCAGCAGTTTCAAACCACCCTTTGCGGAAGCATAGGCTGAGACGTTTTGCCGGCCATACACGCTCATCATTGAACACATGTTAATGATTTTTCCTGCACGACGTTCTATCATCGATGGAACGACACGCTTAGATACGATAAGCGGAGAAATTAAATCAACCTCGATCACTTGTTTGAAATCTAAGAGATCCATTTCGAGGATAGGAACCCGTTTGATGATGCCCGCATTGTTCACGAGAATATCAATTGGCCCGACCTCCTTCTCAATCTGAGAGATTCCACGGTCCACATCTTTCTCGGAAGTCACACTGAATTTGAGCCGGTAAACATCGATACCGTCTTTCTTGTATTCTTCCTCGCAAGCTTCCAGTTTTGCATCGTCGATGTCGTTCACGCAAATCTTTGCACCCTGTTGAGCAAGTCCCTTAGCCACGGCCATGCCAATGCCGTGGGTGGCTCCTGTGACGAGGGCTACTTTTCCTGTTAAATCAAATGATACTTTGTTCATATTTTTTCCTCTTGAATGAGGGTTAGTTGGATGATGTGATAGGTGATGAGCGACTGCTCTCTCGTCTAAACTTAACAAATGGCCGAAGAACCCGTTAACAAGTTGTCACGATAGCGATTTTTACACCCAGTGTCAATCAGCAGCTGAGAGAGATCACGGAGACTTTCATGGAAAAGGATGAAAGACTCCGTGATCATGCAATAGGGCAGTTTTAAAGGGGTCTGGTTTAAGAGAATGAAGCCAGGACTCCGAGCACGTATTCGATATCCGCTTTAGTGTGGGCCGCGTTTATCTGGAACCTGATAGACTCATCCCCTTTGGGAACCACCGGAAAAGTGAGTCCCACGACCAGGATGCCCGCCTCGAAGAGATCGTTCACCAGCGTTCTTGTTTTTTTGGTATCACGCACGAGAAGCGGTACAACCGGGTGTGGGCCCGGTATGGATTCCAGCCCCAGTTTGTTGAGTCCCTCTCTGAACTGGTTCGTCCTCTGCTTGAGACCGGCAAGCAGCTCTCTTCCTTCGTTGCTGTCGCAGATATTGAGTGCTGTTGTTGCGGCTGCGCAGTCAGCAACGCTTAAAGGATTGGTGTAGATGTACGTGTCCGCCTTCTGGCGGACTGCCTCGATGACGGTGTCACTGGCTGCGATAAAGCCGCCGTTGACCCCGAATGCCTTGCCGAAGGTGCCGACGACAATATCGGGCCAGGCTGAGCAGTATTCCGGCGTGCCCCGCCCTGACTTCCCATAGGCGCCGATGCCATGGGAGTCGTCCACCACAGTGATGACACCATCTGGAAATTTCCCGCTGTATTCCCTGCTGAGCTCCTGGATCTTATCAATGGGCGCGTAGTCGCCACGCATGGAGAAGATACCGTCAAAGACAACCACGACCCGTTCGATGTCGCCCTCCACCCCACGCAGACATCGACGCAGATCATCCATATCATTATGGGAAAAGATCGACTTATTAGCGCTCGGTACACCCGCGATACGCATGGCACGTATAATCGAGTTGTGATTGAGTTGGTCACCGATCCAATGGGTTTTTTTGTTGCCAATAGCAAGAGCCAGACCACAGTTGGAGGTATACGCCGAATTGAAAATCTTGGCTGCCGGTTTTTCCACAAACTGGGCAACCCTTTTTTCCAGGTCGATATGGTAGGAATAGCTACCGTCAATAAACCGTACCGCACCAGGCCCTACCCCGCAGGCATGCGTCGCCGTGTCAGCCGCTTTGATCAGGGCCGGATGGTTGGAGAGTGAGAGGTAGGAGTTGGAGTTGAGGCGGATGAACTCCTTTTCCTGACCTGCGAGTCTGTAACGGGGGCCGTTCACTCCGGTTGCAGGAATATAGCCGGTAATAATCCGTTCGGGCTGCTTCGCCCTCCCTTCCCTGTTCAGCTGCTCCAGTTCCCCCTGAAGTGCCCTGTCGAGATTTTCCAAAGTCATTTCTTATTCCTTTTCTTCCCAGTTTAGGACAACCTTGCCCGATTTACCGGACCGCATCACTTCAAAGCCCTTTTCATACTCGGTATAGTGGAACCTGTGGGTGATAAGCTCGGAGATATCCAGTCCGGTCTGGAGCATGGCGGTCATCTTGTACCAGGTCTCAAACATTTCCCGACCATAGATGCCTTTCAGGGTGAGGCCGTTGAAAACCACCGTGGTCCAGTCGATCGCGCCGTCATCCGGCAGGATGCCGAGCAGGGCTATTTTCCCACCGTGGCACATGCTGTCGAGCATGGTATTAAGCGCTGCGGGGCTGCCCGACATCTCCAGCCCCACGTCAAATCCCTCACGCATCTCAAGCTCCATCTGTACCCGCTGAAGATCCTCTTCGGCGATATTCACCGCCCGTGTGGCTCCCGCTTTTTGTGCCAGTTTCAGACGATAAGGATTCACATCGGTGACGACAATGTGGCGGGCGCCCGCGTGTCTGGCGATGGCTGCGGCCATACAGCCAATGGGACCTGCGCCGGTGATAAGGACGTCTTCACCAAGGACGTCAAATGAGAGTGCGGTATGGACGGCGTTACCCAGGGGATCAAAACAGGTGAGGATATCGAGTGGGATCTTGCGGTCGCAATACCAGACATTGGTCACGGGGATGGAGAGATATTCGGCAAAGGCCCCAGTCCGGTTGACTCCCACCCCGCTGGTACGGGAGCAGAGATGGCGCCGCCCGGCAAGACAGTTCCTGCAGTGGCCGCACACCAGGTGACCTTCACCGGAGACCAGGTCCCCTTTTTCAAAGTCGTGGACGTTGTCGCCCATGTTCGCCACTCTGCCTACGAATTCATGGCCAACGACCATGGGGACTGGAATCGTTTTTCGCGCCCATTCGTCCCAATCATAGATGTGGACGTCGGTCCCGCAGATGGCGGTCCTGAGTATCTTGATGAGAACCTCGTTTTTACCGGGAACAGGTACATTCACGTCTTCCAGCCACAACCCCTGCTCCTTTTTCGACTTTACCAGTGCTTTCATGGTCGCCATGGTGTCCTCCGGCTGATGGTCGTCTCTTTTGTGCAGCTGTTGAGCCTGTTATTCTAACATAAAGCTTTGCAGAGATGCTTATATTTAAAGTGCGGGCCATCAGGTTTCTGGCAATGAGACAGCGTTTGACACCGCCTAACTGAAAGATGTGCTTTAAGATAAAGCCCAACCTTTTTAAAAAGCATGGGAGGGAGATATGGCACCAAAAGCGAGTGACATCATCGTCACACCCGGGATGCAGGAATATATCGATGCCAACAATGACTACCTGGCAAGACGTGCGCACTATATTGAAACTCAGGTAAAAAAATGGAGATTCGATACCATCGCCGTTCACGGCCTCTACTCTGTACAGGATGCCATCGAGGATTACCAGGGGGCCATTATCGAACCAGTCTTTATGTCCGCCTCTCAGGCTTACAGGGATTCCGACGAGATGGCGGCGGCGCTCGCCTACCAGATTCCCACCTGGTGTTATTCCCGGATCGCAAATCCTTCGACCTACTACTATGAATGGACCCTGGCCTTACTTGAAGGATACGGTTTTGACGGGGAGACATCCTGTTGTTCCACCTCTTCTGGTATGGCGGCGATCATGACTGCCGTCCAGCCCTTTCTGCAGGAGACGGCAAAGGGCCGTACGCCTCTTAATTTCCTCGCCACTGCCCAGTGTTACGGCGGAACATTCCAACAGTTTGCGGTTCGCTTCATGCAGGAGAGAAACATCGAGTGCCGCTGGGTGAGTAACGCAGAGAATTTGGATGAATGGGAGCAGAAGATAGATAACAATACCCGGTTTCTCTATGGCGAATTACCCAGTAATCCGCAACTGGGATTCTTTGATGTGAAGAAGGTCGCGGATCTGGCACATAGTCATAACCTGCCGCTTATCTGTGATTCCACGATTGCCACACCGGCGCTGCTTCGCCCCATCTGTCACGGCGCCGATATTGTCGTCCAATCGGTTACCAAGAGTCTTTCGAGTTCCGGTTTCGGAATTTGTGGGGCGGTTATTGCCCGCAAGGACCTCACCTCAAACCTGGCGGTTGAGGGGTTAAAAGAGGATTTCGGGCTGCATGTAAAATTTATGCAGAACAGGGATCTGGGGCCGAACCTGCATCCTATGCAGGCTGTCCTGGCCTTAAACGACATGCGCACCATCCGCTCGAAAATGGACCTGATGAGTCGGAACAGCATGAAAGTGGCGTGCTTCCTCAAAGAACACCCGCAGGTTGAAAGCGTCCAGTATCTTGGCCTTCCGGACCACCCCCTGCACGAACTGGCAAGCCGCTATATGTGGCTTGTGGATGCTGAACTAGACGAAATGTACGGGAAACCCGTGAACAGGTACGGCCACCTGCTTTCCTTCTGCGTTGCAGGCGGTGTGGAGAGAACCCGTCACTTTTTCGACAACCTGCAGCGTATCTGGCGGGCGACCGATCTGGGCAGGATAAAATCGGTGGCGACCATTCCGGCAATCTCAACCCACCAACAGCAGGGCGAGGAAGGGCGGGCCATGGCCAAGATCCCGCCCAATATGGTGCGGCTCTGTGTGGGCGCGGAACATCCCGATGATATCATCGTTGATCTGGATCAGGCGTTGCTCATGGCCAAGAGGGGAGCAACCGGCTGAGGCGGTCGTCAGTGCACCCCAAGAGCATTTGTTTCACGGCACAAATAAAAGAGCGGGATAATAAACCTGAAATCCCCGGATACGAAATTACACACCAGTCGGGGTACCTGAGACGTTTCAGCTGTCATTTTGAAAAGAATTAATTTAATTCAACTCAGGAAAAGTGTATAAACACATAATTTTTATGCGGTCGAAAACAGAACGCCGTGGGGTTTACCCGTGGATGAATGAGCCCGGAGGCGGTATATTGATGAGATGAGGGTCCGTCGGACGGGTCTGCAAATATCGGCGAAGGCTCCTTAATCCTGGAGTATGAAGCCATCTGCACAAGGTGTTTCCGAAATTGCTTCAAAGTATACCCGGTGTTGAGATTAAGTCGATTTGGCTTTGACCTGAATCATTTGCATATGCTGTGTGTCATTCTGCCCACAGAGAGCATTGCAGAAGTACTGGCCAGGCTGTGTCTCGAATATAAAAAATATTTCAAATGGTTCGGGAAAGTATACAGTAAAGAGAATAAAGTTTGGTCACAGGGATACTTTGTAAGCGGCATAGACTTAGATTAAGCTAAGATACGCCAATATGTTGAGGTATAAAAAAAGAAGTTCAGGTCAACTCCAGCTGGCGTTGTAACCGAAAGAACCCAGGCTTTAGCCGGGGAAATCTATATCAACTTACAGTTGTTACTATAACAGTAGTATTGCGACTTTCAATTTGGAGAATCAAATGTATGTCCCTCTGCACTATCAGGTATCTGAATACGATTGTGTACCGACCGCATTTATCAATGCGATAACATATCTTTTTGAAAGACATGAAATTCCCCCAATGGTTATCAGGCATATCTATTTATACAGTCTGGACACAGTGGGAAAAAATTCATTGTTTGGTGTTGGGGGAACCAGTAAGCATGCCGTCCGACTACTTGGAAACTGGCTCAATTCATATAAAATGAAGAAATTCTCAGTGTATACTGAATTTCTTGAAAAGCATGAAGTTTGCCTGATAGATGGCAGTCGTGTCCATATGTGCCTGCAGGAAGGAGGTATAGTTCTCTGTAATATGCTTCTGACCCCGAAAGAAGAACATTATCTCATGCTTATCGGCATAGATGATCAATGGGTGTATTGCTTTGATTCTTACCGGCGAATATCCATAAGAGGGATGAAAGATAAAGTTCACGTTCTTCCGTGCGAGGACGGACGCTCTGCTAATCTGAAAATCAAAAAATCCTGGTTAGATCAGGACACAACAAAAAGATTCACTTATGGTCCGGTGCATATGCGAGAATGCCTGTTGATAAGAAGAATATCGTGAGTCGTGCAACAGTAAGTATTCCATAATCTTAAATTTCAGGATGATCTTACCCCGTTTAAGTGGACACTGGGTTAAGACACATTTCTTAATTTATTCCATTCCAATTCATACTGATCGTGCTCCATTTTAGAAGACAATCAGTTAAATCAATGAAAAGAAATCATAAGAGGTCGAGAGGTTATGGTTGCCGATGGTTCATTAAATATCGTAGAGTGAATGATATTCAGTTTTTGGATATAACACTTTATTTTGATATTAAAGCAGCTCTGTTTGCCTTGATGACATTGGTGGGGACTGATTGCACATTGAAAGGGTTGCGAGACTACCTGAAAAGACCCTTGCTCACAATGAATGCAGGTCTTGGGCAATTTCTTCTAGTTCCCCTAATCAGGTAGGTGTACTTGATGCCGACAGCGACCCAGTCCATATAATGTAAGGAGTATCTTCGAGAGATGAAAAAACGAAATTTAGGGAATACTGGGACGACTGTTTCCGCAGTTGGAATAGGTGCCATGTCATTTTCCGATTTTTACGGTCCAACGGATACTGAAAAATCGCATGCAATATTGCGCAAGGCCCTGGACCTCGGCATGGATCATATCGATACATCAAACGTATATGGTGCAGGCGTGTCCGAAGAACGCATTGGCTCGTTCCTCAAAGATCAGGGCACCAGAAAAAATGATTTATTCAAGATCGCCACAAAAGCCGGCATTAAACGCGGTGACGACGGACGCAACCAATTTGACAACAGTTCGGATCATCTAAGGACGGAACTAGATAAGTCCTTAAAACGTTTGGGCGTCGAACAAGTTGAACTCTTTTATATACATCGGCGCGATCCAAATTGCCCAATCGAAGAGGTAGCGTCTACACTGGCGGAACTCGTCAAATCCGGGAAGATCAATCAATTCGGTTTCTCCGAAATCGCTCCAACATCACTACAGTTGGCGGCGGACATTCATCCTGTAGGCGCCGTGCAGTCTGAATATTCGCTGTCTACGCGATCACCAGAATTGGGCTTGGTCCAAAAAACAAGAGAACTTGGCACGTCCCTCGTGGCCTTCAGTCCGATCGGGCGAAGCCTGCTAACAGATAATCCGCATTCTTTCGAAAAATCCCAATCGATAGCATTTCTGAAAAGTAACCCGAGATTTCTCGAACCGAATTACAGCCGTAACATCGCCGCGACCAACCGCTTCCGATTGCTCGCCCAGGAGATGGGACACAAGACTGCCTCACTCGCCATTGCCTGGCTTTTGCATCAGGGGGAGCATATTCTGCCCATTCCCGGTACGCGATCCATTTCTCATTTGGAAGAATTAGCAGCGGGCGCTGACTTATCGCTTAGTGAAAGCGATTTGCAGGCGATAGAGAATTGCTTGCCGATCGGCTGGGCATATGGCGATCGATATTCGCCGGCGCAATGGAATGGGCCAGAAAAATACTGTTGACTTGGCTCCTGTCGTTACCAGGGCAATTCTTTCGCCTCTAGCCTTTGGTTTTTTCGCTTTTTCTTCTCACTATCTACAGGGGACTTTTCTTTTGCCACACAAACGTTCAAGCCTCGAGGATTTCAAGCGATTTCAGATTTTTCCCTGGTAAAATAATATCAGTGACTGAGTATTGAATTTAACAATGCCACAACGAAGATATTCAACATTGTCTTCAATGCCACCGAAAGAAGAACTGTAACTCTCCGAAGTATGACAATAGAAAGGTATTTCCAACTCAATATACGCCAAAAAAGTATAGTTGATGAGACGGAATCTATCTAGATTGAGCGATAAATATATTTCAAAGTGTAAAAGAACAATGCACAAATAAGTATAAGCGCACAGAATGCTGTCACTATTACTGTTATTGCTGTTGTGATTTCCAACAAAGGAAGTGGAATAAAGGCCACGTTTAGATAGAGGCGGGAATCCATTTTTAGGAGAAGGAACAGTCCCCAGGATAATGCCCCAAAAAACAAACCAACCAATGCTGTCGAAATCGTCACGAAGATGGGATGATCATTGTCGTCCAGCACCCCAGGCCCCACACCAGATATAACTAGACTCCCTAATACCACAGCAATCATTATCCAGGGAAGATGGTAATGAGGCAAAATGTCCATAAAAACGACAACAGCAAACAGTACCATGAAGACAAACGACATTATATCACCAGACAGATCGATGATGACGCTGTCTTGTGGATAACGGCCCGCTTTATAGAATCGAGTCACAGTATCAATCAAATAACCAACTAAAACTAAGACCCATAGATATTTGAAGACCTGGAATAGAGGCTCTTTATAATCGGTAATGCCATCAGTAATGTAATAGCTAATAACGGCGAGGATTAATGCGGAGCCCGTAACTTCCCAAAAGTTCCATTTCTCAAGATAGGAGTTTTTTATCTTTTTCAACATATACAGAATCCTCAAACATTCTGCTTTGGAGAGAATGAACCTGAGTAATAAGAGTAGACATTTCAAAGATGCTCCACCATACATCATGGGTTCGATTGCGTAAAGATATTGGAAACAATTTGTCAGGGGGATAAGAGTGGGGGGCGGGAATGGATGCTATGCTGGAGTAATGATAGAACAACAGTAAAGCCAATATGTTTTGCATTTATTGTTGTATAACTTGTAAGAACCGCCGCTCGGCCTGACATCTTTTGATAAACAAGTTTCAATCGAATCTGACACACATCCTCAAAAGCCCAGTTTAGTAAACACCTCTCTGCCAAGAGCCAACCATTTTAGGTCATTTATCTGAATAAGAAGAAAGTAGCAGCGTCTATCCGGGGATGGTGAGAATGAGGGAATTCAGAAAATCACTTTCCAGATGAATCTGGCAGTTTGGTAAAAAATGGATTTCAAGCTACCCAGGAAGCGTGACACTTCTTTGGGATGCAATCCGAAACGCCAAATTTTCTTGTCAACATACTGCTGATAGAGCTTCTCTTGTCCGTATAAATCGTCACCATCAGAGAAAATCTTTAAGTATATAGGTAAAGACCAGACAACTGCCCTTCACAGCCTTGGCCAGGAAATCAAAGGTTGTTCGTATTCCTGGCTCTGTAAGAAATTGAGTTACTGCCTCCCAGATGAAAAAAGTCTGTTGATCATTTGAGTAGCCGTTTGCTGAGAGTACTGAGCTCAAATCTTCCTGATCAAAGTCTATGGGGACAAGTTGGATATGGCTAGATATCTGCCCAAAAAGGTTTGTCAGACGAGACTGTTTTTATTGCAGTTCGGGCCATTAGTTATTCCTTCTCAAAATTGCCACCTACGCTTGAAAAATAGATTGTATCTGGTAAATATAATCACTCAGCCTAACCGATAAACAGAACGATGTGGTGATCGATAAAACAAAAGTTGTGTACTGGAAATATTCGATGATTGACTGTAGTCATTAATTGAGGCCGTTTCTGTATCATTTTCGTTTCTTATCAATGCACCGCGTTGCTTTTCTCAAACAGTATCTTCAAAGGTCAAATTTAAGCAATTTTCCAAATTATGGTGATTTGACCCGGCAATCTATGGCCGTTGATGTTCTGGAACAATCGGGATTTCCGAGATTGTCGATTTATCTCAGCACGACAGGACCAATTTTCTCTGTAATTGGGTTCAAGAAGTGTGCTGCTCCTATGTTTTGCGACTTCGAAAAAACATACCCAAAGTTACCACGGTGTGGTCTTGTTCATTGTCAGGCATAAGTGTAAAATATTGTTAACTAATAGTCGATCTAAAAGGTTTCAAGATAAAGTCAGGGCTGTTGTAATGCAGTTGGCTTGTTATTATTGAACCAGCTGGCGTATGGCCTGGAGAGCATTTTTAGGGCTTGTTAAGTAACTGAGATTTTATCAAAATATTATTACCTTGTGAAAGATGTACGGGACACATATGGCAAATGATTTCAACCAAAGATGTCCTGAGATGATGGCTCTCCTGCGTCACTCAGAGGATTCCATATTCTTCAAAGATATGGACGGGAAATTTGTTTTGGTGAGTGATGCCAAAGCGAGAAAATCAGTAGTTCACCGGGAAGAGATGATTGGCAAAACTGATTTTCATTTTTTACCTCCTGAGGAGGCTCAGAAATGTCGAAATGATGAAATTTTCATTATGGAGACAGGAGAGTCACTCGTGAATAAAGAGGAAGAGCTGACCCGTCGAGATGGAACCAAATCGTGGCTCTCTGTTTCTAAATTTCCCTGGAAAAACTCAGATGGTGAGATTATTGGAGTGATTGGAATTTCACGTGATATCTCTCAGCACAAAAACCTGGAGAACCATATCCTGCAAATGCTTTCCATAGCAACACATGATATGCGCTCTCCAATTACCTCCGCTGCTTTAACAATCAAATTATTGGCAAGAGGAAGATTTGGCGAGGTGAGCGAAAGCGTTAAGCAAACGCTGAGCGACGTTTTTAATCGTATGATTAAACTAGAAAAAATTGTCGAGGATTATTTAACGAAATCAAGCTTGATGAACTCCACTGAAATTGGAAGGAAAGAAACACTTGATCTCCGTGAAGATATTATTGATCCTGTTCTTGGAGAATTTTCACAGGAGATTGAGAGAGGGAAAATACAAATTGACAATCGTCTTGGTGGAATACCGGGCGATAAAATTTTTGTTTCTGCCAACAAAAATTGGCTGAGCATCGTTTATAGAAATCTTCTTTCTAACGCTATTGGCTACACTCCCCAAGGAGGCACAATTGCGTATGGCTTTGAAGATAATGGCACTACTTATCGCCTTAACGTTTTCAATAACGGGCCACCAATTCCTGCGGAGAAGAGAGAAACTATATTTGAAATGTTTGAGAGTGAGGTTAATTCAGGCATTGGGCTCCCTGTCATTCGCGACCTTGTGCGACGCCACGGAGGGGACATGTGGTGTGAAGAATCTCCTGGAGGGCACCCCAATTTTGTGTTTACTCTTCCCAAGGAATGAAAAATCCGCAGGCACTACTTTAAAAAACAATCTCCGAAGATGCAGGAATAGTATTAACTCGATGATTTTCTTGAATAGTAACTCTTGCCGTGGACTCTCTTACGAGTTGAAACCATTTTTGAAATATAAAAAGGCAGAGCCATTTCTGTGACCCTGCCTCCCTTCACCCACTCCCGATACGAGGAGTGGCTACCATTTTTTAGCTCCTCTTTATCGAGCATAAAAATAGGTAATAAACCGGTTCTCTATGGCGGAGATAATGTGTTTTAATCCTTCAATCGCTTTTTCTTCTGTCTCTGCAAACCAGTTCAGGGATGGATAGACCGGACATTTAGCGGCAAACCTCTGTCTTTCTTCTTGCCATTCTACGTTGTAGGTATATTCCTCCATGTGGAAGATGCCTCCATAAGGGTGATTTCATTTTCCTGATCCTTGATCCGACAAGGCCGACATTGTTTCTACTCATCACAAGTAAGGAGCATGCAAGAATGATACCTCCTTCAGCTGCTGATCAAAAGTCAATAATAACAAAATCTTATACATATTTAACTTTGTGAAAATAGTTTTTTTTCGGGAATAATGGAAAATTTCAGTATGGAAAACTGGAATTTTCACCCAAAAGTGTCCTTTGAGGATACCAAGTTCGTGATAGCCTACTATTTGACCCGGACTATTGAGGTTTACGTTCTTCCTGTATGCACTGTCTGGGAGTATGTGGCGATTTGCGGCCGCAGATGAGGAGATTCAGGAAGTATAAACTTTCAGATTTGCTTAAAAGGTCAACATTGCCATTATAATAGCCTCTATCGTTGCGATAAGCTCTGTCTCTGCAGACTATCTGGAAGATAGGGGGCGGGGGGGTTACTCCTCCCGGCCCCCGAACCGTGCGCGCAGTTCTCCGAAAATCTCCGATACGATTTCTCCTCCCCCAAAAGCGATCTTTTTGAGTTTTTCTATTTTTTTCATGGTGATAGTATATCCAACTCCTACAGATTGGTTATAATGGCTCTATGAAAAAAATAACTGCCATTATGCTTGCCGCCGCATTGCTGGTTGGGATGACTTTTTTTGCTTTCAAAGCATACCAAAACGCCAAATCGCATGAAGAGATTTCATATATCATTGTCAATAAGCACAACGTAACAGAACTCAGTACCAATCAGCTCAAAAAGCTCGGTGATATCCTCTCTCTGGGTTTTTATGACGGATACGATGAGGTGCTCAAGGAGCAAAAGAAGCTGATCGAAACGCAGGCACTTTTCAAACAAAAAGCAGTGCAATACACTATTTATGCGATGGGTGTCGTCGCCTTGCTCTTACAGCTCTATTTTGTAATGACCGTGCAGGCCTTTACCGTGACGGTAAACCTGACTGCCCTGATCGCTCTGGCAGGCGGGTTATTAATGCCTATCATGATGATGAGCATCCACAAGGATGTGCAGTATCTTGGTGAGGTGGTGTTGACGATGGAATCCAAGGGGGTTCTGGGGTCGATCGCCACACTTTTTGAGAGCCATAATTATGTTGTAGGGGGTGCGCTGCTGCTATTTTCGATCCTCTTGCCCCTTCTTAAGACGCTTTCGATGCTTTTTCTGGCTCTTTTTATAAATAACAAATCGGCCCATACGGTGGTACAATTTTTTAAGATGCTGGGGAAGTGGTCGATGGCGGATGTCTTCGTGGTGGCCACTTTTCTGGTCTACCTCTCCGGAAGCAAGAGTGAGACGAGTCGGGCCGAGGTGCAGGTTGGACTCTACTTTTTCCTGGCATATGTGATTCTCTCTATGCTGGCAAGTCTCAGTGCAAGCAAAATGCTACAGGAAAACAAGGGCGGGTAAGAACATTTTTTATCGTTTCTTTCTCGGCATAATCACCTTTTTTTCCACGCCACAAATTCACCTTCGACATTGAAATACGACACCCGTGGTCAAAAAGGATACAGAACACTTTGACGATAAACCACATGGTTTGGAGCCACTCATCAGGCTTTATCGCGCATCACAAGGCACGGATCAATCCGGATGACGAAAAAGGCATAGAAAAGTTATCAGCGCATATCATTGGCAACACCTTTTCTGTGGGTCGCACAATCAAATAACAATAGAGAAGGAAATTACTCTAAATCGACCATGGTCCTGTTTCTCTTCAGTTCGCTGGTGCAGAACGCTTCGCTGGAGAGAAATTAGAGATAAACAGGGGCAGCAGATCAGTCCCTATGAAGACCTTTTAGGAGGCTGCTTATTAAGTTTTTCCCTGGTTTTTTGTTTCTGCTTTGCCGCGGTCTGTTTCTGTCCTTTTGCCTTATCTTTTTTCCCGCCCTTATCGCCCATTACATCACTCCTTCTTTTGTTGTTTATAGATCTATTCCTGTCACTGTAACATCTAAAATAACGAAGGGCCAGAACTGCGTCTCAGGAGCTTCACCATCCGCGGATGTTCAGGAAAAAGGTCAGGTTGCCAAATACTGCGAAATGTTGTGTGTCGATAGACTGAGACCCATGACCTGCAGGGTTTGAGATAGAATCTTGCCTTTGAATACCGCTTACAAATCCAGAAATGTAGAGAAAATGTAAGATAATATGGCTGTTATTTTCTTCATTTAGTGTTTAATTTCCATCCTGTGGTACTAATTACTTAGATATAAAATCAACAGAGGATACAAATGAGTAACCAACAAGGTAAGACGTGCAAGGATTGCTGCCACTGGAAAAAAGTTACTGCCAACACAGGGTCCTGTACCGTGAGACCTCCGAGCATAGGTCCGAAAGGCAAGGTATTCGTAGAAGGTATGGACAAGACCTTTGAAAAAGGCAATGCCGTGTGGCCCATAACCTATGAGACTGATGGTTGTGGTGAATTCTACCACAAGGATGCAAAGCGTAATTATCAATCCATAAACAACGCACTCATTGATATCTCATACGTGATAAAGGGGCTCTTAAAGTTGGTACCAGAGGACAAGAAGAGTAAGAGGTAGATTGTTGCATGGTACGAGGGGAACAGCGGTCTTACCCCCCCATGAAGTTGGTAAAAAGTTAACCAATGGGGTGGGCATTTATGACATGAGTGGCAATGTTTCAGAATTCCTGTAGATTTTCTATTACGGAGGAGGATATTGAAAGACAGCAACATCACCATATCGTCATGGCTCTAATCAAAGGTAACATCTTAAACATTTCTTCCCCGTAACATACGACAGATTTCATTGTCAAATCCTCTAAATTACAGGGGTAAGAAGCTCCCTGCCACTAAAATATGCTTCCAGGTTTTCTCGAACCAGACGGCCCATTGCTTTGCGCGTGTCGACCGTGCCGCTGGCCTGATGCGGTTGCAGCATAACATTGTCAAGCTCCAAGAAGCGGGTATTTAAATTAGGTTCACCTTCAAATACATCGAGTGCTGCATAGCCAAGTGTCTTGTTCTCAAGAGCCGTCAGGAGAGCTTCTTCGTCTATGGTTGAAGCTCTTGATATATTGACCAACATTCCTTCTGGCCCCAGTGCCTCAATAATCGTTTTGTTGACGATATGTTTTGTGGCTCTCTCCGCCAGTTGTTGTGACGAACAGGTAATCTGAATGTTCGGCCAGAGCCCGAGGATCTTTGATATAACTCCATTCGCTTGCAACTTCTTTTTTCTCAAGGTCCGAATAGGCAATATCCATTTCGAAGGCGGCGCAGCGCTTGGCGACCTCGTAACCGATCCTTCCAAGGCCGAGAATTCCTACCCGTTTACCGAATACCCGAGTTTTGAGGGGGTACATTCCTTTCTTTGACCAGTTACCGGAGCGAACCCAATCTTCACCACCAATGATTCCGCGGGAGGCTGCAAGCATCATTGCTACTCCAAAATCTGCAACATCTTTGGTCAGGACATCAGGTGTATTGGTTACACGGATGTTCCGATCCCGAGCTGCATCAAGATCTACTGCATCGTAACCAACTCCATAAACAGCTATGATTTCCAGATGAGGGAGCATTTCGATAAGTTCTCTGCTCAGGCCAAGATCTCCACGAGTCGCCACCCCACGGATAGTGCCGGCACATCCCGCGATGAATACATCCTTGTCTTCTGCGGTATAGTAGGGGTGAAGAATGAAGTTTTTGGCTAACGCTTCCATGTCCCATTCTGGATATGGGCCGATCTGTAAGATGTTCACTTTATTCATGGGTCTCACCTTTGGGATAACAACATAACATGATAATGATGCACTTTTTGGCGTAATGTTACCAATAGCAAAACTTCAGCGCAAGAGAGAGAAAGGTTTAAATCTCCATTAATGTTACATTCTACTCCAACGGAAGCTGGTTCCTGTATCTCTCCGGGCTCCTGTCAGCAAATCGTCCAGTCCCAATCAAGCGGTGCTCCAGGAAATACTTTAATCGAGGAGTCTTGAAAAAACGACTAAAAGAATACCTGGATTTTCTTTCTTTTATTATTTAGTTACCTCAGTTTATAGGTAAAAACACCTATCACATCATACGTAATCTCACCAATTGTCATCCAATTTCAAGTATGCTAAATAGCCTTTTGTAGTAGTTAGGTATAAGACAAATTTGGAGAATATGTCCTTGTTCCTGCAAAAACTTTGACTATCTCCAATTTCAGAGACTGGTTGAGCTTGGACACCTCTGCCAGTCTCTGCCTTTCACCTGAATACCCTTCTCAAATTCAAATCATTACAGCCACTAGGAGGTACATACTGTTCCTGTGAAGTAAATGCGACAGGTGTGCTGAGCAATTAATGCTTAAAAAGAAAGAATTTCTAATGTAAGTGCATGTTATATAGTCATTTATTTAATACTAACAGTGAGATGAAACAATGATCAGAATAATACCATTACTTCTATTATCTTTCTTATTTACTCCTAACCAGGCATTAACCGCAAAAGAGATTCCAATCATTGATGCCCATAGCCAAGTTGACCATAAAACGGACCTTGCAAAGGTTGTAGAACTGATGGATAGTGCGGGGGTTTCAAAAACAATCCTTTCTGGTAGAGCGAAAATTGATCAGGATGAGATAGTCAGTTTAGCGAAAGAACATCCCACTAAAATAATTCCCGCAGTAAGAACAAAATTCGGCAGCTACATAAAAAATAAAAATGAATACTTTCAGACGTTAAAAAGCCAATCAAACTCGAATGACTTTGCTGCCATGGCAGAAACCCTTTTATTCCATGCACGCAAGGGAGCAAGTTCTCCGAAAATTGTCGTTGAGCCAGATGATCGCCGAGTCAAATCAACTGTTGAAGTATGTTTAAAGCATAATTGGCCATTCATTGCTCATATCGAATTCGCAGACTTAGGCAATAAGCGTCAAGAGTTTATGGATAAATTCGAAGAAATGCTTTTGAGCAACCCAGACCTTCCATTTGCCCTGATTCATATGGGGCAGTTGAATGAGGATGAGGTAAAACGACTAATTGAAACGCATTCAAACATTTATTTCATAACATCTCACGCAAATCCCATTTATTTGTCTGGTAATGATGGGAAAAATGCAGAATTTCCGTGGGTGAACATGTTTGACAGCAAGACTGCAGGATATGAACTCAAAGAAGAATGGAAAACGCTTATAATACAATATCCAGATAGGTTTATCCTGGGTATCGACATTGTTACATCATATCAATGGAGAAGTGATTTTTATGTAGATCAAGTCAATTTGTGGAAACAGGAGTTATTGAAACTACCTGAAGATATCGCTCACAAACTGGCACATGAAAATGCCGAACGTCTATGGGCAATGAAACCTCTTGAGTAACCAGTAAATATTGCAGATATTACGTGTATTGGCGGTTTGATGGCAGTTGCGTGAACATTGGTGACGCTGAGGAATCGTTGTGTCTCAAGTTTCGGACTTGGTGTAATTTGCCGTAATATCGTGACTTTTTGCCAATAACCTTTGGCCTGTTTTCAACATATCAATCGCAATGTTCATAATTGAATCAACAAGAGCAATTACTGCATTTTCAATCGCATTACCTGCAGACCCGATTTTCTTCATGGCCATGCCACGTAGTATGGAGCCGCAGGTCACTCTGGGTTCAAGGGTAATCGAGGTGAAAAACAATTTGGCAGGATACATATCACAATTGGAATCGTTCTGACAGGCTCCTCGTTAAAACTGGTGACGTTCAGATAAGCCCTGAGCTATTACAGCTTGTCATCATTACCTTCACCACCGTGACCTCCTGGAGAAAATCGCCCCCCCAGACTATAGCGTGACCCCGGATAATAAAAATAGCTTATGGTTGCAACACATCCAGCCACCCAGGTGATTCGACGCAGGGCCAGACATGGTTCAGCATCATTAATTTCGAGCAGTTGTCTTATCCAGGCATCAGGAAGCAAGGCCTCAACGATATGTTCTGCTCTATATTCCGGGGCAACCCTGAGAAGATAGTCGGCGGGGCTTATAACCTGAAAATCCTGTTTCAGATAATCAGGCGCAATTGCCGGATTAATGAACCTGTCTGCCAACTGAATCGGAATGTTATTATTTTTATGGACAAAAACCGAGTGAAAGACAGATGAATACGGTTTCAATCTCATCTCTGCAGCAAGTGCGGGGCTGGCTTTTTCTTCGCTCAACAAATGAACATCACAGGAGTATTTTCCGCCACTTTTCCTGATTTCCTGGGCGATAGAGGAAATTTCGAGAAAGGCTGATTTTGGTTTCAGAGAAGCAACATAGGTACCTTTCCCCTGCTTTCGAACCAGCCGCCCCTCTGCCGTCAATTCGCGCACTGCTCTGTTAACGGTCATTCTCGATGTCTTGAAATGTGCGCCGAGTTCTGCTTCAGAAGAAATTTTTGCGCCAGTTTCCCACTCTCCTGTTTCAATCCTGCCAAGAATATATTGTTTGATTTTCCTGAATAACGGCTGTGTCGATTTTTTTTTCATGTAATTACCGTCCCTCACTCAAAAGCAGCAGTTGTCCTCGTCCTCTGAAACGCATCCGACTATTCCGGCTCAACATAGCTAGGCAGGAGTGAACTTTCAACGAGACCATTGAAGGCTCCAGATCGTATTAACTCTATAGCCTCTTTGATATCGGGAGCGAAATATCGGTCCTTATCATAAAACGGCACCTTCTCCCTGAGCATCATCTTGGCCTTTTCAAGCAGATGTGAAGTTTTCAACGGGGCTCTGAAATCGACCCCCTGGCAAGCCGCCAGCAGTTCTATTGCCAGAATCCCTGCGGTGTTTTCTGCCATATCGCCCAGTCTTCTCGCCGCGAATGTGGCCATGGAAACGTGGTCTTCCTGATTCGCCGAAGTTGGCAGACTGTCAACTGATGCAGGATGGGCAAGCGACTTGTTTTCACTGGCAAGCGCCGCGGCGGTAACCTGAGCAATCATGAACCCCGAGTTAAGACCGCCCTTTTCAACAAGAAACGGTGGCAGTTTGCTCATATGCGTATCGATCAGCAAGGCCATGCGACGCTCAGAAAGGGAGCCTATTTCAGCCAAGGCCAGAGCCAGATTATCGGCGGCCATTGCAACCGGTTCGGCATGGAAGTTCCCACCCGAGATAATGTCGCACTCTCTGGCGAAGACCAGAGGATTATCCGAGACGCTGTTTGCCTCAATGAGCAGGGTCTCGGCGCTATTGCGTATCTGATTGAGACAGGCTCCCATTACCTGGGGCTGGCATCTCAACGAGTAAGGGTCCTGGACAGCTTCACAATCCTCGTGAAACTTTTCGATCTCACTGTGCCCAAGCAAGAGACGATAGTTTGCTGCAACATCGATTTGGCTCTGGTGCCCCCTGACCTTATGTACCAGATGCTCGAACGGCCGACGACTGCCAAGCGCAGCATCAACACTCAAAGAGCCTGCGACAATACCTGCGGCGAGAAGATCCTCAGCGTTGAAGAGTCCCTCAAGAGCAAGTGCGGTTGACGCCTGGGTGCCGTTGAGCAGGGCGAGTCCTTCTTTGGGACCGAGAATAATCGGTTTCAGGCCTGCAGCCTCAAGTCCTTCTCTACCCGACAAAAGCTCTCCTTTATAGAGTACCTCCCCTTCCCCGAGCAAGACTGTACTCATGTGGGCAAGTGGTGCAAGATCGCCGGAGGCACCGACTGAACCCTTTTCAGGTATGCAGGGATACACCTCTGAATTAACCAGGGCAACAAGGGCCTCGATGACTTCGAGACGAATGCCGGAATATCCTCGTGCCAGGCTGTTGATCTTCAATGCCATAATGAGCCGTACCGTCGACTTATTCATCAATTTGCCAACGCCTGCTGCATGGGACAGCACGATGGAATGCTGCAGATGCTCCAGTTCCTCTTGGGGTATGACTGTATTGGCCAGCAAGCCAAAGCCGGTGTTGATACCATAGATTACCCGTCCCTGTTCAACAACATCACTGACAGTCTGCACAGACTCGTTAATCTGAGTGATACAATCCTCCGATAATTTCAGCTGAACGGAACCGGCGCTGATCAATCGTGCCTGCTTGAGTGTGAGGTTTCCCGGGGTTATTGTAACGTGACTCGGAGGTATTCATCATCTTGTCTCTCTAGGGCAGCGATTGAAACTGTTATCGAATAGTGGAAATAATTTGGTCTGCAAAAATACAACACAACCGATTGTATATACAATTAAGCCCAAGAGCAAGTATTTTTTCCGATCTTTACGATAAATGATACGGAAACGGAAATCAATTGAGTCAATACTATTAGACCCGATTGACGCCTCCTTGAATTCCTATTTATCTTAATATATTTCATTAACCTATACACTTAAAGGCAAAACCGATTTTGATTTATTAGCAACCAAACATTACAGACCAGTGAAAAAAGGAGAATTGATATTCTAAAAAAAGTTGTATATACATTTTCAACATGGTATGGTCGGATATATTTTCTGAACGTGGAAAATATCTCAACAAGTATAGAATTAGGGGGGGTGTCATGATTACCAACAACACTGTCAGTGCATCTATGAAAATAAGGCTTTCTGACGAACTGCCGGAAGAGACTGTTTTCGAGGCGGGTATTCGTCGCGCTCCCGACCGGGGATTCAGACTGACGGAGAAGCAGACTGCAGTGGCGTTGCACAATGCCCTGCGTTACATCCCGGAAAGACATCATGATCTTCTTGTCCCTGAGTTTCTCGAAGAGCTGAGGACCCGTGGCCGAATTTACGGCTATCGATTTCGACCTAAAGGGTCAATCAAGGCCAGGCCTGTCAGCGAATACAGGGGCAATTGTCTTGCCGGTAAGGCCTTTCAGCTCATGATGGATAACAACCTTGACTTCGAAGTTGCACTCTATCCTTATGAGCTTGTCACCTATGGCGAAACCGGCAGTGTCTGCCAGAACTGGATGCAGTACATACTGATCCAGAAATATCTGCAGGAGATGACTGAAAACCAGACACTTGTCATGCAGTCAGGTCACCCTCTGGGGCTGTTCAAATCAAGTCCTGACAATCCCAGGGTGATCATCACCAACGGGCTGATGATCGGGCTATATGACAATCCGGATGACTGGGAGATCGCAGTCCAGATGGGTGTGTCATCCTACGGACAGATGACCGCCGGGGGATGGATGTATATCGGCCCCCAGGGTATTGTCCACGGGACCTACAATACCCTTCTCAACGCAGGGAGGCGCATGTGCGGTGTCGCCGAGGATGGTGACCTTGCCGGTCTTCTGTTTGTATCCTCAGGACTTGGCGGAATGAGCGGAGCGCAGCCAAAGGCTGCAAAAATCGCCGGGGCAGTTTCCATCACTGCCGAGGTTGATTATTCACGCATCCGGACGAGGCACAGTCAGGGATGGGTTGATGTGGTGTCAAGTAATTTGGCAGAAGTGGTCTCCATCGCAACAGGGGCCGTTGCCGCCAAGCAGAACACCTCGATTGCCTATCATGGTAATGTGGTTGACCTTCTCGAGTACCTAGCAGATAAAAAGGTTGCGGTTGATCTTCTTTCCGACCAGACCTCCTGCCATGTGGTTTATGATGGCGGATATTGCCCCCAGGGAGTTAGTTTCGATGAACGTACGAGGCTTCTGGCTGAAGAGAGGAAAACATTTATTTCTCTTGTCAACAAGAGCCTTAAAAAGCATATCGATGCGGTAAAGGCATTGACTGAGCAAGGTACGTTTTTCTTTGATTACGGCAATGCGTTTTTAAAGGCCGTTTTCGATGCAGGAGTAACTGAAGTTTCCAGCAATGGAGTCGATGCCAAAGACGGCTTCATTTACCCCTCTTATTTTGAAGACATCATGGGACCGATTTTTGACTTCGGCTATGGTCCTTTCCGCTGGGTCTGCCTGAGCGGCAGCCCCGAGGATCTTGAAAAAACCGACAGGGCAGCCATGTCATGCATAGACCCCCAGCGCCGAGCTGAAGACCGGGACAACTATATATGGATACGTGATGCCGGTGTAAACAAGATGGTAGTCGGCAGCCAGGCCCGTATCCTCTACTCCGATGCCCAGGGAAGGGTAAACATTGCCCTTGCATTCAACAGGATGGTAAGAAACGGCGAGGTCGGCCCGATCATGCTCGGCAGGGATCATCATGATCCTGGCGGCACGGACTCACCATTCCGGGAAACGGCAAACATCAAGGACGGAAGCAATGTCTGTGCCGACATGGCAATCCACTGTTTTGCCGGAAATGCCGCCAGGGGAATGTCACTGGTAGCACTGCACAACGGCGGAGGCACTGGTATCGGTAAGGCGATAAACGGTGGTTTCGGCCTTGTTCTGGACGGTAGTGACCAGGTTGATTCAATCATACGATCAGCCATGAGCTGGGATGTAATGGGGGGTGTCGGCAGGCGCAACTGGAGCCGCAACGAAAATGCCATGGAGGTGGCCGTCGAGTTCAACAGGGAGAATGATAACGGCGACCAGATCACCATTCCGTTCCGAGTCAAGGAATCCCTTGTGAACGATGCAGTGAAAAACCTGTTTAGCCAATTGAAATAGCATACGGAGAACAACATTGTGTCTCTAACAATTTTTCGAAACGCCAGAATCTTTACCCCGGTCGACAGGGGAAAACCGCTCACCGGAAAGAACCAGGGGGTGCTCGCAAAATACGACAAAGGAGCATTACTGGTTAAGGATGGTTTGATCGCCGGGATAGGTCCTGAAGAAGACATTTTTCAAGATGTTGACCCGCGTGCCCCCTACGAATCTCATGACTGCCAGAGCCGCTGTCTGATCCCCGGGTTCGTCGACCCGCACACCCATTGCTGCTTTGCAGCCCTTCGAGAAAAAGAGTTCGAACAGAGAATCGAGGGGACTCCGTATCTCGAAATACTGCGAAGAGGGGGCGGCATTCTCTCCTCGGTAAAAGCCGTGAACCGGGCGAGCGTCGATGAGCTTTGTGACCATACCGTAAAACAAATATCGTGCTGCTCTTGGCCTCGGGACCACGACCATGGAAGTGAAAAGCGGCTATGGCCTCGACACGGTGAACGAGCTGAAAATGCTTGAGGCAATCTCGCTGGCAGCCCAAAAAACTCCTGTGGATATTGTCGCTACCTTTCTCGGCGCCCATGCGGTTCCGCTCGCATACAAAGACAGGTCAGAAGATTTTATTTCACTGGTAATTGAAGAAATGCTGCCTGCCGTAAAAGATCAGGGCATTGCCGAGCACTGTGATATCTTCTGTGAAGAAGGCGTTTTCTCCATAGACCAAGGACGACGGCTGCTGAAAGCCGCTCTCAGGAGCGGGCTGAAGATTAAACTGCACGCAGACGAGGTGCACGACCTGGGAGGGGCCGGTCTTGCGGCCGAGCTGAAAGCATTGTCGGCAGACCACCTGCTTGCAGCCAGCGACCGAAATCTAGAGGCAATGTCCGCTGCAGGCGTGGTGGCAACACTCCTTCCTGCTACGGCATACAGCCTGCGGAAGCCTTATGGACGAGCCAGGGATATGATTGACAAAAATCTTGCCGTTGCATTGGCGACAGACTGCAATCCCGGTTCAAGTTTTACTGAGTCGATGCCCTTCGTTATCGGACTGGCGGTACTCAACATGAAGATGTCGCCGGCAGAAGCGCTTACCGGAGCAACACTCAATGCAGCCTATGCGATAAACAGAGCTGCGCGGGTGGGAAGCCTCGATGTGGGCAAGCAGGCAGATTTTCTTATACTGGACGGAGAAACCCCTGCCATCCTGGCCTATCATGCCGGCGTTTCCCCGGTTGAAGCAGTCTATAAGAAAGGCATAAAAGTCTGGAGCACAGGCTGATTCGGGTTATCTACTATTCAGGTGAAATCATGCGAAAAATAATTGAATGCGTACCTAATTTTTCCGAAGGCAGAAACCAGAAGACCATTGACGCCATAGCGGACGCAATCCGGAATGTGACAGCCTGCAGGCTGCTTGATGTTGACCCTGGATACTCTACCAACCGAACCGTATACACCTTTGTCGGTGATCCGGAAAGTATCGTCGAAGGAGCCCTGGCAGCGGCACGGGTTGCAAAAGAGTTGATAGACATGCGAAACCACACTGGAGAGCACCCACGTTTCGGGGCCATGGACGTGTGCCCTTTTGTGCCGGTTACAGGAGTAAGCATGGAAGAGTGCGTCGAAGTTTCAAAGACATTTGCCAGGAGGGCGTCCGAAGCGTTGGGCATACCCTTTTATCTCTATGAAGAGGCAGCCGAAAAGGATTACCGCAGAAAACTGCCGGACGTTCGGGAGGGCGAGTACGAAGGACTTGAAGAAAAACTGAAAGACTCCCGCTGGAAACCAGATTTCGGGCCGAATCATTTTGTTCCCGAATGGGGAATCACCGCAACCGGGGCCAGAAATTTCCTCATAGCCTATAACGTCAATCTTCTGGCAACCTCAAACCAGGCGCACCGTATCGCATTAAATTTGAGAGAGGCGGGCAGGGGCCCTGATGAACCAGGGAGACTGAGAGAAGTGAAAGGAATGGGCTGGTTTGTGGACGAATACAATATGGCCCAGGTTACCGTCAATCTCAATGATTACAGGGTGACCCCAATCCACAGGCTCTTTGAAGAGGTAAAAAAAGATGCCAACGAATTGAATGTGCCAGTTGTCGGCTCCGAGATTGTCGGGGTCGTTCCCCTGGAATCACTTCTTATGGCCGCTGATTTCTATATCGACAGGGAAAATTTGTTCATATACGAAGAGAGACAAAAGATCCGGCTGGCAATCGAGCGACTTGGACTAAACTCAGTACATCCTTTTCTACCTGATGAGCGCATCATAGAATATATTATTGCCGAAAAACCTGAGGAACCCCTCGCCGACATGTCGGTACGCACTTTTATTGAAGAGGTGGCATCACGAAGCTCTGCCCCGGGTGGTGGGTCCGTTTCGGCGATGCTTGCGGCAGTCGGTACAGGACTTGGCTCAATGGTTGCGAAACTGACACATGGAGTTCGCAAATTTGATGATGTCCAACCCCAGATGAGGGCAGTGATTCCGACGCTTCACGAAGTGACAGGACAGCTTATTCCGATGATTGATGCCGATACGTCAGCTTTCAACGAGTATATGGAAGGGCTGCGAATGCCTAAGAATACAGAAAAGCAGCGCCTGCTGAGAAAGAAAAAAATGCAGCACGGTCTCAAAACAGCGATCAATGTGCCACTCACCACAATGCGGCTCGGTGATTCGGTCTGGGAAGCGCTGCTTGAGGTTGCACGTTTCGGTAACCCGGCCTCAAAGTCTGATACCCAGGTGGGTGCGAGGTCTCTTGAAACAGGTATCTGGGGTGCCTACCAGAATGTCCTTATCAACATGAAAGACATCGAGGACCTCCCCTATCGCGAAGCAACCCTGTCCGAAGCCAGGGCAATTATGGCACGGGCAGAGGAAAACTGCCGAAAAGTGTTAGACATTCTGGAAGAAAGCTAAATATCCTGATTAAGGAATAGCAGCATAACCGTTTTGTGCTGGCTCAAGCCAGGCAAAATCAACCATTCAACCTAAAATAAAAGGGGAAAACAGATGGATCGACGGGATTTTCTAAAAACCGCGGGGGCAACCGTGTTGACAACTGCTGCGTTAAGTGCTCCTCTTGCTGCACCAGCCAAAGCAACAGAAAAAATCAGCTGGAAGATGGTTACCGCATGGCCTAAAAACCTGCCCGGACCAGGGGTTGCAGCCCAGATGCTGGCTGACAGGATTACCGCCTTGTCAGGCGGTCGCCTTGAGGTAAAACTCTATGCCGCAGGCGAGCTGGTACCTGGCAATGGCGTGTTTGATGCAGTATCCGAAGGCACAGCCGACCTCTACCATGCCGTTCCCTCCTACTGGGGTTCCAAATCAAAGGGCATTCTCCTCTTCGGTTCCCAGCCATTTGGCCTGCGTGCAGATGAGCAGCATGGCTGGATGCTCCATGGCGGAGGGCAGGCGCTCTATGATGAAATGTACGCGAGATTCGGCCTGAAACCTTTCCTCTGCGGTAACTCCGGCCCCCAGTGGGCGGGATGGTTTCGCAATGAGATCAAGTCTGTCGACGATTTCAAGGGGCTTCGTTTTCGTTCCACCGGACTCGCATCGGAAATGTGTGCAAAACTCGGTATGGCGGTCCAAGCCATGAGCGGCAGGGAATTGTTTCAGGCCCTGCAATCGGGTGCGCTTGATGCGGGCGAGTTTATCGGCCCCTGGTCCGATTCTGCTCTTGGCTACTACCAGGTGGCAAAATATTATTACTGGCCTGGTGTCGGAGAACCTTCATCCGCAGAAGAATGTGCCGTCAACATGAAAGCCTACGAGAAACTTCCGGCAGACCTGCAACAGGCGGTCGCCTTTGCCTGTGAAAGCCTGTATAACCCAGTATGGACCGAGTACACTACCAAGCATGCCATTGCCTTAAAGCAGATGGTAGCAGAGCAGGGGGTTCAAGTCCGCAAGCTGCCGGATGAGGTGATTGTCGCAATGGGTAATGCGGCTGGTGAGGTTATCGAAGATCTCCGCAACGACTCCGACGAGCTTGTAAAACGTATTGTTGAGAGCTTTCTCAAGTACCGTGCATCAATTTCTGAGTATATGGTCTATGCAGACAATGGTCAGATGAACGCCAGGGCGCTCAATTACAAGTACTAATAGAGCCGTAAACGGTCACAATGGAGCCTGTTGTGACCGTTTACCTTAATAAAATGATGAAATCTTATATTCACAACCTTGAATTAATCAATCTTGCAGTTGGAAACCTGATTAGATGGTGCGCACTTCTCATGGTGCTTCTACAGTTTGCTATCGTTGTGCTGCGATATGTTTTTGGCTTCAGTTATATTTTCCTCAATGAAGGCGTACTCTACCTTCATGGGTTTCTCTTTATGCTCGGAGCCGGCTATACGCTGCTTGTCGACAAGCATGTAAGGGTCGACATTTTTTATGCCAGCCGCTCAATACGTGGAAAGGCTATTACTGATATATGGGGGCATCTCTTCTTTCTAATCCCTTCGATGACGATACTGATCTTCTATTCATGGCCTTCGGTAAAACACTCTTGGGAGATTCTTGAAGGACCTATTTCCGTTGGCGGAATCCCTGCTTCTTTTTTGCTCAAGTCCCTGATACCGGCCTTCTGCATCCTCCTTATCATACAGTGTATCGCCAATCTGTTTAAAGACATCCTGCTCTTGAAAACACCCGACAAATCTCAGCACTCTTCTTAATTATAATGGAACTCCCTCTCGATTTTTTACTGGTATTCGCCCTTATCGGAGGTATTCTTCTCGGGTATCCCGTTTCTTTCACGCTGGCAGGTGTTGCCACACTTTTCGCTTTCCTTGGATATTTTACCGGCTCTTTTGACCTGGCGCTTTTAGGCGCGCTGGCTCAACGGGTATTTGGTCTTCTGACAAACGATGTCTTGATTGCAATTCCGCTGTTTGTCCTGATGGGGGTAGTGCTCGAAAAAAGCAGGATTGCAGAAGAACTTCTTGAAACCATGGGCAAGCTCTTCGGGCGTGTAAGGGGCGGACTCGGCATAGCCGTTATTCTGGTGGGCGCTTTGCTGGCTGCCTCAACCGGAATAGTCGGGGCCACCGTAGTTGCCATGGGGATGATCGCCCTGCCTACCATGCTTCGCAACAAGTATGATCCGAGCCTGGCCTGTGGAATAGTCTGTACATCCGGAACACTCGGACAAATCATCCCGCCGTCGACCCTGCTTATTATCCTGACCGATGTTATGTCCAATGCCTATCAACAGGCTCAGTACAGCAAGGGTCTATTTACCATTGAAACCATATCCGTTGGCCAGATGTTTGCGGCAGCACTCGTTCCAGGACTGGTACTGGTTTTCGTATACCTTGTCTATGTCATTATAAAATCGTGGATCTGGCCGAATGTGGCGCCTGCCCTTACCGGAAAAGAATACACCCCGCCAACGGCCGCTGATCTGCTTGGGGCGGTCCTGCCGCCTATTGCCCTTATCATAGCGGTGCTCGGTTCCATTCTGGCGGGCATTGCCACTCCAAGCGAAGCGGCATCGGTAGGTGCCGTGGGGGCAATCCTGATGGCAGGGGCAAGACTCGGCGGCTCGACCCGATTGATGCTTCTTGGAACGTTTGCCTTTATATCCCTAGCGGTGATTGCCGGCATCATGCCGGTACGCCTGCAGCGGGCTGATGCCGGTATAAGTCACTGGTTGATCGGAAGTTCTTGCATGCTGCTGACGGTTATCGGATTTACTGCAATTATAAAAGCACTTAAACAAACACATAAGAACCAATTATTAAAAGAAATACTTACATCGACAATGGTGGTTACCGCAATGATTTTTGCCACCATATTGACTGCCAGCATGTTTTCTCTGGTATTTATCGGCCTGGGCGGGGATGAACGAATAGCATGGATTATCTCGGCCATGCCCGGTGGTCCTAGCGGGGCTCTTATCTTCTGCATGGTGCTCATTTTCGTTCTTGGCTTTTTTCTCGATTTTGTCGAAATCAGCGTTATCCTGCTGCCTCTTATCGCGCCAAGCCTGATCCTGATGGGACACGACCCGATATGGCTGTCGGTTCTTATTGCAATCAACCTGCAGACCTCATTTCTGACACCGCCTTTTGGCTTTTCCCTGTTTTACCTTCGAGGCGCTGCCCCCCCTGAGGTGACGACCGGACAGATTTACAAGGGAGTTATGCCGTTTATTGTGCTTCAAGCCGTCGGGGCGGCCATTCTCTGGTTTATGCCCGGGCTTGCAACCTATCTGCCAAACCTCGTGTTTAATTGAAACCGGACATTGTCGTTTATAGGAGAGTAGTGTGTAATGACAACAGGTAAAAAAGATTTCCTTAAAGCTGGCGTTCTCTCTCTGCCCAGATACAATTCTGGTCTTGCTGAAACTGCTGTCCGGGAGCGTTATAGCCTTGAGCATATCACCAGGCTTGCAAGTAATGAGAATCCTTTCGGCGTCAGCACTCTTGCCGAGCAGGCTGCGCGTGAGGCGCTCAGTGATTTATGGAAATACAGTGACCCTGATTCCACAGAACTCAGGCTGGCTCTCAGCCGGCAAACCGGCATTGCCGCCGCAAAAATTGTCATCGGAAACGGATCGGAAGACCTGATTGCCGTTATCTGTCGCGCATGCCTGGACAAGGGGGACCGGGTTGTCACGGTACACCCCTCCTTTCTCCTCCATGAGATTTATCCGGCCGAACAGGGGGCTCATGTCATTACAATACCCATGAGTGCCGATTTTGAATTTAATATCGATGGGTTAATTTCCGAACTTAACCGGGGCTGCAAGATGCTGATTTTCAGCAATCCTTCCAACCCGGTAGGGACAATGATCGACAGTGAAGGTTTTAGCCGGATCTGCCAAGCAGCTTCTCCTGATACGATCCTAGTAGTTGATGAGGCCTACTATGAGTATGCTGCCACACAGGAACAGTTTCCTGACAGTCTTGCTCTTTTGAGACAACGCAATCATCCTTATGCTGTCCTGAGAACTTTTTCTAAAGCCTACGGACTTGCAGGGTTACGAGTTGGTTACGGTTATTTTTCAGATACTCGATTTGCCGATCATATCAATAAGCTAAGAACTCCTTTTAATGTAAACTCACTTGCACAGACCGCTGCCAGAGCAGCTCTTGAGGACAAGGAGCACCTGGTAAACACGATTCAGTACAACTCCAGGGAACGGAGCCGTGTTAGCACACAATTGCGTCGCCATGGTTACAGGGTGGCAGAATCTCATGCCAATTTCATTTTCCTGGATACCGGTCATAACAGCCTCCCGATAGCTGAAAGACTTCTTGCTCAAGGAATAATCGTTAAACCATGGACAGCAAAGGGGTATGAAAACTTTCTACGGGTAACTATCGGCAAAGCGGAAGATAACAATCTATTTCTAAAATGGTTCATCCGGCACATAAGTATCCCTGACAGTGCAAATGATAAAGCCGGAGCTTGAAATAATCCCCTAGCATTATCGCCATCTGCAAGCACATTGGGTGTCGCAGCGAGAGTTTCCTGCGCGAAGGACCACATCACAGTTGCCGCCATAAGGACCGTCATCAGCAAAACCAATTTCATTGTCTTCATTATTCTTCTCCTTTTGTTACCCCTTGAAATTGAGATTTATTTATACATTTTTATGTTCATCTGCAATTTCCCCTCACTTTGCCAGCTCTGCCTTGGGAAAGCTCCACGACCCGTCTATGATTTCTTGCTTCGGCTGATACATCCGCACAATGTAGTTCCAGCCGGGAGTGATTGGCAGATTATTGATAGCCTTGGGGCCAGCGCCGAAGTTGATCGTGATGCCCCCGTCCGCGTCTTTCTTCGCCGTTACATTATTGTAAGAATAAGCGTTCTGGTCGTTTTTCATCATGAAGCCGTTCTTGCCGTAAACGGTAATCGACCAGAAACCATTAACTGGCACATCCTTCACCGTTAAAAAGTATGGTGTTTTGCCATCGTTTTTCTCAGGCACAGCGTTGTCATAAACAGCGGCGATATCGGGAAGACCTCCCCAACCGTAAGCCGTTCCCAGTAAGTGGCTGATAGGGTCGATCATCCCCTTTTCGCCGAACATACCCTTGGAAGAGGTTCTGGTCGCCGCAAGAACATTGATTGCATCACGAACTTTCTCCAGAGACGCTTTATCCCATTCCGGGATTTCAAAAGTTCCGGAGCTCTTTTGCTGCACTTTGATCTTGTCCTGCAGGGCGTTAGAAACCTTCACGTCGGCAGGGTCATTTGCATCAATGAAAGTCCGAAAGAGGACAACCCCGTAGCGTGTGCCAATTTGCTCCTTTGTAAGCGTGAATTTACCCTCTCTGTATTCTATCATTACAACATAATGGTCTTGGTTTAGCACCATCATTGACTGGTATCGACCGTCAGAGTTAGGCTTTATGATTGTCACCGGCTCGTTGAGGTCAAAGACCCCAATTGAGTATAGTGTGTCACGGTTCATGCGGATAACGTGCTGCTTATCGATCGATATGGGCTGACGAATGTTCAGGAATCTCACCAAAGCCCCCTTGCTTGACGTAGCTCGAAAGTACCAGATCACTCTCAGCACGGACGAAGTTGTCAACCGTAACGATGTCGCCTGCGAAACTTGTGGTTAAACTCAAGAAAACTATTCCAATGACAATGAGCATGCCTAGGAATCTGTTCATTTCCTGTTCCTCCAAGGTATAATCTACAACAGTCTCTTTTTATAGCATCTGCACGCATTTTGGTTTTCAGGTGAATTGTCCATGGATACTAAAAGCTAGACCTTCGACGGATAAAACATAACAGATTCTTGGAGGGGATCGTACTAGGGAAAATACTAGGTATTTGGCAAATTCAAGGGAAACATACAGAAACTGCCACTGGCAATCATACTTCTTGTCGGGAAATTGCTATTTGAGACTTTCTGATTACGTAATGTCAGCGATTTATCATTGAACTTAACATTGCTAAAACGAAGATCATCAATGTTGCTGCATGCCAAGATGAAAGGTGTTCCTGTACATATAGACGTAGGAGATGTTTCTATAACATCAATAAATTGGAGATTGACAGCAGCGGCTCGCCTCTAATCGATAGATTAGCTTTACATCAAAGACGAATTGCCTTGAGAGATGAAAAACTGAACCAGACTGCGTACAAGCTCGGTCATGAAGGAGAAATCCAGTTTATCCATGGTATCCGACGCCCGATGGTAATGTGGATTCCGGTAGAAGGCGGTATCAGTGATCATGACTGCTTTGTATCCCCGGTCCCAGAATGAGGCATGATCGCTGAGTCTGACATTTGGGATCAGGTAACCACTCCCGGGAACGGTTAATTTAACTACCGGCAAGCGTTCGTTTTTATTAAAGGATTGAAAAAGAGAACCGGTAAATTTTCGCGACCTATAGTTCCCCACAATCCCAATATAATTTCCGGTTTTGGGGTAGCCCAAAAACATAAGGGGGAACGGGTATTTCTGACATCCCGGTTCTTGGCACGTGTAGCCCACCATCTCCAAGCAGATCATACCATCAATCCGCTCATTGTCCTTTTTTGCTTTTCGTGCATACACCCTGCTGCCCATGGATCTGGTCGCATATGCAGGTGGTTCCTCCAAGGCAAAGGATACAAATCTGACAGTAAGGTCGAGATTCTCTATTGCCTTTATACCAGACAGTACTCGCGCAACTTCCAACTGTACAGCAACAGCACTTGCATTGTCGTCCGCCCCGACCGTGCCCCTCACGGAATCATAATGGGCACCTATCAGAAAGACTTTGAGATCACCGTTTGTAAAAACAATATCAGCAACTATATTGGACACAATGTTTTTCCCGTAAAGATAGGATTCTCTTTGGGAGTCAACATTGATTTCGTGGTAGAATGTTTCGATATATTCAGCAGTCTTTTCAAGGTTCCACAGCCTGGAAACGCTCCTCTCTCCAATATTTTTGGTCAATGCTTCTACATGGACTTTGAGGTTCTGTTCGGTGATGCGAAAATCAATCATATCTCCCTCTAAGCTAAGGCAGGGGTTCGACCGGATTACAAGGATCGTCAATATAAGAATGTACAAAACCTTACAGCTTATACACCTTGAAGCTTATGGATATATTATACCATTTTGGGGCGTGATTCAGAATTATTGACCGGTTCGATTTTCTGCTAAGACAAAGGACACTACATGATATTTCACAGTAAAAATCACAAATAAGGTTTTTGGTAATTATCTCGGACGAACAGCAGGTTAAAATGTGATAGGTATTCGGCCTCCTGAGAGCCAGAGACTCACCGTTTAAAAAGCTACAATATCACCACAAGAATATGTCAGGAAATACCCTAAGGTGGAGCATGCCGTAACATTGATTATCTTCGTTTTGCCAATGTTAAGTTCAATTATAAGTCCTTGACATAACGTGATCAGGAACTCAATTTGTTGTTTTATTAATATGGATAAGGTTGGCAAAGAACATATAGGATACAGAAGCTTAAGGGCTCAGACACGTTCAGATAAAAGTGTGTCGAGCCATGGCAACTTGGCTTTATAAAAAGAAAGCTGTTAAGATGGCTGACACTTAAGTTCCCATGCTTTGACTTGATCAAAGTTAAAAAAAAGAGTGAAATAAAATACACAAAAGTGATTCATATTTGACGTTTAAGACTGTAAAAGTCTATTTTCGGCCTTTTTTCACACCTATTTTGAATCAAATCCGATAGCATTGCATTCAATTTCAGAAATACTAATAAGTTTCAGGTCATTACATTCAGAATTGGGTAAGGAAAATATGTCTTGGTCAGTTAGTGATTCTTCCTGATAACGCAACGTCAGCGCCTTATCATTGAGTGAGTTTAACATTGCCAAATAGAAGCTGAACCGATCTGTTTTTCCCTTCTACTGGACCTTAATTCCTGTAAATCTCTGTGTTTTGATCAGCACTAGGAACAGGGAGAATAAGATCCCAAAATAAATAGATTAGTACCGCTCTCGTTAAAGAGGGATATCTTGTCTGTAGACTCAACTCCTCGCTCAAAATATACAAGAGAGGAGTGACAACATGGTTGTCTTGGTGTCATTTATTGGTTAACTAACAGAGAATAATCATCAAATTATATTAGGAGTTAGTCATGTCAGATCAAACTTATCAGCCACCCAGAGTTTGGAAATGGGAAAACGAAAGCGGCGGCACCTTTGCCAGCATTAATCGCCCAATTGCAGGTTCTACACACCAAAAAGAGTTGCCAAAAGGGAAGCACCCATTTCAATTGTATTCACTGGCAACCCCCAACGGTGTGAAAGTAACCGTGATGTTTGAAGAGCTATTGGAATTAGGTATCGAAAAGGCTGAGTATGATGCTTACTTGATTAACATTAAAGAAGGTGATCAATTTGGCAGTGGGTTCGTCGACATTAACCCCAATTCAAAAATACCCGCCCTGTTGGATATCAGTGGTGAAACCCCAATTAGAATTTTTGAATCAGGTGCCATTCTGATGCACTTGGCAGAGAAATTTGACATGTTTCTGCCCACCGAGACAGCGAAGCGAGCAGAATGCTTATCTTGGTTGATGTGGCAAATGGGAAGCGCACCATTCCTTGGTGGCGGCTTTGGGCATTTTTATGTTTATGCGCCAGAAAAATTAGAATACCCCATTAATCGTTATTCCATGGAAGTCAAAAGACAACTTGACGTACTCGATAAACAACTTGCCGCTCATGAGTTTATAGCCGGAGATGAATATACCATTGCCGATATGGCTATTTGGCCATGGTACGGTGGGTTGGTACTAGGCACACTATATGGTGCCGCAGACTTCCTAGACGTAAAAATATACACTAATGTTATTCGCTGGGCCGAACAGATTGGCAAACGTCCAGCGGTTATTCGTGGTCGAAAAGTGAATCGTTCATGGGGTGAAGAGTGGGAACAAGTTCCCGAGCGTCATAGTCGCAGCGATTTTGAAAGAAAAATTAAATAACTGTAGTGGTCAAAAAATTAGTACGAAGCCGCCGAAATAACGGCCGCCCCTTGGACAGGCCTCCCCGGATAAGAACGTGAACTTCTTTTGTATGAGATATGAGATTTTCCTGTGGTGGGAATGGCATTTTATTGTTAATTGGGCCAATTCTGCCTTTAAACCTTCTTCGACAAGACGCATGGTAATCCTTTCTTGAAGCAATTGGAAACGATCATTAAGCCATATCTCAAGAGCTGCCGATGTTTCTTGGGGTAGATATTCCCATTAAAAATACAAACCTCAATAGACAACAGTGTATATGCTGCTTCAGCACGATGGTTTAATGCAGAAGCCTCTCGAATGTATGCCCTCAGATGAAACGCGCAGTGCAGAAAGTACCATGCACTTTCCGGGGCAGGACGTACCCCAAGTTAGACCCCATTAATGACCCCAGCAGACCGGTGGAATAATTTTCATCCGTTATGGCGGTGGCCACCAGGATGCTTATCCTGATAGTAACCAAATGGCAGAGTAGCAGGGATCTTATTTGCCAACTCTGCTCAGCTATGTAGCGGCATTGCCTGGGTTCCAACAGGAACCCTTTACCTATGATCCTTACGGGAATGAATTATGAAATATCGACGCACTCTATTTACAACACTATTAGCCGTATTTTTACTCTGGAGTCCTCCTTATGCCAGCGCTCTTGATGTTGGCGACTCAGCTCCGGATTTTACTGCTGTATCTACTCAGGGAGATATTACTCTGAGCGATTTCAAAGGTAAGCGACATGTGGTACTGGCGCTTTATTTTGCCGTATTCACTTCTGTTTGAAGAAATGAGTTAATCGACTTCCAGCGTGATCTGGAAGCAATGCAAGAATTGGACGCAGAGATCATCGGCGTCAGCACTGACAGTATGAAGACCCTCAAGAAGTTTGTCGATGAAGAGGGAATCAGCTTTCCGCTCGTCTCAGACAGCAGTAAAAGTATCAAAAAGCAATATGGTGGAGGAAGAATTACCTATCTGATTGACAAGAACGGCACTATCCAGTTTGTTCAGGAGGAAGTGCCTGATAATCAGGAATTTATCAGGCAATTGCAAAAACTACAGTAAAGATGCAAGACCCGCATAGATATGTGGATGACGATTTGAGAGTTGCCAAATCATCCTATCCAAACTGCTCTATTGCTGCGCAATTACTGGCAGTCAAAGCATGCACTGCTAGTGCAGATGGCTGCCTTGCTGTGCATCCTGTTGCTGCTCTTCAAGCTGACGACCTATTGAGTCAGGTAAACCAGATTTACGGGACAGCAGGCTATAGGCGACCGGCACCACAAACAGGGTGAAAATCGTCGCCGATAATACTCCGGCGAGTACCACGACACCTATCACCATGCGGGTCTCAGCTCCGGCCCCCGAAGAGAGAATAAGCGGTACAGCGCCTGCCGAGTGGTGATTCCGGTCATGACTTGAGCACTCTGACAACTATCTTACACGCGTTGATCAGGATCGAAAAAATGAAATGAAGTTCACACACAAACAGGGTCAGTACCTGGCTTATATATACTGCTACACCAAAATTCACGGGCAACCACCGGCCGAACGTGACATGCAAATGTATTTCCGCGCAACGGCTCCCTCAATCCACCAAATGATCTTGACGTTGGAGAAAAACGGCCTGATCAGCCGGGTCCCCCGCCAAGCCCGCTCCATCCATCTGCTCGTAGCTAAAGAGGAAATCCCACATCTTGACTGAACAGGCGAAACAGAACATAGAGTCATAGAAAACGGGTCTGCATTTCAATTATTGATGTTCGATTAGTGTTAATTTGCAGGTTTGCTTAAATCGTTAAGATTACCAAGAGACATCTCTTCCCCTGGATAATGGGGGTGGGTTGATTGAAGATATATAGGGAAGGGCAAGAATAGTTCATCGGTAAGTAAAATGTTAGTGCTGCCAGTTACATTGCAGCCTTTGTCAACAGCACAAAGGGATTGCAAAGGATTGGAGCGAAAAATGTCCGGCCATACCATTAAAAATTAGCTTACGACCGGGAAATTATTACGGCAGAAGGTAACACTGAGGTGAACTGTTTCATCGAAACACTTTACAGGAGTTTTATCAGGTGACATTTCGAAAGAAAAATTACCCAGATCTTTCAGCGCTTCAAGAAGATCTTTTTCTGTGGCTGATTCACTATAACAATGGGAACTCGTCAGGGTAAAATGCGCTGTGAGCATAGAGCGCAGAAAGCGACTACTTGTCACCTACTTTGGGCAATTTGACAACATACTATTTCTTTATCAAATCTCTCGTGATAGTCTAAATAAAAATGGAGGGCACCATGAATGAACAGAACGTAGCTGAGATACTGAAAAAGGCGATCATCCTGGAAAAACAGGGGCAGGCATTTTACAGAAGTGTGTCGGAAACCACAGCTATTGTTTCCCTGAAGAATCTCTTTGACAGAATGGCAGAAGAAGAAAAAAGTCATGAAAATACTCTTAGAGCTCAGCTTGATTGTCTCATCAATAAGGGTGAATTCAATACTGATTTAGTAAATAACGATCCGGAGGAATTTGCAGAGATCGTTTTTTCAGATGAAATAATCAAAAGTATCAAAGGTGCCGATTATGAGGCATCAGCGATATCAGCCGCGATGGGTCTCGAGATTCGGTCTTCTGAATTCTATTCGGAACAGGCAGAAGCCACAGATGATGCTACAAAAAAAGAGCTCTTTTCATCCCTGGCGAATTGGGAACGGTCACATCTGAAAGTTTTATCTGATTTAAACAGAAAACTGCTCGAACAGGCTCTAAGAGAAGAAATATATTAAAAGAAAGTAGCTGATCAAAAACAGATTAAGCTCACCTGCAATTATGGAGCGCAACAGAGTACCTTTCCTTTTTTTATTCAGGCAGGCAGACGTGCCACCCTGATGATGCCGGCTGCTTTTCTTTTGTCAGCACTTCCCGCCAACAGCAACCAGACTGATTCCAAGTTTTTTTTCCAAAGCCTGTATCTTCTTGAGCTTGTCGGCAGATAACTCCGCAATCGGAGTATCATTACAGCTGAAAGCAAGCAGCGGTGAATGGATATCTTTTTCTAATGTATTGATTTCCTGCAGATCTTTTTCTGTCAAATTCGATAAACTGCATAGCATGGCTCTACCTCCTTCAGATGTTATGATTGAAAAGGCATTCGACCTGCGTGATCTGCTGAGACTATAATGCCTCACCAACTCTGTTCAAAAAAATCAGATAAAAACCACTTATTCATCTGTTTTATGTGTGTTTCAAACCCACCTCCTCTGAACACTGCAACTCAGTTTGCAATGACAGTTCACATTATTTAAAGGGCAGCTCCCCATGGTCCTTCTAGTATATCTATACAGGCATCAGTTTTTCTTTGATGTGAAGGTTTACTGGAAGAATTATTTATTTGCCAAGACTGAAAAAATGTCCGAGTCATGCCTACTCCCTGCACAATATTGCCATGTAATTAAGCCTGAAGCCTAATAACATTTTTGTAGTGCGAGAAGATTCATCTGAGCCATACTCAGAGCTCGCCCCAGGTTCATAGATACAGGAAAAATGTAAATTTTCAAATATTCTTAAATGGTTAACATTGCCATCACAAGTCTCTCATTTTTAATTGAGGGTGTTTGCAATTGCTATCAGGAGGATAAATCTTCGAATTATCCAAAACCGATAGTATCAAGGTCTCTTCTTTTTTTGTAAATCCTGGTCAATTTCCGCAGTATTTGGTTATCCAACATTGACATCTTAGATCGAGTCATGATTTATATAACCTCATGCACAAAAAGAAGCTCATTGCCATTTTTCACCTATTTCGATTTGAACTCCCATTCACCGCTGGTATCTGTGTCGTATTGGGGGAGGTTCTCGCTCTTGGAGCTCTTCCTACGTTTTGGCAGGTTTCCTTGGGGTTTCTCAGCTTCTTTTGCATCGCCGCTACGGCGTTAATCCTCAACGACTACTTCGACCTTGAGACAGACCGCGTCAACGCCCCTACGCGCCCCCTGCCAGCTGGCCTTGTAACGAAAGCCGAGGCAATGGCTCTTGCCATTGCTGTCACTCTTACAGGGTTCTTCTCTAGTCTCCTACTAGGGGTTGATGCCTTCTTGGTCGTATTGTTTGTCTGGATTGTCGGGTTTCTTTATAATTGGAGGTTCAAGAAGTCAGGTTTTTTCGGCAATCTGTTCGTGGCGTTTTCCGTCGGCATGACCTTTATCTTTGGTGGACTAGTCGTCGGAAACACTTTCGAAAAAGTTGTCTGGTACCTTGCGATAACGACGCTTCTTGTTGATTTGGGTGAAGAGATTGCAGCAGATGCCCTCGATGTTGAAGGGGATCGCAAGGCTGGTTCCCGTTCGTTAGCTGTTCTTTACGGACCGGAAACCGCAATGAAGATATCTGCGAGCATATTCAGTGTCGTCGTATTAGGAAGCGCGGCACCGTTTATATTTGGGTGGTTGCAATGGGCATACTTACCACCGATTCTATTTCTGGATGCAATCATCATCTATTCAAGCTTGAACCTGATCAAATCTACCAAACCTGACAGAATCAATGACATTCGGCGGATATACATGGGTGGACTTTTAGTGTTTCTGGTAATTCTTGCGATCAGGCTCGTCACACCTCAGTGATCCATCTAATCGTTTTTGTGTGCCAAGAAAGCACAGTGTTAAATAATGCGCTCAAGCAAGAAAGAGCTAAAACGCTCGGCTTGGCTTGGTGTTAAGATTGCCAAATCAAGCCTCTCTGATGTAATCAATTCCAGAATTTGCATCTTATTCCTGTATCAGTCAGCACCTCCTGTCAGCCTGTCCGTATTGTGATGTATACTTTATATGTGGCATTTTCCTCCAACAACCACAACAACAGGAGGTGCACTATGAAGGTTTCACAGGCAGTCGACTTCCATCTGCAGTATCACCGGGCCAACTCCAAAAAAAAATACGGTCAAGACTTGTGAGTTCGTCCTCAATCGCTTTACTTCTAGATTTGGCCAACGTGATCTGGCCAGCATATCCCAGGAGGAAGTACTTGAATTTCTGTTAGCTCTGACGAAAACTAACAAACAGGCGACCAAAAGGAATCGTTACTCAGTACTTGCATCTTTTTACAACTTCATCATCAACACGAGCCTCCCCTCACTCACCAATCCTTGCAACACTTCCGTGATCAAAAAGATCTTCAAGCGTCCCCAAGCTATTCAGTGGAATATCGTCGATAAGGAAACAATTGACGAAATCATTTTTCGGACAATGAACATCAGGAACAGGCTTATGCTGGAGCTCATGGCCCGTGGTGGCATGAGAGTCGGTGAAGTCTTGAGCCTTACCCCATCGGATATTCAAGAGAGAAGTCTGACCATCCAGAATCCCAAAAGTGGTCGAGTTGAGGAGACGGTTTATGTTCCACGGAAAATATTGGTAAGGTTAACCGCCTATATAACATCCAAGGATATCGATAACCAGCGTGCGGATTTTTCCGATTTCTTATGTTGCTGCCTGGTCAATGGTCAAAAAAGCAGGCAGACTGGTGAATATCGAACTACGTCCACATGATCTTCGTTATCCAAACCTAAATAAAATCCAAACCTTTTTTATAGGTGCCCGATATTTAGGGTTTTCGACAAAAAAAGGTTCGGATGTTTTTCTTTACTTTTTCATTGACTTAACACCACAGAATTCTGCCAGACCACCTTTTACATTTTTCCATTTCTTTGATACCTTTTTGTCGTTTTCATCTTCCAGTGTTGTAAGTGCTTTTAATTCCTGCTCTGTGGTAATGTCAATATATACCATTGTTGTCTGTAACTGTTCATGCCCTAAGAGAAATGAAATTTGTACGATATTCATTCCGTCTTCCAACCAATGGGAGGCCTTGGCATGCCTCAGTTGGTGAGCATGAAGATCCAATGGTACGTCATCACACATTTCATGTGCGGTTTTGGCATGTTTTTTCAGTTGCTTATTTACGGCAGTCTGGCTCATTTTACCATGTAATCCAATATTTCTTGAATAAAACACATAAGCTTCCTCACTTGGAGTATCACCATGAAATTCTTTCAGGTATTTCTTTAAATGTGCAACTGCCTTAGGTAAAAGATACAACGTTCTTATTTTGCTTCCTTTTCCGATGATGGTGACATTCGGCTTTTCCGCATCCAGATGAAGGTGTTTTGTTTTTAAAGACAGAATCTCGTCCACTCTGGCGGCAGTGCTGTATATGGTAATCATAAGTGTTAGATCCCTTCTTCCTGCTTTTGTGGATAAATCCGGAACCGATAACAATACCTGTACAGCTTTTTTGCTCATCCCTTTTATTTTCTTGCGTACTTCCTTTTTTCGTGGAATTCTTGTTGCATCCTCAGAAAGATATAGCAGTTGGATGTCCCTACTCCCCAGATATCTTAGGAATGCCCTTAAGGATGCTAGGCGGTTGTTACAAGTTTTCTGGCTGCTGCCACGTATCTCCATCAGCCATTGCAGCCATTCCTCGATTGTTGTCCTGCCAAAGCATCTACCACACAGACGTTCCACGCTTATTCCTTTTTTTGCCTCAAGAAAACCGATGTATAAGGAAAGTGCATACCGATAGGATTTCAATGTATGACTGCTGCTGCTTTTCTGGGAAGGGACATATTCATTCAAAAAGGCATTGATATGGCGGGCGATTACAACGGATTCATTCGTTGCTTTTTTCATAACCAACCTCCGGCAAAATGTTTTCGAAATCCATTCCTGTTTTTTCTTCCAAGATGTCAGCCATTCTTGGCACGAGGGTATAGTAATACTTCGTACTTTCCAGGGTGCTGTGCCCCATGCTTTTGCTTAGATAAAGCAGTTTGGCGTCGAAACCAAAGCCTTCATCTGTCCAGCGGTTAATGTTTTCGATGGCATAATGATGTCTGAGTTCATATGCTGTAGCATGCGAACTGTTATTTTTATCCCACAATTCTCGGAAATTTTTCTGCACCCATTTCCTTGTATGAAAAGTATTACTCCTTGCAGGGAAAAAATAAGCCCTGTGAGGGCACAACTTCCGTATTGCTGCATCATATATGTTTAAAAGTTCAAGCATGGAATCGTGCAGTACTACATAATGCTGGGCATGACCTTTGGAATAACGAATATCAATAATTCCATGGCACAAGTCGACATCCTCTACCCTCAACATTCTTGCCTCAGTGGTTCGTATTCCACTACTGTAGAGAAGTCGGAAAAATACTGGAATAGTTAATTTCCGAGAACGTTGTCCGGGAGTGCGGGGTACGGAATGTAAAGTGTCACAGGCATGAAAAAAAATTGTTCAATTCAATATCTGTAAAAGAATGTGGAATATATGTTCGCCGTTCTTTTCTTGGAATATCAGGCTCCATAACATCTGTTTTTCCACGCGCTCTCAAGTATCGTATAAAACTTACAACAACATAGATTCTTGATCTGCATGAATTATTGGTTTCCGTATCGCGCTTCTGGCACCATCCATCCACCATTTCCTGTGACAGAAATTCAGTCGGATATTTCTTGCAGTGCCGATCAAACAGGACAAGGTTTGGCTCATAAGAAGCTTCATCCCAATATCCGGATGCTTTTCGGTAGAAAACATATGCCTGCATGAGCGGCGCAAGAAAAGAAGTGAATTTATTCATGGAAAAACACCTCCTTCGGTACAGGAAAACGTTCTATGCTTAAGGCGCATTCCTTCAAATGCGGAAAATCTGCACTTAAATATGGCTCAAGAGAATTTGGCGAAGTGTGACCAAGTGTTCTACTGATAACAGGCTGTGGAACGCCATTCCCCAAAAGTGCTGTGGCAAGGTGATGGCGAAAAAGATGGAACCCCTTCCTGTCTCCTTTGGATTGCCGTATGCCTGCAGCTTTCATAAGCCGGCCTGCACCCCTTCCAAGGCTTCTGCTATTCAGTCGGTCGTATGGTTTAAGTTGTGAAACAAAAATATATTTGCTTTCTGAGTGGGGACGTTCTGATCTCAGATAGTCATAGATTGCATTTCCAACAACCGCTGTTAAAGGAAGTTCAAGAGGATGATCCGTTTTCTGCTGTCTGATATAAATGAGGTCCTTGCTCCAGTCAATGGAGTTTAGTGTCAATCCTACAATATCGCAGACACGCATTCCTGTGTAAAGTGCAAGTACAGCAGTGGCTTTATCACGGAGCGTAAGAAGGTTTTCACTATCAGCCAGCGCACCTTTAATTTTATGGATTTCATCTGAGGTAAGGTACTGTATATTTTTTCTAGTTGTCCTTAATGCGGGAAGAAAAGCCAAAACTCGAGGACATGTCTCTGGATGATAGGGAACACAAGCTTTCAATACTGCAGCAATATCTTTTTTGTAAGTACAGCTCCTGAGTAATGTTCCACCTGGGGATATAAATATTGAAAGTACGTCATTTTCTGATATTTTATCCAGACCTCTAATTCCTTGTTGCTGGAGAGATAAAAAGAAGGTGGATGCGCTATGAGACTCTCTATAAATGGACGTATGTTTCTTGCCACGTTTCTTTTCCAGTACACAGTAAAGGTCGATGACGGATTTGAATTCCGGCAATAACAAGTGATAAGCTCCTCTTTTGAAAAGCTCATGGCTTCGTCTTCCATTCGGGTATCTGCCATGAACATCAAATTGTTCTATGGCTCCGATGATATGTCGTTTATGACGAAGATAAGAAGAGGAGCGGCTTGTTTTAGTGTACTCCAGATATACATCGGTATAACATGACCAATCCTTTGAATCTACAGACGTCAAGACTTTTTCAATTTCCCTGTTGATCTTGTAAACGTATTCTTCTGAATAATTGTTGGTTTTTAGATAGGAAATGAATTTGGGGTAATTATGCCGCAGGTTTTGTACATTCATTAGCATGACCTCCTGTTTGGTTAATAGGGAGATCATACAGTAAAATAAAATCCGAACTTTTTGCTGAAAAAATATTTATATATTAGGCACCTATAAAAAAGGTTTGGATTTTATTTAGGTTTGGATAACTCAGATCATGGGGCCGTAATTCAATATCAACGAGCTTGCCTGCTTTCTTGACCATCGACCAAGCTGCAACGTACGAGATTGGAAAAATTCGATCATTGTTCTCGATACCATTGACGCTTACATAGTTGGTTAACCTTACCAAAATTTTTCGTGGAACATAAACCGTCTCCTCGGCCCGACCACTTTTGGGGTTCTGGATGGTCAGATTTCTTTCCTGAATATCAGCAGGAGTGAGGCTCAGGACTTCACCGACTCTCATACCGCCCCTGGCCATTAGCTCCAGCATAAGCCTGTTTCTGGTGTTCATTGTCCGAAAGATGATCTCATCCACAGTTTCCTTATCGACGATATTCCACTGAATAGCTTGTGGACGCTTGAAGATCTTTTTGATGACAGAAGTGTTGCAGGGATTGGTAAGTGCCGGGAGGCCAGTGTTGATGATGAAGTTGTAGAAAGATGCGAGTACTGAATACCGGTTCCTTTTGGTCGCCTGTTTGTTGTTTTTCGTCAGAGATCAGCAGAAATTCCAGGACTTCTTCCTGGGATATGCTGGCTAGATCACGTTTGCCGAATCCAGAGGTGAAACGATTGAGGACAAACTCACAGGTCTTGACGGTATTTTTTTTTGGAGTTGGCCCGGTGGTACTGCAGATGGAAATCGACTGCCTGGGATACTTTCATGGTGCACCTCCTGGGGTTGAGGTTGTTGGCGTTAAGCGCCCTAAATGAAGTATACACCATGCTGCGGAAAGGATGATAGAAGATGATGAGTGGCTCAGGAACAAGGTCAACCTACTGAGTGCCTGCCTTCGGTAGACCTTGCCAAAGTACACCTTGGCCATGGTTCGATTTTGTCCAAAAAGCCGGGACCACCTCTACGTTATATTGGTTTAAATATCAGCGCAATTAATTTATATTTCACTCATGATACCAGGCATCCCGCAAATCGTTATTGCCATTCCGCCAATCGAAGATTTCTACTCAACTCCCCACCGCATCTCCTCTCTCGGCAGCAGGATCGCGGAAACTCTTCTTGAAAATGCCGGTTATCAGGTTCGCATTATAAACAACCTTGCCGATGCAGATCGAAAACGTCAGCTTCCCATTCCGGCCGCACTGGCCCATCTTTCTCCCTTTCTGATCAGTAATGAAACAGGCCGCAGTTCCTATTTCACCAGGTATCACCGCTTCGGAGAAGAATACGATGCCGTTGCGGATAAAATCACCGGGATTAATCCGTCTCTGTGCTTCATCAGTACCTTCGCTTTCTGTTACGGAGAAAGTACGCTGAACCTTGCGGAAGCGATAAAAAAGAAGTGGCCGGAGTTAACTGTTGTTGCATGCGGCGCGGGAGTGTCGGTGCATCCCGATTATTTCTTGCGCGACAGTTCCATCGACTTCACGCTGAGCGGAGAGGCGGAAACGAATCTTCTCCCCTTTATCGGTTACATTACCGGCAAGTCCCCTGACCCCGGACTTATTCCGGGACTGGGGTATAAAAACAAGGGCCAACGAATCTTCAATATGGCAGCTCCGCCCACCGACAGTAGCACTCTTCAGCCGGTTCTGGCCCTGACAGGCGAGACGAAGGATGCTGTATATTATACCGCATCCGTTTCGCGCGGCTGCAACAGTGCCTGCCGGTTCTGCGCGAACCACCTGGTGCACGGTCGCTCCTTCCGATGCGCGGAACCCAACCGTTTTGCCGCTCAGGTCGGTGCACTTCCCGATGCAGCGGAGGGAAAAACCGTCTTCTTCAATTTCGAGGATGACAATCTGCTCTGCGACATGCCCCGTTTCAGAGAGATAATCCGTATCTGCAGAAAGCGCTTCCCGGGAGTCAGATTTACCGCGGAGAACGGTATCGACTACCGGCTTATGAGCGATGAAATCTGCAGCGAACTCATCGATGCCGGATTTATCCAGTTCAATTTCACACTGGGATCGGTAGACGAAACAGTGCTCCAGCAGGAAACGCGGCACGGATCTATTAACAGGTATGATGCTCTTCTTGCACTCTGCAGAAAAAGCGGCTGCAAAGTAATCACCTACATCATCTGCGGTTTTCCGGAAGATACACAGGAAACCATTTCCCGCAGCTTCAGATTTTTGATAGAAAAAGAAACAGCCATCGGCGTGTCACTCTTCTACCCGGTACCCGGCCTTCCCGGTTTTCGCGACTTGAAGATCTTTGACACCTTATCCCCCACGCTCTGCTGCGGATCATCCGCCTGGCCGTGGAATAATTCACTCTCAACAGAAACCCTGGTAACGGCATTCCGGATTGCCCGGGTAATCAACTGCATGCATTCCTTCGACCTGACGGATCAGGAGCACGAGGTTATCACCCGCACCATTGCAACCGGTTCACTTCATACGATGGTGAAGGATAAAGGGGAAAGGCGGGTCGTGGAAGTTCCCCGGCAGGACAAGGAACTGGTGAGGATGGTGTTTAGCAGCACGGCAGTTTTGATATAGCATCCGGTTTTTTAAGTTATTGCAGAGTTCTGGTAATATCATTGGGCATATGGATTTGCTGATTGGGGCTCCGGCAATATCGAATGACTTGATACAGGAATAAACTAAATGTTCGCATCTAAGAAAAGGTTTAACATTGCCAATAGCCTTCTAAATATTATAAAGTGAATAATATCAAGTTTATAAGTACTAACTGTTAAAAAATTGGCGTCAACATGGTATTTCCTCGATTTGTGACAAATGTTGAGTCTGATGAACTAAGGCTTCGTTTAGCAGTATTAATTAATGCCGACAATGCTCAAGCTTCTGTCATTGTGGGTTTTCTTGCAGAATTTACACGATTTCGGGAGCTACGGTTAAGGGCATTTATGGGGATTTCAAAGGTCTTGCTCTCGAAAGAATCTTCCTAACTGTTTTGAAACAGTCAGAGGACGATAACGGATGGGGGACAGTTTGGAACCTTCAGGCGTTACCTTACAATCGGCGAGCCAGAAACAGAAAACCGTATTATCCGCCGGGTTATTACGTTGCAGTCGACTTTGATTCTAGGCTATACGGTTACAAGAAGCTCTCTGACCTTGTCAAAATAAAGACAGATCTTTTCGAGACATAAGAACGAAAAACACCACGATCAAACCAGAATGATCTATATCTTCGGCCAAAACAGTTTCCACCATTCTTGTTTTCAGCCAGCATCGTCAAGATGAGGTAGCCTTAAATGACAGATCCAGCCAGAGCTAATAAAGAGCCAACAACAGAGAACCCCTTGTTACAGCGTAAAGTTCTGGAACTGGAACAATTGGGATCAGAGTGCATGCAGTTGAAGGAGGCACTGCGGGACAGTAAGGAAAAATATCGAACATTGATCCAAAAGATCCAGGCAGCTTTAGTTATTCATGGGCCGGATACGAGAATTTTGACCTGCAACTCAATGGCGGAAGAGTTACTTGGATTGACAAAAGCTCAACTGCTTGGGAAAAAAGCGATAGATAAAGATTGGTATTTCATCAACGCTGATGGAACCAAAATGGATATTGAAGAGTATCCTGTAAATCAGGTCATTGCTAATCGCCAGGCATTACGAAACCTTGTTGCTGGAGTTCGACATCCGAGTAAAGAATTGAAAAACGATGTTTGGGTATTAGTTAATGCAAACCCAGTTTTTGTTAATGATCAAATAGTTCAAATAATCGTGACGTTCATAGACATAACCGAGCGCAAGCAGGCAGAAGAGGCGTTGCGAGAGAGCGAACGGAAGTATCGCAACCTCTATCAATACGCCCATGTCGGTCTCTTCGAAACACGTCTGAGAGATGCAAAGATCGTCGCCTGTAATCAGCGATATTGTGATTTGGCCGGGTTCTTGAGCATTAATGAAGCAATCGGCATGGATACCCTGCATCTTTATGCCAATCCTGCTGATCGTGAGGAAGTAAAGACAATTCTTCGAAGACAAGGATATATATCAGACCACGTGTTGCAGTTAAAAAATCGTCTGACTGGCGCGATCTTCTGGGTAGAATTCAGTGCACGAATTGATGCAACACGTGATATCGCTGAAGGGACAATCATTGATATCAGCAGGAACAAGAAGGCCGAGGAGGAAAAACTCAACCTACAGGAAAGGCTTAATCGTGCAGAGAAGATGGAGTCGCTGGGAATTCTAGCAGGTGGTGTAGCTCACGATCTCAATAATGTCCTAGGCGTAATACTCGGCCATGCAGAACTGCTCCTCATGAAGACAGATGAGTCGTCGAGTGCGATCCGGCCACAGCTCGAGGCGATAATGAAAGGTGGGCAGAAGGCAGCGACGATTGTGGACGACCTGCTGACCCTTGCCAGACGTGGTGTTGCCGGAATGGATGTTCTCAATCTCAACAAGATCATCACCGATTGTCTGCAAACCCCAGAGTTTTTGAAATTATCCTTTTACCATCCCTCGGTAAAGATCACAACCGATTTGGATCCGGACCTGCTGAACATATGCGGTTCTTCCATACATCTCGGCACGACGATATACAATCTGATTTCCAATGCGAGTGAAGCCATGCCGGAAGGAGGCATCGTTACCATCAAAACAACCAACCAGTATCTGGACAAGCCTGTTCATGGCTACGACAAGATAACTGAGGGGGACTATGTTGTCCTGTCCGTGGCAGATACAGGAGAAGGAATTGGTAAGACCGATATTAACCGGATCTTTGAGCCATTTTACACAAAAAAGGTTATGGGGAGAAGCGGAACGGGGCTAGGGTTGACAGTGGTCTGGGGTACAATTAAGGATCACCATGGTTACATCAATACTCAGAGCGAACAGGGCAAAGGGTGCACGTTTACCCTTTACTTCCCAATAACAAGAAGAGAAGTATCAGCTGAACATGTTTCCGTAGCAACTTCTGATTACATGGGGAAAGGCGAATCCATCCTTGTTGTGGATGATGTTAAGGAACAGCTTGATATTGCAACTGTTATACTCGAAGAATTGAATTACTGCGTCTCATGTGTAAAAAGTGGTGAAGAGGCTGTGGCATATTTGAAGGAGAACCAAGTTGATTTGATAGTTCTGGATATGATCATGGATCCCGGCATGGACGGACTGGACACATACAGGAGCGTGCTTGAAATATATCCACAACAAAAGGCAATTGTTGTGAGTGGTTTTTCAGAGTCGGATCGGGTGAAGGCTGTCCTGTCATTGGGTGCTGGCGCTTATGTGAAAAAGCCCTATGCCATCGAGAAACTGGGACTGGCCATAAGGAGAGAACTTGAGCGGGCTTCGTGAACACTGAGTGGAAAGACAAGGTGACAGGTTGTTCTTTTAATCGGCTCCACGTGAAGGCCGAAAAAGTTCGGCTCCAATGGGTTGAACGAATAGTAGTGCCACGTCCAAGATTTGACTATTCTACCAACGATTCAAAATGAGATTTCTACGGTATCTTTAAGGATTGGGGAGAAACGTCTCAGGTCAGGGTGTTTCCGGACAAGTCCTGATCCTTAGCGATCCAAACAACTTATACTGCAAATTCAGCGGTCTCCATCCGGTTTCGGCCATTTTCCTTGGCTAGATATAAAGCCTTATCAGCAAGAGCAATTAAATCATTTTGCACTTTAGGTTGAAGTGGAAACCCCCACCCTCAGGGTGGGGTAATAGGGGCTGGCTGCACCGGCCCCGTATGGGCATGGCCTAAAAGGCCGCTCACAGCTATCCTTACATCGAGTTGTTGCCGCAACATCGAAAAGTAAGGAGGTCGCAGTGAGCAGATTCCGTAAGTTATCACATTCGATATGGTATTGTCAGTACCATATTGTCTGGGTACCGAAGTATCGATATCGAATACTCACAGGTGCAGTAAAAGAAGCATGCGAAGTTGGAATACATGCAATAAGTGGATTTGCAGGTTGTGAGGTTGTTGAATTAAACGTTCAGCCGGATCATGTCCATCTGGTGATAATGGTTCCCCCGAAGGTATCAATATCTCAGTTTTTGGGGAGATTGAAAGGGCAGACATCGATGAAACTATTCAATCAATTTTAATATCTCAAGCAAAAGGCGTACTGGGGAAACCTAAAGCCACACCCTTTGGGTGTGGCTATTTACACGGTTTTACCTCCCCATTTACGTTATATTGGAGTGCGCTGTGGCAGAAATAACCAAAGACCAGGAATACATTAATAAGTGTGGAGAAATCTGTCCGTATTGCCTCTCGATAAATATTACCAAGAACGGTACCCCGTCTATCGGTGGTGGATCTATTAAAATTCCTAAGCGGTGTATCACATGTGACTATGAATGGAGAGACCATTACGCACTGATCGGGTACGAGGAAACGAAGGTATAACTTTGCGAGTTTGTTAAAACGGGCGACATTCACAACTAACAAAAAGCACTCGATAGGACACCTTGAAGACAGGAGACCTAAGAGATACAGTCTATACCACGGTTCTCTTTTGCAAGTTTCATAAAGCCAAGGGGCAGCTCAAATTGCTTTGACCACCATGTTGTTAATTTGTCAGGGTCACTGTCTGGTTTAAAGATGAGGCAATCAGGAAAAACTCAACCTGTACTTCGCCGAGATCGTTTGAGGCTTTCTGTAGTTATCATTACTTGTCAACATTCCAGTAAAGAGATAAAAATACCTCATGGTTAAACGGCAAAAATTACGGCAAGGTTTAATTCTTGTTTCCTTCTTCCTATTTCCAGCGACATTCTATTATCTCTCACCTGTGTTGATCCTAGAGGCAGCAAGCTATGGCATTGTAAATGGTAGTTTCGTAGTCTTTGGTCTACTTTTTTTATCGGCCGTTGTTCTCGGTCGAGGATGGTGTGGATGGCTTTGCCCGGCTGCTGGTTGTCAGGAAGCACTCTTTAAGGTGCGCAACAAAAAGGTTCTTAAAGGTAACTGGATAAAATGGATAGTCTGGTTCCCATGGATTGGAGGCATTGCAATACTGGCAATTACAGCCGGCGGGTACTCCACCATTGATCCGTTCTATAAAACTGTATATGGGTTTTCAGTTACCGATCTTCCATCCTGTATAGCCTATTTTGTTGTCCTGTTTATCCTTATTATCCTGCCAGGCTTAATTTTTGGTAGGCGTTCTTTCTGCCACCATCTCTGTTGGATGGCACCGTTTATGATAATCGGTCGAAAGTTGGCGAATAAGACAAAGGTAACTTCACTCCGGCTCACTGTAGAAAGTGAAAAATGCGTTCATTGCCATCGCTGTACCGAACACTGTCCGATGAGCCTGCCTGTTGAAGCTATGGTTGAGTCAAACAAGATGGAGCATTCGGAATGTATCCTTTGCGGCACCTGTGCAGATACCTGCAATGAGAAGACCCTTGCATTAGGCTTCAAGTAAGCAACCACCACAAATTTGTAAACAAGACTCACAGGAAGAACTGAACCGCTCCGCGTCGCTCCGCGGAAAAAACCTCGTCTTCGGTAATAGATTATATCAATCCTAGCCGATACCTCCCTCATAAGTAATTCAACCAACCACACCTTTCTGTTAGATTGAAATGAGTAGCACCATTTCTATTCATCTCAACAGGGAGGTAAACCATGCCTAATCCGATCAAGCAGAAATTCATCGAACACATGGAACTTTACAGTCTCAGTAAAGAAACCCAGAAGGGTTACATCAGCGGTGTCCGCTGCCTGGCTAATCACTACAAGATGTCCCCGGAACACCTGAGCAATGATCAGGTTCGGGACTATTTCCGGCACCTGCTGCTGGAGAAGAAACTGGCTCACTCATCATGCAGAGCGTATCTCTCCGGCATCACCTACTTTTATCGGCATATCTGCGGCCGGGAAGTCGACGACCGTTTCGGTCTGCCACCACGACCGATGGGCAAGAAACTGCCGACAGTATTGTCCATGGAAGAAGTCAGCCGACTCCTTAACTGCATCGACAACCTCAAGCACCGGGTTCTGCTCAAGACCATCTATAGCGCCGGGCTCAGAGTTGGGGAAGCGATTCGTCTTAAACCGGAGCATATAGAGAGCGATCCGTCACGGATGGTGATCAGGGTCGAACAGGGTAAGGGGCGCAAGGATCGTTACACGGTTCTATCAAAGCAGCTGCTGTATGAACTGCGCGCCTATTGGGTTGAGTATACTCCCAAGTATTGGCTGTTCCCTGGTCAGAAGGCCGGAACCCATATCAGAAACGTCTCGGTATCGAATGTCCTGTACGCTGCAAAAAAAAATCGGCTTAACCAAAGAGTGCAGCCTCCATACGCTTCGCCACAGCTTTGCCACCCACCTGCTCTATAAAGGGTACGATCTTTATACCATCAGCCAACTACTTGGCCACAACTCCATAGAAACGACAACGATCTATCTGCATCTCGTTCCAGCCCGCTACGTCGAGCTCAAAAGTCCACTCGATCTGATGGACGAGCAGAAGGAGGGATGAGATGAAAGAACAGAGAAGATCACCGGAGATAGCCGATTTATTTAGACGATATGGCAACCAGTACCGGAACAAGAACATGGTCAACGCTCAGCAGTACAAGGTAATGAAGTGCATCGAGCTCTGTCGAACCGCAGCACTGGGCGGACATGTCGAAGCGTGTGATAACTGCGGGCACACCCGTAACGCTTACAACTCCTGCCGAGACAGACACTGTCCCAAGTGCCAGACGCTGGTCAAGGAGAAATGGCTCAATAACAGGAAGGCAGAGCTGCTGCCCTGTCCCTATTTTCACACGGTCTTCACCGTACCGCACGAACTCAATCCCCTGATCATGGTCAATAAACGCGTTATGCTGGCTTTGCTGTTTACAGCCGTCAAGGAAACGTTGCAGGTCTTTGCTCGTGATCCGCAGTGGCGCATCGAGGGCCAACTCGGCTTCATCTGTGTGCTCCACACATGGAATCAGAAACTCATGGACCACGTTCACCTGCATTGCATCATCCCGGCAGGAGCACTCTCATTTGACCGTAAAAGATGGATCAGTGCCAGAAAAAAATATCTCTTCAGAGTCCAGTCTCTGGCAAAGGAGTTCAAGAAACGATATCTGAACAAGCTGGAAACACTTTATCGTAAGAACAGCTTGTTTTTCTATGGTAGAGCTGCCAGATATCGTGATGATACACAGTTTCTGAAATTAATAGAGCAGTTACGGGACAAACAATGGATCACCTATGCCAAGCAGCCGTTCGGCGGACCGGAGCAGGTACTCGAGTATCTTGGTCGCTATACCCACCGGGTGGCCATCACCAACAACCGGGTTCTCGCTATGGATGAGGCCGGCGTACGGTTCAGCTATCGCGACCGCAGTGACGATAATAAAGAAAAAGTACTGGCGGTTAGTGCCGAAGAGTTTATCCGGCGGTTTCTCTTGCATGTGCTGCCGCGCGGCTTTACCAAGATCCGCTACTTCGGCTTTCTGGCTCATGCCAACAAGAACACCTGCATCCCATTGATCCGTGCCTTGATCGATTCATTAGCCACCTACGCGCAAAAGCTGGTGGAGAGTGTTCAAGACATGATGCTGCGGTTGACCGGTGTGGATATCGGCTGCTGCCCGAAATGTGGTCAGGGGACAATGGTGGTTGGCGAACCAATAGCAAGAGTAGCCTTTGACACCTCCTGACGATCTCTGATCGACTGGATTGAGTGATTTAAAATGGCTCCGGTCGCGGATGCAACAGGATTGGTCTGTCTTGAAACAGTGGTTAACTCAATCAAACAACAGCTTTTATTATAGAAAGACAGTTGTTGCTATCGATTCTGAACTTTTAAAGGTCAACGTGGTAAGAAAATGTCAGAATATGTCCTTCTCCGAAGAGATCTCAGAGCTCATACCCCAGCTGAGGAACCTCGTTTATTCCCCATAGAAAACCACTTTCGATTGTAACCCACCCCGCAGTTCAGTTCTTCCCGGTTTATCAATAATTGCAATATGTTCTGATGGAGGCTGGAATGATTGCTGGAGCACAACTATTGATAAACCTACTCGATACATATCAACCGTCAGATTTCCTTAAAGCGTTAATATTGCCAATTCTAGCCTCTTTAATCGGACAGGAGTATGTCCTGGTAACCTATCGGGAAACACCTTCTATAGAAGCACGTGTTTTGCTTCAGATGGAAATGGAAAAATCATCAGTTCAAGTTAACGAGTAGATTTTTTCTTCCTGTCTCTCAATGATAGTCAATTTCCTACGATATTCGAAATTACTCCTGGGGCAAAAAACCGCATAGCTATGTAACATAAAATACGATCATATCTGTAATAACATCTCGAAACCAATTGATCACAGAGGATAATTACTTTATGTTCGATGGTATTAATTACCAACGAAAAATTTTACCATTATGCTAGCCTTCTCTTGGAACTTGAAGCCATAACATATTGCCACTAAAGTGATGGAGATTTCCTATGAAAAGTATCAAAAAAAAACCATGTATAAAAATAATAACTACAGCAGTTATACTTGCCCTTCTCGTTTTAGCATCAGCAAATGCCAGTCAGCCTGAATCTGCGATCTATCCTGCAAAAGGACAATCCTTAGAGCAACAACAGAAGGATGTAATAGACTGTCAACAATGGGCTATGGAAAAGACGGGCCATGATCCTAACAAAAAACCGATCCCCCCAGTGCAGATGAAAACATCTGTTGGTGGTCAGGCGGTCAAAGGTGCAGCTGGCGGTGGATTGGTTGGTGCTGGTGTTGGTGCGATTGCCGGAAGTGTCGGGGCTGGTGCGGCCATTGGTGCTGGTGCTGGTGCTGCTATTTTAGGAGTTAAAGAAAGTAAAACGCAGGAACAGCGCGATGCTGAATACAAGCAATACCTTGAAAAATATAATACTGAGGTTAAGACATATAATACTGAGGTTGAGACATATAATAAAGCCCTGGGTGCCTGTCTTGAAGGAAGAGGTTATACTGTAAGGCGATGATTGTTATTCAAGCTGAAAGACAGAAAATGACAGGATAGTTTCTTTCATTTCTTGAAACAGGGTTCTTAGTGAAAGTTAGACCGGAAGTAGATATTTTCGTGTTTAGTTCAATGATTACTTGCAACGGGAAAGATATCTCCCTTGTCAGTGTTAAGCCTGGAGCAACATAGGATAACTTGACTTAGTTCCTGATATGTTACGGAGTTCCAAATCTCTCCAAATCAAGTCTCTACAATCGCATCGGATAGGTTCCGCGTAACCTCTCATGGATAAGCTCTTATCTCAGATTGCTTTTTTGTTGTTAGGTTTTGAAAAAAACACAATTCCATAGATACAGGAAGCACCTTAAGCTGAAGGGAAATGCAGGATTGTAAACCTTCGATATGGCAATGTTAAGGCTAAGGCTAAGTCGCGGCGAACACACTATCAGGAAGAACATATTCAAAATTGATTCAAAACTAACAGCTTAGGCTGCCAGTAAAAATCTATTGACACCCTCCCCAGTCGCTTTACCAAATTTAATAGCGTTCGATCGATATAGTTTAGAAGGATCAGGTAATTACTTCATCAGTAACAGGAAAAAACTGTGGCAAGATAAAAACTTGAACTGAACCTGATCTAACAGACACCTGGTCAAAACTGGTAGTTGTCAGGTCAAGTCAGAACTATTACAAATAAAATTAATCGGCTATGGGCTCTGTCTGGTGGCCTTCGACGCTGAAGGTCGCGTGTTGCCGAGCGCTTTCGATATCGGTCTGGCTGGTTGTCATTTATTTCTAGATGCTCGAACCAACGGATCTACATACCTTTTTGAGACCTATGTCGAAATTTAATGGTACACGTTTGATCCAACGCAGGCCGCCCAGGAGGTAGGACGTGTCACCATCAATTATGGGCGCGGTATTGCCATATACATAAAACAGTAGCGCATGACATTGTTGTGCCATGCCAAATTTCCACGGTCTCGCATCTGACGCCGCCACCGATAGATCAATTCGCAGCTGATACCAAGATTCTCAGCCACTTCCCTTACACTTCGGCCTGGTTCTGCTGTCAGCAGAACCGCATTCTTCTTGAACTCAGGATCATACGTCCTTCTCTGTTGAACACTCATTTTGACCTCCTGTTGTTTTTCTAACAAAAGGCTTATCTGAGTGCCCACTATTTTAGGGAAGGATCAGATACCCATTAGACTACGAATCTGTGCTATCAGCTGGACCGGATTGGCATAGTGATAAAATCTGGCATAACTGCAGGTTGCATTTGATTGATAGTGATGAAATAGAGCTTCACCCCAATGACGTAGGGCAGAATAGAGAAGAAATGCTATTAATGCAAGCGCTAACATAAATAAAATCGTACCTCAACAGGATATTAACCTTGGCAAAGAGCTGTAATTGTATCATAAATAGCTTGTATAATCAATATTTTATGATTAATATTTATAATATATTAGAAAAATTAAATAAACACTGAAAAAATCTTGACACTATATCCAGGCCATGTAATGTAAACGTTAACATTTCCTGGA
>CAVPYP010000004.1:55000-249818 GCA_963710015.1 uncultured delta proteobacterium | reverse complement strand
CCACGTATTGCTTGCCACTACCGACCTCAAAAAATTGACGTTTTTGGTTTTCCCTACCAGATAGGCCGTTGGTAGTGAGCCAATCAAGTAGCTAATGAGGATAGTTGCTATCACTTGTAGCACATTATCAGATGTTAACATACGTATCAATCTCCGAAAACAGAACCTTAAACTTAATCAAACCACCACAAAGGACAATGTCCCGGGTAAGATATATAACACCACATCGTTGCAAATGTTACGTGCTTCGTCCAATTTTCACAACAATTTCTTATCAAACCTTTAACGATTAGATCGACTGAGTGTATTGTAAAACACATCGCGCAAAATGAATCATTAGAGTTATTGTTCATGTGTTTGAGATCATAAAGAGGTCGATAAATGTTGCAGTCTTGTGACAAACCTTTGCGAGAATGCAGAATTTCGTTATGATTTAGCGGAATTCAAATCGGGGAAATAGTTATGCACATTAATTTAAACGATCAAGTGGCAATTGTAACCGGGTCAGCACATCGTGTCGGGCGGGCTATCGCGCTCGAACTTGCAAAGCAGGGTGTGCATATTATGGTTCATTATCATACGTCTGATCCGTCGCAAGTCCGTGACACAATTCACGACATCAAGTCACACGCTGAATCTGTCCGGTCGCACTCATTGCTCCAAGGGTAGCCCCGTGATAATCCCTGTCTCGAAAAAGTATCTTGAATTTCCCCTTGCGCTCTGGTGAAACCCGGGATGCCTGTCGAACAAGTTTAAATGCCTTCTCGTTTGCCTCTGAACCACTGTTTGAAAAATAGACCTTATCAAGACGCGGCAGCTTCTCGAGCAATTTCTCAGCAAATTTGATTGAGGGGATATTACCGAAGGCGCCAGCGAAATACGGCATTTCAACGAGCTGATCATAGACAGCCTTGGCGATTGACTCTCGCCCATAGCCAACCATGACACTCCAGACACCACCAGATGTCACATCGATATACTCCCGTCCCCTGATGTCTGTGATGACGATACCTTCGCCCTTGACAACAACCATCTGCTCCTGTTTCTCAAAGACCTTATGCGGCTTTAAATGGTGCCATAAATATTCCTTGTCACCTTTGACCATTTCTTCCACATCATATTCAAGCCAGTTCGTTTTTTCCATGACCATCATTCCCCTTAATTAGACGTGTAATCGGTCAATACGACCAATCTTGGTTTTCATCGATACATGACTGAGTGTTGATCTATACATTCTTCAATCGCTTCCTGTTCGCCAGTTAAGAGACATCCGGCGAACAGGAAGCGTTCCAAAATCATCGTTGCAACTCACCCGACAACCTCCAAAATGCTGCAAAAGATCAGACTATACGGGAAGATGCCTTTCACATCTCCGGTTCTACCAGAGCTTTAGTTCTGAGGCTGCATGTCCTTTTTATCGATTCCGGCAACTACAACCGGGGTCGTCATCGCATCACGCCGGAAAGGTTCACCTAATTCCTGGTTGAGGACAACTTCGATAAAAGTGGTGGTCCCATCTTCCATCTGTGCACGCACCGCTTCCTTGAGAGCGGCGGTCACCTCGTCCATGGTGTCTACCTGCACACCTTTTACTCCGCAGGCCTCAGCTATTTTTGCATAAGAGACGTGTGTGTCGAGCTCAGTGCCGACAAAATTGTCCGAGTACCAGAGGGTCGTGTTGCGTTTCTCTGCACCCCACTGATAGTTTCTGAAGACAATCATCGTGATCGGCGGCCAGCTGTCACGACCGCATGACACCATTTCATTCATGGAAATTCCGAAGGCACCATCTCCGGCCATACCAATTACAGGCACATCAGGTCGGGCTACTTTGGCGCCGCAGATGGCGGGAAAACCGTATCCACACGGTCCGAAAAGGCCGGGTGAGAGGTACTTTCGGCCTTCTTCAAAGGTTGGATAAGCGTTTCCAATCGCACAGTTATTACCTATGTCTGAAGAGAGAATTGCTCCTTCGGGGATAGACTTTTTGATAGCGGTCCATGCCTGGCGTGGAGACATTTTCTGCGGTTCACGAGTGCGTGCCCGCTCATTCCAGGTAGTACCTGGATCATCTTCTTCATGAACCATTGCCGGCCAGTTCCTTGACCCAGTTTTCTTTGGTTTCTGTGATTACACTCTTCCGTTCCTGTCGATTATTGTCACCGGCATTTTCAGATAGACGGGCAAGAATTCCCTGCGCCACCTTCTTCGAGTCGCCGACAATCCCGACAGTTACCGGTTTTGTCAGACCGATTCGGTCAGGGTTGATATCGACCTGAATAATTGCCGCTTCATTAGGCCAGTAATCAATGCCATACCCAGGTAATGTAGAGAAGGGATTTAAGCGGGTCCCAAGAGCGAGAACAACATCAGCCTTGGCGATAAGTTCCATTCCTGCTTTTGATCCGTTGTAGCCCAAAGGTCCGGCGGCAAGCCGATGACTACCTGGAAAAGCATCATTGTGCTGATAACCACAGCAAACAGGGGCATCAAGACGCTCCGCGAGCTCCATTGAGTCCTTGATGGCTCCACCGAGCACCACACCTGCTCCATTGAGTATTACCGGAAATGCAGCCTTCGATAAAAGTTCAGCGGCGCGGTTCAGGGCATTTTCGCCACCAGACGGCAACTCAAAATCAACAATGGCTGGAAGGTCAATCTCAATTACTTTTGTGAAGAAATCACGCGGTACGTTTATTTGCGCCGGGGCAGAAGCACGTTTTGCTTTCATGATGACCCGGTTGAGCACTTCAGCCATGCGGGACGGATCACGGACTTCTTCCTGGTAGGCTACCATATCCTTAAAGACAGCCATCTGCTCTACTTCCTGGAAACCACCCTGTCCTATTGTCTTGTTAGCAGCCTGCGGGGTGACCAAAAGCAGCGGTGTGTGGTTCCAGTATGCTGTTTTAACAGGGGTAACGAAGTTGGTAATTCCAGGGCCATTCTGGGCCACCATCATTGACATCTTTCCCGAAGCACGGCTGTAACCATCCGACATCATACCGGCATTACACTCATGCGCACAATCCCAGAAGGTAATGCCCGCTTTGGGAAACAGGTCAGAGATAGGCATCATCGCAGAGCCGATGATACCAAAGGCATGTTCAATTCCATGCATCTGCAGAACTTTCACAAATGCTTCTTCGGTGGTCATTTTTATCTTAGCCATTATCGTGCCTCCGTATATTTTTTCGTTCCCTGCTGGTGCAGGATACTCTTCACCTGTTGCCAAGGTGTTTTTCTGTTGTATTAGGTGTCTGATACATCAGATATCAGCTCCATGTCAAGACAAATTTACGGACAGAGAAAGTATTTTAAAAAATTTGTCATTACATCTGCAACCGGTGTGGCCAAAATTCGATCGTCGAGAATCAGATAAAACCTATTTTCAAGGTGATACTGGATTATTCCGGTTTTGGAGCAAGTAAGATTCTGTTTCCATCATTTATAATATTTCGTCTATTTTCAGATGCAACTAAACGTTAGTATGTGGGATTTTTTTTCTTCTAAATCTAACTAATATTCCATACATTTCTAATAACATCGAGTGATGGAATTAATTTTTCAACAGATCAATACGGTACCTTTTGACATTGACTGAATAACTGTCATACAATCAATGAAATGTGTGTTTAAGACAGTACAGAGTATTCTCATATATTTTTCAAGTGACTGCCAGCTGACGAAATACCAGAGACCAGAATGAAATCACGTCGAAAAGAGTTTCGTTACAGTACATTCCAGATACCCGTCAGCTTCAAAACCGCTTATGAGGAAGGCAATGCACTGCTTATCAATATTTCCACCGGTGGCTGTGCCCTGAAGGATGTTTCACCCTGCCTGAACCCCAAAGAATTTTTTTTACTTACCATCGATCCCGATGACCTTGAACGGCCGATAGAGGCAAAGGCTGTTGTTCTGAGAGTCAACGGCGATACTGTCGCAGCAAAATTCATTATCATAGCAACTTCTTCTCAGAATTTACTGAGAAGTTATTTTGCCCAAAAAACAAGAAATAAATAATCGAGACAAGCTCTTAATTTCGTATCAGTTTTATGGAACAATACATTGCCAGACAACCAATTTTAAATGCACACCAGAAACTGTTTGCCTATGAGCTCCTCTACCGAGGTGCTCATGACTACTCGCTTTCAAATGTCAGCGGTAACAGGGCCACAACAAGTTTACTATCAAGCGCGTTTTTAACCAAGGATATTAAAGAAATTTCCAGCCATCGTCCCTGTTTCATTAATTTTACCCAGGAACTCATTGAAAAAAACATTCCATCATCTTTTCCCCAATCACTTCTCATTATTGAAATCCTGGAGGATGTAAAACCAACCCAGAAGGTTTTGTCAATCTGCCGTGAACTGAAAGGAAAAGGCTATCAAATTGCCCTTGATGATTTTGTCTTCAACCGAAAACTAATACCCCTCATTGAACTGGCCAATATTATAAAAATAGATGTACGGTTAACCCCGTTGGATACCATCCTTGAGACCATAAAAAAACTTTCTTCATACAACCTCAAGCTGCTTGCTGAAAAAGTTGAAACCAGAAAAGAGTTTGACCTGGCACTAAAACTCGGTTTTTCATATTTTCAGGGATATTACTTCAGTAAACCAGAAAGAATAGGTATCGAAGAGCTTTCCTCGACCAAGGTCAACATGCTGCGGTTATTATCTGAGGTTTCTCAAAAGTCGACAACGCTCAGCAAACTGCACACTATTATTGCAGCAGATATCGCTATCAGCTATAAATTATTGCGTTTCCTGAATTCTGCTTATTTCTACCGTTTGCAAAAAGTCAGAACGGTAAAGCATGCCATAGCCTATCTTGGGGAGAAAGAACTTCGCCGTTTTCTTATGCTTGTCATAATTTCAGAGATTTCATCGGACAAACCGGATGAACTGGTGAGGCTTGTCCTGGTGAGAGCCAAGTTCTGTGAAAAGCTTGGGGAAGCAAGCAGCCACGCCTCATATTCCTCTGAACTGTTTATGATGGGACTCTTTTCTGTCCTGGACACAATGCTTGATTCCTCCATGGAACGGGTCATGGAAAAACTGCCTATCAGCGATCACGTAAAATCAGCTCTTATACATGGTAGAGGAATATGTGCTCAATTCCTGAAGGCCGCTATCGTGCATGAGAGAAATCAACAGGAACAGGTGGAGTTAATGTGCAGTGAACTGGGAGTTCCCAGCGCAGACATTCCTGGATGCTATCTTGCTGCTGTTAGATATGCCAATGGAATTGTTTAAAACCCCCTGCTATTAAGACGAGATCCCTGTGCTATTTATGGAAGGTACTATCACGGCGGTAGATTTTTATAGATACGCTGATCTCCTCAGGCCAGAGGAACCAGAGAGTGAGAAAACCTTGTGCAAGCAGGTGGTCAGGGTGGGGGTGTTGGGTTTTAATTGCCCTCATCAATGTGCTGAACCCCTTCCATCATCAATCCCATAAAACCGCCGATTGGCGGAAGTTTGCACAACTCTTCAGGAATCCCTTTACTGTAACTGAACAGACCTTCTCTCTGCCGAATCAGTTCATAGAGTGCATCTTTATTTCTCAGCTTGAGAAATCGAACATATATAATTTCGCCTTCGTTGAAAAACACCATTGCCCTGCCCTGTTTTAGCGAAAATTCCACGACACCTGTCTTCAGGGATGAATTGATAAGCTGCAACAGGTCAACAACGCCAATTTCAGAGAGTTCGCCGGTCATCCCAGAGGTAATATTTCCTGACTGCAAGGTCATTGCCTGTGCCTTATCAATGAAAAGTTTGAACATAAATAATTGCAGTATGGGAAACTTTTTAAGTATAAGTTTAAAATTCTTTGTACTCAGAAGGGCCAGCTGGGTATTGGCTGCAGTGGAAACTGACTTCCTGACCGGTTCACCTGAAAGCAAATTCATCTCACCGAAGATATCCCCGCCTTTTAAGACCGCAATTCGCGTACCATCCTCTTCCTTTACCTCCACTTCACCAGAGAGGATGATGTAAAGATGCCTGGCATGTTCGTCTTTTCTAATGATAGTCTTACCGATGGGTACGGTGGTCAGCTCCAGCAAGACAGTCAAGTCTCCCAGACTCTCATCATCAAGAGCATCAAATATCTGCAGTTGTCTCAGCACTCCGAAAAATTTTTCAAGATGTTTCTTTTTTCTCCTCTCTTCTGTCTCTTTCAAGAGTTTCATCTGAACTGTTGCAAAATCTTTTTCTTTTTTATATTCAAACGAAATCTGCCCCGTACAACCTCCGCAGCTGAACCTTGTTTTTTTTCTGCTGACAGTCGGTATCGTGCTGAAACCTTCTTTTGCGGTGACGATTTCGGACAGATCGTTAGACAGCTGCAGGCAGCCAGATTTGAAATCAGACACGGTCAAACTGAAATTCTCAACCTTCAGCTCGTCTCCCACGCTGTAGAGCGGGCACGATTGTTCAGCTGTGACCAGGAAGATGCCGTCACGATGCGGCTTTGGGGCTGATTTCATCTAGGTCCTCATCTTTTTATAACCGGTACTCCAGTTGTCTGATTCCAGTATCAGGCTCTTTTATACGACTGCTCATCTATAAGACTACGTTTTCTAAAAGCAGAGGTCAAGATTAATCACATAATTACAAGATGATAGATATTAATAGTTACTATTTTTCTGCTTTTATGCCGCAGTTACTAAAAAAATGAAAAACAGCGGAGGGCCCTAATTAAAAGCAAATTCCCTTGTTCTTATGAGTTATACTTGTATATTTTTCAAAAGTGTCATAGATAATACCTCCTTTAAGTGTGGATGTGCCCACGTGTAATTAAGTCATTATTTATTAACTCCATAGACCGTAACATATAATTATGCTTACAGATAATCAAAGAATTGTGATCACCGGTATCGGTCTTGCTGCTCCCAATGCAGACAACCTTTCCGAATTTCGCCAGAAAGTATTAAAAGGTGAGAGCAATATACAGGAAATCGAACTGAGATATTTTGGTAAAGCGCCGGCAGGGATCTGCTCATTTGAAGAGACAAAGTATCGAAAGAAAAAAGAAAATAAAAGAGGAACTCGAGCAGGCTGTCTTGCTGTTTATTGCGCCCACGAAGCCTTGGGAGACGCAGGTCTGACCCCTGAGCATTACCAGAAATCAAGGACCGGCGTCTATATCGGACTTACAGAACACGGCACCGTGGAAACTGAAAACGAGATATATAACATTAAATGTTTTGATTATAATGTTGATTACTGGACTCATCACCACAACCCCAGAACGGTCCTCAATAATCCCGCCGGAGAAATCACCCTGAGCCTTGGGATAACCGGCCCTCACTACTCCATAGGTGCGGCATGCGCCGCCGGAAACGCGTCACTCATTCAGGGCGTACAGATGCTCCGTCTCGGTGAAGTTGACATGGCAATAGCCGGTGGGGTCTCCGAATCAACCGGCTCATTTGGCATATTTGCCAGCTTCAAGGCACAGGGGGCTCTCGGCAGAGACGATGACCCACGCAAAGCAAGTAAACCATTTGACATAAACAGAAATGGTATTGTCATATCAGAAGGTGCATGTCTGTATATCCTTGAAACCCTGGAAAATGCTCGCTCAAGGGGAACAAAGATCTACGGTGAGATTGTTGGTTACGCGATGAACTCAGATGCTGCTGACTTTGTTTTGCCGCTGGCAGAGAGACAGGTTGAGTGCATGAATCTCGCCCTTGAAAGAGCAGATCTGAAACCGTCTCAAATTGATATTGTTTCCACCCATGCCACAGGGACAAAACAGGGGGATATTGAAGAGTGCAAGGCAATTAAAAAGGTTTTTGCAGACTGTCCAGACACCTATATCAATAATACCAAAAGTATTATAGGCCACGCCATGGGGGCTGCTGGGGTACTCGAACTTGCAGCAAACCTGCCTTCATTCGAAGATAACATGGTTCATCCCACCATCAATGTGACAGAACTTGATCCCGAATGTGCACTTCCTAATCTGGTCTGCAACACTCCTGTTGAATGTGATTCGGTTACTACAATACTCAACAATTCATTCGGGATGGTGGGTATCAATTCAACTGTTATCGTTAAAAAAATATAACAAGACCCACAATTTTTTTTAGTAATTCACAAAAAAATTATGATAAAGTTCTCTAAAATGTGTTAAAAGGACAGTTTTGCAAAAAAGTATTTGATTCCCTGCCGAATTAGGGGTTTCATTCCAAGACAAATAAATTCACTGGTCGCCGGAGATCTAAATGACACGTGATAGTATAAAAGATGTAATTATTGAAATTATTGAAGATATCGATGAAGATGCCGATTTCGACAATCTTGACCCAGATCAGCCGCTGCGCGACCAACTGGAACTTGATTCGATGGATTTTCTCGATATCGTCATGGAATTAAGAAAACGTTACCAATTACAGGTACCTGAAGAAGATTACCCGCATCTTGCAACGTTAACAAGCTGTGTCAATTATCTTGAGCCGCTTCTGAAAGACGCTTAATTCGTGCACGCAAGGTTTCTTGTCATTGGTGCCGGGCTCTCAGGACTGGCTGCTGCCATCCGATTAGCAAGATTCAACGATGATGTCCTCCTCCTTGAAAAACATTCTCGAGCGGGTGGACTCAACTCCTATTATTATCGCAATAATCACCTTTTTGAAACAGGGCTTCATGCGATCACCAATTTCGCGCCGAAGTCGCTTAAGAAAGCGCCGCTTAATCGATTGCTGCGTCAGCTGAAAATCCGCAGGGAAGAAATCGGATTACTTCAGCAGATCAAGAGTGAAGTACATTTTCCCTCCGGACAGTCTTTGGTTTTTTCTAATGATTTTGAACTGCTGCGTAGTGAAATTGACTCAAAATTTCCCTCGTCCTCGGATGGTTTCTCACGTCTTGTCAGTTACCTTGACGGCTCTGATCCATTTCTTCCTGGTCCATATGTATCAGCCAGGCAGGTACTAAAAAGGTATATACCTGATCAGAACCTTATCGATATGATCTTATGTCCGCTGCTGTTCTACGGGTCCAGCTGGGAAGATGATATCGATTTCAGTCAATTTGTAATTATGTTCCGCTCTATCTTTCAGGAGGGCATGTTCAGACCCCAGGGCAGCATAAAGGAGTTTCTTGATCTTCTCCTTGAAAAACTTGAGCTCTTCGGCGGTACAATCAGAATGCGCACCCCGGTTAAACGCATAACGCATAAAAACAGAAAGGTACACTCAGTCATCCTTGACAATGATGAGGAGATTACCTGTGATTTTCTTGTCAGTACTATTGGCTCAGAAGAGACCGCTGTTAAGTTGGGCCATAGGTCACCAGAGACAAAATTAAATCGCCTTGGTTTCATTGAAAACATTTTCCAGCTTCCAGGCTCAATGCGTAAACGACTTCCTCAAGATAGGACCTGTATATTTTACAATAGCGGAAATCGTTTCTCTTTCAGAAAACCTGCTGACAGTGTAGATTTATCGAGTGGTGTAATCTGCCTTCCCTTTAATTTTGAAGGGTCTGAAAAATCAAGAGATTTTATAGAAGTCCGGACGACACATCTTGCCAATTTTGACATCTGGCATAATGTATCCTCTGATCAAAACAAATATGAACGGTTGAAAGAAGAAATCGCTGTACGATCTTCAGGAATCGCTGAACAGATAATCGGCACTTTTACTGATCAAATAACCTTTCAGGACACCTTTACGCCAGTAACCATTCAGCGCTATACCGGAAAAATTGAAGGTGCAATTTACGGCAGTCCCAACAAAATCAAGGATGGAAGAACAGAGTACGAGAATCTATTCATCGCGGGGACTGACCAGGGATTTCTCGGAATAGTCGGTTCAATGCTCAGCGGCGTAACGATTGTCAACCAACACATTTTATCCAGGCTTTAATTGCAGCACATATATTTAAGATGCCAATACCTTTAAAACAAGCTCATAATTCATACGATATTATTGTCATTGGCTCCGGTCTTGGAGGGTTGACCACCGCCAATCGACTCGCAAACGCCGGTCATTCTGTACTTTTGCTCGAACACCACCACCGGCTTGGTGGACTTGCGACCTGGTTCAAGCGAAAAGGCCATATATTTGACATCTCACTGCATGGTTTTCCCTACGGTATGATTAAAACCTGCAAGAAATACTGGAATCGCCAAATCATGGATTCCATTGTTCAATTGAAGGACATTGTTTTTGACAATCCCCAGTTTACCTTGAAAACAACCTTCGACAGGGCCGATTTCACCTCAATACTCGAAACGCGATTTGGTATTGATCCGCAGGTCATCGAACGTTTTTTCAAGCGCGTTGCCGGTATGAATTTTTATGATGACCAGGCAATGACGACCCAGGAGCTTTTTGAGGAATTTTTTCCGGGACGAAGCGATGTGCACCGGCTGCTCATGGAGCCGATCACTTATGCAAACGGCTCTACACTTGATGATCCCGCAATCACCTATGGCATTGTTTTTTCAAACTTCATGAATAAAGGCGTATTTACCTTTGAAGGCGGTACCGACAAGCTCATTAATCTCATGATGGCAGAACTGGAGAAGAATGGGGTTACCATCTGTACTCGTGCAAAGGTTGACAGGGTGGTTGTAAAAAACAAAAAAATTCGCGGAGTGGAAGTTAACGGAACGTTTATTTCTGCATCTGCCATTGTCTCTAACAGTGGAATTACCAACACAGTACATAACCTCACCGGGCGGCAGCATTTTTCCGAACCATTTCTCGAGAAAGCTGACAAGATAAGGGTTAACAACTCCAGTGCTCAAGTTTACATTGGTATAAAAGAGCAATGCTCAATCGATGAAATCGGTGATTTGATATTTACTTCACAATCACCTGAATTTGATTCCTCCGAACTGCTTGACGTAAACACCAGATCAAAAACATTTTCAGTCTATTACCCCAAAACAAGACCCGGTCATAATCGTTACACAGTTGTGGCATCTATGAATAGCCGATATGATGACTGGATGCAGATGAGCGACCAGGAGTATATCTCCTCAAAGCAGCAGATGGTTGATCGAACTATCACCGATCTTCAGCGCTATATACCTGATGTTAAATCAAAAATAGACTGGGTAGAGGCTGCCACGCCAAGAACCTTTAATCGTTACACGCTGCACACCAAAGGGTCTTCCTTTGGTACAAAGTTCGAAGGGCTTGATATATCTCGATCGATATTCAAGGAAATTGACGGGCTCTTCCATGTCGGGTCAGTCGGAATCATCATGTCTGGATGGCTGGGAGCAATAAATTACGGTGTTATTGTTGCCAACGATGTGGACAGTTATGTCAGAGGGCTTTAAAACAGGTATGGTGATGGATCTATTTAAAGGTCAGAAGGTCATAGTTACCGGGGCAACCAGAGGAATCGGAAAAGCTATTGCTGCCGCATTCTTAGAACAAGGTGCAGTTGTTTTTGGTCTCTACGGAGGAAACAGGGAGGCCGCCGAACAATTTAAGGCACAATGCTCGGCCAACGACCTCGACATTTCACTTTTTTGCTGTGATGTTTCAGATGAAAATGGTGTTAGATCCTTCTTTACACAGGTCGAAGACGAACATAACGCTGTAGATATTTTAATTAACTGTGCAGGCATCAGACAGGATGCTCTGACCGCGTTAATGAAACAGGATCAATGGCAGTCGGTTATAGACGTAAATCTGACAGGAACATTTAATATGTGCCGTTCTGCTGTCCCCCTAATGCTCAAGCAGAAATATGGCAGAATTATCAATATCACCTCCCCCGTTTCCTATCTTGGATTTCAGGGTCAGGCAAACTATGCGGCATCAAAGGCTGGTCAAATTGGTTTGACAAAAACCCTGGCAAAAGAAACTGCAAGAAAGAAGATTACCGTAAATTGTGTTTCTCCAGGTTTTATCGATACCGATTTCATCAGCGATTTACCTGAAGATCAGTTGCGTGCTTATAAAAAAATGGTTCCGATGCGAAGATTTGGAAAGGTTGAAGAAGTTTCGAGTACAGTTTTGTTTCTGGCTTCTCCTCAAGCCTCATATATCACCGGTGCCGTACTGGAAGTTACCGGAGGACTCTAAAATGAAAGATTCGACTGCGATAACCTCGCTCATTCCTCACAGACCACCTTTTCTCTGGGTAGACAAAATTATTGAAAGAACTGCTCATTCCATAGTGGCGGAGAAAAAAATACCTGAAAATCTAGACATTTTTCAGGGTCATTACCCGGGACAGCCGCTCATGCCCGGTGTCCTCCTCTGTGAGTCTATTTTCCAGACTGGTGCCCTGCTCATCTCAACAATTCTTGAAAAAGCAGGGCCTTCAGGGAAAGGTCAGATACCGGTGTTGACAAAAATCATCGGTGCCCGGTTCAAACGTCCGGTACTGCCCGGAGAAACTATCCAGTTACGGGTTAAATTGACGGAAACAATTTCATCGGTCTGTTTTTTTAAAGGTACCGCTCACGTGAACGGAGAAATGGCCGTTAAAACAGAGTTTTCCTGTGCTCTTGTGTCACCCTGATTGTCGTTAATCTGAGACAAACAAGCAATTGAGCTAACTTATTATTTCTGAATATTCTGGGCGGTTGACCTTTTGGATAAAAAAGGTAAAATTGGCTGGCCCGGGTAAGTATCTCTGGCACTATTTTATATAACCGTTTTTTTCTGCTTGGTCGTTTTTTCAAAGGAATCTATTGTGCAACTTTCAATTACCCAAATGATCCTGCATGCCGGACCTGTCGGTCAGTTTGTCATGCTTCTGCTGCTATTTTTCTCCATTGTTTCCTGGTCCATCATTTTCATGAAAGCACGTCTCTTTAGAAATGTCAGACTGGACTCGGAAGACTTTCTCGAATCGTTCTGGTCTTCCAATAATCTCAATGAAGCCAATACAGCCGCCGAAGAATTTTCCTTCAGCCCTGAAGCGACCGTTTTTACAACTGGATTTTCTGAGTTAAAGAAAATTAACAAGATTAGAAATCGTGCAGAAGGCACCACGATAGAGACACTTGAGATGCAGCTGGCCACCATGGATAACCTCAAACGGGCACTGAGAAAGGCAGAAGACCAGCAGATTAATAAACTCGGCAGCCTGCTTGCCTTTTTAGCGACCACTGGAAGTGCGACTCCATTTATCGGACTGTTTGGAACTGTCTGGGGAATTATGGTCTCTTTTCATGATATCGGCCAGCGGGGCTCTGCCTCCCTTGCCGTTGTTGCACCCGGTATCTCCGAGGCTCTTGTTGCCACTGCAGCAGGACTGGCGGCCGCCATTCCTGCGGTCATCTTTTATAATTACTACTCTAACAAACTGACGAATATACAATACGATGTTCAGAGTTTCTCAACGGATTTTCTCAATCTTGTTGAACGTGATCTTTTAAGCAGGGTTTGAACTTTACGTTATTATGGGACCATTAAACGGCAACGGCCGGAAAAACCTGGTGGCCGACATCAACGTCACACCCCTTGTTGACGTGATGCTCGTTCTGCTCATTATTTTTATGGTAACCGCCCCGATGATGACTCAGGGACTTGATGTTGATCTTCCTGAAACGACTACTAAGTCATTGCGCCAGGAAGAAAACCCGATTGTGGTCACCATTGACAAGGACGGAAAAATCAGTCTCGATAAATTTTCTGTCAGCCAAAAAGTACTCCTTCAGGAACTGGCAAAATACGGCAAAGACGTGAAAGAAAAGCCTATCTACCTGAAAGCTGACAAGTCAGTGGCGTACGGCATCGTTGTTTCGGTTATGGCTGACATAAAAAAAGCAGGTTTTGATAAACTCGGTATGATAACCCAACCGTCAGATAAGAAAGAATAACATAGTGGCCAAGCAGTATACCTTGACATACGATAGTTACAACAACTGGACGATTCCTCTCAACCTGGCTATCGGTTTTCATATACTTCTCGCCTTCAGTATCATGTTTCTTCCCGGGCTAATGAAACCGCGGCCAAAATTTGAGGACATTTATACGGTCAATCTTATCGATTTCAGCGAACCGGCAGCTGAGCAGGCGGCAGCGCCACCTCAACCTCCGGAACCAACGGTTGCACCACAACCTGATCCGGTTAAGACTGAGAAACAGGCACCTGTCCTCGAGCCGATCAAGACAGCGCCTCCCCCTGAACCTGTAAAAGCTGTGTCTATCAAGCCTCTTAAAAGAAAAATCAAAAAAAAGATTATTAATGAACCCGATCAGACAATTGAAAAACAAAAACAATTGGAAATACTGAAACGGCAGTCCATAGCAGAAGCGCTCCAGGCAGAAAAATTGGCAGCTGAACAGGCAAGGCTTGCCGCAGAAGAGGCTGAAAGGCAGCAGAAACTGTTGGAACAGCAGCTGGCCGCTGTCAGGAATCAGGTAAGGAGCAGCCCAAAAAGCAGCACCACCAGAACAACCGCTTCTTCCGGTGCTAAATCTGCGCTGTCTACCCAATATCACGGAGCAATCATGAACCATGTAACTCAGTACTGGGCGTTGCCTGAATTTAAAAGCTGGGATCCTGGATTGTCGGCAATCGTGGTAATTACTATTTCAAAAAATGGCAGGATTATTAAACAATTCTTTGAAAAACGTTCAGGTGATTCAGCCTTTGATCAGTATGTTAGGAAGACCTTGCAGGACGCTGATCCCTTACCTCCGATCCCGGCAGCACTCCGCCAGGAACAGATAGAGATTGGTTTACGTTTCAGGCCCGGAAGTATTCAATAATTTAACTTAATATCGCAACTATGAAATCATTCTACATCTTGAGAGTATTTTTGGTCTGTCTGGCTGTTGTACTGCCTCATACAAATGCGTTTGCTCAACGTGCCTACATTGATATTTCTTCACCAGAGGCAAGAAAAATACTGTTTGCCGTCCCCTGGTTTCAAAACAGTGATCTGGACAATGTAAAACAGCAATATGGTCGTAATCTTTCACAAACACTCACAAAGACCCTAGAATTTCATGGAGTTATAGAGGTCATTCCATCCACGAAATATGTTGGCAGTGATGGAGCGGAATGGAAAAGCCTCGGAGCTGATTTTGCCGTTATCGGCCAGTACTCGATATCCAAGGACACAATCAGCATGGAAATGCGCCTTCTTGACGTTGCAGCCGGCGATATGCTGATGGGTAAATCCTATAAAGGTCCTTCATCACAAACCAATGAAATGATATATAAATTTACTGATACCGTAGTGAAGGAGCTGACCGGAAGACCAGGAATCGCATCAACCCAGATTGCCTTTGTTTCACAACCTGCAGATAAGCGGGAAAAAGAAATTTTTATCACCGATATACTGGGCAACAAGCTGCGACAGGTAACCAGGCATAGAAATCTTGTTGTTTCTCCCCGTTTTTCCGCTGACGGAACGCATCTTGCCTATTCTTCATATCACAGCGGTAACCAGAATCTTTATATCACGGACCTCAGGCAGACAAAGACCACCCAGGCAATCTCCAAGCGAAAAGGTATGAATCTTGCCCCGGCCTGGTCGCCAAATGGCAATCAGCTGGTTGTAACCTTATCCAAGAACGGCAACCCTGATCTGTTTCTCATTAATCGCAAGGGCGAAATAATCAAACAACTGACAGAAAAGTCTGGAATCAATGTGTCACCGACATATTCCCCTGATGGCAAGTATATCGTTTTTGTCTCAGACAGAAGCCGGAAACCCCAGCTCTATAGCATGGAACTGTCGACCGGTAAAATTCGTCGCTTAACCTATGAAGGTACTGAAAATGCTGAACCGTCATGGTCTCCCACAGAGAACCTGGTGGTGTACAGCAGTTTAAGAAACGGTATTTATCAGTTGTGCACCCTCAATCCATTTCAGGAAAGCTCTTCGGTCCAGGTAACCAAAGACGACACCCATCATGAATCACCGTCCTGGTCTCCGGATGGAAATCAGATTATTTTTGCAAAAAGAGATGGCAGTGGTCACAAGATTTATGGAATAATGAAAAACGGAAATTATCAAAGAATGTTATTTTCCTTCCCCGGCAGTCAGACGTACCCACGCTGGGCAGTAAAATACAACTAGATGAGACAAAAAACGACATGCGATCTACTATAAACAAATCCGCCCTGACACTTCTATTCGCCCTTGCCGTATCGCCGCTTCTTGTCCAGTGCGCATCACAGGACGAACTTAACCAGATTCATTACCAGCTGCGTCAGCTCAACAAGAAGGTTGGCGAGCTTGAAACATCAACCATAGACAATCTACAGAAACGGCAGGCATCATCAGCCAGCCAGATGGATCAGCTTTACCAGGAATTTCTGCAGTTCAAGAGCGACCTTGAGGAAACAGGACACCTCAATCGCCGGTTGACGGAACAGAATAAGGAACTGGAAAACGCTTTCAAGAGTTATGCCAAGACCGAAGAAGAAAAGCGGGCTGCAGAACTGAAGCGCCTTGAACAGGAAATAGTTCAAAAAGATCGCAGTATAGACGAACTGGCCGATCAGCTCAAGCTCCAGCAGGACAATCTACAGGCTATCCAGAACGCCCGGGTAGAAGATGCGAGGCGCAAGGCAGAGGCTGCTGCAAAAGCCGCTGCTGCCGCCAGAGCAAAAGCAGAGGCGGCCAGCAAAGCGAGTTCAAGTGGCGCCCCAGCAAAAATAAGAGCCGATAAAAAGAAAAGTGTGTTCAATGTAACTGCATCAGCCAGTCCGGTTGCCTCCTCTCCAAGCCCGGCGCCGACCAGCACGCCTCCGGTACCTGCCCCTGCCCCTGCTGCCGTCAGTCCCCCATCTGGCAATGCTGGAAATCTCTACCAGAAAGGTGAATACCGAGAGGCATACAGAGCTTTTGAGGAGTTAACCCGAAATCAGGAAAATTCTGAGGCAGCTATTAATGCCAGATATATGATGGGAGAATGTTTATTCGCTCTTAAAGAGTATGATCAGGCAATTCTTGATTATCAGAATATTATCACCAACAACCCTTCAAGCTCGAAAGCTCCAGCCGCCATGCTTCGCCAGGGAATGGCTTTTGAAAAACTCAATGACAGCGATACGGCGCGCATTCTCTACCAGAAGCTTATCGCCTCATACAAGGAATCTTCTGAGGCTGCCCAGGCACAGCAATTATTAGACAAGATGTAGGTTGTGGCTGAACCTAAAAAAAGAAGGCTTGACCATATTCTTGTTGACAAAAAACTTGCCGGCTCCATCAAGGAAGCTGAAACTTTAATCAGGGCCGGCAAGGTTTTCGTAGTAGAAGAGATTGCAGACAAACCCGGCACATGTTATCGCCCTGACACACAGATCCGTATTAAAAAAGAGAGTCCCTATGTCTCCCGTGGCGGAATAAAACTCCAGGGAGCGCTGCTTCACTTCAACATTGATCCCAAAGGTTGGGTTTGTGCCGATATCGGGGCTTCGACCGGGGGCTTTACCGACTGCCTTCTCCAGCATGGTGCACGTCACGTTTTCGCCATTGATGTAGCGTATGGTCAATTGGACTGGAAATTAAGAACAGATTCACGAGTAACGGTACAGGAGAGATTAAATGTAAAAAATATCTCCGCCAAGCATATCTCTCAACCGCTTGACCTTGCAGTTTTCGATACTTCTTTCATATCACTCAGACAGGTGATCCCTCCAGTACTGCCATTTTTTCTTTCGACATGCAGGATCATCGCCCTGATTAAACCGCAATTCGAACTATCAAAGAATGAGGTTGGAGCGGGAGGTGTTGTCAGGGATGAGCAATTACGCCTGAAAGCGATAGAGATGATAGAAGCGTTTGGCAGATCGTTAGATATACAAACGATCGGAGTAATACCGTCATCAATCAAGGGGCCAAAAGGAAATCAGGAGTACTTAATCTACTTCAGACGTAAATTGGCCACATGAATATCACCTATTTTTCCATTAAACGCTCGATAAGGCTGAGCATTTGTTCACTTTCATCTATCAGCTTCTGGCCTGCCTGGCTGCTCTTTGAGACCTGTTTAAAATTAGAAGCAGCGAGCTTTAACTGTCCTTCGTAGAGATTGTATTTACCGAGATAAAATCTGGATTCCAGTTCCTTTCCCTGTTGAGCAAATATCCTGCCGATTTTAAAATACACGGCAGAATATTCAGGCATTTCATACGATACATCGAAGAACAGCCGCAGCGCGTTTTCTGTCTCTCCGGTTTTATCCAATAATTCTGCAAGATGAAAAGTCCCGTACATATCAAACGGGTCATTGCTGACTTCATTCTTCAGAATGGTTTTCGCCTGCTCAACCTCCCCCATCTCAGCAAGCAATATCGCTCTGTCAACATTGAGGATCCGCTTGCCGGGCAGCGCCTCAATTACTTTGTCCAGCTGTGAGAGGGCACGCTCAAGATTATTCTCTTTACGATCCAACTGGGACAGGCCATAACGGGCCATGGTAACATCAAATTCAGAAGACCTGGAATCGCTCATCTTACTGACCAGATATGCGCGCGCGGCCTTGTTGTCTTTGACAATTGACATGAGCCGGTATTTGAACCTGAGAAAGGAGAAATCATGTTTCGAGCTTCTTTCAACCGGTAAACTTTGATCAGCTGCCAGCAGCCCTTCCACGTAATCGAGTCTTGCTTCAGGGTTTGGATGGGTAAGAAGATATTGTGGAATCTGACCCATCCTATAGCGGGTAATTCTCCGCATGGTTTTTAACATTTCCTTCTGGCCGTAAGGATCCCTGTGGAGATCATTCATCCACTTATAAGCAAGTAAATCAGCCTCGATCTCATCCTCCCTGCTGAAATGAAGCTGAGCTGACTGGCCAGCAGCAAGTGATCCTGTAAGCAGTGCCTGGGCGGCTGCACCTCCTCCGCCAAAAGCTATTGCAGCAAGTGCGACCCCGAGAGAGGCAAAATTGACGATTTTCCCTTTCTGCATTCTTGAGGCCAGGTGACGCTTGACAACATGACCTATTTCATGGGCCAGAACTGAAACCAGTTCATCTTCATTATTCATGGATTCAATCAGTTTTGTATAAAAGAAAATCAGTCCTGACGGCGCAGCGAAGGCATTAAACTGGTCACTCTCAACAACATAGAATCGATAGTCAAAGTATTGGATCCCTGCGACAGCAAGGACTTCACTCCCAAGAGTGTTTATGTATTGGTGAATATCTGGTTCCCCGACAATCGGGAACGCTGCACGAACTGCGTAGAGAAGTTTTTCTCCGACCTCTCGCTCTTCTCCCACGCTGAAAGCATACGAATAACGGGGAGCGACAATCTGAATGATGCTGATGGCGAGAAGTAAAGCTGTCGTTTTAAAAAGTCTTCTTATGATCATCTCTGTTCAACCATTGTAATAATCTTTTCTGCCCCTCCTCCAGCGTAACAATTGGCCGGTAGCCAAAGTCTCTCCTGGCCCGATCGTGAGAAAAACTGTGCGATCGAGCCAGCTGCTGGGCCAGGAAGCGCGTCATTTTGGGCTCATTTGGGTTGCCCTGCAAGCGGTGTATGAGCTCGAGAAGGAAACCAGCTATATAGGCTGCTCTAAAGGGCACTTTCTTGGTGATTGGAGGAATTCCCAGATCACGGTAGAGGTCGTTGATCCAGCGCCACAGCTTGACTGGAGATTCCTGTCCGATAAAGTAAGCGTTTCCGGCAGTTTCGCCGCTCTCTTCAAGATTTTTCGCAGCCAGCAGGTGCGCATGGGCGACATTGTCTATATAGCTGATATCCACGAGATTGTTACCAGATCCGACTATTTTCAGTTCCCTTTTTCTGCCTTTTTCGAGCAGTCTCGGCACGAGATGAGGATCACCCGGCCCCCAGATCAGGTGCGGTCTGATAGCGCATGCTCTCAGACCAGGGCCATTATTTTTCAACACATATTTTTCTGCAATGACTTTACTCTTGGAATAGTGACAAAGATACGTTTCTGCATACGGCAGAGACTCATCGCCACTGACGATATCTTTGTTTGCAAAAACCACTGACGGTGTTGATGTGTAAACAAGGTTCTGGACACCGCGAGTTTTGCAGGAATCAACAATGTTCCTGGTACCGATAATATTGGTGTCATTATATTCCTGCCATTTCCCCCAGATACCTGCCTTGGCGGCTGTGTGAAATACAGTATCAATACCATCACAGATTTGCATGGTAAAGTCTCGATCACTGATATTACCCAGCAGACAGGTTGCTCCTATCTCCTCAATTCGGCGATACCTGTTTCTCCCGGCAACAAAAACCTGGCAGTCCAGTTTTAACAGAGACCTGACAATTGCACTGCCAACAAATCCGCCGCCGCCCGTTACGAGAACCTTCCTCATGGTAATTATGCACCTTTCCTTTCTGCCCAGACTTTCAGTTTCTCCCTGAAAATTTTGGCATTATGCCTGATATCAACGGGAAACGAAGGGTGTATCAGGAAATGCTCTATATCTCTGGTATTAATATGGTTTTCTGCCAGTTGACGCACTTCTTGCAAAACAATATCAGCACTGCGATCGGTCTGTTCTGTCAATTCAATAATAATGGCCGGTATTTCATAATCATCTCCCTGATCAAGACCGACCAGTGCTGAACGGTAAACACATGGGTGTTCGTTTATTATTGCTTCACAGGGGATCGTATCCATAACACCTTTTTGAGAGACAACTCTGTGGGCTTTACGTCCGCAAAACCACAGTCTTTTATTGTTGTCAAAATAGCCGACATCTCCAATACGATGCCAAAAACCCTTTTCGTCAGTTATTTTACTCATTTCAGTTTCCAACCGATTATTATCATAGCTGCGTGTAACGACGTCTCCTTTAACAATAATCTCTCCAATCTCATTTGCAGGAAGTTCAGTACAATCAGCAATGGAATGCAGCTGGTCCGATGTCGCTTCAATGATTTTTACCTCTATCCCTGGGAGGGGCCTGCCGACACACGTTCCATGGCCTGTCCTGGTCTTATCCCAGGTTTTCTCAAGAATTTCCCGCCCTTCAATTGAAACAATCGGCAGACTCTCGGTTGCACCATATGGCGTAAATATTTTTCCGCCCTCTTCCATTAAGCCGTAGGCACGTTCGATGAGCTCTCCGGATACCGGCGCCCCGGCCATTAATATCTTCTTTAAAGAGCTGGATCGTATTCCTTCTTTCAGACAATATTTACTGACCACGTTCCAGATCGCCGGAGATCCGAACGAATAGGTAACCTGATATTTAAGGATTGAGGAGATGAATTTTTCAGGATTCACCCGTGCCGGCTGTGACGGGTTCATGTCAGGGATTACCGCACAGGCCCCAAGGGCTGTTGAAAAGAGAGCAAAGAGTGGAAAGCCGGGCTGGTCAACATCTTCAGGTCCAATCTCATAGTATTGCTCTATATACCTGAGTTGGCTGGAAAATATGGCATGTTCAAAGCGGACTCCTTTCGGTGGGCCTGTCGATCCAGTTGTAAAAATTATTGCTGCAAGAGAATCATCACTGGCATCAAATATGAGTTGTGATGGGGAGTGCAGCAGTGCTTTTTCTCTTATGTCAGTACCTGGCATCCCGAATAATTTTCCACAACTAAAACTTTTTTTAACCGTTCGAAATGATTTTCTGAAAATTGTGCGGAACAATAGTGCCTGGGGAACGCCGACAAGGTAGTCAGGTTTAACCCCGGCGATACATTTTAGCAGGTTTTTATACCCCATTCCTGGATCAATAAGTATTACCGGAGCTCCTATCCTGAACAGGGCAAAAGTCAGACAAATAAAATCAGCTGAGGGTTTTACCATCAACATCACTCTCTTCCCTGCTTCTACCCCTTGAGAATCCAGATAAGCAGCATACTGGGCCGCAAGCTTATCAAGTTCATGAAAGGATAGCGAACGCCCGCTGCTGACCTCGACAAGTCCTGTCCTGTTCCCGTTTTTCGCAGCGGTTTCAGATAATTTCCAAGCTATATTATGCATCTATCTTTTTATATTTTATTATTCACAGTGGTTTTACCATGAATCAGCAAAACCGCCGGCTATGTCAGCGAATCACACTGTTCATTGAAACGACCAGGCGTTTTAGGCGTGGTCGTTTACTGTAAAAGCGTGCCCTTAAAGAAATCTTCAATAATCGGTTCAACACGATTATGCCCATCTTCCAAAAGGTAATGACCACAGTCCTTGAAGTAGTGATAGCTTGCATCAGGAAAATGCATCTGCCACTGCCCGTAGAAGTGATCATTGAAACAGAAGTCCTTTCCTCCCCAGGCAACCAGCATCGCAATACCTCTTGCTCTTATTTCCGGCAGTCTCTTTTCAATTGAAAAGAGCGTTTCATAAGAGACATGATTTTTTTCAAGCGGAATATCCTTGACAAATCCATACACGGCAATTCTGTTTTTCCAGGAATCATATGGTTGAAGATAAGAACAAGCTGTCTTTCTGGACATTTTCTTTTGCACTGCCATAAACGTTGCCGGCCAGGCAAAACCATTCAACCCCCTTACGATAATTTCCCCGATAATCGGCCACCGACACAGCCGTATTCGCAGTGGAATTCGCTGGGAACGGAATGCCGCTGTATTGAGAACCGCAATTGATTCAATTTTATCAAGAAACCTGGTTGCATAGCCAAACCCAATGGCACCGCCCCAGTCATGAACGACAAGAGAAAGGGAGTCCAAATTCAGGGAATCAATTAATATCGTAAGGTTCTCAATGTGCCTGGCAAGTGTATAGCTGTATTTGGCGGGTTTATCCGAAAAACCGCAGCCCATATGATCAACGGCGATCACTCGAAAATTTCTCGACAAGACCGGTATGAGGTAACGATAGTAGTAGCTCCATGTCGGGTTTCCATGCAGCAGTACTAGTGCAGGTCCCTCACCTTCATCCAGATAGTGAAGTTTGCTGCCTGATATTTCAATATATTGGGATTTAAAAGGGAAATCGTAAAGCACATTTATTCCTGAATTAATTTGTTCATCAATTGATTATTGCACCTTGTTAAACTATGCCCCTGATGAGCTGAATTTCTTTTCATTAGAGCCTTATGCAAAACTGTCCTTTTGCCCGATCTTTGCGTTATGCTCAAAATTTTATCCTCGGAATATCATACATATGCCTGTGGTAAAATTTTTTCTCATGCCTTGATCTCTAACAAAATGCCTAGTTTTGCAAAAGGCTCATTATTAAGACGGGTATTGGCTAAATCAACTTTTTCAACACCAACAGTCGCTGACCATGGTGATACCATCTCTTTACCCTTTACGATTTAATTAATCATTTTTTTACTTCCTGATTCATCTATTCTCCCTCATTTTTTTAAATTTGTTGATTTATCCAATAAATGGTTTGCCTTTATGAAAATCTTATGCTAAGAAAAATCTGTTGCCATTGAAGTGACGTAAGCAATCAATTTATAAGAACATTTATCATTTAACTTGTCTGAATTGAATGTTTGGTTCTCTCAAACGCAACTTGAATTCTTGATTCGTTTGAGCGAATCACCTATTAAATTGAGTCCCCTGCTTATAAAGGGACGGTTGAACAGAGGAGTATGGCATGGCAGAAGGTACAGTTAAATGGTTTAATGACGCAAAAGGATTTGGCTTTATTCAACACGATGGTGGCTCGGATGTATTTGTTCACTATTCTGCAATTACAGGCGACGGCTTTAAATCCCTTGAAGAAGGAACTCGTGTACAATTCGAAATAGTAGACGGCCCCAAAGGACCTGCTGCCGAGAATGTCGAGAAGCTCTAAACGCTTAAAGTTACCAGCTATGACAAAGGCCCTGTCTTACCGTAAGACAGGGCCTTTGTCTCTTTCTCCTTGAGCACTCGAACAGGTTGTTATTATTCTTTTTTGCACCTTCGAATGAAATCAACCAGGGTACGCACCCCGGTACCGGACGGCCCTTTGGGTATATAAGATTTTTTGGTGAAGTCCCAGGCAGTACCGGCAATATCCAAATGTGCCCAGGGAGTGTCGCCAACGAATTTCTCTAAATAGGCCGCAGCAGTGATACTACCGCCCTCTTTTCCACCAACATTTTTAATATCAGCGACCTCTGACTCTATCTGTTTGCTGTATTCCTCGCCTAACGGCAATCGCCACAAGGGCTCTCCGCATATCCTGCCAGATTCGGTCAATTTTTCTGCGAGATTGTCATTATTGCTCATCAGACCGGTATGGTGATGCCCGAGACTGATAATCACGGCCCCAGTCAATGTTGCAAGATCTACAACAAAATCAGGTTTATACCGCTTTATCCCATATGAAAGTGCATCTGCAAGAATGAGGCGCCCTTCCGCATCGGTATTAACGACCTCTGAGGTGGTACCGTTATAATGGGTTATGACATCCCCCGGTTTGACCGCCTTTGCTCCTGACAAATTTTCTGAAGAGGGCACAATAGCCACAACTTTAACATCCGGCTGTTCCACTGCAAGTGCCTGCATGGCAGATAATACAGCGGCACCGCCGCACATATCGTATTTCATGTCCTGCATGCCTGCAGATGGTTTTATGCTGATACCTCCTGAATCAAAAGTGAGCCCCTTGCCGACCAGAAGAATTGTTTTTGAGAAGCGTTGAGGGACATGCTCAAGGATTATTAATTTAGGCGGAATCGCTGAACCCTGACTGACTGCAATAATTCCGCCCATGCCAGCCTTTTTCATCTGTTCTCTATTGAGAACCTTACAGGTTAGAGATGTTTGTCTGGCCAGCCCTTTGGCAAAGTCGACAAAATGCTGAGGTGTCCATTTATTTCCCGGTTCATTGGCCATGTCACGGGCCGACAGAACGGCTTCTGAAACATAGTGCGCTCTTCTGACAGCCTTCCTTATGCCAGATACATTTTTCCTGGTAAGAACGGTAATTTTCTTTATACCGGTAAATTTCTCTTCCGGTTTTGCCCCTTTCTTGTACTTGACAAATTGATAGTCGCCAAGAAGAATTCCTTCTATGATCTGTTCCGCCCCATTAGCTGGAATTTTTTCGAGGTAATCAGGCAGGACCACCATAAGATCGACTGCTTTAATTTTCTTTGCGGTCTGGGCAATGAATCCCCCACTGCTCCTCAGTCCATCAAGCAGACGGGCCCTATCGCTCTCTTTGCTACTGCCAAGTCCAACCAGAAGAAGCCTTTCAGCTGTTACGTTTCCTTTAGTCCCGGGAGAATCCATATAGAGCAGCAGCTGTTCCTCGATCTTCCCGCTGAAATCACCAAGGTTCAAAATTTTCTTGATTTTTCTTTTAATCTGCTTGTCGAGAAATGATGGTATATTTTTCTTGTCATCAATAAGAACGACAGCAAGTGATCCGCTGTACGTGCAAATATCTTTATTTGAGACGATTATTTTGGTATTTTTCATCTATACCTTCCTAATTTTTTTAAATGAATCGTTTAATGGCAAATTACACTGTTTCAGTTTATCTTACTTCCTGATGACCGACTCGATCCAAACCGAAAATAATAGTATTATCTTTATTCACTAATTCATTTATTACAACAACCACATAAAATCAAAATGGTACAAACGCTCGTAATTTCAGTTTCTCTTGCTATTGTTGTCTCCTCTCTTTGTTCTGTTTGTGAAGCAGTTCTCTATTCACTGACAACCAGTCAGGTTGAAATGTTGAAAAGGTCACACGGAAAATCAGGGCTTATTCTGCAAAACCTCCGATCTGATATAGAAGATCCTATTACCGCGATATTGACCCTTAACACTATTGCAAACACGGTGGGTGCAGCTGTTGCAGGCGCTGCGGCCGCCCATCTCTTTGGTGACCGGAACGTAATACTGTTCTCCGGCATATTTACCCTCACCATTCTTATCTTTTCAGAGATAATCCCTAAAACGGTTGGTGTCTCGTTTTCCTATCGACTGGCACCTCTGGTGGCACGACCGCTCCAGCTAATGGTTATCATCCTTAAGCCGATTGTCCTGGTTTGTCGATTCATCACCCGGCTGATTCCCGCGGGACAAAGTGATGATAATGTCTCAGCCGAGGAAATACAGACAATAGCGGCGTTATCGCGTGAATCGGGTCATTTGGAGGAAGCCCAGGAAAAAGTGATCAGTAATATTATTGAACTCAAACAAAAAACAGTCAGGCAGGTTATGACCCCTCGGACGGTTACCTTTTCACTGGACGAAAATATAACCGTTACGTGAAGCGATGAGCCAGATCAACCGGCTGACGAGCCACAGCAGGGTACCGGTTTATAATGGCGATTCTGACAACGTTACCGGTATGATCATGCGCAAAAAAGTTCTCCTCGCCGCAGCCGAACAACGATTCGACGACCAGCTTCACCAGTTAAAGGTTGATGTCCACTTTGTCCCGGAATCGATGCCTCTTAATCGGGTATTGATAGATTTTTTTGAAAAGAGACAACATCTCTTTGTGGTGGTTGATGAGTACGGTTCTGTTACCGGTGTGATCTCCATGGAGGACGTCCTTGAAGAAATCGTCGGGGAAGAGATAATAGATGAATCTGACAGAACACGCGACATGAGGGAACTGGCGCGTGAACGCTCAGTAGATATTCAGCCTTGACGTCATCCAGCTAGTTGATGGCGATTAATTGAATCAGCGTTTTTGCCTGCTGACCATCCCTGATAAACCGTATCTCCACCTCATCACCAACGTTGTACTTCTCCAGGGCATTGCGGACATCATCATATGACTTTACCGGATATCCGCCGATTCCGGTGATAATATCGCCGAGAATGATATCACCTCGGTACTGGGTCGTCGGGCGTAAACCGGCAAGCTCTGCCGGTCCGTTCTTTTCAACATCGAGAATGATAATGCCTTCTACCCCTAATCTCCGTGCTATCCGCTCGTCAGCAAGAGACGCTCCAATACCTGGCTTAATCAGCCTGCCATGACGTATCAGTTGAGGAACGACGTGGTTCACCTCTTCAACAGGCACCGCAAAACCAATGCCGGCGTACGCTCCAGATGGACTGTAAATAGCCGTATTTACGCCGATCAGCCTGCCGGCACTGTCAAGCAGGGGGCCTCCTGAATTTCCAGGATTGATTGCAGCATCTGTCTGGATGACCCCTCTGATCGTTCTTCCGGTTATGGCCTGAATCTCTCTGCCCAGAGCTGAGATTATGCCTGAGGTGATGGTATGATCGAGGCCAAACGGGTTGCCTATGGCAAACACCTTCTGCCCCACAAGCAGATTGACGGACTCACCGACCGGTATCGGCACCAGGCTTCCTTCCGGTGCATTAACCTGCAATACTGCGATATCTTTATCAGGGTCAGCACCAACAAGAACCGCTTTGTGAACTGACTGGTCCGCCATGGTCACCTGAATTCTGCTGGCATCTGAAATCACATGATAATTGGTGACAATCCGACCATCCCTGTCCCAGACAAATCCTGAGCCGGTTCCCTGGGGAATCTCAACGGCGTTAAGGGAAAATAAGCCTCTGCGCAAGGCAATACTGGTTATATAGACGACAGATGGTGAAGTGTTTTTAAAAATGTCAATAGTATTTTTTTCATCTTCTGCGAGGGTGCCCCGGGCGGTGACTGGTCGAGGGTCCGCAATTCGGTTCACCTGGTTATAATCTTTTGGGCCGAAGGCGAACCACAACGCGAGGACAATAACGAAGAGAATAAGAAATGAACCGGGACCGCGTCGCGTATTGTTGTTGGCCATGAAGGAAAACTGTTTCGTTGGTTTTTTTTGCAATAATAGTTACCGGCCGTCGTCTCAGGTCAGAGGCCGAGAATAATTTTGGCGATATAAAAGTACATCATGACGCCAACAATATCGATTGAGGTCGTCACGAAAGGACCTGTGGCAATCGCCGCATCAAAATCAAATCTTTTCAGCACGAGCGGTATCACGGTGCCAAGCATTGCTGCCATCGCCATACTGCCAAAGATAGAAATTCCAACGACAAGGCCAAGCAGTTGAGGGTCTCGATAGAAAAAGAATGAAACTATTCCGAGAAAAAGCCCATAGATAACCCCAAGCAGGAGGCCCACTCGCGTCTCCTTTAGTATCACGGACAGCAGGGCGTTCATGTTCACCCTCCCCGTGGCCATACCTCTGACAATAATGGTTGATGACTGGGTTGCAATGTTTCCGCCCATACCCATGACGATTGGAATAAATGAAGCGAGAGCGATCACCTGGGAAAGCTCATGCTCAAATGAAGTAACAATGATTATTGCCATAACCCCGCCAACCCAGCTGGCAAGAAGCCATGGCGCCCTGAGCATTGCATTCTCAAGAGTCGATTTCAAGAGTATCTCACGGTCTTTACCGGCACCAGCCATCTGCAGAAACTCTTCTGTCGCTTCTTCCCTGATGACATCAATAATATCATCTACAGTAACGATGCCAACGAGATTATAGGAAGAATCGACGACGGGAACGGCAAGAATGTTGTATTGTGACACCACATGGGCAACTTCACCCTGGTCTGTATCGGTAGATACAGAGATGACATTGGAGTTCATGATATCTTTTAGTTTCTTCTCCGGTGAATTCATCAAAAGTTCACGAAGCGATATAACCCCTGCGAGTTTCCCTTCGCTATGGGTGATGTAGAGATAAAAAACCATTTCCATCTCTTCGCTCATTCGCTGAACTATCGATATAGCCTCACCAGCGGTCAGGTACTCATCAAGACTCATGAAATCAGGAGACATCAGACCGCCTGCCGATTCAGGGTGATACTGGAGAAGCTCATCAACTTCTTCCCTGTCTTTCTGTTCCATGTGCCGCCGGATTTCGTTGGCAAATTCCTCAGGTATAGTCTCCAGGACATCAGCGGCATCATCGGACGCCATGTCTGCTATAACATCAGCAAGATATTGCGGTGTCAGCTCCTGAATCAAAGAGATCAAGATCGCATCATCAAGCTCGCTGAGTAAATCTCCGACAAGGGACGTTTTGGCTATGATGCTAAATATTTTGGTTCGCTCTTCGTCGTTGAGATGCCTGAAAATCCAGGCAATATCGGCTGGATGTGTTTTCTCAATGAGTTTCTTTAGATGTCCGGTAGCACTACGACGGTTGAGTCTTCTTACCATATCCAGAAGAACCATTCCCTCGTTCCCTACCAATTCTCTTTTTCCTTTATCGGCACGTAACATTTCACTACCCTAGATTTCATTAAGAGTGATCTTGCCAACACAAGTACTTGCTATTATAATGACGCACATCATTTATATTACAAACTACCTCATTTGCACATCATTTCTTTATTAAACCCCAAATACCCTTCCCGCACATGATTAATTCCGATCCAGCTCAGCAAACCGATAGTCTGACACTATTTAACAGAGCAGTTGAATACTATGATCTGGGCAATTACCAGGAGGCAGAAGAAATCTACCGAGAGCTTCTCGCGCATATAAAAGATAACTGGTATCTTCATTTCAGTTATGCCCTGCTTCTGTTTGAAACAGATCGTCCGCAGGAGGCTCTTGGCCATTACACAACTGCAGCATCACTTAATACGTCAAGTAATGATCTATACTACAACCTGGCAATCTGTCAGAAAAAATGCGGCCTCTACGCCCAATCCATAGAATCCTATCAATCGGCGCTCAAACTGGACCCTGACGATACAGACAGCCTCTACAACCTTGCCGCCTGTTACCATGCAGTGGACAGATTTTACGAGGCGATCAGATGCTATGAATCACTGCTAAAGAAGAAACCCCTCCATCAGTCAGCTTTAAATAATCTTGCCTATATTTTACATAAAATCGGACTCATCGAGCAGGCTGCATTGTATTATAAGCAACTGTTGAAAGTTAATCCTGATCACGCTTCTGCAGATCATATGCTCGCCGCCATCACCGGAGGTCAGCGGTCAGCTGCACCACCTTCCTATGTGAAAGGAGTATTTGACAGCTATTCGAAACAATACGAAAAAAGCTTGATAAATAAACTTCATTATTCCCTGCCGGAGAGACTCTATGAAATGGTTACCAACACATCGGCTCAAAAACAATTTGATCAACTCCTTGATCTAGGGTGCGGTACCGGTCTTGTCGGAGAATTCTTCAGAAATTCTGCCAGTGTACTTCACGGGATAGACATATCTCCAAATATGATAAAAATCGCCGACAGCAAAAAAATATATGATCTGCTTATCATAAAAAACATAAACGATGCCCTTGTTGATATTGACGAGGGTTCCTATGACCTGTTCATTGCCGCTGATGTTTTTACCTACATAGGAGACATCGACTATATTTTCAACAGATTGTTTGAAATTGGCACATCAAATTGTTTGTTCTATTTTTCTGTGGAAGATCTTGCCGAGAAAACAAAAGAGATCGCCCTCAGGGAGAGCGGACGCTTCGCCCATTCAAGAAATTATATCCGGCAGACAGCAGAGGCTGCCGGCTGGCAAATAGTTGAGGCCGAAGTCGTTAATCTAAGAAAGGAAAGAGGCAGCTGGATAAAAGGTGCTGTTTATGGAATGAAAAAACCGGTTACATAAAAAAATTTGATTTTTGTACAATCCAGCAGATGAATAAACCAAAGGAAAGAGAACTGATTCCAAGAATACGTAAGGTTGCAGGAGGAACTTCACTGAGCTTCAACAGCCATTCACGCATTTTTTCCGGAGCAGCTGCATACGGTAAACCTTCAAGTATCAGCACCATGCCCAAAACAAGAAGAAAGAGTTTCATAACAATGCAACCTGCCTTTTATGGTAGCGAAGATAGAGTTTTCGCAGAATAATATGGTTTACAAATAGCATAGTATCGGTTATTCGATAAAGCTCTGTGAAAGTAAAGAAAATCTAAACGGCTATGATTCTGACATTATTTTCTGACAGGGTAGCCTGTCCACTTTCTTTTCGCAATTCTCAAATTAAACTTTGTTGCCATGATAGATTCAAATAATTCAAAATACAAGGAAGCTGGTGTAGATATTGATAAAGGAAACGCCTTTGTTGAAGGCATAAAAGATATAGTTTCCTCAACCCATCAGCGCGGTGTTGTGAGTGAGATTGGCGGCTTTTCCAGCCTTTTTGCAATAGATAAGGATAATTACAATAATCCGGTTCTGGTCTCGTCAACCGATGGAGTTGGAACGAAACTGGTGGTAGCCCAATTGTGCGATAAACATGACACGATTGGTATAGATCTGGTCGCCATGTGCGTTAACGACATCATCGTCAGTGGCGCGAAACCGCTCTTTTTCCTCGACTATTTTTCCTCTGGTGAACTTGAACTAGACGTTGCCACTGACGTCATTAAAGGTATTGCTGACGGATGCAGGCAGGCCGGCTGCTCGCTTGTGGGGGGAGAGACAGCAGAAATGCCTGGCCTTTACAAGAAGGGGGACTATGATCTTGCCGGGTTCGTTACCGGTATTATTGACCGTGATAAAGTCATAGACGGCAGCGGCATAAAAGTTGGTAACAAAATCATTGGTCTTTCCTCAAACGGCCTTCACTCCAATGGATTTTCACTTGTCAGAAAAATCTGTTTTAGTGACCTTAAACTCTCGGTCAATGACCATATTCAAGAGTTGAACCGGACTCTTGGCGAGGAATTACTGCAGCCAACCCGTATATACGTCAAAACGATTCTCAATGTCCTTAAAAAATATACCATTACCGGCATGGTTCATAATACCGGCGGTGGGTTTCTTGATAATATCCCGCGCATTTTACCCAAAGGCTGCAAGGCGACCATCGACTCCAGCAGTTGGCAGGTACCTCCTATTTTTTCATTCCTGGCGGACAAAGGTGCCGTATCAGGCAAAGAAATGTTCAGGACCTTTAATATGGGTATCGGATTTCTTTGTGTCATTAACGAAGAGGATATCGACGACATCATGCACCACTTCAGTGCTCTTGGAGAAACACCATATCTAATTGGTGAGATCAGTGCACGGGGAGCTGATGAGCCGGAGGTTTTACTCATCTGAAACAGTATCGAGAGAAACTCAAAAGCCGTCCCCTGAATTCAAAACAGGACGACGGCTTTTTGCTGTTTTAATACCTGTTATGGCAGAGCGCAGTCTTTTGTGCTTCCTTTTATTTTCTCAATTGCATGATCCAGTGCAGGCAATACAACCGCTATGTTTTCAAGGGCAGCCTTTCTGCTGCCCGGCAGGTTGATAATAAGAGAGCGTTTTCTGATACCAGCGCGTCCCCTCGACAACACTGCCCTCGGGGTAATGCGCAGACTCGCCGCCCTCATCGCTTCAGCAATGCCGGGTAACTCCTTGTCAAAGAGGTGATTCATCGCTTCGGGTGTAACGTCAGTCGGCGATACACCGGTGCCACCGGTAGTCAATACCAGGTCAGCATGATCACCTGAAATTGCAGACTCTACTGCACTCACTATATTTTCAACGATATCCGGGACTATTGAATAGTGACAGAGTCTGTAACCTTTGCCTGTCATCAATTCCTTCAAGGCCGCGCCGCTGGTATCATCGCGTTCTCCGCGAGACCCTTTATCGCTCATGGTAATAACAGCAAAACGAAACTCAGGAACATCTTCCTGCTGTTCTTCCCTATGCTCCTTCTGCATTTCTTGCTTCAACTATTTTCTCCGCTATCTGGGTCGGCACTTCCTCATAATGAGAGAAATCAACGGTAAACATTCCAAGGCCTCCGGTCATTGAGGTCAGGTCATTGGCGTAAGTCTGGACTTCTGCCAGCGGAACCTGGGCAGAGATGATCTCATATTTTGCACTTGAGTCCATGCCCATCACCTTGCCCCTGCGAGAGTTGAGATCTCCCATCACATCTCCAACATTATCCTTGCCCACCTTGACCACCATATTCATGATCGGTTCCAATAGAACGAGGCCAGCCAGGGGCGCGGCTTTCTTAAACGCCAAGTGATCCTGCAATTTTAAATGCCATTTCAGAAGAATCGACCGCATGGAAAGAACCATCATCGAGAACGACTTTAACATCAATAACGGGATATCCCGCAAGTACTCCTTTTTCCATCGCTTCAATAATTCCTTTTTCTACAGCAGGTCGATACTGTTGAGGAATTACACCGCCGACAATTTTATCGACAAATTCAAAGTTTTCTCCTGGAATTGGAGAAATTTCAATCCAGCAATCGCCAAACTGGCCGCGCCCACCGCTCTGTTTTTTGTGTTTGCCCTGTACCCTGGCTGTACCACGGATAGTTTCCATATAAGGAATTTTAGGTAGACTCAACTCCATCTCTACACCGAATTTCCGCTTGATTTTGGAGCCGACAACTTCGATGTGAACCTGGCTCATGCCTGCTACCAGTACCTCGCCCGTCTGCTGCTGACGAGTCATTCTCAGTGAAAGATCCTCGTCAAGCATTCTGGTGATAGATGAAAAAAGTTTCTCTTCATCTCCTTTCTTGGCACTTACTGCATAGGAAATTACCGGGGCCAGCGGTTCGGGTGCTTCAAGTATGACCGGATTGTCAGCAGAGCAGAGTGTATCACCGGTGGTCGTGTCTTTAAGTTTGGACACCGCTACAATCATACCGGGACCAGCGCTGTCCACCTGACGCTGGCCTTTTCCCTCTATTACAAAGAGGCTTCCAAAACGTTCACTTGTTTTTTTATTAGCGTTATAAAAAGTGTCGCCTGACAGTGTGCCTGAATAAACTCTGAAAATAGTCAGTCTGCCAGCATAGGGGTCGGCCATTGTCTTAAAGACAAAGGCTGAAAATGGCGCATCACTGCTTGGCTGAAGCTCAATCTCCGTCTCACCTTTCATTCCTGTCTTGGGATCAAGTTCAGACGGTGCAGGAAGATAGTCATTAATAATATCAAGAATTGCTGTCGTTCCATAGTTCAGTGTTGCGCTGCAAACACAGACCGGGGAAACTTCTCCAGCGATTACACCATTTTTCAGACCTGCCTTGAGGTCCTCCTCGGTTAATTCCCCTTCTTCAAGAAATTTTTCGATGAGTTCATCATCTGTCTCAGCCACACTCTCCATCAAACCTTCACGGTACATCGCTACATCATCGGACATCTCCGAGGGCAGTTCTGTTTCCGTCATCGTACCTTTTCCATCAGTGTCAAACAAATAGGCTTTGCCGGTAATTAAATCCACCATGCCTCTTGAAATTGTCTTCAGACCCGATCGGTAACTGGATGAGGGCCGGATTAAGCGGCAATTTTTCCTTGATTTCATCGATGGTCTTATGAAAATCAGCACGCTCCCGATCCATTTTATTGACAACTATCATTGAAGGAATGGTGTTCTCGGCAATCAGGTCTGCAAACTTGATGGTCTGCCCTTTTACCCCGAGAACTGCTCCGATCGTAAAAATAGCACTGTCGCTTACCTTGCTTGCGAAAATTGTCTCATTATAAAAAGAATCATCACCGGGTGTATCAATCAGATAAACTGCTGTCTTTTTCCAGGTGAAATTATCAAATGAGGAATTAATAGAAATTTTGCGGGCAATCTCCTCATCGTCGTAGTCCATTGCGGTATTACCGTCATCAATCTTTCCTAGTCGTTTCAGCTTTCCTGCAGTGTACAGCATGGCCTCTGCCAAAGATGATTTACCACTACTTCCATGTCCTAGAATTGCCAAATTTCTGACCATACTTGTATCCTGCATCTGTTTCTCCTCAAGATCTTCTGTTATTCATTTCAAACAACGAGTTTAGATTACATGATTTTATTAGATACATGCCTCCGTAAAAAAGTACACCCCATATATTCAACTCAATAGCAAGAAAGTCAAGCTTCATAAGCAATGCCGTATGAATTAATAAGCTTTTCCTTCAACTCCATTTATGGATAAGTTGATAATACAGGATTGACTGGCATATTTTTTACTAAATGAGTATGTTCGAGCACGCAACATAGTACATTCTACCTATCAATCCAAACCTGATACGTTTAGCCCTGTGAGCCATTCTGGAAAATCGTCAGAAAAAATTGCCAAGTCTGCTGCCCTGGTTTCTGTCGCGGTGCTGTTCAGCAGAGTTCTTGGCCTGGTTCGGGAACAGATTTTTGCCGGACTTTTCGGAGCCGGATATGCTTATGATGCGTTCGTTGTTGCTTTTCGAATTCCTAATCTTCTCAGGGATCTCTTCGGCGAAGGCGCATTATCAGCAGCATTTGTTTCGGTCTTTTCCGACTACGATGCAAATCGTTCTAAAGAAGAAACCTGGCTGCTGGCCTCAAATGTCCTCTGCTTTTTTGCCATAACACTGTCTTGCATCATCTTACTTGGCATCTTCTTCTCGGATTCTATTGTAAACCTCATTGCATCCGATTACCGGAACCAGGATGGTAAGGCTGAGTTAACAGCCACCATGACCACAATCATGATGCCGTTTCTGCTGTTCATTTCGCTCTCCGCGGTGGTGATGGGAATCCTTAATACCCGCGGCAGGTTTTTTATTCCAGCTCTGGCCTCAAGTTTTTTCAACCTGGGTTCCATCATCGGCGGCACCTCGCTGGCTTTCTACCTGCCGCGATTTGGCTTGCAACCGATTGTCGGGATGGCTTATGGCACCCTCATTGGCGGATTTCTCCAACTTGCTGTTCAGCTTCCGACACTCAGGAAAACAGGCTTTCATTTTACGCCGCGGATTAATCTTAAGGATTCAGGGCTCATTCGAATCCTTAAGCTCATGATTCCTGCAACGATTGGTCTTTCAGCAACACAGATTAATATCTTTATTGGAACGAGATTTGCGGCTTCCTGTGCCGAGGGTTCAGTCTCCTGGCTCAACTACGCATTCAGACTTGTACAGCTGCCCATAGGTTTATTCGGAGTTGCTATATCCATTGCGGCACTACCTGTCCTCGCCAGGTACGCCTCCCAGAAAAATTATATTGAGATGAAAGAGACATTTGTGTCCTCACTTACCATGGTGTTCTGCCTGACCGTTCCGGCAACGTTTGGTCTTATTATTCTGGCTGAACCTATTATTAGAATAATTTTTCAACATGGCGCCTTTACCCCCGAAGATACAACCGCAACCGCCATAGCTCTCTCACTCTACGCTACCGGTTTGTTTGCATATGCTGCAAATAAGGTAATCGTTCCTGTATACTATGCGATCAATGCTACACGTTATCCCGTCATTGCAAGCTTTATGGCCATTGTTACCAATATACTGATCATATCTTTAACCATTGAAACCTATCAGCATAAAGCAATCGCTCTTTCAACCTCGGCTACCATGATCATCAATTTTATATTCCTGATGGTGGTCCTTTACTACAGGACCGGGGGATATTCTTTGACGATCCTCATGAAAGGATTTGTGAAAATTATCCTTGCTGCACTGACAATGTCGGTTTTGCTTAGTGTCGGCTTCAATTATCTGCAAGGATTTGAAGGTTCTTCTTTTCTGCTGCAGATCTCTTTTCTCGCCGTTTCGATCATTGGCGCCGCTCTGATTTATATCGTCATTCTTCACTATCTCGGCCTGCCGGAACTCGCATCTTTAGTCAGCAGGTTCCGGCAGAAATTCTCTTCACACTGAATTGTGCTTCAAGCAGGTCACTCCCCTTTACCTTTCAGGGAGTCTCTCAGGCCTGCCAAATCGCTTTTCAAGGCCTCCATGTCCGATTTGGTAGCAATATCCATTTTTGCCACGGTGGATTTTACCACAGCTTCAATCTGCTTCTTCAACTCACCTTTCGACTCCTCAGAACGCTCAAGCAAGTCATTGACCAGTTTTTTCCCTTCCTGTTCCGACAACTTGCCTTTGGCTACAAACTCGCCGGCAATATCTTCAATCTTCTCTTTGGTTAGCGACATCACACCTATACCGGTAAACATTGCCTTTTTTACTAAATCAATCATGACGATACTCCTCTCGTTTAATTGTTATGCTGCATTTTCAAAAAATTCTGTCGCAACTTCTACTGCCTGATTCATGGACAAACTGTTTTGTATTCCTGAGGTGAGCAGATGTCCGAAGGAGTAATTAGATGCAAAATAATGAGTAAATTGTTTTAGTCTGCCCAGCCGTCTTTCAGGCCTGAATCTCTCCTCCAGCAATGCAATAAAGCGTGAATAGACCTCATGTCCTTCTTGTAGATTATTGTTCGGCGGGACATTATAGAGTTCCCTGGCTATATCTCTGAACAACCAGGGCTGATGTGCCGCGCCCCTCCCGATCATCAGTCCGTCAGCTCCAGACTGTTGCAGACATTGTCTGGCATCATCTACATTAAATATACCACCATTGGCAATGACGGGTATTGATAATTTTGTGCAGACCTTTCCAAGAACTGACCAGCGTGGTTTTCTGCAAAACTTTTCACCGTCCAGTCGGGCATGTATGGTGATGAGGTCGACCCCCAGGTCCTGGTAAAACTGGCAGGATTCGAGAAGTTTCAGGGGATCCTCGGTCTCTCCAAGCCTGATCTTTACGCTCAGGGGGAGATTCGTTTGTCTTCTTAATCTTTGAATAATTGTTCTAACCGTTCCCGGCTGGCGAGAAAGCTCCAGCCCGGCGCCCAGTTTTTTTAGTTGTGGGGCGGGACAGCCAAGATTTACATCAATCCCCTGAGCGTTCAGCTCCGTCAGTCGTTCTACGGCGTTATCCAGGTCGATCTCCCGGGAGGTGAAAATCTGGTAGAAAAGCGGTTTTTCAGCAGCATCTCTTACAAGAAATGGTGACTTTTTCTCGTTCTCGCTTGGTAGTCTTTTGGCAGACAGCATCTCAGTGAAGAACAGACCAGCACCACCGAGCTGAACAACAAGAGATCTCAGAGCAGAATGAGATAAACCGACCATTGGAGCGAGGGCGAGGGGTATCTGGACTTCAAGGTCTCTAATTCTCAATGACATTTTCAAATGTCCGCGAAATATTTTAGTCAATCTAATCAGTGTTCAGGACAATTACCGGTTAACAAGATAACAAAATGCCTGCGGCAGATTTTAGAGTTCCAGGTTAATTACCTGCTTGAAGTCAACCTGTTCAAGATTTCTGTAAAATTTTACATGTACCGAAAAATCCTGAACATCCGTTTCATAGAACTTAACACCGACAATTACCCCAAAACATTTGAGAATAGTTCCATCGCCAAGTGTAATCTCGGTAACTATCTGTCGCCCGAGTAACAGCCGGGCATTTTCTTTACTCGAAATTTTAATGGAAAAACAGAGCCCGCCTTTTGAGATATCGATAAGCTCACCCCTGAAAGAACGCTTACCGGCATTTCCATAAGGATCGAGAAGGATATTGTTCACCTTTACCGCGATTGAGTAGCGCGCTGACTCGCGTCTGTCGGTACCCGACATTTTCAAGAGTTCAGGTACTGTGTCGTATTTATTACAGAATATTTCAAGTTTTTTGCCGATCTTGGGGTGTTTCTTACTTAGTTCAAGAAATTTTCGTCTGGATAAAACATGAATTTGCGAAGCCGTCTGGGCTGTCATTGATACCGTCCAGACAGATACTGAGAAAAAAGGCCCGACTCCGATAACTTCACCTGGCTGAAGCCGTTTAAGAAATGATTCCTTTTCACCGCATTGACAGGAAAGTGTTACCGAGCCAGAATTAACGAAATAGAGACTTGCATCATTTTCACCTGCCCTGACTATTGTTTCATCCGCTGAATAGCTTTCATGTCTCATGACATAATAGAGCGCATTAAACTCTTCAGTATTCATCTTTTCGTAAAGACCGCTCCAGACAGAGAGGTGATGGTTGTTGATGGTTGAGCTTTTTTCCTCTTCTATAATCTCCCCAAGTTTAATAACCTCAGTCAAGGCGAGCGGGTTAACATCAAGCAGTTTATCACGCAGCAGCTCTGCGGTGGTAAAATCTTTGTTGCGCGCAGCATTGACCGCATTAGAGAATAGTTTTCCTCCTGCCTTCTCCAGGTCTCCGTGGGCAATATACTCTTCTACGCTCTGTTCAATTTTCAGAATTGAAGGGCTGCTGGACGCCAGGTTGTCCATATTAAATTCACCGTCAAAGCCAGCTGAAGGTACAAGGGAAGCCTGCGCTGTATGACGATATTGTGGTTCAACTACTGACAAGGCATCCTTGGCGGCCACTATCACCGGATCAGTCTGGTCGGTGTAGTCTTTCCTTTCTTCAACAAGCTGGTTCAATATATCAACAACATTTTTTTGCGGTGATGATTTCAGGGCAACGCAGATTTTAACTATCAACTCAGTGGCAGTCTCTTCGACAAATGTTTGACGAGAGCGAAGCAGTTCAACCAAAGTATTTACCAGATTTATGTCGCCACCTGCCTGACCAAACTGCATGACAACCTTTATCTTGAGATCATCATGAACAGTCTGCAGGGATGCAATCAACCGTTCCCGCAGATTATCCCCGCTTATCTTGGTAATGCAACTCAAGACCTGCTGCTGAACCCTGATGTCCCTGTGCGATAAATAAGGCTGAATAATTTCGTAGAAGGAATCATCGTTTAGTTCAGAGAGAATGAAAATAACATTACGTACCACATACCAGGGCGGTTTTTTCTGCAGACAATCTTTGAGTATCGGTATAACAGACGCCGCCCCAGCTCCTGGAATCAATTTTACCAGCTGAAGCCTGACATTCTTGTCAGTTGAGTGCATCAGGTGGTTTATCAGATAAATTATTGCTCGACGGCCTAATGTCGTCAGAATCGCCGCAGCAATCCGCTTGTTTTCAGTGGTATCTTTCAGGTAATAATGGGTGAGCTTTTCAAGTGTTTCCTTTGCTGCGATACTTTCCTGTAACTTTGAAACAGTTCCCTGAATTGCGTTGCTTTTAGCCACTGTGCCGGCTTGGATATCGTTAAGTACGGACGTCAGTTGAGCGGCTTCCTGCCAGTGCGTTTCATCATGCAATAATCGTTGTGTAATTCTATGTGTCTGACTGCAGGCAACGCCAAAGCCCTTTATATATTCGGTCTCGAACTCCAGCCATCGAACAAGATGTGAAAATATTTTAGAGATAATTTCAAGATCGTTGCTTTCAATTGATGAACTGGAAAATTTAGAGAGAATAAAAACGCTGTTTTCTCGTTTCGTCTGATCCTCATCGACAATGCAGTCCTCGAATAAGCAAAGCAGAGCAAGGGCCTCATCCCGACGACCATCCTGGCACATTTGATAGAGATATGGACCCAGATTCTCAGCGAATTCCAAATCTTTCAAGACCTCACGATTTCCTGAGGTAAATTCTTTCAGAGTGATTCCCACCCTGTTCTGAGCACGAATCCTTTCTGCATCAAGGAGAACCTGTTTAGCCTTTGCAAGCGCTCTCTGCTGCCTGTTGAATATTTCACCCATAACCTGCTCGAACGTACAATCACCTATTTTCCATTGAAATCAGAAACCACTATTATCTTCTTTATCAATAATATAGCAAAACGAATACGAGATGAAGAGCTTGGCAAAAAAATATAGCTGATGAGATGAATAAAACTTTATGTACCTGTTAAATATTTTTTATTCACAGTGGTTTACCATAAACCCATAAACCCGTCGGCTACTGCCGGGTAGGAAAGCCGGGCGTTTTACGCGTAGTCGTTTACTCGAATAGATTGAATAAAATAAAGAACTGTCTGGCAGGGTTGATATATTCAGGCACTGTTTTTAAAACAAGGCAGTGCCTGAATGTATCAGCTTCTTTTTCTGCAGGGAGAGCGGCCTAATTATTTACCGGCTCGCCGAAGGGATTAAGGTTTTTTCCCGCCTCAACATCAACGGTAATATACATCTTCAGGTAGGTGGTTCCCAACTGTCCTCCGAACCCTTCGGTTAATGTCACCATACAGGTCTTGTAAGGTTTGGTGAAGGCAATCATTACCTCACTTGAAGAGGCTTCGCCAACCAGCTTCCACTGGTTATTAGACATGGAGGTTACCAGGAAATCTTTTAATGAGTTGATCTCAACTTTTCCTTTATATTCAAGAATTCCGCCCCTGAACGATTCGGTCTTGATGGCAATGCTTTCTTTACTGTTCCATTTCATTTCAGCGGGCAGTACGATGTCTTCGAAATTTCCAACGGAATTAGACATAGGTGCGATTTCAGCTGGCGGGGGAGCTGCTGATTGCCGGGCACAGCCGTTGAAAACAAACAAACTGTAGATGGATACCGCACTAATTAACAGAATTCTACTCAATCCCCTGATCATTATAGATCCTCCTTGGTTATTTTTACTTTAAATTTAGTGGTTATGAGGACTTAATGTACCTGTTATCCCTGTATTTTAAAATATAATTATTGGGCAGCTGCTGACTAATTTAAAATTAAGAGAGAATTACCGTGTTAATTGTAATCTGTTCTGCTGATTATCTTTTACCCCGCTCAGTCGCCCGTCGGTGGAAATTGTATCCCACACAAACTAATCTAATAAGTTCTCAATCACAACAGAGAGAATATCTTTGAGCACTTTTTCTCTAGAATTGTTATTTATTGACTGGTTATCATCTTCGGGCCCACTGGAATGAATCAGACCAGCCCAGTTGGAACGCGGCATTTATTTTGCAGAATACAAAATTTTCACAAAACATGAAAAATATATCCGTCACCATCTCACGGTTCCCGATCAGACTCGGTCAATTCCTAAAACATGCCTGCATTGTCTCAGATGGTGTAGAGGGGAAATTGTTAATTTCCAATGGAGATGTTATGGTCAACGGGCAACAGGAATTTCGCAGAGGCAGGCAGTTGTCTCGGGGAGATACTGTAAGTATAGGCGATACCAGCTACATCTGCAGTGCCCAGAATAAACAATCATCTCAGTAAACAGATTGCCTGCCTCATCTGAAAATTTTTAATTCTCTCTTTAGCAAATGGCCAGCAGCTCACCTCTTGATAATACGATCCCGCTTGCAGAGCGAATGAGACCAGCCGGCCTCGATGACTTTTTTGGCCAACGGCAGTTATTGGCTGATGGAAAAATGCTCAAAGAACTCCTGGTTACCGGAGCCATACCATCGCTTATTCTCTGGGGACCACCCGGTACCGGAAAAACCAGCCTGGCGCGTATTATAGCCAGTTCCACAAATGCTACCTTTGTGTTTTTTTCTGCAGTACTTGCAGGGGTTAAAGAGGTAAGAAAATTAGTATCTGAAGCTGAGCAGCGAAGAGCAACAGACAAAAATGACAAGACGATCTTTTTTGTCGACGAAATTCACCGCTTCAGCAAGAGTCAGCAGGATGCCTTTCTTCCCCATGTTGAAAGCGGACTGTTTACGCTCGTCGGTGCAACGACTGAGAACCCGTCTTTTCAGGTTATAGCCCCCCTTCTCTCTCGATGTCGGGTACTTGTTCTCGACCCCCTGTCTGGCAGCGACCTTGAAAACATTATTAATCGTGCTCTGAGCGACAGAGAGAGAGGACTCGGTTCATTCAAGCTAACCATCTCCGATGACGGCCTTCAATTTCTCATCGACCTCGCTGATGGTGATGCCCGCAATTGCCTCAATATTCTTGAGATTGCAGCAACCCTTGTAATTCACAATCTCTCAGCCGATCAGCGTTCGGAGATATCGGTCGAAACGTTGAAGGAAGCATCTCAGAAAAAAACACTGCGCTATGACAGAGCAGGAGACGAACATTATAATCTTATCTCCGCTTTGCATAAAAGCCTTCGGGATTCAGACCCTGATGGTGCTTTATACTGGTTTTACCGTATGCTGGAATCTGGAGAAGACCCCATGTATATTTCCAGACGCCTTATCCGTTTTGCCTCAGAAGATATCGGTATTGCCGATCCCCAGGCTTTGATTCTGGCCAACGCTGGTAGAGCTACTTATCTGTCACTTGGCTCTCCTGAAGGAGAACTGGCTCTGGCTCAAACTGTTGTCTATATGGCTACTGCTCCGAAGAGCAACAGTATTTATTCAGCTTCAAAACTGGTAAAAGAACAGATTAAGAAGACAGGCTCTCTTCCGGTTCCGCTCCATATCCGCAATGCCCCTACGGCAATGATGAAGGAGCTGGGTTTTGGCCGCAACTATCAATATGCCCATGATCACAAAGACGCACTGGTGGACCAGACCCATCTGCCACCAGAGCTCGAAGGAACAGTTTTCTACCATCCAACCAATAAAGGATATGAATCAATCGTCAGGGAGCGACTGACTAAATGGCGTAAAATCCTAAAACAAAGACATGAAAAAAATGAGTAATAATTTCAGTTACATTCCCAGGATCTTTTACACTCTGTCCATTATCTTGGCTTTCATGATATCATCGGACGAGACACCAGCAGCAGACGAAACCGTCAACTTCACCATTTTTTTCTCAGGTAATGTTTCAGGAGAGCTCGATGTCTGCGGCTGAGGATCGAGTAAACTGGGCGGTCTGTCCAGAAAAGCGTACCTTGTTTCCCAATATTCGGCCAAACAGCAGTCCCCCTATCTCCTTTTTGATGCCGGGAATCTGCTCTTCAAAAAACGGCTGGTAAACAAATCTTCCAGCAAGGAACTCATTACAGCTCAGGCAATTATCGATAGCTGCTCAGCGATGAAATATGATGCAATTGCCGTTGGCCCCTTTGACCTTGCAGCAGGCCTTGACCTTTTAATAAAAACTGATTCCTCCACATCACCGTGGATCTCTGCAAATATCTATAACCTCGATGGCACCCGCCCGTTTCGCCCTTATGTGTCAATAAACAGGGGTGGTCTCAAAATTGCTGTTATCGGGCTTACCGATAAAATTCATAAAGAAGTCAGCGGAATCTATGTAAACAGCTGGCAGCAGGAGTTAGCTGCACTGTTGCCGTCAATCTCCCCAGCTCATGATCTGGTTATTCTGCTGTCTACACTCCCCTATAATGTACTTAAAACCATAGCTGACCAGTTTCCTGATATTAAAATCATCTTTGGGGCTGACAGGAGAAAAGGAAATATCAACGGTCTGTTATATAAGAAAACTGTTATCGCTCAGACAGCAGGCCAGGGGAAATACCTTGGCAAGCTTTCAGTTAATTGGCGCCAGCGGCCGTGGGAGGAGGACCATACGGTAAAAATCACAACCCTTAAAAAACAAAAACTTTCACTTCAAAGGCAACGCCACCTATTAGAAAAAAACGGCTCGGCAGGTACAGCTGATTATGAGAAGAAGCGGAACTATCTCGAACAGAAAAAAGAGGAACTGAGTGAAGAAATCAGTGCGCTTGAGAGCCGATTAAACAAAAGCTTAGAGACAGATCTTCCCAGCCGTTTTTCTGCTTCCGTGATCCCGCTCGAGCCTACAATCCCTGAAGATCCCCAGGTAAGGGATATCATCGATTCAGCAGAAAAGAGTATTCACGAAAAGAAATTATAAAGAGACACAGGCTCCGCTTCTGCAGAGTTATCCTCTTTGTTTTAAAGAAAAAAAAGGCCGGCTCCCTGAAAAAAGGATCCGGCCTTTTTTATGCCTTTTTGAATGCTAATCAGCAGCCGAATGCATCCTGAAGGTTCGGTACTGTCTGCTTCTTACGGCTCATCATTCCATCAATCCACATGGAAGCGTTTTCCAGTTTACCGTTAAACGCCTTTTCAATGAGTGCTGTATCGTCAGAAAGTACTACCAGATCAGTACCTTCCTTAACGACATCAGTCAGCATTAAAAGAACGGAATGGCGACCATCTGCCTTTACCTCTGCCATCGCTTTCATCAGATCCTCACGGATATCAGCTACCTGGTCAAGAGTGGCAAGTTCAAGCTGTCCGACGCCAACTTTGTTACCTTTCATATCAAAATCTTTGTAATCGCGGAAAAGAAGGTCCTTGGCAGGCACACCATCTACGGAGGACTTGGCTTTGAGCATGGCCATGAAAAGCTCTTCTGTATCTTCCACGCCTGCAACAGATTTGAGTTCAGCAACCGCAGCCTTATCATCTTCAGTGCAGGTGGGGGATTTAAAATTAACGGTATCGCTTAAGATAGCTGCAAGCATTCCGCCAGCAACATCTTTAGGAATCGCAACACCAGCGTCTTTAAACATCTTATTTAAAACTGTACCCGTACATCCTACCGGCTCTGCACGAAATAAAATCGGGTTATTGGTGGTTACATCACCAATTTTATGATGATCGACAATAGCAATTACCTCAGCAGCCGCCAGATTGTCAGGTCCCTGGGCAATGTCACTGAAATCTACAAGAGCTACCTGCTTACCTGCTGCATCTGAAATTTGCTCTGGAACTGCCAGACCAAAACGATCCAATACCATTTTTGATTCCGGGTTCAATCCTTCAGCATCACTTTGCATACAAGCTTTGGCATCTTGCCCCTGAGCATTCAGCAGAGCTGAAAAGGCGATTGCGGAAGTTACTGAATCAGTATCCGGGTTAGAATGTCCAACAACACAGATAGTCATGTTTAGTCCTCCATAAATTGAGTTAATTATTAAAATATTCTTTTCATCTTACAGGAAAATGAATTTCCATTCATTTAAACAGTCGCACTAGAATAGTGTTTTCGTCTTTTGGCGTCAAGTATAAAAGAATTTAAGCCGTGCATTTGTCAAACAGAGCTCACCGGCCCTTGCAGAATTCTCTTTTCCGTAGAATAAATCCCTTTGTTTACTACAAAAGTATTATTTCCCTCGTGACTTCTATCTACCTACAAAGTATAGTGTCTGGGAATTAAATAGCGGTACATCAACAACAAAACTAAACGGCTCAAAATGGAAGAACAGCAACGCGGACCCAAAAGGCGGGTTGAACGGAGAACGCTAAAAGGATTAATGCCTCTGATTCTTGTTATTTTCGTTCTTTTGCTGGCCTCTCTCTATTTTATTTTCCCACTGCAAAATTCAAATAAAAACAGTTCTTCAACCGAAGTTCTTGAAACAACCCTGTCTGCCAGTCAAGAGCTCTGCCGAGGTGTCATCATCAAAGCCTGACAACATACCGGAATCATCAGGAAATAGTGACATCTCTAAAAGCCTTGACACTGAGGCGCAGCCGTCTGATCCTTCGGGTGAAACAGAAAATTCGCAGATCCCTTCAAGCAATGCTTCAATTAATCCGGATTGTCAGGCAAAAGCTGACAATGTTGACTCATTTTTTCAACTGCTCGACACCCGGGACTATATTCAGGCATTCAATCTCGGTGAAAAAAGCAACGTTTACTTCCCCTCCCTGATACAGCGACTTGTTAACAATCCTCCGATTGTAACCGGTGAAACCAATGACCTGTTCACCATTCTCCAGAACACTGCGCATTTTTTCAGGATAATCGGCAAAAAAAATATACTGATCTTAAAAGCAATACTCGATCGAGAAAAGACAACCTTTGAACAGACTCTTGCAGATTTCTATGAACTGACCGAACAATCTCAATGTCTGCAGGAACGTTTCAACCTGAACGTCTCCCCTGACTCCCTCTACCTTTATTCCGGCTTCTTCCTCAATACCATGGGTGGACGATTATACCTGTTCAGGCGTGATTCCATGTCGCGCATGGTGGTAAATTTCTATGCTATCCTGACCATCGAGAATGCTAATCGTTCAGGGCGAAACAAGTATGGTATTGAAATTAAATCTTCCATCGACAGTCTTATTGAAGAAATCGAATCCAGTAAAATCGACTTGAAAATGCGGGAATATTATCTCGATACCCTCTACGACCTGAAAGAAAAATATCAATAACCCTGAAATCTTACATCTCGTTTTCTGGTCTAATTGAAGGCGGCGGGCTGGATTTGATCTATAAATTTTCTATTATGTTTAAGTGAAACGATCAACACCACCGTTTTTATGATTGACCTTCTGATGTTCATTCATTCAATAAAATAATGGCAGACCTTTCGAACCGGACAAACATTAATGAACTCAACAACCTTTAATAAAGATTTTTTCTCCTTCCTGGATAAGACCCCGACTCCCTTCCATGCTGTCTGCGCCCTGCAAAGTGAACTAAACCTAAATCAATTTACTCAACTCGATGAGGGTTCACCATGGAAACTGGAACAAGGGAAACGATATTTTTGCATCAGAAACGGCTCCATTATCGCCTTCACTATCGGCAGCGATAGCCATTTATCTCACGGATTTCGAATCATAGGAGCACATACTGACAGCCCGTCCTTGCAGCTAAAACCGCATACAAAAAGCGGCTGCGAACCATATATCGTAGGTGGTGTGGAAAAATATGGAGGCGTCCTTCTGAGCACCTGGTTTGACAGGGAACTATCTCTTGCGGGACGCGTTTTCTACACCACGGCAGACGGTTCTCACAAAACAGCACTCATCGATTTTAAGAGACCGATCCTCTACATACCAAGTCTGGCAATTCACCTGAACAGAGCAGTGAATGAAGGACAGGAAATAAACCCGCAAACACACCTGTCGCCTGTACTTGCCCAAGCCATTGACACACAGATACCTGAAATGAGAACGGTCGTACTGGAACAACTTATTAAAGAGCGTCCCGGGCAACAGCCGTGCAGTGTAAATGGTTTTGATCTTTTTTGTTATGATTTAAACAAGCCAGCCTATTTTGGTTTAAATGACGAATTTATCGCGGCACCACGCCTCGACAATCTGATAAGCTGTTTTGTCGGTTTGAAATCAATTATTCAAGCCGGTGAACAGACGAATACTATTCTTATTTGCTCAAATCATGAAGAAATTGGTTCCCGAAGCAACAGCGGCGCTCTTGGCAACTTTGTTTTATCGACTCTATCGCGGATATTTACATCGAATCAGGAGAAGTTGATTAGTCTCCATAACTCCTTTTTATTATCACTGGACAACGCCCACGCCAGTCATCCTAATTATCAGGACAGCTCTGACAGGGATCACACGGTACTGCTCAATCATGGACCAGTTATTAAAACTAATGCCAACCAACGTTATTGTTCAAACGCTATAACAGCATCAGTTCTCAGGATACTGGCGGCTGAAATTGAAATTATTTGTCAGGATTTTGTTATGAAGAGCGACATGGCCTGCGGCAGCACGATCGGTCCCCTGACCTCGGCACAATTGGGCGTTGCTGCTGTAGACATGGGAATTCCTACCTGGGGAATGCACTCCATCCGTGAGGTAACCGGGACCAGTGACCCGCTTGAACTCTATAAACTGGTCTGTCATTTTATAAACAAGGAGATACTGCCACCTTTCAATGATTGATTTTTCAATTCTCAAGAGAGTCTTTTTCAATCAGCTCTTTTTCATTCTCTCAATCGTCTCCGTACCTGTTATCAGCAGTGCAGACGTCAATGAGTTTGTAGAAAAGTATCACAACACCCAGATAGATCAGGCTGATCTTCGACGTATCAACCAATACCAACACCTTATCTCCTATTTCACCGGTTTTGCCTATTTCAAGCCAAATCATGTTGTAAGTCCCGAATTTATTAAAGCACTTATTATCGCAGAGTCTTCAGCAAATCCGGAAGCTCAATCTTCCAAAGATGCCCGCGGACTTGGTCAGATTACCTATCCGACCGCAAAAAAAGCGGCACTGAGACTGGTACAAACAGGAGTAAATTTTAAATATATTGATGAGAATCGTCTCATGAACCTCCAGCCTCATGATCTCTATGACCCTGCAATTAATATCCTTTTGAGTACTTTTCTGATAGCCAAATACAATTATATGTTTGAAGGCCGAATAGATCTTGTGCTCACCGCCTGGAACGCAGGAGAGAATACGGAGTCACTTAGAAACAACTCACCGGCTAACTATCTGGAAACTGAAAACCTGATCGGCAAGGTCAATGGATATTATCTTTATTTGATCAATAATAATTAACTCCAGTTGAGATGTACTCCACAATGGGTCGACCGGCCACCATATCTTCTTCATTTGAGAAGCAGGGTGTCGTTGTAAATAGGTTGATTATAAAATTCTGGTTGAAATTTTTCTATTTAACCTTTAAGTTTATTAATTAATCTGTGTAATTCAGAGAGAAATATATCCATTCTCTAATTCTAAACCGACAGAAACCTTAAAAATCTTAACTCACACGGAGGTAATCATGAGAAGTAAACGCTTTCTTGGCGTGGCATCTGCCGTTGTCATGCTCTCTTTTTTATTTTACGGTTGCAGCAGTAATGTCTCCCAGACAACCCAGTCAGCAAAACCTGCCGCTGAAGCTCAAAAGAAAAGCCCCACCGTCTATACGGGACCGATCGTCGGCAAATCAAACAAGGCTAAAACCATTTCTATCAGTGTTGGCAAAGGGGATGATACCAAAACCATGATGGTTCGCTTTGATGACAAAACTGTCGGTATCGAACATGCCCAGAAAGGTGAAGCAGCAATTATCAATTGGGAACAGCGTGGTGATGACAAATTCGCTACCGTAATAAAACCAAAACTTGCTAAACTGCCTGAAGGCGTGACTGAAATGAAAGTTGAAGAGCTCCATCAACTGATTTCTGATAACGTTTCTCTCACCCTTGTCGATGCACGCCCTGAAAGCCGTTTTGACCAGGCCCATCTTCCAGGTGCAGTAAGTATTCCTGTCCCCAAGCTTAAGGAGATGAAGGCTGGAGCGCTTCCCAAGGATAAAGACAGACTTCTCGTTTTCTATTGCGGAGGGTATACCTGAGGCATGTCAACTTCAAACGCCGGTCTGGCGAAAAAATTTGGCTACACCAATATTCGGGTATTCCTCGCAGGCGAACCAGCCTGGAGTAAAGCGGGACATCCGGTCTACGCTTCAAATAAATTTGTCGAAAAAGGCAATATAGTTCTGATTGATCTCAGAGAGGGCGGCTCACCTGTTGAAGGAAGAATTCCGCGGTCCATTCCAATTAGCTATGAACAGCTAGAGGATCGCATTGACGATATCCCCCGTAACGCCCCTGTTGTTCTCTACAGTGATAAAGATGAGGACGTTTTTGACGCATTGGAGGATCTTCGAGACGAGGGCTTTAAAAATGTATCCCTTGTGGCCGGCAATTACCAGGGATGGGTTGCAGCTGGCGGTAAAATCGAAAAAGGCCCGATCTTCTCAACTGAAATTTCCTGGGTCAGGCAACTTGGCAAAGGTGAAGTATCAGTTGATGAATTCAGGAAAGCAACGCTTGGCGAAGTTCCGAACACCTACATAATCGATGCAAGAACCAAAGAGGAAATCGCTGAACTCGGCATATTTAAAAACACTGTCAATATACCGCTTGACGAGATTCCCAAGAGAATGAATGAGATTCCGAAAGATAAACGGATTTTTGTCCACTGCTCAACCGGAGCGCGGGCTGATTTAGCCTACAGGGAACTGGTAGAAAATGGCTTTGATGTTAAATTCCTGCTGCTGGATATCAGCGATCCGGAATGTGACTGCCCCATTCTAATGCCTAAATAGCTGCCGCAGATAAGAGCTGCTTTCTTAAGGGAATAATCGTGTAAAAACGGTCATTCCCTTTTTTTTTATACATTCTTAACCAGCAAATCCTGATCAATGCATCTGAGAGCCACAAGAGTAATTCAGTCAGCTGCAGGTCGATAGACCTGGGGGCAGTCTCAACTAATTGATCATCAGCAAACATGTGGAAACAGCTTCAAGTTCAGGTCTCATTATTCAAACTTCTGTTTCTGGTCTCAAAAGATCATACAATGAACCCAATTATCTGATCCGAACCGGGATTGTTTTTCCCATTAATGGTGATTACACTGCCAGCACGCTCCAAATAACTGGGTTAAAAGATGCTGCAGAAATCAGGATTGCCTTACATTTAACGACATAGTATAAGACAGACCGCGACATCACAGATTTTGGTTGACAGTGTTGATAACATCAATACACCTCAAAATGACAATATCCCCTACTGTCATTCAAGATAATAAATGAGATGAAACGGCCGTCACTATTCCCGATCCGGGAGATTCCATAGACGTTATAAATTAACAAGAGGTAACTGTTCGACATGGCCCAAGATAAAGCAGAAGACAAGAAAATCATCTACTCGATGATCAAGGTTGCTAAATATTATGATAACAAACCGGTATTAAAGGATATTTCTTTATCCTACTTTTACGGAGCCAAAATTGGTGTCATCGGCCTTAATGGTTCTGGAAAAAGCACCCTGTTGAAAATTCTTGCCGGAATTGACACTGAAATTGACGGCAGAACCGTCATTTCTCCTGGCTTTACAATAGACTACCTTGAACAGGAACCTGAACTTGAACCGGATAAGACCGTTAAAGAAATTGTTGAAGAAGGGGTGCAGGAAACGATTGATCTGCTTGAAGAGTTCAATGAAATCAACGAGAAATTTGCTGAACCAATGAGTGATGATGAAATGCAGGCGCTCATTGAAAAGCAGGGATTAGTGCAGGACAGGCTTGATGCAGCTTCAGCCTGGGATATCGACAGTCGGCTGGAGATGGCCATGGGCGCGCTCAGGTGCCCGCCTTCTGACTCCAAATGCGGAGTCTTGTCAGGCGGTGAAAAACGAAGGGTCGCGCTTTGTCGGATTCTCTTAAAGAAGCCCGACATTCTTCTCCTTGACGAACCCACGAACCATTTAGACGCAGAATCTGTGGCCTGGCTCGAACGCCATCTTCAGGAATATGCCGGAACCATTATAGCCGTCACACATGATCGATACTTCCTTGATAATGTTGCTGGATGGATCCTTGAACTCGACCGGGGTGTAGGCATCCCCTGGAAAGGTAACTACTCTTCCTGGCTCGAGCAAAAAGAGAAACGACTTGCGGTGGAGGAAAAACATGAGAGTGATAGACGAAAGACCCTTAGACGTGAACTTGAATGGATAAGAATGTCGCCCAAGGGAAGACGGAGTAAATCCAAGGCGAGAATCAGCTCCTATGAGGATATGCTCGCTGCCGGAAGCGAGAATATCTCCAGAGATCTTGAACTCTTTATTCCTCCTGGACCGCGTCTCGGCAAAAAAGTGATAGAGGCTTCGGGAGTTAAGAAATGTTACGGAGATCGTGTTTTAGTTGAAAACATGGAGTTCATGCTTCCAGCCGGAGGTATTGTCGGGGTCATCGGTCCCAATGGAGCTGGTAAATCGACTCTCTTTAAAATGCTAACCGCTGAGGAACAACCAGATCAGGGATCCATTGTTCTTGGTGAGACCGTTAAGCTTTCATATGTTGATCAATCCCGTGAGACACTCAGCCCTGATGATACCATCTGGCAGGCAATATCTGAAGGTCAGGACACAATATGGCTTGGCACCAAGGAGATTAACAGTCGTGCTTATGTGGCAAAATTTAATTTTTCCGGATCTGATCAACAAAAAAAAGTAGGTCTGCTCTCAGGCGGTCAAAGAAACAGAGTTCATCTGGCCAAAATGATAAAGGAAGGAGGAAACGTTCTTCTACTCGATGAGCCGACCAATGATCTGGACGTGAATACCCTCAGAGCGCTTGAAGAAGCACTTGAAAATTTTGCTGGCTGTGCTGTTGTGATAAGCCATGATCGCTGGTTTCTTGACCGGATAGCGACCCATATACTGGCATTTGAGGGTAATTCTGAAGTAGTCTGGTTTGAGGGTAATTACTCGGACTATGAAAAAGATCGAAAGAAAAGAATCGGTGCTGATGCTGATCAACCGCAGCGTATCAAATATCGACAGCTGACCCGTTAAACAGTCTTTCCATGTTCTAATTGCAGCTGCTCCCCGGCGATAATCCCGAGGGGCAGCAGACCGGTATTCAAATAGATATCACCCTGACTCTATTTTGATCATGCCTGACCTGACAACCCGTATTCTGCCGCCAGCGATGTCGACAATCGTTGAGCATTGAGGTGAAGCAGCGGCTCCCCCATCTATTATGAGATCTATTTTATCTCCAAAATAATCGACAACTTCCTCAACACTGGTAGCCGGCGGTTCGCCGGAAATGTTGGCGCTGGTCGCTGAGATCGGCGTTCCAGAGGATTTACAGATTCTTGTTGCTATTTCACTTGAGGACATTCTGAGGCCAATTGTTCCGGAACCACCGGTTAATAAGTCTGACAAACTTGATGTGGCAGGAAAAATGAGGGTCAGCGGTCCCGGCCAATGAGTATCTATGAGCGTTTGATATGGTTCCGGGAAGGAGGCTATGAGCTGATCAAGCTGAGAGAGGTTGTCAATTATCAGCAGAATCGCTTTTGAGAGTGATCGCTGTTTAAGCTTAAAAAGGCGTTCAATGCCATCTATGTTGAATGGATCAACGCCAAGCCCGTAATATGTTTCAGTTGGAAAGGCTATAATACCGCCGCCCCTGATTACAGCGGCTGCACGCTCGCTGTAATCAGGGGTATTGGCTGATATAATTTCAGAATGTGATCTTTTTTGCTTTATCATTAACTTCCTGAACCATTTTTTTTCTAAAGTCCACAAGTTTTTTTGCAAGTTCCCTGTTTTCCAGGGCCAGAATTCTAACGGTCAAAACAGCTGCATTTTTCGCGCCCGCCTTACCGATACCCATGGTTGCAACAGGAATACCTGGAGGCATCTGGACCGTTGCCAGCAAGGCATCCATGCCATTAAGAGGTGAGGCATCAAGCGGAACACCAATCACCGGAAGATCAGTATGAGAGGCAACTACGCCGGCCAGGTGCGCAGCCATTCCTGCTCCTGCTATTATCACTTTTATTCCCCGTTCTTTAGCGGTAGCTGTAAACTCAGCGACACGGGCAGGAGTGCGGTGTGCTGAAGCGACCGTCATCTCATAGGGAATTCCCATATCCTTTAAAAAGTCACCGGCTGCTCTCATTACCGGCAAATCCGAATCACTTCCCATAAGGATGCCCACAAGTGGTTTTGTCTCAGTTCTTTTTGATCTGTTTAATGCTTTCGCACCGATATCCTTTCGATAATAGGCTTTTGTCCAGCTTATTTCTCCAACCGCTTTATAGGCTCTGCTGATCGCAGTTTGAAGATCCTTGCCGACTGCAGTTATACCGAGCACACGACCTCCATTTGTGGTTACCCGCCGGTTAACAACCTTGGTCCCCGCGTGAAATACTTCGACACCGTCTATCGCTGCAGCTTTTGACAATCCTCTGATCTGTTTGCCGGTATCATAAGACCCAGGATAACCGTCTGATGACATCACGACACAGATAGTAGGACGAGGGTCTATTTTCATCTCAATATCTGCAAGATGGCCGTCTATTGCTGCATTGAATATATCGATAATATCGCTTTTCAAACGCATCAGGAGCGGTTGAGCCTCAGGATCACCAAAGCGGCAGTTGAACTCAAGAACATTTACTTCCCCCTCATCAATCATAAGGCCCGCATAGAGCATGCCTTTGTAAGGCCTTCCCTCTGCGGCCATTCCCCTGATAGTCTGCAGCATGACGCGATCCATAACAAACTGGGCGATTTCACCTGTTACTACCGGGGCTGGAGAATAGGCTCCCATGCCTCCTGTATTTGGGCCTTTATCGCCTTCAAATACGGCCTTATGATCTTGAGATGTCGGCAGTGGAAGTATCGTCTTGCCATCTGTAAAGGCAATAAAGGATGCCTCTTCACCTTTCAGGCACTGCTCTACAACAATTTTGTCACCGGCTGAGCCAAACGCCTTATCCTTCATAATAAGATCGACAGCTTCTTTGGCCTGCTGGACGGTGGAAGCCACGATTACCCCTTTTCCTGCTGCCAAGCCATCTGCTTTAACGACAATCGGCGCCCCGCATTTATCAATATATTTTTTTGCCTTTTTTGCATCTTTAAATACTTTGAAATCGGCAGAGGGAATATCATATTTCTTTAAAAATTCCTTGGTGAATACTTTACTTCCTTCCAGAATCGCACCTTTTTTATTGGGCCCAAATATTCTCAGTCCAGCTGCTTCAAAGGCGTCAACAACGCCCTCTACAAGTGATGATTCAGGCCCGACAATGGTTAGATCAATCATTTCATTTTGGGCAAAATTAACCAATTTCTTAACATCGGTGGCATCGATATCAATGCATTCGGCATATTTTTTTATTCCTGCATTTCCTGGGGCACAAAAAATTTTCGATACTTTATCTGACTGATTAATTTTCCATACCAGCGAATGTTCGCGTCCCCCGGATCCGATAACTAAAACTTTCATAACTCCCCCTTTGTTAAATAGCGCAGTTTTTTACCTGTTGAACGTAAAATTTGATCACCCAAAGTACTCAATCTGAAATTAATCAATCTGAAAAATGTTACAATCAATAACTAAATTTTAGTTAACCTTCCTTCCCCATTTTATTACTCGATCGTTCCCTAGTATTTCCGTTAATTCACATTGACAAACAGATTGGTAAATATTAGATGAATGAATAGTCATTCATCTAAATTCTTTTTCAACCTTTTTTTGAAAGCCGGCTATGAAGACAGTTAATAAACATGGGAAAATAATAACTGCCGCAACAAAGGTTTTTGCTAAAAAAGGATTCTTCAACGCAAGAATTTCAGATATAGCCAAAGAAGCAAAAGTCGCCGATGGAACGATTTACCTCTATTTTGACAACAAATTTGACATTCTTTTATCAGTTTTGGAAGAAGAAATCGGAAAGCTTACCGAGCAGATCAAAAAAGCCATAGCCGACGAAACTGATCCGGAAAAAATGCTGGCAATTTTTGCCAGAAAACACCTCACCGCGATGAAGAAAAATAAAAACCTGGCTGAGGTGATTCAAGTTGAACTGCGACAAAATGATAAACTAGTCAAAGAATTCAGAAACACCAGCTTTCAAGAATATATCAACATAGTCTCAAATATTATAAGAGAAGGTCAAAGACAGCACGTCTATCGAGCGGATATCCTGCCTGGTATCGCAAAGCGTGTTTTCTTTGGTGCTCTGGATGAGGTATCTCGAGTATGGACAGTATCGCTTGAAACAAATTACTCACTAGACGAGACGATCAATCAGGTAATCACTATTTTCCTCTCAGGATTGCTGTCTGATAATAATTCCCGAGCCCCGCTTTCAGGCCATTTCTGAGGCGGTAATATCCATAACCTCAAATTCCCTTGTACCGCCTGGCGTTTTGGCAGTAACATCATCGCCAACTTCCTTCCCCAGAAGACTTCTGCCAAGAGGTGACATAACAGAGATAGACCCCTTCTTAACATCTGCCTCCTCTGGGCCGAGCAGTTGGTAGGTTATCTCTTCATCAGTATCCAGATCAAGGAGACTGACTACAGTACCGAAGACCGCCCTATCCGTCTTGACCGTCGTACAGTCAATCACTTCAGCTCTGCTTAATTTGTCTTTCAATTCAAGAATACGTCCTTCAATATGCCCCTGCCGCTCTTTGGCAGCATGGTACTCTGCATTCTCTTTTAAATCTCCATGTTCCCGAGCGATACCAATTGCTTTGGCAATCTCAAACCGGTCAACTTTTTCAAGTTGATTAAGTTCTTTTTTCAATATCTTAAACCCTGTTTCTGACATGGGTATTCTTTCAACCATCAATGAACCTCCAAAATAAAAAATCCCGCCGAAGTCTGATACCAACAGCAGGGAAAAAACAGAAAAAACTTACTACCAGCGATAAATGAAGGTGGCGTAGGCCTTCGTGCGATTATAATCATCAGACCAGTCTGAGACGAAAGTACCTTTTAATAAAAAAGGTGCACTAATTTCAAGTAAAATATCAAGTTCAAACTGCTGCAAAAAATTGTCGCCTTCCTCATATCCCAATCCATACTGGGCCGCAACAAAACTTGTTCCACTCTGACGTTTACCAAGGGGCCACAATTCTCTTTTCACCTGCGCTTTCAAACTGTGTCTCCAATAATTTCCAGGACTCCAGTACCCAAGATCGATATCGGTTAAATCTCCGCTGTCAGAAAATTGCGGCTCGCTATTTATCTTATTTTCAAGTTTCACATAATCATAGGTGATATCAAAGTTGCTAACATCACTAAAAAAACGGTAGGAAGTCCAGAGATGAAATCTCTTGCCATCATTGTCATCGTTGTAATCACGGTAGGTGAAGTCAATACCAAGAAAAATGCGGGGAACATAATCGATTGTAACTCCTGCCTGAATGTCTCTCCGGTAGATACCATCTGACAGCGAATCAACCGAATCACTTACCAGCGATTGATCCATCTTTACAAATCCTTCAACACTCTTCGCCAACCTTCCGGACAAGCGCAGATCGTAGAGGAAATAGGCATTTCCCACTTCCTCAATATCCTCAAAACCTATTTTAGCACTTAAGGCAGCATCTTCACCAAAAAATAGAGCATAATTTACGGCAAGAGCATTACTCGTGAGAGCAGAGCTATCCTCGCTGTTACCGTAAATATTACGACCAGCCCGAAAACCGGCTTCCTGGTAGAGTGTGGGCTGAATCTTCAAACCCAGTCCCAGGTACTGCCGTTTAATATCAATATCTCCGTCACGACCGTCCTCCTCGAGAAAAAGACCATCAAAAAATAATTGCGGACGTCGTCGATTTTTATTTTTCTCTACGACCGTTTGCAATTGTGGGTATTGAATTTGCTGTTCCTTAATTTTTTCTAATAGTTCTGTTTCCTTGGCGTATCTACCAAGGCGATTGTATACAGTTGCAAGATCGGTATATACATTTGCATTCTCTATATTTTCTTCTTCAAGTAATTCCTGGTACCTTTTCTCAGCCTGATAGAACTCTCTTTCATTGAGCGCCTGTTTTGCTTTCCTTTCTTTAACTACTATTTTTATCCAGCGATAATTTTCATATGATTCTGCTGTCTTTCTGGAAATTTCGTCGGTTAGATGAGCTGCAAAAAACGAACTGTTCATCACATGATCAAGAATTTCAATGTCATGTTCAGATGTTAATAAACTGTTCCAGAAGGATATCTGGCTGGTTGAGGTATAATCAGGTGAATATTTTACCAGTTCCAGAAGTGGGCTGAGCTGCTCTCTCAAAGATATTTCCAGATTTTCATATATGGTAAGTGCCTCAGTTTCATTATTACCTAACCACAAGGTACGGGCCAGCTTGAGCTGCTGATCAACTGTTCCATCCGTTTGAGGAGCTGAACCTCCTTCAACTACCCCGGTCAAGGAGGTTTCCCCTATTACCTCTCGCCTATATTCTTCGATTTTCACAACCTGATTAGCAAAATATTTTTCCTCAGGATAACGTTCAGCCAATGCCAGGTAACGTTGTGCAGCTTTATCATATTGGTACTGATCAAGATATACTTTGGCCCGGGAGAGTTCTAAACGAACTGAATCCTGCAAACGATTTTCGAGATGATCAAGCAGGTCAGAAGCAATCTCCGCCTCTTTGAGCAGCAACAGGAATTCATGAATTTCAAACAGTTCTGATACGGAATTTTCAGAATAAACAGTAGTCCAGGAATCTTTTACCTCGTTTTCATCAGGAGCGGCAACCAGCAGCAGCAAAACATCTACTACGCTTCTGTTGTTGAGATGTCTCGAGTAAGCTGCAATAGTATTTTTATAAAGCTTATATGACTTGTCCCGGTAGTAGTCTGCAATAAGCAACTTAAAGATTTCGAGGTCATACCTGTTAGAAACCTTGGCGCGCCCCAATAACTCAAGATGAGCATGGGCCTCTTTACGCATTAATTCTGATTTGCCGGATAACAGGTATATTTTCAGTTTATAATATTTGACAAGGCTGGCATCGTCTGTTTTGTCATTGAAACGTTTCTCTTCGAGTATTTGATTTTCTGCCAGCGATAACCAGGCCAGGGCAGATTTGACATCTTCATTTTTTATTGCATTGTCAACAAGATCAAAAATGAAATCGAGATTCCCGTTACTTTTAATCAGTGAAACCCGTAGTTGCTGTTCTGCCGCAAAGATCTTCCCCTGCAGGTATTTCATTCGGGCAGATTGTCGAGAAAACAGGTTGTAGACATCCTCATCAATCTCATCTTGCACCAGGATTTTTGAAACGAGTATCTCAGCCTCTGTATAGAACTGATTAAGAACCAGTGCGTCAACCCCTGCTTTTGCAAGAGCCAGGTCAGAAACAGAGCGCTTCTTATCTAGTTTCCCGTACCCTCTTAAAAGCTGGTGAACGGCTTCAAGATTACCTGTGGCACCGCCAAGCATTATCGCATTAACCCGTGCAGCTTCATCGTCGGGATACAGATCAAGATAGGCCAGATAACTGGCCATAAGAGCCTGATCAAGATGCAACTCTTGTTCACACCGCATCCTGAGCTGGAAATAATCGGCAGATAAATTATCGCTATCTTTTATCTCATTAAGGGTATCCAGACAACGCTGGTAGGATCCGTTCTGATAATAGAGCGCTGATAATTTAAGTCTGATCTGCAGATCGGCGGGGTTATGAATATGAATGATCTGCAAGACCTCCAAAAGCTCTTTATTCTTGCCAAGTACTTCCAGAAGATCAGCCATAGCCCGATATATACCGACCCTGTCAGGAGTAATTTTCGCCAGATCGGTCCACAGTGCCCAGACCCCATTATTTTCCACAATTGAGAGCAGGTTGTTGGCAAGAATAAGCCTGATATTTTCAATCTCAGTAGAGACGTCCTCTCCTTCTGGAAACTCACTGGCATAGCGTTCAAAGTAGCCAAGCGCTTTATCTGCTCTGCCAAGCGTCAGCAGGTAGATGTTACCAACCTGCAGCAGGTAATCTGCTCTATTTACCCCCTGATCGATTAAAATAATCAGATGCGGAAGGGCCTCTTGATATTTCATTTCGGCAAGGTAGTAATCAGCAAGCTTTTGTCTTAAGTAGATATCGGCAACCTCTCCCAGGTAACGTTCCCAGAGAGCGGCTGCAGAATCATATTCTTCAAGCTGCTCGAGAACATAGGCCGCCTGACGCATCACCGGCGGAGATATGCGATATTTACTAATTAATTCATGATAATAGAAATTGGCTTTTTTCAGATTACCAGCCTCACTCGATGACTGGGCTATATTGAGAAGAAGATCAGGAGTCGCCCCGCCGCTCTGATAAAGCTGCTCCATCAACGGGATTGCCAGTTTCCTTTTGCCTTGAAGAATCATGGCGTCAATCAGACCCTCCAAAGACTCAATGTAAAACTTTCCACCAGGATCCTGTTCCAGCGCTTGACCAAAATAAAGGACGGCCTGATTTTCTTTCTGGGTGAGCAGGGCTATATTTCCGGCAGTCAAAAGATACTCAATTCTATTGCCATTTATTTCAAGCAGGCTATCCAGGAGCAGTGAAGCTTGATCATACTGTTTGGTCTCCATGTATACCCTGCAAAGTTCCCATTTAACCTCCTCAATATTTGGTTTTTGTTTGAGGACCTCAAGATAATACGGTATTGCTTTTTCATACTGCTGATTTCTGGTATGAGCTCGTCCATCATCCCACATCAGCTTCCATGCAGGTTCCCGGGACTCTTCCCCGACAACAACAATGTCCTTCTCAGGTGCAATCTCGGACCAGGTTACGACTGGAATAAAACAGAAGAAGGAGGCGAAAAAACAGATAGTGCAGGCAGGTAGAGGGCGGCAGAATAATCTGAGTGACAGTTTTTTCTTCATAGTTCCGTCAAGAACGATAATCGGTCATCAGGCCAAGAAGACTGAAGTTATAGCTGCTGCAGCCCTTCTTAGCTAAATGCCCCACATTCTCGTGCAGTAAAACGTCGGTAACTGGTTTCAAGAACCTCAACCAAATTACCTGAAAAAGCCTGCAATCGATTGGACAACATATTCCTGCATGTTCCTTGTCAGCTCGGGATAGATGGGAAGCGCCAGGGTTTCATCTGCTGCCTTCTCTGCGTGCATCAGGTGTTTTTGCCGGGCATCATTTTTAAGGCACTGCTGCTGATGAAGAGCAAGGGGGTAATATATCTCTGTCCCAACCTCCTTGCTGGTTAGCCAATCCCGAAGTTCATTACGCTTTTTAACCCTGATTATATATTGATTATAAATATGGTAATTTCTATCTCTATCATCCTTCTCAGCCATTTCCTGATAAACTGCTTTAGGGGGAGTTACAAAACCATTTTTTACAAGATCAGAGTTCTGAAAACACGCATCGTAGAACAGCGCATTTTTTATTCTCAATCTATGCCAGGATTCAAGGTGTTTTAACTTTATTCGTAGAACTGTCGCCTGGATCGGATCAAGTCTGAAATTACCACCGACAAGCGCGTGATAATATTTAGGATGGGCACCATGGTTTCTCAATAACCTGGTCTTTTCTGCAAAAGCAGAATCCTGGGAAACAACCATACCGCCATCCCCGATACCTCCAAGATTTTTACTCGGGAAAAAAGAAAAACAACCGGCAATCCCTAATGATCCGGCTTTAGCCCAATTAGTTGACGGTGACGTACGAAAGGGGACTTCAGCACCTATAGCCTGAGCAGCATCCTCTATAACAGGTACTCCATATTTCTTGGCGATGGGCACTATTCTTCCCATATCAGCACATTGTCCATAAAGGTGCACCGGAATGACTGCCTTGATCTTTTTTTCAGTATCTTCATGAAGAATTTTTTCGATCTGGTCTGGATCAATATTATAGGAGACAGGATCGATGTCTGCAAAAACAGGGGTTGCGCCTAGACGTAAAACAACGCCCATGGTCGCGAAAAAGCTGTACGGCGTTGTTAGTACCTGATCTCCGGGTCCGACACCCAGAGACATCAAAGATACAAGCAAAGCATCAGTGCCACTTGATACTCCGATGCCAAAATCAGCAGAACTGTAACGGGCGATTTCCTGTTCGAGGGCTTCTACCTCGGGTCCCTGAATATATCGTGTTGAATCTATAACATTTGTTACGCTTTCAAGTATTTCGCTTCGTAATTGGTTCAATTGAGGCCGTAAATCTAATAAAGGTACTTTCATTTTAAATTTATAAAGTAAAGCTAGTTTGAAGGGATTCTGTAAGTGACTGAAACTGGAGTTTTTTCAGTTAGTTATTTGCAGAAACAATGATTTTCTCGCCGTCAAAAAAATCAACAATATCAGGCATTTCAGCTTCGAGATACTTTTTCATTTTGCCGAGCAAGTTTACCTCTATCTGACGAACTCTCTCTCTCGATATGTCAAAATTATCGGCAATATTTTGGAGTGTAAGCGGTTCATCCGTCAAGAGTCGCTGTTCGAGAATCATCCGTTCTTTATCGTTGAGATTCTCTTTTAATTTCTCGAGCAGTTCAGTAAGTTTGGTCTGCATTTCCTTGCCGGCAATTTTTGATTCAATGCCGGGTTCATCACTTGGAATGAAACTTTTCTGCTCATCGTCAGAATCGTTTTTCACCGGACTCTCGAGAGATACATCCCAGCTGTCCATACGCTGACTCATCTCCACAACTTCTTTTTCTTTGACGTTGAGACGTTCAGCAAGCAGCTTAGGTTCCGGCTGGAATCCCTGGGCTTCAAGAAGTTTCTTTTCTTTATTGAGACTGAAGAACAGTTTACGCTGAGCCTGGGTGGTGCCAATCTTAACCAGTCTCCAGTTGTCCATAATGAACTTCAGGACATATGCTCTGATCCAGTAAGCTGCATAATAAGAAAATTTAACCCCTCGATACGGGTCAAACTTCTTGGTCGCCTGAACCAGGCCGACATTACCCTCCTGTATCAGGTCCATGAAATTCTGCATCCAGTATTTCTGGAAGTCCATCGCAACCTTAACAACGAGTCGGAGATTTGATGAAACAAGACGATAGGCAGCATTCGGGTCGCCTGATTCCCGAAACCTAATAGCCAGCTCTTCCGTTTCTTCTCGTGACAGGAGTTCGTATTGACTGATTTCCTGCAAGTATCGGTGCAGAGCAGGATTGCTCAATACCGGAAGATTTTCGTCATCTGATATGGCGACAAGCGGGTTTTCGTGTTTTTCTGTTACTGCTTTTATTGATTTATTCTTCTTACTCATTTATATATATCTCCAAGGCAGTTCCGGGCCCTGCAAAAAATCTGGATTTTTACCTTACTGAAGGGAAAATGCAATTATAAAATGACCGATACTGGTTTTAGGGCACCCTTCTTTTGACTGCTATCCTACCATACCCTGCCAACATTGGGGAAAATTTTATTTTATTATTGTACTATTTATGATAGAAGAGCTATCTTTTTATTCCCATTTTATTATTCATCAGATGCCTCGAAGCAACAGACGATTTTTATTCATTTATGAAACATATCAGAAATTTTTCCATTATCGCCCATATTGATCACGGCAAGTCAACACTTGCCGATCGTATGATCCAATTGTGCAACCAGGTATCTGCCCGAGAGTTCAAGAATCAACTGCTTGACAACATGGATATCGAAAGAGAACGTGGAATCACAATTAAAAGTCAAACCATCTGCCTCGATTATGAAGCCAGAAACGGCGAAAAATACTCGCTCAATCTTGTCGACACTCCAGGTCATGTCGACTTCAGCTATGAGGTTTCACGAGCGCTTTCTTCCTGTGAAGGCGCAGTTTTAATTGTCGATGCTGCCCAGGGTGTCGAAGCCCAGACACTGGCAAATCTCTACCTGGCAATGGAGAATGATCTTGAGATCATTCCTGTAATCAACAAGATAGACCTGCCCTCTGCCGAACCCGAAAAAGTAGCTTTTCAGGTTGAGGAAGATCTCGGACTTGAGGCAGGTTTAATTCAATTCTGTTCTGCCAAAAACGGTACCGGAGTAGATGATATTCTTGAAGCCATCGTCACTCATCTGCCCCCCCCTGTGGGCGATCCAGGCAAGGAACTCCAGGCCCTTATCTTTGATGCCCATTACGACTCTTTTAGAGGAACAATTATTTCCTGTAGAATCATTAACGGCGTCATTAAGCCAGGCGACATGATTACTTTCATGTCTACCCGGGCTGAATATCGTGTTGAAGAGGTTGGCTTATTCAAGCTGAAACGTCAGTCCAGGAAATCATTGAGTGCCGGGGAAATTGGCTATGTTATCGCCGGAATCAAAACGGTTAACGATGCAAAGCCAGGCGATACCATAACCCTAACAAATCAACCCTGCAAAGCTCCCCTGCCCGGCTTTCGGGAAATTCAACCTGTCGTCTTTTCATCAATTTATCCTATTTCAACAGATGATTATGAAGATTTAGCGACCGCTCTAGAGAAACTGCAGCTCAACGACGCCGCCCTGACCTTTCAAAAAGACTCCTCAGCGGCTCTCGGGTTTGGTTTTCGCTGCGGATTTCTTGGTCTCCTTCACCTTGAGGTCGTTCAGGAACGTCTGGAGCGTGAATTTGATATTTCTCTGATCTTAACAGTCCCCTCGGTCAGATACAGGTTTTATCTCAGCGACAATAGAGAACTCTATGTGGATAACCCTGCCTATTACCCTGACCCTGCAAATATATCGAGGATAGAAGAACCGTTCATAAAGGCCTCAATCCTGATTCCTGAACGATATATGGGTGCGGTGATGACTCTGTGCATGGAACGAAGGGGTGAAAACACCAATTACCACTACCCTACGCCCGGAAGAATTGAATTTACATGCGAACTTCCGCTGGCCGATGTGATTTATGATTTCTATGATCGATTAAAATCCATTACTCAGGGATATGGATCTTTCGACTACGAGCTGAAAGACTATCGTCCGAGCGATCTGGTAAAACTCGACATACTTGTAAATGGTGAAATTGTAGACGCCTTGTCGCAGCTGGTCCATCGTGCAAACGCCCGTTCCCGTGGTCTGAACGCTTGTGAACGTCTCAAAGAGGAGATCCCGAGACAGATGTTCAAGATTGCGGTTCAGGCGGCGATCGGCGGAACAATAATCGCACGGACGAATATATCTGCAATGCGCAAGGATGTAACCGCAAAGTGTTATGGCGGTGATATAACAAGAAAACGAAAATTACTTGAAAAGCAGAAAGCCGGTAAAAAACGTATGAAAACAGTCGGAAATGTCGATATCCCCCAGAATGCCTTTCTCGCTATCCTGAAATCAGACAAAGGCTGACACCTGAAGCCGGCACCGAGAGCAGCATGGATGGAGCAGATCCTTCACCAGGGCTGCATCTCTGGTGAACGCTATTAATTATTCACAGTGGTTTTACCATGCATCAGGAAAACCGCCGGCTCTACCGGGAAGTAAAGCCACGTGCTTTGAACGTGTAGGTTTACTCCGGCAAAAGAAATCGGGATATTTTTTCGACAAGAGCATCTCTGCCTTCACCGGTTTTTGCAGAAAAAACGATACGCTCATCTTTGCTAAAACCGTGACCGGCATCGAGAATTCCTGCACATTTCTCTTTTTTATTTCCCGACAATTTATCCGCTTTGGTGTACACGGGGAGAACAGGTATTTTCTTGTTTTTAAGCCACATTATCAGGTCATTGTCATGACCTTTTGCCTCGTGACGTATATCGAGGATGACCACCACACAGCAGAGCTGCGTTCTGGTTTCAAGATAGGCGGAAATCAGGTTCCCCCAGCCAGCCTGCATCGATCTGGATACCTGTGCGAAGCCATATCCGGGCAGATCGACCAGGTGAAAGGAATCAGAAACAAGAAAAAAATTCAGTCCCTGGGTCTTTCCGGGGCGCCCGCTGACTTTTACCAGGTTTTTTCTCTTGAGCAGCGCGTTGAGCAAACTCGACTTTCCGACATTAGATCGACCGGCAAAAGCGATCTCAGGCAGATCAGAATCCGGTAATTGCTTAAGGCCGTGGACACTTATTACAAAACTCGGATTACTGAATTCCATTTACCCTCCTCACGCTGGTGATACAAACTCATGGTTTGTGCTTAAATCACTTTGTTAAGCTTATATTCGATGATTCCCTGAGCGCCTTTTTTTATCAGATCGGGAATCAAATCACGGACAATATCCTCCGAGACCACCGTTTCAACTGAAAACCAGTCTTTCTGGTAAAGATTTGCAATAGTAGGAGCATTCAGGCTCGGCAGAACACTGACGATGGCATCGAGATCCTTTTGATCCACATTCATCTTGAGAGCGACAATCCTGTCAGCATTTAAAGACCCCTGCAGCAGCGTAGAAATATTTTCTATCTTTTCACGTTTCCAGGGATCATTCCAGGCTTCTTTGTTGGCAATAAGCTGGGTGTTTGACTCCATTAACTCATGGATGATCCTCAAGCCGTGCGCCCTGATCGTGCTTTCAGTCTCTGTAACCTCGACAACCGCATCGACCAACCCGGAAACCACCTTGGCCTCTGTCGCCCCCCAGGAAAATTCTATATCGACATCGATTTTTTGTTCCTTAAAAAAACGTTTTGTCACATTAACAAGCTCGGTGGACACTTTTTTGCCCTGTAAATCCTTAATGGTTCTGATATCCGAATCGCCAGCGACTGCAATAACCCATCGTGTGGGTTTTTTACTCACTTTTGAATAAACGAGATCAGCTACAATAACAGCATCTGATTCATTTTCCAGAGTCCAGTCTTTTCCGGTAATCCCGGCATCAAGCATTCCGCTTTCGATATATCTGGACATTTCCTGGGGCCTGCAGATTGAACAGTCAAGCTCAGCATCATCAATTTTGGGAAAATAATTTCTCGCTGCAGGCTTGATTACCCACCCCGCTTTTTCAAACAGTTCTATCGTCGCATTCTCTAAACTGCCTTTCGGCAGGCCGAGTTTTAACAGTCTCATTTTAAACTCCCTCTTCTAATCAGACACATTACGTCTATTTTCTGTATACTTCGTCAGGGTCAAAGACCGGCTCTTCTATTGTAACTATCTTGTTTCCATGCACTTTTCGATAGAAACATGAAGGGTACCCTTGGTGACAGGCTGCACCACCAAGCTGTTCAACCTTGTAAATTATTGTATCCTGGTCACAATCTATCAGAATATCTTTTATTATCTGTATATTTCCTGATGATTCACCCTTCAGCCAGAGCTTGTTTCGTGAACGACTCCAGTAATGGGCAGTTCCGGTTTCAAGTGTTTTTTCCCACGCTTCTTTGTTGACATAAGCCAGCATCAGAACGGCACCTGTTTTAAATTCCTGGACAATAGCGGGCACAAGTCCTTCACTGGACTTATTAAAATCAATTTCAATCATCTTCTTTAGGTCTTTATCTATCAGTTTATTTATGTGTGTCTACGGCAGTAAACAGAGCTCTTTTCGTCAGGCTGGAGTTTCCAGTTACGTCTCAAGGGGTCCTACCTTATGAATCTCCAACGTTTTTGTCAAGCTAACAGAAAGGTAATCACCTGATTGACACTTTTAATACAATTCACTACTGTTATTCTCTTAAAATATGTGCCTTGATTTTATTTCTCGTTTTTTCGGCTTTCATGAATCGATGAGACGAAAAAAAACATTCAACCGTTTATCAACACCAATAAGGATCCCACAATGAGCAGTATTGCAAAAAACGATGAAGTTAAAATTTCTTTCACCGGAAAACTCGACAGCGGTGAAGTGTTCATGGTTGTGCCCCCAGAGAGCCCTATCACCATTACGCTTGGAAACAGTGAATTGCCGCCGACCGTTGAAAATGCAGTCATTGGCATGAAAAAAGGAGAATCAAAGGAAATTCGTGTTTCTCCGGATGAAGGATATGGACACAGGACGAAAGATTTGCTGCATGAAGTTCCCAAAAAGGTTTTCGGCGACAAAATAGCTCCAAAACCAGGAATGATTGTTTCACAAAAAATAGAAAAGGACGGTAAACAGCATGAAGTGCCAGCAACAGTGATTGAGTTGAAAGACGAAAATGTGATAATTGACTATAACCATCCACTGGCGGGACACCACCTGACCTATTCCCTGACGGTTCTTGACGTCCATAAAAAAAGTTAATAAAAACAATCCCCAGGGCGACAAATTCATCAACCTGGGGATTGCAGACATGACTTTGGCAGAAGGGGGATAACTGCTGCTTTTCCTATCAGCCGTTACTGATCTGTATGCCGATCATTCTGCGGGAACAGCATTCCATCAAAACAATACCAGATACGCCAGATCTTACTGGGGCTGACTGAGGATCAAGCTGTCATAGCCAATTGCGTCATGGAAATTTGTTTCATCGATAAGCGCCTTTTTAAATTCGGCACCGGTCAGGTCTGCACCGACAAAATCAGCTTTGTAAAGGTCGGCACGGTTGAATTTGGCATTCTTTAAATTGGCATTTTTAAATGACACGCCTTTCAGGTTGGCATCTTCAAAATCAGCCTTCTCAAGATTTGCCCCGCTAAAATCAGAACCTTCCAGATCGAAACCATCAAAATTTTTTCCTGAAAAGTCACTGCCAGCCAGGTTACAATTATAACATTTCTTATATTTTTTTAATTGTTTCTCAAGGTTAAGCAGTTCCTGGGACACTTCATTTTTTGTTTCCGCGATGGCATCAGAAGTGACCGGTTGCTTCATTTCATCAACACTTGCTTCAGTTTCAGAAACCTCTGGAGATGCAGATTCTGTTTCATCTTTTGTGCTGCCCGGTGTCATTTCTTCTTTTTCAGGGAGATCTACCTCCTTTTCTTCAAAGATTACAGCTGCCTGATCTTTTGAATCTGAAACCAAAATGTCAGCTTCAGTTATTTCTGCCAGAGCACTTTCCCCGCTTTCAGTTTTTATGGAGTTATTCTGAGTTTCAGCCTGCTGCTGTGTTAATGATTGATCCTGAATCAGATCCTGTTCTTTGTTTTCACCTGGAGTTTCAATGATTTCATTTTTAATGATAATATTTTCTGGTGGGGATACGGTCTTAATGGCTGGGGCACTCGAGTCAACCGGACTTTTTACCATTGCTTCGGCAGCAGGACCTGCAGAGGAATTCAGTTGCGGAGGAACAGGACCGAAATCCCTTCGCTCAGCGATATTAACTTGTTTTTTCTCAGGTACTTTTTTAGGGACTGAATCATCGGGGATATATGCTTTTTCAACACTCTCCACCTCTGAACTGTCATCGGAAGCGGTCACTTCAGTAAAACTTCCATCAAGCTTACAACCGACAAGATAGGCCCCGGCCAGTTTGACGCCGCGTAGATCTGCATTTCTCAGATCAGCGCCTGCCAGATCTGCCCCTCCAAACTGAGTACCCGTCAAAATCGCTCCGCTCAAATTGGCGTCTGACAAATCGGCGAGGTAAAAGGTCGCGTTCGATAAATCAGCGCCGCGCAAATCTGCTCCGGACAGATTTAACCTGTTCAGATCAGCGCCTGTTAAATTACAATCAACACATTTATTGGTCATCACGAGTGAATCAATATTCTCCTGCACTTCAACACTCACATTAGCTGCATTGAGCATCGAAACTAACGAGAAAAACAATACAATGAGGGCTACCGGGATGATTACGTTTTTATAATTAATTTTCATTTTTACCCATCAATTAATACAGTTGTCTTATCTACCATTGACCTTTGTTTGCCTGGTTTCTCATATACTCTATTTTTTCATTTTCCACACCCATGGTTCTATGACATTATCCCCTCTCCACAGACCTGATTTATCATTTCGGGCTTTTTCCTCGAGTTCATACCAGTAGGCGCATATGGGTTCTTTACAATAGTAAGCGTGGACCCAGGCACTACCGCTTGCAACCAGGGCACTGTTTACAGACAGATTTCCAATGTTGACCACGGCAACAATCCGACCATACTTATCAATATCCTTGGGAATTACCTGCATATATTCTCCAGATAATAACCGTTTCAGAGTATTTTTTGAGGCCTGCGAGTAAGGTTGATCAAATTCAGGAGCATCTATCCCCCAAAGTCGGATTGACAATTTCGAGCCGTTTTTCCTCACAACAAAAGAGTCACCATCGGCGACATAATCCAAGAGTGCGGAAAAACTAGCTAACTCTGAAACAGCGGGGGGAAGATTTGACCTAGCATAGGTACATTCAACCAATTGCAAATGAATCAGCGCAGCCAAACCGAGCGCCGTCATGATTACATAACCTTCACGAGAACTCCTGGGCATAGTGACAGTTCCATTCTTTTTAAAACAAATCGTTGAACGTAATAATTAACTGATCGTCGGAAAAAACACCCGAATAATACATGTGTCATTTTTATGAACAATCGTCTCCGGTATCACACAAGATCGATGAAATTGTATAAAAATGTTGGTTTTTACATATAATTTCTACAAATTTCTTGTTGTAATTTTTATAATTATGATATAGTTGCACTAGAAATGAGTGTCCATTTTTTGACAGGGTTCACCGTTACTCCTGTTCATCCATAATGGTATCTCCAAGGTTTACAGAAACAAGCTATCAAATTGTTGTGCTATGCAGCCTATCAAATTAAGCGAATCCGAAGAAGACACCAGAGATTTTCTCATTAATCTGCCATTATTCGACAGCTTTGATGTCGAAGAATTAAGTACACTCTCGCGACATATGAGTTATGTGCACCTCCAGCGAGGTGAGTTCCTCTTTGTGGAGGGCGACCAAGGTACCTTTATGGGGTTTGTTGTAAATGGCATTCTTGAGGTGATGAAGAAATCTGAAATAGGCGAGAATATAGTAATTGCCAGATTAGCAAAAGGCAGCTCGATTGGCGAAATGGCTCTTATCGACAAGTCGCCCAGATCAGCTACTGTCATGGCCAGGCAGCCAACAACAATGGTCACGCTTACCGAAAAAGGCTTTGATATTTTAACAAAGCAATCACCAGCTCTTGGCATCAAAGTAGTCCAGAAAGTGGCCAGACTTCTTAGCCTGAACATGCGCCGGACATCAAGCAAACTTGCTGACCTTATGCAGAGTAAATCATAACTAATCAAAAAGTTTAAATACGTCATGTCCAGCCGCCCAAATATTCTTATCTGTACTGAAGAAAAAGATGAACAAACCTCTGTATCAGAACTGATCTCGAAGCTGATACCAAACGCCCGACAACAAACAGTTGACAGGTCAGCACTCATTGAAAACCTGAATGACTCAAAATTTGATATTTTTCTGTTAAATTGTTCTCAGAGCGAAAGACAGGAACTGTCAGATTTGCTCAATCAACTATCGAATTCACAGCCAACCCTTCAAACAATTCTCCTGATACCTGAAGAAAGAAAGGAAATGATAGATCTTGCAGTTGAGCAGGACATTTTCTTCTACATCTCGAGCCCCATCGACAAAAACGAAATCAGTTTTGTTCTTAAACGAGCAGCAAAAAAAATCTCCTATAACCAAACGCAGCACGCTGGTTCAGCCTCTCGCCGAAAAGATATCTTTCCCGGTTTTATCGGAGAATGCAGTGCTATGCGGAACCTCTTTGAACTCATTTCGAGGATAGCAGATGATGAGTTCTCAACCGTTTTGATCAGAGGAGAATCAGGTACAGGTAAAGAGCTCGTGGCGCGAGCGATTCATGCCAGCAGCGAGCGTGGAAAAAACAATTTTGTGCCTGTAAACTGTGCGGCAATTCCGGATGATTTACTCGAAAGTGAGCTTTTTGGTCATATGAAGGGGTCATTCACCGGAGCAACTCAATCCAAGCAGGGTCGAATACAGTATGCTGACGGCGGTACACTCTTCCTTGATGAAATCGGTGATATGAAGCCCTCTCTTCAGGCCAAGCTGCTCAGGGTTCTTCAGGAAAAAGAATTCGAACCGGTTGGTTCCCTGAAAGCAGTGCCTGTAAACACCAGAGTACTCGCGGCAACTCACTGTAATCTCGAAGAACTGGTTTCTGAAGGTAAATTCAGAGAGGATCTTTACTATCGTCTCAGTGTTATACCGTTAACCGTACCACCGCTCAGGGAAAGAAACAGGGACATCCCCCTGCTCATCGAGGAATTCATAGAGAAATATACCACAAAGAGAGGGAGGGAACAAATCCGCTTCACCCCGCAGAGCATGTCTATTCTCATGGATTACGAGTGGCGGGGTAATGTGAGGGAGCTGGAAAATCTTGTGCAGCACATGTCAATACTTTACAGCGGGAAAAATATTCAGCCAACTGATCTTCCGGAGAAATATACCTTTTCTACAGACCTCTCCGCCATTGCAGCGTACCAGCCTGAAAAAATATCGAAACATTCCTCAATGCTCGACAGCAGCACCGAGCGCGCAGAACTCCTTGCTCAGTCACGACCCGTTTCTCCTCAGGTCGATCTGGGGAACGGACCTGTCAACTTCAACGAACTAATCAATGAGTACGAGAAAGAACTCATTCTGGAAGCCATGAAAATAACGGCCGGTAACAAAAAAGAAGCCGCCAGAATGTTAAATCTCAAGCGCACGACACTTCTTGAGAAAATAAAGAAAAAAGATTTGACCGGGCTCTGGGAAACATAAACAGCCGGGACCAGTGCCTTTATCGCCACGCTGCCTTTATGCAGCAAGTGAGGTTATAAGACAGCTTATTTTCCTGCTGACCTCCTCTTCAGTTGCCGGTGCAAGAATAATATCACTTACCCCGTATTTTAAGGCCTTAAAGACTTTTGACCGGGTCCAGCTGTAGCCGGCGGCTATCAATGGAAGCGAACAACTGGTACTGATTTTAATGGCCATTCCAAGTGACTGTTCGTCCACATCTTTCATCACCAGCAGCACCGCCTGGAAGGCCCCGGGTAAATAATCATTGATGTTATCCCTGAAATTAAGCTGATCAGCCTCTATTCCTTGTGAATCTAGTATTTGATGTATTCTTTCCGCTTCCGGGTCTGCGTCACTGATGATCAACACTGTGGCAGTTTGATTTTTTGATTTGACAGCCCCCGGCGCTTTTTTGCTGCCCCCGCCCTGGACAGCATCGCCTCCAGAGGAGAGCGGTGCTTGAAGACTCTCTGACGGTTCTTCAGTAAAATGATTGTGTTCCATCGGCTGAAGAGTCTCCAGGTCAAACATTTCTGTCGTAAATAATATTTGTAAATGACCGCAATCTTTACCGTCCAGGCCAATTTTCATCGTGTTCAAGTAATAAGCCTGGTTGACGATTGGTTCACTACTTTCGATATCGACTTTCATTGGCATTATCTGATCGATATCTCGTTTTATAAAATTTACTTTCTTATGGTAATTTTCGTTTAAAACCTCTGCATAGACACGGGAAATCACCGTGATGATTTCCTCATACGCATCCTGGACATCAGGGCTGAATGTGCAGTCAGATACGGCTCTCTCAAGTTCTCCAGCAGGCAGCATGAGAAGTGTGCAGCCCAATCTAATGGCATGTTTCATGCCCAGGTAGATGTAACAACTACCTTCAAGATCTCCTTCAGCATCGAGGGTTGCAGCAACCTGTTTACCTGATGTTTCTTCCAGATAGAACTGTTCCTTTGAAACAACCTTATTATTCATCTCTGTAAAGGTTACATCTACACCAACAGCATCAACAATCTCCTGCTGAACGCTCACTCGACAGATTTCCAGTATCGAGTCAATGTCGTTTTTCCTCTGCTCAACATCAAAACCGGTGGCCTCTCCATTCAGCTCAGAAGATTCTGAAGCTTCAGGTTCTTCTCTATCCGCAGTTTCAGTATGTTCTCCAAGAGCAGTGGCATCCTTTGAAATCGCATCGGTCGATGATTCATCAGAGACACCCTGCTCTTGATCAGCTCTTCCACCTTCAACTGATTGAGTAACGTTTTCCGGCTCTTGACCATCTTCCAAAAGTCCAAAAGATATGGCAGGAAAAAGCTGAATAAGTGTTCCGAGCTCCTTACCGTCAAGAGTGACGTCTGAAGCAACCTGGTAAAAATGAGTCTCAGCGATCGGTAGCTCATTGTCTTCCTTGCTCATTGGCAAATCTACAAGACGATGTCCTGCTCTCTGAAAACTGCAGGGTGAGTCGTGCATTTCTTCAAACAGATTGGTATATATTCCGGCGATGATATTACCGATCTCTCCATATGAATCTTCAGTCTCCTCATCATAGGATTCACTTTCTACCAGTTCTTCAAGCTCTGAACTGGGCAGCATGATGAGAGTACCGCCGAGCCTGATGGCGTCTTTGACGGTGAGGAGGAGATGGCCGGTGCCTGGGATATCTCCTGATATGTCAAGAGTTGTAAGGATCTGGCGGCCTGAGAGCATCTCTAAAAGGTTTCGCCCTGAAACGATTTCTTTTCGGGTCTGTTTCAGAGAAAACGATGCCCCGATCAATCCACCTATTTCATCTTGAATTTTCTGCTGAGCGGACTCAACAATCTCATCAATTTTTTGTCTTTCATCCATAAGCGTTCAAATAAATAAAAATAATAGATAATAAGAGGTATTTCTCTTTATCGGCATTTTGAAATCAATAGTTTATTAATTCAATGGATATCGGTCATGTATACCTGAAGTGTTCATACTCCATTGGGAGAGTTGGTTCATGGCCGTTAATGGCAGAGGCTCAAAACATCTGTATACCCAAGAGTGAATCATCGACTCAGATTGCAACTTCTATTCCCGTTTTTTTTAATGATCAGTATCTTTTTAGACAGGAAAAAATCTATTGCTGGCTGAACCATTTTTGATTGAACTGAGCCATAGGATCAGTTTGATGATAGAACGAATAGTGCTCGCACACTCCCCGTATCACAGCGTCAAGAGCACACTATATGATACAGAAAATAATAGTTTGGAGCTCGGTTATACAAACAGCTGATTAAGCAGCTGCAGCGCCAGCGTCTTTGAATCAGGCCCCCCTTCTCAACCGATAGCTGTTATTTTACGTCAATAATTTGACTATTTATGCCGATACGATCCCTAGTAGCCATATATTTTCAGCTTTTTCAGTGAACTGTGCTGATTTCTTTACTTGGAATGGTATTTGCAATATAAGGCAAAACTATGAGGAAATTATCTATATGAAGCGATCATTATTGATTCTGGCGGCAATTCTGTTCACATATGGAACAGCGTGCGGTCAGTCGACTATACTAAAATTGAGTAAATCAGAGGACAAGGATACGGTTCAGACATTCATATCCTTTGACACGATGCCTCGATATGAAACGCAACTGAATGGTAAAAGGCTCGACATAATTTTACAACAGACTGTAATTGATGAACGGGCACTCTTTTTTAAAGAAGATGACAAAATCGTCAAGATTCTGGCCCGGCCGGTCAAGGAAGATACAGAACTCAGCTTTTTCTTTCGTTACATCCCCCAGGATGTCTCATTCTCCTTGAGCGGAAACAATACTCTCGTCGCTGACATTGTTCTCGGTAATCGAGTTACCGGAACCTATAGAGATCTGTCAACAAGCCTTCAGGGAGTTACTGTTCTCAATAGAAGCACCCTGGATTTTGCCAATCCGCTCGTCTCTTCACCTTATGCTCATGATTGGAAATCCTTTTTTTCTTCCTATGAATCTGATCTTAAGATTTCTGCCCCGGTTCGGTTTTTTATACCGCGATTTCCAGTTTCCAGATTACTCAAGATTGAAGGTGTTGATGTTTCGCAACTGATACCGGAAGAAGCCTACATTCTTGCTGAGAAAGAAATGTGGGAAGACATAGTTCCTCTCATCGAATCTGGAATAGCTACTTTTCCAGATCTTGAATCGAAAAAAATCCTGGCCCTTACCTATGGAGAAATACTTCTCAGACGTGGCAATTTTGACGGAGCCTACAAACAGCTTTACCTGTTAAAAAACAATTACCAAAAAGAACAGATTGGCCAATTAGCCTCCTACCTCCTGAGCCTCCTGGTTGCCGTAAACGGAGATCCCTATGGGGCAAATTATGAACTGCGGCTACTGATCGACAAGATGAACAGAGCAAACCCACTGTTTGCATATGTCAACCTTGCACTGGCCGAGACCTTCCTTGCCACAAATCAGCTGGACAAGATGAGTCTGGCAACTGAGCGCGACGATATTGGTTATCCGGAAGAAATAGAAGCAAAAAGAGAACTTCGGCAGGCGGATCTATATTACGCTAAAAAACAACCGGTAAAGGCTTTTGTGGCCTACCAGTTAGTTAGTCAACAGAACAGTCTCAATGATCAGCCTTACTCTCTCAACGGGCTTTGTGAGACCCTCTATAAACAGAAATCCTACCAGGATTCCTCTCTTTGCTACGACAGCCTTGCTGAACTTATCGACTCTCGAGATCAACTAGGCATGGTCTATTTTCGTTCCGCCATGGCACAACTCAAGTATACAGACGACATTACCAAGCTCTTAAACGATTTCAGCAGGATCGAAGATGCCTTTCCTGGGACTGAAGCAGGCTTCAGGGCGGCTGTAAAAAAAACTGACCTTCGATTCCTGTCCAGAAAGGACTGGTCGACCACTGCTGTTAAATACTATCATGCCCTTGCAGAGAAGTCGATCTACAGAGAGGTAAGTGCAGAGGCATATTTTAAAGAGGCGCTCCTTTATCATTTTTCAGGCAACAACAGCAAATCAATTGAACTGACCCACACCTTGCTTCGTAATTTCCGAAGTGGCCCCATACGCCAAAGTGCAGAGGCCCTTTTAATTCAACTATTGCCCGGTGAGTTAAAACAGCTTGTCGAGAAAAAACAATATACAGATGCGCTGGCCCTTGCACGTCAGCATCGCCGCTTTTTTGAAAACAACTGGCTGGATATCTCACTGCTCGCAGATCTCGGTTATTCCTATCACCAGCTTGGTATTTACAGCGACGCACTGCGGCTCTATCTCTACCTTATGGAAATGGCCAGTCCTCAGGAAAAGGAACAATATTTTCTGCCATTAACACAGATAGCCTATGACAAAGGCGATTTTGACCTCGTACAGGACTACGCGACCCAGTATGGTTATCACTATCCAGACGGTAATTTCAAAGAGGAGATACTCTATCTCCAGCTGAAATCACTGCTCGCCGGAAACCACATTGACCAGGCAATCAATCTCATCCCTGAACCGCTTCCGGATCGTGACAACTATAAATTTCTTTCGGCTGAGCTCTTTTTCAGAAAAGATGATCACCAATCTGTTGTCTCAGCACTCAAGCCGTTTTGGGATCAGCACATGCCATTGTCAGAGAATCTTACCTTCATTCTTGCAGAAAGTCTGTTTCTTCTTGGAAATTCGGCAGAAGCAGAGCCCTTATACATGGAATCGAAAAAAGTAAATCGATACTCAGGGCAATCTCTCTACCGGCTCGCTGAAATTGCGCGAGAAAACGGTAATGAGCGCCTGGCTATTAGTCTTTATTCTGATATTACAACTTCAGGTAACGAAACCCTTTGGAAAAAATTTGCCGAACGAGAATTGCGACTTAATGAACTTAGTCAAAATTTATAGGAGCACACCATGGCCCCCGTCAATCTGTTTGACAACACCACAATACTTCTCCAGAAATCGCTTGATCTGAGGTCTGCAAATCAGCGCGTAATCGCCGGTAACATAGCCAACGCGGAAACACCTGGCTATTCTCCGGCCCGGTTTGAATTTGAACAGGAACTGAAGGCCGCCATATCAGGGTCAGGCCCGGATCTTGCCGCCACCAACCCCCGTCATTTCTCGGTTAATGCAGAAAATATTTCCGGGGTACAAGGTAAAATTGTTCGTACCCCTGATAATACAGGGATCGGAGACAACAATGGTGTAAGTGTTGACGAGGAAATGATTGCTTTATCAGAGAATCAAATCATGTATGAAACAGCTGCCCAGCTTCTTAAAAAGAAACTGTCTTTGTTGAAATATGTTGTTCAAGGCGGCCAGTAATCAACCCAACACTCATTAAAAAGGAATAATACATGGATATTTTCAGCACATTCAAGGTGGGTGCTTCGGCCTTAAAGGCTCACAAGATAAGACTCGACACCATCAGTTCTAATCTCGCCAATGTTGAAACAACATCAACCCCGGAGGGAGGCCCCTATAAAAAGAAATCTGTCTATTTTGAGAGTAAACCGCTCGACTTCAAGGGACATTTGGATGCGGTCACCAGAAACTCTGTGCAAGGGGTTGAGGTTACAAAGATAGTTGAAGACGATTCTCCACCCCGAAAGGTATACAACCCTTCTCACCCTGACGCAGGCGTTGATGGCTATGTCGATATGCCGGATATCAGTGTCTTAAAGGAAATGGTAGACATGATGTCGGCAACCAGATCCTACCAGGCAAATGTAACTTCAATCCAGTCTGCAAAACGAATGGCAATGAAAGCCCTGGAAATCGGGAGATAATAAAAAATGAATATACTTCCTGTCAATAATCCGACGGCGCAAATTTCCAATGGTCCTTCAGATGGTCCTTCTGTAACCCAAACAGAACAGAATTTCTCTGACTTCATAAAGTCTACAATCAGCCAGGTTAATGAGTCACAGGCAGAGGGAGACCGTGCTGTTCAGAAGCTGCATAGTGGTGAGGCCCAGAACTTGCATGATGTTATGATATCAGTCGAGCAGGCAGATATTTCGCTGCGTATGCTCGTTCAGGTGAGAAATAAAGCTATTCAGGCATATGAAGAAATTATGCGTATGCAGATCTGATTAATCTGACACCATTGGACAAAAGAGAACAATAAGGATTCGGTATGGCTACAGAAGGACTAAATACGGCGGGAAATGTCTCTGGCGATGGAGGGACAGCTGTAAAGAGAAAGAATATACTTACACTTGTCAGAGAATGGCCATTAAACAGAAAAATTGCCCTCGCTGTTATCACATCGATTTCTATTGGATTATTTGCATTTCTCATCATCCAGGCGCGGGTTGCTGACTACCAGCTGCTCTATGCAAATCTTTCTGAAGCCGATGCAGGCTCAGTAGTAAACTGGCTGAAGACACAGGATATCCCATACCAGCTGAAAAATGGTGGTAAAAACATCTGGATAGGCGCCGACAAGATATATGACACCCGCCTTGACCTGGCCGCCAACGGCCTGCCGAGCGGTGGCGATGTCGGCTTTGAAATTTTCGATAAACAGAGTTTTGCACTGACCGATTATGTTCAGAAAGTTAATCATACCAGAGCACTTCAAGGTGAGCTGGCCCGGACAATAACCTCACTGGAACCGGTAGAATCGACGCGGGTGCACCTGGCCATACCGGAAAAGCGGCTTTTTAAAAACCAGCAGAAAAATCCGACCGCCTCAGTAATTGTCAGCCTGTCTCACGGAAGACAACTCGAACCTGACCAGGTCCAGGGGATACTCCATCTGGTTGCCGGCTCAATAACCGGGTTAACACCTGAAAATGTAAAGATTATCGATTCAAACGGCGTTGTCCTTGATGCAGGTAACAAATCTGACGATGAGAAACTGCTGTCTGTCGATATGCTCTCATTCCAGCAGGATGTTGAACATCGACTTCAGATGAGAGCCCAGGATCTCCTTGACACCATCATGGGCAAAAACAAAGCGATGGTGAGAGTAACCGCCGACCTCGATTTTGCCAAAGTCGAAAAAACTCAGGAACTTTATGATGCTGACGAACCGGTTGTTCGTAGTGAACAGTTAAATCAGGAAAGTAACGGAGTTCAGACCACTGGCGGCATCCCCGGTGTACAGTCAAACCTGCAGGGAAGCAGCGGCGGACTGGTAAATTCAGAACCTCCGTCGAATAAGAGCTCTCGGACGACAAATTACGAAATCAGTAAAACGATCAGTAAAATAGTCAATCCGATAGGAACGATTAAATCCCTTTCAGTATCGATACTTGTTGCAGATCGTATCGTTAAGGGAGAAAACAGTGAAACAGCCGACTCTGTTCCGTTAAGTGATGAAGAATTAAAATCAATAGAGAAGATGGTGGCAAGCGCGCTCGGCATCATTCCAGAGCGTGGAGATAAAATCAACGTTGTTTCGATGCCTTTCTCAGATTCTCCAGAAAAAGAAATTGCAGCCCAGCAATTACCTGAGACCCTCGTCTACCAGTACCTCCCGGCGATTAAAATCTTACTCATTGCTCTGGGGGCACTGCTGTTCTACCTCCTCTTGATACGGCCAATCATCAAGACAATGAAAGGAGAAGTAACTGCACATTATAAAACAGTAGAAGAACTGGAACGAGAAAGAGAAGAGCAGTATAAAAATGAACAGGAAGAGATGGCCCGTTCAATGATACATGATGAAGACCAGGTTGTACGTCTCAGGAAAGATGTATTGAGAAACGCAGTGCCGACTGCTTATATTATCAAAAACTGGATTCAGGAAGCATAATCATGAGTATTGAATCACTTTCCGGCTTGAATAAAGCAGCCGTTCTTCTGATCTGTCTCGGCGAGGAAGCATCAGCCAGAATATTTAATGAACTATCCGATGAAGAGGTGCGAAAGGTTACCAGGGCAATGGCTGCCATCGACCATATCCCTATCGATATCAAGGAAAAAGTCTTTACCTTCTTTGCAGAATCTCAGCAGGAATTTGCCGGTTTATTTGTCAAAGGAAATGAATTTGCCAAAAACGCAATATCCGCAATCGATGCAGGAGATCGAAATGAAATTCTGCTTGACCAGTTTATTTCCGGTACTGAATCGCGCTCCCTTGAAACCATAGCGTTAATGCAGCCGCAGATGGTGGCTGGGCTCCTGGAAAAAGAACACCCGCAAACGGTTGCCCTGATTCTGTCGACCCAGCATGTTGAACATGCAGCAGAAATCATGTCCTTTCTTCCTGAAACAATGCAGTCTGATGTGGTTTACCGTATTGCCAAGCTTGACAAGGTATCACCTGAGGTGCTCAGTAACATAGAAAATGCCCTCAACAAGGAAATTGGCCTGGTGGCCGGAAAAGAACAGAAAGAGATCGGTGGACTCAACAAGGTTGTAGATATGCTGGGGAATATGAAAAACAACCTCGACAATGATATTCTTGAAGCAATGGAAGAAACCGATCCCGACCTTGCTGAAGAAATACGCAAAATGATGTTTACCTTTGAAAACCTCACGGCCCTTGACGGTCGCTCACTGCAGATGATTCTGCGCGAAGTCAATAATGACTCACTGACCATGGCACTGAAAACAGCTTCTGACGAGATGAAAGAGAAGATCTTCTCAAACATGTCCACGCGGGCAGCAGACATGATCAGGGACGACCTCGATGCAATGGGTCCAGTCCGGCTTTCTGAAGTCGAGGCTATGCAGCAATCCATCGTAAAGATAGCAATGAAGCTCGAGGAAGAGGGTAAACTGGTTCTGGGTTCCGGTGGCGGCGATGAGCTTGTCTAAACATTTCAAGAACAAAGGTGAATTTTTACCGAAAAGCCTGGTATCGGGTCTCCGGGGCGAAGAAAATTGGCAGCCTTCAACCGTCGTCAATAAAGATCAAAGTGAGCTTTCCGCGGGTACCGCCTTACCTGAAACATTACATTCTGAAAGCCAGACCTTGAATGAAGATATCTCAGTATCCGCAGATGCTCAGGAAACAGCTAAGCCGGGCCAGTCAGAAATTGATGCGTCGCAATCCGAGGAGACAGAGGACCAGTCTTCCCCAGTGATGCCGGATATAGAATCAATCCAGGCAGAAGCATATGATGCAGGAGTTCTGCAGGGGCTCAAGCAGGCAGAAGCCGACTTCGGGTCTACACTGACGGCACTCACGCTTGTCTGTGAACAGCTCAGCTCCATTCGGGAGACCATTTTAAAGAACAGCAAAAATGAGATGGTTGAGCTCGTCTTGGCCTTATCTGAAAAAATCATCCGCCATTCAGTTACCGAACAAAACCAGACGATTATTGATACGGTAGAATCAGCTATCCATCAGGCGGTTAAGTCCAGTGAATTCTATATCTATCTTCACCCGGATGACATGCTGAGTGTCCAGGACAGGACTCAGCAGTTTATTTCCGGCCTTAATGGCCTCGAAAACATCGTGGTCAAGGCTGACCCGACCGTTGAGCGCGGCGGCTGCAAAATTGAATCAGAAAATTGTACTGTTGATGCAACCATGAGCAGTCAGTTCAAGGTCTTGGAAGAAAGCCTTCGAAAAAAAGGCTGATGTATTTCTGACTATTCAGGAGCATGTCGGAGAAACACAATTTTGGAAAAAGGAATTTCTCCGACACGCTCCCAGGAAACTGCAGGATTATGCTCTTTAACAAAGACGCTCTAAAAGAAATCAATCCGATCAAGGTGTGGGGCAAGGTTACACGAATCGTAGGCCTTGTTGTTGAGGGATATTGCCCTCATGCCTCTGTCGGCTCTCTATGCGAAATCTGTCCCCTTGATGACAATATCGATCCTGTTTATGCCGAAATAGTCGGGTTCAGCAATCGACGTGCCCTCCTCATGCCGCTTGGTGATCTGAGAGGACTTGGCCCCGGCAGCCGGATCAGAGTTATCAAAGACAGTGCATCAGTAAAAGTCGGAAACAATCTTCTCGGCAGAGTTATTGATGCAATGGAAAATCCGCACGACGGTTTTCCTGCTCCCAATCTCAAAGAAGAACGACCGCTTTATGCGCTTCCACCAGGTCCAATGCAGCGCAAGAATATTACTGAGACACTTGACCTGGGAATCCGTGCAATCAATGGTCTCGTGACCTGCGGTATGGGTCAGCGAATGGGGATCATGGCAGGATCAGGCATCGGCAAATCAGTCCTGCTTGGGATGATGGCCCGGTATGCTAAAGCCGACATCAATGTCATTGCACTCATTGGCGAGCGTGGAAGAGAGGTCAGAGAATTCATCGAGCGAGATCTGGGCAAGGAAGGGCTTTCACGCTCCGTCCTTGTTGTCGTGACCTCAGACCAGTCGCCTCTGTTGAGAATGAGAGGAGCCTTTGTGGCCACCGCCATCGCTGAATTTTTCTGTCAGCAGGGGAAAAATGTTTTACTGATGATGGACTCGGTCACCAGATTCGCCATGGCGATGCGGGAGATTGGACTTGCCATAGGGGAACCTCCGACAACAAAAGGCTACACTCCTACTGTTTTTGCCACACTGCCAAAACTGCTGGAGCGGGCTGGGAGGTTTCAGGGACAGGGAAGCATTACCGGTCTTTATACTGTTCTTGTTGACGGTGATGACCTCACCGAACCTGTAGCAGACTCGGTGAGGTCGATTCTCGATGGGCACATCGTTTTATCCAGGGATCTCGCCGCCCGCAACCACTATCCTGCAATTGACGTACTTAACAGCACCAGCAGAATCATGCGGGAGATTGCATCCACAAGACACCTGGAACTGGCGGGTAGAGCGCGGTCCATTATGGCAACCTATAAAGAAGCTGAAGACCTGATCAATATCGGGGCCTACATGAAGGGCTCCAACCCCCATATTGATAACGCCATCAGCAAGGTTGACGATATAAACAGGTTTTTGCGCCAGAACTATGATGAAACCACATCGTTAAAACAGACTGTTGAAGATCTAGGATCAATTCTGAGCGAAAGAAAAGATGAAAACCAGACCCAAAACAGACGGCAGTCTGATAAACAGAACGACTGAAATATAAAAGATAAATCATGAGACCATTCAACCTGGAAACCGTTCTTAAGCATAGGCAAAGATTAAAGGATGTGGCCAGAAACAGGTTTCAGCTGGCCCAGAACCAGCGCAATATGGCCCATGCTGAATTCATTAAAAAACAAAATGAATACCTCAATCTCATCGAGACCAGCACAAATCTCCAGCAGCATGGCGTTGCGGTCGATGAGCACATTCGCTACCAGAATCGGATTGAATTTGTAGCAGCTGAGCTCGTCAAGCTTGAAGAGACCTTAAAGAAAAAAAACGAAACCGTGGTGCGAGAAAGAAACCATCTCATCAAAAAAAATAAAGAAGAGCGGGTTTTAGAGAAATTAAAAGAAAAACAAAATTCAGAATATCAGAACTTTATCAATAAAAAAGAATCGGCAATGCTCGACGAAATTGCAGTTCTCCACCGAAATCAGCAGGAGTCAGCCGAAACAAGAGAATTCTTATGATGCGACCTACCGTTACAGCCTGTTCATTTTTCTCTATATGTCTCTTTGTGCTCGTCACCGGTTTCTCTCTCTACGCCCAGGACAGCGGCCCTTCTGAGGATATTGAATTTTCCTCAGTCGAAGAGAGAAGACTTCATGCAACAATGAAGGAAGAGCGTGCCATGATCTTTGAAGAAAAAAAAGAGCTGGCTCTGAGAGAAAAGGAGCTAAAGACCCTCGAAGATGCTGTCGATAAGAAACTTGCTGAGATTGATAAAAAGCTAGAAGAGCTGGAGCGGAACAAGCAGCAGCTCAACGAGCTACTGGCAGAAAAATCGGCTGAAGAAGTCAAAAAAATAAAAGATCTCAGCAAGATTTACGAGAAAATGGATCCGCTGAAAGCAGCTTTGGCGCTATCCGGACTCGAGCAGCAGCTGGCCGCTGATCTTCTGGCCAATATGAAAGTAAAATCAGCGGCAAAAATACTGGACAGCCTGAACAAACCTCAGGCAACCGAGATAAGTAAAACCTTTTCAACCATTCAGCTGGAGTAACGTACATGGACATAATCCCGATCAACCCTGCCCCTCAGCAAGGATCACCTCTTCATTCAGACGGTCTCCAGACAGGCAGCGCTGAAACGGGATTTGGCGAAATTCTTGGCCAGACAACTCCTAAAACCAACCCGTCGGTAGTGCCCGGCAAAAAGGGTGCCCCCCACCTCAGCAGCTTTAAACAGAGCTCATCATTAGATCCGGAAGAACAATCGGAGATTGCTTTAAACAAGTTCTTCCCGGTTTCAGATATCAGCCAGGATTCTCTGGTGAAAAATTCCCTGAACGATACCGAAATGCTGAGCGCCAACAGCCGACCTGAAGGTGATAAAAACAATGAGTTCATTTTAATTACAACCCCGCATGAACACGTAGCTGAAGGTGAGTCAGAAGGCTCCAGTCACACGAATGTATGGCAATTTTCAGGATCTTTCCCTGATAACCCAACAGCAGAACCAGATAATCCAGAGCCGCACAATAACCGGGCAGTGCATCAGCTAAATGAATTTCTGGGATTGTTTTCTGGCAATCAAACTCATTTTGAACTCAACGAGTTGCCATCAGCCGGTTTGCAGCCGAAAGGGTCATCAGAGTTTCCGGTCGCAGATGAGATGCTCGCTGACGATTTTCCCCTGGCATTAAATTCCACTGCATCGGCTTTTTCTATTAAGAGTACCGAAACGGTATCGATAACTGTCGAGAAAACGTTTATTGCAACTGAACGTGAGGGTTTACCTCTTTACCTGAAAAGCAGCCTGGAAGGTAAATCCGGGTTGTCTTTTCCTCATTCATCACAGCCATGGTCTGCGTTGCCATTCCCGGCACACCACCATTCGAATAACGTTCTAGAGACTCCTTTTGCAGGCAGAGCCTTCTCTGATTCTCCCCATACTTCTGGGTTTGCAAACGGACATCCTGACATCACCTTTACGGGTCAGACTTCTAATGGTGGTCAGCCATCAATAATGCTTGGAGAATTGCAGAAGCTGATCAACCAGAATAACGACAAACTCAACATCGATGTATCATTTGAGACCAGGATGACATCCCGCAAAACCATCGGCTATCTGGTACGTCCAGCGATTCAGCAAAATCCTGAGTCCCAGATAAACTCAAACGATATTTTGTCCAAAGCAAACGATGGTTCAGCAGCGTCAACAATTTTGAATTCCTCAGAGATGCAGCCGCTTTTTTCAAAAGAGCCGATGCCCGATTCTCTGCGGGAGACATCTCATCAACAAGTTTTCAACTCAAAATCCACTGCACAAGAAAAGAATATAGAAAATAACAATCAGTCATTACAACAGAATTCAAATTCACAAGACAACGGTACCTTGCAGAAGCAGAGTGCAACCGCGGCTCAAAACAGCAGTACGGGCTCAACAGAGCAGGCGGCGAACAGCACCTTTACATCGCAGTTCCATGAACTCGGCTCGAGCCAGCCCGCGGAAGCAGTTAAGATGGGCCCCTCCCCCTCCCCTCACCTCAGTCTTGTACACGATCAGGAAATCATAAACCAGATCGTTGAACGATTTTCTGTCCAGTCGCGGCTGCAGACCAGCAGACTCAGCCTGCAATTGAATCCGGCAGAATTAGGTGAGTTGAAAATAGAGATAATTGTCAAGGGCGATGTTCTAAAAGCAAACCTCTATGCCCAGACCAACAAGGCAGCTGAAATCATAGATAAAAATCTAAACCGCTTAAAGGAAATTCTCGAGAGTCAGGGTATTTCAGTCGAAGATTTAAACGTTTTTTTCAAATCTGACACAATTGATGATTTTACCAGCCAGCACGGTCAACTCTTTCAGGACCAGACCCGATTCTTGAAAAGTCAGCCGAAAACACCGACAACCTCAACGTTCGAGATTGAAGACACCCTCTTAACAGGCACAGATGATCAATCAGGAGTAAACCTGACCATTTAGGAGTAAATCCATGAGTTATATCGACGTAATCAACCAGGCCACAACTGCTGCAGCACAAGCCAAGGCAAAAGAAGCAGACAAGGGTAATGATATTATGGGGAAAGAAGATTTTCTGACCCTGTTGGTCGCCCAGCTTCAGAACCAGGATCCTCTCAACCCTGATGACCCCACGGAATTTACAGCCCAACTCGCCCAATTCAGCTCGCTTGAACAGCTGTTTAATCTCAACGAGAGCATGGATAAGGTTGCAACTTCGGTCAATGACTCTCAGAAGCTTTCAGCTCTGAGTATGATAGGAAAGGAAGTCGCCTATGCCGACAGTGAGTTCACATTTGATGGTGAGCCTGTTCGAGTCGGTTACTCTATTGATGGCGAGGCCAAAGATATAACGCTGCTTCTCCAGAAGGATGGCGCCACCGTGGCAACCCTTAAAGGTACGGATTTGCAGAAAGGAGATCATTTCATCACCTGGAATGGCCTTACCTCCTCGGGAACTCCTGCACCGGTTGGTGATTATACAATTGTCGTCGAGGCATCTGCTGCTGCTGAGAGCATCGCTGCTGCTCCGTTGGTTCGTTCCGTGGTAACAGGAGTAGACCTGGATAACATCAGCGGCGGTTTACTTTACACTCAGTCAGGTCAGGTCGAGGTCAACAAGATCAAAGGTGTTTATGAAGTAGAAACAGGCCTTGGCCGGGAAGAGCCCGGTCAACAGGAAACGAATGCAGCAGTCGCAGAGACAGTAGTAGAAGCAGCTGAGACTGTGACTGAAAATGCTGAAGAAACAGTGCCCATGGAAGGATAACTGTCAGCTACTATTTTAAATCGGATTTAAACAGGTCCACTACAGTATCAGGCGTAAAACGTCAATGGAGGGATAGCAGATGGGTATTTCCAGTGCATTGTACAGCGGTGTAAGCGGTTTAAATACAAACTCTCATGCGATGAGCGTAATCGGTAATAACCTCGCCCATACCAATACCGTCGGTTTTAAAGGGGCAAGAACGGTATTTTCTGACTTATTGTCTGCCTCCGTGAACGGTTCTGGCGGGTCATCACAGATCGGCAGGGGGGTCAACCTTTCAAAAGTAGACAATATTTTCAGCCAGGGGACCTTCGAATCCACTGAGTCCGGACTTGATGTTGCCATTGAGGGTGACAGTTTCTTTATGCTCAAGGAACCGGGCGACGATACCATGTATTATTCACGTGCCGGTGCCTTCAGGTTTGACCAGGACGGTTTCCTTGTCAATCCTGAGGGATTTCGCGTCCAGGGACAGCCATTCAATTTGGCGACAAACACCCTGACCCCTGGTGAACCCCAGGATATTGCTGTCACTGATACTGGATTGATTCCGGCCAACATGACAACGACGATGGATCTTATCAACAACCTTGATGCAGCAGAAGATCTTCCAACGGTGGCCCCTTTCGATCCCACCGACCCTGAATCCTTTAACTATTCCATGTCAACCCAGATCTATGACTCTCTGGGCAACGCCCATCTTATTACCACCTATTATGAGAAAGACCCTGTGGCTAATACCTGGAACTGGTATTGGGGTGCTGAAGACACAACCGGCGCCCCAATTGGTGGACCAGGCGGTGTTCAGCTTGTTTTCGACGAGAACGGTATCCTTGATCCGCCAATTGGACCACAAACAATTGGACCGATCGACTGGGGTAATGGCTCAGATACTACTCAAGCTATTGACTTAGACTTTGCAACCACGCAATTTCACAGTGACTCAGTCGTCATTTCTCAGAATCAGAACGGCTTTGGAGCCGGAGATTTAACCAGTGTCGACATAAACGAAGAAGGAATCGTGGTGGCTTCCTACTCAAACGGTGAACAAATCAACATCGCCCAGCTCGCACTTTCTAAATTCCAGAATCCTGGTGGCCTCAAGCTGCAGGGAAGCAACATGTTTGTGGCGACAGCTGCAGCAGGTCCTCCTCGAACCGGCCTGCCGGGAGCAGAGCTTGGAAAAATATTTACCAACGCCTTGGAACAGTCGAATGTCGATATGGGTAACGAATTTGTCCGCATGATCACCGTTCAGAGAGGATTTCAGGCAAACTCCAAAATTATCACGACCATTGACGAACTGCTCGGAGAGTTGATCAATCTTAAACGGTAAAGTGTCAACAATCTGACACAGATTTATCCTTGAGGAGTCAGAATTTCTGACTCCTCTTTTTTTTATCTTTAAACAATATCTTCCCTGCAATCATAATATCTATTGCAACCTTGAGTTTTTACACGCAAAAGCCTATGATAAAAAAGGTGAAAAACGTATTTCAGGAAAATTATCTGGCCGGTAATTTGCAAACTGGTTAGAAACCGTACATTTCAGTTCTTTTTTTGTCTTAATTTTGGAGGTTTTTTTTGGACCTATCAACAATTATAGGAATGGGAGCAGCCTTTGGCCTGATGCTTATGGCCATCCTCCAGGGTGGGCCTCTGTCCATTTTCGTAAACGTTCCATCTATCATGATTGTCTTTGGCGGTACAATGGGTGTTGCATTTGTCCACTATCCGTTCGCGGATCTTTTCGATGCAGCCAATGTAGCCAAGAAAACAATACTCCACAAAGAATCCTCCATTAATGATATGATCGTCCAGCTGATGGAGTTCGCCAACAAGGCACGCAAGGAAGGAATTCTCGCGCTCCAGAGTGCGATGGATAATGTTGAAGATGAATTTCTCATTAAAGCAATGCAGATGGCGGTCGATGGACAGGAGCCCGAGACCCTGCGCAGTATGCTTAACACCGAGATTGAGTATATTGAACAACGCCATGACAAAGGTTCAAATATCTTTATATCTCTTGCAGCCTATGCGCCTGCCATGGGAATGGTTGGAACCCTGATCGGTCTTGTACAGATGCTGCAGACCATGGATGACCCGTCCAAAATAGGGCCAGCCATGGCGGTGGCACTCCTGACGACATTTTACGGAGCTGTCCTTGCCAATGTTATCTTTGCTCCAATGGCTGGAAAACTGAAAAATCGTTCGCAATCAGAAGTGCTAAATAAGACCCTTATTATTGAAGGAATGCAGTCCATTCTCTCCGGCGAAAACCCCCGCATCATGGAACAGAAACTCCATGCTTTCATCGCTCCAAAACTTCGCGAGACAACCTTCAACCGTTAGGTGAGGTCAGGTTATGAGTGAGGAAAATAATAACCAGCCTGAAGAACAAAAAAAATCGCAGAAGAAGGATGGCCCTCCCGGCGCACCTGCCTGGATGGTTACCTATTCCGATCTTGTTACCCTGCTCCTGACTTTTTTCGTTTTGCTGATGTCCATGGCAAGCATGGACCCGGTACGCTTTACCGAGGCCTCAAGCTCTCTCAAAGATGCCTTTGGTGTTCATTCTCGCCCTGCTCATGTTGAATTCGCCATACCGATATTACCGGCACCGCCGAAGACAAAATATAACCCGGTTCAAACCGAGTTGACCACCAAGATTCATCGCAAAATAAAAGCCCAGATTGAAGAATTCGAAATGAGTAAGGATGTTGATGCAATAAAACGAGACGACGGCACAATAATTCTAAGGGTTAACAATACGATTCTTTTTAATCCCGGTGATGCCCGCATATCACCCCAGTCGCTACCCACGCTGAGAAAGATAGCCGATATGATCAGACCACTGCCGATGACACTCAGAATTGAGGGCCATACTGATGACCAGGTTACCGCCGTACCTGGGCAGGACAACTGGGACCTTTCAATTGCACGGGCTGTCTCTGTTACCCGTTTTTATGATCAAGGCAGCCTCCTTCCCCTCGACCGTATGTCAGCCATTGGCTACGGCTCTCAAAGGCCTCTTGTACCAAACACAACCGAAGAAAATCGCTCCCAGAACCGACGTGTAGACTTTGTTTTACGCGTAAAAGACACTTCAGGCACGAGTCCTGCAGGTAATGAGGCAGGCAAGATACCACTGTAAAAATTTTGACACCTGCTTTTCAACTTTTATTGGGAATACAAGATGGCTGAAAAAGCTCCGAAAACGACGGAGACTTCTGAAAAAGGAGGCTCCAGGAAAAAACTGTTTATCATTATTGGCCTTGTCAGTCTCGTTCTTTTAATAGGCGCAGGGGTAGCCGGTTATCTACTGTTTATGAAAGCGCCACCTCCCGAGGAAAAAGATCCAGGAATGGAGGTGCCAGTCCCCGAGATCAATGCCCAGGCTGAGATCGGACCAATGGTCAATATTGACGAGTTCATCGTCAATATTATCAGTGACGAGAACAATCATTACGTCAAGGCAGCGTTGACCATTGAGCTATCCAGCGAACCCTCAAAGGAAGAGCTTGAAAAAAGAATGCCTCAAGTCCGCGATGCAATTTTACTCCTCGTCGGCAATAAGACCTTTGAGGAACTGCAGGATCTACAGGGCAAAAAGCAGCTGAAAGCAGAGCTGCTCAGCAAAATTAATGCAATCCTCTATACCGGGCAGGCTAAATCCATCTATTTTACGGATTTCGTCGTTCAATAACAGTTTATAGATAAGTGACCATCGTGGAACCGATTCTATCCAAACAGGAAATAGACGATCTTCTCAGTGCAATAAAAGAAGGTCGTATTTCAGCCGGTCTGAAAGATAAAGGGAGACATATTGACCAGCAGATAGAATGTTCAGAGCTTGATCTGTTTCAAGTTTCCAACAAACGTGCTGACAGTATCAGAATACCCAATTTTGATATCATTCTAGACGCATTCTGTCAGAATTTTTCGATTTCATTGTCCAATCAGCTGCAGAGGACCTTCTCAATTTTAAGGTCCGGGCTTGAATCGATGCCCTTCCAGGAATACCTCTTGTCAAAGGACAATTTCGGATCCATTGGAGTGCTCAACCTGGCGCCGCTCAAGCATGGTGCTCTCATTCAGTTCGATCCTTCACTCTCTTTCTCAACTATTGAGATAATGCTTGGTGCTTCAAATGATCTCGATTTACTTAAACTCGATCGGACGCTGACCAAAATTGAACTGAACGTGCTCAAGTCTCTGATGAGAAAAGCCTGCGATGACATTGACAGGGCCTTTCGCCCTATTACCAGGCTGGAATCTACCCTCATTAAAGTTGAGAATAATCCAAGACTTGTGTCAATCACCAATCCAAAATCAGAGGTCATTATCGGTACATTCGATGTGGCGGTAGGAGAATATGCATGGCGTTATGGAACTTGTTTTTCCCCTTGCCACGCTGGAACCATACCGAGAAGACTTCAGGGATCTTTTAAGCGTCAGTTCTCTCAAACACGGCGGCTGGACCGATATATTAATTGAGAAACTGAAAGATATGACAACCACTGTTATTGCCCAGTCCGGCATCATCGAGCTTCCCGTTGGTCAGGTCATGCGGTTAAAAAAAGGAGATATTCTTCCTCTCGATTATGACCTTAACTCATCATTGAAGGTCCTGGTTGAAGAAAAGCTGAAATTTTTTGCTCAACCCGGAGTGCACAAAGGTAAAAAAGCGATAAGCCTGACAACCATTTGCAAGTGAAACCATAAGGAGTAACCATGGAGTCTAACAATAACATTGAGTCTGGATCCCGTCCTGACCCCAAAGAATTAAAAGAACTTCTTGAAGAAGATCCCACATCAACGGTTGTCCGTCAGGCTGACTCGGATTTAAGCGATGCCGATAGCGTTCGCGGCCTCGATTTTCTCTATGACGTTCCTCTGCAGGTTTCTGTTGAAGTCGGGAGAAGCAAAATATTGCTCCGAGACCTCCTCAAGATGGGCGAGGGATATGTCATTGAACTGGACAAGCTGGCGGGTGATCCATTAGACCTGTACGTCAACTCCCGTCTTATCGCGCGAGGAGAAGCTGTTATGGTTGGTGAAAGATTCGGTATCAGACTGACAGATGTTGTCAGCACAAGCGACCGTATTGAAAAGCTAGGCTGAGATTGTCCAATGAAAAAAGGTTATACAATTTTCACAGCGCTCTTATCCATAACGGTATACGACTCTGTTGCTCCGTGCATCGCTCTATCGGCTGAAAACTTTTCCATGCTCAACTCTTCACTGAAAATGATCTGGGGGCTCCTTGTCGTTCTTGGTATTCTGCTGATCATCTATGGTTTGGTTAAGAAAAGGGTAACCCTGCTCCAGGGTGGAGGAAAAGGTATTATCAAGGTCATTGAGAGCCGCCACCTGATGCCGAAAAAATCACTTTTCCTCATAGAAGTTCGAGGCAAGGAGTATCTTGTCGGTACTGGCGGTGAATCTCTGAGCCTGATAGCCCCCTTAGAGCAAACAGCTCATTCTCCAGCAAATTTCGAATCAATTTTGAAGAATTCTAAATCAAGCACGTCTGTATGAACGCCCCGAAAAAAATTCACTGCTTCTTTTTTCTCCTTGCGGCTTTTCTCTTGATTCCTGCTGCTGCTGGCGGCGTCTCTGTCCCGACCGTCTCTTTTGGAGTCCAGGAAGCCGAATCTCCCGAGCAGGTATCAACGGCACTGCAGGTTCTCTTCCTGCTCACCATTCTGTCAATTGCCCCTGCGATTCTTTTAATGACAACCTGCTTTACCAGAATCGTGATTGTTCTTGGCTTTGTCAGGCAGGCCATGGGTACTCAGAACATGCCCCCTACCCAGGTCCTCATCGGGCTCTCCCTGTTCCTCTCTTTTTTCATCATGTCGCCTGTTATCGATGATATTAACGGTAACGCACTGCAGCCCTATCTTGGCGAACAGATCACGCAGGAACAGGCCTTTGACCGGGCCTTGACACCTATGAGGGATTTTATGTTTAACCAGGTTGGAGAAGAAGAGCTTTTCCTGATCTCAGACATTTCGCTTGACCAGGAGCCCTTCAGCAGGGAAGATATTCCAACCCTCACCCTTATTCCGGCATTTATGCTCTCAGAGATGAAAAAAGCCTTCCAGATGGGATTTATGATTTATGTCCCATTCCTGGTAATAGATATGATCGTCGCCTCCATACTGATGTCAATGGGGATGATGATGCTGCCGCCGGTAATCATTTCCCTACCTTTTAAATTGCTCCTCTTTGTGCTGGTAGATGGCTGGGGGTTGGTTGTCGGCTCACTGATCAAAAGTTTTTCTTAACATTATCTGTCGGAGAGACACCATGACTCCCGAAATGGCAATCGATATCTGCCGTAAAGCTGTCCAGACCGTTCTCCTTGGTGCTGCACCGATGCTTCTCGCCGGTCTTATCATTGGACTACTGATCTCCATTTTCCAGGCGGCAACCCAGATAAACGAGCAGACAATGACATTCGTTCCTAAGATAGTCGCGGTTTTTCTCACCATGCTTATTTTTGCGCCCTGGCTTATAAAACTGCTGACGGTCTTCACCATCGGCATTTTCGAAGCCATTGCCACCATCTAAAGCACATGGATATCCAACTCGTTCCCCTCGAGCAGTTTCAGGCATTTCTCATCAGTACGGCTCGAGTGGCTGGTTTCGTTGGTGCTATTCCGGTTTTTACCGGTCCACAGGCACCCAACCAGGTTAAAGTGGCTCTGGTTTTCTGCTGCTCACTGGTACTTTTCCCTCTAATGCAGGGCTATATTCCCGAAATTTCTTTTACAGCACCAACTTTTATCATTTTTCTCATCGTAGAAGTACTGATAGGAGTACTCGTTGGCCTTATCGCCCGGCTCATATTCACGGCTGTAGAATTTGGCGGCACCATCATCGGTTTTCAGATGGGATTTGCCGCGGCGAATGTCTTTGATCCTCAAAATCAAAGACAGATATCCCTCCTCTCCCAGTTTCAAAATGTGTTCGCCATTTTTATTTTTCTGGCAATTGGTGGGCATTTTATATTCCTTAACGCAGCGGTTGAATCCTACAGGGTACTCCCGCCTGGAGGAATTGATCTGTCCGGCAGCGCTGTTCCATACCTGATGGAACTGGCATCACAGATGTTTCGCCTCGGCATTCAGTTTAGTGCTCCTGTTCTTGCCGTACTGCTCCTCTCCGGACTCATACTTGGAATTCTTGCAAGAACGTTTCCGCAGGGAAACGTCTTTCTTCTCTCTTTTCCGCTCAACATCGGCATCTCGTTCACCGTCATAGGTTTGACACTTAATCTTGTTTTCATCACACTTAGTCGGGAATTTGACGATCTTCCCAACCGCATTTTCTCTATGTTGTCTTTTCTTCAGCCCTGATTGTCCCGAAAAACCTGCCTTATCTCCAAAAAATCAATACTGGTCTGTTTTTTGCTCAGTAACAGGTATGGATTTAAATCGAGTTCTTTAATCTCAGGACAGGAACAGCATGGCTGAAGAGAGCACAACCGGCGGTGAACGCACAGAAGCACCATCGGCGAAAAGAAGACAGGATTTCAGAAACAAGGGACAGGTCGCACAGTCCAAGGAAGTTCACACCGCGGCCCTGTTTACTGTTACCCTGGCATTCTGGTTTTTTTATTTACCGAGATTCCTTCACGGCGTGACTGACTTTATTTCTGCTATCTGGCAATCGAGCTGTCAATTTACCATTACCCCGGCCTCCATAATCAAGCTCTCAGCATTTATGCTCAAAGACCTCTCCATCCTGCTCTTTCCTTTGTTCCTAACAGTGCTCATTGTCGGCTTTCTCTCCAGTTTCCTGCAGTTCGGCTGGCTTCTCACCGGTAAGCCGCTGACCCCCGATTTCTCCAAAATGGACCCGATCAAAGGGATGGGAAGATTGTTTTCAAAGCGCTCTCTGGTAGAGCTTTTCAAGTCGCTCACCAAGGTAGTGCTGATCGCCTGGATCGCCTACTCCACGGTGATTAACAACCTACCGGAAGCGTTGCTCCTCATTGACACAACCGCAATTACAACCCTGGTTTTTCTCGGCAGAACAGCGGCGCTGATTCTTGCCAAAGTCTGCGGCCTGTTGATCCTCATTGCCTTTCTTGATTTTTTGTTTGTTCGTTGGGAAATGGAACAAAAAATGAAAATGACCAAGCAGGAACTCAAGGAGGAATACAAGGAGTCTGAAGGTGATCCGATGATTAAATCCCAGATCCGGGCGATTCAGCAGGATATGGCACGAAAACGGATGATGGCTGATGTTCCTGGGGCAGACGTTATTATAACCAACCCGACACATTTCTCGGTTGCGGTCAAATATGACAGTAAAGAGATGGATGCCCCGACCATTATCGCCAAGGGTGCTGACCTTGTTGCCCTGAAAATTCGGGAAATCGCCAAGGATCATAATGTACCGATTGTAGAGAACCCGCCGGTGGCCCGGTTATTGCATAAACTCGAGGTGGGAACGACAATTCCCGAATCGCTATTCAAGGCAGTTGCTGAAATATTAGCCCATGTTTACTCACTGAAAGGAAATAAATTATAATGGAAGCTGTTGGCGTTCGTGACCTGGTAAACAGACTCAACTGGAGAGACTTATCCAAACGAAGTGATGTGATCGCATCCCTTGGGCTTGTCGGTATTTTGATGATCATGATCATACCGCTGCCATCGATCATGCTCGACCTCTTTCTCTCAATGAACATCACGCTGGCGCTCCTGATCCTGGTGATAAGCCTCTACACCGTTAAAGCAATCGAGTTCTCCATTTTTCCCTCGATTCTCCTTACCACCACCCTCTTCAGACTTTCCCTTAACGTGGCCTCCACGAGGCTCATCCTGATCAACGGAGACCAGGGCCCGGACGCTGCCGGTTCTGTTATTCAGTCGTTTGGTCAATTTGTGGTTGGTGGAAATTATGTGGTTGGTATCGTTATCTTCGTCATACTTGTCCTGATTAATTTCCTGGTTATCGTCAAAGGTGCCGGACGTGTTGCTGAGGTTGCTGCACGATTCACCCTCGATGGAATGCCCGGTAAGCAGATGGCAATCGATGCTGATCTCAATGCCGGATTAATTGATGAGCACGAAGCGCGAAGGCGACGCACCGAGATCGCAGATGAAGCGGCATTTCACGGAGCGATGGATGGTGCCTCAAAATTCGTCAAGGGAGACGCCATTGCCGCTATTATCATTACCCTTATAAATATCGGTGCCGGCTTCATTATTGGTGTCCTCCAGAAAGGAATGCCAATGGGCGAGGCAGCCCAGACCTATACCATATTAACCGTTGGTGACGGGCTTGTCGGGCAGATACCCGCTCTCATTATCTCTACTTCAGCAGGTCTTTTGGTTACCAGGTCTACCGGCAAAAAAGATTTCGGTACTGACCTGAGAGAACAGTTTTCTGTTCATTCAATCGCTATCTGGGTTGTTTCCGCCATCCTCCTGATCTTTGCCCTCATACCAGGCCTTCCCTTTATCCCGTTCCTGACACTTTCCATATCCCTGGCCCTGCTCGGATACTATCTCGATCGTGAAAAGCAGACGGCTGAAGCGCTGGAAGAAGAAGCCCCGGTCGAAGCCCCTCTCCGAAGGGAAGAGAATTATGAGGAAATGCTCAATATTGACCTGCTTGAACTTGAAGTCGGCTATGGTCTGATCCCGCTTGTTGATTCGGCACAGGACGGTGAACTCCTCGCCAGAATACAGTCAATAAGAAAACAGTTTGCCTTGAACAACGGTTTCATCGTTCCGCCAATTCATATCAAAGACAACCTCCAGCTTAACCCGAACCAGTACACTCTGGCCCTTAAGGGGGTGAAGGTAGCTGAAACGGAGATCATGCCCGGGCACTTCATGGCGATGGATCCGGGAATAGCGACAGAGTCCATAAAGGGCATACCTACAAAAGAGCCGGCCTTTGGTCTTGATGCACTGTGGGTTACAGAAGATAAAAAAGAACGCGCCCAAATGGCAGGATATACCGTCGTTGACTGCACAACCGTAATCGCCACCCATATCAGTGAGATCATCAAGCAGCACGCCCATGAAATGATCGGGCGCCAGGAAGTCCAGAACCTCCTCGATAATCTCGCAAAAACATACCCCAAACTTGTCGAAGAAATCGTCCCGAGCACTGTGTCTCTCGGAACCGTCATGAGGGTTCTGCAAAATCTTCTCCGTGAAGGTATTTCCATACGTGATCTCAGATCTATTCTTGAAACTATGGCAGATTGGGCGCCAACCTCGCAAGACCCAGAGATATTGACCGAATATGTCAGGCACTCGCTCTCCAGGACCATCAGCTCTGACCTTGCCATAGACAATACCATCCCACTTATAACCCTCTCCAAGACTGTAGAAGATTCGGTCCTTAATGCTGTGCAGCACAAGGAAACCGGCAGCTATCTGGCCATAGACCCGATCATCGCCCAAAAAATACTAGACGCCATCGGTCAGACTGTAGCCTTATTTCAAGGAGGCCAGAAACCGGTGCTCCTGGCTGCACCGCAGATACGTCCTCATGTAAGAAAATTGACAGAAAGATATTATCCAGGCCTTATTGTCATATCTCATAATGAGATATTGCCTACCTTTAAGGTTAAGTCTTTAGGAACAGTGACTATCGATGCAAGTTAAAGTTTTTGAATCCCCGGATATGGCCACAGGTTTGAGGATGGTTCGTAATGAACTCGGAGCGGATGCGCTCATTTTGTCAACACGCTCCATCCGAAACTCAAAGCTCGGTATACTCGGCAAGTCTATGCTGGAAATTACCGCCGCGATAGACGAGACTCCTCCTTCTTTTAAAAACGGCAGCACCTCTTTCGGACTGTCAACCGAGAAGCAGTCAAGTCCGACACCGTTCTACAGGAAAACCATTTCAACCCCCACGGACAGGAGCGCTTCTTCTGACAATCTTTTCTCCCTCCGTCCTTCAAACCAGTCCAGGCAACCAACTTCCCCTCCTCCTTCTCCGGGGAACAGGGATGATCAAGACGCCGGTCACGAGGTGAACAGAGAGCTCGACGAGCTCAAATCAATGATCCGTTCGCTTTCCGCCGAGGTTTCCCGACTTACACCGGAAAAGGGGATGCCGCCCAAAACTGAGCACCCCTCAGCGCGAGACAATATGGATGAAGTGCACCCTCCTTCACCAGAAAAAACGCTCGTCAAAATGCTCAGCGGTTATGGTATTTCTCCAGAAACGTCATCGGTTATTGCAGATCTCGCAGAGGACTCGTTGTCCCATCAAGAGCGTTCGGATCCTGAGAAATTATCACGCTTCTTCCAGGAAATTGCCGCGGGTTTCATTCAGGTATCTCCGCCTGACTTCACCGAGTCTACATCACAGAAACGCATTGCTTTTGTTGGTCCGACCGGGGTCGGAAAGACCACAACGCTTGCCAAGATAGCGGCGCTCTGCATCGGCAGATTTCAGAAGTCAGTCGCTCTCATTACAATTGACACCTATCGTATTGCCGCAGTGGAGCAACTCAAGGTGTATGGTGAAATAATGGGATTACCGGTGGACGTCGTGCTGACTCCAGGCCAGTTCCAGAAAGCTGTCCAGAAGCATGGCGACAAGGATGTCATCCTCATCGATACCGCCGGGCGCAGCCCAAAAGACAAAATAAGTATTGAAGAACTTTCAACCTTCCTGAGCGACGATCTTGCCATAGAGAAACACTTGGTCGTGTCGGCAGGAACACGTGATTCAGAATTACTGGAGGCGGTAAGTCATTTTCAAAAATTAAACCTGGATAAAACAATCTTTACCAAAATTGATGAATGCAACAGTCTTGGTGTTATTCTGAACACACAGCTTAAAAACCCAACACCGCTTTCATATATAACAAACGGTCAGCGGGTGCCCGAAGATATAATCGAGATCGACCGGGAAGCAATAGCCAGGCTTGTAATACCACCCATTCAAGGAACCACTCCATGACAGAAAACAATAATAAGCCACATGACCAGGCGGAAACCCTGCGAACAATCAATGCCGTTTCACCTCCCGCTGAATACAGCGAAGTAACAAGGGTTTATTCGATAACCAGCGGTAAAGGCGGCGTGGGCAAAACCGCGGTTGTTGCCAATACTGCTGTATCGCTCGCCAAACTTGGCAAGAAGGTCCTCATACTTGATGCTGATCTGGGCCTGGCAAATATCGATGTGGTCTTCGGCCTGACTCCTGCTCATAATCTCAATCACTTTTTTTCAGGCGACCAGGAGCTCAGCGATGTAATGGTTGACGGCCCCTACGGCATTAAAATTTTACCGGCAGGATCAGGTCTGCAAAATTTCATCAGGCTTGATTCTTCACATAAATTAAGACTTCTCGAAGGCCTTGATTCCATTCCCGGCAGCTTCGATTATGTGCTCATCGACACAGAGGCCGGGATCTCCGAAAATGTTACCTATTTCAATACCGCTGCCCAGGAGATTCTTGTTGTCACAACTCCTGAACCGACGGCAATTACCGATGCATATGCACTGATGAAGCTTCTATCGGTACAGTTCCATGAAAAACACTTCAACCTCGTTGTCAATATGGTTGAAAATGACAACGACGCGCTGGACGTATACCGGAAACTCACCATGGTCTCAAGTCGATATCTTGATATTTCAATCGATTTTCTCGGTTCGATACCGGCAGATAAACAGATGAATGACTGTATACGAAAGCAAAAAGTCATTTCTGATCTTTATCCGTCATCAAAAGTTGCCGGCGCCTTTTCCAACCTGGCTGAAAGAATCACTCTTGAACCCGCAGACAGCGACCCGAAGGGTAATCTTCAGTTTTTCTGGAAAAAACTTCTTCATTTTGGAGAGAAGCAGAGCAGATGATTTACTCCCACCCTACACACGCAGAAGATAAGTCGAAACTTATCAAGGATAATCTTTATCTTGTTGACATCCTTGTCGGGCGAATGGTGACTCAGGTCCCTGCTTTCATGAACCAGGATGACATGCGAAGTGCCGGTATGCTTGGACTGATTGATGCTGCTAATAAATTTGACTACTCAAAAAACATTCTTTTCAAAACCTTTGCCGAATATCGCATACGCGGTGCTATTCTTGATGAAATGCGCAAGCTTGACTGGTTTTCCCGTTCCCTGCGCGACAAGCAGAGCCGTATCGGTAAAACAATCAGTGAGCTTGAAATTAAACTGGGCAGAGATCCTGAGGATGAAGAAGTCGCTGAAGCAATGGAAATGACCACCGATAATTATCGGAAGGTTCTTGGTGAAGTCAGTCATCTGGGCTGTGTCAGCCTCAACGAGACACTGGATCATTCAAACCAGGGCAGAGTCTTTCTCGATACCCTCGTTGAAGAGCGCAAAGAAGCCTATCCCGCCGATCGCCTGGAAAACCATGAACTGACAAAGACAATCGCTGAAACACTTGAAGAACTGTCAGAAAAAGAACGGGTTGTCATCTCTCTCTACTATTACGAAGAATTAACCCAGAAAGAGATCGCCGAAGTGCTCGATGTGTCTGAAGGCAGGGTTTCGCAGCTGCACAGCCAGGCACTTATAAAGCTGAAAACCAAAATCAAAAACAGACTTCATTAATAAAAGGTAAGCATATGAATTACTTATTATATATTATCGGCGCAACACTCCTGCTCCTGGTTATATCAATGATAAACCTGCTGCGATACAGGAATAAATATTCTCGCCTGTGCAGACAGCAGAACATGATCGCTGAAAAAACCAGGTCAGTTACCGCTCAATACCAGCAGCTTAAAGAAAATGTTGAACAGAACCGTTCTTTCTCAAACGACCTCCGGGAAGCTGACGAGGCGACGGCAAGACTGCAGTTGTCCCGCTCATCCTATCATGCCAGGGCGGCAACAGCCTCAATACCCGAACGTTACCAATATATCAGATCGCTTACCGGCCGCGGCACGAAGGCTGCTGAAATAGCTGCACTATTTTCGATCTCAAAAGAGGAGGCTGAGCAACTGGTCACCCTTTCTCAAATGGGCAGCGCTTGTAAATGTTGAGAAGGATCAAAGATTACCAGTCATCTCTTTAAGAAAAATGGCAAACAGGCCGATATATCTATTGAGATAAAAAGATAGACCCAAAAAGGTAAAGAACATGGTATCAGGCAAATATAGCGCTCTTGCAGGCGCTGTCTCACGGGAACAGTCTCTGGCGAATATTGCCAACAACCTGGCAAATGTCAGTACTACCGGGTACAAAAAAATGCTGGTCAGTTTTGAATCGATCTTAAAAAACGAGCAGCAGACAGGGGACGCCAAAGGAATCAACTACAACCGCGTCAATAAATCCGTTACAGATTTCAGTCCCGGACCTCTGAAAGAAACCGGTAACACCTTCGATCTGGCAATTCACAACTCTGGATTCTTCAAGGTGCTTGGACCAGATGGTCCTCTTTATACCAGAAACGGATCGTTTACCCAGGGACCAGACGGAACACTGGTAACGACCAATGGATATCCCCTGCTCAATGAAAGTAATACCCCGATAGACGTCGCTACAGACTCTAGCTACAGAGTTTCCATCAACAGATTCGGTATTATATCAGCCATTGATAACCTTGGAAACAGGGAGGACATCGCTCAGATTTCTGTCGTTGATATTGACGACCCGTCAAAACTGAAGCGTCGCGACAACAACACCTTTGAACTTTCAGAAGGTGCACAGGAAATTCCGCTGACTGAAGTGCACCTGACGTCCGGCAGCCTCGAACTGTCAAACGTCAACATGGTGGATGAAATGACTCGAATGATCAACGGCAACAGGCTCTATGAAACCTATCATAAAGTTCTGAAAGGGTATTCGTCGATCAGCGAAAAGCAGCAGGACCTGGGAACTCTTTCTTAACAATTAAAAGACATAATATAGGATATCAGCATGATACGATCACTCTGGACAGGTACTACCGGCATGAACGCTCAGCAATTGAGCATTGATGTTATCGCCAACAATCTTGCCAACGTCACCACCACGGGATTCAAGAAAAGCACCACGGAATTTAAAGATCTGTTTTATGAAATGATCAAGGTACCTGGAAGTCAGACCTCAGCAGATACCGAGTCTCCGACCGGTATTCAGGTTGGTGTAGGTGTAAGGCCTGATGCGGTTGCAAAGATATTTACCCAGGGCGATCTTATCGGCACCGAAAACGAACTGGATGTGGCCATTGACGGTGCAGGCTTTTTTGAAGTGGAACTGCCGAACGGCAACAACGCCTTTACCCGCGCCGGTAATTTTAAACGTGATAGTACCGGTCAGATTACGACGGCAAACGGCTATCCTATTGTTCCCGCCCTGACCATTCCCGACGGGGCAAGTGATATTACCATCAGTGAGACCGGGGTTGTCAGTGCGATACTGGGAGATGATACCGAAAGCACTGAAATCGGCACCATGGAACTTTCGTCTTTTACCAACAATCAGGGATTAAGGGCCTTGGGTGACAACCTTTACCAGGAAACCGCCTCATCAGGCACCCCGTCACCAGGCACCCCTGGTGACGATGGGTATGGAGTACTGATACAAACGTTTCTGGAAGGTTCAAACGTCAATATCGTCTCTGAGCTGGCCCTGATGATCACAACCCAGAGAGCCTACGAGATTAATTCAAAAACTGTCCAGACCTCAGATGAAATGATGCAGGCAACCATTAACCTCGTCTAGATATAAAAATGATTATTAAAACTGCTTTAATACTCGCCCTGCTCTGGTCAACCCCGGCACTGGCGCTCGAAATAACCTTCCTGCAGAGCAGGTCTGTCAGCCAAGATTCCATACTGTTATCTGATATTACAAATATTTCTGAGCAGACACCGCTTTCAAAAGCGCTTGGCTCGCAGATTGTAGGAATAGCTCCTGATCCCGGTGAGGTTAATGTTTTAGATGCCCGAGAGATAATCAAGAAAATTGAGAAATCGCATAACAGCAGCCTGAAGGGTGTATTCTGGAAAGGATCACCGTTGATTACCGTGACCAGGGAAAGCGTCACTATAACTTCTGAGAAGATTCAGGAGATAATCGATGACTATATAGCTGAGAATCTTCACCGCTTGCCCGATGCTGAAATCACCTTTGTCCCTGATTCACTGCCGCTGCCGTTTGAGATACAAACCGGATCGCTGAGCTGGGATATTGTTCCATCAAGCCCTCAGATAATCGGCAGTTCAAGGTTTTCAATTATTTTTAAAGTTGACAACAAGGTCCGAAAAAACTTTTCAGTCAGGGGAGAGACAAAAGCTGTCACTTCTGTCGCTACCGCCAGCCGCAGACTCAAATATGGCGACATCATTACACCGGAAATGGTGACTATCGCTGACCGTGACATCAGTACCTTACCGAGTTACTCGAGATCTGCGTCAGAACTCATTGGTTCGGTGGTCAAACGCAACATCCAGGAAGGTTCCGTTATCGGACCGGAATACGTAGAACTGCCGCCGCTAATTGCGAAAGGAGAACTTGTCCGAATTGTTGTAAGCCACGGCGGGCTGTTACTGACGGCTGCTGGAATAGCAAAGTCTGACGGTCATCTAGACGAAGTGATCAGGGTCAAAAACACTGATTCCAACAAACTGATCTACTGCCGTGTCCAGGCACCGGGTCTTGTGGAGGTACGATTATAAAATGATACGGTTACTGTTTCTTTTTTCCATGGCCCTGCTGATCACCTCCTGTGCCCCAAAAAATAATAACGTGGTGGATATTCCTGAACCTCTGGAAGAAATCCAGACTCCCCAGCGATCTACGAAAACTGCCGGATCATTGTGGAGTTCAGCCTCAGGATCGCTGATCTCTGATCACAAGGCCATGAGCATCGGCGATATTCTCACCATCGTCATTGCCGAAAAATCAAGTGCCTCGCGTCAGGCCACAACCTCTTCGGGAAGGGATTCGACGATAGAAGCAGGCATTCCAAATCTCTTCGGATTGGAAAATCAGGATTTTATCACCGATTCGGGTCTGGATATGAGCGCTCTGCTCAAGGCAAATTTCAGCAATGAGTTTGAAGGCAGTGGACAAACAGTGCGCAGCGGTGATCTCAGTGCTTCATTGTCAACGCAGGTCATAGACGTTTATCCCAATGGCAATCTAAAAGTCAGGGGTGGTAAGGAGGTCATGGTCAACAATGAGGTCCAGATCATCTATGTCACCGGTATTGTCAGGCCTGTTGATATTACAGCGGCTAATACCGTGGATTCAAATAAAATTTTGAACGCCAGGATATCATACACCGGCAGAGGTCCGGTCGCTGATCAACAGGAACCAGGTTGGCTGACCAGAACACTTGATCATGTATGGCCTTTTTAGGATCGCTGACATCGCCTGGACAACAGGTTAAAGACTAATTTCGATATCGAGTTTTATGTCATGATTAAGAAAAACTGCATAGCTGTTATCGCTACTCTTCTCATCTTTCTGGTTTTCCCGGCCCAGGCTGCACGGATCAAAGATATAGCAAAACTCAGCGGAGTCCGTTCCAACAGCCTGATCGGTTACGGATTGATCACCGGCCTCAACGGAACCGGTGATGATATGAAAAAATCACTGTTTACGCTGCAGGCAGTTTACAACCTGATGATCCGCAACGGTATTACCGTAAACCCGACTGAGCTGCGAAATATTAAGTTAAAGAATGTGGCAGCGGTTATGGTTACAGCAGACCTGCCGCCGTTTGCCAAACCCGGCTCGACCATAGACGTTCAGGTCTCCTCAATAGGGGATGCAAAAAGCATCTCCGGCGGAACACTTATCATGACCCCGTCTGAAAGGGGCTGACGGCAATATATATGCTGTTGCACAGGGACCGCTGACCAACGGTGCTTTTGCCTATGGAGGCAAAGCTGCCACTGTACAGAAGAACCATCCTACCGTTGGTAGAATCGCCAATGGCGCGACCATAGAAGCCATCGTCCCTGTCGATCTGGGAATTGCAGGCCAGCTAAACTATCAGCTTGATAACGCAGACTTTACCACTGCCTCAAACATCAGCCAGGCAGTCAACCGGGTGTATGGCCCGGAAACAGCATTTCCCACAGATTCAGGCAGCGTAGCTATTTCCATTCCAAAGATGTTCCAGGACCATGTTGTCCAGTTTATTTCAGCTATTGAGACCATTGAGGTCGACGCCGATTCAGTGGCACGTGTGGTTGTTAATGAACGAACCGGCACGATCGTTATGGGTAAAAATGTCACGCTGTCAACAGTAGCCGTATCACACGGCAACCTCAGCCTGATTATCGATGAACGTGCCGATGTTGTACAGCCAAATCCATTCGCCCGCGGCCAGACAGTAGAAACTCCGCGAACTGACATCTCCCTTGTTGAAGAAGAAGGACAGCTTACTGTTCTCAATATGAAAGAAGATGTCAACATAGGCGACGTGGTATCTGCCCTTAATGCGATTGGGGCAACCCCGCGCGACCTTATTGCCATCCTGCAGGCCATAAAGGCATCCGGCTCCATGCAGGGTGATTTGATAATACTCTGATAAGAGACCAAATATGATCCTTACACCGATAGATCCCCGCACCATTCTCAGTGCCTCAAAACCGAACCTGGACCAGGACGTTAAAAAGGCAAGAGATCTTGAATCGCTTCGTCAGTCAACGCGTGAATTCGAGGCACTCTATATCAACGAGATGTTCAAAGCGATGAGAAAAACCATCCCCGACGGCGGCCTGATCGAAAAAGATATGAGCCACGACATATATCAGGAAATGCTCGATATGGAACGAGCCAGAGGCGCCAGTGAAGGAAAAGGAATCGGGCTCGCAAATGCAATGTTCGACCAGCTGAGATACATGATCGAAGACCGCATTGAAAAATAAGCAGTTGCTCAACTGCAAAACAGTTTTCCTCCCCCCTGTCGCTGAATTTTTTCTAAATTATTTTCTTCAGGCTTCCGATACATTAATTAAGAAAGCTTAAAACCAACCGTTTTCAGATTGAATGTAAGCTCAGACAACCATATAGTGTGTATCTGAGATTAGATTTATAAAGAACCGGTTGTGAAGTAATAGATCCTTAATGGATAAAAAAAGGTGACAATATGAGTATTGAATTTTTTGGAGTGGGCGGCCCCCCCAACGTAGGCGGTGTTAAAAAATCTCCGAAGGCTGACACGGCTAAAACAGCGGATACCTCAAAGAGTGATCAAGTGGAATTTTCTTCTGTACTGAAAGGTGTTCATGAGTCCAACGCAAGCCAGAGCGCAGAGGCTGCCGAACGCGCTGCACGGGTGCAGGAGTTAAAAGAGCAGGTGGCGAGTGGTTCTTATCAGCCTGACATACAGAAAGTTGCCACTTCATTACTGCAATTCCTCGTGGAAAACAGATAGATTATGAGCGCCATAACGACACGGGACAAACTGCTGAGACTTCGTGCCTTGATCCTCGAGGAACGTCAACATGCAAGGAATCTTGACATGGCCAGTCTTCAGGCGGCAATGCAGGAAAAAGAAGATCTTATAAATTTTCTTGTCCACATCCAACAAATCGATCTGGAAGATCAGGAGATTGCCTCCGAAATCAGAAGGGAAAATCGTAGAAACGCCTACCTGTACAAGTCTGCTCTTGGATGGATCAGGGAAACCATGGAGTTTTTCGGCAAAAAAACAGTCACTTCAACCTACGCCGCAGACGCAGGAACGGTACCCTCCCAGGTAAACGGCAGATTGTTGTCAGGAAAAGTTTGAAATGGCCGGCCTTTTAAACTCCCTAAACGCTGCCCGCACCTCTCTTGAAGTAAATCAAAAATCCATAGAGGTTGTTGGAAATAACATTTCCAACATAAATACCGAGGGATATTCTCGGCAGTCAGCAAAACTGGCCCCAACCCCTTCCCTGCAATACGGCAGTTTTTTTATCGGACAGGGAGTCAAAATAACCAATATACAGCGTGATCATGACGTCTTTATCCAGGCACAGCTTGAAGATAAGTATGTGGATCTCGGTTTTGCAAACGGCCAGACACGATCACTGAATGAACTTGAAGGTGTCTTCAATGTCTCAGAAGAGAACATCAGCACCGAGATAGATCGTTTTTTTGATTCATGGCAGCAGCTCTCAACCAATCCGGGAGATCCCGTTTTAAGGGATGTGGTCATTCATCGCGGTAATCTGCTTGCCGCCAATTTCAACAGCCTTGCAAATGACCTCAACGGCGTTGTCAAGAACATCAACGAATCCATACTCTCTAAAGTCGGCAGTCTCAACGGTGTCATCCAGGAGATCGCTGACCTTAACGAAAGAATTTACAACATCGAGATTCACGACCAGATGGCAAACAGCGATCGGGACCGTCGTGATATGCTGGTAAAGGGTCTCGCAGAGTCACTGGGAACCACCACCTATCTTGACAAGACGGGTATGGTCAATGTCCAGCTTCCCGGCGGATTGCCGATTGTCCAGGGCAATATGGCAATGCGCCTGGAGACGGTCACCAGCGGTTCAAATGTCGAGCTGCAGCTTCATGCAGGAGGAACGGTTCGGAACCTGAGTACCCATACCCTCGGCGGTGAAATGCTCGGGATGTTCACCATGCGCGATGAGTTTATTCCCTCAATTATGGCAGATATCGACAGGCTTGCATGGGAAGTCGGCAATCAGGTCAACCTTCAGCACACCGCTGGTGCCGGACTGGACGGCCTGCCCGCCTCTGAATTTTTTCTCGACACCACCGCTGTTTCCCCGCCCGCTCCTCGATCTACGAGAACGCTGCACGGAATATGGCTGTGCTGATTACTAACGTTGATGATGTTGCCGCCGGCCTGCCAGGAAACCCGGCCCCTGGTGACAACAGGAATGCCCTGCTGATGGCCGATATCGGCGAACAGATTTCAATCGACGGGATCGATAATTACAACTCATTTTATGCACGCATCACCTCACGCATCGGCGTTGAGAGCAACCAGAATGAACTTTCACGCGGCGGTGCCGAAGATTCAGTAAACCAGCTTGAGAATCTTCGTGATGGATTTTCCGGTGTCTCCCTTGAAGAAGAAATGATCAGCCTCATTCAATTTCAGAGAGGCTTTGAGTCTTCGGCAAAATTTCTTTCCACCGTCGATGAGTTGATGGATTCAATAATCAACATGAAAAGATAATATTTTTCTCATTGATCGTAGAGGTACGCAATGAAAGTGACACAGAGCTCAACCTACAGGTTAATGAACACCAACCTGGACCGAATCACCAATACCCTCCAGGACCTGAGAAATCAGGGTGCCAGCGGCTTAAAAATTAACAAACCCTCAGATGATCCCACCGCTATTCGCCCGATACTGACGACCCGGACGGAGATACGACACACGGAACGATATCTTAGATACCATGGGTGTCTCATTTGACAAGATGCAGGCGACCGACAGCCATCTCGCACATATTGAAAACATCTTACAGCGGGTAAAGGAAATTGGAATCAACTCGGTCAACGGCAGCTTGAGTGACGCCGATTTGCAGACACTTGCCGACGAGGTCGCCCAGCTCAAAGAGGAGCTCGTCTCCGCGGCAAATACAAAACTAGACGGTAAATTTCTTTTCGCCGGTTATTCCGACACCACGCAGCCCTTTGTAATTAACGGATCATATACTGATGCGGGATATCTTCCTAACGACTCAAACACCTGGCCCTATATTTACCAGGGTGACCAGAATCCCACTGAACTTGAAATTACACCGGGTGAAAGAGTACAGGTGAGTGTAACCGGTAACGAATTGTTTTTAGGAGTTGCGGACGCTAACTGGTCTGCGCCACCCGCCGCTAATCAGTCGGAACCCGGAAATGTTGACATCTTTTCAGTACTGACCAGAATTGAAGCTGCAATCCGGGCAAATAACGTTGATGATCCGGCCGGAGCCGGTGGAGGGATCCAGGCAAACATTGAAAACCTGGAGATAGCTGCCAACCAGGAACGAAGAATCAGGGCTCAACTCGGTACCAGGACCGCACGTATAGAAGAAGCAATAGCACAACAGGAAAAGATTGCGGTTGACCTGCAGCAGACCCTGTCCCGCTACCAGGACGCTGACGCCATCGAGACCTTTAACGAAATAATCAAACAGGAAACCGCATTCCAGGCGGCATTAAATGTAACATCCCGTATCTCCAAGATTTCGATACTGGACTATTTTTAGAGAACCTACTGAATTAATTGACATTTATTTAACTGAACCGTATAGTTGACATTTGTTATCTATTTTCATCAGGATTCCTTACTGTGAAAGATATAAACAACTATTAAACAGGTTCAGAGGTATGACATGCTTGTTCTATCAAGAAAAGCAGGAGAAGGCTTTCTCATCGGTGATGATATTACCGTAACAATCATTGAATCGAAAAGTGGAACCATTCGCATAGGAATTGATGCCCCACGGGATAAAAAGATCTTTCGTCAGGAAGTGTATGACAAAATCAAACAGGAAAATGTCGAAGCTTCCAAGTGGAACTCCGTTGATCTTGACTCGCTGGGCAGTGCTATCAAAACAAGGAATAAGTAAAATGGAAAAGATACAGACACGTTTTGGCATTATTGAATATGAAGCATCCAACCTGCTGCACTTTCCCGCCGGCATGATCGGCCTGCCCAACCTAAGAAATTTTATTGTCATTCCACCCAAGAAAGATGGGCCGCTGTTCTGGATCCAAAATGTTGATGACCCTGATTTTGCCTTTATCCTTACAGACCCAGCGAACTTCTTTCTTGATTACAAGATTCTACCGGACGAGTCTGAAAAGAATTCTCTGCAGATAGATGATGCAAAAGACTGCTATACCCTGTCGATCGTGACCGTACCGCCTGATCAGAACATTACTATAAACCTTGCTGCTCCGATCCTCTACTCTCCAGAGACCAACAGGGCTATACAGGTTATCCTGGAAGACAACAAGTACCAGACCAAAACCCCCTTACCATCAGCATAAGGATGTATCACTGTTCTAGTTGTGGATATTAATATCCTATCTTGCGTTTTCTCTTCAAACTAATTATATTTCAGACGGTCTTTTCAGCACGTTCGTTACCATCCTGAAGACCTTCTCTCAGCTCACCAATATACTTTTCGTATTTCTGCCATCGCTTGACAGAAGACTTGTATATTCCTTTTCTAATCTGCAGATTACTTGCAGTTCTCGAAAAATGATTTTTATCTCTTAGATTCAAACAGTTAGGGTCCCAGTTAAGTCCTATATGTTCAATTATTTTTCTTGACATCGATTCCGGATTGTCAACTAACTCCTCATACTGAATTTTCATAATCGGATTTGGTACAACATTTCTCCAGTGCTCCATAAACTGATTGTAAACAGAATAGTATTGGCCGAGTTTATAGAGGTTTTCCTTGTACGTATGACGCATCATTGAAATCAGTGAAAAAACAGGACAGACAGGTATCAAGCGGGTCACGCACACAATGAATTACCGCTGCTTCCGGAAAAAGTAATCCTATCAACCACATATGAATCAAATTGTGAGGCATTTTATCAACTATTTTTAACGCTTTCTTATTATTGCCCGTTAAGTCTGACATGTATTTTTCAATATGTTTGTCAATATCAGATTGTTTTAGCCCTTTAATCTTATTTAAAAATTCTTCGTCGTAATCACCAAGACCACCAATATCATGGATGATGTTTTTAATTGTTGGCAGTTCACCAGCACCAGCCCCTGCACTGTGCGAGGCAATTATCTGTTCCAGTAATGTTGTTCCCGAACGGGGCATTCCAACAACAAATACCGGCTGGGGACATCATCGTGCAACTTTCTTTGATTTATTAACATATAAATCCATTTTTTTATGTTTTCCTGCACCAGTTAAGGCGAGTCAGCAGAGGATCAATTGAAAAACTCCCGACAACCTCAGCACGATACTTATTGCCGAGTTCATAATTACTCATAGCAGCAGGTAATTTTCTCTTTTTATGATAAAGATCTCCGAGCGAAAAATGACATAACCTTTTTTGAATAGGCAAAGCAGCATGACCTTTCAATAGACCTTCAAGCTTGACTATGAGCTCGTCGCACGCAGACTCTGGAAGAACTGTTGATTTAATATATTGGGGATAAGCAACATAGCATTTGCTGTCTATATCAATAGCTTTCTTAAAAGCCAGAGAGGCATTTTCACGATCTCCTTTGCTTAGAAACAAACTTCCGACCAGTACCCATGTAGGACTTGTATTTCCGCCGAGTGAGATTGCTTTTTCATAATAGTCTGCAGCACTATTGAGATCACCAAGATTAAAATAACAGCGGCCGATGCGTTTGATAGATCCGGGTCATCTTGTTTTAGTGTTAAAAGCTTTTGATAACATACTAACGCCTGATTAATACGCTTAAGTCGCTCAAGCAACATACCCATTTTCCGAAGTGATGATATATCATTAGGTCTAATCTTAAATATCTTTGAATAAATTGTTAAGGCATGCAGTAACTGATTATTTTCCTCAAGTATCTGGGCTGTAAAGGAAAGATATTCTATTTTTTCAGGATTTAGTGTGCTTGCTTTCTGAAGCAGGGTAATTGCGCTTTCAAATTTTCCCTGCTTATAAAGAACTTTTGATTTTAAAAATATCAATCGCTCGTTACTTGACTGATCAGTTACATTACCTAATATTTCCAAACACTTGTTATATTCACCATCTTGATAAAGCTTATCATATTTCTGAATTAATCTTTTTTGATCGAGAAGCTGGTTTTTTTTTGTTTTTTTTGTATTTTTTTTAGTCATAGCAAGAATTATTTCATTTATTATAAACAGGTAGTTGTTCACCAAGTTAATCTTCTAAAATGTTATGAGATCACAAGCCCAATAACTCATCAAAGTACATCATATTATTGTTCTAAAAACAATAGTCTAGTTACTCATAATCAATGTTTAATACGTAGTGATGTAAAGATTTTCTCGAACGTGCCGATATAATCTGTAGAACTTAAAGATGACTGGCAAGGATGCCATGATAAAAATGCACGGAAGCGAATCACTTAAATCAGGAGAAATTTATCATGGCACTCGTCGTAAATACCAATGTTGCGTCCTTGAACGCCCAGAGAAATCTCACCAGGTCCCAGGGAACACTTAGTCGCTCAATGCAGCGACTGTCGTCTGGACTTCGTATTAACAGTGCAAAAGATGATGCTGCAGGCTTGGGAATTTCTGATCGTATGACCTCCCAGATTCGAGGATTGAACCAGGCTGCCCGTAACGCAAACGATGCAATATCCCTTTCACAAACAGCCGAAGGAGCTCTTGCTGAATCCACAAATATGCTCCAGAGGATGAGGGAGCTTGCAATTCAGTCTGCTAATGATACCAACTCAGTTGCTGATCGAGCTTCCCTTGATGCTGAATATCAGGCACTGGCAACAGAAATTGACCGGATTGCAACAGCCACAACCTTCAATAACACACCGATTCTCGATGGTACGGCCGGCCTCATAACCTACCAGGTGGGGGCAAATTCCGGTGCTGATCAAGTTATCACTATCGATCTTAGTACAACTGACGGAACAATTGCATCACTCTTTGCGGCCAGCGGTGCTGTAGCCGGTGACGTTTCCAACCAGGCTAACTCAAACACTGCAATCGGTGCAATTGATCTCGCCATTCAAGAAGTAGACACTATACGAGGCGGGTTGGGTGCAATCCAGAGCCGACTTGAATCGACGATTGCCAATTTGACCAATGTTGCCGAAAACTTGTCAGCATCACGATCAAGAATTCTTGACGCCGATATAGCTCTGGAAACAGCCGAAATGACCAAAGCCAATATCCTCCAACAGACGGGTGTCGCTGTACTGTCACAGGCAAACCAGACTCCAGCTCTGGCACTCAGCTTACTGCAAGGATAATATTTTTTATGATTTTAATTCAATTAGTTAATTAACATTTCTTAAATTTTTAGAAAAATAGTAAATTTTTTTCTAAAGAACCAACATTTTAATTCCGATATTGTAATTAACAACCTATAATAAAGTAAGGAGGTGATGACCGAACATTATCGCATTTAAGATTTTCAAAAAACAACACCAATGGGCACGGAAGCCCGAAATTATTTTATCACGGAGGATAAAATCATGGCATTAACTGTAAACACAAACATTTTATCATTAAACGCACAACGTAATCTAACTGCTTCACAGGGTCTTTTAAGGACCTCAATGCAGCGACTTTCATCTGGTCTGCGCATTAACAGTGCCAAAGATGATGCTGCAGGTCTTGCCATATCTGATCGAATGACTGCACAGATACGTGGTATGAATCAGGCCGCTCGAAATGCGAATGATGGAATTTCGCTTGCACAGACAGCTGAAGGTGCTCTTGCTGAAACCACAAATATGCTGCAGAGAATGAGAGAACTTGCTGTTCAGTCAGCAAATGACACCAACTAGTGCTGATGATAGAACTTCACTTGATGCTGAATTTCAAGCACTTGGTACAAGAAATTGATAGAATTGCAAGTGTAACAACATTCAACGGCACACAGTTACTGGATGGAAGTGTCACGGCAGCCCTTACTTTTCAGGTCGGTGCGAATTTTAACGATACCGCTGGTGCTGATGATCAGGTAATTACGCTTGACCTTGCTGATTCAGATGCAACAGTGGCAACACTGTTTGCTGGCGCTGCAGTAGCTGCTGGTGATGCTGGTGACGTTTTGGCTCAAGTCAATGCAAACCAGGCACTTGAAGATATCGATGCAGCAATTCAAGTATGTAGATACCGCTCGGGGCAACTTAGGTGCTGTTCAAAGTAGATTCGAATCAACCATCGCGAACCTGATGAATGTTGCCGAAAATCTTTCTGCTTCCAGATCTCGAATTCTTGATGCCGATATCGCCATGGAAACATCGAACATGACAAAGGCGAATATTCTTCAGCAGGCAGGAGTTTCAGTACTGGCACAGGCCAATCAGATACCGGCCCTGGCCCTCAGTCTTCTGGGCTAAGCGTTAATTAATCAGGTGGGGTGTTCCCCACCTGATTAATTTTGTTATGGTCTTCAAAAATGAGGTCAAATATGGAAATACAAGGGATTTCACTTTCATCGGGCAGGAGTCGGACTGATTTCTCAATTGCCGCTGATGAGGTAAAAGACAAGCGATCATCTGATCACTCAATGGTTTCAGAACCGGGCACAGATGCTGCCAGAAAGAATAGCGCCATCCAGCCTGAAGAGCTTCTTCAGAATATCAAGGCCTTGACAGAAGACGGAGTATACAGCGTCAGGTTTGAGATCGATGAAGCCACAGAGGATCTGGTAATAAACCTCATCGACCAGGAGGGAGAAGTTATACGCCAGGTACCCTCAGAAGAAATACTCGGTACCCGAAAAAGGCTTGCAGAATTGAGAGGCAATATTCTGGAAACCACGAGTTAGTCTTCTCATAAGGAGTACAAAATGGTTATTTCATTTGGCGGTCTTGCCACCGGTATGGATACAAACGCCATTATATCGGCGCTCATGGATATCGAGCGTGAACCGCTTGACAGGATGGAGAAGGAGAAAAAGTTTCTTGCCAGCAGGCTTGAGGTTTTTTCTCAGTTTGAAAGTAAGCTGAATACATTTGCAGACAGTATATCTGAAATGGATGAGGCTGACAAACTCGGTTCCTATGTAACCAGATCTGGTTCAGAAGATTTTTTCGCACTAGCAGTGTCCAGTTCTTCACTTGCAGCTAAAGGGAATTATCAGCTTGAAGTTGTTAACCTTGCTCAGGTCGAAAAAGATGTCAGTCGGGTTGGCTATGCAGATAGCAACGCCGGTATCTTTGACGCAGGTAACGTTACAATTAACGGATCCAGTATTTCTATAGCGGCAGACAGTAGCCTTAATGATATACGTGACGTAATAAATCAAGCCGATAGAGATTCTGATACCGGTGTTTCGGCATCTACAATTTTTGATGGTACAAATTACCGTATGGTCCTGACTGGTAAAGACGCCGATAACAATTTTTCAGTATCGACATCAGGACTGCAGGGTGATGGAGAACAAAGATTAAGATTTAATCTGACCCAGGCTGCTCAACAGGCTGAAGTAATACTTGACGGGATTACTATTACTTCCAATAGTAATCGCATTGAAAATGCTATACCCGGCATATCCATCGACCTGCTCAAGGAAAATATTCCAGGCGAATCAACCACTATTTCTGTTGAAAGCGATTTTACCGAGATGACCGCAAAAATTGAAGCATTTGCTGCCGCCTATAACGACATTAATGCGTTTATTAAAGATCAACAGGACGCAAGCTGGGGCAGTGATCCAAGCTTCCGTGCGGTAACAAGGAAACTGCAATCTCTGCTTGTCACTAGCAGCGGGGGAACAGGAAACTTCAACCATCTTGTCGATATCGGTTTTAAAAGCGATTCGAAGACGGGGACCATTTCTGTAGATACGGCCAAGTTGAAAGAAGCGCTCATCATCCGATTATGACAGTGTTGAAGAGTTGCTGATAGGAAACGGCACTACCACCGGAATACTCAACCAGTTTAACACCTATCTTGACGATTGGACTGACACGTTTGACGGTCTTTATGCAGGAAAAAAACACAGCTATGACAGTTCTGTCAGGTCCCTAGACCTCTCTATTGATCGTCTTGAACTTCGACTGGAGCAACGCGAACAGAACCCTTCTAGCACAATTTACCGCTATGGAAGAACTGGTCAACAGCATGAATGCAACCTCATCCTATTTGACTCAGCAAATGTCGCAAATGCCCAAGATAGGTGGTGATAAATAATGACAAACGCATACTCTGAAAACTATTTAAGAAACCAGATAGAATCAGCTTCTAAAGAGCAGCTGTTGATAATGTTCTACGATGGTGCTATCAGCTTTGTTAGCCGTGCTGAAAATGCTATCAGGGAAAACAATATTGAACAGAGAAACTATCTGCATTAATAAGGCTAGCGCGATAATTGCAGAACTTTCAGTAACACTTGATCACGAGATTGGAGGAAAAATCGCAACCGATCTTGAAGCGCTGTACGATTTCATGAATCGTGAGCTGATCAAAGCAAATATTAAGAACAGCCTCACTCCCCTTGAAACAGTAAAAACTTTACTGACTGACTTAAGCGAAACCTGGAAGCAGGCAATCGAAATCAACAAAAAGGCATCCTCTTCCTCTTTTGCACGTGACGATCATTACAAACCTTTATCGGTCGCATTGTAGGCTCTTATGAATACTTTTTCTGAGCTGTTACTCCAATCCCAGAGACAATACAAAGAATTGATCAGCAAGACTGAAGAAATTGGTGATCATATTCATATGCTTGATTCTGAAACCATACGGGCCTACCAGAAAGAGCTCTCTGTTCTGCTTGAAGACGCCCAAAAGACCGATCAGCAGATAAATGATCTGGCGATAGGCAGTCTCCATGGTGATGCCGTTCGTTTTTTCCATGAACGATCAGAAATTATGAAACAATTTTTGGAACTCAACCGTACGGTAGCTTCAAAGTTAAATGACAAACAGGCGGTTATAAGATCTGAGTATCTCAAGGTAAAAAATGGAAGAGCAGGTATAAGCGGCTACCAGAGTTCTATCAAGAAACCGAGTCGATTAATTAACAGTTCTGCTTGATTTTCACGGTTTCAATCGCTTATCCAACTGGTTAAATAAATTTATTCTCACATCATGTTGGTTATAGCGTCCGTCCTCTTTTCCATACCATTACGGTAGATCATCTCTTCAGATTTCTTCATTTCTCGTTACTTCCGGTAATCGACTCCATTCACTATTTCTTGATATTCCGGAGATTTGGTGATAATATTTTCCTATCAGAGTTAGTGTGTAACAAATTGTTCTATCAGATTTATCCCACTAAACCTTAACGACGGGTTTCAAATGGCTTCAGATATTGATTATCTAAAGGATATACCTGATGCAAAACCGATACGTATATTCCTTCCTGTAAAGGACAGCAAGGAACGTTACCGGCTGCAGTGTGTCTACCAGATATCAGAAAGTCCTCGGTTTAATCTCCTTTTTAAACCGGGTATCCTGCCTGTCGATTCCCTTGATACTTCAAAACCCTGCATCCTGAATGTCGACCTGGGAGGACCAAATTTATCGATCGAGGCGCTGATCGTCTCAGTTCTTAACAGCCAGACCCTTGAAATGATCGTCCAGAAATCGATCAGCTATGAGCAGATGCGTGAATTTTTCAGGGTTGATGCGACGGCTCACGTGATCAGCAAATCGTTTCAGCCGGCCCTGTATGGAAAGAGCGGTGATCCCTGGGCGCTGCAGGGAAAAACAATAGATATCAGCGGCAGCGGCATTCTCGCCTGCTTTTCTGAAAAACCACCCATGGACGAACAGGTTAAACTGGAAATCATTCTGCCATCCACCCCGTCAGAAGTCGTTAAAATTCTTGCCCACCCGGTCAGACGTGAACAAATCGCAGACGATCAGTGGGATGTTGCCTTTCATTTTGATGACATCTCTGATGAAGATCGTGATAAAATTATCGGCTGTTGTCTTGTTATACAACGTCAACTGCTCAGGCTGAAGGTACAGGTTCGTAATTGATTATTAATGTGATATCTAACTGATACCGTGTTGTGACCAATTCAATTGTCAAGATTATAAAAGGGATAGATGACAACGAATCTGCCAAGGTCCGCCTTGTCCTTTACGAACAACGAATCTACCTATCTTGAGTGTGTATATAAGGAATCAGAAGCACCTTCATTTTTCTTACTTTTCCCGCCAGGTACAATCCCAGATAATCTAGATATCCAAGAGCAGCTGTTCAGTCTCAATCAACAAAAAGCAATCCCCCATTGTGATCAGTGCAAAAATTGAAACAGTCAGGGGCGACCGGACACTGGAACTGGTAGCAAAAGAAATCATTGATCCGGTCAGCCTGCGCGAATATTTCAGAGTTTTTTATAAAACCCCGATAACTGCGACGCACCGACCCTCAAGCGGTGAATCTATAAAGAGTCTGTGGAAAATCAGAGGGACAACTGTCGACCTCTCGGCCTCCGGAGTTCTGGCCATTTTTCCGCAGGAGTTCGAACACAAGGAACGTATTTTCCTTGAATTTAACCTTATCAGCAGCAACAGGTCCATACAGTGCCTCTCACATGTGGTAAGGGTACGTCATATCAGAAAATCCCGCTGCCAGATAGCCCTTCATTTTGACCAGATCCCGCCAAAGGATCAGGATGCCATCATAACGGAATGTATGGGCGAACAGAGAAGACAACTGCGTAAACGTATGCAGGGAGAGTAGCTCGTTTTCCAGCCTCAATGTCACGTTTTAAGAATTGCAGCCATTGTGTCGATAGTACAATATGTCTACAATTACTCCGCTCACCTCTACTCCATCACTTGGCTCCGCCACTGACAGACCCGGTGGACAGAAGCAGAGTCTTGGCCAGAAGATAATTGGTGAGATACTGAAAGCAACCGTTCTTGAGTCTAAAGCCAACAATCAGTATCTCCTTGACTTCGGCAGTTACAAGATCCCTGCCTCATCCCAGACCAAGCTTTCCGTAGGACAGGTATTACAGCTGCAGATCTCACAGACTTCACCGCAGGTAGAGCTGAAGATTTTATCTGACGCCAGCTTTTTGACGGGGAAATCACTTGTTCTCCTGGGAAACAGCATTGATCTGAGTTCCCTTTTCAATACATTGCAGCAGGGTAGCCCGTCCCCTTTGTCCACCATTTCTAAAGGTTCTGCAAATACACTTAGTTCTTTCATACCACCGGAGTTAACATCTTTGATCAGCAGTAAGGGGGGCGGTGAATTCCTTCAGCAGCTGGTCAACAGGCTTGGCATAAATTTTGAACGGCTGCTCGCCCAGGGTGACACCTCCAGAGCAAAAAACACCGTTAAGGCAGCACTGCTTGAAATTGCCGCCCGCTTCCAGAATGCAGAGCTTATTTCAGAGCAGACAAATAAACTCCTGGCAACCCTCGAACTCTACCAGTTAACCCAATTACAGCTCACCAATAGTAATCTGCTTATATTTCCCCTGCCGCTGCCATTTCTGGAACAAGGCTACCTGCTCATCGATAACAGCGAAAAGGATGGACAAGGTTCATCATCGCCTGATGACACTGAAAAATTCTCCGTCCACCTTGCCATGAGCGAACTCGGCAATATTCATATAGATTTCATTCAGAAAGCTGAAATATTGTTCATTAAGTTATTTTTTGATTCAGAGGAAAAGGCACAGTTTGCTTCACAGTTCAGGGGCATGCTGGAGGAGATGCTCTCATCGAGCAGCCAGCTGGTAATTTCTTTTTCAAGTGGAGCGGAAAACCCGACCCAGGCACTTGCCAGGAAATTACTTCCCGCTGGAGAATCCTTCATAAACACCAAGGCGTAAATATGGCTGCTCGGGAGAACACATTAGACAAGGCGGTTGCCCTGCTTTACGATGAAGATAAATCTGATGCACCACGGGTTATCGCTTCTGGAAAGGGCATAATCGCGCAGAAAATAATTGAAACCGCACGTGAAGCCGGGATACATATCCAGGAAGATGCCAATCTTGTCGAAATACTCTCCAAAGTTCCAGTGGGCCAGGATATTCCCGTAGAATTATATCAGACAATCGCTGAAATACTCTCTTTTGTTTACCAGGTAAATGACAAGTTCAAAGAGAAAATTGAAAAGAGTTGAAATTGAATCCGGACCAGCAGAACCAACTGGCATGACCCACCCTGTCCTGCAATCTTTTTTCCTGTTCTTACTCTTTCTAACCGGTCTACTGATTTCCTGCACACCCTCGACATCGCCGGAGCAAATAGTCGATGATTTTATCACCGCATGTGAAAAATCCATAGAAAAAGGCAGCGGGCGTGAGCTCCGAAATCTTATTGCTGAGGATTATATGGACTCGGCAGGAAGAACAAAACAAGATCTCGGTGCTATAGCAAGTGGCTATCTCCTGCGCAATAAAGCAATATACTGCTATCGTCTTATCGATTCGGTGATTATTAATGAGGATGATTCAATATCAGCAAGGGTTCTCACAGCCCTGGCAGCCCAACCGATAACTGACGTAGCCATTCTTCCTCAAATGAACAGTGATATTTACTGGTTTGATGTAACAATTGCTGAACGGAACAATGAATGGAAACTAGTTAACGCCTCCTGGAGGCAGGCGATGCTTGAGGATTTTTTTCAATAAACGCTTACTGCTGTTGACTTCTCTCGACTTCAAGAGACCGCTCTTTTGAAGAGACCCCTGAAAAAGTTGATTTTTCAAGATAAATCAGGACATAGAGCACGCCGACCATGAGAACAAGAAGTGCAGCAACCTTAAACAGCTCTTTTGGTTTTTTTACAGCGGCAATAATGACAACAACAACGAGAACCGCCAGGGCGATCAGATTGTTTGTAAAGAAGGAGACGATCTGAAGCAGATACTGAGCGATATTTTCCATAAGATTCAAACCGCATTAAAGGTTTTGATTTTTCTCTACCTGGTTCTATTCTATCACTTCGGAATCTACTGATCAATATGAGATTCGAACCTCTGAATCCCCTTCATGGATAACGCAAAAAGGGTTTCAGCACCAAGGCTGAAACCCTTTTTATTTTGGCGGAGCGGACGGGACTCGAACCCGCGACCTCCGGCGTGACAGGCCGGCATTCTAACCAGCTGAACTACCGCTCCGTATTGCGTAGTTTTGGTGGGCGGAACAGGGCTCGAACCTGTGACCCTCGGCTTGTAAGGCCGATGCTCTCCCAGCTGAGCTACCCGCCCACGCAATGTGGATGACTTTTTACCAACTTAACCTAACCCAGTCAAGCAAAAAGATCACTGGGTTATATTATGTTCCGAAACATTTATTTCATCAAAAACTGCACTGACGGGGACATCTTTAAATACTGATGTACCCTCCTCTGTCAAAATAGCGTGCTCGAGCACATCATCCATATGCTCAACCAAGGTGATTGTCAGTTTTTTAAGAATTCGGGGCGGTACATCATTCAAGTTCCGCTCGTTATCACTTGGTACAAGGACATTGGTGATATTGCCTCGTTTGGCTGCCAGAAGCTTTTCTGTAAGCCCGCCTATGGGAAGCACCCGGCCGCGCAGGGTTATTTCCCCCGTCATGGCCAGTTGATGACGTACCGGTTTTTTTAACAATGCTGAGACGAGTGTCGTGGCTATGGTAATCCCGGCGGACGGTCCGTCTTTTGGTATTGCGCCCTCGGGAACATGGACATGAATGTCGAGCTTTTGATAAAAATCGGTTTCCAGGCCAAGCCGTTCGGCCCGCGAACGCACATAGCTCAGAGCAGCCTGAGCACTTTCCTGCATTACCTCGCCAAGCTTACCGGTTATAATCAGCTTACCGGATCCAGGCATCAGGGTGGCTTCAATCTGAAGAAGATCTCCTCCCACCTCTGTCCAGGCAAGACCTGTAGTTAAACCGATTCTGTCATGTTCTTCGGCCAATCCATATCGGTATTTTGGGGTCCCCAGATATTTCAGGATGGATTGGGCGCTCAATCTATATTTTTTTTCTGTTAATCCATTTTTAAGACGATCCCGCGCAACTTTACGGCACAAGGAGGCGATGTTACGTTCAAGATCCCTCACTCCCGCCTCTTTTGTATAACGCCGTACTATTTCCAGGATAGCACCATCCGTCAGGTTGATTACCCCCTCTTCAAAGCCGTTTTCAGTAATCTGCTTGGGTATGAGATAACCTTCGGCAATTTTCAGTTTTTCTTCTTCCGTATAGCCGCTGATCTGGATGATTTCCATTCGATCCTGGAGAGGGACCGGAATTCCATGGAGGTTATTGGCCGTGGTTATAAAGAACACTTCAGAGAGATCATAATCGATATCGAGGTAATGATCGTTGAAGGCCACATTCTGTTCCGGATCAAGAACCTCAAGCAGAGCCGATGAAGGATCTCCCCTGAAGTCCATGGACATCTTGTCTACTTCATCAAGGCAGAAGACAGGGTTGGCAACATCTGCACGCTGCATTGACTGAATAATTTTCCCAGGCATTGCTCCGATATAGGTCCTTCTGTGTCCCCTGATTTCAGCTTCATCCCGCACTCCACCAAGAGAGAGCCGGACGAATTTCCTGTTGAGCGCACGTGCTATTGAGCGGCAGATTGAAGTCTTTCCGACGCCGGGAGGGCCCACAAGGCAGAGGATTGGTCCTTTGATTTTTTTAACCTGTACCTGTACGGCGAGATATTCCAGGATACGCTCTTTTGGTTTACTGAGACCATAGTGATCTTCATCAAGAATGATCTCAGCTTTGTTGATGTCGATCTTGCTCTTACTCTTTTTACCCCAGGGCAGGCTGAGAATGACGTCAATATAATTTCTCACCACCGTTGTCTCTGCTGACATCGGCGGCATATTTTTTAATTTCTTGAGCTCTTTGGTGACTTTGTCCTTGGCAAGCTTCGGTAGTTTTTTCTTTTTTACCGACTCCTCAAGTTCGGCAATGTCATCCAAACCGTCTTCACCCTGTCCCATTTCAGTCTGGATTTCCTTTACCTTCTCACTGAGATAATAGTTTCGCTGAGTCCTGCTCATGCGATTCTTAACGCGGGCGTTTATCTCTTTTTCAAGCTCGGCAAGTTCGATTTCCCGGTGCAGTATATCGAGAATTTTTTCGATTCGTTTTATCAGTGTCTCACATTCAAGGATTGTCTGTTTCTCATCAGCCTTCAGCGGCATGTGGGCACAGATAACATCTACAAGCTTTCGGGGATCGTCAATATTCTGAACAGATTTAATGACTTCCTTGGCTATTTTTTTATTTATTGCAGCATATTGTTCAAAAAATTTACGGAGCTCACGTTCGAAAGCGATGACTTCACTGGAGACAATTATTTCCTCCGGAAACTCACGTATCTCTACCTGCATGAAATGATCATGGGGAACGTGAGAAATGATCTCTGCTCTGTTTTTCCCTTCTACCAGGGCTTTGATAGTACCGTCAGGAAGCCGTAGGAGCTGCATGACACTGGCGAGCGTACCGACACGATGTATACCGTCAGGGCCCGGTTCGTCAATCGCAGGACTTTTCTGAGCGACAAGAAATATTTCTGTTCGCTTATCCATCGCATCTTCGAGCGCCTGAATAGACTGTTTTCGGCCAACCACCAAAGGCGCAACCATATGCGGAAAAATCACGATATCGCGCAACGGCATTAATGGATAAAGCTTTGTATCACTTGTCTTCTCTGTCATAACTTATATTTTCTCTCCTGTATTTTCAGGCACTTTTTAATTCATCTTCGACATCAGACTTCTGGTAGAGGATCACAGGGTAATCCCCGTTTGTAATTACCTGTTCACTGACAACACACTCCTGAACATCCTTTTTCGATGGAAGATCATACATTACATCAAGCATCGCTTCCTCAAGCACAGACCTGAGTCCGCGTGCCCCTGACTTTCTGGCAAGCGCTTTACGCGCAATTGCCGAAAGGGCTCCTTCAGTGAACCTCAACTGGATATTTTCAAAACCGAAGAGTTTCTGGTACTGCTTGGTAAGGGCATTTTTGGGTTCCCGTAATATTCTAACCAGATCCTCCTCCAGCAACTCTTCCATGGTAGCGATCACAGGAAGTCTGCCGACAAGCTCAGGGATCAAACCGAATTTCAATAAATCTTCAGGCTGTACCAGGGCCAGCAGCTCGCCAATTTTCTTTTTTGAATCGCTGACGACTTTTGCTGTCATACCAATCGATTTCGTTCCCGAACGGCGCTTAACGACAGTATCCAGTCCCACAAACGCGCCCCCGACAATAAAAAGGATGTTGGTGGTATCTATTTTTACCAGATCCTGCTGGGGATGCTTGCGCCCACCCTTGGGCGGAATTGAAGCAACAGTGCCCTCAATAATTTTCAGAAGTGCCTGCTGTACGCCTTCACCTGAAACATCTCTGGTAAGCGATGGACTGTCAGATTTACGGGCAATTTTATCAATCTCATCAATGTAGATGATCCCCCGTTCCGCCTTCGTGATATCATGATCTGAGGCCTGCAGGAGGTTAACCAGTATATTTTCGACATCTTCACCGACATATCCAGCCTCAGTAAGTGTGGTGGCATCGGCAATACAGAACGGAACCTGCAGAATTTTTGCAAGAGTCTGGGCAACAAGGGTTTTTCCAGATCCTGTCGGGCCGATCAGAATAATGTTTGATTTCTGGAGTTCGACATCGTCATCATCCACTGGAGCATCTATTCGCTTATAGTGATTATGGACGGCCACCGATAACACCTTTTTGGCGTGATCCTGACCGATGACATACTGGTCAAGATGCTCCTTTATCTCCTTGGGCTTCAGTGACGCCGGTTTGAAATCGGCATCATCTTCAGTTCCGTCGATTGTTTCGTCCTCTTCCTGAACAATCTCATTACAGAGTTCAATACATTCGTCACAGATGTAGACATCCGGACCAGCGATCAGTTTTTCAACATCATCCTGATTTTTGCCGCAGAAAGAGCACTTGCATTCGGGCTCTCTGATATCAAAATCGCTCATTTTCAGCTTTCCTCATCCGAATCGTTTCTTTTGCTGAGTACCTCGTCTATTATACCATACTTTTTGGCTTCGCCAGCATTCATAAAATTATCTCGTTCGGTATCAGCAGCAATCTTTTTTACGGTGTGGTTGGTATGTTTGGCCAGAATTTTGTTCAGGTCCTCACGCATTCTCAAAATTTCCCGCGCATGAATATCTATGTCAGTCGCCTGTCCCTGAAAACCACCCATGGGCTGATGAATCATTATCCTGGAGTTGGGAAGCGCATACCGTTTCCCTTCGCTTCCGGCGGCGAGCAGCAGTGCGCCCATTGATGCTGCCTGTCCCATGCAGAGTGTGGCGATATCACACTTTACAAACTGCATTGTATCATAAATAGCCATACCTGAAGTAACCGTACCTCCAGGAGAGTTGATATAAAAGGTCACATCCTTGTCTGGCTCCTCTGCTTCTAAAAAGAGCAATTGAGCGATAATGACATTTGCCACATCATCATTTATACCGGAGCCGAGAAAGATTATTCTTTCTTTAAGAAGCCGTGAATAAATATCATAGGCTCTCTCCCCACGCGGACTCTGCTCTACGACCATAGGCACAAGATTCATTTTCTATCCCCTAAAGAACTCGACTGCAACAGGCTGGGGCCTAATGCAGTCGACATTTGTTTACAAATACGTTAAAGCCGATGGATAAATTATCAACCGGATAACATGATATTTAAAAGAGTACGCTATAGGCAGAAAGGTTTATTCTTCCTTACCTGCCTCTTCCTCTGTCACTTCTTCCTTGCTTTCTTCTTCTTTATTTTCGGCCGCAGCCTTGGTCTTCTTTAAAGGTTTCTTAGCTGCTGTTTTTTTCTCAGGTTTATTCTCTTTTTCCTGGCTCAGCAGGAGGATCGATCAGTGTTGCTTCGTCACGCAGGAATTTCAGGACCTTCTCGTTCAAGACCTCATTCATCAGCGGCAGGAGATCGTCACGGTTCTGAAAGAATTCTTTAACTTTGGCAACAGACATATTGTACTGATCACCAATTTTCTTGAATGACCGTTCGAGATCTTCATCGTTGACCTTGATTTCCTCAACTTCAGCAATTTTCTTGAGGATGAAATCTCCAGTAACCCGCTGTACGGCGACAGCCCTGTTGTTTTTTTGCAGTTCTTCCCGATTCATGCCGGCAGACTCTAGATTCATTCCGCTTTTTTCGAGTTGCTGCTCTGTCTGCTTAATCATTTCTTCTACTTCGAAACGAACCAGTCTTTCAGGTACCTCAAACTGGTTTTTATCCAGCAGTTTCTGCATAATTCGATCAGTTAACTCACCATCGGCAGCACTGTCTTTATCAGCTTGCAGTCGTTCCCTGATTGCTGTTTTAAGCTCATCAAGCGTTTTGAACTGCTCGTTTACATCCTTTGCGAATTCATCATCGAGTTCAGCGAGGACTCGCTCCTTGATGTCTTTAAGCTTAATTCGGAATTCAATTTTCTTGCCTGCCAGAATAGGGTTTGGGTGTTTTTCAGGAAAATCAACTTCATGTTGAGCTTCTTCACCCAAATTCATTCCGACCAGTTTTGCCTCGAACTCCTGTCCCATCCTGCCTGAGCCAACATCGACCGTGTAATCGTCATTTTTCACCTGCTTCATCGGGTGTCCCTTATGGAATCCCTGATAGTCAACAATAACGACATCACCCATCTCTGCGCTTCGCCCTTCAACCGATTTTAGAGCAGCCATCTCGCGCTGAATTGTCGATATTTCGAAATCTACGGCAGCTTCATCAACGGTTGAATCAGGTTTCTCAACCTCAATCCCCTTATAATCTACCAGCTCGAACTCAGGTCGGACGTCGACCTGAGCGACATAGGTAAAGGATCCATCATCATTGAATGACGGTTCTGAGATTTCGGGATGAACCACAGGGTCGAGATCCTGCTTCTCTATGATGTCAAAATAGGTTTCCTGTACAAGCTTTTCACCGACTTCTGCTTCCACCTGGGGCTTATAGCTTTTCACAATTACACTGCGAGGCACCTTCCCTCTTCGAAACCCTTTCATCTTAGACTCTTTTTGCAGTTTCGAATACGCTTCGTCAAGTTTAACCTTTACCTGGTCTCCAGGAAGAGTGATGGTGACTTTTCTTGTCAATCCACTGATTTCTTCAACCTTTACATCCATTTGACATCATCCTTTTTTGAAGTGAAACACTAAATTGCCCTGAACAGGGGCGATTAATCGAATAACGATTAATTGCTGTTAAATATTTTATGGTGCGAGAGGAGGGACTCGAACCCACACATCATAGATACTGGTTCCTAAGACCAGCGCGTCTACCAATTCCGCCACTCTCGCTATTTATTGATCACCTACTGATTATGCTTCCCGTCACCTTGATAAAACGAGATAGTCTATGGGAAAACGACTATTAATTACTGAGCTCCACCACGTCAAGTATAATACGTGAACAATTACAAAAAATCACAAAAAAGGAGCAACATACCATCAAATCTTTAAAGTGACCATATTTTTTCTCAAGGTCATTTGATATGATTGCTTGTAAAAGAATTGAATGATGGCTATTTTTGCCTTCGTATTATCGTATAGAACTGATTACCGCTTACATGTCTTACATTGAAAAACTAAATGAGGAAACTATGAGACCTAATTACCGCAATCTTGCAGCTGCTGTCTGCGGAATGCTGATGATCGGCACTCCGGTTCTGTCTCTGGCAGCAACTTCACCACCAGCTCTTGTTTCAGAGAAAACAATGAGTTGGCAGGTGCCCTATAAGCCAGTGGATTTTGTTCAATCAGTTGATGGCAAAATGCTTTTCGTTCTCACTGAAAATAACCGGGTGCTGATCTACGAACCAAACGGCACGCTTAAAGGCAGTATTCCTGTCGATAAAGGGGTCACAGCCATAGATACCGATGCCCGTGGAGAAAACATCTATCTAATCGACAGCGAGAAAAACACCTTTACCTCCTTATCGGTTGATTTCGTCGTCAATATCGACACCTCAGGTTCACCGTTCAAGGGGGCAGCAAATGCGCCAGTTACTGTTGCGGTCTTCTCGGACTTCGAATGACCCTATTGCGGTCAAATTGTGCCGCAACTCGAGCAGGTGCTCGAGCAAAACCCAAACAACGTCAAGGTAGTTTTCAAAAACATGCCGCTGCGTTTCCATAAATTTGCAGATCCTTCCGCCCGCGCCGCCCTCGCTGCCGGCGAACAAGGTAAATTCTGGGAGTTCCATGACGAACTCTTTAAAGTCGAAAAACTCAGTGATCAGGCCATCAGAGATATTGCCGTCAAACTCGGTCTCGACATGGGCAGGTATGAGGCGGATATGAACTCTCCGGCGATTAAACAGCAGGTCAGCAAAGATATCAGCGACGCACAGAAAGCCGGGGTTACGGGTACACCAACAGTTTTCATAAACGGACAACGCTTGAAAAACCGATCGCCTCAGGGCTTCCAGGCGCTGATTAACGAAGCCTTGAAGAATAAATAAAGCCATTATATTAATGCAATCAAACGAAGAGAGCCGAGAACTACATTTCGATAGCAACGATCAGGCAAACACCCTTTTCGGGGACCTGAATAAAAATATTCAGGTCCTTGAAAACGGCACAAACGCCAAAGTCAAAATCCGCGGCACAAACGTTAAAATCACCGGGTCAAAGCACGAAGTAAAGCTCGCGGCCAACCTTCTTGAGCAGCTCTACGAACTCATTGGAACTGGTTACCCCATTTACTCTTCAGATTTCGCCTTTGGTCTGAAAATTCTTCAGTCTACACCATCAGCCCGACTGGATCAGATTTTTCTCGATAAGGTTTTTGTCACCACCCGTAACCGTATTGTCTCACCGAAGACCCCGAATCAGAAACGATATATCGATGCAATCCGGGAAAATGATATAGTCTTTGGCATTGGCCCTGCCGGAACTGGCAAGACCTACCTTGCCGTTGCCATGGCAGTATCAGCTCTGGCCAACAACCAGGTTCGGTCCATCATTTTAACAAGACCCGCCGTTGAGGCGGGTGAGAAGCTTGGCTTTCTCCCGGGAGATCTTGCCCAGAAAGTAGACCCTTATCTGCGCCCGCTCAATGATGCCTTAATTGATATGGTCGGAGCCGAGAAAGCCTCAGATTATCTTCATCAGGGTGTTATTGAAATAGCCCCCCTGGCTTTCATGAGAGGAAGAACTCTGGGAAATGCCTTTATTATCCTTGACGAAGCCCAGAACACCACCAGAGAACAGATGAAAATGTTTCTCACCAGAATTGGCTTTGACTCAAATGCCGTTATTACCGGAGACATTACCCAGGTTGATCTTCCAATTCAGCAGCAATCAGGTCTCGTTCAGGCTGAAAAATTACTTTCCAAAATTAACGGTATCGGTTTCTGTAAATTCACCAAGGCAGACGTTGTCAGACATCCACTCGTACAAAAGATTATCCACGCCTATGAGATCGAACAGGAGCAAAACGGCAATGGCCGATAACGGTAATTCGAACCCCTGATTCCAAATAATAGTATGGTGAACAATGTCCGTTACCCTTATCGATCAACTTGACAGATTTCGGTCTGATCAACTCTCTAGACTCCATGCTGCTGCTACGTTTTTATTGAACAAAAACAATTTATCCGACCATAATGTCAATATTGTCCTTACAAACGATGAGGAAATCTCACGATTTAATAAAAAATACAGGAAACATGTCGGCCCCACCAATGTACTCAGCTTTCCATTCGAGCCAGAGCTCGATCAAATCACCCCACTCACCGCCCCTGTAACAGAGCTAGGCGATATCATTATCTCGGTTGAAACGGCGGAGAAAGAGGCGTTCAGCTATGATCAGTCTCTGTTCCACCGAATCTCCTGGCTCATGACCCATGGCATTCTCCACCTGCTTGGCTTTGATCATGAACGTTCAGAACCAGAAGCCAATGAGATGTATGACCTTGAAGAGCAGTTAATGTCTGAATTACATAATCGAAGGAGACGGAACATGACCCACCTGGCTATTAATCTTGATTCTGTGGCAGCTATCCGCCAGGCAAAGGCAATAAAAGAGCCGGATCCCTTAACCGCTGCCTCCATTTGTGAGCTCGCCGGCGCCAGGGGTATCATCGTACACTTGAGAGAAGATCGTCGAGCTATACAGGATAGGGATGTCAAGCTGCTCAGGGAAACCGTTCAAACCAAGTTGATTCTGGAGATAGCAGCCGTCAAGGAGATGACAAAATTCGCCCTTGACCTTTGCCCTGATATAGTAACCCTGATACCTGAAAGAAAATATGAACTCAGCGTCGAAGGAGGACTCGATGTTATTTCCCAGAAAAAGAAGCTCGCCCGAACAATAGAAAAGATGACAAAGGCCGGAATTCCTGTCTCGCTTTTTATTGACCCAGACCTCAAGCAGGTTAAATCTGCCTATGAGGTCGGGACAACCTATGTGGGACTCAATACCGGTTACTATGCTGAGGCTCCAGACCTTGTTTCACAGCAGGCTGAGCTTGGTCGTATCGAGGCTGCAGCAGAAGAGGCGTGGCAGCTCGGACTCCACGTCAACGCAGGTCATGGGCTAAATTATTTTAATACAGCGCCAATAGCAGCTGTTGAGACGATTGAAGAAATTCACATCGGCCATGCGATCCTGTCACGAGCTATTTTTTCCGGCCTAGAGCAGGCGGTCCGAGAGATGGATAGAATCATCCGGAGCGCCTCCTCTCTTTTATAATTTTTTCTCTAAAGCAAAACAAACCATAACCGCCTTTGTTAATTGACAACCGTAAGGCTGCTGTGTTAAAAACAGCCATCCTGCCTTGGTGGTGGAATTGGTAGACACCAGGGACTTAAAATCCCTTGGGCCTTGCGCCCGTGCGAGTTCGAGTCTCGCCCGAGGCACCAGATGTAATTAAGCGTAATCTCCTGCTATACAAGAGATTACGCTTAATTATTTATGGAGTCGCTACAGTCCTTTCAGATGGCACCGGAACCTTACGGGATGAGTCAATACTATCTTGCAGGCCCGCAGGAATTCCTGGCTAGACACTCTTTTTCTGACTCCCTCAGTTGGCAATCATAACAGCAATCAGATACCCTTTTAGGTGCTGCAGAGAATATCTCATGGTTGCTTATTCTTCTTCGAGCCAGGCTTTGATCTTTTTCAGTGACTTTACTCTCTTCTTGTCAGCATTGCCCTTAAGCTCTGCCTTGATTTCTTTCTTGGTGAGTTTTGCCATCTTATCCTTGAGCTTCTCTGCCTCGTCTAAAAGCTTCTGCATCTTAACTGAATATTTACTCATGTGGGTCTCCTGGGGTTTCTCAGTCCATTATTGAACCAATAGGTCTTATAGCACGGTATATTTCGATGTTCAAGATAAGAGAAGCAGGTACTCCACGATCGGACCGTAAAGCGACTAACTCTAAGAGATAAGGTCTTTTTCATCTTCTTGAGTTCTAGGCGTTTTACATGGTTGTCTTATTCAATGCTTTTAACACACACTGGTGGAGAAACTTGCTGGTCATTGCCAAAACCGTTATGTGTATAATCTGCGAAAACGTAAGTACCCTCTCATTGAAAATATCTTCTCTGCCCAGGTTTATTTTTATCATTGTCCAGGATGAGCATGTTATACTGGTCGTTGAGTTATATAAATTGAATTTTACATAAACGCTCATACTCAGACAGATCGTAACTCTATCCTCCGGCTTGCCGAGATTATGCTTTATCAGTGCGCCTATTTCATCCAGTATCACACTTTTTCATGCCCGTCCTGTGCGTCTGATCATTCAAAGGTGACTGGACTTTCAACGGTTATTGTCTTTGCAGAGGATAAAGCTCAGGCCCTTGCCCGAGCCGGCAGGCTTATAGCTAAGGAAAACCACCAGATCTCAGATTTTCTCAGAATGCACATTCTCCAGGAAAAAAATCAGCAGATGTTTGGCCAGGTATTAAAATCACTCTATTGCCGGGCTGAACTATATGGAGCCGCGCTACACTTTGATCCTTTTCCGGTGACACCGCACTGCCGTAGATGAGCCTTGCGGCAAGCCTAATAACGCATCTATTTGTTAGGACTGTGTTTTTTTGTTGCTTTCGGGATAAATAAAGAAATTAATTGACCTATATAAATAATGTTTTAAATTATTATAATTAAAGATGATAACTATCAAATGGATTAACTTTTCTTGAAAAACTAGGTATATATACCTATTTACATACTGTTAATCCATGAGTAACTATCAGGAGGGTAAATTATTTCAATTTGTAATTGAGTCTTGGGGAGAGGGATATGAATGATAGACCACGAAGGAAGAGGCATTTTCCGAAAGGTTTCCCAGTCGAGGCGGACCTGGGCGCTATCAAGAAAAACCGGGTAGTACACCAAGCAAACGCTTTATCCATTGAATGTCCTACAGTCAGTTTGGCGGTCAAATACATCAGGCCAGCCCGAAAAGGACCCCATATGATCAGGAGGGCCTACACGGAGCCGCTTGGTTACAATCTGGTTGAAAACATTCTTTTACAAAGAGATTTTATCATTGATTGATAACTGAGCAGTCCCCGCAGCTCTCAGGAACCCATCACAAAACAAGGAATTTCACCATCTGGTCAACCTCGCCTGCTCCTTACCCAGTAAACACTCCTTAGACTCCTTAATTTACCCGGCAAACCATTTCAGTTACACTTTTTGCTTTCAGCTTTTTTCATCAAACAGATATTTAATCACGGAAAAAGGGGGCGATCCTTCCGATGTCACTTTTTTGGAGTATCGTTTACTTCAAAATTAAAAAGATTTTGGTCGTAGAGATTGTAATCTTCATAACGTAACAGATCATACAAGTCTTTTCGGTGCTGCATTCTGTCGAGAATTGCGTTTTGATCGCCATCTCTGAGAAGGCAATCAAGCCCCCTATCAATTTCACCCATCGCTAAACGTAAAGTAGTTACAGGGTAAATGACAAGGTTATAACCCAGTCTTTCAAGTTCTTTTTTGTTCAACAATCGACTCTTTCCAAACTCGGTCATATTGGCCAGAAGCGGGACAGCGATCGCACGGCGCACCGCTTCAAATTCATTTTCATTTTTCAGGGCTTCCGGAAATATAACGTCTGCACCGGCATCGACATATGCCTTCATACGATTAATAGCTTTCTCAAGGCCTTCCACCGCGCGGGCGTCAGACCTTGCAATAATGCAGAAATTATTATCAAGTCTGGCATCTGCCGCCGCCCGCAGCCGCTGAGTCATGGTCTTGGTTTCTACCACTTCTTTTCCGTCAAGATGTCCGCAGCGTTTGGGCATTACCTGGTCTTCAATATGGCAGCCGCAAATGCCCGCTTCTTCCATCAGTCTCACCGTGCGGGCAGCGCTCATGGGTTCACCAAATCCAGTATCTATATCAATGATAGCAGGGATGTCTGTGACCCGAGCAATTTGCCTTCCTCTATCGACAAATTCGCTCAATGTTGCAATGCCGATATCCGGCAGGCAGAGATCTGCAGAGAGAACAGCTCCGGAAATGTAAACCCCGGGGAACCCCTTTTGCTCAATCAACCGGGCACAAAGTGGATTAAGAGCTCCTGGAAACTGATGTAGTGCCCCATCTGCCAACAACTTTTTTAAATCATGACGTTTTATGGAACCTGTCTTAGTTGTAAAAAACACTAGAAAATACCCTTCAATTGATTCTCAACCAAGTAGTCATCGCTGACGGACGGGTTTAACAGGCGAATTTCCTCCACGGTTAACTCCGGCAGTCGCTGAACCAGTTGGATAAAACTCGATCGTTGAGCAGAATCGAGAATACCATCAGTCAGGACATTAAATTTGTTGATATACTCAGCTCGAGAAAACGGTCTAGAGCCAAGAGGATGTGCATTTGCAACACTTATCTCGTCTTCAATTACACTGTCATCGTCCATGGTAATTACAACGCGAGCACCAAAGGCCTTTTCTGCCGGATCGTGACTGTGATAGCGCCGGGTCCATTGTTGATCTTCTTTGGTAGATATTTTATGCCATAAACGCACCGTGTCGGGACGCCTGGCCCGTTCAGGAGCATAACTGTCAACATGATGCCAGCGCCCATCCTGCAGTGCCACTGCAAATATATACATGATTGAATGATCAAGTGTTTCTCGCGAAGCTTCCGGATCCATCTTCTGGGGGTCACCGGAACCAGTTCCTATCACATAATGCGTGTGGTGCGAGGTGTGAAGGACAATCGTTTTGACCTTGTCTACATTGCTTATTCTCTTGCCCAGCCGAAAGGCCAAGTCGATTAAAGCCTGAGATTGATATTCTGCAGAGTGCTCTTTTGTATAGGTGTCCATGATTGCCCGTTTCGGTTCGCCTTGTCCAGGTAAAGGAACACGGTAAAACGGTTCGTAGGGTGACATCCCTTTATCTCGTGCAGTTCTGCCATCAAGTATAAAAGAAATTATGGAATCCTCTCCTTCATAGATCGGGCTGGGTGCTCCTTCGCCGCGCATGCAGCGATCTACTGCCTCTATTGCTGTCTTGCCGGCATAAGCTGGGGCAAAGGCCTTCCAGGAAGAGATTTTCCCCTTTCGAGATTGACGTGTGGTGACCGTACAATGAAGTGCCTGCTGAATAGACTGGTAGGTGATCTCTCTATCAACTCCAAGCAGTGTGCAGATTCCCGCTGCCGCAGAAGGCCCGATATGGGCAATATGGTCTATTTTGTGTTCATGCAGGCAAATCCCTTTTACAAGGTTTACCTGTATTTCATATCCGGTGGCAATTCCCCGAACGAGGTCTTTGCCATTTTTTGCGCACTGCTGGGCGACCGCTACTATTGGCGGAATATTATCACCGGGATGAGAGTAATCTGCGGCAAGAAACGTATCGTGAAAATCCAATTCACGAACTGCGGTACCATTTGCCCATGCAGCCCACTCAGCACAGACCGTTTTATCAGGAGAAAGACCAAAAAGCGTGGCGCCGTCGTTCCGGGCATGTGCCTTGGCCATAGCTCGCGCTGATTGAATTGGCCCTCTGTTTAATGAAGCAATGGCCACGGATGCATTATCTATGATCCGGTTTATGATCATTTCTGTTACATCCCTGTCAACATCCACAGGGTCGCATGCAACTTCAGCCATTTTCCAGGCGAGCTGGTTTACACGAGCAATTTTATCTTTTGATGGGGATGCTCGAACCGTGTGTTCAATCATTAAAAAAATCCTGTGGGTTTGAAGTGATATAAAGGACGGGCTTAGCACACAGCATGCCGATGATAGGTGCTCCGCTTTTGAATAGCAGTAAAGTGGAATCTCAAGACCGCAGTACAATCATTTTGCTACTATTTTTCAATCTGTCACTCCAGCGGGCTTCTTCAAAATATTGCGGAGAAACATCGGGGCAATGAAACCCGATACAGCGGCTACCCAGAGGCCAATGGCAATGGGCGAAGAGAAAAGATAGGTCCAGTCACCGTTGGACAGCACCATGGCGCGCCGTAATGCGGTTTCCATATGCCCGCCGAGCAGTATACCCATAATGACAGGCACGGTCGGAATATCGAGCTTGCGCATGATATAGCCGAGAACACCAAAGCCAACCATCAGCAGCAGATCAAAATAGCTGCCTGAAAGCGAGTAGATCCCGACAAAAGAGATCATGGTTACACCTGGCATCAAGAGCCAAGCCGGTACCTGAAGGACGCGCACGAATATTTTAACCATCGGTACATTCATCAACAGAAGCACGAAGTTGGCGATCAGCAGCGAGGCGATCAGGCCCCAGACAACCTCGGGGTTTTCGGTGAACAGTGTCGGCCCGGGGGTGATGTTCAGGGTCATCAGCAAGGCCAGTAAAACCGCGGTTGTTCCGGACCCGGGAACGCCGAGCGTCAGCATCGGCACCAGTGCGCCACCGGCTGCAGCATTGTTACCGGCCTCTGGTGCTGCTATGCCTTTGGCCGCACCTGTGCCGAAACCTCCTTTTTCACCTGCAATGGATTTTTCTGACATATAGGCCAGGAAGCTGCCCAAAGAGGCACCGGCACCGGGCAAAACTCCTGCTATAAACCCAACAAAAGATGAGCGCAGCATAACCCAGCGGGTATCATAGATGTCCTTCCAGGGGATCTTGACTTTTTCAAGTGTAACCCCGATGGACGAATGCTTACCATGGCTTTCGATGAACGAGAAGACCTCGGTTATGGCAAACAAGCCAACAATTGCGACGAGGAAATCGACCCCGTCATAGAGATGCAGGTTTCCGCCTGTCAGGCGCGGCAGGCCGCTTGAATCGTCAACACCGATCATGGCGATTGCCAAGCCAATGCACGATGCAATTGCGGCCTTGGCCTGATTGTTGCTGGCCATGCCTCCGAGTGTGCAAAAAGCAAGAAGATAAAGAGCGAAGTATTCTGAAGGGCCAAACAGAAAGGCGACGCGCGCCAGCAGCGGCGCCAGGAAAATCAGGCCAAGGGTAGCCAGAAACGCACCAACAAAGGAAGCTACCCCAGAAAGTACCAGCGCATCCCCTGCCCGACCTGCCTTGGCCATTGGATAGCCGTCAAGTGTCGTCATCAGGGCGGGTTCGTCACCCGGGATATTGAGCAGGATTGAACTAATCCGCCCACCATACATGGCTCCGTAATAAACCGCAGTCATCAGCACCAGGGCCGAAGTTGCATCAAGTCCGAGGGCAAAGGTCAGCGGTATAAGAATCGCGACACCATTTGAGGGTCCAAGCCCAGGCAGTGCGCCGATGATCGTGCCGAGGAAACAGCCAATCACGGCCAGCATCAAAGTATAAGGCGAAAGTGCTATTGAGAATCCAAGGGCAAGGTTGGCCATTATATCCATGTCAATACTCTTATCCTAGAAGCCCTTTTGGGAAGGCGACCAGGCCAAGACCCAAGGCAAATTTAAATATTATGAAAAGACCAATCGAAAGGCCAATACCTGCAAATATGGCATTCTTCGACTTGGGGGAAATTTGATAACTCAGGATTCCGGCGGCCACAGCGGTGGGGAGCAGGAATCCAAGAGGTTTAAGCGCGTAGGCATATCCGATTAAAATGATCACGGCAAAAGCCAGGGCGCCAAAAGTACGAAGGACGGGCCAGTCCGGTTCTTTGTCAGGGCGCAGTACCATAACCATACCACAGATCGCCCAGACAATTCCTATCAGAATAGGAAACCCCTTTGGCCCAACCGGATCAGTTAAAAAGCTGGTTTGTGTCTGATTGGCACTCACGATATACGCGAGTGCCAAAACAGTTGCGACCAAACCAAAAATTCGGTCACTTGCCATTACTGAATAACCCCGAGTTCTTTACTCAGGTCACGTACTTCGGTCACGATGCCGTCAATGTAACTTTGGAAATCGTCGCCGACCTTGGTGAAGGGAGCAAGGCCGTTGGCGGCCATGACTTTTTTCCACTCATCTGAATCTGCAACTTTTTGAAGACGATCCGCCCAGGTTTTGAACGTCTCGTCAGAGACACCCTTAGGAACATAGAGACCACGCCAGTTAACAGCAACCACGTCAAGACCCTGTTCTTTTGCAGTGGGGATGTCTTCAAAACCAGGAACGCGTTCATCGGTCAGGACGGCAAGAACACGGATATCACCGGATTTCAAGAAGCCAACAACTTCAGACATGTCACCCGTCATCGCCTGGGTAAAGCCGCCGACGGTGCGCGTAATTGCGTCCGCACCACCACTGAAATTGAGATATTTAATTTTGGTAATGTCCGTGACCCCTGCGCGCTGCAGAACCATCAATGCCTTGAGGTGGTCAAAACCGCCCACTGCTGAACCACCTGCGAAAGCTATCGAGGCGGGATCGGCTTTGACGGCGCTAATGAGATCACCAAGATTGTTGAAGGGGCTTTTGGCGCCAACAACAATTACACCGGGATCAGCACCGATTGCCCCGACAAAGCGGACCTGATCAGCTGTCATGCCGGCATAAGCGTTTTGAGCAAGGCGGGTTGAGGTTGCGGATGATGCTGCTACGATGAGTTCTGCATCAGTGTTGCGTTCAGCAACAACATGGTTGAAGGCGAGTCCGCCACCAGCGCCAGCCATGTTGGTTACCTGCATCGGCTTATCGATCGCACCGATGTCATACATGACTTTGCCAATCTGGCGGCAGGTAAAGTCCCAGCCGCCGCCTGGATTCGCGGGTGCAATACATTCGGACGCAATGGCAGCACTTGTTGCGCCAAATAAAAGCAAAGTACTCAAGATAAGCGTTTTCGGAATTCTAGTTTTCATAATGATCTCCATGGTCAGATGTTTGAAACAGAGGGGAGTTTTTCCGCCACCCAATAAACTGCTCTCTCCTTAACCAGTATTGAAATGAGGATAAAACATCAAGACTACCTGCATAAAAACAGCAGCCTGCGTCTGGTATTAATAAGATACTAATGAAATGTTGTCAACGCTACACAGAGCACAGTCGTCTAAAACAACAACGCCGGTGGTTCCTGCGGATACGCTTTGTGAGGAAATTATCTTGGGTGTGTTTCATAATCAGAAAAACTTAACAAGGCGGTAAATCCTTTGGCTGCCATCATGGTTTGAACCAGAACATGACGCTTAGCGTGGAATGTCATTATCAGCAGCTGGTCGATAATCTCAGCCCCCTGATGCCTGGACACTGGTAATTCTAACTGATTTGTCCAACTTTTGGGTAAATCAAATTGTGTTGATTTGTTCAATATCATGATCGAGACCAGACAATCCTTTCCAACTATTTTTACAGCAACATCAAAACCCTCTGGCCCGCAGGAATAAAATTATAACTTTTAAAATTTAGTAGAATTCTTATATTTTTTATTATATAATTATTTTATATTTGCATTTTATTATATATTATTTTAAATATATTTATATTTTATATATCATGATCAAATGGCAAAAGTAATAGCTATTTCAATACCAGAGGAACTCGCAGTTGAGTTGAAAGAGTTCAAAAAGAAGATCAACGTCTCAAAACTCTGCAGGAGGGCTATCATGGAAAGGCTTGAAACTCTAAGGACTGCTCAATCCGGTGACCTGATCCAGTTTCTCAAGCTCAGCAAAGGAGATTTTACAAAACAATTTTATGATGTTGGCAGGAAGTGCGCTCGAGATGCGATAAGCAGCATGAAGGTGGACTATGCAGCCTTTATCCGAATTGAGGAGTTACGTTCTTTTTCCAAAGAAAACGATGATTTCGAATTGACTGCTGAAACGTTTAAAAATTCCTTATCAACAGATTTCCTTGAACTCTGGAATTTCATTTTTGATGTCATTTGCCAATGTGATGACAAGCTGAAAGGTTACGATGATGATGCTTTTGCTCTGGGATTCGTAGATGAGATAACGGAAGTGTGGAGTCAAATCAGATCACATATTTAGAAAACCGCTTGCTGCGTCCACGAAGTAAAACGCAAACAGCTGAGCGCAAACACATCCGCCATATGTACGAGCGATAAAAATAAGGGGTTTAGAATATGTTTCTAAACCCCTTGTTTTTGCTGGAGCCACCGAGCGGACTTGAACCGCTGGCCTGCTGGTTACGAATCAGCTGCTCTACCACCTGAGCTACGGTGGCTCTGTCTGAAATAGGTACCGGGCAACACCGGCATAACATTATAGATTTTTCTGTCTGCAACAAATCAAACTGTTCGCATAACAAAGAGTACAGACTGCCGATGTTTATATCAGGTACAGTATCAAAGTTCAACTCTAAACACCAATCAAACAGAGGTAAATACAGTATCATTTCTTCTTTTTTCTATTGTCACGAAATTTGCTCTTTGAGGCAGCCTGTGGTAGGTGAAATACCTACATGACAAAAGGCTCACACCTAATATAATTACATTTCTTTTATCGCTTTTTGACGTTAGATTACTTCCCCTAAACAGGATTACTGAATGAAACATCCTGGCGCTTCTGCTCGTTTTAATAACGGTTTGAGCAACAAATATAAAATATTTTATCCGGAAACCTAACTATGAGTGACAGCCTTACAACATATTGCCTGCTGCATGACGGAAGCGCTACTTCCGCTCTTGTCAAACATAATGATAATACCTTTCACGATCTGTCCTTCAAGCCCACAGCACAGGACGCCAGAGTTCTCCTGCAGAGCGGCTTTCCAGGTATCAGCGTTGATAGTGGTACCCCGCTTTCTCCAGCCCTGCAATTGAATGGCGATCTTGCCGGGTTTGATGATGAACAGTTACTGCTTTTTGCAGAAGGTGAAAGGATAAGAAAAAACCAGGTATCATTTACCAGCTATACAATAGAACCGGATAACCGCTTGTGTGTCATCTCAAACAACGCCCAGTCGCTCCACAACTTCCTCAATATATATGGCGGCGTCCTGGAAATTACTCCCCTGTTGATAAAAGGAAGTCATCCCGATTATACCGAAGTGACTGAAATTACGATTTCCACTGAAAACAACAGATACCGGGTTGAATACTCCAGCCGCTCAGCGGTTGATTCACACAAGTGCACCTATTGCGGCTTATGCGGCAAGCTATGCCCTGAAGCATGCATTTCTGAAAAATTATTCTTTGATTTTGACAAATGCACCTTCTGCAGAGAATGTGAAAAGGTTTGCCCTACCGGAGCCATTGACATCTACGCCGTTGAACAACATATCCTTGAGATTCCTGCAATTCTGACCCTCGGTGATACAAAAGTAGAATTACCTGAAAATTCGCCAAATTTTTATCATGAATCTAAAATTAACGAATATCTTTCCACACTGTTTGCAAGTCAGGTTGATGAGGTTATTACCTGTGATTCGACAATATGTCAATTCAGCAGCAGGAGCAAATCCGGATGTGATAAATGCATTCAAGTCTGTCCATTCGATGCAATCAGCGGTAATGAACAGATTTTGATCAATGGCCTTAAATGTCAGGAATGCGGGCGCTGTGCAGGAATATGCCCCACCGGTGCAATCCAATACCGCCGTTTTGACGATCAGATGTTTTTCGAGTTTTTCAGGACCTTCCCTCTAAAAAAGAAATCCATCGTCGTATTTGGTTCCGAAAAAGAGCTCCATAGCTTCTGGTGGCACCATCACGGAACCACTTTTGAAAACCATCTTTTTCTCGAATACCCACATACCAGTGCACTCTCTGCCCTTCATCTCATTTCCCTGCTTGCCCACGGAGCATCCCGGGTTATTATTTTAAAAGCCGATACAGATGACAACCCATTTGCTCAGAAGAGCATCGACCAGGTAAACCGTCTTGTTGAAAATGTTTTTGGCACATCTTCAAGGATAACTGCCATAACGATACAAGGAGTATCTATCGCCTGCTCCTGACAGTGAAGACAGCACTCTGCTCCCAAAAGACTATACTGACCTTAACTATAGCAACAGGCGTCAGAAATTGTCGTCTATTTTCGAGCATGCCGTTTCCAGCCTTGATACGGCAGTAACCGTGCAGAATGACGAGGATACGCTCTTTCACTCTATTATTTGCGATGAGGAAAAATGCACCCAGTGTCTTGCCTGCCTTAACGAGTGCAAGATTGGAGCCCTGTCAGCTGACCCGTCTTCACTGACACTTTCCTGGACGGGTTCTCTGTGCACCGGCTGCTCTGCCTGTGTCGATATTTGTCCTGAAAATGCTCTTTCCACCGGCAGGGAAGCTGTCATCAACATATCCTACTTTCAAGCTGCTATTGCTGCGCAGGCTGAACCAATGCGCTGCAAGGAGTGTGGAAAAATATTTGGCACAAAAAAGAGTTTTGATCGAGTAATGGAAATTCTTGCCAAACAGAAAATGGACCATGACGGCCACTTCGAGTTTTGTGAAGATTGCCGGGTAATCAAATTATTGGAATCAGAGTAGATTATATGAAAGAGCTGAACGACAAGGATCTCATACTGGTACGACTTCGCTTTATTGATCTGATGAAATCATTTTTTATCAGTCAGCCGGATGCGGAACGGTTAAGTCGATGGAGAGGTACATTCGCTGCACTTGTTAAAGATCAGGTTACACCTGAAATTGACAGGGCCGCACGTGAGCTGAACAATCAACTCACCTCCAAAAAGCTGGAGGATCTTCAGGACGAATATTATGCCTTATTCACTGACCCGTTTAGTGAGAACCATATCAATATGATGGCATCTCATTATATTGACGGCAGGAATTACGGGAACACCCTGATCGATCTCAGACAGTTTCTCCATGACACCGCTATCAAGGTAGACAATTCCCTCGGTGACTCGGAAGATTCATTGCTGGTTATGCTCGACATACTTGCAACCCTGGTTGAACAGGAAAAAAATGGGGCAGACACTTCATTTAAACAGGGTGAACTTGTTAATAATTTTCTGCTGCCATGTATCAGCCACCTGGCAGAATGTGCTGCAGAAAACCAGTCAGCACACTTTTTTGACGGTTGCATCAGATTCTGCAGAGGGTATCTGCACCTCGAAAAAAGCCTGGCAGCTTAGCCCGGCAGACAGACCATCCTCATCCATCCTTGTTTCACATCAGCGGCTTAAACCTGTAAAGGTGTGAGCCGCTGGTGTCAGATTTTTTATCCCCAACTATTCTAATAGCAATAGGACTCCCCGCACTTATCTAGTATATTGATCAGCAAATAACAATATACGAGCCTCCTCCAGATCCTTTCACAAACAAATGTCAAAAAATTCTGTGCCGCCTAAAAGATTACATCCGTTTCTCTTTCTGCTCCTGGGTTGTATCCTATTCTATGTCGGTGGTTGTCGTGAAGAACAAAGCAAGCCTGAGAGCAGTTCTGTGAATGCCCTTGTCTGCACGAGCTGCCACGACCTAAAAATTGACCAGAATCATCAATTCGCCTGTACTGACTGTCATCGAGGTTCTGAAGGAGAAAAAAGTGCTGAAGCAGCACATCAGGGTCTCGTTTCTCAACCTGCACATCCAGATAACGCCGAATCATTTTGCGGTCCCTGTCATGAGCAGGAGGTAACGATGGTACGCAGGAACAGCCACTACACCCTTGGTCAACATATTAATCTTGTCAGAAACTCATTCAGTGGATCTACCGACAACCTCTCTGTTGATGATATTTTTCCCTCGGCTGCCCCTGAATCTGAACTGCAACTCGTGGATGACCTGCTGAGGCGCAGGTGCCTGCGCTGTCATGTGTATGGTGAAGGTGATGATTTTCCGCTGACCAAACGTGCAAGCGGATGCGGAGCCTGTCATCTGGACTATTACGGCGGGCAGATTGGTTCCCATCAATTCCTTAAAAAGCCCAAAGACGCACGCTGTCTGTCCTGTCATTACGGCAACCATGTCGGATTTGATTACTACGGCCGTTTCGAACATGATTTAAATGAAGAATACAGAACTCCCTATACAACAAGAGAGGATTTTTTCAGGCCATATGGTGTTGAGTATCATCAGCTTGAAGCGGACGTGCACCAGAAAATTGGTATGATCTGTATTGACTGCCATGACCAGAATCAAGTCATGTCGACCGGCAGTGCAGGGACGACATGCAAGAGTTGTCACGATCCTGAACTATTGAAAAATAATAACAACCAGTCAATCGCCTTTATAGATAATAAATATCTGTTTACCTCAAAGACGACCGGCAGAGCATTGCCACTCCCACTAATGGTTCACCCGGCTCACCAGAAATATAACAGCCAGGTCTCCTGTCAGGGGTGTCATGCTCTCTGGGCTTTCGATGATGAACAAACACACCTTGTGCGAATTGATCACGACGATTTTGATGAACTTGAGAAATTAACCCTGGACGGAAGTTCAGAAGTCTCTCTGATCCTTTCCAGTCACATGGATTTTGACGCCCAATGGCTCGATCCTGTCATGACCGATAAATTCACCGGAGAAGTGCTGCCAGGAATATGGCTCAAGGGTTTTAAACAGCGCAGATGGGAAAACATACGCCTTGAACCGGACTCAGAAGGCATACTCCAGGTAACCCGACCGCTCCTTGACCTGCATCTCTCCTGGATCGATGAAGAAGAATTGTTACAATTCGATAACATCACCGTACTGCCGGGTATCTCAAAAAATATACCCTATGCCCCGCATACCATTGGCAGAGCCGGTCCCTTTTATGAAAAACGGTTCAACCGCCTGCTCGATCAGTGAGTACGTGCATAACCAATTAAAAACAGTTGATTACCTGGTCGTTATGTAATAAAAAGTCGCAATGAAAAATATTCTTTTGCACAAGTTTCCCATCAAGTCAGCTGCCGATTATGCCAATCCCTTGTTTACAGTAGTTGATCCTTGTTTAAAAATCAGCGACCTGATACACGCCTTGAAAGTTGCCTTCATATTGATGTTTTTTCTGTCCAGCCTGCCGGGATGTTCTTCGGCTTCTACGAGAAACGATTACTCCCACCCTACTCAGAAGCCCTATGTTATCAACAACAGAGTATATTACCCGATCCCTTCATCATACGGTTTCAGCCAAACTGGTATAGCCTCATGGTACGGCAAGGATTTTCACGGCCGCAAGACATCCAATGCAGAGACCTACAACATGTATGAGATGACAGCTGCTCACAAGACTTTACCGATGAATACCGTTCTTCTTGTCAGGAACCTTGAAAACAACAGGGAGATTGTTATCAGGGTTAATGACCGCGGTCCCTTCGTGCGGGGACGCGTCATAGACCTCAGCTACAGTGCAGCAAAAAAACTCGATATTATCGGTAAAGGAACTGCTCGAGTTCACTTAACAGCCCTGGGAGACGCCAAGAAGGGGAGTGCTGATCTCAAGCGTATGGCAAGAAACTTCTATATTGGTGAGTTCTACATACAGATCGGTTCATTCACCAACATGAATAATGCGCTTCGCCTGCAGAAACGTTTTACCAAAGCAGGCCATACGACGCTCATTCAAAAGTACTACGGGCATGACAGGGTCTACCATCGCGTCCATGTCTATGTAGGGAAAACCCTGCAGGGAGCTGAGCAGGAGCGGCAAGTCCTTGAAAGTCGCGGCTACAGAGATGCCTTTGTTATTGCACACTAATTGACATCGAAAGCACGGGCAAACAGGGAAGCGTTCAGACAGATCAGCGGCGATTGTGAAAATCAAAATCACCCACGAGCCTGACCAGTTCTGCTAGCTTCTGATGATTTTTAATTCCTGGCGCATCCTCAACACCGGAATTGACATCAACCGCGAACGGAGCGACCCGGGCAAGCGCAGCCCATATATTGTCAGGTTTCAGGCCACCAGCAAGAATCAACGGATGAACTAAACACAGAGAATCTATCAGGCTCCAGTCAAAAGAATCTCCGGTACCACCCTCAACTCCTTTGATAAAGGTATCGAGTAATACACTGTCGATGGAGGAAGTGTACGGTTCGGTATCGACTGCCGGCCCCCCTTCCCCCAGGCGAAAGGCCTTACTGATGGATAGAGATTTATTCCAGCTTTTTAAATGGGCACAAAAGGAAGCCGACTCATTTCCATGCAGCTGCAGGTGGGTGAGACCGCAGCTGTCAACAATCGATTTTATTTGATCTAGATCCTTATCTACAAACACACCAACCCGGCTGACAAAAGGCGGCAACTCGCTGATAATTAATGCTGCCGCAGCAGGAGTAATATTACGTGGACTCCTTGCAACGAAAATAAAGCCGAGGGCGTCCACCCCGAGATTAACCGCTGCCCTGGCATCTTCAATCCGGGTAGTACCGCACATTTTGATACGGGTTCTCATCCTTGTCATAACCTTTTTCCTACTGGGGCCTCAGTGTCCTGAGCAGACCGCTCTTTTCTCCGGCTCGCATCAAAGTCTCGCCGATCAAAGCTGCGGCGGCGCCAGCCTTTTCAAGAGCCTCGATATCCTGGCTGCGCTTGAGCCCCGACTCGGAAACCACAGGGATATGAGAAGGTATCAGCTTCATCAAACGAAATGTGGTATTTATATCGACCGAAAAATCATTGAGATTGCGATTATTGATTCCAATGAGTTCTGCTCCTGCAGCCAGTGATTTGGACAACTCCTCTTCCTGATGAACTTCGACCAGGCTGTCCATTCCCAGAGCTGCGGCATGCTGCTGAAAATCGCGTAACTGCAGTTCATCAAGGATTGCGGCTATTAACAGAATCGCGTCTGCTCCATGGGCGTGAGCCTCTTCAATCTGCAGCGCATCGATAATAAAGTCCTTTCTTAAAACAGGCAGATCTACAGCACTTCTGATCTGCATAAGATAGAGAAGGCTTCCTTGGAAAAAATTTACATCAGTTAGTACCGACAGTGCCTGGGCTCCCTGGACCTGATAGTTCAGTGCTATCTTCACTGGATCAAAATCAGGGCTGATAACACCTTTTGACGGGGAGGCCTTTTTGACTTCGGCAATAATAGAGACCCCACTGTATTCAAGAAGTGCCCGTTTAAATCCGCGACTTTCATCCGGGGTTTTATCAATGAAAGCTTGCGGCAGACTGATACCGTTTCTTTTGAGCAGGGAAACTTCTTGTTTTTTCTGCTGTACAATAGTGTCAAGAATCATAAAACCGTTTGGGTTTAAATGTTTTTAAATCAGGTATTCACATCGTTGGTAGTGGAAACCAGTTCATCGAGTTTCTGCAATGCTTTTCCGTTATCAATGCACTCTGCAGCCAGAGCAACACCGCTGACCAGATCGCTGACAAGTCCGGCAGCCATCACGGCAGCCCCGCCGTTAAGAAGAACCATATCCCTTCTTGGCCCCACCTCGCCCTCTAATATGGCTCTCATAATGGAAGCAGATTCGGTACTATCTTTTCCGCCCTGCAGAGCGGAAATATCAGCTCGATTTAACCCGACATCCTCGGGACGTATCGTGTAGGTGGTAACCTTGCCGCCCTTAAGCTCAGAAATCGTTGTCTTACCCGTTATAGTAAGTTCATCCAGACCGCCCTCACCATGAACGACAAGGGCTCGCAGGGAACCGAGTTTGGCCAGAACTGCTGCCAGCGGTTCGGTTAATCCTTTGCTGAAGACACCAAGAACCTGTACATTTGCACCAGCCGGATTGGTCAGAGGTCCAAGAATGTTAAAAACAGTACGAATTCCTATTTCCCGACGAGGGCCGATTGCGTATTTCATGGCACCATGTAGTGATGGTGCAAAAAGAAATCCGATTCCGATCTTTTTAATACACGCCCCGACCTGATCAGCGTTCAGGCCCAGGTTGACCCCGGCTGCCTCGAGAACATCAGCAGACCCGCAGGAACTGGAAACAGACCTGTTCCCATGCTTAGCAACGGTAACCCCACACCCTGCCACAACAAATGCAGAAGTGGTTGAGACATTAAAGGTACCGGAGCCATCACCTCCAGTACCGCAGGTATCAAGAAGAATCCCGCCCGCAGCTGTGTCAACACCGCTGTCTATAGCGGTGACCTTGTCACGCATCACCCGTGCAGCGCCGGTAATTTCCTCGACCGTCTCCCCTTTCATCCTCAGTCCGGTCAGGAAAGAACCTATCTGAACCGGGGTTGCCTCACCAGTCATTATCTGGTTCATCACCGACTGCATTTCACCTTCAGACAGATTATTGCCATTGACCACGTGGGTAATTGCTTCTGTGATATTCATTGTTATCCCTGGGGTTTAAATTGTACTGTTAGGGTAAACTGTCAGGCAAGCATGGACTCATACTGATCTGACATAAAATTTTTCAGCAGCAGTCTGCCAGCAGGAGTCATTATCGATTCAGGATGAAACTGGACCCCTTCAACGGCGAGCTCTTTATGGCGGAGTCCCATCAGTTCACCTTGATCAGACCGGGCTGTAATCACCAGACAGTCCGGCAGATTACCCTCTTCAACAACCAGTGAATGGTAACGCATACCATCAAAGAGTTCTGGAAGGCCGGTGAAAACACCCTTTCCATCATGGGACATCGGGCTTGTCTTACCATGCATTATCCTTCCGGCTCTGACGACCTCCCCACCATAGGCTTCTCCAATGGCCTGATGTCCAAGACATACCCCTAAGATAGGAACTCTCCCACCGAAATAGCGTATCACCTCGACAGAGATGCCGGCTTCTTTCGGGGTGCATGGGCCTGGAGATACAAGAATTCTTCTCGGGTGCAGCAACTCCAGATCATTCAGAGCAATCTTATCGTTGCGGAAAACCTTAATTTCCTCGTGAAGTTCTTCCTGCACCAGATTATCAGCAATGGTCTGGACAATATTGTAGGTAAATGAGTCGTAATTATCTATTATAACTATCATCAGCTAAACCTCTTTTCAGCAAGTTCCAGAGCACGACGCAGTCCCATTGATTTATTTACTGTCTCTTCAAACTCCCTGTGGGGATCTGAATCGGCAACGATACCGGCCCCGGCCTGAACCCATAGGTCATCACCCCGCATTATAAATGTTCTGATAGTTATACAGAAATCCATATTTCCTGAAAACCCAAAGTATCCAACTGAGCCTGCATAAGGACCTCGTCTTTCCTGTTCAAGCTCATCAATGATTTCCATGGCACGTATTTTGGGTGCACCGCTGACCGTGCCAGCAGGAAAACAGGCGTTGACCACATCGAATTGATCATATCCATCATCAATGATACCGTGAACACCTGAAACAATATGCATCACATGACTGTAACGCTCCACAACGAGGAGATCACGGACCTCTACACTCCCGCCTTTTGCCACTCGCCCGACATCATTTCTGCCAAGGTCTACCAGCATTAAATGTTCTGCTCGCTCCTTTGGATCTGCAAGCAGGTCTTCTTCAAGCGCCCTGTCTTCATCTGCAGTTTTACCACGCGGTCTCGTCCCTGCAATTGGACGAAGCTCAATGGAATTTCCCTCTTTACGAACAAGAATTTCAGGTGAAGACCCTATCTGTACGAGATCTTTGAACTTTAGAAAAAACAGATACGGGCTCGGGTTTATATAGCGCAGGGCACGATAGAGTGAAAAAGGTGATATCTTTGTTTTGGTATGGAACCTCTGAGACAGAACAACCTGGAATATATCACCCGCCAGAATGTACTCTTTTGCCTTTTTTACCATGTCATGGAACTCATCGGGTTTCATGTTGGCGCTGAATTCACTTTTAGCAGAGGCACCTTTACTGTCCTGTCTGGAATATTCTTCGGGTACAGGACGGCCAATGAGTTCAAAAACAGAGTCAATATGAGAGACTGCCTGACTGTATGCTTGGTCAGTATTTGCCTGACTGCAGCTGTCCACCCAATGCACGATCGTGACTGTCTGGCCAAAGCTGTCATGGACCAGCACTGTACCGGGGATCATAAACGAGGTGTCTGGGATATCCAGACCTTCATGTGAATCCGGCAGTTCTTCCATATATCGAACCATTTCGTAACCGAGGTACCCGACAAGTCCACCGCAAAACCTTGGTAATTCGGGATCGTCCCAGGCGTTCATATCCTGCACCAGTTTCCTGAGATAGAGAATGGGGTTACCCGTGAGGTTCTCAACCTCATGTCGATCATCAAGAATGCTGGTGATGGTGATATTACTGTCCGTTGACACAAAGGTTAGCAGCGGATCAAAACCAATAAACGAATATCGTCCCCACTTCTCGCCACCTTCCATGCTTTCAAACAAAAATACATGTTCACGATTCTTATGAATTTTACTAAACAGGGTAAGCGGCGTATCAAGGTCTGATATAAAACGGCCGGCTATCGGGACCAGACGGGCCTGTTTTGATCTTTCACAAAACTGTTCATATGTTGGTGATATATTTGATTCATTCATGTTTTTTGTCAGTTGATGATTCAGGGGGGTATAAAGAGAATAAATTCTTAACATATAAAGAAAAAAAGCACCAATCGAAAAAAAAGGGCAAAAAAAAACCGTTCTGCATTTGAAAAGCAGAACGGTCTAGAATGGTACAGCCAGCTGTAGGTGACACCATCACCGCCAGCAGGAAGCGAGCGCTAACTAGGCTTCCAGAGCGTTTACCCGTCTGGTTAGCCTGGAAATTTTACGAGAAGCATTTTTTTTGTGAATTGTTCCCTTGGATGCCGTTTTTGCAATAACAGGAACGGCGACCTGAAGTGCTTCTTTTGCCTCTTCGACGGATCCTGAGTCAATCGCCTCATTGAGTGAACGAACGACATTTTTCATCTTGGTGCGATTAATGCGATTTCTCAAACGTCGTAACTGTGCCTGACGATTTCTTTTCTCAGCCGATTTGTGATTAGCCACGAATTACTTCCTCCTGTTTTTAGATCTCTTCTATTGAAAACCGTAAACGGTCATAACCTACAGTATCTACTGAAGCCAGTTTAGGCAAGTGGCTTCCCTGACAAAATTACAAGACTGGTATGTATAATGCAAAGCAGAATTGAAGTCAACAATAATAACCTGATAATCCGTTTTTTTAAGTCCGCTTTGACAGTTATCATGCAATTGTTATAGGCTTATCTGATACACTATCAAATTTTTACAAAATTAATAACTGAGACTGTCGATCGTCCAGCCTAAGAATACAGCTATGGGATTTCCCAAGATAGTTTTTCGAATTATTGAAAACAAGAACTGCCCGCTCTATGAATATGGTGATTCTTTCAGTGTTACCGGCGTTGCCATTTGTATGAATGGTGAAGGTGAAAACACTTTTATAAATACCGCCGTTGTCGAATCACCTGCCGGCAAGCAGAACTGCAAGATTCTCAATGGTGATTTAACCAAAATAATTATTCACTACGAACGCGCCGACAAAATCCCCTTCTGCCTGATTTCCTGCAGCGGCTGCACCGGGGCCATACGGCTCGAACACAACAAGGAACATTCGCTGGAAATAACTGAAAACGATCGATATTCCAATGAGATCGGCTCCATGATGCATTTATTCAGTGATTTTGCTTTCTTCAAAAACATCGAACGCCACAACCTGGAGAAAGTGATCAACTTCTTCAAGCTCAATACCTTCAGTAAAGGCGAAATCGTTATCCGCAAAGGCGATCCATGTGGAAACTTCTTCATTATTGTGACAGGTGGCGTAAATGTCATTAATGATGCCGGGATTACCATCTCTAAGCTCCAGAAAGGCGATGTCTTCGGTGAAATGAGCCTGATTTGCAATGAACGGGTCAGTGCAACGATCCAGGTCCGTGAAGACACCTCAATCCTCTATATTGATCAATCAAATTTCAAAAAGATTCTTGAACACTTCCCGACAATCCAGCTCTACTTTTCAAGGCTTATTGCCAACCGTCTAGCCCAGGCAAACATGATACGAACCGAAGACCTGACCTCGGGAATGATTGGAAATCTCTCAGAAATTCCGGCAGAAGCTCTATTTCAGACACTCAACATGAACAGTAAGACAGGAATATTGACAATTGATGAACTTTCCAAAGGTACCGCCAGATTTTCCTTCAAGCAGGGGGCGCTGATAAAAGCCAGGTATAAATCTATATCAGGGGAAGATGCCTTTTATGAAATATTAAAAGAACATAAAGGCAGGTTCAGGTTTACACCGGGAATTCCGCCTGAGGATTTCGAACTACCTGAGATTGCCTTCTTTATGAAATTACTCATGGAAGGAATGCGGCGGCTCGATGAAGAAAAGAGCAGGAGCAGGACTTTTGCCGCCTGATCTCAGCACCGTTAAACTATAAACAAATAATGGCAGTTTTGACCTTTTTTGTCACTCTAAGAGTGCCCAGGTAGTTAAAGGTTGGCAGTTTTGTGAATTTTCCTTTTCCATCGATACGTTCTTTTATTTCGGACATTTCCTTTTTACCAGGATGCATACCGCTTAAATCGACAACCAGATAATTCAAACCCATTTTTTCCAGATCTCTTCTGAACGGTAAGAGCGAAAACGCTTTTTTAGGCCTCGTCAGGGAATGTCCATCTTTCTTCTCCACAAAAAATTGTTCATTTTTGGGGCTGGTGACAGTTTTTCCATAGGGGAGTTCTTTAGAGGCAAGGCGCGAGACAAAAAGGGGCGGTGCGCCATAAACGGTCAAGCCAAGCTGAGCCGAAGGCCCCTGACCGCTGCCCTTTAGATATCCACTTTTTTTACTGCGATAACCGTTAATAACCTCTCTGAGAACATCGTGATCCATCTCGATAGATAGCTGATAGCCACGGAAATCGAGCTTTGACACAAGGCTCAGGGCCTGACTGTTCATCAGGTTCAGCGAATAATCTCCAAAGAGTTGTACCCGCTCACCCTCGAACAACTCGATCTGGCTGAGGTGAGCTACCTGGAATGTCTTGAACCCTGATTTAATAAGGATCGTAATATTTTTTCTGATTTGCTCAAATGACGAATCATTGAGAACGGTCGGCAGCGCCCAGATTGCCGACCTCATGTTGCGGCCCAGAAATCGTTTAATGTCTCCGACAGAACCCATGATCTTTCTGTCGAGATTGATCACATAGCGATCCGGTACAAATAATTGATTTCCCAGGATGAGCCGCGGCGAGTCTACTCTCAGCCAGAGTTCGCAACTCGACGAGCCAGGTCCTTTTCTCTGCTTTGTGTATTGTCTTTGAGGTGCCAGGTTAACAGGGTGGTCTGCCTTCACATAGCGGCTGACATTACGCACCTTCTGCTCAACACTTTTCTTCTGGTTTCTGTTAAGAGAAAATGACAACATTCTTTTTGATGTCTCAGTACCGGCTGACGGAGTCTCTTTTCTTACATCGACAAGATACGCGTCAATTTTACCTGGAAAGCCATTAGTTTTAATCGTTTCAGGTACCAAGACCCTTACTTCTCGATATTTTTCAGCCTGTTCTTGCGGCTGATCCTGATCCAGCAGCGTGCTGACGGTGAACGATTGTCGCTTATCTCCCTTTTCAAAATGAAGACGCAGCCGATCGCCAACCTTGAAACTGACTCTCGGTTTTAATGAAATAAAAGTATTACCCTCTCTCTTGTCAATTGAGGAGACAGACCCGAGATGATTGCCAATATTGCCTGAATGAAACTGGATGATTGCATCGCTTGGCTGCGGACTCAGAAAGTACCCCGAAGAAGTTCGTCGCCCCATCGCCCCAGATACCATTGAAGTGGCTTTCTGTAAAACTTCGGGTCCTTGATGAGCACCGGCATCAATCATTAAACGATAAGCGGCAACAATGTTTTTCACGTAGGTAGCTGACCGAAGTCTTCCTTCGATTTTAAGCGAGGAGACGCCAATTTTGAGGAGTTCCGGTACCATCTCAAGTCCATTAAGGTCATTCATGGAAAACAGATACCCGGAATTACCTTTTGTTTTTCCTCCAGCGCCTACCGAGTACTTCCTTCTGCACGGTTGAACACATTTCCCCCGTAAACCGCTTTTACCGCCAAGATAAGAGGAAAACATACAAAGACCTGAATAGGAAAAACACATGGCCCCATGGATAAACACCTCTATATCTATCGGTGTTTCCCTGACAAGCCTGGCGATTTCCTTCAAAGTGTACTCACGTGCAATTACAACTCGTGAGAAACCAAGCGCTGAGAGCGCCTTGACACCTGCACGGTTGTGGATGGTCATTAAAGTTGAGCCATGCAACGGAAGTGACGGGAAATGGTCCATCACCAGATTTAATATACCAAGATCCTGGATGATCAAGGCATCAGGAGTGACGGTCTCAAAATAGCAGAGTGTTTCCAGGAGCTGCAGCAGATCTTTTTCCCTGACAAGGCTGTTGAGAGCAACATATAATTTTCGACCGTTATCATGGGCACTGACGATCATTGCGCCAATCTGGTCCAGGGTAAGGTCCCGTGCCAGATTTCGTGCATTGAGTCCTGGTGCACCGACATAGAAAGCATCTGCACCGGCTTCAAGGGCAGCCTGGAAATTTTCAAAATTCCCTGCTGGAGCTGAAAGTTCCATTTATTGTATCATTCCTGTTGTTAAACCTGGTCTGAGCCGTTCTCAAAGAGAGGGGGAATCTTGACCAGGTGATCAGCCCAGCCGGTTCCAGAAAAAATCGAGCCCTCGGTCATTGACCAGGTTAATTGCTTCAGGAAACGCTTGGCATTCGGCTTCGAAGACCTTGGAGGCAATATCTTTGATGGAGTCATCATAATCAAGGCTCTACACTTTTCTGCAAAACGATAGGTCCTTCATCAAAACGTTCATTGGCAAAATGGACCGTGCAGCCGCTCACCAGACATCCCCTTTCCTTAACTGCACGGTGAACGATATCACCATAAAATCCTTCACCACAATAAAGCGGAATCAAGGATGGATGAATATTCAGTACGTTTCTTTTAAGGTAATCAGGAGGCTGATAAAGCTTCAGATATCCGGCAAGGCAGATTAAATCGATCTCGTAGCTTGCCAATGTCTCATTGATCTTTTCGTTTCCTTTTGCCCAGAAGGCGGGGTAACCGTAATTCCTTGCTTTTTCGAGTCCAAGAGCAGTTTCAACATTCGAAATCACAACCTGGATTTTAGCATTCAGCGTTCCTGCCTGAATTCGTTCGTGGAAATTATCAAGAGTACGCCCACTGCCGGACAACAGAACCCCTAATTTCAGCATAATTACTCTCCTCTGAAATAAACGTTTTTCTCAACATCCACCTTCTGGAGCCAGTTAATTATCGCCGTGTCATATTGCGAGGTGAGAGCGAACACCTTGACTGCAAGACGAAATCTGGTTTTCAACGAGGTGTTTCCATATTCATGTATCTCATTTAAAACAGTTTCATAATCATCAGGGTCTACAATTACCGTGACATCCTGGAAATTTTTAGCGGCCGCTCGTAGCAGCGTTGGTCCGCCGATATCTATATTCTCGATGGCATCCTCGAGAGTGCAGCCTGGATCAGCAACCGTTTTTTCAAAGGCGTAGAGATTAACGGCGACAATATCAATAGGCTTTAAACCGTGCTGAGAACATTGATCCAAATGCTTGCTGTTGGCTCGCTGATGTAAAATTCCGCCATGTACCTTCGGGTGCAATGTCTTCACCCTGCCATCGAGCATCTCGGGAAAACCGGTAAAATCTGAGACATCAACAACATCAATTCCTGCATCACGTATTTTTGAGGCTGTTCCTCCAGTCGATAAAATCTCAACACCCTGTGATGCAAGTGCTCTGGCAAAATCCTCTATTCCCGACTTATCTGTCAAACTGATCAATGCTCGTTCTACCTTTTTCACGTAACTCTCCTTCTAATTTTTCCTGATGAAATCTCTTATTTTTCTCCGTTCTCTCTTGTCCGGTCTTTTCGGCGGCGGGCTGTCAGAGGCCCGAAGCAGCCTTTTCATTTCCCGCTGTTCATCTCTTTTTGCAGCACTTTCTTCCGTTTCTTCGTATAAAAGCCGCGCTTCAGGTGCCGGTCGTCGGTAGTTAGACAAACCGCAAACGTGGATAGTAAACGATATTTCATTTCTGTTAATAACAAGAACATCTCCTATATTTACAGTTCGTGAGGGCTTAACCCGGGCATCGTTGAGGTGAATTTTTCCTCCCTGAACCGCTTTTGCAGCAGAGGATCGTGTTTTAAAAAAACGGGCAGCCCATAACCACTTATCAATCCGAATCTTCTGTTGATTATCTGACATAGCTGAAAATAGTGAAGATGAAATAGTTCGATCCTGTCTGTCTCAAAGGTACACTGAACCGAATCTGAACGCATGTAAAAATGATTATTGTGGTATCGTCGACGAAAAAATAGTAATACCTTTTCATCAAAAGTCTCTGACTTGCTTTGCACTCAGATGAATTACAATTTTAACCGTTATCTCTTAATCTCAATGTAATAGTTATTATGGCAATCCATACGGCTGGTGTAAAAAATATAAATTTACCAATCAGGGTCATGCAGAAAGACGGCGGCGTGCAGGATACCGTAGCCGCGGTGAGCCTTCATACGCGCATCGGAGAACCCCTGAAACCTAAATTGCATATCCTCGTTCACCTCCATACTCAACGGCTATATTGATAAAATTTGTGTCGCTGAATTCTCTTTGCTCCTCAGGGAAGTCAAAGAATTTTTCAATGCTGAAAGTGCCCGCATCGAAATGGAATTCCCCTATTATCTTGAGAAAGAAGCTCCGGTAACAGGCACCAGGAGCCTGATGGAGTATTCCTGTAAATTCAGTGGAGGTATTGGCACAGATGAAGGATTTATCCTTACCGTTCAGGTGCCGGTCACAACACTTTGCCCCTGCTCCAAAGAAATCAGTGATGCAGGAGCCCATAATCAGAGAGCTGAGGTTACCCTGAGTGCCCAGTTCACCAAAATGATATGGGCCGAGGATCTTATCGCCCTGATTGAAAAGAGTGCTTCATGTGAACTGTTTGCATTGCTTAAACGACCAGACGAAAAGTACGTTACCGAGGTGGCATTTAAAAACCCGATGTTTGTTGAGGATGTGGTCAGGAAAGTTGCTGTTAACGCTTTTGAGCACCCCGATATCACGTCTTTTTCAGCAAGTGTTGAGAGCTTCGAATCAATCCACAAGCATAGTGCCTATGCCTATGTCGACAGCGGAGATATTATGAGAAGAAACGGTGACAGTATCAACTATCAGTCAGTCAGTACCTTGTAAGTTGCAAAATCTCTTTCCTTTTGCATCATTTCTGATATGGAATATCCTTCAATAATCACTATTGACAGGATGAGAAACAGGCAGATACAAAAGAAACTGATTAATCCAGGCAAACAGAGACGGACCACAGAGCTACACTTCCGCTTCAAGTTCTGACCGTTCAGCAGGGTAGTCTTCGGTACAGCCATTTTTCCTCCTTAAAAGAAAAGTAACATGTACCTTTATAAAGCATTTATAATGCCTGAATTAGATTAATTTTCACTCGCAGGAAAACCTGCCATATTACTGTTATATGGTTCTTTTTAAATTATCTTCTTTTCAAGACGCCAACGACCCGCTAACCAATTGATGCTGCTACGGGATCCCGAGAGTAAAATTAGTCTCCTAGAGGAGACTTGATTAACTATTTGATATTTATCTGTTATACCTGAACAGCAGGGACCGGGACCGTCATAGGATGTCTCCTAACAACGACGAATATAACCAGAACGTATTGAAAAAATAGCTGAAAATCAATCCTTGAAGAGGGCGGGAGCTATGTGGTGACGGTTGAGGATTTTATAAAAATCGGTTCTGTTTCTTCCTGCAATTCGTGCTGCCTGGGCAACATTGCCGCTGGTCATCTGCAGCAGCCGAACCAGGTACCGTTGTCCGAATTCAAATCGCGCTTCATCAAACGTCTGAACCTTTTCATTCTCTTCCTTCAGGGCATTGTGAATGAGATCAACCGGTATGAGATCGGAGGTGGAAAGAGCCGCAGCCTGCTCAACGACATTCTGTAATTGCCGTATGTTTCCAGGCCAGGGTGCCTCAATAAGCGCAGTCAGTGCATCTGGAGAAAAACCGACAATTTTACGCTCACTCTGGTCATTGATTAACTTGAGGAAATATTCCACCAGCAGCGGAATGTCCTCACGGCGATCCTGAAGAAGCGGGACTTCCAGGGTTACCACATTCAAACGGTAGTAAAGATCCTCGCGAAATGTTTTCTGCTCAACACTTTTCTCAAGATCCTGGTGTGTTGCAGATATTATTCTGACATCAATCGGCACGGATACCGTGTCCCCCACCGGCCGCACCTTGCGATCCTGGAGAACACGCAGTAATTTCACCTGTAACTGGAGAGGCATATCTCCAATTTCGTCGAGAAACAGGGTTCCTTTGTCAGCAGCCCTGAATAGTCCGGCATAGGCCCTGTCTGCTCCGGAGAAAGATCCCTTGGCATGGCCAAACAACTCTGATTCGAGCAATGCCTCAGGGATAGCACCGCAATTGACCGCGATAAACGGTTTATCATTTCGGTCACCAGCATTGTGCAGAGCCTGGGCCAGCAATTCCTTGCCCGTACCGCTCTGCCCTCTGAGCAGTACGCTCGAATTACTGCGCGACACAAGTCTGATCTTGTCCAGCAGTTGCTCCATGATAGCACTGCGTGAGATGATGTTTTTTCGCCACCCTTCGGTGCTTTCATCTCGCCCGGAAACAGATGCAACCTTCAGTGCACGCTTGATTTCCTGCAGAAATATTTTACCATCGATTGGTTTAGTGAGAAATGAAAAGACCCCTTTCTTCGTTGCTTCAACAGCTTCCGGTATGGAGCCATGGGCAGTAATAATGAGGACTGGAATAGAGGTGTTTACCTTGCGGATTGCTTCATAGAGGGCAAGACCGTCCATTTTTCCCATACGCAGGTCAGTAACGACAAGCTGCGGTCCGGAAGCTGCAAAGGCGGCCATGGCCTCTTCACCGCATTGCGCCGTAATTACGTTATAACCAGCGCTCTCCAGACGCAGCGTCCACAGGCTGAGCAGGTCTTCTTCATCATCTACAAGTAATATAGTTGGTTTAATCATCTGTTAATTTGTTGTTTTGTTTGGCTGAAGTAAAAGTTCAACTTCTTTCAATTTCCGTACCTGCTGTTCAAGAGCATCAACTTTTTCTGCCTGTTCGGCTGTTGCCTGTCTCTCAAGAATCAATTTTAATTCATAAATATTAATTTTGTCTTCATATGCTGAGATGACAGCCTTCTTGTCTTTTTTCTCTTCCTCATAGATCTGGATTGATTTTTCCAGCTTTCCGACCATCTTCACCTTTTGTTCAAGCAGTTTTTTAAACCCTCGAACAGCGCCTCTTAAGTCGTCTCTGGAGTTCAGTACAAGCAAGAGAACATTAATTGTTTCCTTCATCTGTTTTACTGTGGCATGTTCGGACAAAGACAGGCAGACAAGCTCGCCCCAGTCGGCCTTTTCGGGGTCATTCTCAACCTGATCAAACGATTCCCGGTGCATTTGTTCGAGTATGTCGCCGGACGGAAAGTCTCCCTCTGCAACACAGTAGATCGTTGTTTCAAGGGGCTTCATGGCATATACGGTAATCGGGTTTAAATGAAGCTCGTCAAAATGAAGCTTACCCTGCTCCAGGTGGCAGCCACCCGCAAACAATGTCAGTACTGTAAGGCACATCACTAACGATCTAACAGACACGTACATATTCATACCTCTTTATTCGTTGTTTCCCTGCGCCTGGGCAGTGTCACACCAAAGCGGGCACCGGCTTCTCCGGGATTTAGGAGACTGAGGGTCCCGTGATGATGTTTTACATATTCTTTGACAATGGCCAGACCAAGCCCACTCCCTTTGACCACCGAATTGGCAGTCGTCTCAACCTGGTAGAACGGCTGAAATATTTTATCTTTTTCTTCTCTACCTATTCCTGGTCCTGAATCAAACACAATACAGGCGACGCTCTTCTTGTTACTGCTCAGGCGACAGCCGACCGTTCCGCCCTGAGGGCTGAATTTGACCGCATTTGAAAACAAATTTTCAAAAATCGTCTCCAATTGCTTACTATCTCCATAAACCGTTGCTTCCTCAAGTCTGAGGTCAAGTTGTATCTCTCGCCCAATCATCTTTGCTGTTTGCGCCTGGGCCACCTTTTCGAGCAGTGCCTTTATATCAACAGATGAAACATCAAGTTGTTTCTGCCCTGCCTGAGCCATGTTGAAGTCAATAATATTTTCTATAAGCCCCTGCAGCAGGATACTGTTGTTCACAAGTATCGACGCTACTTCCAGCTGCTTATCATTAAGATCGCCGACAAGTTCCTCACTCAGCAGTGAGGCTCCTTCCCTTATGGATGCCAGCGGGGTCTTCAGCTCGTGAGATATATGGGCCAGAAATTTCGATTTTTCCTGCTCAAGAGCATCAAGCCTTTTACGCAGCCAGTCAAGTTTTTCACCAACGGCCTCAACATCAAGCGGTCCGGTAACGAGCACAGGAGTCTTGAAATCTCCCTTTCCCAGTCTCTCTACACTCTTGTTCAACTGCCGGACTGGCCAGGACAGCAGAAAAGCCATAATAGCAATCATGAAAATTGTTGCCAGAATAAAGGTGATTGTCTGGGAAACAAGGGCATGCTGGGCTTCTGCCGTTGTTGTTTTCAGCCCGTCCACCTCTGACCGAACCATCTCCTGGATTCCGGTCCGTATCTGCAGTGCCCGATCATGCTGATTACTGAATGATTCAATGGCCAGCTTGATTTCTTCCAGGCTTTCATCCCCTGGTTTCCCCAATGCCTCTATTATAGTAGTCCGGAGCAGGTTCCTGGAATTCCTCGTATCTTCTATATCCTTTCTTACTGTGTACTCGAGGGGAAGACTGAGCAATTCGAACAGTAAAGAATCAATTTGATTATGATATGTTTGAGCCTGCTTTAGATATTCTACATCAGAGGTTATTGAATAAAGCCGGAGTGTTCGTTCTTCATTTCGAAGATATTCAGAGAGAATCTCACTGTCACGTGTACCGCTTACCGAATGATCTACGACTTCAAGTCCGGTACCGGTTACCTCTTCAATATAAGTAAGTGTCGTCCAAAGGCCAACCCCCAAAGGGACAGAAACTGCAACAAAGCCCAGTAAAACGAGATTTAAAAATGTTCGAGGACGAAATATTTTCATAACACAGCTTTACCGCACCTCAGAATTTATCCGAAATCATCGCCTGATTATAACCGGATATCAAATCGTTTTGTCTGTTTTTCTGTTAATGACACGCGTATATCCATGATAATTTAGTGAATCATCTCCTTAATGGCCTCACCAAGCCGCATAATTCCTTCCTCTGCAAGGGTCTCGTCTACACAGGAAAAATTCAGCCGGAATGTCGATGCCCGCTGGCGTCGCGTATAAAAAGGATCGCCCGGAACAAACACAACCTGTTTTTTGACGGCCAACTCGAAGAGTTCCATGGCACTGAGCCGGTTCGGCAATTCTCCCCACAGGAACATCCCTCCTTGAGGCCTGGTATAGGTCACTTCTTCCGGAAAATAGGCAGCAATCGCATCAAGCATGGCTCGGCACTGTTTTCCATAAACCCTGTTAATGGTCTTGACATGTTCATCGAGGTCGTTGTCCTGCAGGAACCTGTGGATAATGTATTGTGTAAAGTTACAGGTATGAAGGTCAGCTGCCTGTTTTGCTATAAGCAATTTATCAAAAACAGCCTCCGGTGCGACAACCCAGCCGAGGCGAAAACCAGGCACCACTACCTTGGAAAATGAGCCAAGCAGCAGTGTCTGCTCAGGAAGATAATGGTAAAATGAGCGGACTGACTCACCGCTGAAGCGAAGTGCGCCATAAGGATCATCCTCAACAAGCAGTAGTGGTTTTCCGGCAACAATACCCGCAATCTCTTTCCTGTTCTGCTCAGAGTATGTAATTCCCGAGGGATTTTGAAAATTGGGTACAGTATACATCAGCTTTGGCGAGCCGGCTTTACAAAAGGCGTCCAGCTGCTGACAGTCCATGCCTGTTTCCGAGACACCAACTGCCATATATTCAGGTCTGTAAAAGGTCAGTGCCTGTATTGCTCCGAGATAACCCGGCTCTTCAATAATGACCTGGTCGCCATCGTTGATGGTAATCTTGGCAATCAGGTCCAGTGCCTGCTGGCTGCCATTGGTAATGAGGATATTGTCAGGGCTGACCTTGATATCCTGATCCCGCGCGTATCGATCAGCAATAAATTGACGCAGCTCGATCAGTCCTTCAGAATTACTGTATTGCAGACAACCGGCACCCTGCTCCTTAAAAACGCTGTTGGCAGCAGCCTGAAGACTGTCTACGGGAAAGAATTGACGGTTTGGCAGGCCGCCGGCAAATGAAATCACTTCTGCATCGAGAGATGCTTTAAGTATTTCACGTATAAATGAACGAGGGACATCGTGAATCCGATCTGAAAAAATTGCTTTCATTTAAAAGCTAACCTGTCTGGAATATTCATTGAATATGACCCGGTTTTTATTTTGGGTCGTGAGTCTTCAGGATATACACTGCAGACATAAAACCATCTAGCCAAAAATACCAGAAGTACCAACTGTTATATATTCTTTCAATTATCAGAATGTTGTCGTTTACTCACCCGAACGCTCCAGCATCTCATTCAAACGGTTTTTCTCGGCGGCCGCCTTTATAATTCTGAACAGTTCCCTGTAGTGTGTCTTGCTCCTGCTGCGGGCATACTGGTGAGCAGACCTCCGCAGCTCATTTTCATCTATGTCTGGAAAACGGTTTACGACATGACCAATGGCCTCGCTATGCCAGTTGAGTTCCCACTGTTCCTGGTATTTTCGGCATTCATTATAAGCGCTTAAAGCGTCATCGACAATACTGTCACGCAATCGTTCAGCTTCGTGCTGGAATCGGTTTTCCTCCAGTCTGGATCCTTTTCTTTCCTGGAGGAAGAGTAGTATCTCTCTGAGGTCTTCGCGCTGCAGCATTTTTGCTATGTATTTAATCTGTCTTTTTTTTGCACCAGCCTTTGTTTTCCTGCAAAGAATAATCTCATCTTTGAGATCATCGCCTGCCGGCAGACGCTTGAGGTCAAGGTCGCTTAATTCGGATAATTCTCTGGCGGCAGACTCAGTTTGCCTGAACTGTCTTTTCTGCTCTGATCGGCTTATTCTCTCTACCATAATAACCCTGCTCACCCTTGCCTATAAAGCCTTGTTATTTAGTTCCACCAGGGAAGGCCTGTATCCTGCCGGAGGCTCATAGCCAAGAAGCATGCAAATTGTTGCGGCCACATTTGTGAGTCCGCTATCAGAACGTTCACAGAGCTGAAAACGATTATTTTGATGAAAAAGTTTAATAATAAATGGAACCGGGTTCCTGGTGTGTGCGACCATGGGTAGACGTTGACCGTTTTTCTCGGTCCACATACAATCCGCGTTGCCATGATCAGCAGTAACCATGAGTGTTCCGCCTCTTTTTTTAAGTACTCCAAGTAATCTGCCCAGACAGAGATCTACACTCTCAACAGCAATTCTTAGGGCTTCGGGATTACCGGTATGGCCGACCATATCGCCATTCGGGTAGTTAACTCTTATGAACTCATAGCGGTCGGATTTGACGGCAGCAATAACCTCATCGGTAATTTCAGCCGCTTTCATCCATGGCCGCTGGTCAAAGGTTACCCTGTCTGAGACTATTTCAACATATTTCTCAAGTTTCTCGTCAATATACCCGGATTTGTTACCGTTCCAGAAATAAGTAACATGCCCGAATTTTTGTGTTTCAGAAACAGTAAAAAAGCGGATCCCGGTTGCGCATAAATACTCGCTCAGCGTATTGGTGATCTCCGGCGGCTCAACCAGATAATTTTGAGGGATAAGGGCATCACCGTCATACTGCATCATTCCTGCAAAAAAAACCTCAGGTGCCTTGTCTGTCAAATTCATCGAAATCCTTCTCGTCAAAGGCCCGGAAAACTCGATCGCCCTGTCTCCTCGGAAGTTGAACAGGTACAACATCCCCATCAGAAATTTCTCCAACAGACCCACCGTTTCATCGCTAATAACGAATGAATCCATATACTGATCTGTTATGTCAGGATCCTCATCATAATAGGTGCTTACAGCCGCGACAGCCGATGGGAAAGCCTTCCCTGGCCGAGCACATGAGTCAGCGAGCCTTTGCGGACTGTATTCCAGTCGGCTTCATATCGGTCCATGGTCTGTAACCATTCTTCCGCCGCCCGAGGCAATTCTCAAATCAAGCCCCTGTCTGCTGTACTGGGCGCACCTCTCTTCAAGCGGCTTGAAATAACTGATCGCACTGCGGGCTCCTACGTCCCGACCATCAAGTAAACCATGGATTCTCACTCTGCTGATTTTATTTTCGCTGCAGGCCTTGAGCAGAGCATAGAGGTGATCGATATGTGAATGCACGTTACCATCTGAAACGAGCCCGATGAGATGGAAGGTTCCTCCGCTGGCGCAGCGCTCCATTATCTGTTTCCAGCCCTGCCCTTGAAAAATTATTCCGCTTTCAAACGCTTCATTCACTAATTTTGCGCCCTGGGGAAAAATACGGCCGGCACCAAGTGCATTGTGACCAACCTCTGAGTTTCCCATATCGTCATCACTCGGTAATCCAACAGCAGTGCCATGCGCTTTAAGCTGGGTGTATAAAGGTTCACTGAATAATTGGTCGAGAACAGGTGTATGAGAGACAAAGACACCATCTCTTTCATCCCTGCTGCCGATTCCAATACCATCAAGGATGACGGTTACAACAGGCCCGTTACTTGGGGTAAATCCAGGCAGCGGTTTAAGTCCTTTTCTGTTCATTATATTTCCTTAAGATCTGTTAGCTGTTTTTATTATTAACAATACCTTTGCCTTTGATTCCAGATTCTTTTAATATGGGCGATTGGATTCCAAAAACTTACTGAACTCTATAGCATCAGCTGCTTACTCGCAACTAACCTCTACAAACTAAAAGTAATGGCACACAAAAATCTTAAAGAATCATACCCTGTCCTGCGCACATCGATGCAATCGGTGCCTATCCAGCGACTCGTCACCGTTTTGCAGTCTGGTTTTTTCCGCAACGCCATTCAAGGACAAACGCTCCTTTCATTTCTCTCTTCATTACCAGGTTTTACGGAAGATTACATTGCAAACAGGCTGCAGACAATTTTTCTCAACGGTGATTCCGTTGATGATACAAGTCTTGTGTTCTCAGAAGCATCTGTAACGCTGGCCCTTTCAGCAGCAATGCCCGGACTTGCCGGAGCACTTTTACGTAAAGGTAGTCCCCTTACCTCCCTCAGGAAAACTGCGGTCCAAAAACAACCGAGTCAGTCGAGTTCGCCAGTTGTCGTCAAGGTGAAACTCTTTCAACGTCATCGCGGTAGAGAAAGGGAGAGAACTTCTTGCTGAAGGTGTCCTTTTGAAAAGTGAAGATCTGGTCTCCTTCCTTAAGCTTCGCCCAACTCTCGTTAAGGCGATGCATGAAACAACCCTGAACAGCGAACCGATTGGGCCCCGGGAACTCTTTGCAAATCTGCAGCACTATCCTAAAATTCTTCTTATCTGCAACACAGACGATGTCTAAAACTAACACCACACGCGACATGCTTGGACGTGAGGAACTCACACCTGTCCATGCAGCCCGGTCTGTTCTTTTCTCCTATCTTGAGTCCATAGAACGTGAATCTGAAACGGTACCACTTGCCTCTGCGCTTGGCAGGGTCGCAGCAGAGGATATCAAAGCTCCTGAAAACCTGCCGCCCTGCGACCGTTCAACAATGGACGGATACGCGGTGATTTCATCTGACACCTTCGGGGCCAGTCAAACCATGCCTGCCTATCTCAATGTAATCGGTGAGGTGCTGATGGGTGCGGTTCCGGGAACCGCTGTCACCAGAGGTAACTGTATGAAAATACCAACGGGGGGAATTCTTCCTGAGGGAGCCGATGCGGTTATGATGTTTGAGCATACAGTCCCCATCGATGATCGGATGATCGAAATCGTCAAAGATATCGGCAGCGGCAGCAATGTAATCAGAAAAGGTGATGATATCAGTATCGGCGATCTCGCCCTTACCAAGTTCAGTCCGCTGCGCCCCCAGGAACTAGGGCTGCTTGCCGGCCTTGGTATTGCCGAGATTTCTGTTTTTAAAAAAGTAAAAGTGGGAATAATTTCAACCGGTGATGAAATTGTTGAGTACACACAGCCGCTTTTGCCGGGTAAGGTCAGGAATATTAACTCAATTACTATTGGTTCATCCGCTCAACAGCTGGGAGCAGAGGTGATCGATTACGGTATTGTCTCAGACCAGGAGGAAACTTTTTTCTCAACCATCGAAAAAGCGGTAACTGAGACTGATATCGTTCTTTTCTCAGGCGGCAGTTCCGTGGGCATGCGGGATCTTGGAGAACAGGCCATTGCCAGACTTGGTTCTCCCGGCGTTCTTGTGCACGGGGTAGCCTTGAAACCTGGTAAACCGATCATTATTGGCTATGGTCGCAATACGCCAATTTTCGGTTTGCCTGGACACCCTGTTTCCGCTGCCGTCTGTTTTGATCTTTTCGTGAAACCTGTAATCCATTTTCTTTCCGGCCTTAATTATTACGATCATCTTCCTGCCGCAACGGTCAAAGCCGTTTTGAAACGAAACATTAACTCTGCAGCGGGCCGGCTTGATGTGATCCGGGTACGGTTATCAAGCGATGATCACGGATACCATGCATACCCGGTACTCGGACGATCAGGTGCCATATCATCGTTGTCACGCGCTCATGGCTACTTTGTGATTGATGAGGACACTCAAGGAATCCAGGAAGAGAACTTAATCGAGGTATATCTGTACCAATGAAAAATCAATCTGTTTATATAAAAAACCAACCTCTTTTAACCGCAAAGAAGATCTGGAAAAAAGCACTTATTGACTGCGGTTTTTTCTCCAGGTGTCGATCTGAAGTCATCAATGTTGACCATTCTGTCGGGAAATTGACCGCAAAACCGGTTTTTGCTCAGCACTCCTCTCCAACCTACAACGCTTCTGCAATGGATGGAATCGCTGTCCACTTCCTCGATCTTGCCTCCGCAAGTGAAGCAAATCCGGTAATTCTTGATCCCCGGAAGTTCACGCGGGTGAATACCGGAAACGCCATTCCTGATATCCGTAACGCGGTGGTTATGATTGAAGACGTCCATACCCATAAGGATGGCACTGTGGAATTCATAAATCCAGCCACCCCCTGGCAGCATATTCGAACGGTCGGCGAAGATATTGTCGCCACAGAACTCATTATACCAGAAGGGCATGTCATACGTCCCATAGACCAGGGAGCAATGCTTGCAGCAGGCATTACCGAGGTGGAAACACTTATTCCTCCCCGGGTATCTGTGATTCCGACCGGCTCTGAATTGATTCCACCCGGTCAACCGGTTAAACCTGGCCAGATTATTGAATTCAACACCAGAATTCTAACCGGATATCTCCGCCAATGGGGCGCGGATGCCCACGCCAGAGAACCTGTTATGGATGATCCGGAAAAACTCAAGGAGGCCATTGAACAGGCAGCAGAGTCCTCAGATATTGTCTTCACCAATGCAGGTGCATCCGCAGGAAGCAAGGATTTTTCAGCCAAAATTCTCAGCTCTCTTGGAAAAATAATTGTTCATGGCGTTGCCATCAAACCCGGCAAACCAATAATACTTGCACTGGTTAATGACACGCCTGTCATCGGTTTACCCGGTTACCCGATTTCAGCTTTATTGACGATGAAGCTCTTCGGTGAAGAACTCATCCATGAATTTCTTGGGCAGAAAACACCGCCCAAAGAGGTTATTGATGCGGTGATGTCCCGGCCAATGCATTCTTCCATGGGGGTTGATCAATTTGTCCGCGTTACCCTCGGCCAGGTTGGCGATAAATTAATTGCCACACCTTCCGGGAAAGGCGCTGGAGCCGTTATGTCCATGGTACGTGCAGACGGCTTACTGACAATCCCGACCGGAAGCGAGGGCGTCGGTGCCGGCGAGCGCATTTCCATTGAGTTGTTACGCCCGAAAAGCGAGATCGATGCAACCCTGGTGTCGATCGGCAGCCATGATAATATTCTTGATCTTCTCGCCAATCAGCTCTACAAAAACAGCCCTCGTATCCGCCTATCATCCGCCCATGTCGGATCGATGGGCGGCATTATGGCGATTCGACGCGGTGAAGCGCATATTGCCGGAACCCATCTGCTTGATGAAGAGAGCGGCGAATATAATATCTCATTTATTAAACGGTTTCTGAAGGATATCCCGCTTCAGCTGATAAATCTCTGCTACAGGGAGCAAGGCCTCATCGTCCAGAGAAATAATCCATGCAACATTAACAGTTTCAAAGATATCGTCGACAATCATTTATCTTTTATCAATAGGCAAAAAGGCGCCGGTACACGTCTTTTGACCGATAAAATCCTGGGTGATGCCAGGATTAATCCTTCCCAGATCAGCGGCTACGATCATGAAGAGTACACCCACATGAATGTCGCGGCTGCCGTCGCCAGCGGTTCTGTTGATGCCGGGATGGGAATTCGGGCAGCCGCCGTCGCCCTCGACCTCGAATTCATACCGATTGCCGAAGAAAGATACGACCTGATTGTCCCGGGACATCTCCTTTCTGACCAAAGAGTGGTGTCAGCACTGGAAATTATAAGGGAAAATAGAGAATTTTATGCTAAGATAATAGCTCTTGGCGGCTACAGTCTCAGAGATTCTGGTTCTGTTATTTATTGTCAATAATCGTTATATCAAGTTAAGAACAGTACTATCATACTCATTTGGAATGAGTATCAATACCAACAAAGAGGAGACTTCACCATGGCTGACAAAATTTTCAGAGTTAACATGTCTGATCTCACCACCAGCATTGAAGCAGTGCCAGCGGAGTGGATGGGACATGGAGGGCGCGGACTGACCTCAACCATTGTTGCCGCAGAAGTTACGCCTACCTGCCATCCGCTTGGACCAAACAACAAACTCGTTTTCGCCCCCGGACTGCTATCTGGAACCGTCGCGGCAAACTCGGGCAGACTCTCCGCCGGTGCCAAGAGCCCTCTTACCGGCGGCATAAAGGAATCAAATGCCGGTGGAACCGGAGCCCAGTATCTGGCTCGATGCGGCTGTAAAGCTCTCATCATCGAAGGCCAGCCTGCCGAGGATAAATGGTACAATATTGCCCTGACTTCAGACAGCATCACCATAAATGAAGAGACCGAACTCGTTGGTAAAGGAAACTATCAAGTTGCTAAAACCATTTCCGGACGTTCAGAGGGTAAACTGGCTGTTATAACAGTCGGACCGGCAGGTGAGATGAAGATGCAGGGCGCAAATATCTCTGTAATGGATCCTGATGGAAATCTTCGTTCTCATGGGCGGGGCGGGCTCGGGGCTGTTATGGGATCAAAAAAAGTCAAGTACATTACGGTTGATCCCGGCAACAATAAAGTTGAAATTGCCCAGCCTGATGAATTCAAGACTGCCAACAGAGCATTTGCAAAAGCGCTCATGAGCCACCCCGTAACCGAAACCCTGGCTACCTATGGAACCAATGCCCTGATTAATGTCATTAACGAAGCAGGCGGACTGCCGACCAAAAACTTCACCCTCGGTCAATTTGACGGTCACGATAAAATTTCCGGCGAGACCATGTATGACATTATTCAGGAACGCGGCGGCAAGCCGAAACACAACTGCCATGCGGGGTGTGTTATCCAGTGTTCCCAGGTTTACAATGACAAAGATAAAAAATTCAAGACTGCCGGCTTTGAATATGAGTCCATCTGGGCCATGGGCGCTGACTGCTGCGTGGAAGACCTCGATGATATCGCCGAAGCTGACTACCTGATGGATGATCTGGGCATAGACACAATTGAGACCTCAGTTGCCATTGGCGTCGCAATGGAAGCCGGTATACTGGCATTTGGTGACGGCAAGGAAGCCTGCCGCATTATCAGGGACGAAATCGGCAAAGGCACCCCGTTAGGAAGAATTATTGGTAATGGCGCAGGATCGGTCGGCGCAACTTTCGGGGTCACACGTGTACCGGTAGTAAAAAACCAGGCTATTCCTGCTTATGACCCCCGCGCAGTAAAGGGTATGGCAATTACCTATGCAACGACCCCGATGGGCGGCGACCATACATCAGGATACGCCGTAACGGCAAACATCCTCGGCGTAGGTGGAAATGTAGACCCGCTCGCCAAAGACGGACAGATTGAGTTATCGCGAAATCTGCAGATCGCCACGGCAGCGATTGATTCAACCGGAATGTGCCTTTTCATCGCATTTACAGCACTTGATGATCCTGAGTGTCTGCCGGCCTTGATCAACCTGATTAATGCACGTTACGGCATCAGCCTTACCGGCGACGATGTCACCAATCTTGGAAAATCTATTCTGAAGACCGAACGTACCTTCAACCTGGCAGCCGGCCTCAACAATGCAGACGACAGGCTCCCGGAATTTTTCTACAGCGAACCACTGCCGCCGCATAATACCGTGGTCGATTTCACCCCTGAGGAAATTGATTCTTTCTGGAATTTCTAGATGCAGGTTACCGTTAAACTATTCGCTTACTTCCGCGACGGACGCTTTGCCGTGGAAGTAAGGGAATATCGGGATAATACGACAGTCGGCGACATTGTCGACGAATTAGGGATTGATCGTCAAGAAATCGGCATAACCATGATCAACTCCAGACACTGTCAGTTTGACAGCACAGTTCAGCAAAAAGACATTCTCGCTATTTTTCCGGTCATCGGAGGGGGGTAGACCTTCCCCCTCCTCACCCCGTTGAGCCGTTCCGCCCCGGTTCAGATCTCACCCCGCCTGTTTCTGTTACCCTGAGAATCAGCCTGAATACTTCATCGAAAAACATATATTTTATTGATATATTAATAATATTAGATAGTTACTCAGTTCTTTTGCAATTATAGTGATGACACAGTTTGGACCCTTTAGATTCAATGTTGAAAAGATAAAATTCCCACCCTTCGTGTGATTAGGCACGGACTGCTCCCCCTCGCCGCTTTTGGGGAAGGCTTATTACTCATAGAGTCTTCCCCACGTCTGCTTGGCTGGCAGGCCTTCTCAACTCGTGAAATATTGAGGCGAGCTGTCCCACTTTGTAACATACTCGTATAGTATTGAAAATTGTTTCATTTTTGTTAAGATGTGAGCGATCTTTCTCATCCCAAACAACCCCAGAGGGACAAGGTATGGACACAATCCAGGCTACCATTCATCAAATGCACAGTCTGAAGAAAGATGACGATCTGTTCATTGAGGAGATAACCAATCTGGCTAGCCGTGAAGGTGATCGAGTTTACCAGACCCTCCTTCAATTCCTCACCAGCCTTGACCTGCCATCCTCAACAGCCCATGATTACTGGCAGCAAACTCTCTCCCACCGGGACCAGATGAGCAGCTTGCTTGGCAGAAAAGTAAACCTGATAACGGCCCTTGGAGATTATCTTCTTCACCACGGCCAGGATGAATATGTTCCCTACCTGATCGACGCCAAGTCCTATCAGCAGATTGTTCAGGAGAGTGTCAAGGATCGCCTTACAGGACTGAATAATCGAGCCTACTTTGATCAGGTTTTCGAACAGCAGCTCTCCCTCGCCCTGCGTTATAACACCGACCTGTCCCTCTTATTTCTTGATCTTGATAATTTCAAGGATATCAATGACCGACATGGTCACCAGGCCGGGGACTTTGTCTTGCAGAGCGTGGCCGCCATGATACAGAAGGAGAAACGTGACAGTGATATCGCCATCCGCTATGGAGGTAGAGGAGTTTATCCTCCTGATGCCGCATACAGGAAGCATCAATGGCCTCATTCTTGCCGAGAGGATCAGACAGTCAATAGCATGCACCGTCCTTAACTACAACAACAGCGCCATATCTGTAACAGTCAGCGGGGGGTTGGCCTCCTATCCGACTGATGGAGATATCTGTTCAGATATCCTTGCCGTAGCCGACCAGGCCCTCTACCAGGCCAAGGGTGCAGGTAAAAACCTCATTTCTCTGTTCAAGGAAGATAAACGCAAATATCTGCGGGTTAAGTTCCATAACCCTGTATACGTCAAAGAGCTTGAAATAGAAGCAATACCGACCTATGCCGGCAGAGGAAAAGATATCTGTATCGGCGGAATTTTATTTCAGAACAGCGAACCTCTGGAAATTGGCTCAAGAATCCAGATCCATACTCAGATCCTTAAGAAAAACAGGCTTCTGCTCATTGGAACGGTCATACGTGTTGAAGCCTTTGGGCCTGATGATTACGATATAGGCGTAGCGATCTCATTCAAGGAGATGGAAAAAATAGCCAGAGAAGAGATAGCAGGATTACTTCGTGCCGAAAAATAGTTTTCTCGAGTTCCTGACGGTCTGAAAGGATGGTACCCCCATGGAAGAACAAGGGATGAGAACGCTTCGAATACAGATCATCGGGAAAGTACAGGGTGTTTTCTTTCGGGATTACACCAGGCGTAAAGCGGAAGAACTGCAGCTGGTCGGCTGGGTGAGAAACCGTGCAGACGGCAGTGTCGAAGCCCTTATTTCAGGAGAAGGTGCTCAGGTAAAAAAAATGGTGGAGTGGTTTCACCGCGGATCACCTTATTCCTCTGTCCGGAGCGTTGTGACCCATGACACTGATGCCCTGCCGGAGACAAATACTTTTCAAATAAAGTGGTGATTCAGCCTCTCTGTTCGCCTCCAAATTTGATAAACTCTATGTTGTCAGTCTCTCATCTCAACAGCTGGTTTCCCAATACTGATTTCCCGGATGATGCCTCCGCTGATATCCAGGTTCTGGATAACATTACCCTGTCAGTCGACAAAGGACAGACCGTGGCCCTTGTCGGAGAATCCGGCTCAGGTAAGACTGTTGCAGCCTTGAACATCCTCAGACTTCTTGAAGAAAGCAGTCCTGTCAGGGTAGACGGTGATATTCTTTTTGAGAACAAAAACCTGCTCAAAACAGCGCTCTCCGAAATGCGCTCCATTCGCGGTAATCGAATTTCAATGATTTTCCAGGAACCAATGAGTTCACTCAATCCTGTTTATACCATTGGCAACCAGTTGATTGAGCCACTTCTCTGCCACCGGAACATGAATAAACAGGAGGCTTATCAGGAAGCAGTCCAACTCTTAAAACGGACTGAAATTGATAATCCGGAACAACGTATGAACGTTTACCCCCACCAACTGTCAGGGGGACAGCGTCAGCGTGTAATGATAGCAATGGCCCTTGCCTGCAAGCCTGCCCTGCTTATCGCAGATGAGCCCACCACAGCCCTTGACGTGACAATCCAGGTTCAAATATTGAAGTTGTTGAAAACGATTCAGCAGGAAGACGGTATGGCAATCCTTCTGATAACCCATGACCTGACAATGGTAAGGGAACACGCTGACTTCATATACATCATGAAAGCAGGCAAAATTGTTGAGGAAGGCACTGCCCATAAGATTTTTACGACACCAGAGACTTCATATACCAAACAGCTGATAGACGCTATTCCCCGCAGCAGGGCCCAGTGGAAAACCCGAACAGCCCCGCTCCTGAAAGTTGATAAGTTGAACTGCCACTTTAAAATGGTGGCTGGATGGTCATCACCGATAAAAAGAAAATATTCGCTTATCCGTGCCGTGGACAATGTCAAAATGACCGTTGATCGGGGGACAACCTGCGGAGTCATCGGAGAATCTGGTTCCGGCAAGACAACGCTCGGCCTGGCAATACTTAGACTGGTTAAAAGCAGCGGCCAGATTTCGTTCGCTGACGATAACCTGCAGGCCCTTACCTCCGGCCAGCTTCGTCCTTATCGCAGCAAAATGCAGATCGTCTTTCAGGATCCCTATTCCTCGCTTTCTCCGCGCATGACCATCAATGATATTGTCGGGGAGGGGCTGCGGGTGCACCACAGGGAACTTAGCAAATCGCAGCGCCAGGAAAGGGTCGCAGAAGTTCTGGATGAAGTAGGCCTAGAGGGTGCGGTTTCAAGTCGCTATCCCCATGAATTTTCAGGGGGACAACGCCAGAGAATCGCAATCGCCAGAGCAATAATCCTTCGTCCGGAACTGTTAATTCTCGATGAACCAACCTCAGCTCTCGATATGACCATTCAGGCCCAGATTATAGCCTTATTACTAAAACTGCAGCACAAGCACAACCTCACCTATCTCTTCATATCTCACGATCTCCGGGTGATCCGGGCCGTCTCTGACCAGATAGTGGTCATGAAACATGGCAAAATAATCGAGTCAGGGCCTGCCCAGCATATTTTTGAGAATCCGAGCGAACAATATACAAAAGATTTATTCAAGGCATCGCTGGGCATTAACCACTAGGATTCCAGTCTGTTGAGCCCCCTACATGCGTGGTATATTGACAAGCGCTATAAAAATAAAGGAATAAAGTCCCAGGAAGTAGAGCTGGCTGACGGACAGTATAAAAAGTCTAGTATCAAAGAGCTGTCGGCACCTGCCCAGTAGTATTCCAAACATGCAGATGATTGGGAAAAGATAGCGCCCCTGCGCCTGAAAATCCATGGTCCAGGAGTGATAGAGGGAAACGCCGATCAATGCCACCGATAACAGTGCGGTGATGATAGCCGTAATAGTGTCTTCAGAGGAGCCTCGGATAAATATAGTCGCAAAAAAATAGATCAGCAGTACCGAAGCAAACCATTTTACAATCTCATAATACGTTGCGGGACCTTCAATGGTGAAATAACCGTACTTGCCGAATCCTGACTGAAACGTCTTCGCAAACCACTTATCTTTAACGATCAGGGATTTCAGCGGAATGCCGCGATCCTTTTTGTGAAGATAGATATGTTTTTCATGTATATCTGTACTCGGTTTGTAGATCTTCCTGGCAGTTTTTTCCTGCATGCTCAGAATTTTCTCCTGACGATCCAGTCCATTCACATGATAGTCCATACCAATTCTGATTCCGGCAAAACCAACAGCAAGAACGGTCAGAACGATGATTCGGATAACAATTGTCGACCTGCTGCCAAAACTGTCAAATGTTATGATTCGCACTAACAGGCAGAAGTAGAAAAGTGCAATAAAGGGATAATAATTTTTTTTCAGTAAAAAGAGCATGCCAAGCAGCAGGGCGATCGCCACAGTCGGCAGGATTCTCTTGATAAGCGTATCTGACTCCAAGGCTTTATTGAGCAGACTGCCGGGCCTGACGAGCTCACACCCTGCAAGAAAACAGATGAATAGAGCAAAGGCATCTGAGTTGCAATAGCTAAAAATATACCATATTTGCGGAGAAATCAGAAACGGCAGCGCCACAGCGCGAGCAGGTATCGAGCGGATGGTATATAAAACGATAAGGAAAAACAGCAGCACATTGAAAGACCTCAGCGACCGCAGACCATCAACATCAAGCGCTTTAAAGATTCGAGCTGATTTTCCTGCCAACAGATAATATATTTCTCCATTATTGAGCCGTGACATTCCGTAGACACTGTAGGTGTCCTCTATCGCTTCATCTTCTACAGCGGGTGGAAGCCAGTTGTCCTCATAATATGAGGCTGCAGCCAGGTGAACATACTCATCAGGATGGACATTCCGGGCACTGGCAGATGCCATAATGATAACCAGCATCAAAACCATTGACATCATCACCGGTACATAGCCAAAATCAGCTCGAAGAGAAGAACAGCAGCTGACCATTATAAGCAACAACAAACAGATTGCCGCCATCATGAAAAGGTCATTGCTCCAGTTAACCGATTCCTTTTCAAAATGTGGTATATACAGGAAAAACGGATCGTTTCCGGTGGATGAGAAGGTTATACCTTCAGCTGTATGAATGATATTGTCGATCTGGTTGAGCGGCTGCAATTCTTTTAGATCAACACCGATGGTTTTATACCCCTTTTGGGAAAGAGTGATGCTCTTTACCAGCGCTTCACCACCGTATTGTATCGGGTCAAACCGCAGGGCCCCAGAGCCGCCCAAACCGGCAACAGAAAATTCATATTTGTTCTGAGATGGCGTGAGGCGCAGAGAAGCACTGTTTTTTTCGGAAAACTGCCGGCTGTCATCCGACCAGTAAAGCTTGAAAGAAGTCTTTTGACTCACCTCAATTTCAAGGGCCACCTGCGTCCTATCAATGAAAAAGGTATAATAATATGCGCAGGCGAGGATGCAGAGAAAAACAACAAAAACCTTCTGGTACATCCATTCCCGACCGGTTGATTCTGTCATGTTATTTCCTGAATAATATGCGGCGCAGATAGCGAAGGTGCCGTTCAAACCTTACTGCAATCCAGAACAAGGGCCTGCCGAAGTTATGCAGGACCCAGAGCGTACATGCAGGTCTAAGGCCTGGCCCCTGTTTAAAATTACCAACAGGTATGATTTTATTGAGCATTCCTGTTTTGATGACACGGTAGATGGAATTTCCTGATATATCGAACTGGGCAGTAAATAAACGCTTCATATCAACTCCTCAAAACGTCTTTTAAATGACGCCAAAAAAATCGAAGACGCAGGAAGGGGTAAAAATACAGACTGAAACGTGACGAATCCCACAGCTGTTTGGGGCCCCTGGCCTTGCTGTTCGGAGGGGTATGGTTGCCGTGAAAATCATCGAGATGGTGTTTGTGCCGAATGGTGCTGACTTCTGAGCATTTTGGAAAGGCAAGTTTCGCTGCCATGAGATAATTCAACCAGGGTCGGTAATCATTTAAACTGTAGCCGAGCAGGGCTGAGGCCGCGCCAAAAGGCTCAGCTGCATCGACAATACCCTGTTGAAGCGGCTGGTAATAGGCATCCTGCTCTTTTTCTGCCCGACCAGTTTCATCATCCTCGCGTCTGAATTTCAGTTTATAACCGTCTTCTGTGAGTTCATATCCATCGAGGGTTGGATGGGGAGCTCTGCAGGCCTCCTCGAAGATATCTCGGGCATACAAAATTGTACTTGAGGCCAGATCAAACCGGTCCCGATCGTAGATAACGCCCTGAATCGAATTTTTCAAATCCTCAGGAAATTTAACTCCCCGGGTAGCGCCGAAAAGAAAACCATGCAGCCGCGGACATTTCTCCCTGCGTTTTATGGCGTTGTAGAAGAATCTCTGAATCGTACCAAGCCAGCCGATATCGACAATTGCCACCTGCTCGTGTTCAAAGAACCGGAGGTCGTCGAGATATCTGACAAGAGCATTATTGGCCGGTTGGCATTGCCCTTTGATTTCCTGCTGGAACAGTTCATCATCAATGAGTTCCATCAGACGGAGTCGATTGGTTTTTTCAAACCCCTCGTGTCTTGGAACCAGGCATGTATCAGGTGTCAGGTGATGACGCTGAAGGTGGGGCTGCAGCGCTTCCAGGTCAAACTGGAAAATTCTGGCAATATCACGAAAATCTCTATTACCCGGGGGTAAAAATGCAATACTGATGCTGGTTCGGGTTAACCCTTCATCAGCACAACTTGCCCCGGCTAATGCCATTCGACTGACATAGAGATACTCGATGTCAGGGAGTTGACCATCAGGAAACAGTATTGGCGTGCAGCGCTCCCAGACTTTTTTAAATGTGTATCCTTCCCGTGAAAGAAAAAAAACCTTGGTGATACCGAGCCGTCGGCTCTCTTCTGCTATGCGCTGGACAAAAGCGCCGATCAGCGGACCCAGAAAGTTGTACCCTTCAGTATAAAGTGCTCCCTGCGGTATATTTTCCCCTTCATGGGGCAGCATAAGCTGCTGGAGCGCCCTGCCCCGATAGAACATACTTCCCTTGCTGTAATTCACATAGCGTTTTATCAGGGCTTTACGATGTTTTTCCGAACTGTCCTGCAGGACAAGGGAACGGATACCAAACTGTGATGGTCTGAGCCCGTCAGAGAAAGGATTATCTCCTATATGCAGCCAGCAGGAAGGATCAAGCCCAAAACGGTCCTGGACAAGTTGAAAGGCCTTGCCGGATGCCTTTGCCAGAAATGTATCGGCTGATGAAACAAGATCATCAGCATATTGTAAAAAACCACCCTTATCGACCAGTTTTTTAAGATGCTCAGCAGGTAGGTATATATCAGATATTATATATATTTTTTTTCCGGATGCGTGAAGTTCAACAAGCCAGTCGACGAGTAGTTTTCTGGGAACGAGCATTCGGCTTTCCATCTCGAGCTCGCAGTCTGTGACATCCTCGAGCAGTTGATCGTCATACCTTTCAGCAAATATCTGTTCAAGAGTCTTTTTCATGAAGACCGGATAACAGGCCTCCTGATCTTCAAACGTTAATCCAGTTTTCCGGCGCTGCTCCTGTTCTGTGAGGTCTCTTATTTTCTGAATCTTCTGCCATGACACGTCAAGACCATAGCGCTCAGCACGGCGAGCGATATAACGAGCCACCGGCAGTTTAACCAGATCCGGATCATGAATTCTGCGAATAAACAACGTGTCAAAAAGATCAAAGGTGACAACGTTACACTGCTCTGACAGCAGCCTGCCTTTCTGAATCAGTTTTTCAAGTGAATAAAACTTTTGCCAATTCATAAATCGTCTCTGGTTACAGTTCCTTCAGGAAACCTTTTTCCCCAGCCAGTTCTTAACTTCCCGGCCGATATTTTTAAGGGCTGATTTTACTCCCTGTGGCCCCTGAGGATGAAGCTGTACTCTTACCCTGTAAAGTTCCCGCTCCAGTTCAACCAGTCGATCGCTTCCCGCCTTTGCATACTGTCTTAAATCGTCCGGAATTACGGCGAGCATATATTTTTTTATCAAATCCTGGTCCTGTTCTCTGCCGGTTATTGCCGCCTCCCCCAGGGTGTTGCCGCTATGAATCCGGTATTTGAGGAGCCGCAGGTTATCGGCATAATGAACCCGCTCTGGAAACGCCGTCAGCATCCGAAAGATGAAATCATAATCGTGCAGGTACCTCAGGGAGCAGAACGGGCCGACACTTTGAGCTGCGCCTGCTGTCATAAACAGGTTAGAGGTGGTAACCATAAAATTTCCCTTCAAAAAGGCAGTATAAAGATCACCACACTCAAAGTAGAAATCACGATTTTTTTTATGCCACTTGTTCCATCCGAATTGCGGATCAGAGAACTGTTCGCCGTCATCAGAAATTGGAATTACGTCGCTGAACGAACAGACACAGTTATTTTTCTCAAGAATCTCGAGAAGACGTTCGAGCCGATCAGTTTCATAGACATCATCTGAGTTGAGAATTGAGATATACTGTCCTTTTGCAAGGCCTATCCCTCTGTTAATAGTATTAAAGGCGTCCTGGTTCTCCTGGAAATAATAGTGCAGTCGGCTGTCAGTGAATCCTTTTACTATTTCCCCGGTCCGGTCTGTTGAACCGTCATCGACAACAATGAGTTCCAGATCACTGCAGCTCTGGTCGAGAACGCTCTTAACTGCCTCCCCGACAAAACGCTCATGATTATAGGCTGGAATAACGACTGATATGAGCGGTGAACCCATGGTACTACCTTTTCCTGAATTAGTCTCTGCTACTTGCACGACACGCGTTTCGGCAGAGATGATAACGTTTGAGATAACGAAATGGTGCTCTAACTAATTAAATTGAGTCTTCACGTCAAGACTTTACTTTAAAAAGCCTCGCCGGTAAACCAGTCCATAAAAGCTTCTCTGTCAATATTGTGCTCATCAAGTATACCGAGGTTGTAATAGGGGTCTTTCTTGCGAAGAATAGCTCGCCATCTCCTTTGAAAGGTTTTCTTCTCCGTCAGACCGCTCTGCAGCTCACCATTCGTCTGCTCGACATCCGGCTGCTTTCCATAGACCCGTGCATAGGGAGTGTAGAGTATCTGCAGATCTTCCTGAGCTGCTCTCAAGGCTAAATCGGTCATGGCAAACAGGGTCGGATAATTTGCAAAATCAAACCCGCCGAGCCGCTGATAGTCCGACCTGCGGACCATACAGATATCCCAGGGTGCAAAGCTCAGATACTGCTGGCAATGCAGTCCATTTAGATGCCGTGAACATGAGGTGAGAAACTGATGATAATAGACGGGCGACTCAGAGCTCAGGTCAGGCACAGTATAGGACGGGCCGTCCCCGTCAGCGCATGAAACACGGCCACAGACCATACCAGCATTTGACAGGATCATCTGCGATACCAGTTCTTTGAGCCAGCTGCTGTCAACATCGAAAACCATTGAATCAAGAAATAGCACGTAATCACTGTCAGTTGAGTAAACTGTCTCAGATAAAGCCTGAGCTCTCGTGTACTCCGCTTTTCCGGTGTACCGTGCGAGATGCCATCACCATGCAGGGTCTCTAAATGATTAGTCTCACCGGTACCCCTCCTCTCAGCCTCAACAATTACAGCAAATTGGCAATTTCCATAAGCCGTCTTCTCTTTGAGCGTTTCAAATTGACCTATCCCCGCCGTGCCGGTTTCGCTCCAGACAACGACTGTCACCGAGGGTTCAGTCCCGAGTTCTTTTGTTACCCGGTAAGAATAATTGATACCGCCATCCAGCGCGGCGGCACCGGCACTGTTCTGGTCGAGATAAGCCTGCAATGCCCTTCTCCCTGCTTCGTGGGCGTAGCCTTTCTGATCATGATTTATGCTGGTCGATGTTTTTGTCGCCCTCCAGTGATACAAAACGCGTGGAATGTGGACAATTTTAACGGCTCTATCGGTAACCTTCAGCATGAAATCAAAATCCTGGGCACCATCATATTCCGGGGACAATCCTCCACAGTCCTCATACAATGTCCTTGAGACCGCAACAAAGTGGGTTATGTAATTATGAGAATAAAGAAGCGCCCTGTTAAAATCGGGCTTGTGAAAAATTGAAAATCGACGGCCGTCGTCGCCGACTAGATCCTCGTCGGTGTAAATTACATCCGCGCCCTGATCAGCAATAGCCTGCGCTATATAATAAAGACAATCAGGCGCCAGTTCGTCATCATTATCGAGAAATCCAAAATAGTCGCCATCGGCTAATTCGCCCGCCTTATTTGAAGCTCCTGATATTCCCTGGTTTTGCGGCAGAAATACAACTTTTATTCTCTCATCTCTTGCCTGCCAGTCCTTGAGTTGCTGGCTTATTTCCTTCCGGGTGCTGCCGTCATCTGCGAGGCAAAGCTGCCAGTGCGGATACTGCTGATAAAGGACGGAACGAATACAATTGTTGAGGAAACAGGGATCAGGATTGTAAACGGGCACAATAATCGAGATGAGCGGTTTGCGTTTCAGATTTTCTATTCTTTCTGCAGTATAATTGGCGGCATAGACACCTTTTCTCAGGTAATGCTCAAGGGACGAGAAGTCTCCCATTTCTGTGGAGTATCGATTCCTGTAATAAAGGGGATCAAAAAGAGCGCTCGGAGGCGTGTGGTCGGCAATTGCAAAAGTAAGATAATGGCTCAGACAGTCTGTAGACACTGGATCATCTGCCATGAACTCTTTGTAAAATTCCGGCTCAAAGATCGGGATCGGGCTTTTCCCTTCAGCAGAACCGTGCAGCAGGTAATGCTTAACCGGATCGCTGATGGTTGCATGCAGTGCCGGTGTTTTATCTCTGTACCAATCGGTATCGAAAAAAATACCAGGCCTGCGCCAGCGATCCGCCGATGACATATAATGCTTAAGCGGATTACCCAAGCCGGGCTGCCAGTTGTAAGATTGCTCATAGACATCATAATCAAAGAAAGGCCCAGGCCGGTATCTGCGCTGATATCCCCTGGTCAGAAAATGTATGAATGGATTACCAGAAAAGGAATGATCTAGATAGCGGGCTCTATAGTAGGCGGCATCAAACAACGGATGGTAGCCGTATTCCCGATGAGACGCGGCAAGATAATCATCATCAATGGATGACAGGTAAAAAAGTAATTTAAATTCCCTGCGGCTGATAATTCTCAGGATCGTTTTGATCCTTTTTTTTATACCCCTGAAGCCGGCCCCCATCTCAGCGCTGACCTGTTGTTTGAGCTCTCCACCAGTCGGCAATTTTGCCCAAAACCCCGTGAGTATAAGATTGATGGTTATTCTGACAGGCTATTATTTCTCTTAAAGAGTGCTCCCCGACTGAGACAATATTCATTGTTATCTCCACTAATCGACAGTTTTGTCTGTTGGCGGGGAGGGGAATGATAATGTTTGGATCCCTGTCAGCAAACATCAAGACAGGGCCTCTCCGGCACACTGCATTGCTCGACAGCGTCTCTAATTGGAGTTCAATTGAACCCTCCTCACCCGTAAAAAGGATCTGCTCGATTTGCACACAGGCTGTACAGTCGATCGGGTCAAAGCGAAATTTTCGCTGATGGGGAAACTGAGTAAGATCAAAGTTGAGGTGATGAGCTCCCACCACGACCTTGCGGCTGATACTTTCAGCTTCATTGAAACCTTTGCCACTATCGATATAGAGTCGGCTGGTATAATACGGTTCTCGTGAATCGATAAGATTCTCGATCCAGACCTCTATGTTCTGTGCAAAAAACTCCTGGTGACGACGATAAATACGTGCGAACATCTCAGTTTTCTGCCATTTTTCTTTCGTCCTGACCATCGAGTCAGCGGAGACCCGATAAAAAAACGAATAACTGTCAAGCTGTTTGACCTTTCTGCCTCTCTCAATCAGTGAAAGCCAGAAGTCATAATCCTCCCAGCCATAAATCATGCCGGAATCATATCCTCCCACCGTTTCCCAATCCTCCCGCCTGAAAAGTGCCGAACAGAAAATGACGTTATCTTTCAACATCTCTTCAATACTGTAGGGCGGCAGTAGCCACTCACTGTTAAGCGCTCCAAAAAGCATGGCACGGCAATATACAATCCCAACATCGGGTTCAGCGTCGAGCAGCTGAACGCCCTGTTCAATATAGAGAGGCGCTATGCGGTCATCGGCGTCGAGGGGCAGGATGTATGTACCGGCTGCGGCTGATATTCCATTATTTCTTGCGGCCGCTAAGCCCTGATTTGTGGTGTTGATTACCGTTGTCTGGTCCTGATTCAGTTCTTCCAGGATTGCTGTTGTCTGTTCATCAGTAGAACCATCGTTTACAATGATTATCTCAAAATCCCGGAAGGTCTGAGCAAGAACAGAATCGACAGCCTCTGAGACATAGATTCCCTGATTATAGCAGGGTATTATTACACTGACCTTGGCCATGGCATGAAAGAGATGATTTCTAATTAACAGAGATAGTTATTTTATCCCGACAACAATACTCCGTTTAAGCCTTCGGGTAAATAATGAAAGACCTGGCAGTCCACCGCGCGGGACAGATATTAATTGAAAAAACGGCCGTTCAAGAAACCAGCTGAACCGACATTGTATCATTTATATGATTATACAATCGTAAATCGTACCCTACCAGCGGTTCGAGAACTTCACGCACACCAGGGTCTGCTGTATCATAAAGAGGTTCTGATTTTGATCTGTTGAGCTGTCTCGATTTCTCAATTTTCTTCAGTTGATGCATCTCTACAAAATGGTTTAAAAATAATTCGTATTTCTCTGTAGTTCCGATCATATTGAAGTTTTTCGTGTTTTTTATTGCCTGGTCAAAATCAAGATCAGATACACGATCAATTTCCTGGTTGCAAAAATAGCGGGTCTGCATGTTGTCAAAAAAATGCGCTTCAACCCCGCTGAGATTCTCTACAAATTGGCTCATCTGTTCTGGAGCCCTGAAATTGATCTGAGCAAGTTTTCTCGCGAGTTCATAAATAACACGATTACTGTACTTGAAATAATTATCAGAATTTTCCTCTGCCGTCTTTATCATCCATTTAAGGTGGGAATGCAGATGAGCGTATGGTTCCCGGACAATAGTATAGAGTTGGAAATCTCCGTGACAGAAAAATTCCTGGAATATTCCAAAACGCAGATGGCCGGAGAGGAAACGATTCTTCCTGGCAAGTAGACCATATCGTTTTCTGTCATCAAGTTCTATATGAGTTGCAATTTTATTCTTTGGAAGAAGTCTAAAGACTTCGGTGTTGAATGAAGTTCCAGCCGTTTTAGGGATATGCATGAATAACAGCAGCGGCTGATGGTGTTTGAATGAAGGCAGCAGAGCGCGCAATCCCCCCACCGCCCGCTCTTTAATCCCAGAGCTTGTCACCTCAGACCTGAGTACCAGCAGCGGGCGGGTTGAAAGCTCAGTCGTCAGTGTGTATTCTCCCTTCTCAAAAGAACCGGCAGGAGGATCAATTATCAGTTCAAATCCACATTTACCGGTCGGATGGAGCCCCAGTTCAAACAGATCCTCCCTGAACAGGTTTGCTGATGTCCGGCCGATAACCTTGCCCTTAAATCTCAGACAGAGATGTACAACTTTGTTTTTGTTAAATCTCTGGTAGCACCAACCGGAAATATAATTCTGATTAAACCGATCTATTGCAAGTTTATGGTAATAATTCATTATAATGTCGGACTGATTTCATGGAGCAAAAATCTTTTCACTGCTGGAAATATAAGCAGGCCGTCTTACTGTTTGTCAATCATCGCTTCTGAGGATCAGGCTTAAGGCGATTACATTCACCATCACCTAAAATACCACACTAATTTAGCAAATGTTAGATCAGGAATTTCTTTCATCCATTCCTCACGCTCCCGGCGTCTACCTGATGCTCAACAAGGCGTCTACGGTACTTTATGTCGGAAAGGCAAAGGACCTATTCAAAAGGTTATCATCGTATCTGCATTTTTCCGGGCCCGGTCACAGCAAGACATCAGTTATGCTCCGTCAGGTTTGTAAAATCGATACCCTGATGACCAACACGGAAAAAGAGGCACTGATTCTCGAGTCATCCTTAATAAAAAAACATCGCCCTAAATACAATGTTATTTTACGTGATGACAAAAGCTATCCGTTCATCAAGGTTACCATTCAGGAAGAATGGCCTCGTGTTTTCATGACCCGCCGAAAGAAAAGAGATGGCGCCCGTTATTTTGGACCTTACTCTTCCTCATCGGCCATGTGGTCCACACTCAAACTCCTCTTTTCATTGTTTCCGCTCAGAAGATGCAAGGGCACCACACTCAAACCACGTATAAGACCATGCCTGAATCACCAGATGAACAACTGTCTTGCACCCTGTGCCGGCAAAGCGGATATCAGTCAATATCAGGACATGGTCAATAAGGTCATCATGTTCCTGGAAGGCCGCAACAAACTGCTGCTCAAAAGTCTTAAAAAGGAAATGAGCCGTGCTGCAGAACAGCAGGAGTTTGAAAAAGCAGCCCTCTTACGGGATCGAATTGTCGCCCTTGACAAGACACTTGAAAAACAGATTGTGCTTTCAAAAACACAGAAAGACAGAGATGTATTCGGATTTTATCGTCAGGGGGTTTCAGTCTCGGTTGCCCTGCTCTATGTCAGGAAAGGCATTTTAGGAGGCAGTCGTCGTTTCTTTCTTGATGATCCTTACGGAGACGACCAGGCAATTCTCTCGCAGGTATTAAAGCAGCTCTATGACGAATCAAATGCACCGCCTGCCGAATTACTCCTGCCCCACGATTTTGAAGACAGGACGGTCATGGCTGAACGTTTATCTGACCTCTCTGAAAGGACCGTCTCCCTGACTGTTGCTCAGCGAGGAGAGCCAAAGGAGCTGGTTCACATGGCCGGCACCAACGCCAAACAGCTCTTCGACGAACAGCAGAACAAAGAGCGTTCATGGCTTGATCTTGCTGAAAATTTGCAAAAAAAACTCCAGCTGCCGAGCCCCCCTCACCGCATAGAGTGCCTCGACATCTCAAACATCAGCGGTACCCATGCAGTCGGTTCACTGGTCAGTTTTAATTCGGGCGAACCTGATCCCAAGAGCTATCGGCACTACAGAATCAAAACGGTAAAAGGACCGGATGATTATGCAATGATGAGGGAAGTAATTCATCGAAGGTTTTCCAGGGCCCTTACAGAAAACGATCTGCCTGATCTCTTTATGGTAGACGGCGGACGGGGACAACTGGGGATTGCTGAAGCAGTCGCCGCCGATCTCCATCTGGCCGGAGCGGTGAACCTGATCGGCATAGCCAAGGAAAAAGAGGATGAAGGGGAAAAACTCTACCGGCCAGGCAGGAAAAACCCGATTATATTTCCATCACACAATCCGCTCCTTCTCTACCTCATGAGGGTCAGAGACGAGGCCCACCGGTTTGGTGTGACTTTTCATCGGTCCCTCAGGCGAAAACAGGCGTTCTCCTCACCTCTGGACCAGATCCCCGGAGTTGGCAAAGAGAAAAAAAAGGAGTTGTTAAAGACAATCGGAAGTCTGCAGCAGGTATCACGTGCATCCATTGAAGATTTGGAAAATGTTGCAGGTATTGGCCCGGCTCTCGCCCTGGAAATTCATCGCTTTTTTAATCAGGCAGACACAGATACATAAAAGTGCTGCTCAGCACCCGGACGCTGCCAGCATGCTGTGCAGAGCAATAACAGCTGTATCTACCCTGAGAATTCTCGTGCCGATGCCAACCCCCTTAAACCCTGACAGCAGCATCCTCTCAATTTCATAATCTATCCAGCCGCCTTCAGGTCCGACAGCGAGGAGCATGCGCCCCGGGTCCTGTGTTGTTTTCTCTGGAGCTCTGGCACGGATAACGGGGGTCTGCAACAATCAGCTGTTTATAGTCATTTTTTAATTGAGGAACGACGAGATCAATAAATGTTTTAAACCCCTTGTGAAAAGAAACCGTCGGCAATCGCGTGTCCACCGCCTGTTCGAGTCCTTTCAGCAGGTGGGTCCGATAGATCTGTTCATCAATCGCATGAGCGTCCCAAAAACTTTTTTCTACCCTTCTGGCATTTATTATATGGATTTTTTTCACACCAAGCGTGGTGGCCTGACTTAAAACCCTTTTAAACATGATCGGTCTTGGCAGTGCCAGAACGATATCCACACGAGAAGGAGGGGGAGGAGCGTCGTTGAGAGTAACATGCAGTTCAACGGAATAAGGAGGTTTCCTGCGGATATCTCCAATAATACCGCACCCCATTAATCCGTTAACAACCCCCACTCGAATCGAATCGCCTGGCGAGGATCTCAAAACTTTTGCGATATGTTTTGCACGTTCATCGGCGACAACAACCCGCTGCTCGACGATCTCGGACGACTCAAATAAAACGATATTCATAACAATATGTTAACTGACATTTTTATACATATATTTGGGAGAGGACTCTTTTTATCTCATATTTCCTATGGTACTATCAGATGATCTATATCCCCAATCATAGACTAATGAGACTATTTTATAACATTTTACAACTCCTTTTATCGCCGCTGGCAGCTCTCTACCTGCTTTCTATTTATTTTACCAGGAAAGAGAAATGGCACTCGATTTTGCCTCGCCTGGGCTACGGGCTCAAACCCATCCAAAAATCTCACAAAAAAGGTCCGGTTATCTGGATACATGCGCTTTCTGTGGGGGAAACAACTTCAGCTATTCCACTGATAGCAGAAATCTCAAGAGAAGAACCTGATAGCTGTATTGTGTTTTCGGCAACGACCGCGAGCGGCAGGAAATTGGCAAAGGAGAAACTCTGGGCGCTCGTTGATGCTCTCGTTCCTTTTCCGCTGGATATAACTTTTGTTGTCAAATCTTTCATAAACAACATAAATCCAGACCTGTTTATTCTGGTTGAAACTGATTTCTGGCCGAACCTGCTCGGTTCCCTCCGTGCTCATAACATTCCTGCCATTCTGGTGAATGGCCGAATATCCGAGAAATCAATGAGAAATTATCACAGGTTCCGCTTTTTTTTCAGACCGATGTTTAACCAGTTTTCCACGTTGTGCATGCAGACAATTGCTGATTCCGAAAATATGTACCGTCTTGGCATCAGCAAAGACAAACTGGAGTCATTAGGTAATCTGAAATATAAATCCAGCCTGGCGACCGGCTCAGAATCCTCCCTGCGGCTAACGGTTCCCCCCGAACATTTATTCATACTCTGCGGTTCAACCCATCCCGGAGAGGAGGAAATAATACTAAACTCATACAAGCAACTGATTAACAGCCATCACCATCTCAATCTTGCCATCGCCCCGCGGCAGCCAAATCGAGCTGATGACATTGCGCGTCTTGCGGAGAGGTTATCCCTTTCAGTTAAACGATATTCCGACCGTCCCGACCACCTGGTTGATCTCCTGCTTATCGATACCATCGGTGATCTCGCCTCGCTCTATTCCCGGTGTCACATCGCCTTCATTGGCGGCAGCCTTGTCCCTGAAGGCGGACATAACCCGCTGGAAGCTGCTGTGCACGGTATTCCATGCCTGTTCGGTCCTCACATGGATGATTTTAGAGAGATCAGCGAGGAACTCATTTCAACCGGCGCAGCCCTGCAAGTCTCCGCAGATTCACTTCTTTCCATACTTGATCGGCTGATCAGATCTGACGATTTAAGAAAAGAAACCGGTAAACAGGCAACCCATTATATGAGTCAACACCAAAACGTAATTCCAGCCCACCTGGCAGTCATCAGAAAATATTTGTGATTACCTTTTACAAACAGTTAAGACATTATCTGCTGATAACCCTGACCTCCTGCTTTATCCTTGGACTCATTCTCTCTTTTAAATTCCCCTTTCATTCCAGTCTGATGTTATTCACCTATAGTTTCTTTTCTTTTCTCGCCCTGTCCCTTGCCCTGTTCAGGCGCAATGCTGGTGCCCTCATCCTGCTCTCATTCTGTTTTATAGCAACCGGCTTCTGGCACGGTTCTCAAAACATCAATCAGCCGCTTCCTGCCGATAATATCAGTAAGCTTTGGGAAAATCCCCGGGAGGCTGTTCTTATTGGAACCCTTGCCAGAATGGTAACCGGAGACAGTCATGGACAGAGTATTATCGTTGATTCAGCCTTTCTGGGAGAAAAAGACAATGACCAGCTCACACCTGTCTCTGGAAAGGTTCTTTTGAAGTTGAAAGAAGGATGGCCGGAAACAATAACTGCTGGAGACTCATTTGCGGCCAGAGCGATCTTCAAAAAACCTGCCGCAGCCAAGAGTCCTGGTCTGTTTGATTATGAGAAGTACCTGGCTGAAAAAGAGATATATCTGATCGGTACCGTCAAGTCCCCTCTGTTGATTCATGAAATTGACTCACCGTTGCACCGGGATATTTTTACTCATTTCTTTTATTCAATAGAGAGGCTCAGAATCTCCATCGCCGGCTTTCTCACCAAGTCGTTACCCCAGGATCACGCCGCCCTGTACAAGGCGGTATTACTGGGTGATAAATCAAGCATTGCACCGGTCCTGCTGGATAATTTCAGACGAAGCGGTGTCGCGCATATACTTGCCATATCAGGAATGCATATGGCCCTGCTCGGATTTTTTCTCTTCTCACTTTTCTATTTCCTCACAAGGTTATCAACTCGGCTCATTCTCGCCACCAATGTTCGGAAATTATCGATGATACTTTGTATCGGCCCACTCCTGCTCTATACCCTTTTAGCCGGTTCAAATACGCCAGTGCTCCGTTCTTTCATAATGTCCCTGATATTTATTTTCGCCTTCTGCGTCAATCGATCAAAATCTCACCTGACGATTCTTGCTGTCGCGGCCTTTATCGTTCTGATCATCGATCCCCTTTCCTTGAAATCTGCATCATTTCAACTCTCCTTTGCTGCTGTCGCATCTATCGTATTGATCACGCCGAGGTTACTACCATTAATACCTTTTTACCAGACACTTGCTGCCAAACCGGGATTAACGGGACTCCTGGTACGAAGAGCTATTGAGCTGGCGGCCATAACGGTCAGCGCAACCATTGGAACGTTGCCGCTTCTGATTTATCACTTTAATCAAATCTCAACCGTCACCCTCCCAGCCAATTTTATTGTCGAACCCCTTATCTGTTTTTGGGCCCTGCCCTGCGGTTTCATCGCCTTAGCAGTGCTGTTTTTCTCTCCGGCGCTGGCAATAACTGTTTTGAAATTGGGCTCTTGGGCCCTCGATCTGGCAACAAACTATATTGGCCATTTAAGCGCCATTCCCATAAGCGTTCTGTGGCTGCCGGATATAAACTTATTTTCGATAATCCTCTACTATGCATCCTTTCTGTTAATTATTACAGGCGTTTCAAGACAAATAAAAATAGTTGCAATTACGGCCCTTAGTACAGCGCTGATAATGTTTTTGGCTCCGATTTCAGGGATTACCAACAAATTGCGCACCACAGACTCGGTCTCTTTTATAGATGTGGGTCAGGGAAGTTCAAACCTGATACAGCTGGCTGGAGGCAAAACCATTCTCATCGATGCCGGGGCACTCACCACACCTGGTTTTAATTGTGGAGAAAAAATTATTGCGCCTTATTTATGGTCTCTTGGTATCGGTCGACTAGATGATATTATTCTGACCCACGCTGATGCAGATCATTATAACGGAATCTCGGCACTGCTTGAAAGATTTCGCCCCTTGCGGTTGTGGCTTCCAGCAAACCAGTCGGGAAAGCCAGGATACCATTTCCTCATTTCTCAGGCGCTTGATCGTGGAATCACGATAGAATATCCGCAGGACGGCATTTTTATAACTGATCAGCTTACCACCCTGTCAAGGCTTGGTGAGCCGGCAATGGGTTTAAAAGAAGACAGGCGCTTGACTGATTTAGGGGCTGACAACAATGACAACAGCCTGATTGTCAGTTTAAAAACCCGTGATTTCTCAGTTCTATTTCCTGGTGACATCAGCGCCTCGAAAGAAAGAAGGCTGATTGAAGAAGAAAGAAAACTTGACCATGACATCCTTCTCTCAGCTCATCATGGTTCCTCAACTTCGAATTCAACTAAATTCCTAGAAACAGTGCGCCCCGACTACATGATAGTATCTGCAGGAACCAGCGATAAGCAATTATTTCCATCCGCAAGGACCAGAGCAACAGCCAAGCGTTTGGCAATAACCATGCTCACCACCAGCCAGAGCGGTACAATAACCGTTACTGGAAAGAACGGAAGCTTTGCACTAAAAACCTCCGCAAACAAGTTTCAGAACGATACCCGGTTGGTCACTGCCAGTAGAGAAGAATGAACTTTAGACCTCGGTAAAATCTGTTGGAGGCCTCCTTAAGTACTTGAGAAATTTCGCTTTTTCTATCGAGTTTGAATATGCATCATCTGCACTGATCATCTTCTTGTCAAGATAGGCAAGAATTGCATCATCCATTGTCTGCATTCCATATTTTTTTCCGGTCTGCATGGCAGAGAGAATCTGATATGTTTTTCCCTCCCTTATCAGGTTACGTACTGCAGGAGTGGCAATCAGGATCTCCAGTGCCGCACAGCGTCCCTTGACGTCGGTTCGTTTAAACAGGGTTTGCGAAACGACAGCTTTGAGTGCATCGGCCAGTGTTGAGCGAACCTGACCCTGCTGGGTTGCTGGAAAAATTTCAATAACACGATCAACTGTTTTCATGGCGTTCAAGGTGTGGAGTGTGCCAAAAACCAGATGTCCGGTCATGGCAGCTTCCATTGCCAGCGCAATCGTTTCAAGGTCACGCATCTCACCAACCATGATAATATCCGGATCTTCACGCAACGCCCCTCTGAGTGCCTGACCGAAACCGCGTGTATGAGTACCGACCTCCCGGTGATTGATAACACAATTCTGACTGCGATGCACAAACTCGATAGGGTCTTCAATGGTAAGAATGTGGTCTTTTCTTGTCTTGTTGGCTTCGTCGACAATCGCTGCAAGCGTGGTTGATTTACCGGAACCGGTCGGTCCCGTTACCAGCACCAGACCTTTGGGGAGATGAGCAAGTCGGGATATCACCTTTGGCAGACCGAGCTGCTCACAACTCATTATATCACTTGGGATTTCCCTGAATACGGCACCAATTCCATATTTCTGCTGGAAGAAGTTACAACGGTACCGGGCAAGTCCTGGAATCTCATAGCCGAAATCAATATCACCCGTTTCTTCGAACAACTTAATTTTGTCTTCCGGACAGATCTCGTAGAGCATGGCCTTAAGTTCTTCGTTGTCCATTTTCTTAAACTTTACCCGTTCCATGTCGCCACGAATCCTCAAAACAGGCTGCTGATCTGCTACCATATGTAAATCTGAAGCACCCTCATCATTCATTAATTTGAAAAATGCATCAATTTGTGCCATTCACTCACCTCTCATAAAGATCAAACAGGAGCAGTCACTCCCGGAAAACTCAGCTCATGTATTAAATGAAGAGATCTGTTTGTCATCCGTTCAAACAACTATTTCACAACATTCTTCCTCACATACTCTATCACCTGATCGGCATCATCAAGCACTACGAATAGGTCAAGATCTTCTCTACTTATGTTACCACTACCAAGCATTGTATCCCTAAGCCAGTCAACAAGTCCAGACCAGAAAGCACTTCCAACCAAAATAATTGGAAACGGTTTGATTCGTTCTGTCTGGATCAAGGTTAAGGATTCAAATAATTCATCCATCGAACCAAAGCCCCCGGGCATACAGATAAATGCCTGGGAATACTTCATAAACATTACTTTTCTAACAAAAAAATATTTAAAATGAAGCGGGAAATTTGCATACGGATTGGGCTCTTGCTCGTGGGGCAGACTAATATTCAATCCAATCGAGATCCCGCCTCCCTCAGATGCCCCCTTATTGGCTGCCGCCATGAGTCCGGGACCGCCGCCGGTTATTACCGCATAACCTGCTTCTGCAAGCCCCCGTGAAACGGTTTCTGTGAGTGTATACCAGGGATGGTCTGAGGGAGTTCGAGCAGATCCATAGATGGTGACAGCAGGAACATGGATGGCCGACATGGCATCAAAACCATCAACAAACTCGGCCATGATACGAAACATCCTCCACGAATCGCCAACGATAGAGTTATCCAGAATATATTTCGGTTCCCTTTTAATTTTCCTGCGTTCAACAAATTCCATTTATAGTAACCCTGCCCTAATTTCAGAATAAAAAAGACTGGCTTTCGTCTTTAAATCCTCGGAGATGTGTTCACCATCAATTAATTTCCTTAAATAATATCGCACTTTAGTATACTTTTTCAAACCTTTATACGAAACTGAGAGCTCAAACCAGGCAGCGGGCCTGTATTTACTGCTCTTTATACAATTTTTTAGAACTGTAACAGCCTCATTATATCTGCCGCAGACGTTAAGCCCTCTGGCCATCCTGAGCATAAACTCACGGTTGCCGCTCTCGAGTTCAAGGCTTTTCTCCATTAATTTTAAGGCAATATCATTGCCCTCTCTTTCAACAAGATACAATTCACCAAGGATAGATAATGCCTCCGCATCATCCTCATCAAAGGCCAGCGCTCGTTGCAGCCAGGTCATGGCCTCAAAGGGCTTGAAAAGTTTAAAATAACTAATACCAATGGCACGGCAGCATTTTCCGCGCCCTCTGGTCTCGTCCTGTTCATCGTACCACTTTTCCAGCCATTCTATCGCTTTCCCATAGTCCTCATTATAAAAATATGCGGTTCCAAGCTGAAATGATAAATCGTTGAGCACATTCTGGTCTTGGCCGTCTTCCTTCTGGTAGGCATCAACGGCTCTTAAGTAATAATGCACTGCCTTACCATGATTGCAATGTGCCTGCTCGCCAAGACCGCGATTATAAAGGGCCATAAAATTTGCCGACTCCTGATCGAGAACTTTCTGAAAAGTCTGCTGGGCCTCAGCTGCCCTGTTCATAAGGGCATAGGTAACACCAAGGCTGTTGAGAAGATTGATGTTATCGGGATCGAGATCTAAACCAAGCCGATATTCGCGTACTGCGCCAAACAAATCCCCCTCCCCATAATATATATCTCCACTGATATTCAAGCTGACAGCATCAAAGACAACGACGCTTCTATATCCAAAGAACTCACCATGCAGAATCGCCTTTTGACAATTTCTAATGATTTCAGTTTTCGAATATCGCCGGAAGGGGTATTCACTGACACCGGCTGACAGAGAGAATCCATCTCCCCTTTCTTCAACCAGTGTATTGATGAGCGTGTGAGCCCACTGTTTGGACTCTTCAGCACTCGAGTTTCTCCTGATTACAAAGAATCCTTCCTCGCTCACCACATAATTGTGCTGGCCCAAAAAGCGAACAACAACATCTGCCATCTGTATTGGTTTCTGATAGTCGGGAACAAAATAAATCAGCGAGTGACGCTTGCTGGTTTTCCATCTTCTCTGTAATTTTGATACGGTACTCCTGGAAAAACGGTTCAGTGGGAAATGATCCGGGTATGCCAAAACCTCATAATCACAAAAGGCAAACGGTCCTCTCTTGCAGGCCGCATGAAGAGCGGTCCAGGCTTGATCGAGGACGATGAGTCCCGTTTGGGGAGAGTGACTGCCTTCTCTATTTTCATCGAGAGCCCCGCTGCTGCCGCAATGAATGCGTTTGATCCCTTTACTTTTCATAAAGGTGATCAGGGAAAGGCAGAAGCTTTTGGGAAAATCACCTTCCTTGTGAGGGATAAGATAACCGAACACAAAATGGCCCAGATAAAATAAGGGGAATCCAAATCGATTAAATTCGATCAGTGACCGCGCTGCTCGCCTGACATGGTTCAGCACGTCTCTTGGCAGCCGGGCCTGGGGGCGCATTTCTGTAATGACGACCTGGTAATTCCATTTCTCGTCTGCCTCACTCAAAATTTCCGAGAGCAGATTGCTGTTATAGAGATTTGTTATTGGTTCGAGCCTGCTGTTTTTGATCTTCAGGAATTGTTCAATAAAATAGGAGGCGCGTTCGCTCAACCAGTCTGAAGACATTCGCCTGATAACGGTTGGATCTACGTCAGGCACAAATGCAACAATAGGATCACTCCCCTTCAGGGGGACGGGGAACAATAATGACTGCTCATTTATGGCCTCAGGAATATGTCTTTCCTGTACCCGGTCAAACCATTTTTTGCGCTCCTTCTCATCAATGGAGGAAGGCATACTGCAAAATGATGGCCCCGTAAGAAACTGAACCGATTGTGCCGTCGGAATCTCATTACAGACGATCTCACAATAACTGGAAGAGAAAACGACGAAGTCGGTAATAGTGAGACTGTCATGATGAGTTGTCAGGGGTATTGTTTCAAGATGCATAATTCAACCGGACTGACGAAAATAATCTGTAAAGAGTACGGCAAGTTCATCAACTTCGTGCTCTTGTATCGTGCGAAAATCAATAAGATACCGATCATTTTCAATTCTGCCGATGACCGGCACAGCAAGCGATCTCAAATCTCTTTCCAGGGCATTTACCTCTCGGTCCAGCAACTCCATTTCTACTGCCCAACTGTCAAGAGAATATTCAGGCAGAGCTCCGCCGCCGACCCTTGATTTGGTTTCAATAACACGGCATGAGCAGCTGGATCCTATTTTCTTTCTGGTCTTTCTCATAAATTTCTGGGCCCGTTTCTTGATCACGGACGGGCTCTCACCTATCATTCTCAGCGTGGGTATTTCATCAAGGGCTCTTTCAACCTCATAATAACTGCGTAACGTGCTCTCAAGTGCTGCCAGGGTGAATTTGTCAATTCTGAGTGCCCGGTTAAGAGGATTTTTCTTGATCTGATCAATATATTTTTTCTTGCCGACAATGATGCCCGCCTGAGGCCCCCCGAGCAGCTTATCACCGCTAAAGGTGACAACATCCACTCCGGATTTAACTACTGCCTGAACGGTCGGCTCTCCCGGCAGTCCAAATCGGGACATATCGATAAAACTGCCGCTTCCAAGATCCTCCATTACCGCAATTCCATGTTTACCGCCTAGCTCAGCAAGTTCCTCGGCAGTCACTTCAGATGTGAAACCAATGACACGGAAATTTGATGTATGTACCCGGAGCAGAAGAGCTGTGAAGTCGGTAATGGCTCGTTCATAATCATAGAGATGGGTTCGATTCGTTGCACCCACCTCCACCAGGCAGGCACCGCTTTTGGTCATGATATCAGGTATTCGAAATGACCCGCCGATCTCCACCAGCTGTCCTCGTGAAACAATAACTTCTTTTCCTCGTGCCAGCGTTTCCAGCGCGATCAATACGGCAGCAGCATTGTTATTGACAACCAGTGCTGCTTCAGCGCCGGTTAAATCACAGATAACTTCTTCAACGAGGGAATAACGACTCCCCCTCTTCCCGGTTTTCAGATCAAATTCGAGATTGCTGTAATGACTGGAGGCAGAAAGCAACTGTTCAACAGCCCCTCTTGAGAGCAGTGATCTTCCAAGGTTGGTATGGACGACAATTCCGGTACCGTTTATCACCCTGCAGAAGTTGGAAGCATTTAAGTTTTCAATTGATTCTATGAAACAATTGGTCCATTCTTCAAGG
>CAVPYP010000004.1:0-50000 GCA_963710015.1 uncultured delta proteobacterium | reverse complement strand
CTCTGGTTAAGGAACTCGGCAAAATAGCACCGTAACTTCGGGAGAAGGTGTGCCTATATGGTGATAATGAATACTTGTTTGAGCCTACGTAGGTTGCAGTGAAATGGGGGGAGCGACTGTTTACTAAAAACACAGGACTCTGCGAAGTCGAAAGACGAAGTATAGGGTCTGACGCCTGCCCGGTGCCGGAAGGTTAAGGGGACCTGTTAGCGCAAGCAAAGCAGCGAACCGAAGCCCCGGTAAACGGCGGCCGTAACTATAACGGTCCTAAGGTAGCGAAATTCCTTGTCGGGTAAGTTCCGACCTGCACGAATGGCGTAACGATTTCCCCACTGTCTCAACCAGAGACTCAGCGAAACTGTAGTACCGGTGAAGATGCCGGTTACCCGCAACAAGACAGAAAGACCCCGTGAACCTTTACTACAGCTTGGCATTGGTTTTTGAGGTAACATGTGTAGGATAGGTGGGAGACTTTGAAGTGGGCACGCCAGTGTTCATGGAGTCGCCCTTGAAATACCACCCTTGTTATCTTAGGAATCTAACTGCGGTCCGTGATCCGGATCCAGGACATTGTCTGGTGGGTAGTTTGACTGGGGCGGTCGCCTCCTAAAGCGTAACGGAGGCGCGCGATGGTTCCCTCAGGCTGATTGGAAACCAGCCGTAGAGTGTAAAGGCATAAGGGAGCTTGACTGCGAGACTGACAAGTCGAGCAGGTACGAAAGTAGGTCTTAGTGATCCGGCGATTCCGCATGGAAGGGTCGTCGCTCAACGGATAAAAGGTACTCCGGGGATAACAGGCTTATCTCCCCCAAGAGTCCATATCGACGGGGAGGTTTGGCACCTCGATGTCGGCTCATCACATCCTGGGGCTGAAGCAGGTCCCAAGGGTTTGGCTGTTCGCCAATTAAAGTGGTACGCGAGCTGGGTTTAAAACGTCGTGAGACAGTTTGGTCCTTATCTGTTGCGGGCGCAGGATATTTGAGGAGATCTTTCCCTAGTACGAGAGGACCGGGATGGACGAACCTATGGTGTTCCAGTTGTTCCGCCAGGGGCATTGCTGGGTAGCTATGTTCGGCAGGGATAACCGCTGAAAGCATCTAAGCGGGAAGCCCACTCCAAGATAAGATATCCCATGACTGTAATGGTCATCTGAAGGCACGTGGTAGACCACCACGTTGATAGGTCGGGTGTGGAAGCATGGTAACATGTGGAGCTTACCGATACTAATGTGCCGTGCGGCTTATCCATATTTTTTGATTAAGCAGCTGCTGTTTTTTACTCTACTGTTCGATTATCTTTTTTTTATATTGTACGACCCGTACTCACTGATTTCATTTTATCGGTGGTCATAGCGGAGAGGCTCCACCCGTTCTCATTCCGAACACGGAAGTTAAGCTCTCCTGCGCCGATGGTACTGCATGGGCAACTATGTGGGAGAGTAGGTCGCCGCCGATTTTTATATATAAAACCCTCATCTGGTCACTTTGTCCAGTGGGGGTTTTTTCGTTTGGAGTTATCGGAAGCAATGGCTCCACCCGTTTCATTACCGACACGGACGTTATCACGACTCTTTTTTGAGCCGATATGACACCCGCTCCTGCGTCGCCGGTGAGCGTGGCATACACGTGTATCGCCCCACTCACCGCTTCTTGGTTCAGGCGCCATCTCACCTCGAAAAAGAGCCGTGAACGCTCTGCTGCGCCGATGGTACTGCATGGGCACCTATGTGGGAGAGGAGGTCGCCGCCGATTTTATATATAAAAACCCCGTTGGGCGCTTCGCTTGGCGAAGGTTTTTGCATCTGGGGCACCCTACTGCCCTTTTTTCGTATTGCTGTGTTCCATTTGCATGTAATCCTCCACCACCTCAAAAAAATTATATTTACTTTTCTCCCAGGCAAATTAACACTATGTGATTGTGCTCTTGTTTATAATCTGATATTAGCTCCGATAGATTGGATACGGCAGCTCAAAGAAAAAATACGTGCTCATGAAAGGTGCTCAATACGATGGTAATGAATCTGCTGGACGGCGTCAAAACCGCCGATATAAGAATTACGAAAGAGGTAAAAAGTCTCAGTGAGTCTGTCAAGGACAGAAGTCTTTCCATAGTTGACCGGATTGAATGTTTTGAAGACATCATCAGTATGGAAATCGGTGATACCTCACTAAACCGGGCTCGTAATCTTGAACGGGAATTAAATGTTCGTCAGCTCTATATCAAATATGAAGGAGAAAATCCTTCCGGCACCCAGAAAGACAGAATCGCCTTTGCCCAGGTCCACGATGCTTTCAGGAGGGAATATGACGTTATATCCCTGGCAACCTGCGGGAATTACGGTGTTGCAATGGCCTTTGCGGCCTCCCTTGCCGGGCTTGAGTGCAGAATATATATTCCTGAGAGCTACCACACCGAAAGAATCAAGGAGATGGAGCATTTTAATGCCCAGATATTTCGTCTTCCAGGTTCCTACGAGGATACCGTTGTAGAATCAAGCAGACTTGCCCGTCAAAATGAGTGGTATGATGCAAACCCTGGCGGTGCCAATACACCGCTGCAAATTTCTGCCTATGCGTCGATCGCCCACGAAATCTATGAACAGCTCCATGATGCACCAAAATGTGTTGCTTCACCGGTATCAAACGGTACCCTGCTTGCCGGTGTATACCGGGGCTTTGTCAGTCTCTATAAACGGGGGAAGACTTCGCAGGATTCCCATGTTTATAGCCGGTTCCGCTGCCAACAAGAATCCGATAATTACCTCTTTTAAAGCCAAGCATCAGCAGTGCAGAGATATTGATCCCCGCCAGCTGAAAGAGACTGTTATCAACGAACCGCTGATTAACTGGCATAGCTTTGACGGCAACGAAGCCCTCTATGCCCTTCAGCAAACCGAAGGAGAGGCCAGGCATATCAGCGATAAAAAAATGCGGGATATGAGCCGCTTCCTTCACAAAAAGGAGGGTTACCGGATTCTGCCGGCTTCAACTGCAGGCCTTATCGCCATGCTGGAACACCACTCAGAAAAAGAATTTATCAATGACAGGTATGTCGCCATATTAACAGGGAAATATTAAATCATGAAAGCAACAATCGACGGAACAGCACTGATTTATTGTGATGGAGCATTTAATACACCAAACGGAAAAACCGCTCACGGCCTGGTTCGTTTTACCGAACGCTATTAGGTTGTTGGTGTTATCGATCATGTTTATGCGGGCAGGATGCCGGTGAAGTACTCGATGGAAAACCAAACTCAATTCCCGTCTTTGCAAACCTTCAAGAGGCAATGACAGCTCTTGCCGGTGAGCTGCGACCCAAAACCCTGGTAGTCGGCCTTGCTCCCGATGGAGGAAGATTGCCTGCGGAGGCCAGAGAAACAATTCTGGCAGCCTTGAACCACTGGTCTTAACGTAGACAGCGGTCTCCATGATTTTCTCTATAAAGACAATAGTCTGATGGCAATAGCAGCAAAACATGATTGCCGGGTACGTGACATACGGCGAACCCCTGACCGTGATGAATTACACTTTTTTACCGGCAAAATTGAAGAGGTCGATTGTTTGAAAATTGCCGTACTGGGAACCGATTCAGCAATCGGCAAACGTACCACCGCCTGGATCATTGTCCATGCTGCCCGGCGCTCAGGCCTGAAAGCAGAAATGGTTGGGACCGGCCAGACTGCCTGGATGCAGGGTGCCAAATATTCCATGATCATGGACAGCTGTATCAATGATTTTGTCTCCGGAGAGATAGAACATGCGGTCTATGAGGCATGGAAAAATGAATCCCCGGACATTATCCTCATTGAAGGACAGGGCAGCCTCATGAACCCGGCCTACCCTGGTGGTTTTGAGATTCTTGCTGCCGGTCGCCCTGATTTTGTCATCCTCCAGCATGCGCCCAGGCGTCTCGAATACGATGGCTTTCCGGGATATCCGCTACATTCCCTGCCCGAACAGATCAATGCCATTGAAACCATATCTGGGAAAAAGGTGATTGCCGTTACCCTCAACCATGAACTCATGCAAAAAGAAGAAATAAGCCAAGCCTGTGCCAAAATTACCGAAGACACCGGACTGCCCGCCTTTGATGTGCTTGAGTTCGGCGCAGATGAACTTGTTCAGCTCCTGCGTAAATATTGCAAATGATGCAGCTTGATTCCTTTGTTGTCCTGAAAAAGCTCAGCGTCACCGACATCGAAGTTAAATCAAAACAGGTAAAAGCACGTTACCTGGTTGAGCGATTTTCCGGTGAGACAGACTCCTATGAGCTGATATATTCCTACGAATCCGCCTATTTCAACAAAAAAAGCGGCATCGATGTCAACCTGGCCTCCATGATGCTGGTCCAGGTGGCCTTGAACTATGGACTGTTTTTTGAAACCATCGAGTTCGACGGTCTCTATGATGCAGCTGACAAAAAATTTCTTTGGGCCATGCTCGAGAATACCTCCAGGGAAATTGTCACCAACAAGCTGCTGATCAAAAATGATTTCATCAAGCCGCCGTACAACTTCCTCAAAGCAGAGAAACGCTCAAGATATACGCAGGCGGAACTCCTTTTCAGTAACAGTCGTTTCAGAAAGCTGGAGACATCCCCTGAATCCCGACAAACTGACCAGGGAAAGTACGCCATCCTGAGCAGCGGCGGCAAAGACAGTCTTCTGACCTACGGTATAATCAATGAGATTGCAGAGGCCTATCCTGTCTTCATCAACGAGGCCGGTCGGCACTGGTTTACGGCAGTGAACACTCACAAGCATCTGAAGGAAATTGAGCCAAACACTGAAAAACCGTGGTGCAACAGTGACCGAGTTTTTAACTGGATGCTGAAACAACTCCCCTTTATCAAAGATAATTATGCCAGCATTCGGGCTGATATTTATCCCATCCGCCTCTGGACCGTTGCGGTCTTTCTTTTTGGCGTTTTACCCATTGTCAGAAAAAAGGGGATTGGAAATATCCTTATCGGTAACGAATATGACACAACGGTCAAAGGAGTAACCGCAGGTATCTCCCATTATAACGGCTTATATGATCAAAGTAAGTATTTTGATAACACCATGACCCGCTATTACCGCAGCAAAGGCTGGCAACTTAACCAGTTCTCAATCCTGCGGAGCATGTCAGAGCTGCTTATCATGAAGATGCTGACCAAGAGATATCCAACACTCCAGCAGCACCAGGTTTCCTGTCATGCTGCCCATAAAGTGGGAGAGCGAATGCACCCTTGCGGTAAATGTGAAAAATGCCGCAGAATAATCGGCATGCTAAAGGCCCTAGATGAAGATCCCAAAAACTGCGGTTACAATGAAGGACAGATTGCTGATGGTCTGGCCGCGCTTGAAAAACAGTCGGTCAAACAGATAGGCAGCGATGCCTCGCACCTCTTTCATCTTCTGCTGAAAAAAAATCTGATACAGAAAAATCCGCATACAACAAAACGTGGCAAGAAACATGATGAAATAACCAAACTTCGATTTGATAAAGAACGGAGCAGCCTTGCAGACCTCCCTCATTATATTCGCCAGCCTTTATTCACCCTTCTGAGTTTGTATGCCGATGGCGCCGTCAAACGTCAGACACATAACTGGAAGGAAATTTCTCTGGATGAATCTTTTTTAACTGCAACACCATATAAAATGGATGAAAAATGAAAAGCAAAACCGATTACCCCGAATATATGTGGGAAACCTTGAAATGGCCTGAAATTTCAGAGCGAATAAAAAAAGTGGACACGGCCATCCTGCCCTGCGGTGCCATCGAACAGCACGGTCCGCACCTGCCGCTTGATCTGGATTATTTTGATGCCGTCTATCTGGCAAAAAAAGTGGCTGAAGCATGTCAAGATCCCAAACCCTTTGTCCTTCCACCGGTGCCGTATGGTGTTTCCTATCACCACAGTGATTTTAAGGGAACCATCTGCGTAACCAATCATTCCCTTTCCGCCATTGTCTACGATATCGGCATGAGCCTTGCGCACAACGGTATCAAAAAAATTGTCATTCTCAACGGTCATGGCGACAATGCGCCCACACTGAATTATGCCGCCCAGATGATCAACCGTGATGCCAAGATTTTTGTCTGTGTCGAGACCGGTGAAACCAGTGATGTTGACATATACAATCTGACCAACACCGAAAACGACATTCATGCCGGTGAAATCGAAACCAGTACCGCACTGGCCGTTCGTCCCGAACTGGTGGACATGGACAAAGCAGTGGATCACACCCTGGATCTGGATAACGAGTATCTCGATTTTACCTCGGACCGGGGAGTGAGCTGGTATGTGCATACCAAGCGCCTGTCTGAATCAGGCGTCATGGGTAACGCAACCCTTGGTACCGCTGAAAAAGGTGAAAGGATGTGGGAGATCATGATAGGGAAAATGACAGAGTTTGTCGAGACGATCAAAAACACACCGTCTGACAAATTATATCAGAACAGATACTAACATGAAAATCAGGGAGATAGAGTACTACAAACTGGATATGGACCTGCAAGTTCCCTACACCATTGCCTACGAGACTGTGAGTCATGCGACCAACATAATCCTTAAATTGATTACAGACACGGGCATCATCGGCTGGGGATGTGCGGCACCAGATGCAGTGGTAACAGGCGAAACCCCGGAAGATGTCACGGCAACCATCGATTCAGTGATCATGGATATGCTCCTCGGCCAATCACCCTTCCAGATTGCCAGGATAACTGACAACCTGAAACAGTGCATTCCCCAACCTTCATCTGCCATGGCCATGGTGGATATGGCACTCTATGATATCATGGCCCGCAAGGCCGGTCTGCCCCTCTATCAACTGCTTGGTGGTTTCCGGCATGATATTGCCACCAGCATAACCATAGGAATTGTCCCTGTAGATGAAACCCTGGAACAGGCCAGAAAACATCTTCTCAACGGGTTTTCGATACTCAAACTGAAAGGTGGCCTGAACCTGGCAGAAGATATCGAAAAAGTTCTGAAACTCAGGGAGACATTCGGTCACGATTTTGTCCTGCGATTCGACGCCAATCAGGGCTACAGCTATTCTCAGGCCGTGGAGTTCATAGACAGTATAAAGTCTGCCAACCTTGAAATAATCGAGCAGCCCACCAGTGAAAAAAAGGATGAGAGACTTGGGCGGGTCACCCAGGCAGTAGCCGTTCCGGTAATGGCCGATGAATCCATAAAATCACTTAAGGATGCGTTCAGGCTGGCCAGTAATGATCTGATCGACATGATCAATATAAAGCTTATGAAGGTGGGCGGCATTTTTGAATCACAGCATATCAATTCAGTTGCCAAGGCCGCCGGTATGGAAGTGATGATCGGCTGCCTGGATGAATCTGCTCTTGGTATATCTGCTGGACTTCATTTTGCCCTGAGTCGTGCCAATATTGAATTTGCCGACCTGGACGGTAACCTTGATCTGTTAAATGATCCATTTTCAGGATTATTTCATCTTAAAAATGGCATCCTCTCTCCATCTGATGCCCCGGGGCTAGGTCCCATAGACGAGAAACTTCTGACACCGTGAAGGGGTTCAATTGTCTTTCCTTCTCTTTGTTCGGGAGAAAAACATTGATTAGTTCAGAGCCCACCAGTACCCCTGGCTGATTTCAGAGTGGGTGCCTGCTTTCATACCACTGCTTTTCTGCATTCCGGCAGTGGCATAACCGGTATTAAAGACTGAGCCCTGGGCTTATGATGGGCAGAGCGATCATAGGGGTTGCTTGAGCGTCCTGTAGCCATATAAGCAATTTGCCTTAACGTTTGGACCTATTAAAAAGAAAAACACTTATCAGGAAAAGATTGTAGAATGCAGCGCTTTAATATCATCCTCGCGTGAAGTTTGAATTTCGTAACGTTTTAATCGCAGTTCCATAGATAGGAGAATTAAATGACCGAGAATTTAATCGAAAAAACAACATTCGCCTCTTCGTTCCCCCTGCTCATCAAGAGCCTTCTCTATAGCCCGATTGTAAAAAACCCGGATCAGGAGATCGTTTACAGAGACGCTCATAGATTCACCTATCGTGAGTTTGAAAAAAGGGTGTGCAGGCTGGCAAATGCCCTGAAAAAAATGGGCGTCAAAAAAGGTGACACGGTTGCAGTAATGGATTTTGACAGTCACCGATATCTTGAATGCTTCTTTGCCGTGCCCATGATTGGAGCAGTCTTACACACCGTAAATATCAAGCTTTCACCTCAGCAGATTGCCTACACCGTGAATCATGCCGAGGATGACTTTATCCTGATAAATGATGAATTATTACCATTTATTGAGCAGATACGGGCCAAACTTGATTCAGTCCAGGGGTATGTGATTCTCTCCGACGAGAAAAAAGATATATCGACTCCGCTGCAGATTATTGGAGAATATGAAGCGCTTCTGGAAGCGGAGGGTGATTCTTTTGATTTTCAAGATCTGGATGAAAATACACGGGCGACCACCTTCTATACAACAGGAACAACGGGGCTTCCCAAAGGGGTCTATTTCAGCCACCGGCAACTTGTGCTTCATACGCTTGGTACAATTGCTGCGGTCGGTACCGTTGAGAAACAGGGACGCTTTCACCAGAACGATGTTTACATGCCCATAACACCCATGTTTCATGTTCACGCCTGGGGATTTCCGTATATTGCAACTTTTACCGGCGTAAAACAGGTGTATCCGGGTAAATACGCTCCTGCAATGCTGCTAAAACTCATTGAGCAGGAGAAGGTAACCTTCTCTCACTGTGTGCCAACAATCCTTCACCTGCTCATGAATGATCCCGGCTTTACTGATATCGATCTGTCCAACTGGACGGTTGTTATCGGTGGGTCAGCGCTTCCAAAGGCACTCTGCAAGGCATTTCTCGCCAAGGGTGCCGATATCTACTCAGGGTACGGCATGTCTGAAACCTGTCCTGTTCTCACGCTCGCCCATGTTACTGAAGAAGGTCTTGGTGAGGAAGAGGAGATTGAAATACGCTGCAAAACCGGGCGGCCCCTTCCTCTGGTCGATCTGCGGATAGTCAATGAAGATATGCAAGATGTGTCCCCAAATGGTCTGGATGTTGGAGAAATAATCGTTCGCTCTCCCTGGCTCACCCAGGGCTACCTGAAAGACAAACGTAATTCAGAGGTACTGTGGGAAGGCGGCTACCTGCATACCGGAGATGTTGCTAATATCGATGAGAAGAACTACGTGAACATCACAGACCGGATGAAAGATGTTATTAAAATCGGCGGTGAATGGATTTCATCCCTGGAGCTCGAGGATGTAATTGGTTTGCATCCTGCGGTGGCGGAGGTGGCAGTGATCGGAAAGCCTGATGACAAATGGGGTGAGCACCCGCTGGCACTTGTTAAGAAAAAGCAAGATGTTATAGAAAAAGAAATCCTTAAGCATGTTCAGGGCTATACAGATAAGGGCATGCTGACAAGACAGGCGCTTCTCCTGGAAATCAGCTTTGTTGAGGAGATTGACAAGACAAGTGTTGGTAAACTCAATAAGAAAGGATTGCGGGAAAAGTATCTAGATTTAAAGTAAGCTGTTTTCACACGCAAAAAGCCCTGCCGGATAAGGTGTCTGGCAGGGCTTTTTGCTTCTGGTCATCCGGAGATTTTTTTTTGCGGTTAGCGAAGACTTCTCACTTGAATACAGATTTCATTTTTAATCTGTTTTTTCAAGGATTCGTTCTCCTTATAAAGCATTCTCTGGCCAGTGATCCCTGAGCAGCAGCTATTCAGCTGCATCGCGTTCATGACGCTCTTCAATTATCAACGCTGTCCTGATCAGCCAGGTTACTACCGTAATCCCCAGAGAGAGGATACCAAGCGTAACAAACAGTTCCACCCAGGTCGGCAGATAATCAACAACTTCTCCGAGCGGTGATGGAATGAGCCCCGGTACGATCAGGCCAATCCCCTTCTCCATCCAGATCGCTACAAATAAAAACAGGCATGCCGGTAAAAGTACTTTTGGATTATTTTTTCCAGGATTAAATGCCAGTACCAGGGTTGCAAGAAAATTCACCCCCACGGAAGTCCAGATCCAGGGGACGAGAGAATTGTGGCCGTCCAGACCAAAGAAGAGATACACGGCAGAACTTGAGTGATGAGTGGGGAAATAGAATTCCTTAAAAATCTCGGAAAAGAGCATAATGAGGTTAATTATTGCTGATATCACAATAATCAGTCGTAACTTGCTGAAAACAGACCGGTCAATTTTATAGGTTGTAACACTGTGAATAATTGCCAGAACAAGTGCCATCAGTGCAGGACCTGCTGCAAAAGCAGAGGCCAGGAATCGCGGCCCCATCAGCGGATTATTCCAAAATGGCCGGGCCGGCAGTCCCTGATAGAGAAACGCCGTAACCATATGGATCGAAAACGCCCAGAAAATAGAGAGAAAGACAAATGGCCTGTATTTACGCTCATCGGCTTCCCGCCCCTTATAGTGACTGTAAAGAATATAGGCAGGAACCAATGCATTAAGCAGCAGATAGCCGTTTATCACAAGAACATCCCAGGCAAGAATCGATGATGGGAAATTAAATATACCGATACCTGGGATCAGATGCCAGGCCTGGAGCGGACCGCCAAGGTCGACCAAAATAAATGAGAGACACATTATCAAGGCCCCAACCGCAATACCTTCGCCAATAATTACAACCCGATGGAAATCCGGATCGTGAAAAATATAGGCAGGTAATATCAAGCATAACCGCAGCCGCAGCTACTCCAACCAGAAAAGTAAAGTTGGAAATGTAAAAGCCCCAGCTGACGATGTCGTTCATTCCTGTTACGGCAAGGCCATATCGTGCCTGATGGGAATAGGCGTAGATTCCCAGTCCCATGAAAATGATCAGGACGATCCTGAAGATCTGAAAGCCGACACTGCCTTTAAGGTTCCAGCGAATAGCATCCATGAGGAATGTTCTTAGGTTTCTTTCTGAAAGTGTGCTCATTTTGATCCTCTTGCTATCAGTCAATGAAATACCAGAATTTAGGCTCCGTACCGAGTTCATCTTTCATCCTGAAGACTTTTTTATGTTTCAGGACATAGCGGATTTCGCTGTCCGGATCGAGCAGATTGCCAAATACCCGCGAACCGGTGGGGCATGCCTCTACACATGCGGGTAATCGGCCTTTTCGTGTTCGCTGGATACAAAAGGTGCACTTCTCCATCTTCCCTTTCGGTCTTATTCTGTTGCCAAGATAATGCTGCCTGGTCGTTATCTCTTCCTTCGGTATCTCTGCCTGTCCCCAGTTAAATCTGCGACCATAATATGGACATGCAGCCTGACAGTAACGACAGCCGATACACCAGTCATAATCCACAACGACAATACCGTCAGGTTCCTTCCAGGTCGCTTTTGTTGGACACGCTTTGGTGCAGGGGGCATTCTCACAGTGAAAGCACTGGGTTCCCATGTAGAACTTATTGTCGACGGGTACCTTGTGAAAATATTGGCCGTCTCCGGTGCTTGGGTCGAGTTTTCCCGGTTCCATCTCAAAGATTCGGATGTATTGGGTATTGGTCTTGCGATCCAGGTTGTTTTCTTTTACGCAGGCGGTTACACACTCCATGAACCCCTCACAGCGAGTGATATTGAAAGCATATCCGTAAAGAACATTTTCTACCGGCTCTTCAGTTCCAACCTGGACATGCAAATCATCTTTGAGTCTTGCCAGCCGCTCAAGACGGGCGACAGTATCATCTTTTTCCTTCTGACTCATCAGCCGGTAATTCTTCTTGAAAAATTCCTGCCACTGCAGCTTCATCTGCTCAGAAGATGTTGCATTGGCAGAAGGGATACAGCCACTGGCCAGGGCAGCGCTTCCCGCTGCTGCAGCGAGCGATAGACCTTTAATAAATGAACGCCTGCTGCTCGTTTTTTCAAGGACATCATGGGCAGCATTTGTCTCTTTTTCTTTTGGATTTGAACTCATGAAATACCCCTGTCAGTTCAACGGTACGGAGTAGGTTGCCGGAAATCTTTTCTCAAATCGAGGAGAATGAGGATCATGACAACTTGCACAATTGTAGACAACTCGGTCACCTGCCCAATAGCTTACACGTTTTCCGTGAGCTCCTCCCAGCCAGTCACGTTTCTGTCGAAAGTGGCATTGTCCACAGAGCTGATAACTGTGATCGAAATCAATTTTTCTACCTTTCTTGTCCTCAAGAAAATCCCGTTCTTCAGGATGATGACAATCAATACAGCCAAGTTCATTGCCTTCCTTGCCGTGATTTATAATTACATTGCCATGGGTCAGTTCCTGACCGTTGTTGACCAGGACGTTTTTACCGGTATGACAGCTCGTGCATTTATAGCGCTCGATATCCTGTTTCCGGGCAAGTACCCTGAACGAACCTCCCTGATACTGTTCTTTTGCCAGTACCGTCTTGTCAATCACCGGCTGAACCTGGGAGACTGAGTGTTCATCAAAAGCGGCATCGCTGTTTTTTACGGTATCAATAAATGCTGATTCACTGGCTGCAGCTGTATTGGCAATGCCATAGATCAGCATACACAGAGAAGCAATGATCAGTGGTCGGATAAATTGCCTGATAGGTATCTTCATAGGAGCCTGCTGAAATCCCTGTTATTGTTTTCTGACGAACTCTTTTATCGGTTCCGTTTGTAACGCTGGAACGTGACACTGCCGGCAATTCCCCCTGGCTGAGTGTTCCACCCTGATTTCCACAACGGCACCGGGCCCGGTATGACAGGAAATGCAATTTTCCCGAAGCTGCAGCTGGTGAGGGATCGGCGGTGGGGAACTGGCCAGAAAAGATTGGCCAAGCCGCGGAGGCGATATTGATTGCCAATCGGTATCAACAAAGAGTTCCTCGGTTTGCACCTGAACATGGCACTGATAGCAAAGCGTATTCTCAGGGTGAGGTGTGACAGGGATGAATTTTCCGAATTCCTGTGCGTATCCTCCTTTTGCATGACACGACAAACAGTCAGTTTCATTTCCGCTGAAGGTCAGATCTACCGCATGGGGAATGCGCGGCGGAGACCCAGGATATTGCCTCAGTGAATAAAAATTCGCCAGGTTTCTATCTCCGGAATCAGCTGCCATGTACATCTCAGGTGTTGAATCATAACTCCTGTATAATTTATCTCCCTGATGATCGAAATCTCCCAGTTCGACAGACACCGAAGAGACAGCAGCACCGAGTAGCCATAGAAGCCCGAGGAAGCAGCAGGCGGCAATGGAAATCGTCCTCACCCCTTTTTCTGTATGTTCCATCATGCTTTCTCCAGTCTGACAGCACACTTTTTATAATCTGGTTGTTTGGATATCGGGCAAAAGGCATCCAATGTCACCTCGTTGATCAGGAAACTTTCATCGAAAAACGGGACAAACACTGCACCCCTGGTAGGAACTCCCCTGCCGTTGATCTGGGCAGGCATTACAACCTCACCTCGTCGCGAAATGATTTTAACTTTTTCTCCATTGACCACGCCAAGTTCAGCTGCATCTTCAGGATGCAGTTCAACATACGACGAAGGTACCGCATTGTGTAAAACGGGAACCCGCCGTGTCATTGAACCGGTATGCCAATGTTCTATTACTCGACCGGTATTGAGCCAGAAATTATATTCGCTGTCCGGTGACTCTGCCGCAGGTTCATAGGGGCGAGCCCATACCCAGGCACGGTTATCTTTCTTCCCGTAAAAGTCGAAGTCCTTGCCATTCGTGCAGGCCGGGTCATATTTCGGATTGAAGCGCCAGCGGGTTTCCTTACCGTCAACAAAAGGCCATTGCACCCCGGATCGTTCATTCAGAATCTTATATGAGGCCATCTCGTGCTTAGGTCCGGCATGAAAGCGTCTATATTCCTCCCAGATTTTTTCGATATAATCGTCCTGGCTCCAAGGAAACTGCTTCTCGAACCCAAGTCTTCTGGCAACTTCGATGATCTGCCAGGTATCGGACATGGCTTCACCAGGTGGGTCGAGTATCTGTCCGAAATGCTGGGTGCGGCGCTCTGAGTTGCCAAACATACCCTCCTGCTCAATCCACATGGCTGCGGGCAGGATCACATCTGCAACATCGGTTGTCGGGGTCGGGTAGACATCCGAGACGACCAGAAATCGATCATCCTTCAGGGCACCGTCCCTGTAGCGTTTGAGATTGGGCATGGTGACCATCGGGTTGGTTACCTGTATCCACATAAACTTGATATCGCCCCGATCAAGGGCACGAAACATCTCAACCGTGTGGTAGGATGGCTTCGGGTCAATATTACTCACCGGTACATCCCAGATTTCTGCTGCCATCTGACGATCTTTTTCATTCATCACAACACCGTGCGGGAGTTTGTGGGTCAAGGTACCGACCTCACGCACCGTGCCGCAGGCACTCGGCTGTCCGGTCAGTGAGAATGGGCTGTTTCCCGGCGTTGATATCTTGCCGACGAGGAGATGAATATTGTAGACAAGATTATTAATCCAGGTGCCCCTCGTGTGCTGGTTCATTCCCATGCACCAGAATGAGGTGACCTTGAGGGCCGGATCTCCATATAACGAAGCCAGGTACTTTATCTCCTTGGCAGGAACACCTGAAATTTTTTCTACTTTTTCAGGAGTATAATCTTCCAGAAATAGTTTGAATTCATCCAGGCTGATTGATTCTGCCTTATCTGTAAAGGCAAAATGATCCTCTGTGCCGTAGCCTATATTAGTTTTACCCTTGTGAAACGATACGTGCTCATTGACAAAATCCCAGTTAACCCAGTCATTTTTGATGATCTCGTAGCAAATGGCATTGGCCACAGCGAGGTCGGTCTGCGGTTTAAAGATGATTGTTTTATCGGCAGCCTGACTGGTCCTGGTCAGGCGGGTTGCAAAATCAATGATTTTCACATTTGCACGACGCTTTCGGTTAGCGAGCATCCTGGAAAACAGTACCGGATGCATTTCGGCCATATTATTACCCCAGGTAACAAAGACATTGGCATGGTCCATGTCCTCGTAGCAGCCCATCGGTTCATCTAGCCCAAAGGAGGTCATAAAGCCCGTTACCGCGCTGGCCATGCAGAGCCTGGCATTGGCTTCAACGTTGTTGGTCCCGAGGCAGCCCTTGAAGAGCTTAGAAGCCACATAGCCATCAGGAATAGTCCACTGACCAGATCCGTACATGGCAACTGAATCTTTACCGTGGGTATCTCTGGTCTCTTGCAATTTCTGAGCAACAAGATCAAGCGCCTCCTGAATAGGCACCTCAACCATTGAACCATTTTTCCTGACCTGCGCCTTTGTCAGGCGATCTTTCCCATAGAGTGCCTGGACAGAATGATATCCTTTCATACAGCAAAGGCCTTTATTAACACTGCAGTTAGGATCACCCTTCACCGCAATTGCCCGGTTGGCTGAGACACCGACAAGTACGCCGCAGCCGGTACCGCAGAAACGACAGGGAGCCTTTTGCCACGAAACGATCCCCGAGTTGCTGCTTATCTGCTGCCAGTCACCAAAACTGATTCCCGGGAAGAGAGATCCAGCAGTTGCAACAGCACTGCTTGCAGCCGCATATTTCATAAATCTTCGTCTGTTCACTTTCATGGTCACCTCGTTAACTCCCTTTTTTTTCGTTGTCATCGTAGCCAAAGGCCAGGCTGAGAGATTGCAGGGACTGCAGGTTCTTCAGGGTCTGCTGAAGTTTTTTTTCGGTACTTTCATCAGGCGTATCAGTTACCAGCACGACAACGTCCTTGTTATCGGCGGGAATCACTTGACAATGCCGCGTGGCGATGAGATCGGCGCAAAGGGTCTCTTTGTCGCCTTTTCTTGGTATGGCTAAATAACTGAAGATGGGCATACTCACTCCTATTTAATGTTATGAGCTGAGTACTGCAATGTGAGATATTATCTTCTTTTATAACACAGACAGCATATGTTTAATTGACTTAAGTCAAGTTACGGTTATTTCTTGAAACTAAGGTGATTTAATTCCGGACAGCGCTTTCATTTATCAACCCGTAGCGACAGGTCTCGGGACCGTAGGGATATTTTAAGATCACTGGCCTTTACTTGACCTATTTTCGTAGGTATTATCGGTTATAATGATATAAGAAACAGGAACCCAAAGCTTATTGCTGCTTCATGGATTGTAAATAAATCTAAGATTTTCTTTTCCCTGGCCGGTAACCTTTTTGGTTTTGAAATCCAGGCTCTTTATTCACCTTCCCATAACAATTATTAAAATATCTCTATTATGCTCCGTCTCAAAGATATCGCCGGCATCAATGTTGAAGCATCAGCACGATGCAATGCCCGTTGTCCTTTTTGCAGCCGAACCAAAAAAGTTCGACCCTACGACCACCATCTCCTCACACTTGATGATTTTAGAAAATTGCCCCTGCAGTTGTTCGACTCTCTTAAGTGGCTGTCTTTCAGCGGCAATTTTGGGGACCCATGCACAAACCCGCAGCTCCCTGAAATCGCGGCATATTTGAAGGATAAATGTCCGTCGCTCATGCTCATGGGGAGCACTAATGGATCGGTGCAGGACCCTAAATGGTGGGGCTCGCTCGGTCAATTTTATACTGACGGCAACATGTACTTTTCCCTTGATGGCCTGGCTGACAGCCACTCCAGGCACAGAAAAGGTACCAATTTTCAGACTATTGTCGATAATATCAGGTCATTCACCGATTCCGGCGGAGTTGCATATTGGCAGTTTATTCTGTTTGATCATAATGAAGGTCAGGTCCAGGAAGCTGAAAAGATGGCCAGGGACATCGGCTGCACCCGTTTTTTTGTCATCTCATCGAGGGAATACAATAGTGACTGCCGGAAACCTCAAAATACTGCGTTCTCACTCAAGGACGAAATTTTCTCACGTTTCCAGCAAAAAGCAGTTGGCCCAGGTGAAAGAGCGCTGTGTAAGCCCCTCCAGAATCATTCCATCTATTTTGCCGCAGACGGCACAGTCCACCCCTGCTGCCTTGCCCACTGCAACTATATAACCGAGCACGAACCGTCATTTCAGTTCATTGTCAATCTCATTGAAAAATACAGCGACCAGATTAATTTCAAAACAAAATCACTGGATGAAATCCTGCAGGGTCCATATTTCCGGGAGGTTCTCAAGCTGTCTCCAGACAACAGCTACTGCAAGATTAAATGCAGTAAGTTCAGGAAGCAGGCACGAGCTGAGCTGATCCTGGTTGATACCTACTTTAAATAATTGAAAATTTACAGGTTACTCAATGAAGTGATACCCCAGGTTCAAGAATACCTACCTATATGGTTGTTAACAAAGAAGCCAGACAAAGCATTACTTCTTCGCCTGGCTTCTCATTCCTGCCAAGTCATTTTGACCGTTATTTAGCTGTTATTTCTGCAACTGCAGCCCTGAGTGAGTCAGCTGATGGATTGACAGCTGATTTCCTCACTATAATATCTGTCGGGCTGAGCACCTTGCCGTAATATGCCTCGTTAAACTTGTCCTTTGTCTTAATAACGGCTCCGTCAAGCGACATCCCCACAAAAGCACCCTTTGACCGGGAGTAAGACACTATATCAGCAGTTTGGGCCATCGCGCCTCCGCCAACCGGCCCGGCGGCAAATGTAGCATCGGCTCCAAGCTTGAAGGAGCTGGTCAGCAGACTCTCCATGCCTCTGTCCGTCATGACCATCAGAATAACCTCAGAGGCCTCACCCCCGACCTGTAAACCAACAGATATCGAGCCGAGTGTATAAAAGGCAGGGTAACCCCATGTACCTGTGGTGCCATCTTGAACAACAAGAGCACCGCTGCCGCCAGCCCCCCCGACGAGAAAAGCCCCCTTGATACTTTGCGGTATGATCAGCAGGGCTTTGGCATCCTTCACCTTCTTCCTGAACCAATCGAGATTGGGATCGCTGGCAAAACTTGTAACAACAACACCTGCTTTGTCGACGATTGCCTGAGCCTCAACTTTCTGGTCGGCCCCTTGAACGACACCGACAAAGAACAAACTAACAAGAAAACAAGCTGCCACCATGAACGTTAGAATCTTCATAAAATTACCTCCTCTTAGAATTGGGTTGTCTGACCCCTCTTAAGATATTTCCCTGCAATAGGCAGAAACTTTTGATCTCGCAGCTGTAACAGTGCTGCTGCATAGAATAAACTAAGAATTCTATCGCTTGGGGCAATGGAGTATTCTAAAGATAATGTATCCGGCTGATTACCGTTCAGCCGCTAATCGGAACCTAGGTATGTACTGAAAGCTTACAGAAGATTTGCTTTTTTAAGATCACCTGTAAATAATTTGACCAGTTCATCGACATATTTTTTGGTCATTGACGGGTTAATTGATTCTGAACGCGTTGACCAGACAAGATTTCCTGAACTTGTATCATACAAATTTGACTCAAGTGAGATAGTGGTAACTTTCACCGTGTAGCCCGGGGAATAAACCTCTCCGTAGGCCATGGGATAATAACCGTGAATTCCCCTGTAATATGGGATCAGCATAAATCATTGTCCTCTGCGGAGGACGATAATGTTCCTTGGTGTCAGTACCGAGGTATCTGGTGATTAACACAGATTGTGCGCCAGCTTCTTTAACGGCCGTATCGACACCCTCTTTAGTCGGTTTAATATCGGGCTGGGAAAGGGTATAACTGGCAACCGCCCGCACCCCATCCTTTGATAGCGCCTGAACAAATCCATCTTCGTAGAGACGTCTGATCGTCTCGTCTTTGGTCACTGCAACAATTAAGACATCCTGCACAATATGTCTTCCCGCAAAGGTTTCATCATGCCAGGTCGCAACGAGCTTACTGGTGCCGCAGGAGGTGATCAGCACTGAGAATAACAGAGCCGCAATTACCATGGTCAGGCGCTTTATTGATTTGACTTTCCAGATCTTCATTTTTTTCTCCCTCTTAACACTCAATCTAATGATTTGCCCTCGGGGTGCTGAACCGGCTCATTCACCAAGACAGGTACCGACACTTCGAGCACTCTCAACCCAGCAGTGATCCTGAGGTACAACTTTTCTTTTACCAACCACATCTTCCAGCGGTATCGGCATTGTCGTCTCACCTTTTATGGCAATCATCATGCCGCTCATCCCCTCTTCTATATATCTGATGCAGGCGCTGCCAAGCTGAGTTGCCAGCACCCGGTCGGTCGCCGACGGCGTACCGCCCCGCTGAAGGTGACCAAGGATGGTGAGCCGTGATTCAAGTCCGGTCATTTCTTCGAGCTGCTGTGAAAGCAGGAGGGTATGGGCTGATCGCTTCTTTGAAAATTTCAGATATGCGTCCTGAGTCCTTTTTTTATCTTTACTGCCGCCGTTTTCTTTAGCTTTGATTTTATTTTTCCTGATCCTTTCAAGCTGACTCTGTTCTACGGTTGACAATGCACCTTCAGCGACGACAACAATACTAAAATTAGTTCCACGCTGTTTACGCAGTCGAATGGCATTAACCACTTTCTCCATGTCATAGGGTATTTCCGGAATGAGAATAACATCAGCCCCGCTGGCGACCCCAGCCCCCAGGGCAAGCCAGCCGGCATTGTGTCCCATCACTTCAACCACAATGATTCGGTGATGGCTGTGCGCTGTTGAGTGAAGTCTATCAATTGCTTCAGTGGCTATCTCCATAGCGGTGTCGAAGCCAAATGTCACATCCGTTCCATAGACATCATTATCAATTGTCTTCGGCAGAGTCAAAATCTTGAGACCTCTCTGGGAAAGGCGGTAGGCATTCTTCTGGGTTCCACCACCGCCAATGCAAATCAGGGCGTCAAGATTGTGCTTGGAGTAATTATCGCAAATCACCTCTGTCATATCCATCAGCTCACCGCCGACCGGCATTTTATGCGGCTTGTCACGACTCGTTCCGAGAATCGTGCCGCCAAGCGTCATGATAGAGGACAGCATATGACGGTCAAGACGCATAACCCGGTTCTCCATAAGTCCCCGAAAGCCGTCTTTAAAACCAACCACCTCCATCCGGCCTGTATCCAGTGCGGATTTACCAATCGCACGTATAGCTGCATTTAAACCAGGGCTGTCACCGCCAGCCGTGAGAATTCCTATGTTTTTAATCATTATATAATCCTTGCCTAATCTCTGTGAAAAACGTGAAGAACAATTTTATCGTTACGATATGTATGATTTAGCAGTTTGAGTACGTGGAAATTAAGATGAGACGACAGTTTCGTCAATTTTAGTGTTTTAATTTCTCGGTGTATGAGTGTTTAGCAGGGGATTGTTTTTGTTTCACAGGGTCAAGTGCTGGAAAACCTGCGACATAACTGTATCTCTCTTTTCTTCTGCTCCACCTGTTTCTCACCCACAACAGCAGATGATAGAGGGATAGAATCAGAATTATTACCGTTGCTAATAGTTTCACCGTATCGGGCATTGTCTCCCGGGCTTCAGCGATGACAGCTCTCGGCTCAATTGATAAGAATTGATACAGCCAGTCAACACCTAATCCGAAAAGTATTGAAGAGAGCGCAATGACAAAGAGATATCTGACTGTCCCGCTCTTGCCGAGAATCCGGGTCAGTACAGACAATGATGTCATATTGGTTGCCGGCCCTGCCAGCAGGAAAACAAGAACGGCACCCGGGCTTGCTCCTTTTAATAATAGAGCGGCGGCAACCGGGGTCGAGGCTGTCGCACAGATATACAGGGGCATGCCGATAAGCAGCATGGTCAGCATTGACAGCAGGCCGCCGCCAAGAACCATCTCTGAAATATTCTCAGGAATAAATACCGTTATGATTCCAGCAACCAGCAGCCCTGCAAAGAACCAGAACACAATATCACCCCAGACATCATCACAACCATATTTGAGGCCGGCAGTCATTTTGGCGATAAATCCGATTGGCCGGGGATCTCGATCCTGATGCTGATCTGAATTTTGTGAACAACAGCCGTCGATCCCGGTATCTTCTCCCTCATTGTTGCCATTTTTTTGATCAAATGAGAATATATTTTCAAAAATTCCAGCGAAAACACCGGTAACAAAGGCAGCAACAGGCCTTACTACGGTCATGATCGGATCAAGTAACGCATAGGTTATGGCAATAGAGTCGATACCTGATTCAGGGGTTGAGACGAGAAATGATGCCAGTGCGCCCTTGTTGGCTCCCTGCTTTTTAAATGATGCTGCCGCCGGCAGCACTCCGCACGATCAGAGGGGAAGCGGAACTCCGAAAAAAGAAGCCTTTAAAACAGAGAGATATTTACCCTGACTGAGATGTCTGGAGATAAAATTCTCATTAATATATATTTTAATAAAACCAGCCGCTACGATTCCAAGGAGAATATAGGGAGATGAGTCCAGCAAAATTCTCCACATCTCTACTCCCACAGCATAAATCAAGCTCATATCCTTCACCCTGCAGTTTCCAGAACATGATTATGGGCAACCCGAATGAGTTGCATGACATGATCATCCACCAGACGGTAATAAAGTACCTGCCCTTCTCTTCTGTTCTTTACCAGGTTCATATTTCTTAAAATTCTCATCTGGTGACTTGCAGCTGACTCAGAAACGCCAAGCAGCGCTGCAAGATCGCAGACACACATCTCCTGAACATCAAGCGCCATGAGTATCTGCACCCTGCCAGGATCGGCCATGGCCTTGAAAAGATCACTCATGCCTTCAATATCAATCTGCCGAGGCAGAAGGGTCCGGGCTTTAGCCAAACGATCTTCATGTATAATTCTTCTTTCACAAATGTCTTCTATCATTTTTCACCATATATGAATATCTGTTCATATACTAAACAGTATACGTCCATAATCAAGAAAAGCAGGTGCATTTTTTTCATTGATTGTCCATAATGTCTGTCAGATAGTATAGTAAACTTTTTTTATCTGAATTTTCAAAATCTTATGACTGGATCACTTTACATCGTTGCTACTCCTATCGGAAATCTGGAAGATATTACTCAGCGGGCCTTACGGATTCTCAGGGACGTTGATCTTATCGCAGCAGAAGATACTCGTCACACCAGAAAACTCCTGACTCATTTCGGCATAACGACCGATCTGGTCAGTTATTATCGGGAAAAAGAATCTCAGCGTTCCAGCGAACTCGTTGCCAGGATGGCCTCTGGAGCTGACATTGCCCTCGTCAGTGATGCGGGAACACCGGCAATCTCAGACCCCGGCAGTATTCTTGTAAGAGAAGCGCGTAAACAGGGACTGAAGATTATACCGATCCCCGGCCCTTCTGCCCTCAGTGCTGCGGTCAGTTGTGCGGGGCTAACCCCTGGCTCTTTTCTGTTCATTGGATTTCCTCCTGCCAAATCCGGGCAAAGACGTCAATTGCTCAGCGCTCTTCGTTCATCTGAATACCCGCTGGTATTTTACAAATCACCACACCGGATCTATAAATTTATTTCTGACGCGGAAGAAATACTGGGCGACCGTACCGTGCTCTGGGCGCGTGAAATTTCAAAAAAATTTGAAGATATTAACGAAACGACTCTGGCAGAGCTTTCAGCAACAATCAAGGACAAAAAAATTCGAGGGGAGCTCGTGGTCATTATCCATCCCGGTGTTCAGGAAGTCGCTGCGGGAGAGAATATTGAGGAAATCCTCAATTGGTACTATCTGAACAGTGATCTTTCCATGAAGGATGCCTGTAAAAAAGTTTCTGTTGACATGGGCATTTCCAGGTCTGATGTTTACCAGAAGGCACTTGTAATCTGGAAGAAAAAGTAATTTTACAAAACACGATCAATATGAGAACCTGCATAGTCCCGGACGGATCTTTCTACTTCGGAATTCACAAACCTTCATATGTCACTCAGAACCTGAGATCGAGGACCAAACATGACTTGCTTGGTGTTGACCAGTCATTAAACAAGGTTGACAACCTCAACAATTATCCGGACGGTGATGTCCATGTCTCGGGAGCTGACTGGATCTATGAAATTGCCAACCCGTTCTCTTTTCAAGGAACGACTTTCATTGGCAAAAACTGGGCAGATCGCAGCGCTGAAGACTATGATAGAATCAAACTGGCGCCCCGGGAACAGGTATCTTTATCCCGCTTCCTCTCATCCAGCGGCATTGATGAAAGGATCATATCCAGGTTCCCCCGCCCGCTCCAGCTCAGCCTGGCAACCACTTCAACGGACCCTGAGGACCTTATCCAGCTGGCCCATATCTGCTGTCTTTTTACAACCACCCACTCAGGGAAGGTTTCAGGCCTTAAATACAAATCTGACGGCAACGGCATGGTGAGGGCTGAGATATCAGATCATGCACTTTTTGAAGCTGTGGCAAATAATCCGGCCCTGCCTGACAACTATAAAATTGCCATGGTTATCAGGCCGGGAGCCCAGGGAGCAAGTGAGATCGTTGGGGACTATCATGATGAGACGGGAACCCATGTCTACGAATACCTGAGAAAAAACTCATATATTGGAGACGGTCATTATGCTGCCAATATGGCTGACGATGCAATACGATACGATATTGAATCCCTGCGGCCACAGGATATGACAGGACTTCGCCACCTCTATTACCAGCGCACCTATATCAGGCTTGCCGAGGCGCTCAACATTGCCTATGACCATGGTAAACTATCAGAAGACGGACTTGAAGAGCTCCGCCAGGAAATTCAGAGCCAACTGAAAAATCAGCCTAATAACCTCAAGGCAACATTATGGGGGTGGAATTTTGGATTTGATTTTGCACCGTCCGGCTATAGACTGCACGCCTCTCACCAGCAGATTCACCAGCAGTATGCCCTTGTCCCGCGCTCCGTTGAAGGCTATCCAGACGGGTTTTCCAGCTCAACTGGCAGCTATAATCCATTCTCCTGTGGCGACATGATTGCAGAAATAATAGAGCAATACCGCAGCAGCTATAACAAGATATTCTTTGAAGCCTACATGCAGGCTATTGATAGAAATAAACGTATGGACGGCAGAACAGATCGAGAAAACAGCCTCATCGTCTGGCAGGACGAGAACGTCATGCTGTTCGTACCCAAGGCCCAGACCTCACAATGGGAACTGCAGGTAATGACCAAACCGTATAAAAAGGGGCACTGGGCAGGCAACATTGCTGAGACAGACACCAAGATCCGCCGCTCAATAGATACGGCAATCCTGAAGGCCCAGCAGGCCTTGGCTGGACGGGGGGCACGAATGGTTACCTCTATTGAATATTCAAAGCGGTTCGACGCTGCTGAACAGACTCAGCCGCTCATCTACTGTCTCCTGCCTAAACTACCTGAGTCCCCGGGCGCTTTCAGCGAAAGTCAACATCGGTTCATCAACGGTCACTATCCGGAAGATTTTGCAGCGGTCTGTAGAATTGAACTTTCAGGAGAATAACCCCAATGACCCGCTGCAAAATTGATGGTTCAGGTCGATATGGTTTGAGCCGTTTTTCATCCTTGTGAAAAATATGAAATTTAGTGTAGGTTCAATACGAAAACGCATTCTGGAAAGGCACGCCTTCAGGGACTATATGAACATATGGTCTTCCCCGAAATTTCCCTAAGAAAATATCGGTTCGTTGCCTGTTGAAATATTATTAATAACATGGAGAAGATAATGAGTAAAAAGGGGTATTACGGCCAATGGGGCGGACAATTTATTCCCGAGGTCCTGCATGACACCTTTCAGGAACTGGAAATTGCCTTTCAAGAGATACGCAAGGACCCATCATTCTGGCAGGAATACATCGATTTGATGTCGACCTATTCCTGTCGACCGACACCGTTAACTTACGCTGAAAATCTTTCAAAGCATTTCGGCGGCGCGCAGATATACATCAAGCGAGAAGATCTTAACCATACCGGTGCACATAAAGCCAACAATGTCATGGGCCAGGGTCTTCTCGTTAAACGAATGGGTAAAACCAGAGTCATCGCCGAAACCGGGGCCGGACAGCATGGAGTAGCGACGGCAACCATGGCCGCTAAATTTGGTTTTGAATGCACCGTATATATGGGTGCGGAAGATATCATGCGCCAGAGACCGAATGTCTTCTGGATGGAAAAAATGGGCGCCACGGTTGTTTCTGTACAGGACGGTTCAAAGACGCTCAAAGATGCAATCAATGAAACCTTCCGTGACTGGGTGACCAATATGGACAACACCCACTATGTATTCGGGACCGCCTGCGGCCCGGCGCCATTCCCGGAGATGGTATCATGGTTCCAGTCAATCATCGGTATCGAAGCCGCCGCCCAGATTCTTGAGCAGCACGGCCGCCTGCCGGCCAGAGTCTATGCCTGCGTCGGCGGGGGGTCCAACGCCATGGGAGTGTTTGGACGGTTCATCAGGGAAGAAGGGACAGAACTCGTTGGCGTAGAAGCCGGTGGACTCGGGCTTGACAGTGGTCAACATGCCACCAGGCTCTGCGGTAATGACGCATCGCCCGGAATCGCCCAGGGCTATAAGACAATGTTTCTCCAGAACAGAGACGGCCAAATGCTCGATACCCACTCTGTATCCGCCGGGCTGGATTATGTCGGGGTTTCGCCTATATTATCTGACCTCAATGATCAGGGAGCCGTCCGCTTTGAATCGGCAACCGATCAGGAAGTAATGGAAGCGCTTGATCTGACAATGAAAAAAGAAGGCATTATCCCCGCACTTGAATCTGCACATGCCTTCGTTCAAGCGTTTAAGGAAGCACCAGATTTATCAAAGGATGATGCCGTCATTATCAATATGTCAGGACGCGGAGACAAAGATATTTTCACAATCGCCCATGCCTATGATGACCCGTCATGGAAAGAATTTATCATTGAACGTGCGAAACTTTACAGTAAATAATTTTTTGGATCCGGACAGGCCTGGATCGTGGTGAACAAAATGCAGCTTGAACAATTTTTAAGTGAGAGAAAAAAGGAAAAAGATATCCTCTTAATGACCCATATCGTCCTCGGCTATCCCTCCTTTGACGATAACCGGAGTGTCATAAAACAAATGGTTGAAAACGGAGTTGACTGCATCGAGATGCAGATTCCTTTTTCAGAACCAATGGCTGATGGTCCCGTAATTTTAAAGGCCAACCAGGAAAGTATCGCACATGGCACCACCGTCGCTGACTGCATTGAGTTTGGCAGTGAAATGTGCCGTACCTATGATATCCCGTTTCTCTATATGACTTATTTTAATATCATCTATAAATACGGCGAAGAACAGTTTATTGCAGCAGCCCATCGAGGCGGCATCTCGGGTTTCATTATACCGGATCTGCCTCCGGAAGAAGGCGCTGAATTCTGCGAGAAGGCAAAAGCCAGCCATATCGATCCAATTCTGATTTTCGCTCCAACCTCTACAGATGAGAGAATGAAAACACTGAGCGGCATCGGCAGCGGTTTTATATACTGCACAGCTCGCCGGGGAGTGACCGGAAAGCAGTCTGAGTTTGGCTCGGATTTCTCCTCCTACCTTGCCCGCTGCCGTGCGGCAACATCACTGCCCCTGGCCGTCGGCTTTGGTATCCAGAGCCGGGCAGACGTCCTGGAGATTACCGGTAAGGCTGATATGGCCGTCGTCGGCTCGAAGACGATAACATTAGTTGATCAATCTGGGACAGAAGCAGTGGGTCCGTTTATCAGGGAATTACTAGGTAACTGAGATGACAGAACCTCAGCAGCTTAATACCGAACTTGGGACAGACAACGTCGTCTGGAAGCTCTCCGATCTTTACCGTTCATCAGACAGCCCTGAATTTATAGAGGATACGGACTGGTGCGAGAAGGAATCGAATGCTATTGGAAGAAAATTCCGGGGTGCTGTTGCCGGGCTCACCTCCGTCGAGCTCCACAGTCTTGTCGTTCGCCTCGAACGTCTTGATTGCCGTATCGGAAAGCTGGCAACCTATTCATTTCTTAATTTTACGACCCAGATAGACAATGAAGCTGCGGGCGCCCTCTACCAGAAAATTCACGAGCTCTCTAACGGCTGCGGCAAAGAGACTGTCTTCTTTGAACTTGAATGGAACAAGCTGGAAGAGGAAAAAGTTGTCTCTCTGCTGGCCGACCCGCAGCTGGCCAAATATCGCCACTACCTTGAGGTAATGAGACGTTATCGGCCCCACCAGCTCGAAGAGATTGAAGAACGCCTCCTGATTGAAACCAGAACTGTCGGAAGAAAAAGCTGGACCACACTTTTTGAGAAAGTGATCGGCAATTTAAAGTTTGGGACTGATCAAAGAACTGAGGAGGAGGTTCTCAGTGATTTATATCATCCGGATCGTGCTGTCAGAAAAAATGCAGCTGCTGACCTGACAGCTGGACTGCGAAGTCAGAATCATATCCTCACCCACATCTACAACACCCTTGCAGCTGAAAAAATGATTACCGACCGGTTGCGAAATCACCAGCGCTGGGTCAGCTCAATGAATCTTGACAACCAGATCAATGACGAAACGGTAGATACTCTGGTTAATGCTGTTACAGGAAGATATGATATTGTCAGCCGCTACTATAAACTGAAGAGACGAATCCTCGAACTCGATACGCTTCACGATTATGATCGATATGCACCGCTCCCTGCACTGCCGGAAGGATCAATCGACTGGAACCGCTGTACTGAAATGGTACTGGGTTCTTTCTTTGAATTCTCTAAACAGACAGGCAGCATCGCTGAACAGTTTTTCAAGAACTCCTGGATACATGCTCCCATTCTTAGCGGCAAGCGCGGCGGTGCCTTTGCGCACCCCTGTGTTCCAGAGATTCATCCCTTTGTTATGGTAAATTATACCGGTACATTACGTGATGTATCAACGGTCGCCCATGAACTCGGACATGGCGTTCACCAGGTACTTGCCGCCGGAAACGGCTATTACAACAGCGACACTCCGCTTGTTCTCGCAGAAACCGCATCTGTGTTTGCCGAACTGCTGGTTTTCAAGTCACAGCTTGAGATCCTCAAAAATGAAAAAGAAAAACAAGCCTTTATCTGCCAGAAACTGGAATCGGTTTTTGCCACCGTGTTCAGGCAGGTAGCAATGAATCGTTTCGAACAGCTGATGCACGAAGGCAGAAGAGCGCATGGCGAACTCAGCAATGAACAGCTCTGTTCATTCTGGATGAAAACCCAGCAGGAAATGTTCCAGGACTCGGTCATCCTGCAGGATGACTATCAGGTATGGTGGAGCTATATACCTCATTTCCTGTCAACACCCGGCTACGTATACTCCTATGCTTTTGGAGAACTGCTGGTTCTGGCGTTGTATGGTGTTTACCAGCAGGAGGGGGCGCCATTTGTAGAAAAATACCTGGACCTGCTGGCCGCAGGCGGTTCATCATCACCTTATGACTTGCTGAAACCTTTCGGGATCGACCTCAACAGCCCGATATTCTGGGAACAGGGTCTGGCCGTCATAGATTCAATGCTTGTTGAAGTGGAAGAGATGTAAGTCTTTTATCTTGCCTTGTTCCTTCGCCAGTGCGGATGGGTAATACCCCACTTGCGAATCTTGTAATTTAAGGCCCTTGGACTGATGCCAAGTTTCAGGGCTGCACTCTTCTGTACCCAGAGGCATTCCTCCAGGGCATGAACAATCAGTTCCTTTTCCCGCCCTGCAAGAGATCCGTCACCCTCTCCGCCAATCCTGTCGCTTCGCCTTCGCTTCTCGAGAATTAGCGGCTTATCCGAACTGCTATGTATCCTTCGCCTTGGCGGTAATGCCAGGTTACTTTCCTGAATCAGATCACTCTCTTCCAGTATAACTGCACGTTCTATGGTATTTGCCAGTTGTCTGATATTTCCCGGCCAGTCGTAGGCCAGAATTGCTTCAGTGGCATTACCTGAGAAACCTTTTATCGACCTGTTGACGGCCTGACAATAGCGACGGAGCAATCTGGCCGCCAGCGGCAGGATGCACTCATGCCGGTCTTTCAGGGGAGGGAGGGCAACAGGCAGGACATTGATCCGATAATAGAGGTCTTCTCTAAACTGCCCTTCTTCAACCTGTTTAACGAGATCTTTGTTTGTTGCGGCAATGATTCTGACATCTGCAATGATCGTTTTATTGCCGCCAACCCGTTCAAATGATTTCTCTTCAAGAACACGTAATAGTTTGGACTGCAGTCCAAGACTGATTTCCCCGATCTCATCCAGAAAGATCGTTCCCCCGCCGGCCTGCTCGAACCTGCCGATTCTCTGTTTTTCTGCTCCGGTAAAGGCACCCTTCTCATGCCCGAAGAGTTCTGACTCAAGAAGATATTCCTGGATATTGGCACAATTAATTTTTACAAACGGTTTGCTTTTTCTCGGTGAATTAAAATGAACCGTACCGGAGAGGAAACTTTTTCCAGTACCGGTATCCCCCGTGATCAGAATTGTCGAATCAGTCCCGGCAAATTTTTGTAAAGTCTTCAGAACTGATTTCATCCGAACACTATTGGCGATCACCTCGCGGAAGTCATAAACAACATCCTGCCGGTGACGAAGATAGTCAATTTCATGCCGCTGGCTCCTCAGTTCTATAGCCCGTTCCACTGCCATTGTGATACGTTCGGGCGATATTGGGTGGGCCAGGAAGTCGCATGCGCCGGCGTTCATGACCTTTACAACAAACTCCGGTTTCTCTTTGGCGCTGGTGACAATTATTGGAGTGTACGGGCTTTTCCGATGAATTTTTTCAAGTACCTTCATCCGTGCACCACGAAGGGCATCGACCCCGAAAATGACAAGGGCATACTCCCTGCCGGTCATTTCCGCTTGAAATTCATCGATACTGTCTTTAATAATCAGGACATGATTATTGGATAAGGCATTTTCGATTATTTCAGAACTGCCTGAACAGGAGTCGTACATGAGTATTGCATGTTTTCCTGGCATTACGGTACCGTATCTGATATTTCGTAATTGTAATTCCCCCACTATCCTTATACGTTAGCAAAAAAAAAAATGCAAACAAAATTGTATATTTACCTTATAATGAACAATGGTCGAATTACGGCACAACTCCCTATATAACCATTATTATTATGTTTTATACGGATAAAGACATTGGCTGGATGCGGATAGCACTGAATGAAGCCTGTAATTCCAGTACCTTCAACGAAGTGCCGGTTGGAGCCGTTATCACCGATGGCAGTAAATTAATTGCAACTGCCGGCAATAGTCCCATATCGACAAATGATCCCACATCACATGCGGAAATAAATGCCATCCGTCTGGCAGCCGGAAAACTTGAAAATTACCGGCTGACCGGCACGACGATTTATGTAACCCTGGAACCGTGCATCATGTGTATGGGAGCCATCATTCATTCACGAATTGAACGACTGGTTTTCGGTGCCTTCGATCCAAAGACAGGGGCAGCCGTCTCAAAATATCAAATTGGGGGAGACGGATTGTTGAATCATAATCTTGTTGTCCAGGGAGGTCTTCTCGAGGAAGAGTGCGGTGATCTTCTCAAAACCTTTTTTAGAAAGCGACGGGGATAGCACGCCCATAAACGCCTCGAACTGTTTTTTCTTTCCACAAACACTTTTTAATTGATAAATTTAACTTGAACGTTTATGTAATACACCCTTACAGGATAGCACGTAACTTGCCGGAGAGGTGACCGAGTGGCTTAAGGTGCACGCCTGGAACGCGTGTGTACGCAAGTACCGTGAGTTCGAATCTCACCCTCTCCGCCAATTTTAAGAGGCTTTTGCATTGACCGAGTTGCAAAAGCCTCTTATATTTTTTAATGCAAAACAACTGAAAATCCGGCTCGGATTAACTTGACGCGAATGTCAAAAATGAGTATAGATCCGGATTGGATTTTCGCCGTCGAACAGAAACTATGTTACCCTTTTTTCTTCTGTTTCAACGGTTGATAAATCAGTGATTTCGGTTTGATAGCCGGGTCCTGCGCAACAAAGAATCACGAACCCCGCCAGGTCCGGGAGGAAGCAACGGTAGTGAACCTCTTTGTGTGCCGCAGGGTCACCCGGCTATCATTTTTTCAGCACCTGGTGCTTAGTCACTCCATCTCCATTTGGACGGTACCCTATGTCCTATCTGGTTCTTGCCCGTAAGTCCAGGCCGCAGACCTTTGAAGAAGTCGTTGGTCAGAAGCCTGTCGTCAAAACTCTGCAAAACAGCCTCAAGCGTAATCGTGTCGCCCATGCCATTTTATTTTCTGGAGTGCGCGGCGTAGGCAAAACGACTCTTGCACGCCTGATGGCCAAAGCACTCAACTGCAAGAATGGACCAACGGTTAATCCATGCAATGAATGTCCCTCGTGCACGGGCATAACAACTGGATCAGCCCTTGATCTCTACGAGATAGACGGCGCGTCCAACCGCGGTATTCAGGAGGTACGGGAACTCAAGGAAAAACTCAAATTCATGCCGGCTTCGTCATCTTTTAAAATCGTTATTATCGATGAAGTCCACATGCTGACAACAGAGGCCTTTAATGCCCTGCTGAAAACACTGGAAGAACCTCCCGCACATGTCTATTTCATGTTTGCGACAACCGAGCTGCATAAAATACCCATTACTATTTTATCAAGATGTCAGCGCTTTGAGCTCCAGAGAGTGCAGTCAGCAGAGCTCGCTGCGCACTTTACAAGACTTGCTGAAAACGAAGGTATCAAGATCGACGCCGGGGCGCTCTCACTGATTGTCAGGGAAGCCGAAGGCTCAGTGCGCGATGGTCTCAGCCTGCTTGACCAGGTATTCTCATATGGCGAATCTCCGATCACCGTTGAAGAGGTCGTTGATGTGCTTGGTCTTGTAAATCGTGACGTGCTTAACAGTCTCGTCCTGGCACTTCTCCAGGGTGATAAAGCCAAAGCGCTTGCAAGTCTCGACGAGACCTTCAAATTCGGTATGGATGTTAAACGGTTCATGACCGACCTGCTTGAATGCTTCAGGTCCCTTCTGCTCATCAAGATCGGGGAATGCGATCAACTGCTTGACCTCCCCGATGACGACCTGCAGGCGCTGCGCCAGACTGCTGAAAATTTTACCGTTGAAACCATTCACCAGAAATTGAACCTGCTTATGCAGGCAGCCGAGGACATACGTTTTTCACTTCAGCCTAAGCTTGTCCTGGAGACCTCATTTATATCTATTATCGAATCAGGGAATGTTATTCCGGTCGCTTCGCTGTTATCCCAGCTGGACCTGGTGCTGGATAAACTCCCGAAGGAGCCTGCCACCTTCCATGAGGCGCCATTACCTGCAGCTCCTGAAAAACCCGAGCCAAAAAAAAAAATAGCTGAATTTTCGAATCAGCAGCAGCCGGACATACCGCCTCCGGAACCGTTACCCCAGACACCCCCGGTCACTGAAAGTTCTCCACCCTGGAGAACAGAAGAGCCACCTCCTGAATTTGAACACCAGATTGAGAGTTTCAGTGAAAATATTCCTGAAGAAAAACCGGCTGCCCCTTCTCATAATACTGACCAGCGGCGTGAGATACGGAAAGATTGGCTCGACTTCATTATTTACCTGAAAGAACTCAAACCGTGGATGGCCCAGAATCTCCAGCAGGCCAGTGAGATCAAGGACCGGGGGCAGGAGCTCTTGGTGGCATTTGGCGATGCCAATGATTGCACACTGCTGCGCACGGTGGAAAATAGAAAAGTACTCACAGAATATATTCTCGATTTTTTTCAAAAAGATTACATTATCCGCTTTGTCACCCCTGCCCAGTCTGATGATCCGGACATCAAGGCGTCTGAAGGGCCTAAAAAACAGCGTCAGAAACTGGCATCTCATCCGCTGGTGCTGATGACGGAAGAAATCTTCGGCGGCCAGGTGGGTGATATCCGCATTGGCTCCAAAAGCCGTTAAATAAACAGTGTAAAAAGGAAAAACAAATGGATCTCAATTCTTTAATGCAGCAAGCCAAGGAAATGCAGGCAAAAATGGCCAAAATTCAGGACGACCTGGCCAGCAAGACCATAACCGGAAGTGCTGGCGGCGGGATGGTCAACGTAACGGCAACCGGCAAAGGAGACATTGTCAGTATTTCCATCGAGGAAGCTCTCATCTCGGTTGAAGAAAAACAGATGCTTCAGGACCTTTTAACAGCTGCCACCAATGATGCCATACGAAAAGCCAGGGAACTCGGCAAACAGGAGATGGCAGGGTTAGCCGGTGGTATGCAGATTCCTGGACTTGGCAACCTCTTCTAATCTATCCGGCCATGAGTAACCTGCACATTGTCCCACCTGCTCTCGAGAGGCTCATCCGCAGCTTTTCCTCCCTTCCCGGAATCGGATCGAAAACTGCTACCCGTATTGCCTTGAACATCCTGAGAAAGCCTCAGGCTGACGCCAGGGAAATGGCAGAAGCCCTTGCAGAACTCCACAAATCAATACAGCTTTGCTCCCGCTGTCTCACCTTCTCAGAAGATGACCCCTGTGTCATCTGCGCTGACCCGAGACGAGATTCATCCATTGTCTGTGTTGTCGAACAATCTGGAGATCTTATCGCAATTGAAAAAACTGATACTTACCGGGGGCATTACCATATCCTGCATGGCGTTCTCTCGCCGATTGATGGAATCGGACCCGAGGAACTCAAGATAAATGAGCTTGTTGCCCGCATTGGTTCCAACGGAATCAACGAGATTCTCATTGCCACCAGCTCTACGGTCCCTGGAGAAGCCACTGCCTCTTACCTCATTGACCGGCTTCAGGCCCTGCCTGTCAAGCTGACCCGGCTGGCATGCGGCATACCAATGGGCATGGATATTAAACATGCAGATAAATATACATTGGCCAAAGCAATAGAGCGTCGCTCCCATGCCTCATAAGTGTTAATTTCTGAGGGCTTGGACTCTATTTCTTCTTGACAGTTTACTTGTTTACTGGTAATTGAAACAGGTTTTATACTTGCCGTCATGAGGAATCGTACGTATATTGACCCCGTCGAATTTTCTACTGCTGATCATCGGCAGCGAAGACACCGTAAAGTCCCCAGCAATACGGATGGCAGGCATAAACCTTGTATTAATGACAGGCGCGTAGCTCAGTGGGAGAGCGCTACCTTGACGTGGTAGATGTCGGCGGTTCAATCCCGCCCGCGCCTACCAGATAAAAAGGCTAAAGGAAGAACGGATTCGACACCCGTTTGCTCTTTAGCCTTTGCTATTCTATGGCAAAAGATATGGCTGATATTTCAGTACAAATTAAGGATGGAGATGCCCTGACGGTTCCTGCATCAACCACCGTCAAGGAAGCGATGGTTCAACTGCTCTCAGGGAAACAGAGAAAGAAGACTGTTGCTGCCTTTGTTGGCGATACAGCTGTCGACCTGAGCACTGAGCTGCTCGAAGATACTGTTCTTACTCCGATTCAAGTTGGCAGTGATGAGGCACTTGATATTCTGAGGCACTCCACCGCCCATGTCATGGCTCAGGCCGTCAGAGACCTTTACGGCACCGACGTCAAAATAGCCATAGGCCCAGCCATTGAAAACGGATTTTATTATGATTTTCTCCGGGATGAACCATTCAGCCCTGAGGATTTCGATAGGATTGAAGCGCGAATGGCCGAAATAGCTGCCGGCGCGCATCCGTTTGTCCGACAGGAAGGAAGTCGGCTCACCGCTATTAAAAAATTTAATCAGCAGGGCGAAAAATATAAAGTCGAAATCCTTGAAGAAATTGAAGATGAGACAATCAGCATCTACAAGCAGGGTACGTTCCTGGATCTCTGCAGAGGCCCCCATCTTCCAGACACCTCATGGATCAAAGACTTCAAACTGCTGCGTGTGGCCGGCGCCTACTGGCGCGGTGATGAAAAAAATGATGTACTGCAGCGTATTTACGGCACCGTATTTTACGACAAAAAAGAGCTGAAAAAGTATCTGAACCAGCTCGAAGAAGCCAAAAAACGTGATCACCGCAAACTTGGCAAAGAGCTCCAGCTTTTCACCATTCAGGACCAGGTTGGACCGGGGCTTATTCTCTGGGAGCCCAAAGGTGCCCAGCTCAGAAGACTCATAGAGGATTACTGGAAAGACGAACACTACCGGCACGGATATGAGCTCCTCTACACACCGCATATAGCGAGGCAGGACCTTTGGCAGACCTCGGGCCATCTAGATTTTTACTCAGAGAACATGTATGCCCCCATGCAGATCGATGATGTAAAATATCAGCTTAAGCCGATGAACTGTCCCTTCCATATCGGGATTTACAACAGTCACAAGAAAAGTTACCGCGATTTTCCGATTCGCTGGGCTGAACTTGGAACCGTCTACCGATATGAGCGGGCAGGAGCACTTCATGGTCTTCTGAGGGTGCGAGGGTTCACCCAGGATGATGCGCATATTTTCTGTCGAGAGGATCAGCTTGAAGAAGAGATTTTCAATATTCTCGACCTCAACCTCCTGATTCTCAAGAGATTTGGTTTCTCAGAGTATGATATTTATCTCTCTACCCGGCCTGAAAAATCAGTGGGTACTGATTCTCACTGGGAGGAATCCACCAACGCCCTGAAGCAGGCGTTGGAGAAAAAGGGACTCGAGTACGAGATTGATCCGGGAGAAGGCGTCTTCTACGGACCCAAAATTGATATCAAGATCAAGGACCAGCTCGGCCGTTCATGGCAATGTTCGACCATCCAGGTCGATTTCAATCTCCCCGAACGGTTTGATGTGTCCTACACCGGCTCAGACAACCAGGAGCATCGCCCAATCATGATCCATCGAGCTCTTATGGGATCGCTCGAACGTTTCATCGGTGTTTTAATCGAACACTATGCCGGCGTTTTCCCGCTCTGGTTCGCGCCGATCCAGGCAAGAATACTCAATATTACCGACGATCAGTCCGAATATTGTAAAAAGGTTTATACAGACCTTAGAAAAGCCGGCGTACGGATTGAAAAAAATTTGCGCAATGAGAAATTGAACTATAAAATTCGCGAAGCACAAATGGAAAAAATTCCGTATATGCTGATTGTCGGTGAAAAAGAGAAAGAAAATGGTACTGTAACTGTTCGAATGAGGGATGGTAAAAACCTGCCGCCGATGAGTGTTAATGACTTTGCTGCGAAAGTCCTGCAAGAATGCCAGGAAGGTCGTGGTATTTAGATTGTTTTGTTCAGCGCCGACTGCAGACAGTAAACTGCCCGGTCGGTATACATGTTCGTAGAATAAAGGAGGCCCGATATTAAAAGACGAGGAAAAGGTACCCCGGTTCAGAGAGAGGAAAAGGTGGTGATGAATGATGCGATTCGTCATCCGAAAGTCAGGCTGATTGGCTCCGATGGAGAACAGCTTGGCATACTGACAACAGAAGATGCCCGGGAACGAGCCTACGACGAGGGCCTTGATCTTGTCGAAGTTTCAGCAGCGGCAGATCCACCAGTCTGCCGGATCATGAACTACGACAAATTTCGCTACGAACAGAAGAAAAAACTGCAAGAGGCCAAGAAAAAACAGACCACTGTAGAAACCAAGGAAATCAAGTTCCGTCCGAAAACAGAGGAGCATGACCTTAACTTCAAGATTAAGAATATCAAGAAGTTCCTTGGCCAAAAAAATAAAGTTAAAATTACCATGCGCTTCAGGGGAAGAGAAATCGTCTATTCCCAGACAATCGGCCTTGAAGCCATGAACAAGATTGCCGAGAGTCTTGAGGAAGATGCAATTATTCTGCAGCCTCCCTCCATGGAAGGACGACAGATGGTCATGTTTGTCGGGCCGAAGGCTCAGAAATAAACGTTTCCCGCTGAGACAAAAGAATACCGGCGCCTCCCACTGCCAGTTTTTGCTGTCCCGGCACTTTATAGTTTGTAAAGGAGTAATATAATGCCAAAGATGAAAACAAACAGAGGCGCTGCAAAACGCTTTAAGTTAACTGGGTCTGGCAAGATCAAGAGAAACAAAGCATATACCAGCCATATTCTGACCAAGAAATCTACCAAAAGAAAACGTGGACTCAGACAATCCGGTCTTGTTGACAGTGCCAATGCAAAGGCCATCAGGAAGATTTTACCGTACATGTAATGATGGTGATCCAGATATCACTGTCTGATACCGCGTAAGAAGATAAAAAGGAGTATATCATGCCAAGAGTAACCCGGGGTTTTAAGGCGCGCAGGAGAAGGAACCGTGTCCTCAAGCTCGCAAAAGGATATAGAGGCGGTCGTCATAAGCTCTATCGGACTGCAACAGAGGCAGTCGATCGTGCACTCGTGTACGCATATCGCGACCGTCGTAATAAAAAACGGGACTTCCGTCGTCTGTGGATCGCCCGCATAAATGCCGGCGCCCAGATGAACGACATCAACTACAGCCAATTTATGGGCGGACTGAAAAAAGCCGGGGTTGAACTTGATCGAAAGGTTCTTGCCAACATGGCAATTCTCGACCCCAACGCTTTTTCCGAAGTGGTGAAAATCGCAGCCGCAGCTAACGCTTAAACCCGACCCCACTTTTTTTGCTGTGTATGCCGGTTGCGGTTTTTCATGATCGTAACCGGCATGCTGTTTTATTGACCCTTAATTTTTCGTAGACGACATGGAGCACGAGCTAGAGCAGATCCGCGGAGAAGCCGTTGCCGCACTTGAGGGTATTTCCGATGAAAAACACTTGGAATCTTTCAGGGTTGATTATCTTGGCAGAAACGGGCAGATAAGTGCTGTTATGAAAAAACTTGGCTCAGTGGCCAAGGAGGACCGACCTCGCCTTGGACAACTGGCCAATACCATTAAGAAGGAACTGGATTCAGTTTTCAGGCAGAAGCAGCGGGATATTTCCGATGCGGTCGGCACAACCGGAGACAGCAGTGCCATTGACCTCACCCTCCCCGGCAGAAGACCCCAGGCAGGGAAGCTCCATCCGATTACCCAGATCATGGATGATGTCTGCTCCATTTTTGAAGGCATGGGGTTTTCCATAGCAGAGGGCCCTGATGTCGAACTGGATCACTACAACTTTGAAGCGCTGAACATACCCGCTCATCATCCCGCACGGGACATGCATGATACATTTTATATCAGCGATTCTACCCTGCTGCGAACCCATACCTCCCCGATGCAGGCCCGCATCATGGAAAAACAGCCGCCGCCCTTACGGGTAATCGCTCCCGGAAAAGTGTATCGCTGCGATTCCGATATAACTCACACACCGATGTTTCACCAGGTTGAAGGATTTCTGGTAGATGAAAAGGTCTCTTTTGCAGACCTAAAAGGTGTTCTCACTGTATTCTTGCAAAAAGTTTTTGAGAAAGAGCTCTCTCTTCGTTTCAGACCGAGCTTTTTTCCCTTTACCGAACCCAGTGCTGAAGTCGACATCGAGTGTGTTATGTGCAGTGGTAAAGGCTGTCGCGTCTGCAAAAAAACGGGCTGGCTCGAAATACTCGGTTCCGGCATGATTGACCCTGAGGTTTTCAAGATGGTAGGTTATGACCCCGAAAAATACAGCGGGTTTGCCTTCGGACTCGGTATTGAACGTATTGCTATGCTGAAGTATGGAATCAACGATATCAGGCTATATTTTGAAAACGATCTGCGTTTTCTCTCCCAGTTCTAATTTGCTCCGGATCAAATAACTACCATGAAGTTTACATTAAATTGGTTACAGGAATACGTAAAACTTGACACCCCTGCTCCGGAAGAGCTGGCAGATAAATTGACCATGCTCGGCCTGGAGGTTGATGCAGTCGAGTCTCTCTATGAAGATCTCGCCTCACTGAAAACAGCCAGGGTGATTTCAGCTGAACCGCACCCAAATGCTGATAAGCTGACCTTGTGCAAGGTCCTGGTCGGTGAAGAAGAGTTTCAGATTGTCTGCGGCGCTCCTAACGTCAGGGAGGATCTCTGTGTCGTTATAGCGCTGCCCGGTACAACGCTGCCGGGTGACTTCAAGATAAAGAAGTCCAAGGTTCGCGGAGTGGAATCCCAGGGTATGCTCTGCTCGGAGCGGGAACTCGGGTTGAGCGAAGATCACACTGGTATCATGGAACTCCCCGAAGGAACACCTCACGGGCAGTCCTTTATTGAACTGACTGAACTGAAAGACACACTCCTTGAAGTTGACCTTACCCCGAACCGACCTGATTGCGCGTCTGTTATCGGTATTGCCCGGGAAGTGGCGGGGATTCACAATAGTCTGCTGACGGTTCCTTTTAAAGGAACCGTTATGTCAGAGGGTACGGACTCCTTCTCAGTTGAAGTTGAAGCCCCTGATCTCTGTCCGCGATACGCCGCCCGGCTCGTCAGGGGAATAACCATTGGACCGTCACCGTGGTGGATACGCAAGCGTTTACTATCAGTAGGCATGCGGCCGATCAACAACATCGTCGATATCACCAACCTGGTAATGATGGAATACGGCCAGCCGCTTCATGCCTTTGATTACGATTGTCTGGCAGACCGAAAGATCATTGTACGAACACCCCGCGAGCATGAAAGTCAATTTACAACCCTGGACAATGTCGTACGCAACCTTGACTCGCAAACCCTGATGATCTGCGATGGAAATGGGCCGATTGCCGTTGCCGGTGTCATGGGCGGACTTGATTCTGAAGTTACCGACAAAACCGTAAACGTATTGCTCGAAAGTGCCTGTTTCAACCCTGTATCCGTGCGAAGAACAGCCAGGAAACTTAACCTGCCGTCCGAAGCCTCCTACAGGTTTGAACGTGGTGTTGACCCTGGAGGAACAATTGACGCCATGGAGCGTGCAGTCAGCCTGATGTGCGAAATCGCCGGTGGCACTGCTGAACCGGGCGGTATCGATGTGCGTGACGGATTGACTGATCCCTGGACCCTGACATTGAGAATTCCCAGAACATCTGATCTTCTTGGTGTCGCTCTCACCGCAGAGCAGGTAAAAGAACTTCTGGAATCAATAGAAATACCCTGTGAGACGCTGGACAATGATACCCTCAAGGTCTTCATTCCCACCTTTCGTGTCGATCTCGAACGTGAAGTTGATCTCGTTGAGGAAGTTGCCCGATTGATTGGCTACAATGAGATTCCAGTCAGCCTGCCGGCAGTTGAACTGAGCTACCCGGAGCAGGATTCCGAACGCATCAAACGCAACCGCGTTAACGGCTTCATGACCAGTATCGGCTTTTCTGAGGCCATCAATTACAGCTTCTATTCATCCGGGTACAATGCCCTTATGGGAATTAGTGAAGAGGACAAGCGCAGCACGCATGTAAAAATTCTCAATCCATTGAGTGAAGATCAGGATGTGATGCGAACCAGCCTGCTTCCCGGTCTTTTCGAAAATATTCGCAGGAATGTAAACTTCCAGCAGACGTCATGCCGGCTCTTTGAAATTGGCAAAGTGTTTTTCCCCACGCCCGGGGATTCACTCCCGGATGAACCGTCCCGGATCGCCGGAGTCCTCGCCGGCCAGAGAGAAGGCAACCATGTGCCATATCACTGCATAGATGACCAGGTGGACATATATGATGCCAAGGGCGCAGTAGAGGCGCTCCTTGAAGAAATGAGACTTACAGACAGGCTTGAGCTTCAACCGGCTTCAGGTGGTGCTGTTGAACCGTTTGCCGTAGGAGATTATGCCATTAATCTTACCTGTGATAACAAAACAATTGGTACCATCGGTAAGATCAAGCAGGAGGTTCTCAGGAATTTCGGCATCAAGAGAGACGCCTATTACTTCGATCTCGATTTCGCCGCCCTCTGTGATCTTGCCCCGCAGCCCAAGTCTTTTTCAGCGCTGCCGGTATTCCCGTCAGTCAAGCGTGATATAGCACTCGTGGTTCCTGCGGCAACTCCTGCGCGCGATCTGGTCAATGCTGTTTTGAAAAGTAGTGAAAAACTTGTTGAACATTGTGATGTTTTTGACGTATATCAGGGTGATAAAATCGACAGCGGCTTCAAGAGTGTTGCCCTGTCGATTACCTATCGCTCACAAACTAAAACCCTTACTGAAAAGAACGTGGAGAAAGCCCACAATAAACTGGTAAAACTTCTCACCAGCAATTTCAGCGGCAGCTTCCGTGAGGCCTAATGGTATGAAAAAAAATAATGTAACCCGCAAGGAACTTGCCGAGTCAGTTTCAGAGAAACTTGGCTATCCGCTCAGCACCTGTTCTGAAATTGTTGACACTTTTTTTAGCTCGATGAAATCTTCTATGCTTGACGGATCATCGATCAAGTTAGTACACTTTGGTACATTCCTGGTTCGGGACAAGAGTCCCCGCAAAGGACGCAATCCCCGTACCGGTGAATCGATTACCATAAAAAAACGTCAGATAGTAAGCTTCAGGCCGAGTAAGAAACTAAGAGCACGAATCAATAACGACTCGTAAAGGAGTTTTTGCCCCTGCTGAAGGAGTGAGCCACCGAGATGACAATACAGATCCCGGACAAGCTCTATTTCAAGATTGGTGAAGTCAGTAAACTTGCAGATGTTGCCCCCCATGTCCTGCGATACTGGGAGAGCGAGTTCAGCGGCATAAAACCAAAACGTGCAACTTCCAGGCAGCGGCTCTATCGACGAGAGGACGTTGAGCTCATCCTGATTATCAAGAATCTGCTCCACACCCAGCGATACACCATTGCCGGAGCCCGCAAACTCATTCTTGAATCGAGTCAGCTGAGCGACATTAAACTACAGAACCAAAAAACAGAATCAACAGCCTCAAAACTGAGCAGTATTAAAAAAGAGCTTATCGATCTGAAAGAACAACTGAAATCAAAAATATAATCGAATCTGCATCAGATAACACCGTCACCATATGATTGACACCAATGTCACCACATGGTAGAAAGACTCTTCACAATTTATCGGGATGTGGCGCAGTCTGGTTAGCGCGCTTGTCTGGGGGACAAGAGGTCGGAAGTTCAAATCTTCTCATCCCGACCAACCAAATCAAGGGCTTACAGTTTCGACTGTAGGTCCTTTTTTGCTATGTTGTAACTTTGTTGTAACTTTCGGCTATGATCCAGACCCGATCAGGCCGTAGCCATTTTTTATTGCTGAGATTTGACCAATCCTTTTTTGTCTCCGAAACCCATAACTCTACCTCGAGCAACTTTTTAAAGTTGAGGCCCCGATCTTAAAACCTAATCTATCAGTCTTAACATGAAGAATTTCTGTAATATTGAGATGTTCAATGTGGCTATCTTAACAACAAAGCCAACCACCAACCATGTCACCGCTCTCACGGTCAGATTATACGCGATGCTCTATTCAGATGTTTTTCGTAAGGCTTCACTCATCCTGATTCCTTTGGTAGTTACCTCAGTCTTGGCTGAGAAATGTTGAGAAAACGGTGTCATTACTTAAAAGTGTCAATTCATGGTTCTTTACACGGATCGAAACGTCCACCAAGGCCAGCACTTTGGCAAAGGTGCTTTCCAACTCCATCATTGCTGGATGACCCGCTATTTTCGTGCTGATTAACTGACCCATGGTGTCACTACGCACCAGAGCATAAGAGCCGATAAAGTGGTTGATGCCGTTACAAAATTCAAATCTTAGGGGCGACTTGCCATTTTCAATTATTTGTGAAACAATCTTAAGTAGTTTCTTACATATGTTTAATGATTGAAAAAGGGGAGACCACGTGAAACGAAACGATATATTTCTTCTATTAGCCCTTGTGCTTTTTGCTGTGCCAGTATCGGCCTCGAGCATAGGGAGTATTAAAAATGTTGAAGGCCAGGGGTGGATAGAACGCGGAGAAAGGAAAATCTCTGCGGAAACTGGAGTTCGTCTCCAGATAGATGACATCTTGAAGACCGGTAATAATGGTGCGATGGGAGTTATCTTGCACGACGACACAATCATTTCCATGGGGCCCCGCAGTGAAATGGTCGTATCCGAATTCATATTCAAACCTGAAGATGGCAAATTTGGATTGCTTGCCAAATTTATCAAAGGAACCTTTTCCTACCTTTCCGGAGTAATGTCAAAGCTCGCACCCGAATCTGTTAAAATAGAGACACCAGTGGGTATGGTCGCTGTCCGAGGCACCAACTTTTTGGTAAAAGTCGAGGACTGAAAATTGAAAGAAACTATGTTGCGACTATTTTGTATCTTACTATTTTGCCTGCTGATGAATGGATGTGGTTCAAAGAGAACTACCTTTGTACTATTACAAGACCCAGGTGGCACTGTGGGGAAGATCAGTGTCACTAATGAAAAAGGTACTCAAACCCTCAAAGAGGCTGGACAATCGATCGTTGTTAACAGTTATGCAGATGCACCAGGGGCTGTCAAACCCATGGAGGATGCAACGATACAGTCTCTTTTTGGCAAAGCCCTTAAAATAAGACCATCAGAGCCAACCAAATTTCGGTTCTATTTCAAGTTAGATTCAGTCGAGCTAGAATCAGGATCGATAAAGGTGCTTCAAACAGCTGTGCAGACTGCTAGAGATCAGGATTCAAGAGATATAAGTATCAACGGTCATACCGATCGATCTGGAAATGAAGAGTACAATTATAAACTGTCATGGCGAAGAGCCATGCACATCCAGGAACTACTAGAAGAGCAGGGTATCAATCCGACCTTCATTCTCACCACCTCTCATGGAGAGGGCAATCCCTTAGTTCCGACCGCAGACAACGTTCTTGAACCTCGAAACCGCCGGGTCGAGGTTATTATCCGATAGTAGCTTATGCGCGGTCCTTTAGTTTTTAAACACTCCTATGACAGCAGAACGACGAAAAATGTCATTATCACTGGGGTAATATTGGCTTTATTCGCGGCCGTGTTTGTCATGTTAGACATGGGTCCACTTCGCCAGCTCGACAGAATCAGTTATGATCTGATGTTGCGTAAGCTTGGAGAGAAGCCCACCCATCCGAGCGTGTTGCTGGTAGATATCGATGAGGCAAGTTTGGCTCGATACGGACAATGGCCATGGCCACGCCATATAGTTGCAAGGATGTTAGACATAATAGGTGAGGACGAGCCTGACTCGGTCGGTATTGATATCCTCTTTGCAGAACAAGATCGCACATCCCTGAGGCTGGTGAGCGAGAAACTCAGATCTGATTTTGGGGTGGATCTTGATCTGTCAAATTTGCCGCCCGAAGCTATCGATAACGATAAGGCACTCGCCCGCTCTCTTCGGAAAGGCCCTTTTTCTTTAGGAGTTATGTTCCAATTCGGGGAAAGGGCGATAATTGACCCGGAACTGCCAGATTCAACAATCCAAACCATACAGGTCAGTCACAAAAGCGAACAGATCTCCCATTATCCTGTGGCTGAAGGAGTGGTCACGACCATTCCTGAATTAACAAGTGCTGCAGAAGGCTTAGGGTTCGTCAATGTGCTGAAGGATCCGGACGGGGTCGTTCGGCGCGCACCCTTGTTTATTAAGCATGATGAGACGTTATATCCATCCCTTGCCCTGATAGCCTGCCTGCGATCTCAAAAACGCGATAGAGTGATTTTAGAGTCCAATGCAGAGGGTATGGTTTCTATTCGGGTGGGTAGACACCATTATTCCGGTTGATAGACAGGGTAATATCGTTATACGATTTCGTGGTCCCTCGCGAACCTACACCACAATTTCCGCATCAGATGTCCTAGACGGGAAGATTTCTTCGGATACATTTAGTAATAAAATCGTATTTATAGGTGCATCTGCCGAAGGTTTAATGGATAATCACTCAACGCCCTTCGATCGTCACTTCCCCGGAGTGGAGGTTCACGCTTCAGTGGCCGGTGCCATTCTTGATCAGGATTTTATCGGTGTACCCACCTGGGCTACTGGCGCCAAAGGAGTCGGGGCTTTTCTCGCAGTCATGCTGGCGTTGATCATGGTGATGAGATTTTCTACCGCAGTTGTTGCTGGTGGACTCTTCATTGGGCTTCTCCTCATCATTCCTTCCGGAACGATGGCACTCTTTCGGATTTACAGCGTTCTCCTGTCTCCTGCGTCCACTATGATTGTTTTCATCATTTCTTTTTCCCTGCTCGCGCTTGTAAGGTTCCGAAGTGAGGAGATCATCGACTTACGTCGCGAAAGAGAACTCACCGCAGCAAAGGATTGTGCTATGGTGGGATTGGCGTCTCTGGCGGAAACTCGTGATTCTGAAACCGGCAGCCACATCCTGCGCACTCAGAGATATATTCAAATATTAGCGCAATACCTTGCACAACAAGGAAACAGGAAATTTCATTTGCAGCCCGAGGATATAGACCTGCTGGTAAAATCCTCACCACTTCATGATGTGGGCAAGGTGGGTGTGCCTGACTCGATTCTTCTTAAACCCGGCCCTCTGACAGCATCTGAATTTGAGGAGATGAAAAAGCATACTATATATGGAGCAGAAGCTCTGGCAAAAGCTGAGTCAGCTTCAGGCGTCACGCATGAATCATCATTTCTTAACATTGCCCGGGAAATCGCCTTAACCCACCATGAAAAATGGGACGGTAACGGATACCCTAATGGACTCAAGGGGACAGATATACCTTTGAGTGGAAGAATCATGGCTTTAGTTGATGTATATGACGCTCTGATTTCAAAGCGTGTCTATAAGGAAGCGATGAGCCACCAGGAAGCTGTAAAGACTATTTGCAATGATAGCGGTACTCACTTCGATCCTACTATTGTAAACGCTTTTAGAGCACTGCAGGAAGAATTCCAAACAATTGCTGCACAGCTGAGAGACAAAGAGTAGTAAGTTAAATCGATGTCCTCCAGGCAAGCTTCAGACGATGCAGATCCATTAGAGAATGTCTTCGGAATTACTTTACGAAAAGAAATATCGTGGCAATTCCGGTGGCAATTCTGCGGTCGACGCAATTCCGGTGACAGTATACTTAATTTGTAGAAATAGAGATTTGATCGATTCTCGCCATTAGAACCGGCTCTCAACATTTACAGGAAGAACTGAACCGCTCCGCGGAGCTCGCGGAGCGGTTCAGTTCTTCCTGTTTATATTCCATCAAGGATGCACAGGAACCGTCATTGAGCCAGAGCCTTTTTCTTTTAACGGGTTTCTCGCTGCCAGATATATAGGCCGGACGCGATGATTATGGCACCGCCTCCTATTGTCCATACCGTTGGGTAAGTGTCAAAAACCAGAATTCCGGCCAACGCCGCCCAAAACACCTGAGAGTAAATCAGAGGCGCAAGAATGGATGCGGTCGCCCATCTATGCGCAGTGGTTACCGCTATATGACCCAAAGCGCCAAAACATCCAATCGCACACAGCACAATCCATTGTCCCGAAGTTTCTGGCCAAACCCATACGTGCAAAGCAAATGGCGATAAGGCGATTGTTGCCAGCGTGGCGGACCATACCTGCTGGGTCGCATTACTTTCAATTCCTGCGAGCATTCGGGTCATAATGAAATACAAGGAAGACAGTACCAGTGTCGCAAGGCTGAAAAACATCGCAGGGTGGAAGGCTGTTCCCCATGGTTGGATGACCGCCAGAACTCCAAGGAAGCCAGTGCAGACTGCTAATACCCTGCGGATGCCAACTTTTTCACTCAGCAACGGAACCGCCAGTAAGGTAATCACGATAGGACCAGCGAACATGATCGTTGTTGTCACCGTTATCGGCAAATATTTGAGTGCCTGAAAATTCAAAAACGTCCCGATTAAAAGGAAGGAAGACCTAAGAAATTGCTTTCCCGGAGAATTGGACTTGAACATCGATACCCCTTCCTGAGGCAGATAAAGGGCTAATGTGTAAATCAGATGCCCAGCATAGCGGGCAAAGACAATCTGGGAGACCGGAAAACCAGCGATTGTCAGCCATTTAGCAGAGGTATCGATACAGGTAAAGAATACGACTGCCAGCGCCATGACCAGCACACCGCTTGCTGTCCGATTTTCTCTGGGTTTAACACTCACTTCAGTTCTACCGCGTCATACCAACGTCAACTGCAAAACATTGCCCGATCGGTGTTTTGATGGAAAGTTCTGAGCAAAGAGACTCATTGTAGACTCCTGATAATATGGATTGAATGAATTATTATGTTGATCATATTAAGGAGTTAGTCTGTTACCATATGTATTGGCAATCTTCACCATTTTCTCTTTTATGAATTGTAGGTGTTTCCTGATCAGGTAATTTCAGCCACAAAGCGTTGAACTTAATATTGCCAATTCTAAGATTCTTATTTCTCCAAAGGCATTAAGTTGAGGGTTATTCCTGTGCATCCACCGTTTCACGCTAGTTGTGGTCGGTTCCCTTTTCTGCCTATCAATTTTTACCTGCACAGGAACAATGTAAAATTTTGAAATTAATGAGGAAGAAAGATATTTGAGTGGGCAATATTATTGTTAAGTTCAGCGGCTGCTGCGTTCTTCGCGGCTTCCGCTGGAACGTTTTGTTAGTGGAATTATACTTTTACTTCTAAAAATCTAGAATACGATTTACGATATCTTTTGTTTCTTCAGAGAACTTTGAAAACTCTTCATCAGTCATCGCTAGGTGTTTCCTCATATGACATATTTTTTCTATAGCATTGCTACGTTTTAGATCATTGTAGGTGACTGCTATTTCTTTATCTTTATTTTTTAAAAGACTGTAAATTTGTATGTATGATTTATGCTCTTCGCCTTTTCTGTTTTGAATGATCAGGTCTATAACTTCAAGAATAGCATCACAATGACGATTTAATATTTGGTGTTGGATACTTCGAAGATATTTCCAGTCAGATTCTTTTATTCGTCTCATTTTTTTGTTTAATCGCTAACGTTTACTAAACGACAGTGTCCATTAGCGGAGTATATACACATATAATCTCCGCCCAGCAATCCCTGCTTTGAACTTCTTCCTATACCCCTTGAATTTCTTTTCAACTAACCTCCGTTGTAGGCTGAGCTGGTATCTTAACAGGAAAAATCCCCAATTTGATGCTTCTAAAGAAATATGAACCTTTGATTTGGCAATATTTAGTTCAGCGCTTTGCTGTTGAAATTACCTGATCAGGAAGGTCAAACTACCTGTATTGCTTAAGAATTAACATTGCCATTTTGTATACGTAACAACCCTGTTTTTTCTTTTTGTTTTAGATGTGTTGTGTTGTCCTATTATTCCTCCTTTTCTGCCTTTTAGGTCAAGGTTTTCTTCACTGTAACGCCGTCCGGTACCGGACGGCGTTGATCAACACATGACGTTCCAAGATGTCAGATTACCTTTCATCTCCATGACTCTGGTCATTGATTGGTAGTAATCCATGCGAGCCCTCTGATTCGACAGCCTGGCATACCGCAGTGTCGTCTTGATCCGGCTATGGCCCAACAAGTACTGGATCGTCACAATGTCAGCACCAGCGTTGAGTAAATCTGTGGCCATTGTATGACGAAGTTGATGGCAGGATACATGCACACCGCTCTTATCAGAGTAATACTCGGCCCGCTTCTGAATACCTCTGACCGATAAGGGTTTACCTTTGTAGATCCCTTTTTCGACGAGAAAGATACGAGGTTCGTCCGTCTCCGGCCGCAGCTGTAAATAGTCCGCTAACGCTTCTGCCGCATCGTCATAAAGATAAATCAAACGGTCTTTAGCGCCTTTACCGCACCGCACCATGATCTGATTGCGCTGATGATCTACCGCTCCAAGTGTCAGATTGGCTACTTCCTCAACTCTGAGCCCACAGCGCAACATCAACATGAATATCGCCAGATCACGCTGTTTGCTGATTACACTGAAGAAAGCTCTCACTTCGCTGTCCTGCAGGAACCTCGGCAGCGGTTTGGGCAGACGCAGCGACAAGCCGGAGATTACCGGATTATCTATCTGCTGTTGTTCCTCCTCCTGCAGATAGCGGTAGAAGCTGCGTATGGCGATCAGATGGCCGTTGATCGTCTGCGGGCTCAGTCTTCTGTCCAGCAGCACATCGATGAAGATTTTGATATGTTCCGGTGTTGCAGACTCAACCGCAACCGGAAGCCATATCAGAAAGTGCTGCAGTCTATTCAGATAATTTCTTTTTGTGTGACTTGAGTAGTTTCTTCTCTTCAAATACCTTCTGTAATGCAGTACTGACTCGGTAAGGTTCATCAGATTCTCCTCCCCTCTGGATAACAGCCATGGCACGATAATAATCTTCTTCTATGCGCTTGATCTGAGAGTCGTGCATAACGCAGGGTCATCTCGATATCCTGATGACCGAGGATCTGCTGCAGGACCTCGACACGCATGCCGTTGTTGATCATTTCCGTGGCGAAGGTGTGTCTGAGATGGTGAAGGCTGTAGCCTTTATCTGATAAACCGGCTCGTTCAAGCGTCTTTTTCATCACATTCCAGGCGGCAACATAGCTCAGCGGTTTGTCCGATCTGCCGTAGAACAGGTACCGCTTTGTCTTATCACGGGTCCGGAGCCAGTGCTTCAGGGCCTGTTCGGCATCACTGCTGTAATAAACTTCTCTTCCTTCATAGTTCTTCGAGCCGACGTAAATCAGGATCTTCTGATCAGGCAGGACGATATCTTCAAGCTTTACTTCCAGCAGTTCTCCTATTCTCATGCCGGTTCGATACAGAAGCATGAGCAAGGCCCGGTTTCGGATGCTTGTGACTGCATTGAAGATACGTTCGATATCTTCGTATGGGATTGCTTTGGGGAGGGCGTCTGGTTCCTGTATGCGAACTTTACGTTTCATGATTTCAGGATCTATGACTTCCTTTCTTACCAGGTGATTAATAAAGGCGTAGATCGTTCTCAAGTGGCAGCTTATCGATGTAGCCTTTAACCCCCGGTCCTGTTCATATTCTACAAAAGCACCGATATCACGAATCGTCAATGTCAATATTGAACACCCCTGTGTTATCAAGAAAATATAAAAAGGGCAGAATCGCGCTCACCGCTATTATCGATAGTCTGCAATGAAAGGTTCTTGATGTATTTTTCTTGCAGGTGCTCTACAACAAGATTATTTCCAGGCAGATTGCTCGCCTTAATACGGCTGGTCCAGCGATTCAGTATGCGCCGTTTATCAGATAGTACAGTGGAGGCTGGTTGTCTCCGGGTGGGGTAAATTAGTGGGGTTGAGTGATATTCCAGATTTGCTACGTCTTTGCGTATACCTGCTGGTTCGGCCATTTTGTCCTCCTCTTTCTTTTGTTGAAAAAACAGGATGTTAATGACCGAATTATATCATCTTATTCGGTTTTCACTTTGCT
>CAVPYP010000003.1:0-79485 GCA_963710015.1 uncultured delta proteobacterium | reverse complement strand
TTTGCGTATTCCATGACCTTGTACTCTGGAAGCTTGCGGGTTAAATAATCCTCTCTACTTGTTTTACCCGAAATGTAATTAAACGGAGAGATACTTTCATATTGCTGGTGGATATAAATACCATTCCAAACAAGCATACCGGTTATCGGAAAAAGCAGAGCTATTATTGCTATGCTTCTTCTTGTTGAATGTTGTTTCAGGTAGGATTCTATATTGCTCAGACCAAACATTGCCAAAATTACCAAGAATGGAACGATTGGTGCAAAATACCTTATCCTCAACGCACTAGTGTTAAAAGCGAAGAGAAAATAGAGAATACAGAAAACAGATATAAGCAATTTCTCGAGATGTACCCTTTTCTTAAACGAAGACCATCTAACAAAGGAAAAGAGTGGCAAAAGCAAGAGGAATGGGTTCAGCCGTCCATCAAAATAACGTGGGTCACTATCTGCTCCCTCAAAGAAGATTCTTACTGGCAACAAGAGAAGCTGCCAGAAGCTTTCCCCATAAAGAACATGTCTGGTTGCAAAAACCCCGCGAATGCCGTCAGCAGAAGTTGAATGTAATGCTGCGTTAGTTGTTGCATTAAATATAGTATCGTAAAGAGGAAATATAGGGTTTCCTGTCCAGATAATGTTTTTAATAAACCACGGGGAAGCAATAAGAAGAGCTATACAGAAGAAGAGTCCGCTTGAAGTAATCGGTGGTGATATGGGTTTCGTTTTTGCTTGACAACTATTGATATGGATAATTGGGATTAATAGCGTCAGGAGGAAAAAAATAATTAAGGCATTGTATTTAGTTCCCATAGCAAGTCCACAACAGACTCCTGCCATTATGAGATACCTTGTCCTATAATGTTTTTCTGCCCATTTGAACAATAACAGGAGAGCAGCAGTCGAAAAGAAGACCAGGCCTAAATCAACATAAACGGTTATTGACAATTTAATGATTATTGGGGTGCTTAGGAAGAAAATAACACCTAATAGTCCGTATTTATTGGATATATTTATTCGTACATAGCGGTAAATCAGTGCGGCAGTAGCGAAGCCGAAAAACATATGAATGTATTTGGGCAATATGTCGCTCCCCAGGCGAAGCGCTCCCATGTACAAAATATCTAAATTCATGGGATAATATGAGTAAATCAGCTCGGGTATTTCGTATATACTTCCATGGCTCAGGTAAAGTTTGGGGATAGCAAGATGGTGAATAAGGGCGTCTCGACTAATGGGTGGAACAGCGCCAAGAATAATTATTGAGATGACGATTATTGAAAGAATAGTAGCTAAAACAACAATGATCACTCTATTTTGTCGATTAATATGGTCGGTCATTGAATGACATCTTCAAAGATTTCTGATGGAATAAATCCAATATACGTCTGGTTATTAACGACAAACGTTGGTGTTCCTAAAATGTTAAGCTTCATACCTTTCCTTACATCACGAAGCAAAAAGTTCTTAATTGATGGATCGTTTACTGCTGCTGAAAGCTCTCCTGCGTCAATGCCAACTTTTTCAGAAATCATTCGGGTGTTAAAATCTTTGCCAGTCTCTCCAAGTTGATAGAGAATATCGTTCATCTGCCAAAACTTATTTTTATAAGCAGCATATATTGCTAAATAAGCCATTTGGGCTGAACCAATGTGGTACGGCATAGGTACAATTATATTGTTAACAGTATGATCCATAGGGTAATTATGATGAATCAATCGAATTTTGTCAGGATATTGGGAAATTAATCGTCGAAGCATAAAATGCATCTTTTTGCATTGAAAGCATTGATAATCTGAATACTCCTCAATGGTAAGGATGGGGATTTCGGCACCTATCCATGGTGATCCATTTTCAGTAACTCCATTTTCGAACCGTGGATGGGGGGGGGGAAAGTGTATTCCCAGTATGGTGGTAGGAATAGTTTGATACCCATAAAGAAAAACATCATGAGTAAAATTGAATATTTTAGATAATTACTGCCATAGAGAATATAGAGGAAAGAGTTTCTCAAACCTTGATAAAAGGGTTGGCAGTCAAACCTTCTAAGGATTATCAGAGATAGAAAAAAAGAAAGAGAAAAACTGATTACGTAACTAAATAAACATAAAACACAGTACGATTTGATTTTTGTTGCGGAAATATATCCAAAATAAATAGCAAATGAAGAGTACAATAGGGCAATGATGAATAGAAGGTTCCATAGAAATCTATGTTCTTGTGTGTTTCTTAATGTGCGAATTAAAATTAAAGTAAAAAGTAGATAACCAAAGATTCCCCATATTGACACTGGAATCCCTACAAGTATCGACCAAGGGCTTTGAGATACCGTATCACAGTTGATTGCCTTAGAAATTGCGCAGAAACTTTTGTAGGTAATATCAGTATAATTTTTATAGTGTGAATAGGCCAGATAAGAGGTGTCAGATAGGCCAAGAATTGATAAGAACAAGACTGGAATTGCATAAAAACGATAACCTAATATCTTGGTATTGATCGACTTTTTCTTATTTGACATTTCACTTGAGCGAACCATAATTTCTATACTTGATTGAATGTTAGGTTTTTTCTCCTTTTCTCAATTGCGGTTAGTTTTACTTATACCTGAATCAGTGACGAAATACTTGGCGTAGCTCTTTATCGGCATCCGCCAACCTTTTTTGTAGCTATGCAGCCGCTTTGGTTGCACCTCGGCAGGAGAAAATCTCCCGCTGGGGCTTTGATCCTTGAAAATCTGACGATATTACCGGCAAAAAGACGCACGTCTCCTGCAGGTTTCGTATTTAAAGCATGAACATGCTTACCTTGCCGGCAATAGTCTACCATATATATGGTCAAAGGCCCAATAGGCCGGGCAGTGTTTACTCAAACGCAAGCGCAGCCTGCGACCGCTGCGGATGAGTCTGCCGGCCAGATACATCAACTCCTGGATAACCGTCTTCAGCCGTCTGCGTTTTCCCGGGTGGCGTACCGGAGATTTTTCTCCGAGAAGTCCCAGCTGACCGATAAAACGGAGGATATTATAAGCAAAACATCCCAAAGCCATGACAGCAGCATTGGTTGCGAACTTGCCACTGGGTAAACGTTCCAGATCAAGATCGGTTTTGAACTCACTATGAAACTGCTCACTCAGACCATGATTCTGATACAGAGCGATTATCTTGTTCTCGGGCAGGTCAAGGTTGGTCCACCAGCCTTCTACCGTGACCTCAGGAGCCAGAAGCAATTGGCCATGCCGGTTGGTGCTCCGTTCGGTTACCCGTATAACCTTAGTGAACATGTAGGTTTCTCCGTCATGTTCTTGTCTCTTACGGACGGTGAGTAAAGCTACTCGCTTGCCGGGGCGGGGCTCAGTCACCTGACCTTTGGTAAAGGCTCGTTTGTAGAGTTCACTGGTATCTTCCCGCCGGGGATTCCACTTGATGATGTAGGAAACCTTATCGGCTTTACGCAGAAGGACCCGGTTCTCGATGGCATCGTGGCCTGAATCCAGACGTACCAGCAGTTTCTTTTTTGTCAGGCTGCGGGCTTTGGCCACTATCCGCTGCATGTAATCGGTGAATCCTTCCTGGCAATGCTGGCTGCCTGGCCGGAGTTCCACTTCCAGACACCAGCCTTCCAGGCCAAGATATGCTGCAATCGGGGCGTAACCAACGTATCCCTTGTAGGTGTAGCTGATGTTTTCTTTTTTTGTGCCGGAGTTATCCATGGGAAACACATCGACATCAAGCGGAATATGGCCGGTATCCAACGCTGTTAAATGCACCTTGCCGTTTTTCAGCATGGCCAGCGAACAGGTGTTGGCGATGTCGAGATAGGTTTCAGCTTCCTGGTCAAGGCGCTGGCGTAATCGTTCAGCAGAGGGAATATTGGTGATACCGAGAGAGTGTTTGAAATAATCGTCATCCCGCATTCCGCTGATAGCTTCATAATCACTCTTGCCGAGGCAGAGCAGGCCGAGGTAGCTTCGCAGCAGATCGGTATGAGATATAATGTTGCCTTTTTTATCCATCTTGCGGTCGATCACTTGTGCCAGCTTACTGTAGCGGTTGATGCAGAGCCCCGCCAGGGCCAGCCCGGAGTGACTTGTGTAGAATTCGTCGTCAGATTGTTCAATGATAATTCGTTTCATTTTTCACCTGCTGAGTGAGTTTTTATGACAGGTGAATATTGAACTATTTATTTATAAAAATCAATATGTTAATTGATAAAATATGCAATTTTTACTTATTGTTTGTCACTGATTAAGGTTATAATAAATCATCATCACTCTAAAATATTTGTTTAGAATAATTTGGTATCTGAGTTGAGAAACGAGGAAAGTAACGGGTAGTCAAGGGGGATTGTACTATGTTTAAATTCAGGAGTGCTGGATATAATGCTCTTTAATTCATCCAGTTTACCGTGAGTAATCGTGAACTTAAGTAAGTTTTCGCAGAATCTAAATCATTTTGCAAAAGTGCACATTCTATAAGTGCAAGCAGAACAATGGGGTGATGATTACCCTATTTCCTTTGCGCGAGAGTAAAACCACCTCGCCTTGTCATAATTACCGGAGAGGCATAGCCTTTACCAAGGTATAATAGATTGGCTGAATAATCTCCGTTTCTGCTGGCAATGCTTGTTGAGCGACACTATCGCAATTTCCTCACTACCGAGCCACAGAGAGAATAAAGACCTTAAGCTTAGAATATCTGGAAATTCTCCAAAATCGCTCACATAATGATTGATCAATTATTCGGCTTCTTCTAGATTTTAAGAATAATTTGGGTCTTTATGATGTTGAACTTAATATTGAGATCTTCTGGATCCTGAGCTCAGCTTTCTGGAAATATGACAGTGCTGTCTCATGATCATTTAATTTCCATACATTGCTCCAATGTTCGATATATTAACGATATAACTTTTTTTCGTACTTTGTACCTAAGAACAAACTTTGTTCAGTTAATTCGATTGCTTTTCTGATCTGACTCTCGCTTGCGTTTTGTCTCGATTTCAATAAATAGCCAAGTGCAAAATAAGGCCTTGCTGTCTGGGGTGCTTTCCTCAGTGAGTCGATCCACAGCGATTCTTCAGTTTTCCATGTCGTATTCCTGTAGTAAGTACCGTATCCTTCTATGGATAGAGTAATGCCAATACATACCATTAATGAAATGAGAACTATTTTGTTTCTATATTTTTCTACAAACCAGTTTAAATAATAGCAATATTTATAAATAAAAATATTGATGGTAGATAATTTCTGTGTTCGAAGAATAGTTCTAGGGGAATAATTGAAGATTCAGGAATGTGGAATAGAAAAAAGGTAAATATACTTAATGCAAAAAAAGGATACTTTTTTGAAAATAAAATAGATAATAAAATCAGTAATAATATTAGCGTAATGTGTGCCAAGGCAATAGAGGGTGGATTTAATAATGACTCTATAATGTTGACATCATGATCAAGTGATAATCTTTCTGGGTGAGGATATAATAATAGTGATAGGTATATAAGGAGAATACTAGGCTGGGTAAACAATCGATCTTTTAAACTAAATGTTCTGTTTTCATAAGAATTTATTATTACATCGAATAAGTTTGGAACCAATACGGTAACTAGTAAAATACTAATTAGAAAAAATAATATTGATAATAAAAATAGGTATGTAAGTTTTTTATTTTCTAAAAAAATGTATTCAATTATTGGTATTATTAAAATTATGATAGCGCCATTTTCTTTAGAAAAGAAAGCTAATATATAAAAAACAAAGGAATAAAGAAAATTAAAAATTACTTCGTTTCTCTCTTTACACAAAAGTCCTTGCTTTTAGATAGAAATAGATTGAGATGATTGAAAACATCGCGCACAGCGATGCCATTCGTTGAACGATATATGTTATAGCCTGAGTTTGTATTGGGTTGAGAGACCACAGCAGGGTAGCAACAACGGCAATAAACAAGGCACTATCGTTCTTTGTACTTTCCCTTTAGCTGAGGCGTCTTAAATAAAAGAAGTATTGTTTTGTATAAAAACCATGTCGAAAAAATGTGAATAATTAAATTGACAACATGATAACCAAATACATTGGCCCCATTAAAATACCAGTTTATCGCTAGAGTAAGGCAGCTGATTGGGCGATACAGTTTACCAGGTGAAGATGGATGAGCATGCATGCTCGACCATAATTGCTCAGGGGATGGGTAAGATATATGAATCCTAGTGTTTTCTAGAATATTGGGTTTATCATCAAACTGCCAAGATGCATTAAATGAACTCGAATAGCAAAGAGTGATCAATACAGCCATGAAAAGAAATAATCGACAGTCTCTTCTATGATTATCATGTATGATGTTGATACTTTTCATGTTTATGAGATCTATCGATAATCTATGGTTTGGTTGTACAGTATGGTTTTTTTCAGTTTGTTGGAATCTTCCTCAAAATGATTACCATGGCTCGAGTTCCGTGTACCCGAATGTATGATTCTCTTGGTTTTAGGCCAGAAGTACTGTTCATGGGCTGCTTCAGCAATATTTGCTGAAAATTAGAATGATTTTCAAATAAGTAATTAACATACATGCATTCAGTTTCATTGAGTTTATCTGGATATCCTACCATAAGAATTAAAATAAATAAGCCGCAAAAGAGTCTACTAACTCTGAAGCGGCTTATTTATTATCAGGTGGTTTCAGATATTTATTACTGCGCTAACACCTTCTGGTAAGTAAAAACAGCTGGTCCTGTCCAACCGTCTCCCTGTGAGTTGATTGGATTTGCAGTTTTGTAGTCAACTGGACAGCGTTGTGAGGCATCAGTTACGGTGATAGTAATGGCCACATTCGGGTCATTAGCTGTAATGGCGAAAGTATTATCTGCTGGAGCAAAGTTAACATCAGCTGTTACTATAGCGGTATGAGTTGGGATGGCAAAATAATCAGCAATTGCTGCTGCGACTGCGTTGGCATCAGATTCGGCTGCTGAACAAAATGATTTGTTACGATAAGCAATAAAGTTTGGAATAGCGATTGCTGCCAGGATACCGATGATCGCGATAACGATCATAAGTTCGATCAGGGTGAAACCTTTTTCATTGTGATTGATTCTTAATTTTCTCATGTTTTCCTCCTTGTGGGTGTTTTTGTTTTTTCCTGCCAAATGGCAACTCGTTGATCAGTTAATAGCAAAGAGGATGCCAGAAAGTAATATTCTAGGTGATAATAATTATTAATATTATCATATAATTACAGATATGGTATACTGCTCAGTTAAGTTCTGTAAATTGTCTTTCCTCAATCTTCCAGAAGATTTTATTCTGCAGAGAGTGACAATTGACGACGCAGTTACTGACAAATAATGTCAGTTGGCTGGGGGTAGGAAAATATTGTAATTTCCTGTTCTGAATATGTTGGACTCAGAGAAATAATTACCTGGAAATTAACAAAATTATTCTCTTTGATTGTGTAATGTGCAAAAATGTATGAGAACTAATAATAAAGAGGTGATACAGTGTGTACCGATTTTCCGGACTAAAGCTAAACATAGCCACAACAGTTTTTTTCCTGCTTCTTGGATCGATGGTGTTGGGCAATTTTGTTACGGTGATGTTTTGGAAAAAGAACCTGGTCGATTCTCAAATAGAACACGCTCAAAGCCTGACAGCTATAATGGGCATTTTGTGGGTGAGAAACTTTCGGGTGGTGAACGGATATTTCCAAAAGACCTGGAGAGATTTCTTTATTATCAAGACAATATTGTATCCGCTGTCTTTTTTAACGGAAAAGAAATGATAAATTTTCCTGAAGACATCCTGAATCAGGAAATGGCACAGGTGGTAAGAAACTGCCGGAATGTTGCAAAAACAAATGGTCAAGTTGGAAGGGAACTAACTGGAGACCGTTTTCATCTCAGGAGATGCAACATTGTTAGTCGCACATCCTTTGACTGGAAAGAATCTTAAAAAAAATGCTTTTTGTATTCAGGTAAGTTTGCAGCCGATCTATCAGGCAATAAAACAAGACCTTAAAACAGTCTTTGTTTATCTATTTGTTAATGCAATAATTTTATTTGTTGTCGGTTGGTATCGATTTGCCGGTATGGTAGTTAGGCCGATTGAGCGAATGGTGGCGGCATCAGAGTCTTATAATATTTCAGATGGTATTTCGTTTTCATGATGATTCTTCCAGCAGTGAATTTGGTCAGCTCTCCATGGCATTAAACTCCATGTTACTCAAAATTGAATTGGACCGTGAGAAACTAAGTAATGCTGTGACATCCCTTGAGAAAGCAAATAAAGAGCTGGTTGAGACTCAAAAAGATATGATACTTGCTGAAAAGCTTGCCTCTGTTGGAAGGCTTGCAGCCGGACTTGCCCATGAAATTGGAAATCCTCTGGGTATTGTTCAGGGGTATGTAGAGTTGTTGGAGCAATCAGATATTAGTCAGGAAGATAAAAAGATTTATGCGGGGCGGGCCTCCAAGGAGCTCGAGCGAATTAATGCTCTTATTCGCCAGCTTCTCGATTTTGCTAAAACCTCAAGGACTAATCGGGAAAGTATATCAATTGTAGCGATATTCACCGAGCTTAAAGAGATGCTGCTCATCCATAGAAAGGAAGTGGTTTTCAAAATCAACAGTGAGGTTGATAATGATGTGGTTATAGGGGACCGAGACGGTTTGCGTCAGGTATTCCTCAACTGTTTGTTAAACGCACTTGATGCAATTGAAATCTGTGATGATGGCCGAATTGGTTCTATTACCGTAATTATATCTGAAAAACTGACACCCGAAGATAAAAAAAATATGGTTATCGAGATAGAAGATAACGGCATCGGGGTCAGGGCTGAGAAAAGTTTCGAGTACTTTGAACCATTCTATACGACAAAGGAGCCAGGTAAGGGAACCGGTTTAGGATTGTCAGTCTCACATTCGATTATTGAGGCACATGATGGTTTAATTAAGATTGAAGGAAAAGAGGGAAAGGGAGCTGTCGTTACCATCGAACTCCCTTTTGCTTAACATACGAGGCTGGCAGGAAATGGCAAATAAAAAGCTGCTTATTATAGATGACGAGGAGAATATGTGTCATATGCTCCAGGCCATGCTGGAACGTCAGGGGTATAATGTCAACACTGCTCTTGATGGCAGTACCGGGTTGGAGTTGATCAAAGAAACGACCTATGATTTTGTTTTATGCGATGTCAGGATGCCCAAAATGGATGGGATGGCATTTCTGAAGCAGGGTAAAGAATTTCTGGGTGACACTACTCTTATAATGATGTCTGCATTCGGCAGTGTTGAAACTGCACTTGAGGCGATGAAAGCCGGGGCCTACGATTTCATCTCAAAGCCGTTCAAATCGGATGAAGTGCTTCTGACGCTTAAAAAGGCCGAAGAAAGAGAACTGCTCAGGAGAGAAAACAGAGCGCTCAAGGAAAAGATAGCCACTATTCAGTCAGAAATGAAGCTGGGCGCCATGGTCGCTCAAAGCAGCGCCATGAAGGAAATATTTGAACTGACAAAAAATGTCGCTCAATATGACACGACCGTTTTGGTCACTGGAGAATCTGGGACTGGTAAGGAATTAATCGCGCGGGCACTGCACGAAAACTCTGCACGCAGACGACGACCATTTGTGGCAATAAACTGTGGAAGCATTCCGGAAAGTTTGATCGAAAGTGAACTTTTCGGTCATGTCAAAGGGGCTTTTACCGGTGCTGACCATAGCAAACTGGGAGTTTTTCATCAGGCTGACAGGGCAACATTGTTTCTTGACGAAATAGGGGAACTCCCACTTTCTATGCAGGTAAAGCTGCTCCGTGTTCTTCAGGAGACGGAAGTGAGAAGGATTGGTGCTTCTCAATCTGAGAAGATTGATGTGCGGATTATTGCTGCAACCGCACGAAATCTCGAGTGCCTGTGTGGAGCAGGGGACATTTCGGGGAGATCTGTTCTATCGCCTCAATGTTCTGCCTATCAAGCTGCCGCCCTTGAGGGCTAGAAAGGAAGACATCCCCATTTTATGTCATCACTTTATTAAAAAATTTAACAGAATATTGGGGACCACGGTCAAGGCGGTATCTCCTGGTGCAATGGAACTTATCCTGCGGCATCATTGGCCGGGTAATATTCGCGAACTTGAGAATACCATTCAACGCGGGATTGTGCTAACAGGATCTCAATATATTGAGGAATCGCATTTATCCTCAAGGCTCCTTGAACATACAGAAAATAATGAGAAAATAGAGGATATTGAACCCATTCAATCACTGAAAATAGCCCAGAAACAACTGGAGAAGCGCATGATTCAGAATGCGCTTGTTTCAGCTGGGGGCAATAAGAGCAAGGCAGCACGCGCACTCGATATCAGCTATCCTTCCCTCCTGAGCAAAATCAAAGAATACAAATTGTAAATTACCATTTGCCAAAATACGGATTTGTATTTTGCATCGCTAAAACTATAAAAATATTTTACAATACGTTTGTTGACTCTTTCTATACGGGACATCACTTGGAATGTTGGTGTCGAATATGTGTCGTGATATCTTGCATAATGTAGTTTTGAAACGTATATGGATTAAATTTTGCATATTGAGGTATGACGAAATGTATATGCTCATCGATAACAATAAAAATAGCAGGGCTCAATTATGGATAATGGAAAATATCACTTAACTCCAAGAGGTTTTACGCTACTGGAAGTGATGATGGCGATGGCTATTTTCACTATTGGGATTCTCGCAATTGTCGGAATTCAACATTTGATTGTCAGAGGTAATACGAACGGCAATGTGGTAACTCAGGAACTGATGTTGGCTCAGCGCGTGATGGAGCAGCTCAAAAATAATCCTGATCCCAGTCTATTAACATCGTCCGTTCAAAATGGGGTAGATGTGGCTGGCGACAATGGTGGACCCTACATGTCACACAGCACCATAACAAATCCTATTGGAGGAAATAGTTCCAGGTTTATTCGGGTAACGGTAACAAAAAGTGGTCCAGGAGGTCATCCGTCACTATTCAATCTCTTACACACGGTAATGGAATATGAGCACTGTAAGACCTGATTGTTCAAAAATGATTTGGAATGTCAGGTTTTTCAATGATCGAACTGATCATTGCAATATCAATTGTCGGGATCATACTCATTGCACTTTCAGCAACGTTTGAAAGATCTGGCCGACTATATACGACCCAGAATGTCAGTGCAGCACTTCAGGAAGAAGTTCGAGCAGCCGTTGAAATCATGGCTCGGGAAATACGTATGGCTGCTTACGATCCGTTTAAAACAGGCGATTTTGAAATTATGACGGCAGATGCAACCCATCTCATGTTTACACTTGATCTCAACGAGGATGGCGTCGTCAATACTACTGGTTTTCCTAACTGTGAAAGACTGTCATTTCGATATTCTAATGCCAATGAAGCATTGCAGATAATATGTGGAGAGAGTACAGGAGGCCAGGATGTGCAGACCCTTATCGGGGGTCTGAATACCGACACAAGGGTTACCGCAATGGATTTTGATTATATGGATAACCAGAATAACTCGACAAGTTTTATACAGGACATCCGGGGAGTCGTCATTACCCTGACCGCAGAAGCGCCTGCCGGCAGGACGGGGGATGATCGAAAGAAGTTATACCACCTGGGTTGCAGTTTCGTAACGCAGCTCCAAATGCAGCGTACAACTAATGAAGATGGTTCATGAAAAATCAAAATTGACGAGTCGATCTCAATGGAAAAAACAATTATATGAGAAAGGTGCTGTTTTAGTCGTATCGCTCCTGATGCTGGTGATTCTGTCCATCATGGGAGCATTTGCCATGACCATCAGCATGATTGAACAGCGGGTGACACTGAACAGCGAAGTATTCCAGCACAATTTCTATTCTGTTGAAGGGGCTACCCTTGAGGCAGCTGCCGTCATTGACGAGACTGACGACAGCATCCTACTCAATAGCGGAGCATTTCCAGCCTGGTTGAAAACACAAAATCCCGCAATTGATCTGAGGTTTTCCAACCAATGGCCAAGTGCTCTGATTGCTCCAGCTGGTACAACGCTCAACACTGCACCGACAGATTTAACCCCGGCCAATTATGCTCCAGATGGGACTTCTGGTGGTGATCGAATCTGGAATGCCGCAATTGACAACGGTATCTGTGCTGGTGGCAGCCTTACTGACCCGACCAAGGAAGAACACTGTTATGACATATATGGAATGTATGACGTAAAACGTGGAGCAGGTAAGTCGTATACTGGTCGAATGTTGATGACTGTCGGTTACAAAAAAGTTCTCTACTATTAAGAGATTCACTCATATAAAAGTGAAGATCATGTCACACAATAAACAGTATCAAAGCAGGGGAAACCAAGATGAAAGAATACACGATCCGTCGTACTTTCTTGTTGAGTTGTTTAATCTGGCTGCTGGGTTTTTGTGGCTCAGCAATTGCTGCAAATTATACCATTACTGTAGATAATCCATCAGTGATAGAAGATGGACATCTTATTTTTACGGTAACACTAGATCAACCAGTCGCTACAGACGAGCGAGTCGACATCTACTGGGAAACAACAGACAGTGGAACAGCGACATCAAGTGATAGTGATTTTAATTATGGTGATGGCACCCTTAGGTTTGATCCTGGTGAGCAATTACAGACAATTGATATCAATACGAGTAATGATAGCAACCGAGAACCCGATGAGACACTTATCATATCCCTTCTCGTGGATAGATGTGATCCTGCACCCGCAGCAATATGTACAGCCTCTTTTAGCGGGGGCGGCACGGCTTCCGGCACTATCATAAACGATGATCACGACATTATGGTAACCTCGGTTGCCAGCCAGATTGAGGGAAATAGTGGTACTACTGATTATACTTTCAGCATATCTGTTAACCCGGCCATCATCGGGCCAGAAACGGCAGAAATCGATTATAGGGTAAACAACGGCACAGCTGACGACGGTAGTGATTACACAGATATTTCTGGTACTGTCAGTTTTTCCAGCGGATCGCCAGGCCCTGTTGATATTAATGTACCAATTATAGGTGACACCCTCTGGGAAGGCGACGAAACATTTGTTTTTGAACTGCACAATGAAAACAATAACGTGGATAATTTTCCTGGCTTGACCACTGCAATAATTACAAATGATGACACGGTAGATGTCCAACTTACAACCCCAGATTTCACCCTGGATGAAGATACGTCATCTACGGTAATCTACACCGTAGAAATAGATCAGGCACTGGTTGGTACAGAAACGTTAAGCGTTCAATATCGAACGGTTAATGGATCTGCAACCGCTGGTTCAGATTTCCAAGACACTTCAGGAGTTTTAACATTTGATAGTGGAACCGGTACCTCACAGACAATAACGATTCCAAGTTTAATCATAGATGACTCAGTTTATGAGTCTACTGACGAACAGTTTACGTTTGAACTCTATTCTCCCAGCAGCAACGCTTCAATATCAGGAGGTCCGGTTACAACCACAATTCATGATAATGATCACTATATTACTATTGCTGCTACAAATTCTCCTGTGGATGAAGAGCCAACAGGGGTTGCACAATTTCAAATACAGGCGACTCCTGTATTTGAGGGCGGTGATTCCGTTGTTATAGATTATCAGACCATCGCAGAAAGTGCTGTTACACCAGATGATTTTACTGCAACAATAGGGTCAGTAACGCTCACGAATGCAAACAATCCTTTTACCTTAGATGTTCCTATCGTGAACGATGCCGTCCTTGAGCCTGACGAAACCTTTTCGGTCGAGATATCAACGTCAAGCAGCAATGCAACCGTTACAACGTCTAGTGCACAAACCACCATAACTGATCACGATTATCAGGTATCAATCACCAACTTAACCGTTGATGAAGATGTTGGAACAGCTTTATTTGCGGTTTCCCTTGATCGTCCTATTGAGAATACAGATGTTGTCATCGTCTCTTACTCAACGATTAATGGTACAGCCACGGCGGGATCAGATTATACTGCAGTGGTAGGTGGAGTCGTTACGTTTCGCGGCCCGGGAGATGCTTCTCCGGCACCTTCCCCGCAATATGCTACGGTAACCATTTTAAATGATGATATTGCGGAGATCTTTGAGACCTTTCAGGTACAGCTCAGTGGCCCAAGCCTAAACGCAACGATTTCAAATGACCTCGCAGATGGCAATATTGCTGATGATGATTACACGGTGAGTGCATTCTCGGACATCACCGCAACTGAAGGTGGTGGTACGGCGCAATTAACAATAACGCTCAACCGCCTGGTAGTCGGAGATCCTGTAGAGTTTGATGTAACGATCCTGGCAGCGAGTACAGCTACCGGGGGCGGTGTTGATTTCACAGATCCGCCGACCACGGTTACCATACCTACTGGTTCAGTTTCGACAACCATTGATATCCCAATCATTCAAGACTTATTCGTAGAACATGAAGAGCAGATAATAGTTCAGATCGCCCCATCGGCGACTGCAGCTGATGATAATGTCGTGATAGATGGAGGGACAACACCTGACAATGAGGCCGTCATAACCATCCCTGTTGATGATACATTCAGTGTTAGTATCAATGATCCGACACCGGTGGAAGAAGGAAATGTGGATATTGATTTTACCATCACTATCAGTCCTACGCCAACGGCAGATGATGTATTGTTTTCAATAGAATATCAAACTGCAGATGGTACTGCTCAGAGTAGTACAGCCCCCATAGATTTCACTGCAATTGGTCCCCCTGCTTCGACGATACCGGTGTTAGCTGGAAATCCAACTGTCGTTATTCCAGTGACCATCCATGATGATGGTGCAGCTGAAGGGGTTTCTGAAGTATTTTATCTGGACCTTACGGGGACTTCGGAACCAGATCTTGTCACCATTACCGATAATCGTGGCGTAGCGACGATTTTAGATGTTCCTTATGTCGTTACTCCATCCTGGACGACGCCGGGTGGAACGATAACCTTGCAGACGTCGCCTCCCCTGACGGCGGTACCTATCAGTAATGGCGTTGATGTTGGTATTCCGGATAATGCTGATGCGATTTTTACGGTAACGGCTGATTACGAAATTACCAGTGTAGAGATTGATGGGGTTGATCCCAGCCTCCCGTTAGGCTATATTACACAAAATATAATTAGTAGTGCAGTACATGAGTATACCTTCGAGGATATAGGTACAGTCGATGGTTCGCACACCATAACTGTGCAATTCGATCACGAAGTAACCATGATTGCAACGGGGACTGGCCGAATAGATGCTCCTGCGACGGTAACCCCGCCTTCAATATCGGTAAATAATGGCTCAACATTTGTGTATGCCGATCATATGGCAACAGAAACCTTTACTATCACACCTGATGGTGGAAGTTGTCTGCTCGAGATCATAGAAGATGGTGTTTCAAGTGGTGCATTTGATGGGTCGGCTGCTAACTTCGTTGATCATCAGACGCTTCCAATCGATAATGACTTTGATCTTGAAGCAGTTTTTGGTGAGGTAGAGATTACCGTTACTCTTGGTGCAGATGATGGTGCTACCGGGACCGCTGAAGATCTTATAATTCAGACTCCGTCTAACGGCAGTGGCTGGCGGGCATATGTTTCTGATTCTTCATGGACTGTGCTTCCCGCAAATTTCATCAGAGAGGGTAACCATGGGGAATCATTTTCAATTCCTGGTGATATTCCTGGGTTAAACCCATGTGATGCCCAATATATTGTGATTCAGTATCTCGATTCAGACGGATGGCTGAAACCTGCTGACAGCCGACTTAATCTCAATTTTAATATGACCGATCAGGTTGTTGAAGGACTTTATGATGCCGATGCTCATGTTCTAGAGCTTGTGGCAAGCAATGGTTCTATTACTGTTGATCCCGTTGGTGCAACGGCAGTGGGTAATAACCGTTACATCTATACAAGCGATTCAAGCGTTGAAGCTAGTTCCTATTCCGGATTCTGGCTGGGATTTTCACGGCTGGCAGGGAGATGCTACCGGATCCACTCAGCCCCTCATAGTTATCATGGATACGGATAAAACGATTGAGGCTATTTTTGTCGAGGGGTGCCAGGATAGTGATCTGGATGGTTACACGGTGGGCCCTGGTGCGAGCACCTGTAGTCCTACAGCAGAATTGGATTGTGATGACACTGACCCGTTAATTCACCCCGGTGCAGATGAAATCTGCGACGACGGGATTGATCAAGATTGTAGCGGTGGTGATCTCGCCTGCTCGGGTGCGGACGTTGATGGAGATGGAGATGGTTTTACCGGTAATCAGGGTGATTGCCTTGATACTAACCCCAATGTCTACCCAGGAGCCATTGAAATCCCCGATAATGGACTTGATGATGATTGTTTTGATGGTGATAAAACCAGTGGTACCGAAATAACCTGTGTGGTGCCTGATAATATCCCAGCAAATGCTTCCAGAAGGCCGGCACCACCATTGATTATGTTTCTACTCGATGATTCTGGTAGTATGGACTGGGAGTTTATGACCAGTGCTGATAACCAGCTTTTTAATTCGAAATATTATGTTTACGACTACCATTGGGATGCACGTGCATACACCAATAATTTGCTTACAGCCACAGAACGACGTATGTGGCTGAGCCAATGGTCCGGCGAAAATAGAATCTTCTTTAATCCTGAGGTTGTCTACGACCCATGGCCCAAGTGGGATGAGGTAGCAGCTTCTATTCCATCAACAAGCTATGATGGAAGTGAATTGATGTTGGTACGTCCGCATGAGAATAGTTACGATACCGATAACTCCAGTTTTCCAGACCGTGCCTTCCCAGATGGTTTGGTTCATGCTGATATGGACCAGCCACGACATAACACGATTGATCCTGATAATGGACATGCCTGGTCTTATCGTGATGATAATGGTGTGACACAGATACTTAATCTAAATGCTGAGTTTTTCAGTGTTCGAGCTGCTGGCCAACAGGTTATGGTAAGGCGGGACAATTTGAGTTCTCCAGCAGGCGGAGATACGAGAGCTGATGCAATAGGGTTATCCCTCCGAAGTGATCTGCAGATCAATACTCCTCACGTCTGGACTTGGTATGACACATTCCCATATGATGGAGACCCTACCAATGACGCACCGGAAATCATCTTTGATAATAATGATGGAGCGGACATCTATGATGAAACGAATAACTGGAACGAATCCGGCGGTAGTTCCACATGGGAGTGGGAAGACAGCCTCCATTACACAAATAATGTCGGTGAGTCTGCAACTTGGCGTATCAATAACCTGACAGCTGCTCAGGTTGCTGCTGGTAGTTATTATGTTTATGCCTGGATTGATGACTGGTGGAACAGTGACGCAAATGCCAGCTATACCATTTCCTACTATGATACCTCTGGTAATCTCCTGTCCGATGAGGTTCGGGTAAACCAGCGTCCTGATAATCCTGCAGGCGGTGCCGTCGAGGGACCACGATGGATTAGGGTTGGCAATCAAGCATATGATTTTATTGAACAAAGCGGAGCTACCACGGTGAGTGTGAGAAACTCGCATTATTTCGTCTGGTGGGATAGCAACACCGATGATGTTCGGGATCTTGGAGAGATTTATCTTATCAACATTACAGGAAGTGGACATACTCTCGGCGACTATTCACTCGAGTATTACCAGTTTAATGATACTAATGCTAATGAGCGTGTTGATGACGGTGAATTGGTCGAATTCACTGAGCTCACGAATCCACTCGCCTACGCCGCCGTCAGGCCCGTGAGGTTCGATGAAACCGGTACTGAAATTACCGACGATAGTGAGCTGGCCTTTGTCGTTCGCCAGAACTTTGCAGACTGGTATTCATTTTATCGGCGTAGAATGTTAACAGCAAAAGCCGCTGTCGGATTAACTGTTGCCGAGATGGATCGGGTTGAATTAGGTGTACATACGATCAACCGTTCAACGCATGAACCGCTTGAGTTGATGGTCAACGCCGACGGAGCCGAGAAAATTGATTATCTCTCAGCAATATATGATATTGACCCGGTAGGGAGTACACCACTACGTAGAGGCTTGAACGATGTCGGCCAGTATTTTGAATCCGGAAACGGTGGTGATACCGGTGTTCTGCAAACCACGGAAGGACTTCCAGCGGGTGATACATCCGTTTTCTGGGATGCCACCGTAGACGATGATATCGATGATATCGACGACAGCGGTGGTGAGTGTCAGCGCGCCTATGTCATTGCGATGACTGACGGTTATTACAACGGTAGCTTTACCATTGGCAATAGGGACGGAAACTCGGTTTATGCACTCACAGATGGTACCGCTAATACGCTTGCAGATATCGCTGATGAGTATTACCACACCGACCTTGACACCACGCTAGCCAATCTTGTCCCTGAAAAAGGGTTTGATGATTCCGAGACACAGCACCTGGTAATGTACGGTGTTTCTTTCGGTGTATTCGGTCAGTTTGACCCGGATCTCTATCCGGATTGTTTGCCAGCTTGTGATACTCCGGGTCAGAATGGCTGCCCGGAGATTGAGGAATTAGGCAAGGTCAATGATTGTATAACAAATGGGGCAGGGGAAATAGAATGCTATACCTGCACCCGTGCTCCAAGCGATGTCGTCACCTGCTCAGACACTCGATCAGTCGGTCCATTTGACAATATGTGTCCGGAATGGCATGCGACGATCGGATCACAAAATCCCCGATCGAGTCGATGATCTTTTCCACGCAAGTGTAAACGGCAGGGGTGAATTTCTTAACGCTGCAGATCCTGCTGAACTGGTTGCATCAATGAAGGCGATCAGGGATCTCATTGAAGAAAACGAGGGTACGGCATCCTCCGTATCTATCAATGCCAATAAGATTGAGGCGAATACACTTCTGTTCCAGACGTCCTATGATTCAGGTGACTGGAGTGGCGATATCGAGGCGAAATGTCTTGATTCACGAGGTAATGTCGCTCCGTGTGACGGTGTAACCTGTGAGGCCACCTGTAATGATAATTTTGAAACATGTCTCAGCCTCTGCACAATAGGTGATACTGCTTGCGAAGAAGTGTGCATCAATGCTCGAAGCAATTGCTACACCACCAATAATTGTGAGAGTTACCAGAGCTGTTCAGCTGCCCATACCTCTTGCTTAGATACTACGCCTCAAACGATTTGTGATGAAGCACGGGAGACTTGTCTGCTCAATCCACCAGAAGTTAAGTGGTCAGCAAGTGATCGGCTAGACTCGCTTGGCTGGGCTGCAAGGCAGATTGTTACAGCCGACGGGTTAGGTAACGGCCTGCCATTCAGGTGGGATGCGCTCACCGGGTTTATGAAAGGCCAGCTAGATGGTGAGGAACAGCAGCATGACTATATTCGCGGTGATCATAATTGTGAGGAGGGTAATCTCACCGGCTGTACCAGAGATTATCGAGTAAGAGAAAGCATGCTCGGTGATTTCATTAATTCGGAACCTTATTACTACAAGAACATTGCTTTAGGAATAGACTGGGTTCTTGCAGGAGCTAATGATGGCATGCTTCATGGTTCGACGGCTCTACCGGGGCCGAGCTGTTTGCATATATCCCAACAACAGTGTTTGGCAACCTGTCAGATCTGACCGATCCAGGATATAACGATAGCCACCTGTTTTTCGTTGACGGGGTATGTGACCGGTAAAAGACCTCGGTAACAATATCATGCTTGTCGGTGGCCTTGGCCGCGGTGGCCGTGGCTTTTATGGCCTTGGTATTCGACTGCGGCCAACAACGGTTTGAATCTTGGGTCCGTCGAAACCCAGGCCAGCTCAATAGTCAAATGGGAACTCAATACGACCACACCCGATACCATTTCCTTTCCGACCACGGCTGGTGCATCGAGTGATCATCTTGGCTATAGTTACTCGAGACCGCATTCGATTAGATCCAATGATCCGAGTGCTGAATGGCTGTTAGTATTTGGTAATGGTTATGATAGTGCAAGTGGACATGCGGTGCTCTTTCTGGTTGGTCTCGACAGTGCCGGCAATATCGTCTGGACTCACACGATCGATACAGGGGTGGGGGATGCGAACCCTGCACTCGATAACTGTAACGGGCTATCTTCACCAGCCATCATTTTCCCACAAGGAGATGGAGTCAACGATTTCATTTTTGCCGGCGATTTACTCGGTAATATGTGGAAGTTTGATATCAGTGACCCGGTTCGTGGCGAACTGGGGGGTATATTTCCAGGATAGCACTGATGCGACTAATCCCAACAGGCCACTTTTTACTGCGCGAAGTAGTGCTGGCTGGCGTCAGCCGATTACCATGCGAAACCGGATGTCACGCAGTCGTGTGTACTTGGGACCAGAAAGGCTATCTCGTGGCGTTCGGTACAGGCCGGCTTTACAACCCGAGTGTGGACAACCTGGATAACAGCGTTCAGGCTATGTACCGGAATATGGGACTGGTCTGCCGAGTGGGAGGTCCAGGGTACACCTGGCGCAACGACCTACCTGGGGAGATCTGAACCTCAAAGTTCGAGCATTACTGCCGCTTGCATAACTTCATGTGGTGTGATTGAGACTGCTTGCGAGTTCGCGTGTCTGGGTAACACTGAATGTGAGTCTTGAATGCCTCGAAGAAGAATTGAGCTGTATGTCGAGCTGTTCTTCGGTAAGAACGCTTGCCAGATGGATAACCATCCTGGGAGATGGCGACCAGCGCTGATTACGTTGGGCTGTTGCAGCAAACCCAGGTTTCGGTTAACGGTATTGTCTATAATCCAGACGGTACTATCGATAGTCAGGTATATGGCGAAACCAATCTCAACGCTGTTGACGAGGTCGTGCGTACCGTATCTGACAATGAAATAACCTGGATGCTTCCTTCAGAACTGCTTTCGTTTAATGCGGAAACGAATAAAACTATTCATCATGTCGGCTGGTATTTCGATCTGCCAGGTAATGGCGAGCGGGCGGTCAAGGATGTTACCATCGCCAGCGGAAAGTTGATTTTCACGAGCTCAACTCCTTCGGATACTCCTTGTTCAGGAGGCGGGACCTCCTCAATATGGGGAGTTGAAGTCTGCACCGGCGGTAGAACGAGTAACGCTTACTTTGACCTGAATGGTGACGGCATCATAAATCAATCTGATTATATTAATATCGGTACGGATGCGAACCCGATTTATGTGGCGCCAAGTTCAGTCATGGTTGAAGGAATCAGCCCGGCGCCGACGCTTGTGGAGGTCGAACAGAATATAGATAGGCTCTATTTTCCAGATAACAGGGAAGATGAAGGTTTGAGCCAGCTTGGTACCCAGGGCTATGGTGTACCGATTCTTTACTGGCGTGAACTGGATTGGCAATAGTATACAGCATGAAAATTGAACACGAGGAGGTTTTACACATGTGGTATCTTGGTAAAAAAATGATAATTCCTGCTGTGAGTTTGTGCTTTATATCATTGCTGTTCTGTCTTCCGGTTTATGGAGAACCAACGTATGATGTACACAATGATCAAATAGCTCACGGTGCTTTTGAGTATTCTGGGGTGATCAACCAGCTTCCTGTGCAAAGCAGCGGCGGAGGCGGCGAAATTATCATAGACGACATGGTTTATCAGCTTCAGTAGTGAATGTATTCTGCGAAATAAGGACGGTAGGCTCGTCGGTATTGGTAGCTTCGCCGATGGGATGAGTGTCAACTTCTTTGTCCTTGATAAAACGCAGATCACCAAAATGTGGCAGATTACTCAGGATACGGAAGCTGAAGACTCCTATGGTAATCGGGAAATTGGTGGCAACACCGTACCAGAAAGCGACATTAGACTTGAAAATGGCACCTGGACAAACTAACTCTTTACATAGTACTGAGGGATTAAATTGATGAGACTCCAAAAAACCTCCAGCGTAAAAGGGTTCACCCTGATTGAAGTAATGATAACCGTTGCGATTGTCGGTGTGCTCGCCATGATTGCCGTACCCAACATGATCGGCTGGAGGGCAGAACGGCAATTGCAGGGCACGGCCAGGGTCTTTTATTCTGACCTGCAGGCCGCCCGGTTTACAGCAATCAGGGAGGCAGAGACTGTGTCCGTGCTCATTAATACCCCCTCCGGAGATTATCAGATATTTCTCGACTCTAATCAGGATTATACGATTGATCCAGGAGAAGAAGTTAAGAAGGATGTAACGACGTTGCCAATTGTTACGGTACAGAATGTTACTCTGGCAGGAAATAGAGTACAGTTTAACTCGCGAGGGATGGCTGATGTCGGCCCTGGTGCAGATAGCCTTGAGTTTATCAATCCACGCGGAGATTTAGTACGGATTTTTCTAAACCCTCTTGGTCGCTTATGGCTGCAGCAATAGACTGATTTTATAGCTGTTATTGTTTCTCGCACGACCCAATGGCCCTGATTTCCATAATCAGGGCCATTTCTTGTCGAGGTTCCAGACTCATCTCAAATGGGTGGCTTGTTTCCTTTTTGTTCATCGGGGATAAACAGCAACAGAAGACTTGTAACAGCCAAGTAAGAATTCTGTCAGATTGCATCTTTAGAATGACTGTAAACCACAGGTTAATTCTAAGGAGGCGATTATGGTTTCAAAAGGGTTTTCTCTGGCAGAGGTAGTTACGGTTATAAGTATAATCTCAATCGGGACACTTGTTGCTACACCACCACTTCTCAGTTGGAAGAAAAATGCCGAAATACGAGGCGCTGCCGCCCAACTGACAGCGAGTTTGCAACTGGCCCGCAACTATGCTCTCATTAATCAGGAGTATGTGGTTATCCGATTTGGGGAAAAACAATACCAGATATTTGTCGATAATGGTGATGGTGGAGCTAATCCCGGAGACTGGGTTCGTTCAGGGGGAGAAAAGCTGTTATGCCTTCACACTCAGCCTTCCGGCGTTGAACTTTCGACATCTTTTCCGTATGACAAATTTCGTTTCAAGGGGTTTGGTCGTAATCAGCCGGGAACAGTGACAATGAGCAGCAGCAATGGCCGAACGATAAAGATAGTTGTCAATGTCTTGGGGCGGGTACGTGCTGAATTTGACTGAAGCGCTAAATCTATTTAGCTCTGGTGACTATTTTACCATTAAGAAATCTGTAATATCTAAAAATTTTCTTACGAGACGAGCTCAAAACCGATTTTGGTTATTGCTTCTTTTATGACCTGTTGATCAACATCTCCGTCGTAGGTGGCTTCTGCGTTGTCGAGATTCACCTGGACATTGCTGATGCCTTCAATGTCTTCAAGTGCTTTCTTCGTTGAAGCCACACAGTGCTGGCAACTCATTCCGCTAATTTTGACCGTAGCCATTGTTTTCTCCTTTATTTCTCTTATGTTTTGATTAACAAAAAAATAGTATACCACATTGTGTTAGCTTTAGAATAATGGTTCACCCCCCATTGGTCAAGTCAGGACAAAATGAGCGGACGACATGAGTATTGATGAAAAAAAATATAGTGTGGCAGGAATGCACTGTGCCGCCTGTTCAAGCAGAATAGAGCGTGTGATCGGCTCCCAGAAAGGTGTCGAGCTGGCCTCCGTCAACCTTGCCGCAGAGAAGATGGTTTGTCGGTTTGACAGTGATGCGATTACTGCCGATGAAATCATTGAGCGGGTTTCCGGTCTCGGTTTTACTCTCCAGGAGGAAGCCGGAAATGAGCTCAAGGTTGAATTCAATATATCTGGAATGCATTGTGCCTCGTGCTCGACAAGAATTGAGAAAGTGCTGGGGGGAATCGACGGGGTTGTTTCAGCAGAGGTAAACCTGGCCACAGAGAAGGCACTGGTCTGTTATGACAGCTCATCAGCTACGAGTCAGGCAGATTCGCGAGGCAATAGAGAACCTTGGCTTCACTGCACTCAGAGCCACCGGCAGTGTTGATGAATTCGCCGAAAAGCGTCTGGAGTCACAAAAACAACTCGACCAGATGAAACAGCGTCTGGTGGTCATGCTCAGTTTTGCAGCCCTCCTTTTGTATGTGTCCATGGGAGAGATGATCGGGCTGCCGCTGCCGTCGATCTTAACGCCAATGAATCACCCATTCTTGTTTGGATTTATCCAGTTCTGTCTGGTGCTGCCCATAATGTTTCTTGGCAGAAATTTTTACCTCAATGGCTTCCCCGCCCTTATCAGAAAAGTCCCCCAATATGGATTCTCTTATCGCGGTCGGTACCGGTGCCGCATTTGTCTACTCGACCTGGGGGCTGATCTGTATTGCGGCCGGTATTAACCCCCAATCGTGGGTAATGAATCTTTATTTCGAGTCAACCGGTATCCTGGTTGCCCTGGTGTCTCTGGGCAAATATCTCGAGAATCGATCCAAGTCGCATACCTCGGATGCAATTTCTCGGCTGATCCAACTGCAGCCTAATACTGCCTGTTTAATTGATGGTGATACCCAGCAGATTATTCCGACCGATGAAATTGAGGTGGGTGACATCCTGCTCGTTAAACAGGGCGAGCGCATACCGGTAGATGGAGTCGTAATTAAAGGGGCAAGCACCATTGATGAATCGATGCTGACGGGGGAAAGTCTCCCAGTCGATAAGAAGGAGCAGGACAAGGTTTATGGCGGCACCTTTGCCGTAAGCGGCCTGCTGCAGATCGAGACAACAGAAACAGGCGGGGACACGGTACTGTCGCGCATTGTTAAAATGGTCCAGGACGCCCAGGGATCAAAAGCACCGATTGCCTCACTTGCTGACCGCATCAGCTATTATTTTGTACCGGTGGTAATGGTTATTGCCCTGCTGACTGGGCTGGGCTGGTACCTGATTGGTGGAGTAGGATTTTCTCTGTCATTAAAGTTCTTTATCTCTGTTTTAGTAATCGCCTGCCCATGTGCGATGGGATTGGCGACGCCAACGTCTATTATGGTTGGAACGGGCAGGGGAGCTCAGCTGGGAGTCTTGATAAAGAGCGGAGAGGCGCTGCAGCGCTCTGAACAGATAGATACCATCGTTTTCGATAAAACTGGAACGCTGACCGCTGGAAAGCCTGAAGTCACTGATTTCCTCAGCTTTACAGAAAATGAGAGCGAAGAGGATATACTCTGTCTCGCAGCTTCTGCCGAGCGGGCTTCAGAACATCCGCTAGCCCAGGCAATTGTCGCCTATGCAGAACAGCAGGGATGCCGGTTAACCCAGCCCGAACAGCTGACTGCCGTGGATGGTGCAGGCATTAAGGTATCGATTGATAATCGGGAGGTGATGGTCGGCAACCTGAAACTGCTCGAACAGCATGAGGTCCTTGTATCTGCAGCTGTCCAGGAGCACGATGCCTTGTCTCATGCTGGCAAGACGGTTTTATATATTGCGGTTGACAGGGTCTGTGTCGGGCTTTTTGCAATCGCTGACCAGTTGAGACCTGAGGCCTGCGACGCTATCGTCAAATTGAAAAAGGGCGGCTACCGGCTTGTCATGCTGACAGGAGACCATCCCGATACTGCCCGTGTTATTGCTGACAAGGCAGGTATCACCGAGGTGGTCGCCCAGGTGATGCCGGACGAGAAGCAGAACAGAATCAGCGAATTGCAGGATAACGGCAGAATTGTTGCGATGGTCGGTGACGGAATCAACGATGCACCGGCTCTTGCCCAGGCAGATGTCGGAATAGCGATGGGCAGCGGAACTGACATCGCCATAGAGTCCGGCGACATCGTCATTGTCAACGGCAGGCTTGACAAAGTGATGACCGCTTTGAGTCTTTCCAGGGCAGTAATGAATAATATCAGGCAGAACCTGTTCTGGGCATTTATCTACAATATTGTCGGCATTCCGGTTGCTGCCGGCCTCTTGTAATCTTTGGCGGACCTGGCACTAAACCCGATGCTTGCCGGGGCGGCAATGGCTGCAAGTTCGGTATCTGTGGTCAGCAACGCCTTGCGACTGCGCTTTTTTAATGGCTAGTATGTCATATCTATATAAGCTTTTTAGCTTGACATTTTCTCCAACAACTATATATATAATCGTTCGTAAATGAATCACGGTTCAGAAAAACGGTTCATTTTCTGATATGTAACGTATTCACGTAAGTTGCCGTTTATTCTTTATAAACGGCTCTATTTTGTCAAATACATTCAAAGAGGAACTCTATGTCTAAATTAGTTGCACCTCATGGTGGAAAAGGTTTGGTATGTGCTTTGCTTGAAGGTGAAGAGCGTGAAGCAGAACTCAAAAAAGCAGCTGGCCTCAAGCAGATTGAGATTTCTGCTCGTGCAAAAGGCGATCTGATCATGATGGGTATCGGTGGTTTTTCTCCGCTGACCGGTTTCATGACCAAAGCTGACTGGAAAGGCGTTTGTGAGAATTTCCAGATGGCAGACGGTACCTTCTGGCCAGTACCCATCACCCTCGACGTTACTGCCGCTGATGCTGCTGACATCAAAGAAGGTCACGAGATTGCTCTCGTTCGCAAAGGTGATGTCTTTGCAACCATGAAGGTTACCGAAAAATATGAGATGACCGAAGCAGACAAAAAATGGGAATGTGAAAAAGTATTCATGGGCGAAGGCGAAGAGTCTGTTGACGGTAAATTCTGGGAAATCGCTCCTGAAGATCATCCTGGCGTTATCATGGTTCTGGCTCAGAAAGAGTTAACCTTGCCGGTCCTGTAAAAGTTCTCTCTGAGGGCGAATATCCTAAAGAGTACCCTGGCGTATACCTCAAGCCTGCTGAGACCCGTGCCATGTTTGACGAGCGTGGATGGGCCAACGTTGCTGCCCTGCAGCTGCGTAACCCGATGCATCGTTCCCATGAGTATCTTGCCAAGATCGCTGTTGAAGTTTGTGACGGTGTTCTGATTCACTCACTCATCGGTAACCTCAAGCCTGGTGATATTCCTGCTGATGTCCGTGTTAAGGCTATCGACATTCTGATCGACAACTACTTCGTTAAAGAGAACGTCATTAACGCCGGTTATCCGCTGGATATGCGTTATGCCGGTCCTCGTGAAGGACTGCTCCACGCTACCTTCCGTCAGAACTATGGCGTTAACAACATGCTGATTGGTCGTGACCATGCTGGTGTTGGTGACTTCTACGGTCTGTTCGAGGCTCAGGAAATTTTTGATCGTATCCCGACCACCGGTGATGACGCAAAAGATCTGCTGTGCCGCCCGATGAAAATTGACTGGACCTTCTACTGCTACGAGTGTGACGGTATGGCTTCTCTGCGTACCTGTAACCACGACAAAGAATCCCGCGTTATCCTTTCCGGTACCAAGCTGCGTAAAGCTCTTTCTGATGGTGCTGAGATTGTTGACCACTTTGGTCGTGATGAAGTTCTTGATCACCTCGGCATACTATGGAGGTCTGAAAGAGAAAGTTGAAGTCAAGATGCAGGGTGCTGCTTCCGGCGATTCAATGTAATTTAGCCTTACCTGACTCTTTATAAGGAGATACCGCCTTTGAGGTGGTATCTCCTTTTTTTTTGTTATATATAGATACCTTTCAGGATATTTATAGTGCGGAGGTTATATAATGCGTAATTTACAGGTTGGCCTTGATGACCGGAGTTACCCGATAATGATCGAATCCGGGTGTCTCGATCGGGTTGCTGCAGATCTGGCCGGCAATATAAGGCAAGCCGCTACTGTATTGTCTCGGATGATACCGTTGCAGAGCTGTACGGTAAAGATCTTCTGGCTCGTCTACAAGATCATGGACTCATCTGCGACCTACTGACGTTTCCCCATGGCGAGGCGAATAAAAACCTTGAAACCGTTGGCAGACTGGTGAGCAGCAGCGCTCAACTGGGACTTGATCGCAAGAGTATGTTTATCGCCTTAGGCGGTGGAGTGACCGGGGATATCACCGGATTTCTGGCTTCATCGTATATGCGGGGAATCCCGTTCATCCAGATTCCGACGACCCTGCTGTCACAGGTTGACAGTTCAGTCGGTGGCAAGACAGGGGTTGATATTCCGGAAGGAAAGAATCTGGTCGGAACCTTTTATCAACCTAAAGCAGTATATATCGATACCGATGTATTAAAGACACTTCCCGAAGAACAGTTTCTCAGCGGTATGGCCGAGGTCATAAAACATGGATTCATACGAGATAATGATTTTATTACATTTCTTGAAACGAACAGAACCAGTTAATGACCCTGGAAAATGATGCTGTCGTTGAGATAATCCACGCCTGCTGCCGGATAAAAGCAGAGGTGGTCTCTGAAGATGAAAAGGAATCAGATGGCCGGCGTATTCTTAATTTCGGCCACACCATCGGTCACGCCGTTGAAGCTGCCTCACAGTTTTCAATATCGCATGGCTTTGCGGTTGCCATCGGAATGGTTGCCATCAGTCGGATTGGTGTCATGAAATCGCTGATATCAGTGCCACTGCAAACAGATATATTGAATTAATCAAGCAATATGGCCTCCCCACAGAAATTCCTGGAGACCTTGACCGAAACAAAATTAAATCATATCTTAGCACTGATAAAAAAAGTGTCAGGGGAAAAATTTCCTATGTTTTGCCCATCGAAGGTGGCGGGGTTATTTTTTCCGAGGACGTCTCGGAAGCTGATCTTGAGACAGTACTCAATTTCAAAGGCCAATAAAGATTGTACCAATAGGATGTAACGATGCCGATATACGAATTTTTTTGTGAAGATTGCAACATGATTTTTAACTTCTTTTCCCGCAGAATAGATACCCAGACGAAACCCGACTGTCCGCGCTGCCAGAAGAAAGAGCTGGCGCGGCAGATATCGATGTTTGCGACAATCGGCAAGGCATCTGAAGAAGCCGATCAATTTGGTGGTCTTGATGAGTCTAAAATGGAGCAGGCCCTTGAATCGCTGATGCGGGAGTCGGAAGGGATCAATGAAGATGATCCCAAACAGATGGCCACCCTGATGCGCAAATTTACCGAGAGAACCGGTATTAACCTTGGAGATAATATGGAAGAGGCAATCTCCAGGATGGAAAAGGGTGAAGACCCTGATGAGATTGAAAAGGAAATGGGCGATCTGCTCGGCGATGAAGATGAATTTTCTTTTGACTCAATCAAAAAACGGGTGCTGGGCCGGCCGGCACCGCCGGTTCATGATGAAACGCTGTACGACCTTCATCCTGACAATGTAGAATAACACCACCGCACATCAGTATATTGAATCATACAGCCGGTTACCTGAACCATGAATCAGGTTTTAGTGGACGGTACCTGAACTGCCGTCATCGAAGAAATGGGATGTTTTGTGAAACATCTCTTTTCTGGCAATAATCTCGAGAGCTTCCTCCTCACTTATTCCAAGAGAGCCGGCGATTTCTTTTATGTTGTAGCACGGCTGACCGTCGTGGGTATAATTGGTTACCCGCAGTTCCGGGAAGGTGCTGTTTGTTGCCTGACTGGAGGCTTTAAGCAGCACCGAGACAATCTCCGGAGGACCGTATAACAGCAGCCATTCCACCGCTTCTGCCCAGAGTTTTGAGTCAACGGTTTTGTTCTGCAGAATTTCCATAGCCGTATCAAGGTCCCAGTAATCTTTAAAATCCATTCGCTATCCTGTTATTTTGTTAACTGCTGTTCCAAAAATATCTGTAATATAATATACTATTAGCAATGTGTAATCGATAAGAATCCGGACTCGAACAGTCAAGCTGCCGGTCTAAAGAAATGTGCAGTGATCGTTTAAAGTATGGGGTACCCTGAATGAATAAATTTAGCGGCGGTGTTTTTCTTGAAAACATTGAGTGGTTTGATGAGTCCGGCAAAGAACTCGTTCACCGGCTTCCGGAATACGGCTCCGGCGAGATAAAGTACGGCGCCCAGCTGACCGTTCGCGAGAGCCAGGCCGCTGTTCTGTTCTATAAAGGCAAGGCAAGGGATGCCTTTGGACCTGGACGGCACACCCTCAAGACCGGCAATCTACCGATCCTGACAAAGATTCTCTCTATCCCCTGGCGCGGAGACAGCCCGCTTAGAGCAGAGGTATACCTGGCAAACCTGAAGTATTTTACCAATCTTAAATGGGGAACAATGAATCCTGTTGCCTTCAGGGATTCAGAACTTGGACTTATCAGGATAAGAGCTCATGGTATTTATAATCTCCAGGTGGTTCAGCCGGTTCTCTTTATCAATTCACTGGTCGGCACCATGGGCAAAATTTCCACGGAAGATATATCGACCTATTTAAAGCGGGTTATTGTTTCCCGTCTCAACGATTATCTTGGTGAAGAACTTGATACGATTCTCAACCTGCCGGGCAAATTTGATGAACTCTCTGTTGAACTGGCGAAACGACTGACCCTTGATTTCGCTCATTTTGGGCTGCGCCTAAGCCATCTCTATATCACCTCAATCACGCCTCCTGAAGAAGTGCAGAAAGCAATTGACGATCAGTCGCGTATGAATGTGATCAAGGATATTGAAAAGTTTGTCAAGCTCAAGGCGGCGTCGGCCATGGAAAAGGCCGCCGAAAATCAGTCTGAAGCTGGTGCCGGCATGGGGATGGGTATCGGCATGATGATGCCGGCCATGTTTGCTGCGAGTGGTGTAGGCAATAATACGGACTCACAGTCATCGGTCGCTGATGCTCAGAGCACCGTTTGCCCTGATTGCAAGAGCACTATTCAGTCTCACGCCCGTTTCTGTCCGACGTGCGGTCATCAGCAGCTTGTTTTGAGTCAATGTTTCAATTGCGGAAAAAATCTTTCGCCAAATGCTCGTTTCTGTTCTAATTGCGGTACCTCAACGGAGCAGAAACCAAAAACTGCTGTGTGCAGGGAATGCAGTACAGAAAACCTGCCCGGTTCATCATTTTGTAATCAATGCGGTGAAAAATTAGGATAACTCAATGGATCTTCTCATCAGTCACGCCTGCCCATCATGCGGCGGCCCGGTCGAAATGCAGGAAGCAGACAGGTTAACCTCCTGCGTATTCTGTGATGTACAGAATTATATGGTAGACAGCGGTCTTCTTCGCTATGTCCTGCCGGAAAAGGTACCCGAGCACATTTCCCGAGAAAATATTTTATATTTTCCGTATCTTCGTTTTAAGGGAAATATGTTCACCTGCCAGGGGCTGGAGGTGGACACCAAAGTGCTTGACACTACCCACCAGGGACTTGAGACACAACTCCTGCCGCTGTCTCTTGGGCTGAAACCGCAGGCGATGAAAGTTGCACTGGTAAATAAAGGTCATACCGGTCTGTTTTTTCGTCGAAAAGAGACAGCTGTAACTGTGTTACAGCGGGCCTCCCTCGTTGAGGATACTATTTCAGAGCTCAATGAGCAGGCGCTGAACCACAGGGCCTTTATCGGTGAGACCGTGAGCTGTATCTACCTGCCGCTCTATATCGAAAACGGTATGGTTTATGACGGGATTCTTAATCGGAAACTCGGTGCTGCAGAATCGTGGATGACAGATAAGCAATCAACAGTGAGATATCAGCACGGCTGGCAGCCGCAGTTTCTTGCTACCATCTGCCCGCAATGCGGCGCTTCCATGCAGGGAGAGCACGACAGCCTTGTCCTGAACTGCTATAATTGCAATACCTGCTGGGCCGAGAAAAAGGGAAAATTTGTACCGGTGCCCTACACCCTGCTGATTCCCGAAAATCAGAATTCTCTGCAGCTTCCTTTCTGGCGTATTTCCGTTGAGACCAGCGGTATCAAAATGCAGACCGTTGCAGATTTTCTGCGCGCCACAAATCAGCCGGTTGTGGTGAGCTGGGAACATGAGGAGCGAGACCTTGAATTTCTGGTCCCGGCGATGAAACTGAGACCGAAAATATTTCTGAAACTGGCCAAAAGCGCCACGCTTTCGCTGTTGAAATTACCTGCCGGAGAGAAAAAATTACAAAAGCCGCTCTTTCCGGTGACCCTGCCTCTGAAAGAGGCGGTTCAGTCACTCAAAAGTATTGTCGCGGCAGCAACGGTAAATAAGAAAGATGTCCTGCCGCAGCTACCGAAGCTCACCTTTGAAATCAAACGGACCTCACTTGCGCTCCTGCCGTTTTCTGACACAGGACACGACTTGGTCCAGGAACACTCATCTCTGTCTGTCGCCTCTTCAGTCGTTCAGTTTGGTAGAAAGCTCTAACGCTTCCTGGAATCGCGTTCATGACTGCTGAGCAAGAACATGAACTATTTATGGCTGCTGCCCTTGACGAAGCAGCCAAAGCTGCCCGTGCAGGTGAATTTCCAGTCGGCTGCGTTCTGGTTTTAAATAAGCAGATCGTGGCAACAGGATTCCGAAGAAACAGCACCACTAACTGCAACGAACTCGATCATGCAGAGATCGTAGCCTTACGCCAATTTATCAGGGCACAGAACGCTGCCGATCTGTCCGAAGTTGCACTCTACTCGACAATGGAACCCTGCCTGATGTGTTTTTCTACCTTGATCCTGAGCGGAGTCAGAACCATTGTGTATGGATATGAGGATGCCATGGGCGGTGGAACAGAGCTGAGTCTTGACGAACTGCCACCTCTCTATGCAGATATGAAGGTAACTGTTGTGCCACATATCTTAAGAAATCAATGTCTTCGCCTTTTTAAAGATTTTTTCAGTGATAATGACAACATATATTGGAAGGATTCACTTCTCGCTCAATACACTCTTCAGCAGTAAAATATTTTCCGTCCACCTTCTCTGTCATCAAGTTGATTAATTATGAAAAAAACAGTTAGAACCGTCGGTTTTAAGGCTGGAGAGAGGAACGTCTTTCTCCATATACTGACGGCCTGTAACCTCTCATGCAGCCACTGCTACATTAATACTGAGCAGCATGGCAGCAATATGCTTGAGCGGCAGCAGATGGAGGATTGGATACGTCTTTTTGCAGACAAAAAGAAACGGACCAATATCATTTTTCTTGGCGGTGAGCCGACCATGCACCCGGATCTGGTTCACGGTCTGAAGGTTGCCCGACAATGCGGTTATGACATCACGGTTGATACCAACGGTTATCTGTTCCATGATTTTCTGGAGCGTGTCACCCCTGATATGCTCGATTTTCTTAGTTTCAGCCTTGACGGCCCGGACCCGGCAATCAATGACCCGATTCGGGGACAAGGGGTTTTTGAGACCTGCACGGCTAACCTGAAGAGGGCTGCTGCACGTGGTTTTAATACCAGCCTCATCTATACAGTAAGCAATAGAAATATTGATCATCTGCACCGCATGGCAGCGCTCCTGGAATCACTGGGCAGTCAAAACATTTTTTATTCAGGTAATCGGACTACGCGGCAGATCTGCTCAACCGGGTGACGATGACAAAACTGCGGTCCAGGTGGATCCCCGCCGGTGGCTTGAGGTGGTTCCCGAGGTTGCGGCCAGGGTTTCCGAAGCTGGGTATAGAGGTTGTCTATCCTAAAGTGTTTCTTGACAGGGACGAGCGTTTTGAATGTGCAGGCAATGTGGCCGAGAATTTTTTCGTATTTCCGAATGGACGTGTTTATCAGTGCCCGCTCTGTGAAGATTATCCTCTGCATTCCTTTGAAATTAGAGATAACAGACTGGTCAAACGGGCTGGTCTGACTGAAGAGAATATTTTCGGCCTGGATATTGCCGAGGGATGTGTCATGAATAAACTTCTGCAGCCTGAAACGATCACCTACGACAAGGACGGGGTCCCCCGTCATCGAATTTCCTGTTGCCTGGTGAAAAATAGAATTTCGCCTGCTGTGCCCTGAAAGCTTCAGACCTGAAATACAGCTGAAGGTTTTCTGAATGTGTTCAGAGAGCTGCGGCAGTGTGAGCGGGCGTCTTGAGGATCGTTCAAACCGTTTTCACCGTAACAGGATGCCTGCTAGGGTATTTCCTCGTCCGTAGCTTCTCTTTCTTTTTGCTTCCGACAGAACAGGGCGGTAAGAAAGATGCCTGCTTCATAGAGGGCAAAAAGTGGAAAAGCCAGCAAACCTGTTGCCATAAAATCGCCTGCAGAAAGAAGAAAAGCCAGCATGACAATAGCTCCGTAAAAATAGAGCCGTTTGTCTCTGAAATATTGTGCTTTAACGATGCCCGCCTTGCCTGACATGACCATCAGGAAAGGGATTTGAAAGGACAGGCCGAAGGCCATGACGGTTCTGGCCACAAATGTCAGGTAGAGCCCGAGTTTGGGCACCGGTTCCAGCCCGGGGTGGGCATAACTCAAAAAGTAGCTGAGCATTTTGGGAAGAACACTGAACAGGGCAAAGGCTGATCCTGACAGGAAAAGGATGCTTGACCAGAAAACCACCGTTACGGCTATCTTCTTTTCATGATCATGAAGTCCGGGGGCGACAAAACTCCATGACTGGTAGAGTAAAACCGGAAAAGAGGCGATGATACCGACCAGCAGAGCGAGTTTTATATAGGCGATAAACGCCTCCGGGAGATTCGTATAGACGAGCCTGGACACCATGGGACTGGCATCAAACAGCGGCTTTATGAAAAAAAGAGCGATCTGCTCGGAGAAAAAATAGGCAACGACGGAGCATAAGGTGATTGAAATAAAAACCCTTACCAGCCGTTTTCGTAATTCATCGTGGTGAGGCCGGAAAAAGGCCAGGCTTCGTTCAAGTGTCGACATGACTGATCAGGACGACACTGATTGGTTGTCCTGCCTGGTTGAATCGCCGGCCGCTTGATTCTCTGTCTCACCACCAGATTCAGCTGCCTGTGATTCTAGCGATTCGGCGGTGTCTGGCGATATATTCTCCTGGGCAATATCCATCTCTGCCAGAGATTCTTTGTCTTTCTCGCTGAGCAGTTCGCTTTCGATAATGGTGTTTTGTTCATCACTGCTGACCGGGTTTACCCCGTCATCAGGCAGGATTCCCTTCCACTCGCTGGCAACAGGATCCGCCAGCTTTTCCTTCAGGGACTTTGCCGCTTCCTCCAGTTCGGGCTTGACCGATTCAAACGGATTTTCGTCAGCAAGATTTTCCTTGAGTGTTGATACGGTTTTTTTTAACTCGAGTACCCCTTTTGCAACTGAGCGCGCAAGCTCGGGAAGTTTATCCGGCCCGACGACGATAAGCGCAAGCGCCAGAATCAAAATCATTTCAGGTAAGCCGATACCAAACATAATATCCTCAAAATACGGTGCGCAGTGCGCGCTATATATTGTTAGAGATGAACAGTCTTTTAATACCAATATGCATGAAATGGAATCGCTTAAACCAGCATATTTAAATATAAGACTTGAGAGTGAAAAATGTACCAAACTGGTTGCCAGAAATCGACATCTATTTAAAGAAAACACAAAACTTGAAATTAAATAATCTTCAACAGCAACAGTACAAAATGTCGCTTGAATCATAATCGTCTAGTATCTGTCTGGAATTATGCCGATTTTGCTTGATTGACTTTGGCGGAATACTTGACTATAATTACAAGGTTTGACCTCATGCTATTGAAGAGGTTGTAAATTTAGACGATATCAGGAGAAGATAGATGTCAAGTGTGGTCATCGTTGGCACTCAGTGGGGTGATGAGGGTAAAGGCAAAATTGTCGATCTGCTTACCAGGTATGCTGATTGTATTGTCAGGTTCCAAGGCGGAAACAATGCTGGACACACCTTGGTGGTAGACGGCAAACGGTTTATCTTTCATATTATACCCTCAGGAATTCTCTACAGTGACAAGAGATGCATGATCGGCAATGGCGTGATAATCGACCCGGCTGTACTCCTGCACGAAATTGACGAGTTGAACGGTAAAGGACTTCCGGTTACCCCGGAGCGGCTGCTGATCAGTGAGAATGCTCACTTGATAATGGAATATCACAAGAATATTGATATCGCCCAGGAAGCAGCACTTGCAAAAGGAAAAAAAATCGGCACCACCGGCCGAGGCATCGGGCCATGTTATGTGGATAAGGTAGGCCGGGTCGGAATTAAGATCGGTGACCTTCTCGATCACAGTTTGCTCAGGGACAAGGTTCAGGCTGGAATAGATGAAAAAAACTTCCTGCTGACCAAGAAATTTGGGGCTGATCCGCTGTCATTTGATCGTGTCTATGGTCAACTGCTGGAATATGCAGAACGACTGGTCTCGTTTGTTGGCAATGTCTCTATTGAACTCGATGAAGCTCGAAAACATGGAAAAAACATTCTCTTTGAAGGTGCCCAAGGCACCCAGCTTGATATCGACCACGGTACCTATCCGTTTGTAACCTCGTCAAACACTGTTGCCGGCAACGCCTGCAACGGCAGCGGCTTTGGCCCAACCCATATCGATGCTGTGGTTGGGATCATGAAGGCCTATACAACCAGAGTCGGTGAAGGACCCTTCCCGACGGAGTTGTTTGATAGCACTGGAGCTGAGTTGCAGAAAAAAGGCGGCGAGTTTGGCGCCACAACCGGCAGGAAAAGACGCTGCGGCTGGCTCGATGGTGTGGTCGCCAATGACGCGGTGCGCCTGAACGGCATCACCGATTTTGCCATAACCAAGCTCGATGTTCTGAGTGGTCAGCAGACCCTTAAGATGGCAACCTCCTATGATTTAAATGGCAGAAAATTGCATGCAATGCCGTCAAACATTAAAGATGCTGCCGCAGTCACTCCGATATATGAAGATATACCCGGCTGGCAGTCTGAGATAGATCATATTCGTGATTTTAATCAATTGCCTCAGGAAGCAAGGGATTACCTTAAAAGAATTGAAGATTTCACCGGTGTACCAGCTTCGATTGTTTCGGTTGGTCCTGACAGGGAAGAAACCTTGCTGCTGAGAAATCCATTTCAACAGAAATAAGACCAATCAGGAAAATTCTGTAAGAAATGATCTAAAAATTGTAGAATAAGGGGATTAAATGGCTAGAATTACCGTAGAAGATTGTTTGGAGCAGGTTGGGGATGATAATCGTTTTAATCTGATCCATCTTGCCGTTAAGCGAATTAAGCAGCATCGGCAGGGAGAGCCTTTTCTTGCCGAAGGTAAGAATAAAGAAGTGGTAATGACCTTGCGGGAAATTGCTGCTTCTCATGTGACCTTTGAAAATATCGATACATTGCCTGAGGACACCGGTAATGACAAAGACGAATCCATAGAGCAGGAAGCAGGGGTTGAAGCATAACGCTTCCCAAGACGATCTTATGGCACGTGACTATTACGAAATTCTAGGTGTTGGAAAAAATGCCGGTGCTGAGGAAATCAAGAAAGGCTATCGCAAGCTCGCGATGAAGTTTCACCCGGATCGTAATCCGGGGGACATAGAAGCAGAGAATTCCTTCAAGGAATGCACCGAGGCTTATGAAGTTTTAAGTGATGAGCAGAAACGGCAGATCTATGACACCTATGGGCATGATGGCCTGAAGAACAGCGGTTACAGCGGTCCGGGAAATTTTGAAGATGTGTTCTCCAGTTTTGGTGATATCTTCGGTGATCTCTTTGGTTTCAGCTCAGGACGGGCCCAGTCCAGAAGAAACGGACCCGCTGCCGGTAATGATCTGCGCTACGATATTAGAATCTCTTTTATGGAGGCAGTGCACGGCACCAGCAAAGAGGTTGAACTTACCAGGCGTGACACCTGCTGGACCTGCGAAGGCTCCGGCTGTCGTCCCGGTTACCAGAAAGAGACGTGCTCGAGCTGTAACGGAAGAGGACAGGTTATTAGATCCCAGGGGTTTTTTCAGGTAAGTTCTACCTGCCCTCAATGTCATGGAGAAGGTCAGATCGTGACCCAGCCGTGCGATGACTGCAGTGGATCGGGTCTGGTGGCGAAAACCAAAAAAGTTGCAATCAAGATCCCTGCCGGTGTTGATATCGGCGCAAGAATGCGGTTGAAGGGAGAGGGTGAAGGGGGCCGGAGGGGAGGGCCGTCAGGTGACCTCTATGTTATTATTGATGTCGAACCGCATGAATTTTTCCAGAGGGAAGGAGATACCATTTACTGCCAGTTTCCCCTATCAATGGTTGATGCCGCTCTCGGAGTAAAGAAAGAGGTTGTGACGATTCATGGCAAAAAGAAACTCACCATTCCGGAGGGTTCCCAGTCTGGTGAAATTTTCACGCTGCGCGGCGAGGGAGTGCCAAACCTGAGAGGCAGGGGACGCGGCGACATGATTGTAGAACTCAAGGTACGCACCCCGACGAATTTGTGCGAAGAGCAGAAACGAGTTCTCAGGGACTTCGACACCTTGTGCCAGGAAAAAGGTCAGAAAGATGAGCATGAGGGCTTTTTCAGTAAACTGGTCAATGAGGTAATGGGTAAAACCAGTTCATAGACGGAATAATATGTCAGATCATAATCAGTCACCACTCAGCCATTTTGATTCAGAAGGAAATGCTGTGATGGTTGATGTGGGGCATAAAGAGGTAACAGAACGTGTTGCTCATGCAGCTGGAGCGATAAGCATGAGCCGCGAAGCGTTTGACCTGGTTAAAAGCGGTTCCATTAAAAAAGGAGATGTTCTTGGAATTGCCCGCATTGCTGGAATAATGGCAGCTAAAAAGGTTGACACTCTTGTGCCGCTGACTCATCCGCTGATGATTACGAAAGTATCTGTCGATTTTGAGTTGCTTGATGAAAGCAGTACAATTGAAATCAATGCAATGGTTGGTATCTGCGGCAAGACAGGCGTCGAAATGGAAGCGCTTACAGCTGTTTCCGTTGCTGCATTGACCATTTACGATATGTGCAAGGCTGTTGATAAAACAATGGTAATTGATAATATACGTTTGCTGAAGAAGACCGGTGGTAAGAGTGGTACTTTTATTCGACCGTGTTGAACAGGATGCCAGGGAAGCTACCCTTGTCATTAATAGTGTGAAGGAGATACGGGATGGAGAAGGATTTACTGGAAAAGTTCAAAAAACAGCTTGAGCAGAAGCGTGATGACATCATCAGTGAGGCTGATAAGACACTTGCTGATATGACTGATCAAAACAATAATATTCCTGATCCCAACGACAGGGCTACTATTGAATCTGATCGAAGTTTTGAACTGAGAATCAGGGACCGGGAAAGAAAGCTGCTCGGTAAGATTGAGGAAGCGATCAGTCGAATTGAAGATGGTGAATATGGCATCTGTGAAGGCTGCGGAGACGATATCAACATCAAACGGTTGGAGGCGAGACCGGTTACAACGCTCTGTATCGATTGTAAAACACTTCAGGAACAGAAGGAAAAGTCTCAGGGGCAATAACAGAATGCCTGAGCTGCGAAAAGACCCTGTCCTGGGACGATGGATAATCATCTCCAAGGAGCGGCAGAAAAGGCCGACTGATTTTTTTGTCGAGGAACCCAAAGTACTCGGCGGTTTCTGCCCCCTCTGTACCGGCAACGAAAATTCTACACCTCCTGAAGTGTTGGCCTTTCGTTCCGCCCCCTACGCTGCGGCTAATGATCCCAACTGGCAGGTGAGAGTGGTGCCGAACAAGTACCCTGCTTTAATTATAGAGGGAGAGTTGGGCAAAGAGGGCGAAGGCCTCTACGATCGAATGAACGGCATTGGCGCCCATGAGGTGATTGTAGAGAATCCAGGCCATGAAGATCTTTTATGGGAATTGCCGATTGACCACGTCACGCTCGTCTTCAGGGCATACAGGGATCGGCTGTTGGATCTTGAACAGGATCCCCGGTTTCGATATGTGATGATCTTCAAGAACCATGGAAAGGCTGCGGGAGCATCACTTGAACATTCCCATTCCCAGCTTATTGCCTTGCCGGTCCTGCCAAGAATGATTGTCTCTGAACTGGACGGAGCAAAATCCTATTACCGCTACAAAGACAGGTGTATTTTCTGCGACATTATCAGGCAGGAAATTCAGCAGGACGTGCGGGTCGTGTGTCAAAACGATTTATTTATCACCATTGCCCCCTTTGCTCCCCGCACCCCTTTTGAAATGTGGGTGCTTCCCAAAGAGCACTCCTCAGGGTTTTGTACGCTTGATGATCAGGGTCTCATGAGCCTGTCACAAGTGTTTTCAGAAACACTGCGAAGACTCAACCGCTGCATTCCAAATGTTCCGTACAATTTCGTACTTCACACCCAGCCCCTCAGATCCGGGGAATTAGACCATTTTCACTGGCATTTCGAGATTGTGCCAAAATTGACATCAATAGCAGGATTTGAGTGGGGGTCAGGATTTTATATAAATCCATTGCCGCCAGAGGAGGCTGCACAGTATTTAAGAAAATCTCTGGATAATTGAAGGAGAGTTACGTGAAAAAGATACTGCTCGTTGATGATGACCACGCTATTCAGCTTCTCTATCAGGAAGAATTTAGTGACGAAGGGTACAATGTCGTATCGGCTTTCAACGGTGATGAGGCGCTGAAGCTATTCGCTGCTGATCAGCCGGATCTCGTTATTCTCGATATTCAGATGCCGGGATTAAACGGAATTGAGGTGTTACGCCAGATGAAGATGATAAATTCATCCGTTCCGATTATTCTCAGTAGTGCCTATCATGAATATAAACAGGATCTTGGAGCCTGGGCCTCAGACGACTATGTCGTTAAATCTTCAGATTTGACTGATTTGAAGAATGCGGTTCGCCGTCTCCTGAATGAATAGTTTACCGGTGTTTTCCGTCTTTTTATTTCCAGTTTGAGATAACATAGAGAGATTATCTATGAAGGATATCCAGAGCCAGATAGATCATCGGCGAATCGACATAAAAAAGGTCGGTGTTAAAACCATCACCTATCCGATAACGGTACTGGATAAATCTCAAAAGAGTCAAAAGACCATTGCCACGGTAAACATGTATGTAAACCTGCCTCATCATTTTAAAGGCACACACATGAGCAGGTTTATTGAGATTTTAAACAGGTTTCACGGACAGATAGATCTCAAACGGTTTCGCGCTATTCTTGAGGAGATGAAGGAGAAATTGGACGCTGAAGCTGCCCATATTGAAATCGCCTTCCCTTTTTTTCTTCATGATACCAGTGGACGAGATGACTTCCAGGTGAGAAAGTATGATTGTGCAATGCATTGTCTGCTTGAAGAGGAAGAAGACTTGAAACTCAATATAGAAGTTCCGGTGGCGCATCCATTTTCTGATAATTCACTTACAGGTCGTACTGTTGCGGTCGGGTTGTGGGGAAACGTTTCAGTGAGTGTTCGCTTCAAGAAATTCATGTGGCTGGAGGATCTTATCAGAATTGTGGAGACGACCATCAGTAATGAGTCGTCGGTGGGAAACAAAAAAAATGCGGCAGAGAAACCAATGGAGTCCCTGCTTGAAAGCCTGGGGAATCGGTTTGAAACCTTAGCGGAGCTGAAATGGTATTCCATCACGGTCGAAAATATTTCCCAGGGATACTCACTTTTTGCAACGCTGTCATCATCTGATACTCGGTGATTGTATTACGAACGTTGAACTTTACTCAAGAGAATTGACCATATGAATGATCTACTTTTTGAAATCGGCACGGAGGAAATACCGGCAGGATTTTTAAATCCTGCCGCAGAACAGCTTACATTGCTGTTCGAATCAAAGGCAAAGAAGCTCAATCTGCCTTTTGGATCAGTCAAGACATTCTCTACTCCGAGAAGACTGGCGCTGCTCGTCTCAAATCTAGCAGACAGCCAGGATGACAGCCTGGAAACCTCTTTAGGTCCCTCGAGGAAGGCGGCCTACGATTCAGCGGGAAAACCAACCAAAGCAGCCGAAGGTTTCGCACGGTCAAAAGGGGTATCTGTCGATGAGCTTTCCCTGGTAGAAACGTCTAAAGGGGAATACCTGCAGTTAACCAGAGAAGTGAAAGGGGAGCCGAGTTCAAAGCTCCTGCCTGATTTGCTCAAGGAGCTGATCCTTGAGCTCTCATTTCCCAAATCCATGAAGTGGGGAAGTTATCAGAACAGTTTTGCCCGGCCAATTCAGTGGCTGGTGGCCTTGCTGGGTGAATCGGTCATAGACCTTGAGCATGACGGCATCGTTTCAGGCCGGATCACTCGCGGTCATCGTTTTATGGCCCCTGGTGAAAAAGAAATCAGTAATGCAGCTGCATATGAAGAAGTGATGGCATCTGTTTTCGTGATTGCGGATTTCGAGAACAGGAAACAGATGGTACTCGGGGAGATCAAAAATGCTGTCGCCGCCACTGATTTTGCCGGTCGGGCAGAGGTTGCTGTCGATGAGCGTCTGCTCCATACCGTTACCAACCTGGTCGAGAAACCATACGGCGTCTGCGGTCGTTTTGATGACAAGTTCCTGCAATTGCCCGATGAGGTACTTGTTACCTCAATGAGAGAACACCAGAAGTATTTTCCGGTTGTCAACAGTGAGCAAACCCTGTTGTCAGGATTTGTAGCTGTGAACAATACCGGTGTAAAAGATATTGCTCTTACCCGGGAAGGTCACGAGCGTGTATTGCGGGCTCGCCTCGAAGATGCGCTGTTTTTCTTTGAATCTGATAAGAAAACTCCTCTTGCGCAACGGGTTGAAAAATTGTCCGGGATCATTTTTCAGGCAAAGCTTGGTTCAGTGAAGGAAAAGATGGATCGTGTCGTCAAGCTCACAAGGCTGCTGTGCGATGAACTTGAACCGGCGATTGCAGATACAGCCTGCCGTGCCGCAGAACTCTGCAAGGCTGATTTAATCACCGATATGGTCGGGGAATTTCCATCCCTGCAGGGAATAATGGGAAGTTCGTATGCGCTCCATGATAATGAAACCAGAGACGTTGCTGAAGCGATAAGGGAACACTATATGCCCCTTCGTTCAGGCGCAGAACTCCCTTCTTCCGCTGCCGGGGCAATTGTTGGGCTGGCTGACAGGATTGATACGATAGCCGGCTGCTTCGGTATCGGCCAGCAGCCTACAGGAACGGCGGATCCCTTTGGGCTCAGGCGGCTGTCGCTGGCCGTACTGCATATTATTCAGGATCGCGGCTATTCACTGGTCCTGCCTGATATTATACAAAAATCGCTGGCTCTCTATGGTAATCGGGTAAACGGCAGCAGTGAAACGGTTGATCTCATTGTTACCTTTTTGAAAAACAGGTTTAATAATGACTGTGTGGCAAAGGGTGTCGACAGCAGAGCAGTTGAGGCGGTTACCTCTGTGATATTTCTCGATGTTAACGATTGTCTGAAGCGCATAGAGGCGTTCTCGGCCATGAAGAAAGATGCCTCATTTGAAGTGCTGTCTGCATCCTTTAAGCGGGTACGCAATATCGTAAAAGATAACAGCGATACCTCTGTTGATCAGAACCTCTTTGAAGCAGATGCCGAGAAGCAGCTCTGGTCAGCCTATCAGAGGCTGGAACTCAGTACCAGGAAAGGTCTGAATAATAAAGACTACCAGGGGCTTCTTGAGAATATGCTCCAGCTCAAGAACCCGATTGACAACTACTTTGATGAAGTGATGGTAATGGCTGAGGACAAAGACTTGCGAAAGAATCGATTAAATATGATGACGGCTATCGGTAATCTCATCCTGGAGGTTGGTGATATCTCACGTATGCATGTCGGCTAACGGCATAATCTACAGCATGAAATAAAAAAGGCTGCTCCTGGAGAGGGAGCAGCCTTTTTTATTGAAGTTTCCTAAGAACGTTAACTTTTAGGATGACAGGGGAGGCAGCCTTTGAACTTGTCAGCCAGTTCAGGTTTACTTGCCACAACCTCTTTATGACAATCTTTGCAGTTTACGTGGGCAGCGCCCTTGAACGTTTCGATTTTCTTGTCCATGCCGGATCCCTTGAAGTGGCAGCTTTCACACTTGGCGATTTCCTGTCCTTCTTCGTAAGGAACCTGTTTGCCGTCTTTGGCACCGTGGTGGCAATCACCACATTTTGCAATTTCCTGATGTTTCTGGTGTGGAAATACAGCTGGCTTAGGCTTTTTTGCCTTGTCTTTTTCGGCCTGCAGCGTCATTTCGGCAGGGCCGTTATCAGCGATAACGATACCGGCACAACAGAGAAAAATAACCCCAAATACACAGATGATGATTTTTTTGGTCATGGTGTCCGCTCCTCTAAAATTTGAAATTTGTCAGAAATACAACTTAAAAAAGAAAAACATTTAATACTGTTTATACCGGGTTGCTTGGCTTCTGTCAAGAAACCACAAATCAAAAACAGTACTATTTAAAAGGTTGTATTTATAATTAAAAATTAGTTGGAGCCATAACTGTGCAGGCCGGCTAAGAGAAAGTTTACACCGTAGTATGTGAAAATGACGGCAATAAAACCGACAAGTGAAAGCCAGGCTATGGTTTTTCCTTTTATTCCCCTTGTATAACGGGCATGGAGCGTGAAAGCATAGACAAACCAGGTAATCAGCGACCATGTTTCCTTCGGGTCCCAGCTCCAGTATGTTCCCCATGCAGAGTTAGCCCATATTGCACCGGTTATGATACCGGCACTGAGCCAGATAAAACCGAAAATCATACTTTTATGGGTAATATCTTCCAGTACCTTCAGAGACGGCAGCAGCTCGTTTGCACTTTCTTTTGCCGATCCGCCGCCAAACGAGGTTTTGACGAGATACATGATTCCCAGTGCCGCGGCAATTGCAAAGGCTGCATACCCCACAAAGCAGGTGATCACATGGGCAAGGAGCCAGTTGGACTGGAGGGCGGGTACAAGAGGGTTTATACCGCGATTGATGGGGGCGAACGATGCGTAGGCCATTGCCAGAAACGCTATCGGTACGGCAAAGGCTCCGATTGTCTTGGTTTTAAACTTCCATTCGATGCCGAGGTAGAAGATAATGATCGTCCAGGCGAAAAAGACGACAGATTCATACATATTCGTAAGCGGTGCATGTCCAATCCCCATCTGGTAGGATTCAACCCATCTCAGTCCGAGGCCCGCCGTCAGTATTACCAGGGCAAAAACGGTAAAACCGGTTGCCAGCGAACCCAGTTTTCTTGCCTTGAAAACCAGAGTGCCGATATAGAGAAACGAGGCAAAGAGAAAGGTAAAGGTTGTAATCCCAAGTAACTGTGAACTATCCATGCTGAAGCTCCATTAGAGAAGAGTTTCGAAAAAATTACCAGTAATCTGATTCACTTGATGTCTTCTGAGCAAGGGTTATTTTGACTGCTCAAGTTCTGAGGCCAGATTATCAAACATCTTTTCAAATCCGGGTCGGTTTTTGTTGGCGGAACCTGCCACTATTATTTCTGCGCCTTCTTTGCTGTTTGCCACCAGAAGCCAGATCCTTCTGTGGGACATGAAGAAGGCGACATAAAGGCCGAAAAGCATAAGCCCGCAGCCGGCATAAACCCACCAGACACCTGGATCTTTGGCAACCTGAAGCCCGGTGGCATACATCTGTTTGACGCGTACCTGATATTCCTGGTCTGTCCCACTTAGTGGAGCTGCGGTATTATCATCAAGCCACTGGGTAATCGGCGTGCCGTTTTCTTTGGAGAACCAGATTTTTGCACTGACGATCGACTGACCGAGAGCTTTTGCATTAATGATTCCAAAACGAATATTTTCTTCCGGCCACGCTGATCTGTTTTTGAAACGGTGAAATAAAGGTTTTCTGATTTCCTGTGGTATTGTTGGTAACCGTAATAACAAAATCCTGGTAGGCTTCATAGCTTGACTGGTAAAAAGTGATACCCCTGTGTTTAAGGGGGCTGTTTACCTCTATTTCCTGGGTAAACAGCTCCTGACCATTCTCCAAAACCGTCAGGCTTGAGGTATACTCTTTGGGCATGCCATTTGGGTAAAAATCGATGGCGAACCAGTTGCATCGGACAACAAAACCAAGATCCACAATTTCCCTGCTGTCATAGAGAATGATCCTGTCCCGCTCCATTGTTTCGGGAATGGAGACCCTGCCTTTGAATCCGCCGAGAGATCCAATGATTGCACCAATAAAAATAATGAGAATCGAGGTATGGACCATATAGACTCCTGTCCTGGTCCAGTTGCCTTTCTGGCTGAAAAGCAGGGTGTCGCTGCCCACGGTTTTTGCGGCAGTTTTCCAGCCCATTTTATTGAGCGAGTCAGTCATCTTGCGGGCAGCATCAGAAGGCGCTCCGGCGTAGTTCCAGCTTTTCCGGGTGGACATTTTATTTGATCCGTTCTCCGGTATAGGCAAGCCCATCTGCTTTGACCTGTTTCCAGACCGCCGGAAATCGATCAATACTGCAGATAACCAGATTGAAGCCCAGGAGAAAGAGCAGTGATATGAACCACCAGGAGTTATACATATCGGGAATATCCAGTACCGAAAAAAGCTGTGCAGTCTTTGGTCCGTACTGGGAGGCATACCACTCAAAGGATTCTTTTTGAGGGACGACAGTTCCGATAATTGAGGTTATGGTAATGAGAAAGAGCGTTACGAGGGCAAGCTTGACAGAGGCAAAAAAATGCCAGACAGAATTATTGTTTTGCATAGAATCAAATTAGTTGGTAACGATTATCAAATAGGCCAGGGTATTTGCTATCATGAGAATAGTAAATCTGCAAGGAAAATGATTACTCTCGACTACAAATAGTGAGCCACACACTAGAGCAGGTTTCCTGCTAATTGGAAACTATTATTCTTAAAATTGGTTTACTATTTTTATCTCATTTTTTACCTGTACCGAAAAGCAACCCGGGATTACAAAGAGATACCGTGACTTCATTGACCATCTTTTCGCTTTTGCTCGGGTCTTAACCATGACCTGCCTCAAATAAAATCATAGTGAGCATTCATTTTGATGGAAGTAGGAAGCTGTCTAGAGTAACTATCCGGGTCCAGAGGACCCGGCATTGATAGCCCCTCAAAGGGGCTGTGGTTCAATTCCCATCGGCACGTAGCTGAGCACCGTGAAATCTGACGGAGAAGGAGTTTGAACTGAGTTTTCAAACTCCCGGCAGATTTCAGGGCGCGCAAGGTGCCCGAAGGGCCGAGTGACGCGGGTGCCCTTTCTTTTGGTTCTTTTCTTTAGGCATTAAAGAAAATGAACGAATACAGTTTCTTGATGGCAGACCCTTAATTCTCTGACCTGGCCCATAGGACCAGGTTTTAACTGATAGAATAAAAAACAGTGTGGATAAATTAACAGTATGGATTATGTGAAAGCCGCTGATATAGAGGAATTTAAAGATAAAAATCATAAAACGGTAAAATTACTTGGCAGGCTGGTAGGCATCATCAAGAGAAAAGACGGCAGCTTTTTTGCTGTGGAGGCCAGCTGCAAACACCAGGGTGCTGATTTGCTCGGTGATTATAAGCAGGGCGCTATTGCCTGCTGTCCACGTCACAAATGGAAGTATGATCTTGAGAGTGGTGAATGTCTCACCAATGACTCTCCTCCCTTGAAGAAATATGGTTTAAAACTTGATGGTGAGAATATTCTTGTAACGCTATTGCCTTTGCCGGTAGATGGTTAATTGCAGGGTGAACCTCATTGTCGAATTAATATTTGCTTTTGAGCCTGGAAACCAAGAAACTTATTGCATACTCTTTTAAAACCGGGTAAAAAGATTTGTTCTGGAATTGGAGAGCTGAAAAGCTGTGAACGAAATAATTACCGAAATTTCGTCATTTTAAAAATTGGCGAATGGTTTTCAGATATCAGGAGAATGAAGATGGCTAAGGTATGTCAAATATGTGGTAAGGGACCCGCTACCGGCAATAACGTTTCCCACGCCCACAACAAAACTCGTAGACGCTGGTTGCCGAATCTAAAAAGAGTTCGTATGGTTTCGGAGAGTGGAGGAGTTCGACGGGCACGTGTATGTACCCGTTGTATTCGTTCTGGGGCGGTGGTCAAGCCGGCCTGATCCTGAGTAAAAGATAATTGTGTCTGGGCGAGAATAGGGGTTACCTGTCTCGCCTTTTTTTATTTGTGAGGTGACAATGAGTGATCAGCAGATAGAGTTTCTTTCCTATGATGATGCAGTAAAACTTGTTGCGGCTATTCAGGAAGAAGAAGATATACACCGGAAGGATAAAAGGATTCTCACGGTTTACGACCAGGCGGATAAGGAGATTTGCTGGTTCGATTATGAAGAGACAATGGCTGCTGTGGGAGAAGTTCCGGCAGGGGAGAGAAAGGAGGCAGTTCAAAACTACATTTTGAACCATATTCCGAAATGGACTCTCGAACTCTAGCCGGCTGATTTGCATTTAGGAGGCCTGCCCTCATTTACCCGGGCAGGTTGGTTGCATAACTTTCAGGCGACTTCGAGCCACTGGCTCAGTAGTTGCGGTTCTATCAGCTCAGAATCGGACCGGCGCAGAACACAGGAGGCATTGTGTTCAATACCGTTATGAATTACAGAAACAGGTCTGTCGGATGACACCACGATAATCATGGTGTTCTGGTGCTGAGCGGTAAATCTGAGCGCTGAATTATATCGTGCCCCCCGGGAGCGATCTTCTCCGGCTATGGAAGGACCGTCCAGCAGGCAGGCAAAGCGATGAAGCTGTCTGTCAATGCCAATCTGCAGGGCGCCATCAACCCGTGCCAGATCGCAGGCAAGATCAAGCAGGTTTGATCGTTCAAGATCGAGCGACTGTTCCAGGTTCTGCCCGGCTATTGAGGTAAGCGGTGCATTCATGTCGAGAACAACTGCGCAGCCAAAGTGTTCGGTCTCTGCATAGTGGACAATTGAAGAGACGATATGAAAGAGGCTGTTTCTTATCCTGCTGTCAATCTGATAATCAAGTAGAATCTCTTCAACTTCAAAAAGTTTTGCCTGGTGGGCCTTTGATGAGTAAGCTCCGTCGGCAAAACTGCACAGGTTTTGATCATTTAACCTCAAAAAACCGAAAAGTCCCCTGAAGTCTGCTGAGATATTGAAGCATTCGATTCTTCCCCTTGCTACTCCGAGAATATGAACACCGTCAGAAACCAGTTTGTAATGGAAGTTTTGAACTGATAAGAGAAGCTTCCGTACATGCTTGAAGTTGTCGATAAGGGGCTGTTCTGAGTGACTGAATTGAGCGAGAAAATCGATGGAATTGATGTTGACGGGATCAATGAATACCAGTTCACCATGGGGTGACTGTCGTTCTTCACGGGTTTTTGAGATACCGAGAACCGCGTTGAGAATAGGGTAAATTTCGAGTTTTGAGTTTCCCCGTGAGAACCTGTTTTGTTCATTTCGAATCTGATCGTGAACAGCATGGGTTCCATATTCCCGTAGAAACCGACCTGAAATGCCGGTGTATAAATCTCTGGTATTGGCAGCATCGTGGGAGAGGCGGAGAACAGCATGCTCCAGCCAGCGCTCCGTGGGCCTGGTTGAAATCAGCTCGGGGTGATGTTCAGTGAACCACATCTGATAGAAAACGGGGGCTGAATGGCCCCCAAACGAAATGATTCCATCAAGCATCAGGTTCTCTACTGAATTGATATGGCTGAACGGTCTATCCACGAGCTGATGCTTTACCATGAATTGACCGGCATCATCATTAAAAAAAGTGGAGCGTATTTTACTTTCATGGCCTCTCAGGAGGCTCTGCGGGTCGCAGATGTAAAGTTCATCCTCTGCGCTTAATTGGTATATGACTGCGACACTGCTGGGCCCTGAGAACTTGTGAAGACCATCCCTGACGCCTGTCAGGATTTCACTGACGAGTATATTGATGAAGTTATTGTCATCTTTTATCATGACGGTTTTGATGTCTGAGAGAGTCGGAGCGAGAACAGTACTCATCTGCACTCGTTTAATAACCACCCATCATATCAGATTGTTTTGCTTCTGACGAATTATTTGTTTCCCTCGCTATTCTATAATATGATGTTGTTTCAATGATATATCAAAATTTTTTATTCACGTCAGGTTCTTGCGGGTGCGGCGGACGGTTGTTTGATGCCGGACACCAGAACGATGTCCGGCATATTCATTTGCAGTCTCAAACAGACAGAGTAACACAGTTTCCGGTTATCTGGAATCAGTGTCTTACCCACCGTGGATTTCTTGAATCCCTGTAATATCTGTCTTTCCTTCCTTTGGACTTATGCCATTTACCTTTTCTGCGATAGTCATCGTAGTATCCGATATTTTCGGAAACCAGCTGCCAGCCTTGATCTGTTTTACATACGGTGCCGTACATTTTTCTTGCTCTGCCGTCAATTGTACCAAGAATCTCGGTTTCTCTGCAATCGCGTCGAGGTGCAGATCTTTCCCAGCTCTGTTGATGATTGTATTGCCCAACCGGTTCATAATACTCATATCGAACAGGTTGTTCTCGATGGTAGACAACCTTGTTAGAGTAACCACTCCTTTTATCCATTTCACTGCCGACAAGATAGCCGACAACACTTCCAATGGCCGTACCCATGACGGTTGACTGAGTATTTCTGCCAATCGCCTGACCAAGCAGTGCACCTCCGCCGGCACCGACAACCACCCCCCTGATATCATTATGACGATGGTCTGATGCCTGAGCAGTTATTGCAGAAGCTATTGACAGTGCGCCGATCAGAATAATTTTTTTCATGGTCTTTCCTCCTGTTTGATAATTTGAAGTTGAGTGCTGCGTTACCTTTCTTGTAAGGCTTCTGATAGAGGAAAAACAGTGGATATCTGGCGATGTAGTGGTCGATGTCACCCCATATCACCCCGTCTTGACAGGGTTTTGACGTTTCAGCACTGAGCTCCATTGGAAGTTGACAGGACTATGATGCCAGCAGGCTGGCTGCTGAAACGACAATAAAAGTACGGAGAAAGAAGTAACAGAGCGAGGCGGGCCAGAACCTGCCCGGCTGCATTAAGGGCCGGCTTTATTTGCCTGTACCTCTTTGAGAGTGCCACTGTCGCGGCTGCGATATCTGACATGAGCGCTGGTCGACCCAAGGTCAAGTTTTGACCCAGTGACCAGTTCTATCGTAAGGGAGCTATCAGTGACGTTTTTAAAAAGCCATTTTATGGTATTATTTTTCTTGTTTTGCTTGGAAAAATGAGGGGTGCTCCGAATTATTTGACTCCCGGGCGGCAGTCTCATCTCAACGATTAACGTTGGGGGCGCAGGAGATGTGAGATTAATTTCAATAAAGGTCCGGGAGTCATCTGGCTGATATAGACGCGCCGTTACCGTTTCCGCACGTGATAGAACTGGAAGATACAGGAGCGTGACGACACTTATTAAAATTACCATCACCAGGTATAGTGTTCTCGCTTTTAGTGACATGGATTTCTCCAGTTAAGAGTAATAGTTATTCAAGTATCGAAAATCGCTGTTCGTCGGGCTGCCAGATATATCCGTCACCGAGCCAGATCTCTTCAAGAAGATCCATGTCTATCTCGGCATACTGGTTGGAGTTGGTGAGGTCGTATATGGTCAGGATCTCTTCATCGCTTATCCGGTTATCCCTGTCCTTATCAGCCCAATGGTAGAGCCCGGAAACTGAATTTTGATCGCCGGAAACGGCGACCTCAAATTTATTTGAGGAACTGACCTTCAGCTGGCCGTCAAATAGAATGGTGCCGGTAAAATCTTTGGATGTTGAAATGGTATAGAGAAAGGCTGAAGAGCTGGAGATGTTGGCGAGCCACTGTATTGAGTTATTCTTTTTTTGTTTTTCAGATACCTCGGGGTAGGCCGACAGAACCGTTGTTCCCGGCGGCAGGTTTTCCCGCAGGATGAATGATATCGGTTTTTCAGCTGAACTGGTGATATGTATAAAAACAGGGAGCGGTTGTCCGGCAATAAAATGTGCTGAAACAGTTCTCTTAACAATAATTTGGGACACTGCTGTATCTTCTTGAAAATGGGTAAAATAAACGATTACCCCAAACAGGGGGATAAACATCATGGTAATGAGGAGCCCGGTTTTAAAGGAAAAAGAACGGGTGGCGGAACGATAAGCCCGATCTCCAGACGAAGATGGTTGTGCGTCTGCTGAAATATCTTGCCCAGCCTGCTGTGCAGGGCTCTTGCCTGGCTCAGGTTGGCCCTCAGTATCAAGGATTTCTTCAAGTGTAACTTCAAGCGCCTGGGCCAGCTTGAGTCCGTTCTCTTTTTTTATGGAGGGGTATCTTTTATTTTCCCAGCGAGAGACGGTATCGGTGGTTACGTCTACAGCTGTCGCGATATACAATTGTGTTAAGCCTTTTTGCTCCCGGATCTTCCTGATTTTTGTCCCGTCAATTTTAATCATAACGGGACCACCCGGGTAGAAGTCGTCACTCATAGCATCGTTACTCTGTTAATTTTTATACACGAAAGCGTTCATCCATCCATATTACCAGAACGTCATTGATTTACCAGTAAATCAAAGCTTCTAATGTTGATGTAGACATCGATATTCAGGAGGCTATGTCGTCCGATGTCGCCTGTTTTTTAGCGGAGATCAACGTACAATGAATTAAAAGAACCAGGTGGATCGGCTGCCCGGTTAAAAATCAAAGGAGGACAAGATGAAGAAATTAGCAGCAGTAATGCTCGTGGTAATTCAGTGCGCCTATAGTTCTGCAGCAATGGCTGCCAGCGATAAATGTGTGGTTGTTAAAGCGGCAGGAAATGAGTTAACACTTGAATGCAGGAAAGACACCGAGAGCTTCCAGCCTGGTACGGAGGTGAAAATCAAGTCAAACGGTAAAGCCGCCATTGAAGGATGCTAGGAGCGTGTCGCAGAAAGATAATTTTGGTTCAGATCGAGCCGCTACCATTCGAAGCGAACAGCATTGTCGATGGCATCCACTTTCGCTACCCGCACTTTTACCTTGGAGCCGGGGGCCGGCTTGGGGATGGTTGTTGACGGCAGATCAATGTCCATAAGAGTGTCGGTGAGAATCAGATTCGTACGTTTAGGCCCGGACTCAATAACAAGCGCGTCGAGTTGAGTTCCCTTGCGATCTTCAAGGTATTTCAACAGCCAGTAGCGATGCCGCTGTTGTTTTACATTATTGACGGTCGCAAGGGTGCGGTTGATGAGGGAAGTGAAATCTTTACACATATCCTGGGTGAAGCAGATTTCTGTACGCCGAACCAGATTATTTATCTGATGCTGCATCACCAGGTCAAGAAGTCTTCGGATTGGTGAGGTGACCGTCGTGTAATAGCTGACGCCAAGCCCGCTGTGCGGCTTAGCTTCTATTGAGAGTTCACCGCGCGGCAGATTCTTGCGCTGCAGGGTGTTTTGGAAAAGGTCATCGTCTTCGCCATGCACCAGTCGCTTTTTTATCTCTCCCTGGGAGCGAAATAAGCCGGGTATCATTCTGTCACTTACATATTTGGCTGCCTGGCTGTTGGCAAGAATCATCATTTCTGAGATAATTGTTCGGGCCGGGGTGTCGGTTTTGCCTAGAGACACGTTCACCCTGCCATTATTATCTATGTAAATATTCACATCTGGAAATGGCAGCAGAAGCGCACCGTTGCCCAGACGTCTTGTCCTCAGCTTTTTCCTGAGCATATTCAGAATGGACAACTCCGGATCAGAGTCAACCATCCTGTCTGCCTCTTCATAGGTCAGTCGCCGTTTAACCTTTATCAGTGAAGGGATGATCCTTACCCTGAGTACTTCAGCCTCAGGTGAAAGCAGGATCATATGGCTGAACGCTGCGCGGGTCTCTCCCTGGATTAAGCTGCAGACACCCTGAGACAGATGCCGCGGCAGCATGGGAATCTGCCCTTCGGGGAAATAGATGGAGGTCCCGCGCTGCATTGCTTCCTGGAAAAGGGCATCACCGGGACGAACATAATGGGCGACATCGGATATATGTATTCCGACCAGGTAGTTGCCGTCCTGCTCCTCAACAGTGAGTGCGTCGTCAAAATCAAGTGTTGTGGCACCATCTATGGTAAGCGGGGAAAGGTGGGTGAGGTCAGTTCGGGCAGGGTCATGAAAGAGCGATTCATTGCCGTTTTGTAAGATCGCCTCGGCAAGCTGACGTGCCTGAACGCTGAACGACACCGGCAGATTGTTTCTTATCAGGGGAATATTGATATTCTTGTGCCAGATACCACCTTTAATCATCAGCTGATAGGGCGCATGGGGATTGTTGAAACCGGCTTCTTTCAGAATGTTCCTGGCTAAGTCGTCAGTCTGTGGAGATTCTCCCGGCCAGAGGTAGAAGTTCTGAATAATGGTAAGTATTTCTTCCTCTTTGTCTGAGTAGGGGGCCGCGGATGTTCCCTGTTCGTCGATGCGGCTGAGCAGACGGATCCCACTCTCTGCAAGCATCAGTTTTTCAGCTTCCTTTTCCAGCTGAATTCTCAGCTGTTCTACCTGCTCTGGTGAGTGCGCCGTTATCTTTCCTTCCCGATATTTGAAGAACAGTTTGTCATTAAAAACAGATCGCAGGAAGGCTGAGACGATATCATCATCTGCGCTGCAGCCAAAACTTAATTCAGCCAGGAAATGGGGGTCAAAGGTATCGGTCGCCTCGTCGCTGGTCAATTCCCATAACATTTCGAGGTCAACATCTTCCATCAGCGAGCGTCGTTTCCGGGTTGTATCCTGCAGCAGTTTTACCAGGTTTTCCCGGTCATCATGGCCCTGATGGTAGGTCTCGGAACAGTGGACGACGCGCGATATCGGAAGGTTGAGTTCCCGGCCGTTCTGGTTCAGCAGCCGTACTCTTTTTGGCTGGCTCTCCGTGACATAGCCACAGATGAACTTACCGTTATCAAGGTATTCGATAACCTTGCCTGAAGTGATACTAAAGAAAGACATATATGACGTTTACAGGGCACTGCACGGAATTTCATGTTTGCTAGATTGAGTCTACGCTGGCATATTTTTTCCCTGTACAGTACCCTTATTGAATTCTGAAAGTTTATTATCCTTATTAGGTATCAATATAGTTTAATTTTAACTTTTCACCACCCTATTCTTTTTGAGTTAATAAAATATGGAATTTCCAGACTTTGAATTTGTCACGTCGGGAGTAGCTGCACTTGTTGGGCCGCCGAACGCCGGAAAGTCGACCTTGCTCAATACCATGCTCGGTCAGAAGATATCTATTGTCACCCCAAAGCCGCAGACAACCCGCAATCGGATCGCTGGTGTTTTGAATGAAACTGACTATCAGATTGTTCTTCTCGATACCCCCGGGCTGCATAAATCCAGATCACCGTTGAACCGTGAGATGGTAAAGATCGCCATGGAAAGTTTGACTGATGTGGACTGCGTTGTCTTTATGATTGATATATCGCTCCCTCTTCCTGACAAAGTTGAGCAGGCAAAAAAAGCAGAGTATAAAGAATACTTCAAGGAGGTATCTGCACCTGCGATACTTGTCTTAAATAAGATTGACCTGATAGATCGCAATGATCTGCTGCCGATAATTGATTCCTATTCCAGCCTGTTTCCCTTCAAGGCAATTATACCGGTCTCGGCCTTGAAGGGTGATGGTTCGGAGATGCTGATTAGAGAATTGCTGTCGGTGATGCCGAAAGGTCCCCGGTATTTCCCTGAGGATGTTCCAACGGATGCCAGTGAGCGGTTCCTGTCTGCTGAAATTGTCAGAGAAAAAATATTCCTGCTGACGGGTCAGGAGATCCCCTACGGCTCCGCGGTAATGGTTGATTCATTCAAGGAAGACCAGTCGGCAAATCGTGTGACAATCCATGCCACCATTTATCTTGAGCGCAAGTCGCAGAAGGGTATTGTTATCGGCAAGGGAGGTTCAAAATTGAAGAGTATCGGTATCGCTGCGCGCAAGGATATCGAGAAACTGCTTATGCAGAAAGTCTCTCTTCACCTGTGGGTAAAAATACGCAAGAACTGGTCTCAGGATGAACGTTTCTTAAAAGAACTTGGGTTTTAGGGAAACGGCAGTTTAACCGGTGACGGCTCACCTGGCTTTTTTGTCCGCTTTAACCGTTACGTTCTCAACGATACGCCGGTAATAGTCCTCATCATGTTCAATTGAACTGGGGCGGCTGCGCTGATTATCGAGTTTCATTAACAATACATTGAGCTTCTTCATCTGCCTGAGCCGCTGGTGCGCATCTTCAGTGTGACTGATGAGGTCCTCGAGCTTCTGTATTTCCTTTCTCGTCTCAATCTCAGGGGGAATAAATCCGCTGTTCTTAAGAATTTTGTAGGCCATTTTCAGATCATCAGGAACAAACGAATCATCTTCAAGCGGTAACGGCTTGTTTTTCCAGCTGTCAGTCCGCAGCGTTCCATCCTCAATGGCCTGGGCGATTCTGCGTTCGGCAATGGACAGGAGTGCACTATTCAATGTTTCACCTGGTAACTGAGCCTTTTGCAAAATGATGATTTTCGTTCAACGTCAAGGCATGTGATAAATTTTTACCGCAGGCATATAATCGATATTCCGAGGATAAAAATTTAAGCATAACGTAGAGGTTGAGCGAAAAGGGCGTTTTGCAAGTGGCTCAACTGTTAATTTCTTCACTCAGATTCCTTATATGACACATACAGGGCCAGACTTTTGAGAATGTTGAAAGCAGATTTCAACTGGTTGTCTGTGAGCAGCATTTTCTGGATTTCTTCATCAAGCTCAGCCGCCGTGGCACCCTCACCGCCTTCTTTATTGGTAATGTGATTGTTCAGATCCTCTTCCCGATAAATGGTAGTGCCCGGACGATCATTATTCTCTTCAGGCACGTATTCAGCGTATGGTACCTCCACGTCAGGGGTGATTCCCGTTGCCTGGATGGATCGTCCCTTTGGGGTATAGTATCTGGCTGTGGTCATGCGCAGGCCAGCTCCATCCGGCAGTGGTATTATGGTCTGTACCGAGCCCTTGCCAAAAGTCTTTGAACCGACGATCACGCCTCGCTGGTGGTCCTGTATCGCGCCGGCGACGATTTCCGAAGCACTTGCAGAGCCTTCGTTCACCAGAAGGACAAGAGGAAATTTCAGACTGCTGTTATTCTTGTGCGCTTCGTAGGTCAGGTCTTGTTCCTTGTTTCGTCCCCGCGTATAGACAATTAAACCTTGATCGAGAAAAATGTCGGTGAGACTGACTGCCTGGTTAAGGAGCCCGCCCGGGTTATTTCTCAAGTCGAGAACCAATCCGTTCAAGGGACTTTTTTCTTGAAGCTGTGCCAGGTGATCCTTGAATTCGCGAGTTGTATCACTCTGAAAATTTGCTATTCGAATATACCCGAATCCCGGTTTCAGAACGAAGGATTTTACAGACTGCAGCGGAATGGTGTCCCGTACCAGTTCAATATCCTGCAGTTCTTTAAAGCCATCCCGGAAAATAGATATGGTAACACTGGATCCCTTCGGGCCTCTGAGAAGTTTGACCGCATCAAGCGGGGTGAAATTTTTAGTGGATTCACCATTAATTCTCATTATCTTATCATGAGCTTTAATTCCGGCTTTTGCCGCCGGAGTATCAGCAATTGGTGAAATGACGGTGATTACGTTGTCACGCAGGGTTATTTCTATCCCGATGCCGGTAAAAGACCCTTGGGTTTCGTTCCTGAATTCCTGGTAGCTCTCAGCTTTCATATAGGACGAATGAGGGTCAAGAGATAACAGGAGCCCCTGAATTGCACCTTCTATGGCTTCTTTTGCTTTAATCTCTTCAACATAGTTCTCCTGCAGAATACTCAAAACATTGGCAAATGTTTCAAGCTGGCGGTAGGTGTCCTCCTGCTGTTTCTGCTCAGTCTCCGCCATCAGCGGCGATGACAATGAGAACGAAAAAAGTGCTGCGGTCAGGATGAAAAGAAGATGTCTAATTGGTTTATTCATTATTGTTTTACTCAGTTTGTACGAGATAGGACGGTGGTCTGGTAATTCTATGACTGTTTTTTGTCAGATTTCATTTGCAGTGTAGATCTATCCAGCCATTTGAGCGGATCCAGTGGCGTTGAATCTTTTCTTATCTCAAAATATAACCCCTCGCTCATCAGGGTTGCAGTGTCTCCGGTTATGCCGATTTCGGCTCCCTCTTCAACTTTTTGTCCTTTTTGGGCAAAAATACGTTCAATACGTGAACATATAGAATAATACTGGTAACCGTGATTAACAATGACTGTATTGCCGTATCCTCTCAGATATCCGGAGAATGTCACAACACCTTCATGCACTGCCCGGATAACAGTCCCGTTAGGCGCTTTAATGGCAATACCTTGTGATATTGTTTTGATGCCGAGACGATTCATCACCTCTTCTTTAAATCCTGAAACGAGCGTACCGCTGACTGGCGGCGGGATTTTACCCTTGCTGTAGAGAAACGTCTGGTCTAATTTTTCATCCTGCTTCTGCAGGGTCTTAAGAGAGGCGGTTAATGATTTTGCTGCCTCTTCCAGTTCCGCAATTGCTTTTTCATGAAGCTGCGACTGTGTTTTGACCCGGGAGAGCAATACTTCCTTTTCCTGCTTTAGGCCATTGATTTTGTCCTGTTCTGATTTGTTTTGGTAGATGAATTCCTCGAGCAGCGCCTCTTCGATTACCAGGGCCTCAACCGATTTTTTGAGTTCGCTGATCGACAGCCGGTAAGCAGCGATAATCGCTTGATCATAGGTGATGAGGACCTCAAAAGATTCGTGGAAGTTAAGGAGTTCCGGGAGTGATCTCGCGGAAAAAGCAACATTAATGAAACCGACACTGCCCATCTTGTAATAGGCCTGTATCCGTCTCTGCAGATGATTCTGGACGCCCTCTTTTCTGAGTTGAACGTGTTCTATTTCATTGTTTTTTCGTGTGATAAGCTCACGCTGAACCTTGATTCGTTCTTCAAGTACTTCAAGTTTTTCCTGCTGTTCGAAGAGCCTGGCATCAATCTCCTGAATTTCTGCAAGGATTGCTCGCTCCTTTTTCTGGGTTGACTCGATGTGTTCCTGCTGTTCTTCTAGTCCCTCTTCAAGTCTGCGGATATTGATCTGATATTTTTTGATTCCCTGTTCAATTTTGACCTTCTCTGTCTTCCTTTCATCACTGGAGCTGCCGAGGCTATCAGCAACGGGTAATAAAAGCAGGGCGCAGCACAGAGACAAGATAAATCTATGAACACCTGCAGGCTGTGAAGTTGAAGAGAAATGATTGCTCATAAGTACAAAAGTATAAATTTAGATGCGCAGAAACTTTTGCATTGATGTATAGCTGCCGACGGCACAGAGCACAATTGATACCGCTACGATTGTTGTTACGGTTGTTGCCTGAAAAAAAGAAAACTCAAACAATGAAAGGATGCCAGGACCTGAAAATTTCAGCTTGATCCATTGGAAGAGACTGTAAAGTGATATTATTCCTAGAATCGAACCGATAAGCCCCTGCAGAAGCCCTTCGATGAGAAAAGGAGTCCTGATATAGTAATTAGTAGCACCAACGAGCTTCAGCAATTCCAGTTCCGCCTGTCTGCCCAGGATTGTAAGGCGAATGGTGTATGAGACCATAAACACTGAAGTGAGAATCAGCAGTCCGCCGCTGAGCAGGACAATGATGGATATCAGCCGGGTGAAATAGTAAAACCGTTCTATCCAGTCCTGTCCGTATTGTACCTTGTCCGCTGCCGGAAGCTTGCCGAGATATTCTGAAAACAGTTTGAGCTGACTGAGGCTTCTCAGATTTTTCATTGGCACAACCTCGATTGAGGCCGGCAGAAAGTCCTGGGGCATGTCATCGAGGACGTCCCGGTCTCCACCGAGTTGATCAGAGAATCGACGGTACGCTTCGGCCTTGGATATAAAGCGTATCTCTTCCACGTCATCAAATGCCAGGATTTTCTTTCTAAGCTGTTCCTGCAGCTCTGCTCCCGGCTCTTCTTCTAGATAGACAATGAGCAGGAGATCGTCCCCGAGTTTATCACCGACACTGAGCATGTTGTTGTATATGAGGAAAAAAAATGCGAATATGAGCACGGATAAACTTACTGTCAGCAGCGTCATGAACTGAGACGGCCAGGTTTGTCTGAGGTTACGGCCAACCTGTCGGAAAACGGCAAACCAGAAGCTCATGAGGCAACTCCCTCCCTGACCAGGTTTAGTTTTCCATGTTGTAATTCCATGATTCGATGCTGGGTGTTTGTGTATATTGAATGATCATGAGTGGCAATTACTACGGTTGCCCCGGATTTATTACACTTGGTCAGTAACTTCATTACCTGTTCAGTTGTCGTTGAGTCGAGGTTGCCGGTGGGCTCATCAACCAGGATCAGGGTCGGTGAGTTGGCGACGGCCCGGGCCAATGCGACCCGCTGCTGCTCGCCGCGGGAGAGTTCTTCGGTGATAGTGTCATGCTTGCCGGCAAGCGCCAGCTGATCGAGCAGGTCTCTGACGCGCTTTCTTATGTGCTGAGGCTTTTTGTATGAAACCTCCATTGAGATGGCTATATTTTCAGCTACCGTCCGGTTGGTCAGCAGTTTGAAATCCTGATAGGCAACACCGATTTTCTGCCTGAGACGCGCGAGATTCCTGCCTTTCGTCCGGTGTATATTAAGACCGCCAATTTCAATCAAGCCATTTGATGGGGACTCCATATTGCACAATAATTTGAGAAGGGTGGTTTTGCCGGCGCCGCTCATGCCGATGAGAAAAAACATCTCACCCGTGGCAACAGACAGTGAGACATCTGAAAGTGCTTTTGTATCAGGAGGATATATCTTACTGACCTTGATCATCTCGATCATGGTGCCATTTTTACTTTTTCCTGTCATGGGGTTCTCGTGGGGTAGCAAAGTGGTGAATTAACGGGGGTTTTGCACATAGTCTGGTAACTGTCACCATTATAACGTATCAAAATTAATAAAGTAAGGGAGTTATGTCAATTTTAAAGGAGCCCTGCTGCTATGAATGGCAATGCCTGACTGGAGTCTGCTGCATTAAATTACAGCTGGAACAATGAATTCATGCCGGTTCCCTGAAACGATCGATTATTCTACACTTTCCGCTTGCAACTTAGACCGTTGGTGTTATTTTTATCTGTTCTGTCTAGTTATTGCGTAGGGAAGCGCTGTTATCATATTGAACTACCGGGTTTCCTTACCTGAGTGTATATATCAAAGGAGATAGTTATGGATTACAGGGCAACTCTGAATCTGCCCCAGACATCATTTAAGATGAAGGCGAATTTGTCCCAGAAGGAGCCGATGGTGCTCAAGCAGTGGGAAAAGGCTGGCCTTTATCAGCAGATACAGAAACACAATAGTGACAAGCCTCTATTTGTCTTGCATGACGGTCCTCCCTATGCCAATGGTAATATACACCTTGGAACCGCCTTCAACAAGATCCTCAAGGATGTCATTCTCCGGTCGAAAAGAATGTCAGGGTTCAATGCACCGTATATCCCAGGCTGGGACTGTCACGGGCTGCCAATTGAGCATAATGTTGACAAGGAACTCGGCGATAAAAAGAAAACCATCCCGATCCTCTCCAAAAGAAAGGCCTGTCGTAAATATGCTGAAAAATGGATAAAGACCCAGAAAGCCGAATTTAAGAGGCTCGGGGTTATTGGTGACTGGGAAAACCCGTACCTGACCATGAACTATCAATACGAGGCTACTATCGCTCAGGGAATTCAACCGGTTCCTGCACTCGGATGCGGTTATCCGCAGCAAAAAACCGGTTTACTGGTGTTCCACCTGTACGACGGCTCTGGCAGAAGCAGAAGTTGAGTACCATGACCACACCTCTCCATCGATTTACGTGAAGTTTCCCGTCTCAAGCGACCTCAGTGATATCGATCCTAAACTGGCCGGAGACAATCTTTTTGTGGTTATCTGGACCACTACTCCCTGGACATTGCCGGCGAATCTGGCCGTTGCCCTCCATCCTGAGTTTGAGTATGCATCTGTCCTGGCTGGCGGCAATAAACTGATAATGGCAAAAGAGCTGGTGGAAAAGGTCATGCGTGACTGTGGCATAGAGGAATACAGCATCGATTGCACCTTCTCTGCCGCAGCGCTTGAAAATCGAACCTGTTCTCATCCGTTTATGGACCGCCAGTCACTCCTGGTGCTTGCTGACTATGTAACGCTGGAGGCAGGTACCGGTTGCGTTCATACTGCACCAGGGCATGGTGCCGATGACTATTTAACCGGGCTGAAATATGGGCTTGATATACTCTCACCACTCGATGACGAGGGTGTCTATACCCAGGAAGCCGGGCACTATGCCGGAGAGAAAATACCAGAGGTTAATCGTCAGTTAAACGACGATATGACAAACGCTGGAATGTTGATCTACGAGGAAACCATCAGGCACAGCTATCCCCATTGCTGGCGATGTAAGAAACCGGTGATCTACCGGGCTACTCCGCAATGGTTCATATCCATGGAAAAAAATGACCTGAGGAAACACTCGCTGGAGAATATCGAACGTGTAACCTGGACACCGGGGTGGGGGATGCAGCGCATATACTCCATGATTGAAAACAGACCGGACTGGTGTCTGTCGCGGCAGCGGGCGTGGGGAGTGCCGATAACCGTTATCAGCTGTAAGGAGTGTGGTGAAATCGTCAAAGATGAGACGCTGCTGAAAAATATTGACCAAATGTTCAGCAAGGAAGGGGCTGATGCCTGGTTCAATCATGAAATCGAAGATTTTTTAGCTGACGGTACTGTCTGTAAATCGTGCGGATCATCATCATTTACAAAGGAAACAGACATTCTTGATGTCTGGTTTGACTCGGGAGTAAGTTACGCCGCGGTTTGTGAACAAAGAGAAGAACTGTCTGCTCCGGCTGATCTGTATCTTGAGGGAAGTGATCAGCATCGGGGATGGTTTCACAGCGCCTTGCTTGCCTCCGTCGGAACGAGAGGAACTGCGCCCTACAAGGGAGTCCTCACTCACGGCTATGTTGTTGACGGCCAGGGGAAAAAAATGTCAAAGTCGGTTGGCAACGTCGTCGCGCCCCAGGAAGTAATTGAAAAATACGGTGCTGAAATACTGCGGCTCTGGGTTGCCAGTGAGGATTATCGTGACGATATCAAGGTTTCAGATGAAATTCTTAAGCAGGTTTCAGATTCCTATCGGAAGATCAGGAACACCATACGCTATATGCTCGGCAATCTCAGTGATTTTGACCCCGGTACTCATTCCGTTGCCTTCGAAAAACTCGAAGACCTCGATCGTTGGGCGCTTTCAAAGTATGAAGCCTTAAAGCAGAAAATTATCAACTCGTACGAAAAATATGAATTTCACGCCATCTACCAGTCGCTCAATTATTTCAGCGGGACAACGATGAGCGCCTTTTACCTCGATATCCTCAAGGATCGTCTCTATACCTCAGGAACTGAATCAAACTCCAGGAGGGCAGCTCAGACGGTTCTCTATGAGATACTCCTGGGAATGTTAAAGCTGATGTCACCGATTCTCTGTTTTACCGCCTCTGAGGCATGGGACGTCCTGATGAACAGGGATCAGAACGCAGACCTGAAGGGCAGTATATTTTTTAAGGATTTTCCCGAGATAGCTCCAGACAACATCCTGGACCAGGAAAAAGAAGTGCTCTGGGGGCGCCTGATGAATGTACGCTCGGAGATCACCAGGGCACTGGAGAATGCCCGTTCTGCCAAGGTAATCGGTCATCCGCTGGAGGCTGAAGTTCTGGTAAATGTCGAGGGTGAACTGGCCGATTTTCTTTCCGGGCAGTGGCAGATGATTAAAGAGATCTCCATTGTCTCGGAGCTGACCAGCGTTTCCAGAGACCAGTTTGAAGATCTGACGGTCTATGTCAGTGAAGAACTGGAAGGGCTTCAGATTGCCATAAAGCCGGCCTCAGGTGATAAATGTGAACGCTGCTGGACCAGATCTGAATCGGTTGGGCAAAACAGTGATCACCCGCAGATTTGCCACAGATGCTCCACCGTTATTGACTCGATAAACCTCTAGTAGGTTGTTAAGTTGCGTATCTATATAGCAATAGTAGCGTCTGTTTTAGTTGCTGACCAGATCACAAAATTCTGGATTACCAGTCATTTTTCACTCTATGATGCGCAGGTGGTTATCCCCGGTTTTTTTAATCTGGTGTATGTGACCAACAAGGGCGCGGCATTTTCAATGTTTGCTTCGGTCGAATCACCGGTGAGGCATTATTTTTTCGTTTCCATTAATATAATTGCCTTTCTAGGCCTGACTGTGGCGGCATTTAAAATGCGCCGGAGTCATCTGCTGTATACCATATCATTTGCGCTGATAGCTGCTGGAGCGCTCGGCAATGTAATTGACCGTATCCGCTTTGGCGCGGTGATCGATTTTCTCGATTTTTATTTTGGCAGTTATCACTGGCCAGCCTTCAACGTGGCCGATTCTTCTATTTGTGTTGGTGTTGTCGTCCTTTTCATCATCAATTATCTCGATGCAAAAAAGGATAAAACATAGGAGTTGTATATGAAGATAGCAGTACTCTTCCCCGGCCAGGGGTCTCAGTATATAGGAATGGGAAAAGATTTTGTCGAGACAAACAGTGAATGCGCACGCATCATGAGTCTTGCCGAGTCGGTTTGCGATTTTCCGATCAGGGAGTTGAGTTTTGCAGGACCAATTGAACAGTTAACCAGGGCCGCGGTACTGCAGCCGGCAATCACGGTGACCAATTTAGTCTGTCTCCAGGCTCTAAAAGACAACCTGCCCGGGGACGTTGCGATAACAAGTTACGCAGGTCACAGTCTCGGTGAATATTCAGCACTCTGCGCAGCCGGAGTCATCTCCATCCAGGATGCGATCAGGCTTGTTGAACGACGCGGTTTTTTTATGGAACGGGAAGGAGATAAGAATCCGGGGGGAATGAGAGCTGTTCTCGGACTCGACATAGAGGAGATAGAAGCCATTGTTGACAGTTATAAAGGGCAGGGCATTGTCACCGTTGCCAATTATAATACCGCTCAGCAGATTGTGATATCTGGTAATCAGCAGGGACTTGACGCGGTCTCCGAATTGGCAGAGAAATCTGGAGGAAAGGTCATCGCCCTCAAGGTCAGTGTTGCCAACCACAGTCCTCTGGTTGCCGATGCGGTCCCCGATTTTTCAGCATTCATGGATTCAATCCAGTTTAGCACGCCGCAATCGGCCGTTTATTTTAATGTAACGGCAGCTGTGGAAACAGACCCGGAACAGATAAAAAACATTATGGCTCAGCAGATTGCCTCCCGTGTCCGCTGGTATGAGATTATCCGCACTATGCTTGATGACGGTATTGATGTGTTCATTGAAGTCGGTCCCAAGACAGTTCTTAAGGGCATGATGCGAAAAATTATTCCGAAAAATGCTCAGGTGACATCGCTCCAGTTTGATACCCCGGAATCAATGAGTAAATGTATCGAAAAGCTTGCTCTCAGTTAAGATCCTGAAGGTGCTGGCTCGGGAACCCTCATTACGGTATTGCTGACAGAAGAGATTCAGCAGTTGCTATATTCTCCCGGTGATTTTCAGCAGGAGACGAGGGTCCTTGTTTAAAGTGGTGTAATCCGAGATTGTAAAGATAGCTGCACTGTCAGTTAAGTTTATGTTGATTTTTAACCAGGTTTCAACGAATCAATAACAGGAGAAAGCTTGTCATGGCTGCCGAGATCACTGAACTGCTGAGGGCGCTGCAGCTCGATAAAGAGGGCGACTGGGATAGTGCCCATACTATTGCCCAGTCTATTGCGTCACAGAACGGTTCCCGTGTCCATGCCTATCTGCACCGCAAGGAAGGGGATCTATCCAATGCCTCATACTGGTACCGCCGGGCCGGCATCAGCGTTCCCAGCCTGAGCCTGGACCAGGAATGGCAGGAATTGTTTGATGAGTTTTCAGCAGAAGGTTAACAGTACTACTATTGGTTTGTTGTTGAGATATGATACCCCCAAAAAAATGTTTAAGCTGTAAATTCTATAGGCCTGAGGATCAATATACCGGTCGCTGCCGCGCTGATAAAAAGAGTCTTCATCACAGCAGATACCCGATTATGAAGCATGATGATCTCTGTGAGCGCTGGAAAGACAGCGGTCAGCAATACTATATTCGGGTTGGCTGGCTCAAAAATGAAAGAGCGAAGCAGCAGCAACCAGAAGATGCCTGATAGAGGGTGAAACGACCAGATGTTTACCTCCGTTCTCAATGACGTTCTCGGGCCTGTTATGCGGGGTCCTTCCAGTTCGCATACCGCAGGCTCCTACCATATCGCTGTCGTTGTCCGCCAATTGCTCGGGGCAGAACCAAAAAAAGTAAAGATCAGTTTTGACCAGAATGGATCCTACGGCAGCACCTATGTACAGCAGGGAGTGGACCAGGCCTTTGCTACCGGCCTGATGGGCTGGAAGCAAACAGATGAAGTTTTCATCCGGGCGTTAACGGCGGCAAAAGAGCAGGGGGTTGTCTTTGACTTTGAGGTGGGATCACTGCCTTTTGCTGATCACCCAAATTACGCACTTATTGAAGTGGAAGACCGGCAGGGGCAGGAGCTGAGAGTTGAGGCTCAATCGGTCGGCGGCGGAACCTTCAGGGTAACCAGTATTAACGGCCTTGCGGTGCATCTGGATGGAAAGAGCTTTGAAACATTGCTGTCTATTAATACGGATGTCCATTCAGAAATTATAGACTTCGTCAAAGAGGCCTTCCCTGAGGCTGTTATTGGCACACCCAAATTCCGCGGTTCAACGGTTATCCTGCAACTGTCCACAAGCGTAGCGCTCGCTCCCGACAAATTTACGGGGCTGCCGTCTGTAAATAATATCAGGCAGATTGAACCGGTCTATTTCACCCAGAAAAACCCGGCTCCGTTTCAGTCAGCCGAGGAAATGGTCAGGTTTGCTGATAATCACGGCTATACGCTCGGTGCAGCTGTCCTTGAGTACGAAAAAACGGTTCTTGGAATCTCCGAAGATGATGCAATAGATCAGATGATGGCTCGTTACGGTGTCATGAAACGTTCGGTGGCTGCAGGGCTGGAGAACAAGAACGTTGATATGCAGCTCATTGAGGCCATGGCCGGCACGGTAATGGGCAACGTCAAGGCAAAACGGGTAGCGATTGGCGGTTTGCACGCCAGGGCTGCTGCAGCCGCACTGGCTGCCATGCATACCTGCAACAGCCGAGGGGTCGTCTGCGCGGCACCAACAGGCGGGGCGGCGGGAACGATACCAGGGATTCTGACAGCCCTGCAGGAAGAATATCAGCTTGCCGATCGCACAATAGCAATGATGCTCTATGCTGCCGGCGGAATTGGCTTGATTCTTGCCATCCGTGCGACATTTGCAGCAGAAGTTGCCGGATGCCAGGTTGAGATCGGGGCCGCTGGCGCCATGGGATCTGCCGCAGTTGTCGAGTTTGCCGGTGGGACACCCCAGCAGGCCTGTGATGCTGCCGCCATCTCGTTCCAGAACACCATGGGACTGGTCTGCGACCTTGTTCAGGGAATGTGTGAGGTACCATGCCACACCCGTAATGGGATTGCCGCATCAAGCGCATTTACCAATGCTGATATGGTAATGGGGGGATATATCAACGCTGTTAACCTGGATGAAACAATTGATTCAGTATATTCCTCCGGCCAGATGCTGCCGCCAGAACTGCGCTGCACTGCCCGCGGCGGCCTGGCCATAGCTCCTTCGGCGCAGAATTTGACAAGAAAGAAAAACAAAAAGGATAGTTGATTACACCATTTCTCGAAAGCCAATCTTCCACGACTCCTAACGGTATGAATACAATTCGTGTTTTATCAGGAAAACAGATAAGAGAAGCCGTCCGCATGAAAGATATAATCGATGCGGTTGAAACAGCATTCATCGAATTATCCGCCGGCAGCGCCGAAATGCCGGTTCGAGCGCATATCTCTATTGCCCAGCCGGAAGGCACCGCGCTGTTCATGCCGAGCTATATGAAACCCACCGGGATGATCGGCATCAAGACCGTTACGCTTTTCGAAGACAATCGGGCAGCAGGGCTTCCCTATATCCAGGGAATGGTCAGCCTGCTTGACGGCACTAATGGCAGTCCCAAGGCAGTGCTTGACGGCATGACCATTACTGCACTGCGTACAGGCGCTGCCTCAGGTCTTGCCACCCGGCTGCTTGCCCGCCGTAACAGCGCAACCTGTGCGATCTTCGGGGCAGGAGTTCAGGGCAGAACTCAGCTGGAGGCTGTGTGCGCGGTTTGTGATATCGAGAGGGCCATCATATTCGACACCTCTCCTGAAGCTTCAGAAAAATTTGCTGATGAGATGAGCAGGGCCTTGAAGATCGAGGTAAACGTTGGAGCCAGCTCAAGAGAAACAGTCTGTCAGGCTGATGTTGTCTGTTGCGCGACCATTTCCGAGACACCGGTCTTCGACTACCGCGACCTGCCGCCGGGAGTCCATATCAATGCCGTCGGCTCCTATAAGCCTCATGTCCAGGAAGTACCTGCAGAGATGGTTCTGCGGTCACGTTTATTTGTCGATCACAGAGCTTCCGCTCTAGAGGAAACGGGCGATCTGATTATTCCCATAAAGAAAGGCGTGTTCACTGAAGATCACATCGCCGGGGAAATTGGTGAGGTAGCTGCCGGAAAGATTGCCGGGAGAACCTCCGCTGATCAACTCACCTTTTTCAAGTCAGTTGGCGTTGCCGTTCAGGACCTGGCGGCTGCAGCGGTGATACTGAAACGGGCCGAAGATCTGAACATCGGTACGATTGCAGAGTTTTAAGCGGGAAGCTCTTACTAGACTCACCCCGGTTTGAAACATCAGTAGAAGTAATAGACCGCTCATCCCAGCTTGTCAGTGGGTTTTCCAACAAATCTTTCCTGAAAAACGATCGAGCCGACAATAATAAAAAGTCCGATAAATGTGGTCGGATGAATTGCTTCTCCTATAATTACTCTGAGAAAGAGTAACGAAAGAAACGGTGAGATATAGATCAGATTTCCGATCCGTGCGGCAGAACTGCTGAGCTGCAATGCCGTCAGCCATAGTACAAAGGTGATTCCCATCTCAAAGAGTCCGATATAGGCGAGCGGCAGCACTGCCTTAATTACCGGGACCTGGATCGGTCCCAGTACCGGGCTGAACAAGAGCGTGTAGAGGAGCCCGAAACAAAATCCCCAGAAGAGTTTAATGACCGGGTCAACCTGATCCTTGGCGTTAACCAGCCAGAACGAAGCCCAAACGATGGTTGAGCAGAACGCAAGTATAATTCCGGTTTTGCTGAGATCTCCAAAACCGCCCAGCTGGCCTTTGCTGGCAATAATCAGGGCGCCGATAAAACTGATAATGATTGCCGCAATTTGAACCCTGTTAAGCTTTTGTTTCAGAATAGGGACCGACAGTAATGTCAGGGCAAACGGCCAGCCGTAATTGATTGACATGGCTATCTGGCCGGGGAGCAGTGAATAGGCCTTAAAAAGTATGGAGTAATAGAGGAACGGGTTGAGGAAACCGAGCAGGGCCAGGGTGTACATTTGTCGGCGCTTCAGCCGGAAGAGCAGGATGAATTTGCCCTGCAGGGTGAGAATAATAAACAGCGCAAGGGATGAAAAGAGAACTGAATAGAATAAAAGGGTATATGGGTCTACGTAAGAGAGGGCAATTTTGAAAGCAGAGGCCGCCGTACCCCAGAAGGTAACGGCAAGCAGTGTCAGGAGATACGCCTTCGTCTGGTTTTCCATGGGCTATCTGTAATAATCTCCAGACAGTTTCAAGATAGCCTGGGATCTATTCACCAAGGTATGCTTTTACAATGCTTTCATCCTGCTGCAATGTTTTGGCATCTCCTTTAATAACAATTTCTCCGGTCTCAATAACATAACCATGATCTGCAAGTTTAAGCGCAACTTTTGCGTTCTGTTCAACAAGCAGGATGGTAACTCCTTCCTTGTTCAGCCGCCGGATAATCCGCATGATTTCCTGGACCATGAACGGTGCAAGCCCCATGGAGGGTTCGTCAAGAAGCAGAAGCTCAGGGTTGGTCATCATCGAACGCCCGATGGCCAGCATCTGCTGCTCACCGCCTGAGAGAAAGGCGGAATCACGATTTCTACGTTCTTCAAGCAGTGGGAATATTTCAAAAACATGTTTCATCCTTCGTTTCCGCTCAACGTCATCTTTGAGGGTAAAGGAACCCAGTTCGAGGTTTTCGGTAATGGTCATTCCTTTAAATATCTTTCTTCCCTCAGGGACATGGATGAGTCCCATCTGGACGATTTCATGGGCAGGTTTCTGGGTTATATCTTCTCCCATATAAAGAATTTTGCCGGAGGTGGCCCGAATGAGGCCTGAAATGGTTCTTAATGTCGTGCTCTTACCGGCGCCGTTGGCACCAAGCAGTGTGACAATTTCACCCTCTTTTACAGAAAAGGAGATACCTCGAAGCGCATGTATTTTTCCATAATGTGTCTCAAGATCGGTAATTTCAAGAATCGTTTTGCTCATGCGAATTCTTCCTCTTCTTTACCAAGATAGGCTTCGATTACCTTAGGATTATTCTGCACTTCCTCGGCATTGCCCTGGGCGATTTTTTGACCGTAATCAATAACGGTTATTTTTTCAGACACCTTCATGACCAGCCCCATGTCATGCTCGATCAGAAGAATAGTGATACCGAGTTCATCGCGTATTCGTTTAATGAGTTTGATCAACTGCTGTTTTTCATCGTAATTGAGACCTGCGGCCGGTTCGTCGAGCAGAAGAATTTTTGGTTTTGTGGCCAGCGCCCTGGCCCACTCAACTCTTCTCTGATGGCCATAGGAGAGATTGGAGGCTGTCCGGTCTTTCTCGTCGAGAATTCCTACAAAATCGAGACATTTTTCGCAGAAGTCGGTAATTTCAGCCTCTTCTTTCTGCTGAGATGCCGGTTCGTAATATTGAACTGACAGGCCCTGCAGAACTGCGGCAGTGCATGCCTGACATGACATTTTCCAGAACAGTCATGCTCTTGAAAAGCCTGAGGTTCTGGAACGTTCTGGCCATGCCCATCTGGGTTATTTTATGGGGTTTTTTTCTGGTAATTACCTTCCCGTCAAAGAGAATAGTGCCGCCTGTCGGTTTGTAAAACCCGGTGAGGCAGTTAAAGACAGAGGTTTTACCGGCTCCGTTGGGCCCGATAAGGCTGGCAATGGAGCCCTCTTCAACAGAGAAGGTGAGATCACTGATAACCTTGAGACCGGCAAAGCTCAGGACAAGATTTTTAACTTCAAGTAATGCCATAGAATTTATTCCGTCAATAGAGTGAACGTCTCAATTACGTTTTCTTGGCAGGCCAGATACCTTCAGGGCGATAGAGCATGATAATGAGCATGACAACGGCAAAGACCAGAATACGCATGGAGCCGAGCTCCCGGAATACCTCAGGGAAGAGCACCAGGGCAAAGGCACCGATGATAACTCCTGGAATCTTGCCCATTCCGCCGAGAACAACGCCAAGAAGAATAAGAACAGACTGCTGGAACTGGAATGTTTCGGGTGAAATTGCTGACATTTTTGCAGCGAAGAAACAACCGGCAACACCGCCAAAGATTGCACCGATCACATACGCGTATAATTTAACGGCAACCCTGTTGATGCCCATGGCTTCCGCAGCATCTTCATCTTCTCGAACATACTGCCAGGCCCTGCCCATTCGGGAGTGCTGCAGCCTGTAGCTGATAAAACCGGCAATTACGGCAAGAATGAGAAATACGTAATAGAAGTGAATGATCTGGGTGAGTTGAAAACCGAAGATACTTGGCCTTTCAATACCGATGAGCCCGCTGGCTCCCCCGGTAATTTCAAGATTCCTGGCAATGATTCTGACAATTTCGCCAAACCCCAGGGTCACGATTGCCAGATAATCACTGCGCAGGCGCAAGGTCGGGCCGCCGATAATACAGCCGGCACAGGCAGAGAAGAAAACGGCAGCGGGGATGGTCAGCCAGAAATTAACGCCAAATTCAGAGGTCAGGATACCGGTAGTATAGGCCCCCACGGCAAAAAAGGCTGCATAGCCGAGATCAAGGAGCCCTGCATAGCCGACAACAATATTCAAGCCCAGGCACAGGATAACGTAAAACCAGACATTGGTGAGCACCTCCAGCCCGTAATTGTTCGTTATCAGGGGAAAAAGCATGGCAATTAGAGCAAGAGTCAGCAGAATAAAGACTCGATGTTTCTGATCCTGAAGCCAGTCAAACAGGCCGGTTCGACCAGGGCTGGTGTTATTTTTCTTTGGAGGAGTATTAGATACCTTTGCCATTGCCTACATCCTCTCAATTTCAGTTCTACCGAGAATACCGGTCGGTTTAAACACCAGAAGAAGAATGAGTATGCCAAAGGAGAATACATCTTTCCACTCGGTTCCTATAAAGGGTATCTGGGTTCCGAAAGACTCAAGGAGGCCAAGGAGCAGTCCCCCCAGCATGGCTCCGGGTATAGAACCAATCCCGCCGATAACGGCTGAGGTGAAGGCCTTGAGACCGATGACAAAACCCATAAAAAAATGAATGCTGCCATAATAGGTACCGGCCATGATACCGGCCGCCGCCGCAAGAGAGGTGCCAATGAAAAAGGTCAGTGCAATAATTTTGTTTACATTTATTCCCATCAGCCGGCAGGCGTCCTGATCGATGGCGATGGCCCGCATGGCTTTGCCATAAAGTGTTTTATGGACAAAGAGGTAGAGGACAATCATCAAGAGAAGAGAGGCACCCACCAGCATCATCTGGGTATTGGTAATGAAGACATTACCCAGCTCCACACCGTCAAAACTGAGATCGGTTGGAAAGGCGAGATACTGACCATCAGTAAAGGCCATAACGCCATTGGAGAGCACCATGGAAACAGCAAGCGCAGTTATCAGGATCGAGAGCCTGGGCGCGGATAGCATGGGCACGTAGGCGATACGCTGGATCAGAACGCCCAGGAGGCCGACGGCAATCATGCTGAAAACCATGCTGCACAGAATACCAGCCCAGCTGTTGCCTATAAAAGCGCTTAACAGAGATAAAACAACGAAGCCGACAAATGAACCGATCATGTAGAGGTCGCCGTGGGCGAAGTTCAAAAGTTTTATGATGCCGTATACCATCGTGTATCCAAGGGCCACGAGCGCATAAAACGATCCAAGTATCAAACCATTTGCCAGTTGCTGTAAGAGAATGTCCTGAATTGACATAATAAATATTCTGAGAGAAGGTGGGAGTTATAAAATTCCAGCCCGGTTCGAGTGCACAAGCCGGGCTGGAATATTATTTAAGACGGGAGAGGCGGCTTATTGATGCAGGGCCCACTTTCCATCTTTTGCTACGAGAATAACAAAGTTACTTCTGGCAAGCGTGTTTTGCTCGGTAAAGGAAATAGGTCCGGCAATACCGGTAAAGTCTTTGGTTTCTGCCAGCGCTTTAATGATTGCAGCTTTGTCAGTTGAACCTGCACGCTTGATAGCATCAGCCATGAGCTTCATGCCGTCATAAGAAAGAGCGGCATAGGCATCCGGATCCTGATTGTACTTAGCCTTGTAGTTTGCATGGAAATCCTTGGCTGCCGGGAGATACTCGACAGTAGGATTGGAAAAGCAGTAGACACCTTCCGCTGCCTTGCCTGCAATTTCGAGCAGTTTCGGTGAGTTTGAGCCATCGCCGACTGCGATAAGATTACGATATCCACCTTGTCTGAGCTGCTTGATGACCAGGGCCCCGTCGGCATAGTAGGCGGTCCAGAAAACGGCATCAGGAGCTTTGGACTTTACCCGGGTAACCAGTGCTGACTGGTCCTGTTCCCCTTTATTTACAACTTCATAGGCCACAACTTCTTTTCCCATCGCTTCCCACTTCTCACGTGTCAGCTTGGCAAGATCCTCTGAGTAGCCGTCACCCTGGTGGATGATGGCCAGTTTATTTATTCCTTTTTCCTCAAAGAGGCTGATTGCTGTTTTTACCTGATCAAAACCGGTGGAGTTGACCTGGAAGGCGTTGCCCATGTTTACGTCAATCAGCTTTGTGGAGTTTGCCGCCGGGATAACCATCGGGATGTTGGCATCTCCGTAGATCTTCATGGTCGGCAGTGTCGCTCCAGAACAATAACCGCCGACAAGGGCGTTAATGTCGGCTGAAACCAGCTTGGTGGCAGCTGCAGTTGCCTGCTGTGGATCACAGGCCGCGTCACCGGTCATGGTGACAATATTCATGCCGAGTACACCGCCGGCTTTATTGATTTCTTCAGCGGCGAGATTGATGGCGTTTTCCATATCTTTGCCATACGTTGCCTCAGAACCCGTTGTCGGAACCATTATGCCGATTTTCAGGTCCGCTGCCGCGACCTGGCTGACCAGCATCATACCGGCAAGGGTACTACCCAGAACAGTGGAAAAAAATAAAGATTTATTCACAGTTTCCTCCTTGAAATAACACAGTTAACTACCTAAAACCTGTATTCTGATAAGACTATACAAAATACAGGACGCCTATAAATAATGGAACATATGCAGTGCATCTGCGGCCATTATCCTCTTGAACACATTTTTACTGCAGTACCCATGAGAAACAGGATGTTACAGGGATACTGATTATAAAACGTGGGTTCAACCTGGTGAAGCGATCTTTTATAAAAAAGTTAACAACTTAACGGATTAGTGATAAAAATCTAAGAACTGGTAGCCGAAACAAATACAGTTATAAAAAAAACAATATTTGTCAAGCATCTGCTCAGATTAATATTTTCCAGAAGAGAGTGAGGTCAGTTATTCCAGACGCTTTCTGAGCATCTCAGGAAATTGTTCAGAGATAGCCGCTTCCAACTCTCACCAGCAGGGAGCGGTTTCGTTTGCTCATGTATGTTAAGCGCTCGGACAGATATTTCTCAGAAACAGGGGCCAGATTGTCAAGATGGTAATTTCTTCCAAGCAGCGGGTAGGTTGCAGTTCCGAGGCGATGGTATGGCAGAATTTCGATATCGTTTACTTTTTCCAGTCGTTCTCCAAGTGAGATCAGAGCAGAAAGATTTTCGTCAGCATCATTTAATTCCCGGTATCAGCGGAAAGCGAAGGTGCAGTTGAAACGGGAGGACAGACTGGTCGAGTTTTTCAAGGTTGGCCATAATCAGTTCATTGCCAACCCCTGTCAGTTCCATATGTTTTTTACTGTCACAATGTTTGATGTCAACATATATGGTATTTGAAAAAGGGAGTGATTTCTCGATATTCTTCCAGGGCGCGAAAAGGCTTGTTTCAATAGCAGTGTCGATGCTTCGCTGACTGCATTCGTGCAGTATAGCGGCGGTGAATTCCGGCTGAACAAAGCACTCGCCGCCGCTGATGGTGACACCGCCGCCCGAGTGGAAAAAGAAGATCTCATCTTTGCTTATTTCTCCAACAACCTGGCTCACCGTCATTACCCGGCCATAGCCTTTTTGTGCCGATTGAGGGCAGATATCAACACACTGAAAACATCTGGTACAGAGACGGTCATCTCTGCTGACGGTGCCATCGATCAGGGTGAGCGCTGCAGAAGGACAGTTGAGGACGCAGGTGGAACAGCCGACACAATGGTCACCATTGAATCCCCGTTCCGGGCTTGTATGTTGAGATTCCGGGGTTGAACACCACTGACAGGAGAGAGGGCAGCCCTTTAAGAAGAGAACGGTTCTGAGTCCCGGGCCATCATGGATAGAGGTTCTCTCGATTCGAAGAACCACACCTTCAATCTCTGCGTCCATCCAGTTAGCCTACCGAAATACCGTGCTGCACAGTTCTGCCGATTATTTCATCCTGAACATCTTTTCCAAGCTCTACAAAATAGGCTGTATAGCCGGCCACTCTCACCAGCAGTCCACGGTAATCGTCAGGATACTGTTGGGCCAGGAGTAACTTTTCCTGGTCTATAATATTGAATTGAACATGATAGACCCCAAGACTGCACATGGACTTGAGCAGTGCCATCATCTGGTTAATACCGTTCTCGCTGCTCAGAAGCGCCGGCTCGATCTTCAGGTTCAGCAGTGTTCCCTGAACAAAGCGGTCGTGGGGAATAGTGGCCACCGATTTTAGTACTGATCCCGGACCGTTGATATCTGTTCCCCCCACCGGGCTGACACCATCGGCAAGGGGTTTCCAGGCTTTCTTGCCGGATGGCAGGGCACCAACCTCAAGACCAAATGGCGTATTTCCTGAAACGGGAAGAATGCCGGGGGTCATTTTGCCGAATTTGGAATGATATTTTTCGATTTCATCGGCAAAAAAGGTAAATATCTCGCCGGCTATCTGATCTACGAGGGGATCATCGTTGCCGTATTTTGGTGCAGCCCGGCAGAGTTGAAGGATATCGTCACACCCAATAAAATCATGGTTAATAGCGTCTATCAACTGCTCCATGGTAAGCTGCCTGGTGTCAAAGACAATATGTTTGACTGCCGCGATGGAGTTGATCAGGTCCGCCACGCCAATGAGAATAATGCCGTTACCGGTATTATATTTTGCACCTCCCCAGGCGTAATCCCTGGCATTCTCAATACACTCCTTAAAGGTCAGTGAGAGGGCAGGGGACGGCCTGTTCATGCAGACCTCATCGATCACGTGACTTCCTTTTACAACGGCACGGGTGACATGGGCGAACTGTTTCTTCACCGCCTCAAGAAATGTCTCAAAGTTCTCAAAATGTCCTGGATTGCCGGTCCTTATGGAAACATACTGATCGCTCTTTCTGCATTTGCCGTCCAGCAGGGTAAATTCAATAATTGATCCGAGGTTAATATCGGCAAGGGCAGTATAATGTTTCAGTCTCCCCTCAAGATTGGTCTCCACGCAGCCGCAGGGATTCCAGTTGAAGGCCTCCTTGAGCGGGATCCCCTTGTTCATCAGCATGCGGATGCCGATATCATCGTTGTGAAAAGCTGGGAAACCGGTACCAAGGGCAATGAGCTCGACAATCTTGCGAAGAAACCGGTTTGGATTTTTGGCAAGACTGTACCTCACCGACAATGACGGCTGGTAAAGCTGGACATCCATGGTAGCCTGAACGATCAGGTAGGAGAGTTCATTCACCGCATCCCTGCCGGTCTCGTCTACTCCGCCTACGCAGACATTCTGGAACATAGGGTAGCCTGCCGCAAACTCGGCAGTTACGGCGTCCTGGAAAAGGCAGGGCTCACTGAACTTTACCCAGAGGCAGTCAAGGAGTTCCTGCGCGGATTCCTGGCTCAGGCGGTTGGCCTCCAGATCATTTTTAAAGTAAGGGAAGAGGTACTGGTCCATCCTGCCGGGATTATAGCTGGCGGCATTCTGCTCCATGAAAATGCAGATCTGGTAGAAGTAGAGGGCCTGGAGGGCCTCTCGAAACGTTCGTGCCGGACTGCTCGACAGGTGAGCGCAGATCTCGCCAATTTCAAGCAGCTCCTGTTTCCTGGCGCTATCTTTTTCAAGTGATGCGAGCCGTAAAGCCTCATCGCTGTAACGGCGGGCAAGGGTTTTCATGCCGTCGACAACAATCAGCAAGGAGTTGAGATAGTAATCTTTTTCATAATCTCCAGGCACGGTGATATCGAGCGCTGCTCTTCTTTCTTTTACCGATGCCTCGATACCGCAAAGCCCTTCGTTTATAAGCCACTCGTATCCAGCCGTGGTCTCGCCAAAACCGCGGACGGCTTTTCTGTTGATATAGATTACTCCGTTATCGCGGAGCAGTCGGGTATCATCAGGAATCTGGGCCAACCATTCCTCATAATTAGATCGGCCTTTCCAATACGGTCTGATTTGCTGCTCGAACATCTGCCGGTCTTCCTCCCTGAGGTGAAAGGGGTCATATGCTCGGCTGGATATGGACTCTAGTTCATCATTAAGAACGGACCAGCAGGTGTCAGCGCAAAGGATGCCCCCACGGATTTTACTGCCGGAACAGCCGACAATAAGCTCATCGTCCGCGATGGTTATATCTTTCTGCTGACACTGTCTGAGGAACCCCTTGGCCTTTCGAACCACAAGCGGTTCGCCTTCGGTCTCCAGAAAACTCTCTGTCAGGATTTTAGCATTTTCAAGATCCATCTCCGGCCGCATTGAAACAACCCTTTCTTTCAAGCGATCTATGCGATCCATATAATATGGTCTCTGCTCAGTCATCGTATCTGTAGGCGCCATTTTTTTCATGTTGGTCTCACTGCCGGATCACAATTAATAATGATATCTGTTATCATCTACAACCTAACATTCTTTATGCGATTATAATAGATTTTTGTATCAATTGACCTGATTGATGCCAGGATATGTCTCCTGACAGACTCTGTTCCAAACAGCTAAATATGGTTTAAATGTGGAATAATTTAAAGAAATAAATAAGAAATTTCAGGATGTGAAACATAAAAGGTTTAACGTGACCAAGAGGGACTTGATGATAAACCGATAGTAAGGTGGTGTCATTAAGTAACGGTATTTACAGAATAAAGTCTTTTAACGAAAAGACTGGAACTCTCTCTTTCGAAACGCCTTTATCATGGTCTGACACAGTTTCTACCATCATTTTTTGCAAGATAAACGGCCTTGTCGGCAGCCCTGAGAAGATCGTCAGCTTTTTTCATCCCATCACTTCGAACTGCAACTCCGATACTGACAGATCCATACCAGAAGCCGCTTCCTGCGAAAACTTTCAAAGCCGAAACCTTGGTCCGGGTCTGCTCTGCAATATACTGAGCTCCTTTGAGAGAGGTTTGAGGACAGATAACCAGAAACTCATCTCCGCCGAGTCTACAGACAATGTCGTCGCTGCGCACAGAATGGAGTAATTCTATTGAGAGTCTCTGAAGAACCCGGTCACCGGCAGCATGGCCGTAGGTGTCATTAATAGTTTTAAAGCCGTCGGCATCTATCATAAGACAAGCAAGAGGCCTATTGGTGGCCACTGATTCGGCCCACAGTAATTGAAGTTGCCGCATTGCAAATCGCCTGTTGGGCAGGTCGGTCAGATGATCAGTGATTGAGATGACCTCGAGCGCTTCATTGGCCTGGGCAAGATCTTTGGTTCGCTCGGCGACCCGACTTTCTAGCGTTTTGTTAAGTTCGGTAAGGGCCTTGTTGCGCTGAGAGAGAAGGGTGAGCAATCCCTTGAGGGCAGCAAGAAGCGTCGCCGTCGATTCGTTCTCGGATCGCTCTACCTCATCCAGGGCGACCTGGGTTCCTTGCCGTCTTTAATGAATCTATCTGTCGAGCCATGATGAGGTCGGATCCGAGAACGTGATATGCAATCCAGTGGGCAAGGTAATTGAAAAGCGCGAGACAATCCTCTTGGCTGTTCATATCAGTGGTCCGTGAAAAATCAGTTATATCCTGAATAAAATCACGGTGGCATTGAAATGAGTCTCGATATGGCGCTGATCCAGATTCATTTCATTCATCAGTTGTTCTTCTGTTGTAAAATGTGTTTTGGTATAGAAATGAGCTGTTTAAAAATTGATTTTAAAGCGTTCTCATCGAGGTTACTTTTCCAGAAAGTCGCGTTGCCATACTCATTTATTAGGGAAACAAGCCCCTGATGCTGAGTATCAATTTCTGAGATATTGGTGACAAACTGCTTTCCCCACTTAAATGAATCCATATGTCTTATAGCTGTTGGTTTGGAGGATTGAGTGGTGAATCCTTGTAATAATCCTGGCTTCTATTTTTTGTTATGTGTGACAATGATCCAATAATTCGAGAACAATGATTAATATTACCCATAACTTCTGGTAATTTATCCTACATACAGCTATCAGTCAAAACAAATTGTAATATAGTCAATCTCTTAAAAGTAGAGATAAGTCCGGAATAGAGCGATAGAGCAGGGTACCAGACGCAAAAACCCCCGTTGGACGAAGTGCCCAACGGGGTTTTTATATATAAAATCGGCGGCGACCTGCTCTCCCACATAGGTGCCCATGCAGACCA
>CAVPYP010000002.1:0-124491 GCA_963710015.1 uncultured delta proteobacterium | reverse complement strand
TACGCCGACTTCTTTCCCGTGTCGCGAACGGCGCTACGGCTGCACGAGCATCCGGGCGTCGAGTTCATCTACGCGCTGCAGGGCACGCTGAGCGTGCACGTTGGCGGGGACGAGCACACGCTGGAGAGCAGGGATTCGATGTATTTCGATTCGAGCGTGCCGCACGGCTACCGGCGCAGCGGCGGCCGGTCCTGCAGCGCCCTTATCGTGACCGGCTGACATCGTGGCGCGGATTCGGAGAGAATCGCCCCTGATGACAGCGGAATGGCTCGTCGCAGTCGCCGCAGTTGACGTTGCTTCAGTTCCGGTGCCTGTCCCTCCACCACCACTTCGACTCTTCAAGGACACTGTCCCTGAATCCAGCAGCCGATCGATCAAGTCGATCAAGAGTTCCAGTTGGTGGGAGGCTCCTGCGCGCAGCAACGAGATCCCGCGATGGGCGATTGGCCACACGGTCGCGGTCAACACTGCCGGCGGCCTCGCGTTGTCAGCTGGTTTCTTCGGGCGACGAGCCGATCCGCTTCCATTGTTCCTGTCGTCAACAGTTAGCGAACGCGCAGGCGACCAAATCATGCTCGCACCCGAGCAGCCCAATGTGGGCGACGCCGTCAATGATGTCGGTCGGACATCGGCCTTTCCGATCGAGCTCGGCCGCCCCTTCTTGCCCTCTGAAGGCGCCGAAGGTCGCATGCCGGCGGGGCGTCATGGCGGTTGAAGGCGAAATCCCAACTGCCCTCCTGCCCGGCGAACGCGATCATCGAGGCTGAGAAGTTCTACGCCCGCGACGCCGGAACGAGCTGCCAGCGCCGACGCCAGGTGAATCGCGTCGAGCGTGCGGATCAGTTCCGGCGGGAAACGGCTGCCTCGCGCGATCAACGATATCCGCGCTCAGTCGCAACAGATGCCAGTGCGCCGCCGCCGCATTTAGATGGGAGCGCCGATCGGCCGCGGCGGCTTCCTCAACTTCCCCAAGGGCCACCGCGCGGATCAGAACGCGGTCGCACTCCACGAGTGTGAGATCCGAGGCAACGACAAGCTCGGCCCTGCTCAACACCTCCCGAACGCGCGGCGCGGCATCTTCCCGAGCAGCCATGCCAGAACGGCGCTCGACTCCGCGTAGATCCTCACCGAACCCCACGTTCCTCATCGAGGAGTTCAGCCGACCGACGTTGCTTCAGCAGCCGTGAGAGTTTCGGATACGCCGCTGCATCGTTATCCGCTCGAGCGTCAGCCGCCCAGTCTTCGCGAGCGCAACGAGTCCGGAGGGCACGCCGTGGCCGTCGGTCAACTGTCCTGGGGGAACGAGTTCCGCGACGACTTCACCGCGGTCAGTGACGAGCACGCCTTCGCCCGAGCGCACCTGCCGCACGTACTCGCTTAGACGGTTCTTTAGGTCTCGAAGGCCCACGGTCTTCATGTCGAGCAATGTAGCTTCATGTCGCTACATTGTCAAACTGAACGTAGCGTCGGTGGCCCGCGGCATTTTCCCTTCGATTGCCGACCTGGTGCGCGGCGTCACGCTTGAAGACACATCATGGAGATGGACGATCCTGCTTGCAGTGAGACAGGACGCGCGCGTCTTCGCACGGGAGATAGAGCGTCACTTAGGGTTTCGGTAACAGCCTCGCCACCCGAGAAGCGCTGATTTCTTAAGGAAAGTGGTGAGCCGCCTCGGAATCGAACCGAGAACCCGCAGATTAAGAGTCTGCTGCTCTGCCAGTTGAGCTAGCGGCCCACGGAGACTTACGCGCGCAAGTATAAAGTAAAAAGTAGAAAGTATGGAGTGGAAGCTCGACTTCATCCTACCTGTTTTCACTTTTACTTGCAGATCAGTTGGTGCGCCCGACAGGATTCGAACCTGTGGCCTACAGCTCCGGAGGCTGCCGCTCTATCCAGCTGAGCTACGGGCGCACGAGACTTGCGCTTCGTCCTTCTTACTCTTCTACCATCTGGCTTCAAATCTCAGCCAAGTGGTGCGCCCGGCAGGACTCGAACCTGCGGCCTACTGGTTCGAAGCCAGTCGCTCTATCCAACTGAGCTACGGGCGCGCACCGGACCGAAAATCATAGCACGCGCTGAGCGGCACGCCGCGAACTTGATATCCTTACCCTTCACATGGCCACCATTCTTCAGAGCCTTCCCGCCGGCGAGAAGGTCGGCATCGCGTTCTCCGGCGGCCTCGACACGAGCGCGGCCCTCCACTGGATGCGGGCGCAAGGGCGCGATTCCCTACGCCTACACCGCGAACCTCGGCCAGCCCGACGAGCCCGACTACGACGACATCCCGCGCCGCGCGCTGCAGTACGGCGCCGAGAAGGCGCGCCTCATCGACTGCCGCCGCGCAGCTCGTCGCCGAGGGCCTCGCCGCGCTGCAGTGCGGCGCGTTTCACATCTCGACCGCCGGCGTCCCGTACTTCAACACCACGCCGCTCGGCCGCGCCGTCACCGGCACGATGCTCGTCGTCGCGATGAAGGAGGACGACGTCCACATCTGGGGCGACGGCAGCACGTTCAAGGGCAACGACATCGAGCGCTTCTACCGCTACGGCCTGCTCGCCAACCCGAGCCTGCGCATCTACAAGCCGTGGCTCGACCAGCCGTTCATCGACGAGCTCGGCGGCCGCAAGGAGATGTCCGAGTACATGCAGCAGCGCCGGCCTCGCCTACCGCATGAGCGCCGAGAAGGCGTACTCGACCGACTCGAACATCCTCGGCGCGACGCACGAGGCGAAGGATCTCGAGCGCCTCAACAAGCGGCATCACGATCGTCGAGCCGATCATGGGCGTCGCCGTTCTGGCGCGAGGACGTCGCGGTCAAGCCCGAGACGTGACGATCCGCTTCGACGAAGGGCAGCCGGTCGCGCTCAACGGCACGACGTTCGACGATCCGCGTCGAGCTGATGCTCGAGGCCAACGCGCATCGGCGGCCGCCACGGCCTCGGCATGAGCGATCAGATCGAGAACCGGATCATCGAGGCGAAGAGCCGCGGCATCTACGAGGCGCCGGGCATGGCGCTGCTCTTCATCGCCTACGAGCGGCTCGTCACCGGCATCCACAACGAAGACACGATCGAGCAGTACCGCGACAACGGCCGCCGGCTCGGCCGCCTGCTCTATCAGGGCCGCTGGTTCGATCCGCAGGCGATGATGCTGCGCGAGACCGCGCAGCGCTGGGTCGCGCGCGCGATCACCGGCGAGGTCACGCTCGAGCTGCGCCGCGGCAACGACTACTCGATCCTCGACACCGACGAGCCCGAACCTCACCTACAAGCCCGAGCGGCTGACGATGGAAAAGGGCGAGTCGCGCCTTCACGCCGCAGGACCGCATCGGCCAGCTGACGATGCGCAACCTCGACATCACCGACACGCGCGACAAGCTGTTCACCTACGTGAAGACGGGCCTGCTGGCGCCGTCGCTCGGCGCAGAGCTGCCGCGGCTCTCGGACGGCACGAAGAGAGACGACGAGTAGTGGTCGATCGTCCATCGTCCATCGTCCATCATCGTCCATCGTCGATCGTCCGAAATGGGTTAGAATCCACCATCCTTCAATGCAGGCTCCCAACACCATCGACGTCGAAGTGCGCGACATCCAGGATGTGGCCGTTGTGACGGCGATTACCGAGACCATTCGCGAGGGCCTGCGGCACATGCCCGGCAAGTGGCACGTCAGCGTATCGGCGTCCGGCGAACCTTGCAGGTGGTCGCTTGATGTGCGCGGCGATTTCGGCCGCCACTCGGCGAAGTTTCTTGCGGCGCCCGATCGCCTGTCCGAGGGCGTCGGCCGACGGTTGCTCGCCTTCCTGACGACCTCTGCCGACACACGCAGTTAATGAACCCCCTTCTCTCGCCGTGGCCGGGGCCCTATGGCGGTGTGCCGCCATGGGATCACATGCACCCCAGCATTTTCCCGGCGCCTTTGAAGCGGCGCTGGCCGAAGAGCTGAAGGAAATCGAGGCGATCGCGGCCAACACGGACGAGCCGACCTTCGACAACACCTTTGCCGCGATGGAGCGGTCCGGCAGCGCGCTCGATCGCATCACGCGCATGTTTAACGTCGCGCGCGAGAACGTCACCACCCCCGATTACCAGACCCTCGAGCGCGAGTGGCAGCCGAAGCTGGTCCGCCGATGCCGATGCCATCGTGTTCAATCCCGGGTTGTTCAGACGCATCGAGTTTGTGTATCGCGCTCTTCCGTCCACGCTCGAGCCCGACCAGATACGACTGGTGACACGCGCGTACGAGAACTTCATGCGGCGCGGCGCGAAGCTGGACGCGGCCGGCAAGACGCGCCTGTCGGCCATCAACCAGGAGCTCGCGGCGCTGTTCGCGGAGTTCGGAACGAAGGTGCTGGCCGACGAGAACACCTGGACGTCCTCGAGGACGAGGCGGACCTCGCCGGGCTGCCGGCGTCGCTGCGTCGAAACGCTGCACGCCGCCGCCGACGAGCGTGGCCTCGCGGCGCGTGGGCCGTCGTCAACACGCGGTCGAGCGTCGACCCGTTCCTGACGCTTCGCCGCACGACGCGACCTGCGCGAGACGGTCTGGAGCGGCTTCAAGAACCGCGGCGACAACGGCGACGGCAACGACACCAACGCGACGATCGCCGACATCGTGCGGCTCCGGGCCGAGCGCGCGCGCTGCTGGGCTTCGCCAGCCACGCGCACTGGCGCATGCCGACACGATGGCCAGCGCTCCGCGACGCGCCGCGGCCGTTGATGCTGCGACGTCTGGCCCGCCGCCGTCGCGCGCGTGCGCCAGGAGGTCGCCGACATGCAGGCCATCGCCGATCGCGAAGCGGCGGCACCGACGATCGAGCCGTGGGACTACCTCTATTACGCGGAGAAGGTCCGCAAGGCGAAATACGACCTCGATCAGATCGAGCTGAAGCCGTATTTCGAGCTGAACAACATGATGGCGGCGCGTTCTGGTCGGCGGAGCGCCTGTACGGCGTGACGTTCACGGAGATCCCCGGCACCGTCCCGGTCTTCCATCCCGACGTGCGCGTGTGGGAGGTCGACCGACGACGGCACGGGCGGCATCGGGCCTGTTCTACCGCGACTACTTCGCGCGCGCCGGAAAGCGGTCGGGCGCCTGGGCGTCGGCCTATCGCGTCGCACGAGACGATGGCGCGGCCAGTCGACGCCGATCGTCGTCGAACAACAACAACTTCGTCAAGGGCGCGCCGGGCGAGCCCGTCCTGATCTCGCTCGACGACGCGCGAGACGCTGTTCCACGAGTTCGGCCACGCGCCTGCACTGATCTGTCAGGACGTCAGCTATCCGGCCTGTCCGAGCACGCCGCGCGACTTACGTCGAATTGCCGTCGCAGGTGCACGAGCACTGGGTGCTGACGCGCGACGTCCTCGACGGCTTCGCGCGCCACTACAAGACCGGCGAGCCGATGCCGCAGGCGCTGCGTCGACAAGGTCGAGGCTCGCGGCCACTTCAACCAGGGCTACGCGACGGTCGAGTATCTGTCCTCGGCGCTCGTCGACATGGACCTGCACACCGCCGGAAGGCCGTCGACGATCATCGCGCGTTCGAGCGCGACGCGCTGGCGCGATCGGCGGCATGCCGAAGGAGATCGTGATGCGGCACCGCCTGCCGCAGTTCAATCACCTGTTCGCCAGCGATGCCTACTCGGCCGGCTACTACAGCTACCTGTGGTCCGAGGTCATGGACGCCGACGCCTGGCAGGCATTCGTCGAGTCCGGTCCCTGGGACATGGGCGCCAACCAGCGGCTCAGAACACACATTCTGTCGGACGGCAACTCCATCGATCGGGCGGAGGCGTACCGTCGCTTTCGCGGCCGCGACCCGGATGTGCAGGCTCTTCTCGAGGCCCGCGGCTTTGACCCCACCGCCGCCCGCGCCACCGCTTCCCATTGACGCGTACCTCGGTGAGGTGCGCGAGGCGCTCGCACGCCGGCGCGCTGTGGTGCTCTCGGCCGCGCCCGGCGCCGGCAAGACCACGCGGGTTCCACCAGCGCTCATCGACGCGGGTCCGGTCATCCTGCTGCAGCCGCGGCGAATCGCCGCCCGCGCCGTCGCGCGGCGTATCGCCGACGAGCGGGGCTGGACGCTCGGGCGCGAGATTGGCTGGCAGATTCGATTCGAAAAGCACTTCGTCCGAGACACCCGGCTGCTCGTCGTCACCGAAGGCATTCTCACCGCGCGCCTGCAGCGGGATCCGCTGCTCTCGGACTTCACGACCATCGTGCTCGACGAATTCCACGAGCGCAGCATTCACGCCGACATCGGGCTGGCGCTTGCGAGACAGGCCTGGCTTGCGCGAAGCGATCTGCGTATCGTCGTCATGTCGGCCACGCTCGACGTGCAGGCGGTGACGGGCTTTCTGCACGGGTGTCCCGGCGTCAGCGTACCCGGCGCGCTGCATCCCCTGACCGTGGAATACGCCGCAGGAGAATCGGTCGCGGCAGCGGTCGGCGATGTCCTTCCGCGAACCGCCCGGCAGGTGCTGTGCTTCCTGCCTGGTGCGCGTGAGATCGAGCGCGCCCGTGCGGACCTGGCTGGGTGCGACTGTCGAGATCGTTCCCCTTCATGGCTCTCTCGACAACGATGCGCAGGAGGCGGCGATTCGCGCCACGCCCGGACGCCGCGTCATCCTCGCCACGAACATCGCGGAGACGTCGCTGACGGTCCCGGGCGTATCGGCCGTCATCGACACGGGACAGGTCAAGGTCGCGCGGTACGACGCGGAGCGGGGCATCGACAGCCTGACGCTGGAGCGCGTCACGCAGGACTCCGCCGATCAGCGGGCCGGCCGTGCCGCAAGGCTCGGCCCGGGGTTGGTCCGGCGGCTGTGGGACGCCCGCGATCGGCTGCGCCCCCGCCGCGAGCCCGATATCGCGCGCATCGATCTCGCCGGGCCGCTCCTCGATCTGCTCGCGTGGGGCGCCGATCCGGGCACGTTCGAATGGTTCGAATCCCCTGGTGCGGAGCGTCTGACAGCGGCGCTTCGGCTGCTGAGGCGGCTCGGAGCCGTCGACGGTGACCACGACACGCCGCGCATCACGCCGCTCGGGCGTCAGATTCAGCGCGCGCCGCTGCACCCAAGGCTCGCGCGGATTCTGCTCGACGGCAAGGGCGCGCCGGAGATTGCCGCGGCCTGCGCGTTGTTGTCGGAGGGAGGCGCCGCCGATCTCCTGTCGGCGATCGATCAGTTCGATCGCCAGCCGGTCCATGTGCGGCAGATCGCGAGAGAACTTCAGCGCATCGCGGCTGATGTGTTCGGAGCGGTCGCCGCACGAGTCTCCGAAGACGCGTTGCGCCACGCGCTGTTCACCGGATATGCGGACCGCCTCGCAAAACGGCGCGCCGCTTCGCCCGACCGCCTGACGCTGGCCACCGGCCATGGCGCATCGCTTGCTCACCCGGGCGTACGTGAAGGGGACTACCTGGTCGCGCTGGACGTCGTTGCGGCCCAGCGAGACGGCATCACCGAATCACGGATTCGCTCGGCGAGCCGCGTCGACCGCGAATGGATTGTGCCGACCTCCAGCGACGTCGAGCACCGCATCGATCCCGAGAGCGGACGGGTGCGCGCCGCGCGCGTCGAGCGATACGAGGCGATCGTGCTCAGCGAAACGCCGGTCAACCTTGATCCCTCAATAGCAGCGGAGCTCCTTCGTGACGCGTGGCTCGGCCGTGAACCCGATCAGGAAGCAGCGGAACTGTTCCGACGGTTGCGATTTGCCCGGCTGGATATTGACGTGCGGGCGGCCGTTCACCAAGCGGCGCTCGGCGCGCGGACGCTCGGCGATATCGACCTGGAGGCGCACCTGCCCTTCGACGCGAAGCGCGCGCTTGCCGAGCGCGCGCCGGATTCCGTCCTGGTGCCGAGCGGACGGACGATGAAGCTGGCGTACGCCGAAGATGGCTCCGTGTCGGCATCGGTCAAGCTGCAGGAGCTCTTCGGTCTCGCCGAATCGCCAACGATCGGACCCGGCCGCGTGCCTGTCACGTTTCACCTGCTCGCGCCCAACGGACGCCCCGTGCAGACGACGCGAGACCTGCGCAGTTTCTGGGAACGAACCTATCCGGAGGTCAGGAAGGAGCTGCGGGCGCGGTATCCCAGGCATCCCTGGCCCGAGGATCCCTGGTCGGCGCCGCCCACGCACCGGACGACTCGGCGGCGATAAGTTCGTGGTATCGTCTGCACTCGCCATCCAGACAATCCATCCGTATTCCAAGGAGCTCGCGATGACACGCCTGCACGTCGCAATGGCCGCTGCTGCTGTTCTGACTTTGGGCCTGGGCACGCCGACGGTCTTTACTCAGCAGGGCGGCGCCGGGACGGTGCAGCAGCCCGCCGCCGGAAGAGGAGCGCCGCCGCGCCAGTGGTGGGTCAACAAGGACAAACCCGGCCAGTTCGGCAGGAACAAGGTGCACGTCAAGCTGGCCGAGCTGAAGGCGCGGCACAAAGGGCAGGCAAACTGGACCGAAGTCGTCGTCGAAGACGAGAATTTCCACTCGACCTACAACTCGGGTTCGCCCGGCACGAAGATCACCCCGCGCATGCATCCGGACACGCGCGAGTTTTTCGTGGTGGTAGATGGCGAAATGCGATTCACCCTCGAAGGCCAGCCAGAACCGGTGGTGGCCACGCGCGGCTCGGTCGTGAACATCCCGAAGAAGACGGCGTATTCGGCCGAAGTCATCGGCACGGCGCCCGCCCTCTGGGTCGACGCGAACCAGGCGAACTTCAAGACGCTCGTTCCTGTCACCGAGCCATCGCTGCGCGCAGGCCCCCGGGCACACGATGATGAAGATCGGGCTCAACGTCGTGCCCGCGCCGTCACGCGGGCAACAACCAACCCCACTTCAATCTCTTTGGCGCGCAGAAGGATCCGAAATTTGCCGGGCGCAACGTCGTGCAGGACGACCACATGTGGGCGCAGGCCATCTGGGGTTACGAGAAGAATCTGCCGCCGTACAACCCGGACGACAAGGGGCACTTCCACGTCGGCACCGGCTGAGTGGTGGGTGATCATGCAAGGGCAGATTCGCCACAACATCGAAACGGTCGGGCGACTTCACGTCGAACGAAGGCGATGTCGTCTACGCGCCGCCCTCGACATGGCACGCGACGCGCTTTGCGGGACCCGGGCCGTCATGCCGCCTGGCCATCAGCGGCTACCAGTTCACGTCGCTGCTGGAACAACCGCAGAACTGATCAACGGAATTGTGAAGAAGATCAGGAGACCACGCGACCCCTCACCCCTCAAGCTGCGTGGCGGACAAACAGTAGCCGTCGCCATGCACCGTCCGGATGAACTCTGGGCGGTGGGGGTCCGGTTCGATCTTCTTTCTCAACCGCACGATCGCGTGATCGACCGAGCGCGTCGTCACGTTCGTGTCCAGGTACCCCACACCTCTCTCAACAGCTCCTCGCGATGCACCACCTTGTCGCGCCGCTCCGCCAGATACCGCAGCACCTCGAACTCCCGATGCGTGAGATGGACCGGCTCCTGCCCGCAGCTTGCGCGCAGCGAGCGGAAGTCGATCACGAGCCGTCCGATCAGGAGCCGCTCGAGCGCCGGATGCGAGCGGCGCAGCACGGCGCCGATCCGCGCGAGCAGCTCCTGAAGGTCGAAGGGCTTCGTGATGTAGTCGTCGGCGCCGAGCTTCAGCCCTTGAGCTTGTCGGCCTTCTGGCGCGCGCCGACAGAATGATGATCGGCACCTTGCCCGACTGGCGCAGCACGGGCACAGGTCGAGGCCGTCAATATCCGGCAGCGTGAGATCCAGCACGACCAGATCCGGGCAGAGGAACGGACGTAGTTGATCGCCGCCTGCCCATCGGCCACCGCTTCGGCACGGTAGCCTTCGAAAATAAGGTTGTCGAGCAGAATTCGCCTGAGGGTGGGGTCGTCTTCGACGATGAGGATGCGCTCTGCCACGGTTCAATCTCCGGCGATGGGTAAGCTTACCGCGGCCGTGGTGCCGGAGCCGAATTCGCTGTCGAGCACGAACGTGCCCTTGTGATCGGCGACGATCCTGCTGACGATGGCCAGGCCGAGGCCGCTGCCGTCGGCCCGCGCCAGCCTGCCGCGGACGAACTTGCGGCGCACGTTCGACAACTCGTCGGCGGCAATCCCGGCGCCGCGATCCTGAATCTCCATCAGTACGTTCGGGCCGTCCCGCCTCGCCGAGGCGCGGAGCCATCGCTGCTTTGTGGAATAGCGAATCGCGTTGTCGACGAGATTATCGAGCGCCAGCATCATCGCCGTGCGGTCGGCGCGGACGAGCGGGAGGTCGAGCGGCATGTCGACTTCCACCGCGAATCCGCGCTCGGACAGCGGGTGCCGGAAATTCTGCAGCACGTCGTCCATCAGCTCGGCCGGCGCAACCCGTTCGAAGGAGTACACCTCCGTGACGTCGGTGACACGCGCGTAGGCGAGCAGGTTGTCGACCAGGCGCGTCAGGCGTTTGGCCTCCTGCATGAGCAGCCCGGCGTACTCGCGAACCGTGTCCCCGCCGATGGGTCTGCGCGCCAGCGTGTCGGCCATCGCGCGGATGTTCGCGAGCGGCGTCTTCAGCTCGTGCGTGACCGACGACACGAAGTCGGAGCGCATCGCGGTCAGGGCCACGCCGGCGCGGACCGCCCGGATGGCCAGCATCAGCCCGAGCGCCAGCGTCAACGCTGCCGCGCCGGCCATCAGCAACGCCTCGTCGGCTCCCTGCGCGGCGTCGATCTGGAACGCCGAGTCGGCCGACGGGCTCGCGTGGATCGTCCAGGTGCGGACGGCCGCAGCCGGGCCGAGCCCCACCATGCTCGACCGACGGGTCGATGAACAGGAGCGGGAATTCGCGCACCATCGCGCTGCGGCCGGTGTTTGCACCCCAGACGCGCTGCCCCGTGTCGTCGAGCACCGCAATGTCGAGCCTGTTTCCGCGCGTCGCGATGGGGGCCACCTGCGAGAGGATGTCCGAGAAGTACGACTCGCGAACCCACGCCAGGTTGACCGTGAAGCCAGTCACCGAGTGCAGCGCGCTCCTGCAGCGGATCCGCGTACACAAGGTAGGCGATGATCTGATACGGTTGCCCGCCGAGCGTCATGTCGAAGGCGGCATAGCGGAAGCGGGCCGTGCCGGACGATTCGACGCGTTCGCGCAGCAACGCGGCGCCGGCGGATCCGACACGAGAGTCACCGGGTATCGATGGAGCTCGGTCGGCTGCGGCATCCACGAGGGGAAGCGGTTGGATCGTTGAAAAACACCATCCCGTGCGGCGCGTTCTGCTGCCAGCTGAAGAACGACTCGGGATAGGGATACCGGGCGAAGGCCGTGGCGACCTGCGCGCTGGTGTCGGTGAGCGACTCGAGCGAGAGCTCGCCCCAGTCGCGGTTGGCCAGCACCCGCGAGTGGGCGCCCCGCATGTCGCGCGTCACGGCCGCGACCAGCAGGTCGGCGCTCTGTTCGGTGTCGCGCGTCAGGAGCATCTCCGAGCTGCGCTGCCATTCGCGCGTCGCGCGGTAGCCGAACCCGAGCAGCGTCGCGATCGCCGGCGACGGCGACCGCCACCGCCAACAGGACGGTGAGCCAGCCTCCCCACGCGATGATGTTCTCAAGTTTCATGCCCGGTGGCGCCGCGTGTGGCTCATCTCGACAGCTCGCGTTGGCGATAGTACCGCGCGGCGCCCGGGTGGAGCGGAATCGGCGTCGCGGGCGCGCGCTCGAGATCGAGCGGTCTGGTGGCGGCACGCGTGGCGAAGTACTCGCCCAGCAAACGGTAGACGACATCTTCGTCAACGTCCGCGTGGCAGACGAGGAGCACGTCAACGGCGATGCTGCGGACGGGATCACCCTGATTCGGATAGGTCAGCCGCGGAATGAGCGTTCGCTTCAAGAACGGGTGCCGCGTCCTCAGCCGCTCAGTGGCCGGACCCTGGATCTCGACCAGCCGCGCTCCGGCCCGTGCGGCGGTTGCTACTAAATCGCTGGGCTGCACGAACGCGACAATACAGATATCGCTTTTGCCCTGGGTGTCATCGCACTTCTTGGTAACCGTATCCCCAAATCACTCGTGCCTTTCCTGCTCGCCCTGGCCATAGTCGATGATCTCGGCGCAGTGCTCATCATTGCAGTATTCTACACCGAAACCATCCATATGGGGGCCCTGCTCCTGGCCGGAGGCTGCCTTGGAGCGCTCATCGCCATAAATCTCGCCGGTGTCAGGCAGACAATCCCCTATGCAATTTTCGGCATACTGATGTGGATAGCTATGATGAAATCTGGCGTTCATGCCACGCTTGCCGGTGTCCTGACCGCTTTTACAATTCCTGCAAAATCCTCCTGCGATGCAACGATCTTTGCCGAGCGCATGACGCTTCTGACCCGTGACTTCATGGATCAGATCTCCATGCGGGAAGTCAAGGATCCTGAACTGAACATTCTGCGCAACTCCCACAAGCAACTTATCCTTAGTGCCTTCGAGGATTCGATTCAGAAGATGGAAAGCCCGCTAAAGCGAATGGAGCACAATCTCCATGTCTGGGTCTCTTTTCTCGTTGTCCCGGTATTCGCCCTCGCCAATGCTGGAATCCCGATTGCCTTCGGTGAACTTGGAAGCATTCTGCAGCACCCGGTTACCATGGGGGTTATCTTTGGCCTTGTTGCCGGTAAGAGCATCGGCATTTTCAGTTTTTCCTGGCTTGTTGTAACAACCGGCCTCAGCAAACTCCCGGAAGGCTGCCGGTTCAAACACATTGCCGGCGCCGCTATTCTGGCCGGCATCGGTTTTACCATGTCGATTTTCATCGGTTCACTGGCCTTTGCAAACCAGCCGGAGCTGCTGTTAAATGCAAAAATCGGAATTGTCCTGGCTTCGGTTGTGGCAGGTATTGCAGGCTATGTCTGGCTGCTGAAATGTACTGGAGATACTGTCGGGCAGGATCAGATTCTCTGATCAATCCTGAACTAATACACTAAACGTTATAGAGAAATAAGGCTTTGGTTACGGCTGATCATTTTTTTCTTGCAGCACGCGTGCCAGATCCCTGCCAGCCTGATAAGCCTCATTGAGATAATCTTCTTTTTTCTCGATTTCACCCTTGCGATCTACTCCTCGACAGAGAACGGTTTTCCAAAGCCCGGCATCCAGGACATCAAAGAAATATTTAACGGTGAGTATGGCTCCATCGAAAAGTTTTTTCCCTTCGGTGGCGCCAACCGAAATAAATAATCCCTTGCGCGTTTCCGGTGTCTTCCCAAAAATCTGCTTTTCAATCCAGTATTTCCTGACCCAGAGAGACTGACACCGATCCATAAAGATTTTGGTATGTGCACTTACCGAATAGAAAAAAATCGGTGATGCCAGCATAATACCTGTGCTGGCTTCGAGTTTGGCGAGAAGTTCAGGAAAATCATCACGGATGGCACATTCACCTGTCTTGATACAATTGTAGATTTCCAAACATGGTGATATTTTAAAGTCCCGGAGAAACACCTCTTCCACATGAGCTCCTTCCTGGCGAGCCCCGGCAACAGCCTGCTTCAACAGCGCGGCGCTATTCCCGTCACGTCGAGGACTGCCATAAATTGCAATAATTTGATCCATGCAATCTCCCAATAGCTGAATATCAGTTTATCCTGCGAGTATAATGATTTGAGAGTACCACTCAGCATTATGGCGTTTTTCATCCAGCTGTCAAGGGTCAAGTTATGAGCTATGCCATGATTTCCCTCTCATGGTTCCATCTAAAAACTACTATCCCGTGGAGCCGCCTTCTACCTAAACACTTGCCCCAGCAATAATCAGGCACGATCAACCTCAATTTCCCAAATTTTCCAATTACCCATCTCAATTCGGTTATTACCTCAGGGCAATGCACAAGTTGTACATTTTCTAGACGCCTCACAAGTAAACTGTCCAGAAAGTAGACAACTTCTTGATTCCTGGATCAACAGCAGCCGGTGCCTATCACTCCACGTGATATTAAATAACGAATAATATCAAACAGTAACGTTGAATCATCAGAAAATTATTGAGCAGCTCATTTCTGGCACTCTTTTCGCTTTGCCATAAATAAGAGAATCAAACAGTTAGGCTTACCGCATCAACCTAACGGTTCCATCGTGGAACTTTTCAGGGCAGTAACAAACAAACGTTATTAAAGAGACAAAATGAGGAGGGATCGACATGTTTGGAATAGCTGATCTGGTTGTTGGACTGTGGGCTTTACCGGTAACTCTGTGCATTATTACTCCTTTGGTAATCCTGGTTGTCTGGCTTCTTGCTCGTTTGGCCGGTTCGATTATCAACATGCTGGCATTAAGAGACAAATTTGGCAAGGCTTTCTTGGGAAAAACTCAACCTCTCAATCTCAGTAAACTTACATCTAAGCCCTAACGAGAAAGCATACCAACACCTGTTCAAGGGAAGAATGGTGCCGGACAGTAACGCTCATAAGCCTGGAGCATCAGGCTAAGACAAAATGGGCGTAAGAACATGGAGCGCGTGAGCCGAATAAGCAGCTGTGGTTCGGCCTTCGGCAAAGAGACCATGCTCTTTTAAACTGCCGGCATCTGCTGTTTGAAAAGAAACTAAAGACATTAAAGTTTGGACTGATAGAGGATTTTTCCATAATGGCCAGAAAAGGCTTGCCACACCCGGAAAGTACGGGTACTACTATGGCATATTCAATCCATTGAACAGATAGGTTTCGCCATAAAATTGTATTACAGCCGGCAAATAGTACCTATGCTGTAAAAAAAATCATACCGGCTATTTACGCTCTGTACCAGCGTGTCATCAAGCAAACTGGTTTTATCAGGGCTAGAGGTGTCTTTGCAGGGACAATGCACTAACTCTCATCGTATCTATTAAGGAGGTAATCGTGGGCTCTCGCTCAATTATCTTTCTGGCTCAAGGGTTATTTGTTTTTGTTTGTTTGCAATCATCAGTGTTAATCGCCTGGGCAGATGATAGCTGCACTGAAGGGATTGCAAAACTGGTCTCAATCCAGGGCGTCGCCCAGTTTCTCCGTGACGGGAAAACCACCTGGAATAGCGCTCACATGGGTGAGATTTTTTGTCCAGGTGACAGGCTGAGGGTACATGAAAACGCCCGCGCTGCCGTGGTATTGAACAACGATACCATTCTCCGAATTAACCAGAAAAGTACCATTAGTTTTGGCAAAGACAGGGGTGAGCAGTTCTTCCTGCTCAATTTGCTGGAAGGCATGCTTCATATTTTCAGCCACCGTCCACGCGCACTTCAGGTAAGCACCCCGTATGTCAATGGTGCGGTCGAAGGTACTGAGTTTCTGGTACAGGCCGGGCCTGACAGTTCCGTTATTACCGTGTTCGAGGGGTTGGTCATCGCAGCCAACGAGCAGGGGCGGCTTGAGCTGTCAAGTGGACAGGCAGCGATTTCGAAAAGCAATACCGCCCCTCAATACCTGACCGTTGTCAAACCGAGAGACGCCGTGCAGTGGACGCTTTATTACCCAACCATTTTTGATGCCTCTGCCCAGGCAGATAAGGGTGAAACGGAGAAATTGCTTCTCGAAGCCTCCATGACGCCTCAGTCTGGGGCAGGTGGCAGAAGCACAAGACCATATCTCCCGTGTACTTCAAAAAGATCCAACAAACAGTGATGGACGAGCCCTCCAGGCTATTATCGCCGTCGTCAATAACGACAGGGAGCAGGCTTTAAATCTTGCCTCCCAAGCCCAGCAGTCAGCACCGCGCTCCGCCGCAGTGGGCCTAGCCCTCTCTTATGCGCAGCAGGCACATTTTGATATCGAGGGTGCACTTGCAACCCTGAAGAAAACAGCCGAGTTCAACCCAGGCAATGGTGAAGTCAAGGCACGTTTGTCCGAGATGCTTCTCTCGGTCGGACAGTCCGCCGAAGCGCTTTCAACGGCCCATGAGGCGGTGAAGCTTGACCCCGCTTCGGGCCGGGCACAGACGGTTCTTGGATATGCGCTGCTCACCCGCATCGAAATCGAGCAGGCGGAACAAGCCTTCAGGCAGGCGATCTCCCTGGACCCGGTACTTCCCCTGGCACGGCTTGGCCTGGGATTGGCGCTCATTCGCAGCGGCAAGCTGGCAGAAGGTCGGGCTGAGATTGAAATTGCCGCAGCCCTGGATCCAGGCAAATCGCTGATCCGCTCCTACCTCGGCAAGGCCTATTTTGATGAAAAGAGAGATGCCCAGTCCAGGCGCCAGTATGACATCGCCAAGGAGCTCGACCCGTCGGACCCGACCCCCTGGTTTTATGATGCCATCAGGAAACAGACAATAAACCGACCGGTAGAAGCACTCCACGACCTGCGCAAATCAATAGAACTCAATGACAACCGGGCCGTATACCGATCCCGGCTGCTCCTCGACGCAGACCTTGCCGCCCGCAGTGCCAGTCTGGCCAGTATCTATTCGGATCTTGGCTTCCAGCAGCGGGCCGTGGTTGAAGGGTTGAAATCGGTAAATACCGATCCAACCAACTATTCCGCCCATCGTTTCCTCGCCGACAGCTACAGTGCCTTGCCGCGGCACGAAATTGCCAGGGTCAGTGAACTCCTGCAGTCCCAGTTGCTGCAGCCACTCAACGTCACACCGGTGCAGCCACAGCTGGCTGAAAGCAACCTGTTTATCCAGGAAGGTGCAGGCCCAGCCCAAGCCTCATTCAACGAATTCAATCCACTTTTCCTTAGAAACCGTATAGCGTTTCAGGCCAGCGGTGTCGCCGGCAGCAACGATATTCTCGGCGATGAGATCGCCCTGTCCGGTGTGCAGGACAAGTTCTCCTACAGTCTCGGCCAGTTCTACTATCGTACCGACGGGATCAGGGAGAACAATGACCAGCAGCAACGTATCTACAATGGTTCGTACAGGGAATGCTTTCCCCGGAGACCAGCCTGATGGCCGAAGTCCGCTACCGGGATGATTCCTACGGCGATTTGAACCGCGAGTTTCGACCCTACCAATTTCAGTGACAGAATTCGGCAAGACGGATGAAACAAAAAGCTTCAGGATTGGTGCGCGACACGACCTGCAGCCCCACTCGACATTACTGGGTACCGCGATACTCGGTTCAAATGACAGTAGCGCTACAGACGCTGGGACTTTCCCCTTCTCGGTCGATATTACAAATCAGACTGACAATATCATGCTGGAAGTACAACATCTCTATAGAGGCGGCAACTACAGCCTGCAAACAGGTGCAGGATTCCTATCCGCTGATGAAACTGAAATCATCGAGATAACTTCACCTTTCCAGAGTGCCGAGGAGGATGACGGTCGAGCACAATACGTCAATATCTATGGGTATGGGGTCGATCGACCTACCGTATGATCTTACCACTACGATCGGACTCAGCGGAGACCTGGTCGACAGCCCGTTCAGGGACAAGAATTCACTGAACCCAAAGCTTGGGCTGACATGGCAGCCCATAAAGATCACCGTCGTACGGGGTGCTGCCTTCAGAACACTGACCAGAGATATTCTCTAATCTCAAACCATTGAACCAACCCAGGTTGCCGGTTTTAATCAGTTTTTTGATGACTTTGACAACTACGACATCCTGGACGTATGGAATTGCTCTGGATCACGAATTTTCTGAATCCTGGTATGGTGGTATCCAGTTCTTCCATCGGGACTTGGAAGTACCTTTCACCAGAATTAGATTTTACGGGAACTCAGACGCTTGAGATGATGACTGGAAAGAGGATGTCGGCTCTGCCTACCTCTATCTGGGCACCAATTAACTGGGCCACACTCGGGGTTGAATACTTACTATGAAGATTTTGAGCATGAACAGATGGGAAGGCATTGAAGGAATCAAACCTTACAACCCATCGGCTGACTCCCACCTTCAATTTTTTCCATCCTTCTGGAATCAGTGCCCGAACTCCGAGCATGTTCATGTGAGCAAAGAGGGGAATTTGGCTCGTTCTTCTCTGGCTATACAGAGGACAGCGACCAGTTCTGGGTAGTACGATCTGTCAATTAGCTATCGACTGCCTAAACGATACGGAATTTTGAGACTTAAAGTGAAAAATCTGTTTGACGAACAGTTCAAATTTCTGGATACAGATCCTGCTAATCCGAGATATTTGCCTGAACAACAGGTAATACTGCAGCTTACGGTCGCATTCTGACCGTGTAATTCAGCCCAATCAAGGTGGACTCGTTTTTAATCAACTAAACCAAATCACAGGGAGGACTTACAATGGGACAAAAACACGCAAAGCCTTTCAAGTTTAAGAAGTAAAAAACTGGTAATACGCCAGTATTCAAACAAAAATGGAGATGGCAACCCGGCAAGCATGAAAGTAGACCTCGGTGATGTCGAAAAAGCCCTAAATGCTCTGGGTAGAACTTTAGCAGAATCCAAGCAGGATGATTTCGCGATCTACGACACTGAAGGAGATAACTCAACATGGGTCTGTGTTGGCAGAAGATGGTGCTAGATAGGGTAAACATACCATCTTGTTGCTAATGATTCTACGCAGCACTAAATGTAAAATACTATCCAATAAAACACCAGGGAGATTTTTCTGCTTTTGGGTGTTTTACTTTTCATTAATCGGATGAAAAATTCGATGTGTCTAAAAATACGGGATTTTACTCACCTATAGTTTAAATAACAGGATTACTTATCAACCCGAATTATCCCTTTCCAGGGTGCAGATGGTGGGTTTGTCATATAGGATTTGCAGAGCTTTTGGTAAAAAATAGACGGTCCATCACCTTCCCGTAGCTCCAGACATCTCTTAAGCCTACCCAGCGCTTTGTCCCATTCCTGCTGCATGAACAGGTCCAAGGGCCTCCGGGAACATCTCGAAATAAAGTTGATGATTCCGGCTCGTTTCTTCGCCGGGTATCAACAGTTCATGGATGGTAAGAGGCTGGGACTTACCGGCCAGCAGGAACGTTCCGAGCTTTCCGGCTCAGTACACCTGGCGTTCCCTCGACCAGCTCGTCCGAGGCGAGCAACTTCGTTCCCAGCTTCTTGTTAAGCGCTTCCACCCGCTGGGTGGCATTGACTATATCCCCCACCGGCGCGTATTCAAAATGGCCCTCGGCACCGACATTTCCCATCAACATCTGGCCGAAATGGAGCCCAATCCGGGTCGGCAGAGGCCGTTCCGGATACTTCAGGTTAAACTGCTCAATCGATTCAAAAATCTGCAGCGCCGCCCGGCAGGCGTTTTCCCTGTGCTCAACCTGCGGCTCTGTTGACGGCCAGAGGGCCAGCATGCAGTCGCCGATCACATTGCAAACCTCTCCCTGGCAATCCTGCACCGGCTTAAACAGGTGCTGAAAATACTCGTTCATGTGTTCACCCAGCTCCTGGGGGGAAATAATCTCCGATAGAGTGGTGTAATTCTCGGCGTCACTCATCAGGCAGGCGCTGTAGACCATGCGATCACCTTTCTGAACATAGGAAAGGTCTCGGGAGAGTTCCCCAACTACCTGCTCGGGGAGGTACAGGCCAAGGGCCTTGCGGATATGAGATCGTTCCCTGCGGGCCCTGAGGTAGCGGTACATCAGGGAAACAAGAAGTATGCCCGAGGGTAATACAACCGCTGGCGTCATCAACGGAATCCAGACGCCATTGCCTGCAAAAAGCGCTCTGGCGGCAAAGAGGTAGCCAATCGAGATGAACGCAATTGCAACGATGCCCGTAACGGGTGCAAGAAGCGTTGCCATGAGTGCCACAGCCACAGCACAGCCAGACAGGAGAACTAGGATCTGTATTGGTGAGAGGGTTTTAATCGGGCTGTCCTCCAGGAGGTTGGCAAACACCGTGGCGGCGATCTCAACACCATTCAGATCAAGTCCGTCCGGCTGAGAATAGACCGTATAAAACCCATCCTTCTGATCCGACGAGGACTGGCGCGCCGCCCCTACAAAGACGGCTTTGCCCCTGATCTGCTGAGCAATTAAGGCAGAAGCACCATCGGCCGGCGACACTATTTCATGATAGGGTATGGTGGGGAAGGTTTCAGGCGGACCATAAAAATTAATATAGATGCTGCTCTCACCCGCATACATGCTGACAAGAGCTTGAAGCCTCTGTAATTCTGAGCTTGATAGGGATGACTCCATGTTTTCCGACAGTTTCGATAGTAGATATGGTCTCGAAAATGGCTGATCCTGAAAGAATTCCCTGGTAGTCTGCATGGTTTTTACCAGACCGCCGAATTGGGCGATCTGACCGGAAGTTGAAGGTAATCTGTCCTCCTCCATTCCAGTCCCTGAGCTTTGCAGCAGGAGCACCAACTGGTCATACGTTTTCAGCGCCAAAGCCTGCAGGGCAACAGCCGGAAAGGTCGGAGTATCGCCGGCGGAGCCTTTGAACAGCCATGCCTGGCTGATCCGGACCGGTTTTTTGGGTAGAGGAAACGGGGCAATCGCCAGTGCTGCCTCAGACAGGTGGGGAACCGGAGGAAGATGTATATCAACTTCAACACTATCCAACGTTCCAACCCCTTCTCCTTTGTAAAGTGTCTGCCGTCTCAGTTTCTCATAGAGAATCACGTTCCCGGCTTTTCTGATGGCTTCAGCGAATGTTTCGTCTTCGGCTGAATCTCCACTCTCGGCAAAATGAACATCAAAGGCTATGACCGCAGCGCCGTAATCATGCAGTTTTTTGACCAGTTCCGCATGAACAGAGCGCGGCCACTTACTGAAATTTTCCGAAAAACCAAAGTGCGTGGCAGACTCCTGGTCGAGGCTGACGATTACCACTTCATCGGGAGGTTTCAGCGGACCTCGCAATTTAAACAACAACGGCAGACCAATTCCTTCTTCTAATTTCTGGCCCACGGGTGAAAAAAAGAAAGCCGTTCCTGCTATAGCTCCAAGCATTCCAAGAATGATAGTTTGCAGTAAGATGTTCCTGCCTGGAGGCCGGTTCTGGCTATTCCTGAACATGGTAAGCGCTAATTTTATTGAGAAGGCCCTGTCTCGATAATCCGAGCGCCTTTGCCGCCTGTGAGCGATTGCCTTGAGCCTCTTGGAGAGCTTCCTTTATCATCCGCGTCTCAACCTGACGAACCGCATCCTTCAAGGATGAAGACAATTGCTCGCTTCCACTTTTGGAGTAATTAAAGCCCGGGGGCCTGATTTTATCTGAGAGGAATTCCGGGGAGATGAGTTTTTTGCCAGCAGCCATAGCCAGCGCACGTTCCATCTCGTTTTCCAGCTCGCGGACATTGCCGGGCCAATTGTAGCAAGTCAGCAGGTCCATGGACTGCGGGATAATATGAGGAACCGGTTTGTTATGCTTGTGAGCAAATTTTTCAAGGAAATGATTTGCCAGGAACAGTATATCATCCTTCCGTTCCCGCAACGGCGGTGGAGTGATCTGGAACACGTTGATTCGATAATAAAGATCTTCCCTGAAAGTTCCCCTGGTAATTTCTTCTTCAAGATTTTTATTTGTCGCAGCTATCAGGCGTACATTTACCTGCAGCATGCGATGCCCGCCTACCGGCCTGAATTGCCCTTCCTGAAGAACACGGAGCAATTTGACTTGCATCGGTAAAGACATTTCCCCGATTTCATCAAGAAAAATTGTTCCCCCGTCAGCAATCTCAAACAGCCCTTTTTTGTCGACGACAGCACCGGTAAAAGCGCCCCGGACATGACCGAACAACTCACTTTCGAGAAGATTTTCGGACAATGCTGCACAATTTTCAGTAATAAAAGTTTTACCTTTTAGTGGGCCGTTATAATGGATCACCCGTGCAATGAGCTCTTTACCTGTACCGGTTTCCCCCTGGATGAGTACCGTTGTCGGTGTGTCAATTACCTTTTCCATGAGGTCGAACATGCGGCGCATCGGCTGGCTCGAACCAATTATTTCTTTAAAACCAGCTCCAGCTTGGACCTGTGAAAGCAGACGTCGTTTCTCACGCTCAAGGGCATGGAGATGATCTTTAAGCTCTCCATACAATCTTGCATTTTCAAGGGAAACAGCGATGGTGCCGGATAATATCTCAAGCAGCTTCTTGTCTCTTTCGATAAAGTCACCCGATAATTTATTCAAGGCGTACAAGACGCCAAGGAAACCCTTTCTGGTTTTCAGGGGTACACAAATCATCGATTTGGTAACAAAGTCTTTTCGCATGTCATCACTACTGTAGACCCGCTCATCTCCCTGTACGTCATTAATAAGGATGGCCTTGTTCTGCTCCATAACCCAGGCGGCAATTCCTTTATGATCAGGGAATGTCAGGGGAGAAATGCCCGATTTTTCGATTTCTCTCTCTCCCTCTATGGTACGAAAAAAGTAAAATTCCTTATTGGCAGGATCATGCAGAGCGATTGATGCCCCTTCAATATCGAAGATTGACCTGATCTTCCAGAAGATGGTGGCAAGCATCTCGTCCAGGTCGCTGATGGTGTGAAACGAAGCGATCATCTCGCCAAATAACGACAGGTCTTTTTCGGATAAGTAAAGTTCCTCTGCCATGGGTGCCAATCCTGTTTTTAGATGAATTACAGTGTGCAGGGGCAGCTAATGAGCGTCTGAAGAAATGTACAGACACTTTATACAAACAGTGGGCGAATGTCTACTTGATGGACATGTATTTTTTTGTTTTCCAGTAAGTGCTCACCTGACAAGTACCAGCATTAAAAATTATTTTATTTATTACTCCCACTGGATTCACTTGAGTCAATCCATTTCCTTGTGGATCAGCCTTTTATAGGGAACCTCCAATCGCCAAAACTGAAAGATTAAACCATTAGCTTTTGGTGTGGAGTTTGTGCTGTTCTATATAAGCCTGTACCTCCTCTGAGTAAAGCCTCATGATCTCTTGGATTTGCTGGTTTTCCATAGAAGAAATAGTATGATCGTCAATGGAGCGGATTGGCGCAATATCAACAGTTGTACCCGTAATAAAGGCACCGCTGATCGCACCGATTTCCTCACGCTGCAGCAGTTCTTCAAATACCTGCAGGTTCAACGATTTGCACAGGTTCATGACATGGTTACGGGTAACCCCCAACAGAACAGTCCCGGCAGGCGGGGTTAAAAGTCGGTCGTTTTTGAGAAAGAAGATATTGGATCGGCTGCCTTCTGTTATGTTGCCCTGATCATCAACCAACAAGGCTTCATAGGCACCCGTCCGGACCCGGGCGGCCTCAACCCGTTCACGAAAAGAGCTTCCCACTGTTTTGACATGGGGCTTGATCCGTTCGCCTTGAAACAAGATAACATGGATTCCCCGGGCATATTCTCCCCGGCTCAAAGATTCAGATGCAATAAAGTAAGTCAGGAAATAATTTTCGCCCCCGACCCGGGTCTGGATAAGTTTGACATTGATATTTTTACAGTGGTTCTTTTCCACCAGAAGACGGATTTCTTTTCGTACCTCCTCGTCTGATTTAGGCAGGGAAATCTTCAGCAGCTCTGCGGAACGTCTCATCCGCTCCATATGTTCTTCAAAAAAAACAGGAAGCCCATCAACAATCTTTATCACTTCATAAACTGACTGCTGCGTGATCCGGTTAAAAATGTCCATATCCCGGGTTGATCGCAATTGATGGTTCAGGATAAAATAGTCCAGTAACGCTTCTTGTTTCATGCCGTTCACCTATTTCCCATTAGAGCCTTCACAGCCAATAAGACCCGTATGTTTCAATCTCAATACCGTTAAAACGCTTTACTCATTAATTTCATCAGACTTATTTCGAAATTTGCTGATAATCGAGCGCAGAGGCTTTTGACTCCAAACCTTTGATACCACTTTCGTTCAGGCAAACGCCAGTAATTATTTCCAGTGCCAAAAGAAAGTCCTGTTCCCTTGGGAAGAGTGACGAATGTGTTGAACCTGGAACAACATGCAGAATTCTCGTCATTGTGCTTATAGCTGATGAATGAATAAGTTCTACAATTGACCTTGGAATGATATCATCATCTTCAGCTGCAATTACAACAAGGTTTCCGCTAAATCTCGACAGTATTTCGAAGGCATCAGATTCCCGCCAACTATCAGCAGCACGAATTGATGCCGAAAACTCAGGCCCAAAGTTAAGATCGTAAGCTCGTGACGTATAGACAGCCGGCACGAGCAATATTAAATTTCTCACTGAAAATAATTCAGTAAGCTTAATAGCAGTATAGCCACTCATGCTTGCGGCGATCAGGGTCACAGGCTCTATACACGTGTGCTTGATAACAGCCGCAGCTTGTTCGGTCCTTCCACGCAAAGAACAATCGAGCAGTTCCCCACCGGTTTCACCATGACCGACAAAGTCAAAGCTCACAGAGGGGATATTGTTGGCATTTAAAGAATGCCGCAGTCGTGCAAAAACAGCTCTGGAGGATTTACCAGCACCGTGAAGTACAATGGTTTCTTTTCCAGGCCAATATATGTCACCTCGAAGCACGTATTTGCCATAAGGCAGTTTAAAAGTTCTCAGGCTCACCTGCCTCTTTCCTCGTCGTGATCCAGATGTTAGCCCATAAGGGCTTATTTCGTAATTTTATATTCTCTTGATAGTATAGATGTAGGACATCACAACAAGTAAAACAAGGTTAGGTGATCTTTACCAACAGGCGATTCAGTTAAAATAAACAGCGGAAGCTGCTGACCTTGTCTTTTTAGATCAATTAAACATCATAAACGTGCCCATTATTATGGAATTAGGTGTGTTTACCTATCGGCAAGTAGGTAGTTGCACTGATACACTGTAGGGCCAAATCCTATCTATTTATAGGGTCAGTTCCTCTTGGCAAAATAATATCAACATTGTAGTAGTCTCTAGAGTTTTCATCTTTTTATTTTTTATCAATTACTACCACACTATCAGTCTGATTATGTAATACCTGTTTTTCTGTAAAATTATTACAGGGGAGGAAGAAATGAGGTATAGCAACAAGTCTGACAGTTTCAATCCAATCACTTCTGCTCGTCGCATCAAAGACATTGAAGTTCACTGTAGGAAAGTTCATTCTGAAGCAGTGATTGAGTCCTTCAAAATTCTTTTATCGGCACCAGTTAAGTTCCTTCAACCCAAAGATATAATTTTTGAGGATAACACTGAAAATTCAAATCAGACATCAGTTTAGTATTCATTTTTTAAACTAAAAATTGAGGGGGCTGCGTCCTTGTTCCTGCAAACTTCGACTTTTCTCCTCATATGGGGCCTGGGAGAGACTTGGTACCTCCCTCTCAGGCCCCTTAGTTGCTGCTTCTGAGCATCATATCTGAAGTTTTTGTTATTTCTCAGATTCTAAGAGTTTACGCTGTGGGAGGCGAACGTGCCAAGTGAAAGAGTGAAAACGATACTTTTGGGCAAATCTAATTACTCTGAAAGTGAAATTGATGCCATGTCTGACGTTCAGTGTTGGGAATGGGTTTATGGTAATTCAGTAGGACCAGATACCAGAGAACGAATATGCTTTACCGGATTCAGCCCGACTGACAAGGGTAGGCTCAAAAACAAAGCTAATGCAGGTGATTTTAAGGTGATCAAGTCTGTTACAAAAAAGCTCAATTACCTATGTATAGGGCCTAATACAAGACCAAAAAAATTAGAAAAAGCAAAGGAGTACAAGATAAAAATATTAACAGAAAACGAACTTAATAACCTGATAACCAACACAGTGGAACTAATATAACAAAAGTGATTATCTGAACTCTTCTTGCCGTGTCGCTCTTTTGTCTAGGAATATATTGGTCCTACGCCATTTAAGTGGACAGTCAGTTAAGCCACATTTCTTAAATTATTCTATTCCAATTCATACAGGACTGGTGATTTGTACCCATTCTCTGAATAACGTTGTCCAGGATTACAATAAATTTCTATCTGCATACCTAAGGAGAGCTTGCAGCCCCAGATCGATTGAAGGAGCTATGATGAAAAGGCACTGTGCTTTCTAAGAATAACAGAATAACCCGGTAACAGCAGTATTAAAACAAGTCGCACTAAAGTGACCCACCTGAAATCATTCTTTATTACTCAGAAGTGTCTGCAAAACGAGAAGCGGTCCAATCAGATTTCTTTTTTTCGGGTACCAAATTTAAAAAAGGATGCTGGCGGATTTGGCGGAAAATTGCCCCGGGCACTCAATGGAGCCATTTTACCTCTGCCACGCTACTGTATCATAAGCAAAAAGGTGAGGTGTGTAAATCAAACCGTTGTGACAGCTCGGCCAGGGTTTTATCTCCAACCAGCGCTGCTAACGCCACTTTGGCCTTGAATGTCGATGAATGTTTTCGTCTGGTTTTCTTTGCCATTTTCTGCTCCATGTTTATGACCATAAGGTCATCCAATAGGTAGCAGGTTTTTCACTTAACGGCTTGTGCAAATTTCCGGGGCCACTTCTTTTAACCTATCGTATGTTTATTCAATTTACAGGACGTAATAATAAACAGTGAAATACTGGATGGTGCTGCCGGCTAAAACACATAAATGCCATATTCCATGAAAGTGTTTGACTCGTTCATCATTGACATAAAAAAATATACCAAAAGTATAAAACATGCCTCCTAATAAGAGCCAGCTAAAGCCTGCCATACCGAGTGCTTGAATTAATGGTTTGATGGCAATCATGATTACCCAACCCATAACGAGATAAATAACCAGCGATACAATTCTATTGTCTTTATGCGGCAGTAATTCCAGAACTATTCCAAGAGCTGCGAGTCCCCAGACAAGACCAAAAATGAGCCACCCCCAGTTCTCCCTCAGAGTAATTAATGATAAAGGTGTATAGGTGCCGGCAATTAGCAGATAAATTGCGAGAAAATCTAATTTCTGAAAAACCTTTTTAGCCTTTCCCCGAAGACTATGGTTGAGGGTTGAGAATACATAAAGCAGAACGAGGGTGGCACCATAAATAGTTACACTGAGAACCGGCAGAATTTCCCCCCGGCGAAGAGCAGCAAGAATCAGCACAATAAGACCAATAACAGCTGCTATGGAACCTACCAGGTGGGTAATAGAATTGAATCTCTCGCCTTTATGCATGATAATGTCTGTTGTTAAATATTATGAGACGTTGTTTCCAGCCTCTAATCAGATTTAAACAGGCGACCAACAGAGGCGCACCCAAATCCAACCCAGTGACAAAGATTTGAAATCAATGTAATCGGGTCACCTGAATGTTGCAGAAAGGGTGGAATGATGAACTCAACCTGCCCTTTCTAGTATCAATCTTATTCTCCATGAAACGTTGATTGATGCTCAGCATCGGGCAGAGTGGAAGAAAAACGCTTAACAACCCGACCAACCGTGAGTCCCTGCACCAGGATGGAAAAGGTCATCACGCAATAGGTGATGGTCACCAGCAGATCGCGCTCTGGTCCATACGGAAGTGATAAGGCCAGTGCAACCGAAATTCCACCCCGCAAGCCGGCCCAGGTCATGATCCGTACCGAACCACGGGGAATATCGCTGAACCTTCGCATCAGGTTTATGATGGAACCGACGCTGATATATCGGGCCAGGAGTACGCAGGGTATCAGCAGCAATCCGGCAGCTGCCATGTTCAGGGTATGGCTGATGACCAGCAATTCCAGGCCGATCAGCACAAAGAGAACGGCGTTTAATATCTCGTCCACAAGTTCCCAGAAGTTATCCAGACGCTCACGTGTGAGATCAGACATCCCCAGATAGCGGCCATGGTTGCCAACCATCAAACCAGCAACAACAATGGCCAGGGGTGCTGAGACGTGGATCAACTCGGCAAGACGATAACCTCCCATAACAGTGGCCAGGGTTAGCAGTATCTCGACATGATAGTTGTCGACACGCTTTATAAGAATATAGGCAAGATAGCCAAGTCCGATACCATAGAGGATTCCCCCTCCGGTCTCGACCGCGAGAAGCTTGATAATATCGATAGGTTCGTTTGCGTGTCCCCCGCCCTGCACAAACGAGAGCAACGTCAGAAAAACCACAACCCCGATACCGTCGTTAAAAAGTGACTCACCTGTAATCTTTGTTTCGAGCTGCTTCGGCGCGTTCGCTTTTTTCAGGATGCCGAGTACGGCAATGGGATCAGTAGGAGAAATCAGAGCCCCAAAGAGAAAACAATAGAGTAAAGAGATTTCCATACCGAGTAAAATGAGTATACCCCAGGTAAAGAATCCTACCAGCACCGTCGAAACAATTACACCAAAGGTGGCGAGCAGCGAAATGGCCCATCCCATCTCCCGCAGATCTTGAAAATTGACATGCAACGCCCCGGCAAAGAGCAGAAAACCCAGCATACCGTGCATCAAGGTATCGTAAAAATCAAGCCGCGTAAGTATCCCCGCCACCTGCTCATCAAGTGTCACCACCCCAAATGACCCCAGAACAAGCAGGCTGAGTGACACTATAAGCGACAGGGCCATCAGACCAATGGTACGCGGCAAACCAAAGTAACGGTGGTTGATATAACTAAAGAACGCTGCAAGAACGACCAGCACTGAAATGATATCAAAGAGGCCCATGATTAAGCATAAAAGTAGAGTGAAAAAATTGATGCATACGTAAACCCATTGACCGATTCTGACATATTCTGATCATGATTTCCAGCCTGACCTGTCGCTTTTGATTCCAAAGACTTCATAAAATAATTTCGTCGAGTAATTTGAAATGAAACATTGGCGGGAGTGCCTTTCATGTGAATCACTGGTTCTCTATTACTGCTGCGACTAAAAGATGACTGAAACCAAAAAAGAACTTACCTCCTCGTAAGATATGTCCTTTATATGTCTAGTACACCAGGAGCGATTCGAACGCCCGACCGACGGATTCGTAGATCGAATTTCGTGTAATCCTTGCGAGATCGTCCAATCAACATCGCCTCATTAAGCAAGAAAGTCACGGCATCGCTCAAACCATCAAGACCATTTTCGATTACGTGTTCCATTGCTTCCGCCAGTAAGTTACTATCATTGTTGTGGGTCATGAGATACTCTCTTTATTTGGTTTGTGGTGAACCAAGATGAGTAACGAATTGAACCGCTTTATTGAATATCGCTTTCACTGTGCCGGTAGCGGCACAGTGAAATTACAGAAAGGATGCTACACTATCGGTGATATTGTTATCTTTGCGTTAGCTGGAATATGATATGAGTGAATCCATAACATTTCATTATGAATCCTTTGACAATCACAATACCTATTATGATATCCATGAAAATGGCCTAATTTACCGACCTGACAGTGACGAATCGTTTGGTTTAGTTTGGAAGGATATTCAATATATTGAGGACGTTCCAGGTAAACGAGTTGTTATCTTTTTATATAATACTAAAGAAGTCCCGATCAATTATGCAACCAAGGACTTTCCCCTCTTATTGAAGACTATCTGTTTAAAACTTTCTGAAATTCGGAAAGATAATTTTCGTTCTCAGAAATTCACATTGGATTTAAAATATTTATTTCAGTTGAGGATTGCAGTTTGTCTGTTAGTGCTGTCCCTCATTATAAGTCCTATGGTGAGCAAAGTTTTATTTTTCACATTGTTAACTCTCTGTATCCCGCTGGGAATATTTTTCCAACGTACCCCCTACTCACTAACAGTAGACAGCCACAACCTTACATTTCATCATTTATTTAAAGAAACAGCTATCAATTATCATGAAATACTGGATATGGATTTTGAGGTGATAACTAATGACTATGGTCCAACACTCTGCATAGTGATTAGTCTGAAAAACAAAAAGAAGATCACAATCAAGAAGATTGAGGACATCATGATTTTCTTCACCATGGTGCAGATAAAGCTAAATGAAAACAGCAAGGTTTCTTAATTACTGAAAATGCCCATTCGCAAAGCACTTATTGTAGGAGCAACTGGTTTAATTGGGGGATTCTGCCTCCAGGCGCTTATCGATGACTACAACTACTCAGACGTGATCGCTCTTGTCAGAAAACCAATCCTCAAAACACACCGAAAACTAAAGACAGTTATTACTCAATTCGCCGACCTTGAACATGAACTATCAAAGATATATGCTGACGATGTCTTTTGCTGTTTAGGAACCACGATTAACAAAGCAGGATCTCAGGAAACCTTTAAACAGATAGATCATACACTGGTTGTTACGATTGCAGCGTTGATGAAAAAGCAGGGTGCTGAACAATTCTTGGTAATCTCTGCTATGGGTGCTGATAGTAAATCTAAAGTATTTTACAACCGCACTAAAGGAGAGCTGGAAGAGGCTTTAGAGAACTTGAAATATCCTTGCTTGCGTATCATCAGACCATCGCTACTCCTGGGGCCACGAAAAGAATTCCGTCTTGGCGAGAAAATAGGGGTAATATTAACTCCTGTGCTGAAACCATTTTTGCTGGGATCTTTAAAAAAATATAGACCCGTTCAAGCTGAATCTGTTGCTAAGTTTATGGTGAAGGTGGCTCACGAAGAGCCGATTTCTGGAGTGCACGTTTATGAGTCGAATCTGATTGCCTAGATGAAATGTAGAACATCCACCTCTTAAATGAAAATATTCCAATGACTATAATAAAATCCCGATCTAATCAAAAAAATGAACCACCTTTCTTCTCTGATATAAGAGAGGACGGATATCATATATACAGTCTCAAAAATGCAAAGAAACCAAACTTCTACCCGCCTGAATTTCCAGATTATCCTGGTGTCACTCTCAGCGATCTGAAAGAAGACGATATCATTACTATCAGAGTTTTCTTTGGCGTTGGATCAGGAAAGAAAATGCGTGTTGATGGTGGTTATGTCGACCTCGAAATTGAGGTTGTTGAGAAGGATTCAGCTATGGGTTCAATAATTACAGAACTCCCAAAAGAATTTGCATTGAGCAAAGGGGAGTCCATTCAGGTGTTTGAAGAAGAGATTTTGTATAAGTCTGAATCGGAGTGAAGTCTAGCATAGAGCTTAAAGATGATAAATTATCATCTTCAGGCTCTTAATGTTTGCCCATATATTTGCTTGATCAAACTGCAATCCTTTACATTTATTAATTCTTAGAATGATAAACCCTAAACAATTCGGTCTGCCTCAAAGAACCGTCCTTGAACAGATCGGGGACAGAACCATTGCCTTGGTGATCAACCGTAAAAGTAGAATCATTATGGCGGATGGGCTCAAAATACTCGAAAAAGCAAAGAAAATAAAAAAGGTTCAGCCTGATGTCACCGTTGTACTAAAAACAACAGCACCAGTATGCAGTAAAACGAGAACCTTCCTAGAAACATCTGGGATTCAGGTTGTCTGAAAAATACTTCAATCCTCAGCGAGAAAAACCCTTCGTGGTAGCCCCCTCCCCCCTTTATTGTTAAGAAAGGGCCCATCGCCTCAACCGTATAGGAAATGAGCAATTTGCCGAAGATAGCGACTTCCTGACGGTAGCTGTCGGTATGTCAGTAATGACGGCAATAATCACATTATGAGGTTTATGCCTCAAGTTCAGGTGATAGTGGACAATAAGGGACAAAAAGTGACTTAAAAGGACATTCGGTGGTTAGCTTAAAGCCAAAAAAGCGGTTAAACCAAAATGGCTTAACCGCTTGAATTTACTGGTACACCAGGAGGGATTCGAACCCCCGACCTACGGATTCGTAGTCCGTTGCTCTATCCAGCTGAGCTACTGGTGCGTAGAGGCGTCTATATACTCCAGTTTGGGATATAACTCAAGCCTGTTTTTTAGGGGTTTCCTCTTTTTCAGCCTTGTGAAAGGTGATCTCATGTTCTGACGGTTTTAGGCGCGGATCCGCCGTTACAAGGACTCTCGTCTGATATTTTTCTTCGAGTTCGATGAGTTCATAACGCTTGTTGTTGAGCAGGTACTCGGCAACATCGAGCGGGAAACGGCAATTTATCTGAGTAACCTGCCTGCGGCTGGCACCGGTATGGATTCTTCTGAAATAGAAGAGCGCCTGGGTTTCAACAGACCTCACCGTTCCGCGGCCCCGGCAATGTTCACAGACCTTATAGTTTCCAGACTCAATGGGAGAACCCATTTTCTGCCGGGAAATCTGCATCAGGCCAAAACGTGAGATACGGCTGATATCCACCTTTGCCTTATCCCGCTTCATGGCCGTCTTGACCTGCCTTTCTACTTCACGGACATGCTTGTTGTTGCGCATGTCAATGAAATCTATCACCACCAGGCCGCCAAGATCCCGAAGCCTGAGCTGCCGCGCGAGCTCTGTAGCGGCCTCCATATTGGCCTGGAAAATTGTCTCCTCAAAGTTCTTCCCTTTTGATGTTGAGCCAGAGTTCACATCGATTGCCACCAGCGCCTCTGTAGGATCGATGACAATTGAGCCGCCTGAAGGAAGATTGACCCGCGGCTGATAGATCGACTCGATCTGGTCCTCTACACTGTATTGGTTGAAGATTGGCCGTGCGCCCCGATGGTGTTTGACTTTCACCTGGCGCTGCTTGATCGGCAGCATATCGACAAAATCCCGTACCTTTTCCAGGGCCTCTTCGTTATCGACAAGAATTTCCTGAATACATGGATCGTAATATTCCCTGAGGAAACGCATCACACAGTTGTAATCCTGGTAGAGCAAACCGACACCGACCAGGTGCTGCCCCTTGGCCTTTATCTCCCGCCAGAGTTTGAGCAGAAAGCGGACATCTTTTGACAAGGCGGTTTTAGTAATATCAACACTTGCAGTCCTGACGATCCAACCAATACCTTCAGGAATGCTAAATGAATTCATGACATCACGAAGTTGACCTCTGCGTTCCTCACCTGAAATTCTGCGAGATATCCCCTCTGAATCGGACCCTGGCATCAGGACAACACAACGGCCGGGCAGGGACAGATACGTGGTCATATTGGCTCCTTTGGAGCCGATCTCTTCCTTGACAACCTGAACCAACAGTTCCTGCCCACGCTCCATCACATCTGAGATACTCAGTTTCTTCCACTGATGAGCCTCAACCAGTTTTCTTATGGCCGGGCTTAATTCCTGTTTGTAATATTCGGGATGAATTTCACTAAACGGCAGAAAACCGTTTTTATCCGTACCGTAATCTATGAACGCTGCCTGCAGATTCGGTTCAATCGCCACAACCCGCGCTTTATAGATATTGTTTTTAGTCTGAATACGCCCAACGGTGGTTACATGGATCGATTCTAGCCGCCCATCTTCCAGGAGCGCCAACCGACACTCTTCAGGCTCTTCGGCATTGATCAGGAGTTTGACTACAGGCTGCGGCTCCTCAGCACCTTTCTTTTTTTCCTCAACTTTTTTGTCAGGAGCAGGCTTACCTTGTCCCCTGGGCTGTTTCTGGTCAGTACGCTGCTTCTGTCCCCCTTCTTTATTCTCTTCAGAAGCCGTTTCCGGCCGATCTGATGCCGGCTCAGGGCCTTTCTGGTCAGTTGCTTTTTTTCTTCCGCCTCGCCGCCCGCGAGACTGTCGAGCCCTTTTCGGCTTCACTTCAGCGACCTGTTCCTCTGGGACCTTCTGTCCTTCAGCTGGTTCGGTCGTTTCGGCTTGCTCTGCAAGCGGTTCAGAATTACTCTGTTCAGCACGGGGACTCACAATGTCCTGCCCTGCAGCAGCATCCTTACTGGTCTTTCTGGAAGTGGGTCTGCTCCTTCTCTTCCGGGGAGCAGCTGGTCTCTTTCGAGCTGGTGCCTGCGGGCTCTCTTCCTTGGCGGGACTTTCTGTTTTAGCGGAGACAGAAGCGGGCGCATCTGCTGTTGCTTTCTCTTTTACTTCAGGTTCTGGTTCTTCGACAGTTACGACCGTGCTTTTCCACCAGGCTCCTGTAGATGCTTTAATCTTTTTTCTGGATTGGTTCTTGACCGGTTTTTTTGGGTCCTTCTCTGATTCTGACATATAGTTCCTTTTCTTCAGATGACAGCCTTCTGCGGCTGCCGCCCGACCCTGCACTGATAGCGGGGGGCCGACAGATACTCTGCGTCACCCTCCGTATCAGAAATTTTTCAGCGGCTTCTGACAACCAGTACCGCTCTGTTAATCAGCTATACTCCAATCCGTATTGCACCAGCTCTAATTTGTCAGGAAGAATCCAATCTTCAGCTTCCCGGTGCTCGTCAGGTTCTCTATATTACAACGGATGAAATAAGCTTCTGTCTCGATTTACACATGTTGCATGAGATCGTTCTGCGTCTCATGGCCAACATCTCGATACATTTTCCATACCGGATTCGGTTCTCCTGCGGAATATGTAATTTATGTGCAATATCCAACAAAAAAAAATCTTCCGGTAAAAATATATCAAATCATTCACCATGCATCTTTTGCTGATTATCTCGCTAAAAAGCAACCATAATCAGACATACATAGAAAACTGCTGGAAAAATAAAACATATGCCCTTTATTATCAAGGTCAAACTATTACTTTAGGCTTGACACCAGACGTGGCGACACGTACATTTCGGCATTTATAAGATGCTGTTACCTTCAGTTGACAGTTGCTGATAATTATGGTGTGTTTGGCACATAACTGAAGCTCAACTCTCGTTTCTCACCTAAAGGAGTGTACTGTGACAAAGCTGTTGCCACACATTTCTGTTTCTCGATTTTGCCTGCTGCCAGCCCTTATTTCCCTATGCCTGATTATCTCCGGCACAGCCCTTGCTCAAGAGTCTGTGTCGACAGAGGAGTGGGATATCTCTGCAGACAAGATAATTCGCTACGATAAACCCATGAGTATTGTAGCAGAAGGTAATATTGTACTGATAAAGCGACGCAAATTACCTCCTAAATCTGCCGTGGCCCAGGAACAACTCTCAACCTGGTCAGATCTTCTTGGTGAAGAACCTGCACCAGTTGAGATTACACCTGAAGATGTACCTGAAGAAATTGAAGATGTGTACGAGACCCAGGTCACTATCAAGGCAGACTGGGCCACCTACGATATTGCTCTTAGCACGATAAAGGCGCGGGGAAATGTATCGGTAACCAGTGAAGACGAGCAGCTTCTTGCAGAACAGGCCGTTGTCAACCTCGAACAGGAGACGGGGTCCTTCAAGAATGCAACCATTCTCAGGGATGAATATGATTTGCATCTCGAAGGCGAGGTTATCGAAAAAACCGGATATAAAACCTATCATATAGAAAACGGCTGGGTCATTACCTGTAAAGTTAAAGAAGGAAAGACTCCGCCATGGAGTTTTGCAGCAAAAGACGTCGTCATCGAGCAGGACGGCTATGCGACACTCAAGCACGCAAAATTTAAAGTAAAAAATACTCCGGTATTCTATTCACCGTGGTTGATGCTGCCAATCAAGAATAAACGTCAGACCGGCTTCATTTTTCCCGAAATAGGGTCAAGCAAGAACAATGGATTCACCTTTAATATCCCATTTTTCTGGAACATTTCAAACTCCACCGACATGACCATTTACACAGAGTATCTGGTTAACCGGGGGTATATGCCCGGTCTCGAGTTCCGCTATGTTAAAGCGGCAGAAGATAAAGGGCTGGCAATGGCAAATTATCTCAACGATAAACTGACGGACCCTTCGGAAACCGATTACTACGCCGATACCGGCTATACTCATACCAATAAGGACAGGTACTGGATACGAGCCAAAGCTGACCAGGATTTCGGCAGCGGCTGGACCTCCCGCCTCGATCTGGACGTTGTCTCTGATCGGGATTACCTGACCGAATTCAATTCGGGTATGACCGGATTTAATTCAAGCAATGAGCGCTATCTTGATTCATTTGGCCGAAGTCTTGAAAACAGAACAGACGATCAGCGTTCCAACACCCTGAGCGTTTTGAAATCATGGGGGCCGATGTCTTTTACGGCCAACCTGCTGGCAATCAATGACGTCCGGGCAAACAAGATCGGCCCATCCCCGCTCTGGAACCTACCGGCGGTTGATTTTAACGGTGCCATTCCCCTTGGCGGATTTGGCAATGTTACCCTGGACTGGGATGCGACCTATGTTTATTTCTGGCGTGAAGAAGGTACCGGCGGACACCGTATCGATCTCTACCCCCGCCTGAGCGCTCCGCTGCCGCTCGGACCATACCTGGAATCAAGGGCGGAAGTCGGTCTGCGAGATACCTACTACTCGGTCCAGACCTTTGGAGATGCGGAATGGGATAACGACACCGGCCAGAACCGGCTGCTCTACGATATTCATGGAGAGATCGGTACAAGCTTAATACGCAATTTCCCATTGTCCGGGGGAGATAACAGAAGTTTCTACCACCAGCTGCGACCATATGTTGAATACGATTTTCTTCCTGAGGAAGACCAGGAGGATCTCCCCTTTTTCACCAGTGTTGACCGGGTGAGCGAGCAGAACGCCATCACCTACGGAATAGACAACTTCTTTGATTTACAGAAGGACAGCGAGCAGGACAGGGAATACGGTTCTTTTAAGATCAAACAGAGTTACAGCTTCCTGGACCAGGATTCTGATGAACCGTTTTCCTTTATCAATATTAAACTCGGCTGGATGCCGCTGGCCTCAACAGACATCAGTTATAAAACCGATATTGATGTGTATGACTCCGGGTTTGTCAGACATAATTTTGAAGCCATTTATAATAACAGCCGCGGCGACAGGTTCGGTGTTGAATATGTATTTGATGATATCGACAATACTGAGCAGATAAACGCTCTCATAGAGACTGCCCTTTTCGCGAGCTGGCGTGCAGACTTCAAAATAGAGCACTCTCTCTCAGCTGATGAAACCAATGAAATGAACCTGTCACTCATTTACCAGGCACTCTGCTGGTCTGTTGAATTAGCAACAGAATATACACCGGCTGACACCAGTTTCTTAATTGTTTTTAATCTCGCCAATATCGGCAGTCCGCTTGGACTCAGCTTCTGATAGCATGAACGTTGCGTCTTATTGCTGACCAGTAGACGGAATACTCAAATCGGCTTATGGTTCTGTCAAGAAAACAGCGAACGTTCAGACAATACGATGTTTTTAACGGTGATGCCGACGGAATCTGCGCCCTGCATCAGCTCCGGTTGGCGGACCCTGTTCCCGATGCTGAGCTGATCACCGGAGTCAAACGGGACATCAACCTGCTCAGCCGTATCGAACAGGTTAAAAGCAGCAGCATTGCTGTCTTCGATATTTCAATGTACTCCAACATCGCAAGTCTTGAACAGCTGCTTGCTGCCGGAAACGACATCCTCTACATCGACCACCATTTTGCCGGCGCTATTCCCGAAGCCTCAAACCTTCGACACCATATCGATCCAGACCCGGACCAGTGTACATCACTGATTGTGGATTCTCTGCTTGGCGGAGAATTTCGACTCTGGGCTTTGTGCGGAGCCTTTGGTGACAACCTGGATAAAATTGCCAATGTCATCGCTTCTGAAATCGGACTCAGTGTATCAGAAACTGACTGTTTAAGAGAGATCGGAGAATTGATCAATTATAACGGTTATGGCAGTCAAGTGAAGGATCTCTATTTTCCACCGGAAAATCTCTTCCGGGCAATTCGCGAATACCGGAGCCCTTTTGATTTCTTCGAGCGCTCAAAGACACTGAAGACACTGAAAGTCGGCTTTGACAGCGATATGAGCCTGGCTCTTTCCCAGCCGGAATACAAAACATGCGGGAAGAACAGGATCTTCCGTTTTCCTGATAACCCATGGGCAAGGAGGGTCTCTGGTGTTTTTGCAAATCTTAAAGCACGGGAGAATCCCGAAGGAGCCCATGCCCTGATCACTGAAAATCGGGATGAATCGCTGCGCATCAGTGTTCGAGCCCCGCTGCAAAACAAACAAGGTGCTGACAAACTGTGCCGCACTTTTCCCAGTGGCGGCGGACGAGCTGCAGCTGCCGGGATAAATGCACTGCCGCCTGATCTTCTCAACGATTTTATGACAAAGTTTCAACAAACCTATTCGTGATTATGACCATTGATATTCCCACATCGAGCAGCTCTTCTTTTCGCGTTCTGTATGCATATCCTTCAGCAGGTAAACGCTCCGTGCATTCCCTAAAGCCAATCATATTTACTCTGTTCATCATTGCCTTGCTGACAACCATACCTGCTCAGATTCTGGCAGAAAAACCAAAAGCTGCAGACCTGGTTGAGGATGGCCAGCTCATTGATCTCAGCAGTGAGCGATACAGCATCCTCTTTAAAGAGCTCCAGGATGAGTACCAGTTCAAGCAGGAGGAACTCACCACGGTTTTTAACGGTGTGACGATCAACAAACGCGTTCTTGAACTCATGGACCGTCAATGGGAAGCAAAGCCTTATTATAAATACCGTCCGCTTTTCATTACCTCCAAAACCATTGCCAAGGGCAAAGACAAACTGGAAGAGCACAAGGATCTTCTTTCCAGAATCGAAGCAAAATTCGGAGTCGATAGAGAAGTTGTCATAGCAATCTGGGGTATCGAATCCCGGTTCGGAACTCACAGCGGCAGTTTCCCAGTTTTCGAGACCCTCAATACCCTGTTCGACGCCTACCCGAGACGATCAACGTTTTTTAGAAAACAGCTTGTGCACTTTCTCCTGCTGTGCCGTGAAAACAATATGGACCCGCTGACGGTAAAGGGATCTTATGCCGGTGCATTCGGACAAACCCAGTTTATTCCATCCAGTTTCAGGGAATATGCGGTTAGTTTTGATGACGATCAACTCAGGGACGTTTTCAATTCCACGGAGGATATCCTGGCATCTATCGCCAATTACCTTCGCAGATTTCACTGGACGCTTAACGGTACCATCTATGTGGATATCGGCTCTGAATTAAAAGGCCAGGAACTGATCAGCGCCAATCTTAAGGGGAGAAAGGGAAGAGTCGAATACCAGGCAATTAGCGAGGCCCAGGGAGTGACGCTTCCGGTGCCCCCTGATAATCGTAAGCTCTCAATCATCGGCCTTGAGCTGGCGCCGTCAGATGGGGGCGGATACCGCTATGTTGCAGGGTACCCCAATTTCCAGGCGATCACTGAATGGAATCATTCCAACAGGTACGCCATGGCCGTAACAGAGCTGGCAGAAGCAATCAAATGAGATAGACGGGTTCTTACTGGATGACTCCGCTTTCTCCTCCAGACTCATTGCGTTTTTTTTTATTTGCTTTCGTCCTCGCCCTCCTCTGTCTCAACAGCTGCGGCACCCCAAAGAGCTATGTCGAGCTTCCCGATAATCATTACCCACTGTTCATTGATGATTCTAACAAAGATTCACTGGTAACGGCGATCAGCCGTCAATTAAATCACCTTAAAAACTCTCCCGCTGACAAGACAATTACGATTGGCAGGCAGTCCATTACCTACGCCAATCTCACTGAATCGCTGCAAACCTTCAGTGATATCATCAAACAAAACCCACCACCCTTTGAACTTGATGAAATCATAAGAAAAAATTTCAATGTATATCAGGCTGAGGGACGGTACGCCGGCCTGCACAAAAGAATTCTTCTTACCGGCTATTACGAGCCGCTCTTTGAGGGAAGTCTTACAAAAGGGGGTCCGTTCATACATCCTCTCTACCGTGTTCCGGACTCTCTTGTTATCAGTAAAAATGAAACCAGCGGCAAAAAAACAGTTGGCAGGAGAGATGCTGACGGCTCATGGCAGCCATACTGGTCGCGAAAAGAGATAGAGAACGACAACCATCTTGCCGGAAACGAACTTGCCTACCTGCGTGACCCGTTTGACGCCTATCTCCTCCATGTCCAGGGTTCCGGCAGAATCCGCCTGCCGGATGGAACAACTCGCGCCGTTCACTTCGGCGGTTCAAACGGGCGTGCCTACCGCAGCCTTGGCAGACTGTTTGTTAAGGAAAATATTATGGACGTCAGTGATGTTTCCATTCCCACTATGAGAAACTACTTTGCCAAGCATCCTGAACAGATGCCTAGAATGCTGCAGAATAACCCGCGTTATATTTTTTTTAAGTGGGGTAATGATGATGGACCAAGGGGGTCTCTTGGAGAGGTTCTGACACCCGGAAGATCTGTAGCAATTGATCATTCCGTATTTCCGACAGGTGTATTCGGCTACCTTATCTCACGCAGACCGGTATTAGCAAATGACGGCTCCATACATCACTGGGAGCAATTTTCACGCTTTGTCCTGCCTCAGGACAGCGGCTCTGCAATAAAGGGCGCAAGTAGAGTTGATCTGTTCTGGGGTGCAGGAAACTATGCACGAACGGCGGCAAACCACATGAAAGAAAGAGGGCAATTTTACTTCTTAATAAAAAAACAATTTTGAACTACCCGTGAAAATGGGATAAGCTATCTATAAGTACTTACTCACGTTGATTATTTCTTTTACAGATCGCGCCCATGAAACAATTTGGCTCACCCATCACCCTGACAACTGATTTCGGTTACCAGGACGAGTATGTCGGCGTTATGAAAGGCGTCATTCTCTCTCTGAACAAAAGAATACCAATTGTCGATCTTACTCACAATATCCCTCCCCAGGATATAAGCCAGGCAGCCAAGATAGTCAGCGATAACTGCAAATATTTCCCTGTCGGCACAGTGCATGTTGCAATTGTAGATCCGGGCGTCGGCAGCCAGCGTCGGATTCTGGCCATCAAGGCTGACGGGCAGATCTTCATCGGCCCAGATAATGGTATTTTTACGCCATTGCTGGTCAACCATAACTTCCTGGAGATATATTCGGTGGAGAACAAGAAATTGTTCCGTGAAGAGGTCAGTAATACCTTTCACGGCCGCGATATCATGGCTCCAGTGGCAGCCTGGCTGGCTTCAGGCCTCTCCATCACGCACGTAGGCGCGCGCCTACCCTTGAATTCATGCACGATCATTGGACTGAAGGAACCGGTATTGCAGTCAAACGGAATTGCCGGAGAGGTACTTAGTATTGACAGTTTTGGCAATATCAGGACAAATATCACCAAGCTATATCTGGATGAACTGAGTTTTAGTGAACAACCATTTTTAATTACGAAATCATATGCGCTCACGATCTCAGACGGTAGCTACAGTGATGTCGATGATCATCTGCCGGCAGCAATCATCAACAGCAGCGGTGAACTGGAAATCTGTATCAAAAACGGCAACGCCGCCAGAATGTTAAAAATTGACACAGGCGAACGTGTTTTTGTTCGCGGTCATCACCATATCGACTGCCTTAATATCGGAATGGTTGAACACGGAATGATCCCCACCATAGACTTTCACACCCAGTAATTACCGCTGCAGCCGGGCAAAGCGCTGCCAGAAGTCAGGAAATGACTTTGCCACACACTGTTCCTCACGAATTCGAATTCCTGGGACTTTCAATCCCGCAACAGCCATGCTCATGGCCATCCGGTGATCATTATAGGTTTCGATCTCAGCTCCATGAAGGTTCCGCCCGCCCGCTCCATGAATAATCATTCGATCGGGAAACTCCTCAACGGCGGCACCCATTCTGGTGAGTTCCGTGACCACAGCATGCAACCGGTCACACTCCTTTATGCGGAGATGCCCGATGTTAACAATTTCAGTCTGTCCTTCAGCAAATGCGGCAACCACCGCAAGGGTAGGAACAACGTCCGGCATATCTCCCATGTCAACGCGTATCCCCTGCAGGCTGTCCGTTCCGGTGACCGTTATACCACTTCCCGCCTGGTTGATATCACAGCCCATTCGGGCGAGCAGCGGCACCAGCATGGCATCTCCCTGAAGAGACGGTACGGGAACATTATCAACGGTAACCCGCCCTCCAGCAACGGCAGCAGCAGCCCAGAAATACGAGGCGTTTGAGGCATCCCCTTCTATCCGGTAATCACCGGGCCGGTAGATTCCCTGTGGAATGGTAAAGGATGAAAAATCATGGGCTGCCTCAACGGAAATACCAAAATCAGCCATGACCTGTCAGTGTCATTGCAACGTAGGGTTTTGAGAGAACCTCACCAACCACATCAAGGATGGCCGAGGATCTGGCGAATGGCGCCACCAGCAAAAGAGAGGAAAGGTACTGGCTGCTCTTGCCTTCCGGCAAAACTGTTCTGCCGCCCTCAAGGCCATTTGCCCTGATGCTGAGCGGCGGGCATCCTGTCTCGTGGATCGAGGTGATATCTACTCCCCATCCTTCAAGTGCCTCCATCAGCGGGCCGATGGGACGATGCTGCATGCGTTCCTCACCATCAATGATAAACTCTCCCTCACCAAGGGCAGCAACCGAGGTGAGGAAACGGGTCGCGGTGCCGTTGTTACCAAGAAAAATATCTTCTTCAGGTGTTTTAATTTTCCCTCCGCTGCCCGCAACCAGCCATGAGTCAGACTCTTTTCTTATCTCAATACCCATCTGCATCAGGGCACGAGACGAATACTCGGTATCTTCACTAACCAGCGGACCATGAAGTATACTCTCTCCTTCGGCCAGCGCTGCTGCTATCAGAGCCCTCTGGGTCAGGCTTTTCGAACCCGGCACACTGACGATGCAGTCTATATTCTCTATCGGTTTTATCTCGATCATGATCTCTCTTCAGGTCCTGTTTATCACCTTGCCCGACTGCCGGCTGGGCAGCATGGACCTCCCTCCTGGGGTCTTTCAGCTCATTTTTTAGATTCGTTTTTATCCACCTGCTTATTGATCAGCTTCACTGCTGTGCCAACGAGCAGCGACACAACAGCAAGATCATCCAGAATCCCGAGCCCAAAAATCCAATCAGGAATCAGGTCAGTTGGCACAACCAGATAGAGCAGGGCCGTCAGCAGGATAGCTTTGACATACCAGGGAGTATCCCGGTGAGTAAAAAGCTTTACATACATCCGACCGTTTTTAAGCAATGACGCCAGCATGTTCGTTTTTCTACCGCCTGTTCTCATTACCTATACTTCCAGCGCCCCAACCAGATCCCTGATGGAATCAAGCCTGTTTCTCTTCACATAGGAACTTATCCCTTCAACAATGTCCTCGCTCACCCTCGGGTTAACAAAGTTGGCTGTTCCCACCTGTATTGCAGAAGCGCCTGCCAGCATGAACTCCAGCGCATCTTCAGTACAGTCGATGCCGCCGATGCCGATCACGGGGATTTTAACGGCCTGGGCAACCTGATAGACCATTCTCAAAGCTACTGGTTTTACCGCAGGGCCAGATAATCCGCCGATTACATTAGCCAGGACAGGCTTTCGGTGCTCCAGGTCGATGGCCATACCAATTAAGGTGTTTATAAGAGACACTGAATCGGCTCCAGCGTCTTCAACCGCCCGGGCAACCAGGGTTACATCTGTCACATTTGGCGACAGTTTCACCATCACTGGTACCGAGGAAACCTCTTTTACTGCACTGGTAACCGCTGCGGCCATTTTGGGATCATTGCCGAAGGCGACCCCGCCTTTCTTTACATTGGGACAGGATATGTTGACTTCCAGCGCGGCAATGCCCTCGGTGTCTGCAAGCCTTCTGGTAATTTCGCTGTACTCTTCAACGGTATCACCGAGAATATTGACAACTACCGGTACACTAATGCCGCGCAGGTAGGTCATTTTTTCCTCAATGAAGCGCTTAACACCAACATTTTGCAAACCGATCGCATTCAACATGCCGCAGGCTGTCTCGACAATACGGGGTGGTGGATTTCCAGCCCGCGGGGCAAGCGAGATACCCTTGACAACCACACCGCCCAGACGATGCAGATTGACCAGGTTCTCAAATTCCCGCGCGTAGCCAAACGTTCCCGAAGCTGTCATCACCGGGTTCTGAAGCTCAAGGGAACCGACGTTGACACGGAGATCAGGATACGGATTGTTGTCCTTTACAAATTCCATACAAGATCCTCCGCGTTAAAAACCGGTCCGTCAATACAGACGTGAGCATATGACCCGTCCCTGGCAGGGATGTTACAGCCGAGACAGGCGCCCATCCCGCATGCCATCATGGTTTCAACCGATACCTGGCAACCGGCATTTCTCTTCTTACAGATCTGGTGGACCCGGGCCAGCATCGGGTCGGGTCCGCAGGCATATACCTGGCTGTTCTGGACCACGCTTTCAGACTTCAGGATATCGGTAACAAAGCCCTTCATACCGTATGACCCGTCATCAGTGCTGCAGCGCACATGGATTCCGAACCGCTGAAAGTCGTGAACCAGCGGTTCGACCTCTTCCTTTGTCCTGCCGCCAAGGATCACCAGGTCGCGGCTGTTGTCTTTGCTGCTGCGATAGAGACATTTGGTGAGAAACAGCAGCGGCGCTATCCCAAGGCCACCGCCGACCAGACAGGCAGGCGTATCATGATGGATCTTAAAACCCCGGCCAAGTGGGCCAAAAACGTCAAGTATCTCGTCGATCTTGCTGTGCGCCAGGATATCAGTTCCCCGCCCGACATTCTTGAGATAAATCTGGATCTGGCCGCTGCTGTTTGTCTGATGCAGGGAAAAAGGCCGCCTCAGCAGCGGGTCTCTTCCGGCTCCTGTCTGAATCATCACGAACTGGCCCGGCCTGGCAGATTCGGCGATCAATGGGGCATGCATGGTCAGGCGGATATTTTCGGCTGTCAACTGCTCAAACTTGATAATGGTTGCTTTTTCCTGGTGTTGAGACATAATAATTTATGTGTTTACGTTTCTTTAACCTTGTTTATGTTGACAAATTTTAATTTAGAACTTCAAGAGTCGATGCAAAACGATCCAATCATTCTGGTGACATCATTTATTTTCGGGGCGCTGATCGGCAGTTTTCTCAATGTTGTTATTCTTCGCCTGCCAAGACCGGGTATGTCCGTGGTCTTTCCCGCCTCCCATTGTCCTGTCTGCAAGGCATCCCTGAGTTGGTATGAGAATGTACCGATCATCAGTTATCTCATTCTGCGAGGTAAATGCGGTCACTGCCGGGTTTCTATCTCTATTCAGTACCCGACCGTAGAGTTTCTCACCGGGATCCTTGCGGCGGCATGTGTATCGGCCTTTGGCCTGTCAGTTGCGGCGGCTGGCTTCTTCATCTTCTCTGCGGCGCTCATCACTATAATATGGATTGATATACATCACCAGATAATACCGGACATCATCAGCCTGCCTGGTATCGTATTAGGATTTTGTTTTTCGTTTATATCCCCCCTTGTCACCTGGCAGGACTCTCTAATCGGCCTGCTCGCCGGTGGTGGTGTCTTTTATGCGATATCTTTCAGCTATTATCTGCTTCGCAAGCAAGAAGGGTTGGGAGGAGGCGATATTAAACTGCTGGCAATGCTTGGCGCGTTTCTCGGCTGGCAATCGCTGTTTTTTATCATTTTCGCCAGTTCCGTGACCGGTTCCATCGGCGGACTGATTGCCATGCGGTCCCAGAAAAAGGGCGGATCAACCAGGATCCCGTTTGGTCCGTTTCTGGCAGTCAGCGGACTTGCCTACCTTTTTTTCTACCACCAGATTCAACAGCTCTTTCAATGGTATCTCAGCAGCTTCTAGGAAACCTCCAGCGCTCTTAGAGAGCTCATTCCCGCAGCAGAGACAATGACCAGATGCTCCACAAGCGGCACCAAACAAAAAGCCCCCGGACCTGAAGAAGACCGGGGGCTTTTTGCACTGTTTCAATCAATGAAGTTCGATCTAGTGTTCAACCTCGTGCTCAACACCTAAAGCAATCTTGTAGAGCAGGGTCAACAGGAAAAATCCGGTAGCCCAGATGCCAATGGTAATTCCCAGTTCATTCATGGTTGGGATATACTCGGTTACCTCCTCGAGAGGATTTGGTACAAAACCGCCGAAGACAAAGCCAAGTCCTTTATCAGCCCAGAGGGCCAGGAAAATCAGGACAGCGGATGTCCCTACCAGACGGATATCAAAAACCTTTGTTATCTTCATATAGGCCAGGATGCCAAGACCGGTAAAGTTAAAAATCACCGATGCCCACATAAACGGTACCAGGTTATTGTAGACATGACCATCATGCTCAAGACCGAAGAACAGATACTCGAGACTGTGCATATGACCCGGGACTTCTGAGTAGTAACCGACAAAGAACTCGAGCAGGAAGAAGAACGTATTGATAATGACCGCATACATGATAATCGTGGTCAGTTTCTGGATTGCTTCTTTACCGGCATCAAAATTGGCGAATTTCTTCATGATAATGCAGGCGATCAAAATAAGAGACGGCCCGGCTGCAAATGCTGATGCCAGAAAACGCGGTGCGATAATCGCAGAAAGCCAGAAATGACGGCCCGGCAGACCACAATAGAGCATAGCGGTTACGGTGTGAATAGAAACTGCGAATGGAATGGAAATATAAACAAAAATATAAATCCATTTCGGCGGCGGAACCTGTTTGCGTTCTGCGGTGAGAATGACCCAGCCGCAGAGAATGTTCAGCAGCAAGTATCCCCAGAGCACACACATATCCCAGAAAAGCATGGAATGAGGTGTGGGAAAGAAAATAACATTGAGGCCGCGGAGCGGCTGACCAAGATCTGCCATAATAAACATCAGACACATGACCAGCGCTGATATTGCCAAGAACTCGCCAAGGATGGTAATGCGCCCGAAGACCTTGTAATTATGAATATAGTAAGGCAGAACAAGCATCAGACCACCGGCGGCAACACCGACCAGAAAGGTGAACTGTGAGATATAAAGTCCCCAGGAGACATCACGGCTCATGCCGGTAAGCCCAAGACCGAACATATACTGCCTGATATAACAGGCCGAACCAATTGCAATGAAGGAGCCGAGTACGGCAAGCCAGATCCAATAGGCTGGTTTTCCCTTAAGTGTTTTTTCTATCATGACAACCTCACACTATGTAAAAGACTGACGGCACAGTGCCGGCAGATGGTTTACGCTGAATGGTGTACTCCTTATCAAGCACCTTGCTGATCTCTGAATCCGGATCGTTCAGATCACCAAAGACCATAGCCCCAGTTCCTTTACATGCTTCAACACATGCCGGTTCCAGTCCAAGCGCCAGTCGCTCACCGCAGAAATTACACTTCTCAACAACACCGCGCATCCTCGTCGGAAAATCCTTATTGTAGGCTTTTATAAATGGACGAGGATCCTGCCAGTTAAAGCTCCTTGCACCATACGGACAGGCTGCCATACAGAACCGACAACCGATACAGCGGTGAAAATCCATTGCCACAATGCCGTTTGTTTCAATGACAAAGGTTGCCTTGGTCGGGCAGGCCTTCACGCAGGACGGGTTGTCACAGTGGTTGCACAATACTGGAAAGCTGTTCTCATGAACGGTATTAGAACGGTGTGCATGAGAGTGCTCCGGGAAGGCATTACCGTACCCGGTCTTCCATATCCACTTGATCTCACTTTTTTTGCTTGGGATCTCAGGGATATTATGGGCATTGATACAGGCAGCAATTGCCTCATCAAGCATATCCTGGTTTCCATAGAACTTACGCATGTCTATGACCATTCCAAGGCGAATACCTGAAGCTTTCTCCGCTCCGTGACCGCCGGAATCTCCGTGAGCCGCTACCGGTGCTTCAGGGCCGGCAGCGCCGGAGGCAACTGCCGTGGTGGATGTGAGCTTAACAAGAGCGGGGGCGCCGATACCGGCTATTACAGAGGCACCGGCCATCTTCAGGAATTTTCTTCTTTTATTATCCATTATAGCGTCTCCTTCTTTGCTGCCTCAACCGGAGTCAGGTGACAGTCCCAGCAGGTGGGTTGGACCGCTACATACTCGTGGCAGGAATCACAAAATTTCTCTTTATTTGAATGACACTGCATGCAGGCCATCTGTAACCCCTTTCTGTACTCTTTTCCGTCAACGGTTACACTTACCCGGTCTGAATTTCTCAGCACATCATCACGCCATTCATTCAGCAGCTGCATATGGGTGTCCCGCATCTCTGATGCCGGAGCTACACACAGTTTTTCTCCACCAGGCGGCAGTTCAGGCTTTGGCAAAGGGCCGGCATCCAAACCGTTAAACCAGATGGGAAACGTTACAAACAGGACAAAAATAGCCAGTCCCGCAATTATAGTTCCTTTGTTATACATTTTCGTTTACTCCTCTATTCTGGTCAGGATTTAGAAAACCATGGTGCGGAGGCCTTCATCAAGCTCTCCCCTGTTCTCACCGTCAAGAACAAGCGCATTACCCACAAGCTCGGTAACACCACAAACACCAACATTGGGGTTCCAGTAGGTCATCAGCGATGTCAAGGTTGCGCGATCAATGGCGCACACCGTTGAGAGCATATTAACCCCATGTTTATCCTCAACGTACTTGACCGCGTTTGCTCTTGGAAGTCCCGATCTCATCCTGAGTTCCATGATTTCATCGGTATTAAGACCGGTACCCGAACCGCAGCAGAATGTCTGCTCCCGAATGGTGTTCTCCGGCATCTCAACCCAGTCCACAACATGGTCAAGAATATACCGAGGCTCATCCATCAGGCCCATGGCCCGGGCAGTATTACAGGAATCATGGAAGGTCGCTTTGACATGGCTGTTACGACTCTTGTCAAATTTCAGCTTGTTATGCTTGATCAGGTCTGCGGTGAATTCACTGAGGTGCACCATCTTGGTGGATGCGGCATTATCAAAGCGGGTGCCGGTAATCGGTGAAACCGGTACTTCGAGAAAATCTGCCGGGCCATTCATGGTATCCATGTACTGGTGGAGGACACGCCACATATGACCGCACTCTCCTCCAATGATGTATTTGACCCCAAGACGCTCAGCCTCGGCGTACATCTTGGCGTTGAGTTTTTTCATGGTCTCATTATTGGTAAAGAGGCCGAAGTTTCCACCCTCTGAAGCATAAGTTGACCAGGTATAATCGAGGCCAATTGCCTCGAAGAGGATCAGATATCCCATGGCCGTGTAGAGTCCCGGTTCAGCGAAAACATCTGCTGAAGGGGTGATAAAGAGAATCTCTGCACCCTTGCGATTAAAAGTCGGGTTAACCTTGACACCGGTAAGGTTTTCAACATCGTCGGCGAGGAAGTCAACGTTGTCCTTGAAGGTATGGGGCTGCAGCCCCATATGGTTACCGGTTTTATTCGAGTTGGAAGCCGGTTCAAGGATCCAGTTAATGCCGACGCCGACAAGATGCAGGAGTTCCCGCAGCATCATGGTTACTTCCGCCGTATCGATACCGTAGGGGCAGAACACTGAGCAGCGGCGACACTCGGTACATTGATACGAGTACATGAACCACTCTTTCAGGACACCAACGGTTACCTCACGGGCTCCGGCCATCTTGCCGAGGACTTTTCCCGCCAGGGTAAAATCGTTACGGTAAACGGAACGCAGCAACTCTGCCCGAAGTACCGGCATATTCTTGGGATCACCGGTTCCCAGAAAAAAGTGGCACTTATCGGCACAGGCACCGCAGCGGACACAGCAATCCATGAAGATTTTCAGGGATCGAAATTTATCCAGCCGCTCTTTAAGCCCGTTAATAATGATTTCTTTCCAATTCTCGGGGAGTTTCCAGTCGTCATCTTCCGGCGACCAATCCCGGGCATTGGGGAAATGCAGCCCTTTCTGGCTGTTGAGGTATTCTACTTTGTCTTTTTTTGCAGGAAAGGCATAATTCCCCGGTTTGAAAACAACCGGGATGTCCATCCAGTCCCTGGTGGGTACTGCTCCAGTTGTCAAGGATGGTCCCTGCACGACGCTTTTGGATAGTTGTTCTAATTTTGGAACTGACATCGTTTTTAATCCTTATAAGCTATAATTTGTCAATACAGTTATTCCTCATCCTGTTTGGGAGGCAACTCTTTCTCTACAGGGATACCTGCATCTACCATGAACTCACGGAAGTCATCTTCATAAGAGGCATAGGCATGAACCTTTATATCCGGGTTCCATGGATTGATGTGCCGGACCGCTCGACTGTTATTCTTCATATTTCTGGTCGGACTCAGGAATACGCCGCCAAGGTGCATCAGCTTGCTGAAGGGGAAGTAAACCAGCAAGGTGCATACCAGAAAAAGGTGAATATAAAAAATTGAGCCGATATCGCCGCTGATGACAGGCTGGAAGGTGACCAGTCCGACGGCAAGTTCCTTGATGGCGGCAATATCAATGCCGCTTCGCAGAAACTGTCTCATCAGGACACCAGATAAACCAATAGCGAAGATCAGAACCAGCGGGAAAAAATCGTTAACCAGCGAAATGTAACGCACGTGACGATTAGAAATACGCCTGCTGAACAGATAGATTACTCCGAGCAGGAGACCAGCGTCTGTCATATACATTGCCGGCGTTCCTATCTCGAACATGCTGTCCGCCCAGTCCAGCCAGGCAATAAATTCTGGGACCGGATTCAGGAACAGACGCATATGCCTGATAACGATAACCAGAAAAGAATAATGAAAAATCAAGGCAAACAGCCAGAGCCATTTTGATGATTCATAGGTGATCTTCGGTCCGTCATAAATCTCTGACTTGGTGTTCCTGAAAAGTGACCGGAACGTCAAAATCTCCAGGGCCATTCGCGCAACAACTTCTGAGGTGGTATCCGGACTCTCAAGCTTGTTCTGTTTGATAAAGTCCAGAGATTTCCCCTGTCCGCATGTGGTCTGAATTGAGAAGGGTACCGGTGATTTAGCCCACTGAACGACTCTGTAGACAAAGCCACCCAGGAAGACCAAGACGGCCAGATAAGGGAGCGCAACACCAAAGAAGTATTGCATGCCCGGTATCTGGGATCCGAGCCAGGCAATCAGAGTCAGTGCTATGACTGCCAGGAATGAAAAGGCGTACTTCATTTCTAACCTCGCTTCAAATTGAACAGTGTTTTGACTGCCCTGCGGAAATAGCAAATGCAACGAGACCGCCTGGCAACCAGTTATTAACTCTCTACTATCTTTAAATCCCGCGTTTTATTGCTTACCACCCTGGAAGGACAGGTGCTGTCTGTAAGGATATAATTGCCGGATTTTATCTCATCGATACGAACTTTGTAAATTTTCTCTCTGCATTCCATATACAGATCAAAGGCAGCGAGCATGGCGAGGTCTATCGCAAACTCAAAATCATATAATTCATTGACAAGGTTTTTAGTCTCCTTGTCAGAAGCAAGTATTTCTCTGGTGATGTGCTTGACGGCATTTAAAGGTGCAACCGCCTGCGAAGGGGAGAATTCCTGAACTGAACGAAGATGCATGATCTGGGATAAAGGTCTCTTATACTCTGCAGCATCTCCGCCTTGCGAAAAAGGGGGAAAAGTTCTTTTAATGCGGAACGCACGGTACCGCCTATGGGGTTGGCAAAAGCGTCCTTTTCTTTCTTGAAAAAGCTCGAAGACTCATAGGTTGAAAGTGTATATTCTACCCAGCGGTCAACAATTTTATACCTGTTATTATGAAGCGCTTCTCCAAGCTCCATGGCTCTCGACCTTCCCTTGTATCACTTTGATATTACGATTTTTTTAATTTATCTGGCCATAATGAATGAATGGCCATTCACAAAATGAGATTTCTAGCATCTTTGCGTCTCTTTTTCAAGACTATTTTATTGAGACGATGCTGAAGAGATGGTTTGAATTGCCTGGTTCTCTAGAGACTGCCGGTGATCAGTGTTGCAAGATCTTTAATGATCATTTCCGCTTCAGTTACGTACGGATCATTTCTCAACTCCTCAATCCAGTTACTGCTGTCTCCCGGGACCTCTTCGGCCGGCGGGCTGATATTCTCAGATTCACTGTCCTGCTCGCCCTGCAGCAGATTATAATGGCTGCCTACTTTTTCACGAGCCTGGCGTTCCTCTTCCCGTTTCGCTCGCATGGAGTCAAGATTTACGCTCAGCAGGGTCTGTTTGCTTCGTTCTGCAGAGCGGGCAGCCTCTTCCTTTATCAGCTGGAGACCTTCAGACTGGGCAACCCGCTTTCGGCTGCGTTCAATGATTTTATCAAGGTTGGTAATCTTATCGGTATATTTCTCATACTCTGCCGGGTCATCCTGGTCCCAGGGAAGTGAGTAATCAAGATATTGCTCACCTGATTCGAGGTGTGCGAAAAGACTGGGCAGAATAATATCGGGCTCAACACCACGATATTGGGTTGAGCCGCCGTTAATACGATAAAATTTCTGAATAGTCGCCTTGAGCGCCCCAAGGTCTTCATAACGCTTGAGATGGAGTAACGGTATATTTTCGTTCAGATCGATGATGGTCTGCACTGTTCCCTTGCCATGGGTGTGTTTGCCGCCGACAATCACTGCCCGCTGATAGTCCTGCAGGGCTGCAGCGACAATCTCAGAGGCCGAAGCAGCAAACTGATTCACCAGAACCACAAGGGGACCGCCATACACCAGTGAGGCATCATCATCATCGAGAATCCGTTTAAGGCCATAGCTGTTTTTGACCTGGACGACCGGACCTCCGGCAATAAACAGACCGGCGATATCAACCGCATCAACGAGTGAACCGCCGCCATTATTTCTCAAATCGAGCACCAGCCCCTCAATGCCCTGCTTTTTGAGGTCAAGTATCGCTGCCTTGGTGTCATCTGTTGAGTTTCTGCCGCCAGCTGCAGTCCGGCTTTTTTCAAAATCCCGGTAGAAACTCGGGATAAGAATATAGCCGAATTTTTTTCCATCAGCCTCAAGAACCGTATGTTTGACAAAGGCCTCTTCAATCTGTACGACATCCCTGATTATCGGGATGATATCCTTGTTGCCGTCTGGTTTCTTTACCGTAAGACGAACCTCCGTGCCTTTCTTCCCCCTGATCAGTCTCACAGCATCGCGAAGTCGCATATCGGTGACTTCAACGGGCTCCTCATCTTTTTCTCCGACGGCAAGAATTATATCTTCGGCCCCCAGCCTTCCTTGCCGTGCTGACGCACTTCCCGGGATAATTCGCACAACCTTGATATAGCCATCCTCTTCCCTGAGCAGGGCGCCGATTCCCTCCAGGCTGCCCCGCATCTGGATATCAAAATCCTCCTTACGGGATGGTGCCATATAATTGGTATGAGGATCAAAGGCCCGGGCAACCGCATTGAAAAAACGATCATAATGATCCTGGAGGGTCTCCTGGTTCAACCTGTTGAAGAAATCAGTGAACCGCTTAGCCACCCTGCTGCTCGCTTCTTCCCAGAGTTTCTGCCCGTCGATTTCCTTGCCCTCTTCAATATACTCTTCCTCAAGATCCAGGTAACGGGTAATGATCTGCGCCCTTATGATCTGGCGCCACCTGATTTTTAAGCCAGCAAGATCTGAGACATAATCCAGTTTTTCGGGATCTGTCTCCATCAACTCGTCACCATCCGGGTCCAGCTTCTCCAACTGCAATTCAGAAACAATTGTTTCCACCTGACTGATCCGCTCGTTGAGCATATCATAACCGGTCGCCGGAAGCAGGATGGTGCCCCGGGCGAGATTATCATCAATGACATCTGCAAACGACTGCAGCTGTTCAACATCAGATTTCAGTAAAAAACGCTTCTGGAAATCGAGCTGCTTCAGATAGAGGTCAAATGCCGCCAGCGCCAGCTCATCGTCAACCTCCTTGTCACTGAAATGAAGGGACGGCAGCTGTTTACTGAGCATGTAGCCAATCAGTTTGTTGCGTTTCTGGTCAACATTTTGAGCGGTATCGGTAAATCCGGTTCCACCTGTCAAAAGCAGGGTCAGCGGCAGTAAGATAAAAAAGGAAAGAAATTTGATGTTTTTCATGAATTTATATAGATAGAAATAAATTGAGTCTAAAAACCTGGCTACATAACAGCGATGCCACAACAAAAGTCATACCAAAAGCAATGGACAAATACCATGACAAATACAAGCAGGGTACAAAAATTACAGGAAGCGCTTTTATTATTTGCCAAAGAAAGGAAGTGGGAAAAATTTCATACGCCCAAAAATCTGGCAATGGCTCTTTCTGTGGAATGTTCAGAGCTCATTGAAATTTTTCAATGGATGACTGCTGAACAATCGTTTCATCCTGATGCCGGAACCAGAGCACATATCCGTGAGGAAATAGGCGATATCATGATCTACCTCTGCATGATCTGCTGCAAGTTTGATATTGATCCTGTCGAAGCGGCAATCTCCAAGCTTGCTGAAAACAAAGAAAGGTACCCGACTTCAGGAGTCAAAGAAAAACAGCCTTAGCAGGAGTTCGCTATGGTTCCGGGCAGAGGCCGGCGATATCCTCTGGCAGCATCGTATCCGCGAGACCGAGACTGGCAGCAAAATCCGATAACTGATCAAATGTACAGTTGAGAGAAGATTCTCGAATACCCCTCGACACATCAACCGCTTCCTCGGAGAGGAAGACCAGCAGGGCGGCTGCCACCTCATGCCTGAACGAGGTGGGATCGACCTGCTGCCGCAGACAGAATTTCTCGTACCTGATCCAGTTGGCGATAGAGCGGCTTATACCTCGATAAATTCGTTTACTCCGATTGGCATGGCGCAGGTCGCGAAGGACTATTTCCCTATAGCGAAGTTCTGCAGCGTCAATGAGCACGCGGCTCTGGGCAGCACTCAAATCCCTGCGGGGACCGTTTCGATCCTCAGTAAGGTAATAGAAGGCCGAGCACAGAGCTATCTCAGGAATCTCGCCAGAATGGCGAATGGCATACCATTCATTTTCCAGAATCTTCTCAAATTCAGCGCTGCTGACTGTCATCTTCGAGGCCAAAGATCGTTCTGATCGTATCGACCCTGGCGTCATCTCTACCGCGGCACGAATCGCTTTTCAGATAGACCAGCGGATCGTGCAACAGTTTTGCAGAAATTGCCAGCGCCAGTTTCTCAACCTTTTTACGATCATTGTCGTTCAAATCAAGTTTTGACAAGGTTTTGCTGAGTTCCTGCCGGCAGATATCATCAGCTTTACGACGCATTGCCGTGATTGTCGGTGTTACCATCATATTCTGCTGCCAACGGCCGAACTTAAGGGTTTCTTCCTCGACAATCCGCTGGGCCTTGACGGCTTCCTTTTCCCGTTCAGCCCTGTTCATTTCCACCACCTGGCTGAGATCGTCGATATCATAGAGAAAGACATCGTCAAGATCATTTAACCCAGGATCAAGATCTCGAGGAACGGCAATGTCGATAAAAAAGAGCGGTCGGTTTCTCCTGGTTCGCATCAGCGGCTTGACATCTTCACTCTTAATTATCAACCCTGACGCCCCGGTAGATGAAATGATGATATCGACCTGCTCGAGCTGCGATGGAAGCTCCTCGAGTTTACAGGGAGTGCCGTTAAATCGTTTGGCAAGATCCACTGCCCGCGAGAGTGTGCGATTGGCAACAACAACCCCGCCAACCCCCTGGCCGACGAGATGTTCAGCAGCCAGTTCCGCCATTTCGCCAGCTCCTATCAACATGACCTTTTTGTCATCTAGGTTGCCGAAAATTTTCTTTGCCAGCTGCACGGCGGCATAGCTGATCGACACAGCCGAGGAACCTATCCCGGTTTCGCTGCGCACTCTCTTGGCCACGGTGAAAGATTTATGCATCAGCCTGTTGAGCAGCGGCCCGGTGCAGCCAAGCCTGGAGGCATATCGATAGGCCTCTTTAATCTGGCCAAGAATCTGTGTTTCCCCCACCACCATGGAGTCAAGGGATGCCGAGACCTGAAAAAGGTGGTTTACCGCTTCAGCGTCATGATACAAATATGAATATTCACTTCTTTTCTCCGGTTTAACCGCATCACCAAAAAGAAATTCCAGCATGAAGTCGTCAACATTACGTTCCAACTCTGAAACAAAAAGAAGTTCAACCCGGTTGCAGGTGGACAGCAGAAAATATTCCGCACAACCGGGAATCTTCCGTATGGCATTGAGCGGCTCATCATAGCCATCCGCAAAAGCCATCTTCTCCCGGACTGCCAATGGTGTTGTCTTATGGTTTACACCAAGCAGCGATATACGTTTCGTGGTCATGTCAACATTCTCCAGCGATCATGTGATGACCAGCCACAAGGTGACGAGTACTATAGTAAAACCGATTACCACCATGACCGCTGCTCTCCTTCCCCTCCAGCCGACAGTAAAACGCTGATGAATCTGAATCAGGTAGATGAGCCAGATGATCAAGGTGCAGACCTCTTTCGGGTTCCAGCGCCAGTATGTCCCCCAGGCCTGTTTAGACCAGATTGATCCGCTGACCATCCCCAGGCAGAGAAAGGTAAAGCCAACTGCGAGACAGTGCGAATTAAGCTGGTCAAGGGCATCGAGCGATGGCAGACGGCTAAAAAAATACCCCAGCCTCCTGCTTTTAAGCTCCCGCTCCTGGAGGAGATACATCAGTCCACCGCAGAATGCCAGGCCAAGAAAACCATAGGCAATAAGGGAGACGCCCACATGAACAGGAAGCCAAAGACTCTGCAGGGCAGGCTCAAGCGGTATCAAGTCCTTCGGTGCCAGCGCGGAGACAACAAGAAGAGAAAAAATCAGCAGCGAAACAAACGTACCAAAGTTTTTAACACTGTAGCGCCAGCGAAACGAAAGATAGGCTGCCGTGGTGGACCAGGCGAAGAAAAATACGGCTTCATGGTGAGTCGTCACCGGAGTGTGTCCTGCCAGGTAGTATCTTGAAGCAATGTACAGTGTCTGCATGGCCCAGGAAGCCGCAAGGATATATCGCGCCAGTTTCCTTACCTTATCATTCTGGGTTATAAAAAACACCAGATACCCCGCAGCTGATAAAAAGGTTATCCCCAGGGTCGCCTGAAATAATAAGAAACTGATTTCATTGATCATGAATCGCTATCCTGCCTCCTGTTTTGAACTGCTCACGATAATCTTTCATTGCTGCCTGCAGTCCTTTTATCAGCGATGCGCAGTCAACATTTTGAGGAAGAATTGTCTCCAGGCTGACCCGGATCTCCTCCCACATCTCTTCTTTAATCATCTCCAGCAGCGGCTGCGCCAGTATTCTCTGAAAAAGAATTCTGTTTGCCTCTGACTCCCTGAAACCGCCGACCACCTGACGCCTGATATCGGCCAGCAGATCAACCAGTAACCCGTACTCCGGGCCGAATTCAAGGTAAAGACGATGTTTTATTCGGGTGGACAGTGCCGGACTGGCTCCCCCGGTTGAGATAGCTATGAGCAGGCCTCCGCGCCTTATTTTTGCTGGTACCTGGAAGTCACACTGATCAGGATGATCAGCACTGTTAAGCAGAACTCCTGATTTCTTTGCCTGCTGTGCGATCTGCTCCTGGACCATCGCTTGATTTGTCGCCGCAAAGACCAGAAATACTCGTTCCAGATCACTCTCACGGTATTCACGCCTGATCCACTCAATCTGGCCCCTGGCTGCATAATCTGAAATTTTCCGGGAAACCTCAGGACTGACAACTCGAACACGAGCCTCACTGAAGAGCAGTGCCTCTATCTTCCTGGCAGCAACAGCACCGCCCCCGACAACCAGACAGAGGCGCCCGGAAATATTTAAATTTATCGGATAAAACGCCATAACGGCAGGCTGATCTCCTTTAAAACGCTGCTGTCGTCAGCAGTTCTCACTTACGCTGCAGTCGATTGACAAGAATGTCAACCGCTGCACCATTTCTTTGAATTACTTGTTTTCTGCTGCCGACATGAAAATCCCGCTCAGCTTTTTTAAGAAACATCGGCAGACATTTTCTCCGCACATCGTGAGCGAGATAGACGGTGCCGCCCTTCACCAGGTAGTTTTTGCATATATCGAGCAGGGGATCAAGAACTTCTTCATTGTAGAGGATTTCTGCCCCCCCGATCACCTCAAAAGAACCAATTTCAGGTGGATGAAGCCAGTCAAGCAGCAGATGTTCTATACGCTCGCTGCCGTTTGCCGCCGCACTGACCTGCTGGAAGTCAAGGATCACCTGCTCATTGTCGGTCAAGAGCGTATCAAAACCGGCAGCCGACGCGGCAATGCCTGAAAGCCCCAGGCCGGCACCCAGCTCAAGAAAACGTCTTTGCTGTCTCTGGGGTTCTGCAACGAGAATATGGGCAAGCACTATTGAAGCTTCCCAGAGCTTTGCCCAAAAAGGAAAGGCGCTGATATCGGCAAACGGATCCTGGCCGTCTAACAGTTCCTCCATATCCGAGGGTTTCAGCAGGCGAATAGTATGATCAGCAATTTTCAGTGAGGCGAAATGAAGCGAATACCGTTTTTTCAGGCTGTTGTAAAGAGTCCGTTGGTGATCGGGCAGCGTTCTGATATCCATTTGGTTGTCTTGGTTTGAAGTTCAATCTGCTTCCAGCTTCTCCGGGAAACAAATTTTGTAGCACTATTGACTTGACCGCAGTTAATTTAGGTAAATAACAGTCAGCCCCACAAAAGCGACGGCAAGACAATAATAGCCAAACCAGGGTAGCCTGTTTTTTTTAATAACATCAAGCAGAAGAATAATTGCGAAGTAACCGGTGACCGCTGCCATGAACGTGCCCGCCATGAAATTAACCAGCGTTGAACCGGCCGGCGGAGACATCATAACCTCTTTGAGGTTGAGGACCGCCGCACCGAGGATGGCCGGGAGGGACATGATAAATGAAAACCGGGCCGCTGTTTCCCTGTTTACTCCCAGCAACATCCCCACAAAAATGGTGGAACCGGAACGCGACAGACCGGGCAGAATGGCACCTGCCTGGGCGCAGCCAATGAGCAGCGATCGTCCGCTGGTCACCCGGCGTCCCCGATCAGGCAGGTATTTACTGATTATCATCATCGTACCGGTGACAATCAGCATCAGGCACACCACCGTGACTGAGGTAAATGTCTGCTCCAGGTCATCTTTAAAACCAAGCCCGATAATTACCGCCGGAATGGTCGCAATAATCACATAGATATCCCAGTAAAAGGAATTCCTCACCGATTCACTGTTATTGCCCCGGATCAATTGAAACGGCGCATAGATCATTGCCAGGAGCTCTTTTCGAAAGACAATAATCACCGATACCAGGGTCCCCAGGTGCAGCATCACATCAAAGACGATTCCCTGCTCCTTGAACCCCAGAATATGAGAGCCAAGCACCAGGTGACCCGAGCTCGAGACCGGCAGGAACTCTGTCGCCCCCTGGACAACCCCCAGAAAGACAGCTTTAAGCAATTCCACGAATTTACTCCAGGTGAGACAACAGTGATCGTTTCACGCGAGGAAAACTATTCACGGAAGAGACATTGTTGATGTTCATATTTTCAAAGGTTGACGATTACCTATAAAAAAAAAGGTCGGTTGACTCTACCAGTCAACCGACCCCGCAAACTACAGAAAAACGGTTTTACTGTCAATCAGCAACCTTCAACTGCTGCGCCTTTCTTTGGAGGAGAAATTTTGAGTTTGTCACCTTCCTTCAGTTTATCAGCATCTTCACAGGTCAGCGTAACCTTGTCTCCGTCAACACCATCAACGGTGCACTTCAGTTTGGCAGCGACACTGACACCTGCAACACTTACAACAAAAAACAGCGCACACAATACAGCTACAATCTTCTTCATAGTCAATCTCCCATATTATGGATTATCATTTTTCCCGGAACGTTGTTCCGATGTGTGATGTATCTCCGGCTTTCATATCAGGTCCCTTTGAGACGGTGACCATACATCTATTTAAGTAGAACCTAATACGTATCTTTTCTAGGAAAATTTGTCAAGATCCCGTTTACTTTAGAACCTGCTTGATGTCATTTATCAATACCGAATGCGGGATATAACCAGTATATTTTTTTACAACATTGCCTTTTTTATTTACCAGAAATGATGTGGGAATACCATAAACCCCACCAAAATCGCGGGTAACTCTGTTATCTGCCATCATTACCGGATAGTTGATATTTTTCTTCTCGACCATCCGTTTGACGACCGTGCTGCCGTCCTGATCCACAGATAAAGCAATAACTGAAAATTTCCCGGGACCGAACTCGTTCTGCACCTCAATCAGGTTTGGGATCTCCTGGATACAGGGCGGACACCAGGTCGCAAAAAAGGTAACCAGCAGTGACTTTCCAGCAAAACTGTCACTGTCCACCTCCTTGCCGGTTATCACGTTTTCCAGTGAGAAAGAGGGCATTCTTGTTGCCGAGTAGGCCGGATTACTAAAGAATTGAAGAACTGTTATCAAGACCAGAATAACAGGGGCATAAAAGTAAGCTCGTTTACACATAGCTATTTCCTTATAACTTTAATATCTTTGTTCTCTATGATACCTTTTCATCACAGAATATTCCATATTATGCTGTTGTCAACAAACGAGAAGGTCAGGTTTCCGTGAAATTTCTTCACAAACCTTGTATATATTCTCTAGTTTCATGCTGATTACAAGACCGCGTTGTCTGCATTGAAAAGAATAATTACCAGAACTAATTTTATATTTCTATCATTTCAGGAATAACGAATGCTCAAATTACGCTCATCCATCTATCAGCTCAGATATAATAAACTGTTTTTTATCACCATGCTGGCATTGATCGCAGCTCCGCTGTCAATTGCATATTCAGAGCTCGTTGACAGGGTCGTGGCAGAAGTTAATAACGATGTGATTACCCTCTCTGAGCTCAATAAGGAAGGTGAATCTTTCATCAGGAGGATCATCACCGAAGTCCCGGCGCAGGATCGTGATCTCGCACTTCAGCAGGCCTACCAGGATATTCTTGACGGCCTAATCGACAAGCTGCTGATCTCACAGGAGGCAGCCAGGCAGGGAATTGTCGTTACGGAGGAAGAGATAGAAGCCGCCATAAACAGAATTATAAGCGTCAGTAATTTGTCCCGGGAAGCATTCTTTGCAGACCTTGAGGAGAAGGGAGTTGACGAGAAAACCTACCTGAGCAACATACAGAGCCAGATCTATCAGAATAAAATTGTTACCCGGGATATCAGTTCAAAAATTATCATCACCGAAGAAATGATCCTCGATTACTATGACAACACCTATACACGACGGGTAGGCGAGGGTGGATATTATCTTTTACAGATCGGTATCGGCTGGGATGACGGCGAGTCAGATTCAGACGACCAGGCAACCGTTCAAAAAAACAAACAGGAGGCCCTGCAAAGAGCCGAGCGAGTTCACAAACTCGCCCTCAGCGGGAATGATTTCAAGGAACTTGCCCGTAAGTTTTCAGATCTTCCCTCTGCCGCCGACGGCGGTGACATTGGTGTTTTTGACGAAGACGACATGGCGTCATACATGCAAGAGGCTGTATTGACACTGGAGCCGGGGGCTGTAAGTCCTATCATTGAATCCCCGGTCGGCTTCCAGTTTTTCAAGCTTCTTTCCAACAGAGAAGGAGGTATCGTCATGCAGGCGCCCTATGATTCTGTAAAGGAAGATATACGGGAAGAACTATACAATCAGGCCATGCAGGACGCATTTATAAAGTGGATCGATGAGATGAAAGGAAAATCCTACATAAAGAAACTGTTATAGCCAGAGATACAGCTGTAAAACAGTAATCGACAGACAGGGACCACATCATGGAGAATAATGACTCTTCCGCCGAGTTCGAAACACTCGGAGCCCTTTTCAGAAGACTGCGACTGGAGCGGTCCCTCGAAATTAATGACGTGTCGGAAGAGACCAGAATTCCGCCAAAGACAATCCGCGCTATTGAAACTGACGAATATGACCGGCTGCCGGCACCTGCTTTTGCCCGCGGATTTTACAGCCTGTATGCCAAGATGCTTGATCTTGATCACGATGAGATTATTCGCCGTTATTACGAGGAGCGCAGTGATACTAACACCACAAAGCCGTCCAATAAACTGCCGCCCCCAAGCTGGCAGCAGCATAAAAATATAGGGACAATGGCCGAACGGCCTTCTTTGACTCCGAGCTCAATCATCGGCTCGGCGCTGCTGGTCCTGCTACTCCTTATATCAGGTATATTCTGGTATATCGGCTACAATCCGGCTACCAACATCAGTCAATGGCTCAGGAACTTCCAGGAGAAGCCCGCTGTCGAGGAACTTTCAGCAACAACCCAGGATCAGCCCGACCAGGAACTGCAAGCAGAAGATTCTCAGATTACAGAACCATCATCCGCCGAACTGTCCGTTGCCGAAAATGCAGTAACAGTTGTGGAAATTGGCAAGTATCAGCTCGCCGCAGAGTTTCCTTACAATACACAGGTGAGCATCTCCATTGACGGAGGTGAAACCCAGCATTCGCTGATTTCGGCAGATACCATAAAAACATGGAATGCGGAAGAAAAGATCGTTCTTGAACTTCCCTCGCAGACCAAGGCTGAACTCTACCTCAATGGGGAACCGTTCCCCTTGCCCGCTGTCACCAATGACAAGATCATCATCTCCATACCGGAGTAACTCGCTCAGCAATAATGGCCACCATCCATACTGACCTGCCGGCAGTCGTCCTGGACAGCCGCGACCATGGTGAGTCTGACAAGATCATAACCCTGTTCTGCAAGGATATCGGCAAGTTGACAGGTATTGCCAAAGGAGCCCACCGAAGCAAGAAACGTTTTGTCAACAAGCTTGAACTGTTTTCTTTTCTCCATATCACCTATTCCCGTTCCTCTCCAGCAAGTCTCGCCCTCATCAATGACGGCGACCTGCTCAACAGTTTTATGGCTATCCGGTCTTCCATTTGCCATTATCAGGCCGCGACTGTCGTAAGAGAATTTACGCTGCTGGCAACAAACGAACAATTACCCGACAATGACTTGTTCACCCTGCTTTTATGGACCCTTCATTCTCTCGATAAAGGTGCTGACTGCCGTTCGACAATAGCGATTTTTCTGATAAAATTTTATGACTCGATCGGCTACCGGCCGGATTTCTCCTGCTGCCAGAACTGCGGCCTGATGTACCAAAGCAGATCCCCCGCCATATTCAGTAATCAAGCGGGCGGACTCATCTGTTCAAAATGCATGCAAGGTGGGGAGTACAACGGGCGAAAATTATCACCCGGAACAATTCGGGTCATTGACGCTATTCAACGTCAATCCTTCGACCAGCTGAGACGATTGAAGCTTTCCGGAAACATTCTCAACGACCTGCTCGACAATGCCTACCGCTATGGGCGTCACCTCTTCCAGCGAGAAATTATCTCCTGGAAATTTTTCTCAGCCGACAAGATGAGACCATCAGACCGTCACAGGTAACGGATTTCTCCACTGTGCTCGACAATCTCTGAGCCGTCATCAAGCCTCAACTGCAGGCCCCCGGTATCACTTATCCCGGTGACAGCAGCCCGATATTGCGGGTTTTTCATTACATCAAAACCAAACAATACCCGACGGCCAACAGTGCTGCTCAGCTGGCACCAGCGCTCAATCAACGGATGATTTCGCTGCGGCCGGGACCAGCCGCCCTCACCCAGAAAGCAATCCTCCTGGTGACAGAGTAAGCCAAGATTCCAGGTAAGTTTGGCCAGAAAGCAATAGATGAAAGCCTCCAGATCCACGGAACGTTCCAGATAGTCCCGTGCTGAAACTGCCGCCTCCCTGATCTCTTCCGGGAAATTACTGTTGTTTATATTAATGCCAAAGCCAATCAGATTATACTCTTCCCTGGAATAAGAGCCGTAAAACCCCTCCAGCAGAATACCGGCAACCTTTTTACCTGCAATGAGAACGTCATTTATCCATCGTATCTCGGCACAGTCAACGCCGATGTGACGTAATGATTCACAGCAGGAAACACCAACAGCAAGCGGCAGCAGCAGGCGCGTTTCCGGAAGCAGCGTTGAAACATAAATCATCGATCCCCAGAGTCCGCCCTCAGGCGCATGCCACTGCCTGACAAACCGTCCCTTCGAGCCGTGCAGCTGATCGGCGAGAAAAACTGTACCGCTTGACACCGATTTTCCATCCTGCTCCAGCTGATCAATATGCGATCGAGCATGGTCCATGGTCCGTGCCATACTCTTTTTATGCTGGATGACTGAGCCGACAAACCCGCCTTTACGGATTATTGTTTCAGCCACGGCGGCTTTCACTGGGCCGGACCTGGCCGGCAATTCCACATTGAGGATATACTGTCGCAGCCGCTCAGGTGTAATTGGCGAAGTTGACACCATGAATTTCTTTCAAGAGGGAGGTTTTTTATAGATCATTCTTCGCCTGACATCGGTGAGCATGGAGCACAATTACATATTGTCCCATTCTGCCTTGACCCTGGTGATTACCTTCTGAATCAGCGGCAGCTTTTCAACCGCGCACACGCCGACAAGCGGCTCACCCTGGTCAATTGAAATTCCCGGTTTGAAATAAATGGAGTGCATAACCCCTTCCACTCCGGAATAATAGACCGGTGTATCGCGCTTCATGAGGGACATGGTAAAAACCTCTTCACCTGGCTTGATAGTAACCTCACGGGCACTTTTCTTGTCAATCCGGGACTGAATATCAAGCGAGAAAAAATATTTAGCTTTCTCCGGGGCCGGGAAGAGATAGAGCACCTCTTTTAGAATGCTCTCTATGATTTCCTTTTTCTTCAGAGGGTGTCGAATCGTCATCAGCTTCTCGCCCGCCTCGACAAACTGCCCCTCCAGTTCACCATGCAGCTCTGAGACAATCCCGTTAATCGGAGCACCAACCAGTTTTGTGTTACGCTCCCTGGTAATTTCATAGAGCGCAGTTCCCGGAATATGATTCCATTCTCCCCCAGGCGCATCCACCTCTAAACCTTTTTCAACCTGGAAGCTGACAACACCTGTATGGGTTGCGGTGATATCCACATAATCATATGGATCTGATCTGTATTTACCTAAAATCTCTTCAAAATCTATTTCTTTCGACATAAATACGTTCTACTCATCTAAGGATTGTCATGGGTTTTATCAAACAACAGTGCACAATCAGTGACGCCCGTCATCTGACTTGATAGAGGCTCCGGAACTGACAACATCCACTATTTTGCAGGCTGTCTGCTCTGGTCTGGCAAGATAGGATATATATCGTTTATCAGTGAGCACATAACGCCCTGAATGATCCGATGGCAGGGTCTCATAAATTTTCCAACGACCCCGTCCCCGGAACTCACCATTGCTGTCATGAAAATCACATGAAATTGAAACCTCTTTGATGCTCATAGTGCTCCTGTTGCTGAGCTCAAAGGCGGCCGTCACCTGTTTTGTAACCTGGTTTATATTCAACTGAGTCCCTTCAAGGGTCACCTTGTCTTTGAGCGCTGAGGCTTCACTGCCTATTGCCACTTCAGGGTTAAAAAGAGACACCAGATCAGGCGCCTGGGCAATACGTTGTATACCATAGACAATAACCATTAAAACGATCAGACAGATGATACTGTTTGCCCATTGTTTCTTTGTCATATCAAACCTTTTTTCGCTCTCACCTGAAAAAGTAGAGGAGGCCCTCCCTCAGGAGCCTGGTTTATACTATATATCCTATCCATGGCAAGCCAATTTTTACGGTGTAGAAACACACTCATGACTGCCGGGAACAGTGCCACAGCGCTGAAATCATCGTTTTAGAGTTTTTCCTACTATTTTTTCACGGATTCATTTACCATATTCACATTATGTTACCAGACAAGCCCCCCTCTACCGAAGCAAATAAATTGGTATGAAGACCGTCATACGTCTCATTATTCCTGCCCTCTTTTTGCTGGCGGCGGCTGCGGTGATTGCCTTCCTCCTTACCCCTTTCGCCGTTGACTCCTACATCCTGCCCCGTTTGCTTGAGAAAATAGCGGTGCTTGATAAATCTGCCTCAATTTCGCGAATCACTCCCTACTCGACGAGGGGAACCTTCAGTTTTGATGACGGTGACACGCCAGTCGCCTCCGTCCCCAGTTTTGAACTGAGATACACCCCCGCCTCTTTATTCAATCAGAAAATCTCATCACTGACAATTGATCATGGCACCATTCACCTGGTCAGAAATGATAATGGATTTCATCTAGCCGGGCTGTCCGGTGGCTCTGACCAGGTCGCTGCTCCTGCTTCCAACAGTATTCCGCCTCTGCTTCTTCCCACCATTCTGGAGAATCTCATCCTCAAGCAATGTTCAGTGATCCTGCATGAACAGGATCAAGCAGATATGAGGTTTACCCTGTCATCCAGGGTTCATTTCACTTTTGATAATAAATCTTCGTCCGGCTTTTCTCTTTTATCTGCCCAGGGAACCTTTCTGATTTCAGATTCCATGAACGCAAACGGAAAAATTTCTCTGATAACCGGCCCTGATGAACATACATTTTCAGTCAAACTGCAGACCCAACTCAATCAGCTGGCTCATCGTCTTAGTGGCCGTGAAAATATCCTGAACGGTTCTCTGCAGGTGGAAGCATCTGCCGCAGTGGCTGCAAAGAACCTGAAGGTAAACAGGGTGACTGTGGCAGGTACGATTAAAAATTTTCAGCTGAGACATAAAGAAATGATCCTCCAGGGCGGCGAAACAGACTCTAGCCTCTCTTTTTCCCTGTCGGGATCACCGCAGAACATTGAATATCAGCTGGGTACCGTTTCCATCGACCAAGCACTTGGCCTGCGTGCAACAATAACAGGAACCGGAAACTATACCGGCAATCTGCTGCAAGCAGCAGGTACGATTAATAACACCATAAACAACCCCGTAACTCAGGAACCAGGGCCTCTTTCAGCTTCACTGACGTACGATTTGCAGGTGGATACCATCTCCCAGGGCTGGCGGGCACAAGTAAGCGGAGAATATCGTTCAGAACAGCAGCGGACGCTGTCACACGGAGAATATTCACTTCGACTGCCGGATGTGAGCTTGACCAGTTCATTAACGGGTGACCGCGAGGAGATCGCCGGAACTATCGACTTTACCAGTAAACCATTCTCAATCAGCAGCGAACAGTCAAGACTGGATATCTCCAGAATGCACCTGAAGGCCCAACTGCACGCCTCATCAAGGCTCAACTCCCTCCATCTTTCAGGCTCTATTGCCAACATTAAATATCCGCAAGCCGGATTGGAAATTGAAAGGCTGGGCCTCGAATTGCCCTACCATTTCCCCTTTACTGCGCAGCACAGACAGCCGGACGGAAGCTTGACCATTGATTCTGTCATCTATAAGGATTCTCCACTGTTTAGCGTTTCTGCAGCACTGTCACAGCAGGAAGACTCACTGCATCTTTCGGGTTCTCTTGGCTCCCTTTTTTCAGATACCATTAACCTGAAAGTTAACGGAACAATAAAGCCAAAGCCGCTTCAGGCGCACCTCGCCTGGGCACTTGACGAGGCAGCGGTCAACTCCGTTTCCCTGCCGTCGGCGGTTCCAATGGCTGAGGGTCTTGATTTCAATGGAACACTTGCATCCACCGGCAGCCTCTCCTACCAAAATCTTCGGTTTTCAGGAGATGCCCAGGTAAATCTTGAGGTAGAATCACTTCAGATACCTGAAAAAAATATATCCATCAAGAACATCTCATGCGGCGCAGGCTTCCCAAGCCTGCCCGCCTTCTCTTCCAAGCCCAGTCAGCGCTGTTCAGTTGAACTGCTCGAATTTGGCAAACTGCAGTTCTCTGATGCCAAAGTTGATTTTCGGATAGAGGATATGGATACGGTCTTCATCGAAAAAAGCAGTGTCAGGTGGTGCCAGGGAAAACTGGAATCAACGAGTCTGAGACTGTCGAGAAGCAACCCTGAAATAAACACGGCTTTATACTGCAGCAAAATAAATTTCTCTGATCTTTTGAACCAGTTCGGGCTTGATCAGGCAGCCGGTGAAGGATCTCTCAATGGAAAACTGCCCATAGCCGTGTCAAAAGAGGGACTCTCCTTCGATGACGGATTTTTATTTTCTACTCCGGGAACCGGTGGTATAATACGTTTTTCAAACACCGACATGCTGCGTCAGGGTGTTGGTGCAGCGGATCTGGGCGGTTATCTGGACTACTCCATGAAGGCTATGGAGGATTTTGCGTATCAATGGACGAAACTGTCGTTCAACAGCTCCGGGGATGAGTTGCAGCTGACCATGGAACTCAACGGAAAACCTCGATCCCCCTTACCTTATGGTTTTAAAAACGGTATGATTATAGAAACGAACAAAGGGGAAGGGCTGCAATACCCGATTCGGCTGGATGTAAATTTTCGGCTGCCTCTTGCTGAGTTGTTTCAAATTGGCCAGGATATTCAATCCATTAAGGAGAAAATGTAACATGAGACATTGGATACGTTCAGTTCTCATTTTGTCTGCCGCCGCAGTTTTCAGCCTGCAGACAGGGTGCACCAGGCACGAGGTTGACGTTAAACCGGTAGAAATTAAACCCATTCATATTACTATCGATGTTAATGTCAAAGTTGATCGGGCCCTTGACGATTTCTTTTCAGATATTGATGATGCCGCACAAACAAAAAAATCGAAATAAAGAACGATACCGGAGGGACACCATGATTAACCGGAATAGTATAAAGATTTTCAGCTGTCTGATCACCGCACTTATGCTCCTGGGAGCCGTTAACTGTTCAGCCGAATCAATCAAGGACCGGATGGTCGCCAGGATTCCAGCGATCAACAGCCTCAAGAGTCAGGGTCTGATTGGTGAGAACAATAAAGGCTTCCTGGAGTATCGAACCAACGACAAGGCGCAGCCGGATTTGGTCAAGGGAGAGAACCAGGACCGTCAGGCGGTCTACGACGCCATTGCCAAAAAGCAGGGTGCAGACCCGATTCTTGTCGGCCAGCGACGGGCCAAACAGATTGCCGATATCGGCGGTCCGGGACATTGGTTTCAACAGCCGGACGGAAAGTGGTATAAGAAGTAACGTTCCAGTATGAGCCCTGCCACTGACCGCCTTTATCGGGTTAACTCCGTTCCCGAAGATTTTGATTTTAATGAACGGGTCGTCGAAGTTTTCGACGACATGCTCGACCGCTCCATACCCTTTTATCAGGAGGTAATTAAAGCCACTGCACTGCTTTTGTCACTTCATCTGGAAAAAGGGGATACCGTCTGCGACCTGGGCTGCGCAACAGGAACCCCGCTGCTGGAGTTTACAAGGCTTTTAAAGGACGAGAACTTTCGCTTCATTGGAATCGACAGTTCTCCCGCCATGATCGAAAAGGCGAGGCTGAAAACCGAACTCTATTCTCAGGAAGAATCAATCAGCTATTACCAGGCAGATATCACCGAGCTGGATATGCCGCAAACCGGGGCCTTCATCCTCAACTATACCCTTCAGTTTATCCGGCCGTTGCAGAGGCAAGCGCTTATAAAGCGTTTGTATGAAAACCTGAAACCGGGCGGGCTCCTTATCCTCAGCGAGAAGACCATTTGCAGTGACAAGCGGCTTAACCGCAGCTTTATCGATATTTACCATCGCTTCAAGCGTAAACGGGGGTACTCTGAGCTGGAGATAGCCCGCAAGCGCGAAGCCCTGGAAAATATCCTTGTTCCATTCACTGTTAAAGAGAACCGAACGCTTCTCCACAACACCGGCTTTGACCCGGTTACCCCCTTTTTCCAATGGTTCAACTTCTCCTCATTTGTCGCCGTCAAGCCTGGCTGATAAGCGTTCCGTTAAATGCAATACACTGACCACCTCCCCTCCCATATTCGTCTGAACGATATAGAAGCAGTGCATCTGGATCGACAGCGCTGGGTAAATCAGCAGAAAAAAGGATTTCTCCGCTATCGTACCCCATGCGAAATACTTCAGCGCTTCAATAACGGCACAATAGACTGCAGCGGCGAGACGATAACTATCGGCACTGAGCAGGAAGTATCCGAGCAAGAGCAGCGGGTCATTTACGATCAGCTCCGCGCCTTCATGCCGTGGAGAAAGGGACCTTTTTCAATATATGGTACCGACATAGACGCAGAATGGCGCAGTGAACGAAAATGGCAGCGGCTGGAACCGTTCCTTCCCGATCTGGCTGGGAAGATCGTGGCAGACATCGGCTGCAGCAACGGCTACTACATGTTTCGCATGACCCCGTCCAAGCCGCGTTTTGTCATCGGCTTTGAACCGTCTGTTCAACCATACTTCTGTTTTAAAGCATTAAACGGCATGGCTGGGTTCGAAAACCTTGATATAGACCTTCTTGGTGTAGAGCATATCAACTTATTCCCGGAAACATTTGATCTCGTTGTTTCTGATGGGAGTCATTTACCACAGGCCATCACCGGTAGAGGTGCTAAAAGACATACTAGACAGTTTAAAACCGGGAGGGACCCTTATTCTCGAGTCACAGGCCCTCCCGGGCAGTGATCCTGTTGCGCTGTTCCCTGAAAAGACCTACGCTAAAGTTCCCGGAACCTATTTCGTTCCCACCGGCAGTTGTCTGACAAACTGGCTGATGCGCGCCGGCTTTAAAGAGGTCAACGCTCTTCTGCTCGCATCCAATGAGCAGCCGGGAACAGCGCAGAACCGACTGGATGGTCTTTGAATCCTACAGTGATTTCATTGACCCTGAAAATTCAGGCCGAACCATCGAGGGATACCCCGCACCCTGGCGGGTATTCCTCAAGGCGGTAAAAAAAACGAAAAATTAAGGAGAAAATGAGCACGTGCTGTTGCCTTTCTGTTAAGCTGTATTATACATTCGTCTGAATAGACACCTACCCTAAAAATTAGTGAGGAAATTAATGAACCCTAAAAATTGTACACTTTACAGCGGTGGCCTCAAAGGTGCTGAAACTGCTTTTGGCGAAGCTGCAGAAAAATATGAAGTTGAAGAGGTGATCTACACCTTTAAAGACCACAAACTGGCCCGAGACAAAAACAGTGTGGTGCTCTCCCAGGAAGATCTTGAGCGCGGTGACATCAGTATGGAGCTTGCCTCCCGGATGATGAACCGCACCTATTATGAAACAGAGAAAATCAGAAAGGTCCTCCAGACAATTTTTCATATGGTAAACAGCGGCCATCAGGTCTTTGTTATCGGCAGTATCCAGGAAGACGGTTCGGTTAAAGGCGGAACCGGATGGGCCGTTGAACTTGCAAAGATGTTCAACAGGCCGCTGCATGTCTTCGACCAGGCTTCTGAAAAATGGCATACCTGGAAAGGCGGCTGGCAGGAGGACACACCCACCATCAAATATGACACCATTGTCGGTTCCGGCACCAGGTATCTCAGCGATGCCGGCCGTAACGCAATCGAGCAGCTCTTCGCCGACTCCTTCGCTTCGTAATATTTCCGCTTAATAATTCCGCAGGTCATACGCCTGCGGAATTACCTGTCACTTCCCGATCTTCGGCCAGGTATCGGCAATTTTATAACCGTGCGGCCACGGGTCAGTTGGGTCCAGAAGGTATTGATGAATCCCGGTAATCCATGCCTGCCCCGAAATCAGCGGGAAAACAGCATTCTTTTCCCCAACCCGTGTTAGCGAATCGATCTTGCAATGAAATCGGGAACCGATAACTGATTCACCGATGTAGTGATCACCGACCTTCATTTTTCCCTGGTGATGAAGCAGAGCCATCCGGGCTGAACAGCCGGTCCCTGTGGGGCACCTGTCCAGTTTTCCGGGCTTAATTGTCACCGAATTACGACCAAGCCAGACATCGTTTTCTTTTTGCAGCGGTGCGGCAATCTGACAGAATGAAATGTGCTTCCACTCAGGATTTTCGGGATGATGGAAACCGAGCTGCTCATTGGCTGCATCTGTTATTTTTATGCCGGTGACGGCGAGATCCCGAGCCTCATCAGCAGTTACATCAAACCCGAGATCAACTGCATCTACAATGACAAAGCTGTCCCCCCCGTAGGCGGTATCAACCCGCACTGTGCCAAGCCCTTCAACCTCAATGAAGACATCGCATTTATCGACAAATGACGGTACATTTTTAACGGTTACCCTGGTTACTTTGCCGTTCTTGCATTGTGCAACCACCTCGATGAGCCCGCCGGGCGGCTCAAGAACCAATCTGGTTTCAGGCTCCTGCATGGGAATTATTCCGGTCTCAAGCAGAACGGTAGATACACAGATCGAGTTGGAACCTGACATTGGGGGAGTATCTTCAGGTTCCATGATGATCCACCCCATCTGCGCCTTCGGATCTTTGGGCGGAACAAGGAGGTTAAAGTGCCGGAACACCCCTCCTCGCGGCTCGTTCAACAGAAAATTTCTCAGGTTCTGGTCTCGGGCGATCCAGCGGGACTGTTCCCATACTGTGTTACCCGGGGGCGGCGCGACACCGCCGACAATAACATCACCAACCTCGCCTTCTGCATGACAGCCGACAACGTGTATAACCTTATTTGAATTCATCAGAGATAATCTTCTCGTACCGGAGAAAAAACTTCAACAATAACAGAATCCTCCAGGGCCTCGGCGCTGTGCTCCACATCACCTTTCAGGCACCAGCTGTCACCGGCCTCAACATCCTGGATTTCTCCTTCGACCACAAATCGCAGTGAGCCGGAGATCATGATTCCTGTCTGCTCATGAGGGTGTGAGTGTGGTGGAATTTTAGCGCCTTTGGTCAGATGAAACTGACCCATCAGCGTTTTTTCGCCATGAGCATTTGTGGTTAGTCTGATGCCGTCTGCCAGTTCCCGTGTCTTGCCTTCACCGGATTTTGTAAACATTATGATGCTCCTTTTTAGTGAAAATCTACAGATTTTCGGATACCTTTTTCACCCTTGATGCCAGGGCTCAGGATGCTGTTTTTATTGTGATGTCGATCCTGCCTTCGTGCTGATACGTGATCAGGTTCCCATATCGATCTGCTGGGTGAAAAAGGATCGGTATTCATCTCTTCGATGACTGACATAAAGTATTGTCGAAATTTCTTTCTCTACCACCATCTCCAGAAAATTGAGCAGACTTTCCCTGTTCTGATCGTCGAGCCCCTGGGTCGGTTCATCCAGAATAAGCAGCCTGGGTAATTTTATCAACGCCCTGGCTATCAGGGCGAGTCGCTGCTGGGCAAAGCTCAGGCGCCGAAACGGCACTGCTGCATACGGTTCAAGACCTATATTGGCAAGCCATTCCTGGGCACGCGCTTTCTGGCTTGCGGTAAACTTGCTGTACAGACCGATGGAATCAAAAAAACCTGAAATAACAATCTGCAGCGTGCTGCCGGGGACATAATGACTCCTGTGCAGAGCCGGGCTGACAATGCCCATTTCCTTTTTTAATTCCCAGATAGATTCCCCGCTCCCCCTCCTCTTACCAAACAGGTAGAGCTCGTTGGTGTAACAATCAGGGTGGTCGCCGGTAATCACGGCCAGAAGCGTTGACTTCCCGGCACCGTTTGGTCCGGTAATCAGCGTGTGGTCCCCCTGCCTGACAAGCAGGTCAAAGGCAGAGAAGATGGTCCGCTCCCCATAACCGACCGTACCCTCCGACCAACCTGACCAATTCGGTCTCTTCAGCATCCTCAGCAGCCTTTACCTCAGACACCGTATTCCATTGTCTGGTGTCGCTGTTCCCATTGATTGCCCCTGATACCTGCGTTCTTGTTCCCTGAAGAGCGACACTGCCGTCTTTTATATAGGCAATGTGGGTGCACCAGCCGGGAATATCATGCCGGCTGGTGAGAAAAATCACCAGCCCGATTCCTCTCTTCTGCAACCCCTGGGCGACCCTGTCGAGCTCCCTGCAGGAATCAACATCAAGGCCGTCATATGGGTTTTCTATCAGCAGATGTCTCACCCCATGCGTAATTGCCTCAAGGATCAGGAGCTTTCTGCTCTCACCCGAACTCAGCTGGCGGTAGCCGCTTTCAAGGACATGATCGAGACGAAATAATCGCACCAGTTCGGCAGCATCCTCGCTTTTTCCTATAAATGTGCCGGCCCTTGTTCCCGGGTCAATCATTTCCATATAGTCAGTGTCGTCATTCCGAACTTCCCGTTCATACAATTCCTGCTGGCTGCTGAAACTGATGACACGGAAATCATCAACAATCTGGACAACCCCCTCCATTTTATCGATGAGTTTCTCCAGAGAACAGTGCGATGAGTTTGTCAGCACCGGATCTGTTTGATCCCAGGATGCACCAGGTCTCATTTTCTCTTATTGCTAAATGGTCGATTCTAAGTGTCGGGGTTGTGAGGTTTTTTACCTCAAGCCATGAATGGTGCATTTATATCTCTCAAACAAGGTGAGTAATCTTATCGGTTTCCAGCTGTTCGCTTTACCACGGCAGTGCTTCAAACTCAATACCATTGATTCCTACTCCCGTTTACGGTTGACGAAACAGGCTATTCCGAGTTATGTATTAGCGTTTTGTCTTGACACTCATAACTGCTAAATTTCCAGATGATTTACATGATTGATTGGGGTATGCCGGAAAGAAAGCATAAATGGAGATACCGCCGGAACACCTTTAATGAGCTTGGCCAAGAGTAAACGACTACGCCTAAAACGCGTGGCTTTACTTCCCGGTATAGCCGGGGATAGATGTACGCTGCACGCAGTGAAGCACGTGGCCAGTTTCAATGAGCAGTGTGATCCGCCAGCATAGCCGGCGGTTTTACTGATTCATGGTAAAACCACTGTGAATAATAATGCGGTCAGCAGACCGCCTGGATAAAAGGACATTCAAATGAAAGCATTAATTGCCCTGGAAGACGGAACCGTCTTTGAAGGGCGTTCTTTTACCGGGCCAGGTGAAGCGGTAGGTGAAATTGTATTTAACACCTCGATGAGCGGCTATCAGGAGATTCTTACCGACCCCTCCTACACCGGCCAGATTGTAACCATGACCTATCCCCTCATCGGTAATTATGGAGTTAACCCCGAGGACATGGAATCGGCAGGAGTGCACCCCAAGGCCTTCCTTGTCAAAGAATACAACGCTATTCCTTCAAATTTCAGGTCCCGCCAGACACTGGCTGATTTTCTTAGAAATCATAACGTACTTGGTGTTGAAGGATTTGATACCAGAGCCCTGGTGCGCCATATCCGTAAAGCCGGCGCCATGAAAGGTATCGTTTCTACCGAAGACCTCAGCCCTGAGTCACTGACCGCCCGGGCCGCAGAGTGGACCGGCCTTGTCGGCCAGGACATGGTGAAACTGGTAAGCTGCAGGGAGCCCTATGGCTGGAAAGACAACAATCCGGCAGCGGGAACGGATTTTTCCACGTCGCTCGGCGACAATAATGGACTGAAGGTTGTGGCTTTTGATTTTGGTATTAAATACAACCAGATCAGAATCCTTACCGCCAAAGGCTGCAGGGTCCAGGTTGTTCCGGCGACCACGGACGCCGATACCGTTCTGGGGATGAATCCTGACGGAATCTTCCTCTCCAACGGCCCCGGTGACCCCGAAGGCGTAGAAGGCGTTGTCGAGACAATCAGGAGCCTGCTGGGCAAAAAACCGATTTTTGGAATCTGTCTCGGCCACCAGATTCTGGGGCTGGCCTACGGCGGCAAAACCTATAAGCTGAAATTCGGTCATCGTGGTGGAAATCAGCCGGTTAAGGATTTGCTTACCGGCAAAGTTGAAATCACTGCTCAAAACCATGGTTTTTGTGTCGATATGGACAGCCTGAGCGCAGATACAGTGGAACTGACCCACATCAATCTCAATGATGATAGCTGTGAGGGAATGAAACACAAACAATTCCCGGCGTTCTCCGTGCAGTATCATCCTGAACATGCCCCCGGTCCCCATGACGCGATCTACCTGTTTGATCGCTTTATCGATATGATGAAAGAGCAACGTGGATAAGCAGGAAGGTTCAATACCAGTTCAGCGGAGAGAGCTCATCATCTTCATACGATTTAACGCACCCCCAGAGAGATCATGCCCAAACGAGACAGATATAAAAAAAATCCTCATCATCGGATCCGGTCCTATCATTATCAGTCAGGCCTGCGAATTTGACTATTCCGGAGCACAGGCTGTCAAGGCGCTCAAGGAAGAAGGTTATGAGGTTGTCCTTATCAATTCCAACCCGGCAACAATTATGACCGATCCCGGTCTCGCCGATGCCACCTATATCGAGCCCATAACACCGGAAATGGTGGCCAGGGTTATCGAACAGGAGCGTCCCGATGCGCTCCTCCCGACACTCGGTGGACAGACAGCTCTCAATACCGCCATCAAGGTTGCTGAACTCGGCGTGCTGGACAAATACAACGTCGAAATGCTGGCGGCAAATATTGACGTTATCCGCAAGGCTGAAGGAAGAGATGAGTTCAGAGAGGCAATGCGGGCAATTAACCTGAAAGTCCCGAAATCAGAAATTGTCCACACCATTGATGAGGCAATGGATGCAGCCGATGACATCGGTTTTCCGATTATTGTCCGACCAAGTTTCACCCTTGGCGGCACCGGAGGCGGTGTTGCCTATAATCGTCAGGAGCTCAGAGAATTCTGCGAGCACGGTCTGGATCTGTCGATGACCACCGAGATCATGCTTGAACGCAGCCTGCTCGGCTGGAAAGAGTATGAACTTGAAGTGATGCGGGATGCAAAAGACAATGTGGTTATCATCTGTTCCATCGAAAATGTAGACGCCATGGGTGTTCATACCGGTGATTCAATTACCGTTGCCCCTGCCCAGACCCTTACCGACCGGGAATACCAGGATATGCGCGATGCGGCAATAGCCATCATTCGGGAAATCGGTGTTGAAACCGGCGGATCTAATGTACAGTTTGCGGTCAACCCGCTTGACGGCGAGTTGATGGTCATTGAAATGAATCCCCGGGTTTCAAGAAGTTCAGCCCTGGCCTCGAAGGCCACGGGCTTTCCCATTGCCAAGATAGCAGCCAAACTGGCTGTCGGCTACACCCTTGACGAGATCAGAAACGATATAACCAGAGAGACCTACGCCTCCTTTGAACCAACCATTGACTATTGCGTTGTCAAAATTCCAAGATGGACGTTTGAAAAATTTCCGGAGGCTGATGACCTTCTCACCACGGCCATGAAATCAGTGGGTGAAACCATGGCCATCGGCCGGACGTTCAAAGAGGCCTTTCAGAAAGGAATGCGCTCCCTTGAAACCGGTCGATCCGGTTTCGGAGGGGATGGTAAAGAACTCCTGACCTCACTTGAAACTGAAGATCTGGAGAGCGGACTGCTGAAACCTAATTCCAAACGGGTGGCCTACATCCATGAGGCTCTGAAGCGCGGGATTTCGGTAAATCGGATCAACGAACTTACCCAGATCGATCCATGGTTTCTCCATAATTTGAAACAGATCGTGGATACCGAAAACAAAATCATTAAACGGGGCTTTCAGGGCCTTGATCATGATTTTCTCACGACCTGCAAGCAGATGGGCTTTTCTGATGTCCAGCTCGCCCATCTGACCGGGACCTCGGAGAACGACATCAGGGGATTACGTCAACAGCTCGCCGTCCTGCCGGTGTACAAGCTCGTTGACACCTGTGCTGCAGAGTTTGAGTCATATACGCCTTATTGCTATTCTACCTATGAAACAGAAAATGAGGCGACAGCCAGTGATCGGAAAAAAATTGTCATTCTCGGCGGCGGACCCAACAGGATCGGCCAGGGCATTGAGTTTGATTATTGCTGTGTCCACGCCTCATTTGCGCTGAGGGAGATTGGTGTTGAATCGATCATGATCAACTCAAACCCGGAAACCGTATCAACTGACTATGACACCTCGGATAAACTCTATTTTGAGCCGCTGACGAGAGAGGATGTACTCAATATTATCGACCAGGAAAAGCCCGACGGGGTCATTGTCCAGTTCGGCGGCCAGACTCCGCTTAACCTGGCAGTACCTCTTGAAGAAGCGGGAGTGCCGATTGTCGGGACACCGCCTGACGCCATCGATCGTGCTGAAGACCGGGAACGTTTTCAGCAGTTTCTGCAGAAACTGGACCTGAGACAGCCTGATAACGCCACCGTCTTCACCCAGGAAGAGGCCTTGACGGCAGCCGAGCGCATCGGTTACCCAGTTGTCATCAGGCCGTCCTATGTCCTCGGCGGGCGCGATATGCGAATTGCCTATAACGGTGATGGAATTCATGACTTTATGAAAGTGATCGGCGGGACGGTTCAGGAGCACCCGGTACTGATAGATCAGTTTTTAAAAGACGCTATCGAAATAGACGTTGATGCGATCAGCGACGGGGAAACTACCGTCATTGGCGGTATCATGGAGCATATAGAAGAGGCGGGTATACATTCTGGAGACTCAGCCTGCGTCTTGCCGCCGCACAGCCTTTCTGCAGCAATCATTGATGAAATCAAGGAGGCCAGTAAAGCAATGGCCGCTGAGCTCGGGGTCATCGGCCTGATGAATGTTCAGTTTGCGGTCAAAGATGACACCCTCTATGTACTGGAGGTTAATCCTCGCGCATCACGCACTGTGCCTTTTGTAAGCAAGGCAACCGGTGTTCCGCTGGCCAAACTGGCGACCAAGATCATGATGGGATTGAAACTGCCGGAACTCGGTCTCACCACAGAAGTAGAGATTGATCACTGGGCTGTAAAGGAAGCAGTGTTCCCATTTGACCGATTCGATGGAGTCGACACCCTGCTGGGACCTGAAATGAAGTCCACCGGCGAAGTAATGGGAATTGATGACAATCTTGGGCTTGCCATCGGCAAAGCCCATCTGGCTGCCGGAGCCTCGCTTCCGGATTCCGGAAGCGTATTTATTTCTGTTCGAGATAATGATAAGCCGTCAATCGTTCCGACAGCCAGGACACTCAAGAAACTCGGCTTCACTATTTTGGCAACCAGCGGCACGGCCCTGTTCCTCCAGGAGAGTAATATAGACTGTCAGCAGATCAATAAAATTTCCCAGGGAAGGCCGCACATTCTCGACAAAATTCAGGATCGGGATATCGTCTGGATCGTCAATACATCCCTTGGCAAACGAACCACCGAAGACAGCTACCAGATCAGGCGGGCGGCGATCGACCTGCATATTCCGTATACCACCACGACCAACGGCGCTGCCGCCCTTGTCAGTGCCATGAAGGAAATGCGAGAGCTGCCAGTCGGCGTTAAGCCGGTGCAAAAATTTGCCTGACGGCACGAATAATTGACGGATAGCGCTCGACATTGCATGAAGATGTTTTAATGTAAGTTTGCGATTGTCTAGAGCTGTTATAGTAATTACCTTTATTAACAGAAAATGTTTATACACAACGTAGTAGCAGACCAAAATTTCAGGAGGTCTTTTTGAATACCTTTTACAAAAATCTGAGCATGTGGCTGGTAATCGGCCTCACCATGATCCTGCTGTTCAATCTTTTTAATAAGCCGCAGGCAACCAGCTCTTCCCTCACCTACAGTGAGTTTATGGCAAAGATTGAAAACAAATCGATCAATCGTGTCAGGATTGAAGGTGACACAATTTCCGGGACCCTGCAGGATGGTAAACCATTCAGAACGATCTACCCGATAACTGACGCAGAGCTCATCCCGATCCTGAGAGATGCCGGTGTAGACATTACTGTTAAGGAAGTTCAAAAAGACAGCTGGTTCATGACCATTTTTGTTTCCTGGTTTCCGATGCTCCTGCTGATCGGTGTGTGGATATTTTTCATGCGCCAGATGCAGGGGGGCGGCAAAGGCGGTGCCCTGTCATTTGGAAAGAACAGAGCGCGGTTGATGGAACAGGGTGACAACAAGGTAACGTTTGCAGATGTCGCCGGCATTGATGAGGCCAAGGAAGAACTTGAAGAGATCATAGATTTCCTCAAAGATCCCCACAAATTCACTGTTCTTGGCGGACGAATTCCCAAAGGAGTCCTCCTGGCAGGTTCTCCCGGTACGGGTAAAACCCTCCTGGCAAAGGCTATTGCTGGTGAAGCTGATGTACCTTTTTTCTCAATTTCAGGATCCGACTTTGTCGAAATGTTCGTCGGAGTTGGTGCCTCCCGCGTCAGGGATCTCTTCACTCAGGGTAAAAAACATGCCCCGTGCATCATCTTCATCGACGAGATCGATGCAGTCGGCCGACACCGCGGTGCCGGCCTTGGCGGTGGACATGATGAGCGTGAACAGACACTGAACCAGCTGCTGGTGGAGATGGACGGTTTTGAGTCCAACGAAGGCGTTATCATTGTTGCCGCGACAAACAGACCTGATGTCCTGGACCCGGCCCTGCTTCGTCCCGGTCGATTTGACCGCCAGGTTGTGGTACCGATCCCGGATGTCGGCGGACGACAGAAGATCCTGGAAATTTACGGCAAGAAGACCAAAATGGCGGCGCAGGTCGATTACGAAGTTCTGGCCAGAGGAACTCCTGGTTTTACAGGCGCTGATCTTGAAAACCTTGTTAATGAAGCAGCCCTGATGGCAGCACGTGAAGGCGCCAAAGAGATTGATCTGGAACTGCTTGAAAAAGCAAAAGACAAGATCATGATGGGGGCTGAACGCCGGTCGATGATCATCACCGAGAAGGAAAAAGAAGTCACCGCCTATCACGAGGCAGGACATGCCCTTGTGGCCTATCTGCTCCCCGATACAGATCCGATTCACAAGGTTACCATCATTCCGCGGGGCCGGGCGCTTGGTCTGACTATGCAGCTGCCCATGGACGAAAAATATACTCATTCCAAAGGGTTTCTGAAAAACTCACTCTGCATCCTGTTCGGAGGCCGTGTTGCCGAAAAACTCATCTTTAATGAAATCACCACCGGTGCGGGTAATGATCTTGAACGGGCAACTGCTCTTGCAAGGAAAATGGTCTGTGAATGGGGCATGAGCGATGAGCTTGGGCCGCTTACCTACGGCAAGAAAGAGGAACAGATATTTCTTGGACGTGAGATAGCCCAGCATCGTGATTTCAGCGAGGAGACTGCCCGGCAGATTGATCTGGCCGTCAAGGATATCATTCTTGAAGCCAGCCAGAAAGTAGAAACCATACTGCAAGAAAACACCGACATCCTCAAGCGGATGGCTGACGATCTTCTCGAGAAGGAAACAATTGTTCTCGAGGATATCGAGCAGATCCTTGCCGAGTTTCGTCCTGATCAATATGCTGCCAGAATTAAAGAGAAAGAGGCTGCACTGCATAAGAAAGATAGATCAAAAAAAGTTTCAGAGCCCGAAACATCTCCTTCGGAGCCGGCTGAATCACCTGAAATCAAATCAGAACGGGAAGCCTCAGACGAAGAGGGCTCCCAGCCGTCAAAAACTGAAACTGACAGCCAGGAAGACCAGCCGCCAGCTTCGGCATGATAAGAGAGCTCGACGTCAAATTAATGGGCATCATCAATGTGACGCCCGACTCTTTTTCAGACGGCGGCTTATATCGTGAATCAGAGAATGCAGTCGACCAGGCGCTGCGCCTTATCGCTGATGGGGCCGATATTCTCGATATTGGCGGCGAATCTACCAGGCCCTACGCGGATCCGGTCAGTGTCCGTGATGAGCTGGCACGGGTAATTCCTGTAATAGGACAGATCCGTACCTTTTCCGATATTCCCATATCCATCGACACCATGAAAGCCGACGTTGCCCGGGAAGCCCTGCAGGCCGGCGCAACAATGCTCAACGATGTATCTGCTCTGCGTCATGACCCGTTGATGATTGACCTGGTGAAGCAGACGGATGTCGAGGTAATAATCATGCATATGAAAGGTACCCCCGGTACCATGCAGAATCATCCTACCTACTCGGATGTTATCGCTGAAATCATCTCATTTTTTCAGGAACGGCTCAGCCTGCTTAAGTCTGAAGGTATTGATCCTGAAAGAATAACAATTGATCCGGGCATTGGTTTCGGTAAGAACGTGGAGCATAATCTCTCTATACTGAAGCATCTTGAGAAACTCTCATCTCTTGGTCGGCCAGTGCTGCTCGGCCATTCCCGGAAACGATTCCTTGGCGAGATAACCAATATTGACACACCGGACAGAGATCTCGTAACGGCTGTTGTTTCAGGTCTTTGCCAGGATAAAAAGGTGTCGATAATAAGAGTTCATGATGTTGCCTCAACAAGATACGCTCTGCAGGTAAGCCAGGCGGTTAATCAGGCCCAATGACAGCATCAGAGTGACTGGTCGCTGAGGTCGATAAATCGATACCGATACGGACTGGCTGTGGTTCCTATTATTATCTCGTCTCCATCGATTATTGATATCCTGCCGCCGCTGTCATCTCCGCCAACCGGCACCAGGTTCACTTTTGTTCCGCTTGCACTGCCGCGATCCACGATGACGTAGCCGTCTCTATGGCGCTCGATCTGTAAATGCTCACGGGATATATTCAGCAGCACCCCCCGGTCCACAAGATAGAGATCGTTATTGGGGTCTATCTGGTTGAGTTTGGGGCGTTCAATTCGCTCAACCTTACCGTCAACCACCCGCACCCTTGATTCCCTGCCGATACGAAATGGAAATTTCCTGATCGGAATAAATCCGTCTATGATGTTTCCCTGGGACACTGCCGACAGGGCCTCAGGGGTCATCGCCTCAAGTACCGCTAATGGGCGAAACGTTTCGGTTATCTGTTTTTTATCAACCATACTCATCCCATCTCTAGTGTCTTATCATCTCTACCTGGTTGAAGGACGATATCAGGCCGTAGAGTGCCATCTCAGGATATCCTATTATCGTGATGAATTACAACCGTTTTATGGTTCTTGCAGTATCGATTCGTGGGGATTTTTTGGGGGCGGGAACTTTGAAAGAACGGGGCCTCGTCACGATATCACAGGTCAGATGGAGAGAGGGAGTGAAAGAAGAGATACCCAACCTGCTTCCATATCATGCCAAGGCCCAGTCTAAAATAAATCTCTTGTTTTCTATTGCATCAAGTCATCAAAGAAGTGACTCAGTCTGGTCATCTTTGTATGCTTGGATGTTTATTTTCAGCAAAATGACAATTCCCATGTCTGAATTAACATTAATCACTGTCACCCCTTCTTGCTTGTTTAAACAGGACAAATTCTGCCGATTCTTTTCATTCCGAGGCCATTCCATCAGCCACAACCTGCTCTATCCTGTATTATTTCTCACTATACCACATTGTGGGATAAAAAGAGACAGAAAAATTCAACCGCCCGGGCAGGCAATAATCGGTTGTAAAGCTGAAGGGGTGACGATATCGCTTCTCTTTCTGACCTATCACAATGACTTATAACCGGCGATGAGAGACGTCAATGCTTGTTCGTTAGCTGCTTTCTCTGGCGTGTCCGGTGGATTGTCCCTTCGATCAGGTAGATTGCCAGGCCGCTCCAGACAAAAACGAAGCCGATCACTCTGGCATAGGGAAATTCCTCATGATAGAGCAGGATGCCGAGCAGCAGGTTAATGGTTGGTGCGGTATACTGGAGAATACCGAGCAAGGATAGCGGGATATTGTGAGCCGCGTAGGCAAAGAGAAGCAAAGGAATGGTGGTGACAACCCCGGCACCGACAAGGAGCAGGGAAATCGATAATCCGGAATGAAAAGCGGCCCCGTTCCCCTGATATTCAAACCAGAGCAGGACAGCGGCTGCAGGCAGGAACAGCATTAATGTCTCAAGAAAAAGCGCTTCAACCGGTAAGACACTTGTTCTTTTATGTATCAGGCCATAGATCGAAAATGATCCCGCAAGTATCAGGGCAATAAAGGGAAAACGGCCGTAGACAAAGGTCAGATAGGCCACCCCGGCAGCGGCAAAACAAAGTGCAGTGATCTGGCCGGAGCGCAGACGCTCCTTGAGAAAGTAAACCCCAAAAGTAACAGTCACCAGCGGATTAATAAAATAACCAAGACTCGCTTCAAGAATGTGCCCGGAGTTTACTGCCCAGATATAGATTAGCCAGTTCACCGCAAGCAACGCACTACTCAAACAAAAGGTCCGTACAACAACCCAGTCCTGCAGAAGCGGAATCAACCCCCTCATCCTGCCAAGGGCAAGCAGAAGGAAAACCATGATGATAAGAGACCAGACCATCCGGTGACAGAGGATTTCATAGGCCGGCAGATCATTCAGCGCCTTCCAATAGATGGGCAGTACTCCCCAGATAATATACGATAAGGTTGCGGCGCTGATGCCACGAGTTGATTGCATTAATCCCTGCCTTGAAATCGCTATTTGGCTCAAATCAAGCCCGAATCCGGAGTAAACGACCACGCCTAAAACGCGCGGCTTTGCTTCCCGGCATAGCCGGGAGGTAGACGTGCGCAGCACGTGGCCAGTTCCAATGAACAGTGTGATCCGCCTGCAGAGCCGGCGGTTTTACTGATTCATGGTGAAACCACTGTGAATACTAAAAAGGTAACCTTATAATAAAGGCAACAGGTTTACTCAATCAATAATCCACTCGACCACCAGTAGTAACAGATATATGAACCTGCTATTATGAGCAGCAATGCTGAAATTTTGTCGATGTACTTGGAAAAACGTCTCAACCCATCTATGACCACAGGACCTTTCACAAAAGCCATACTGACGGTAAGGGCCATAAAGACAGAAGCCGTCCCCAGGATATACCAGAAAAACTGGGATAACCCGGCACCCACATTACCAGAGGCTATTGATCCGCCGACGACAACCAGAAATATCGGCAGCGTACAGCTCAAAGAACTCGCACCAAAGGCGATTCCAAAAAGGAAAAAACCTTTGATACTGATGGTGCGGGGATCACCAATACCCCCACCAATTCGCATGAAAATTGGAAATGAAATATGTTTTCCGAGCAACAGCCAGATACCGACAAAAACGAGGCCGAGTCCAATAAAAACTGATACCCAGGGCATCAGACTCATCAGATATGTACCGCCAGCCGAAACAACAAGACCGATAATGCCGAACAGCACCCCATACCCTGAAATGACAACCAGTGCCACCCCCACGGCCTTGGCCAGGCGAACAACCCAGGAACGCTGACGAAACTGCTCATCCTCCGCTCCAAGGTAAAGGGACAGGTAAACAGGCAGCATGGCAAAGCCACAGGGATTCACCGCTGAGACCATTCCTGCCCCGAAGGCGTATCCGACGTGCAGAAATCCGGCCAACTGACTCACCCCGCTGCTGACCAGGGACTGAATATCCATTATCACCTCATTATCATCGATAATATACATAAAATGAGGCTGCCGATCACCGCAGCCGTCCTATAGTGTAAGTCTTTGTATCAATCTTTCAAACAGTAAGATCGCTGATTGTATTTTACTTTCACCAGACTACTGTTCTTCTGGAAAACAGTATTCTGGATCAAAAACATCCTGCACAAAAAAGTAAAAACTAATTTTTGTCATTATTACAGTATCTTAAACACTAACAAGAGAAAAAAATTGACTGCAGTCAATTTTTTTGTTGACTGCAGTCAATTTTAGGTGTAAATATCGACCGCAGTCAATTTTACAGGTAAAATCGTTTTGTCATCGGCGCTCTGCAAGGCCAACAAGGCACAATATGAGCAAAACAAAACCTCAGATCTCATTTCTATTATGTGAGAATTTAGATAAACATCATGTACTCAACGAGAGAAAAAAACAAAATAACCAAACGTAAATGCATTCTTGAAGCGGCTATGCGTTTATTTTCCAAGAAAGGATATCAGCAGACAAGCATAGAAGAACTCGCTCGCGAAGCCGGTATCGGAAAAGGAACCGTTTACAGCTATTTTCAGACCAAAAAGGATATTGTCCGCGCATTCTGCGAAGATGAACTGGAGTTCACCAGGGAAGAGCTTACCAGTAACACAAACCCAGATACTCCGCTCAAAGAGCAGCTCATGATTTTCTTCATGGCAGAGTTTAAACATTTGAGCAGAAATAAAGAGTTTGGAAGACTCTATCTGCAGCAGAGAGTCTTTCCCGATGAGCACCATTCAGATGAAGACCTCGAAATGCAGAATAAATACTTCGAGCTGCTCTTTCCTATCTACCAGAAAGCTCAGGAACGCGGTGAATTGAGAGAGGATCTTGAACTGCTCCATATATCCGGCCATTTCTATGCGCTCTATCTACTGATGACCTCATGCTGGTTCAACGGCATGATTCCAGCTGAAAATATTGACGAAGCAATGTCGACCATGCTCGATCAAGTAATCACAGGCCTTAAACCTCAGCCATAAACTGGTGACCCCGATGAAAACCGTATATCAGAAACCCGCAACAGTCAGAGGAAGGATTGTATTCTTCTTCTGGAATAATCTGCCCCGGTTTGTGCTGCTGGTGATGATGCTTCTGATTATTGCATTGTTCATGACCATCAGTGACAAAAAATCTGCGATCCAGGCAGAACAGGAGGCCGCCATAAAACAAGAACGGCCACCGGTAAATACGGTGGTTATGGAGGTCTTGCCGGGGCCAATCAGCAATAAAATAAATCTGCCGGGCTCCATTGAGCCGTGGACACGACTTGAACTTATTTCCAAAATAGCCGGTTCCATAGAAGAGGTCCTGGTCCAGGAAGGTGACTCGGTAAAGAAAGGTGATATTATCGCACGGCTGGAATCAGATGATTACCGCATCGCACTTGACCGGGCCGAGGCCGCATACAAGCTCGCCAAAGCTGATTTTGAAAGAGATAAATCCGTTTATGCTCAGGGAGTCATACCAACGGCTGAACTCGATGCCCGTGAGACGAACATGCAGACGGCCAAGGCTGATCTGGATAACGCCATGCTGCTCTATGAACGATGTACCATTAAAGCACCAATCAGCGGAGTCATCAGAAGTCTCGATGCCAAGGTCGGACTATACCTGGGTATAGGTGATCCAATCGGCAGAATACTGCAGATTGACAAGGTGAAAGCGGTTATCGGCATACCGGAATCGGATGTCACCGCAGTGCGCAATCTACCTACAGTTGATCTAACCATCCAGGCCCTTGAAAATCTCCAAGTGGTTGGCAAAAACCATTTTGTCTCTTCATCTCCTGAGACTGCAGCCCGACTGTATCGCATGGAACTGGAGATAGAAAACCCCGAGCACCATATCCTTCCCGGAATGTTTGTCAGAGCCAACATCATCAAGCAAAGTCGTGAAAATGCCCTTTCCATCCCATTTTACTCCATAATTTCGCGTAATAATGAACAGTACATTTTTGTTGAAAATGACGGGATCGTCAAAAAACAACCGGTGGAGACCGGTATCATGGAGCAATGGATGGTCGAAATCACCTCAGGGCTGATAAGTGGCGACCGAATCGTCGTCGAGGGACACCGTGATGTGGAAAATGACCAGAAGGTCAATGTTGTCAAGGTAATCAGTGATCCGGGAGCATATTCATTATGATCATTTCAGATACCGCTGTTAAAAAGAGTACGACCGTCGTCGTCCTCGCCCTGCTGCTGATTATCATCGGGGTCTATAGCTACATGGTTCTGCCGCGGGAAAGCGATCCTGATGTGACGATTCCCAATGTTTTTATTTCCACCAGTTATCGCGGCGTTTCACCAACCGATATTGAAACCTCCATAACCATGGAGATAGAAAAGAAAATCAAAGGGCTCGATGGTCTGAAGAAAGTCCAGTCAGTGAGCTCGGAAGGGCTTTCATCGATCAATGTGGAATTTATAACCGGAACCGATATTGACAAGGCCCTTCAGGATGTGAAAGACAAGGTTGACGAGGCTCTCGGTGAACTCCCCGCAGATCTCGAGGATGATCCATCGGTTTTCGAGGTAAATATCTCAGAGATGCCGATCGTCATCTACTCGCTTTCAGGAACATGCGGACTGCCGTGCCTGAAGAAGATTGCTGACGATCTTGAAGATGACATCGAGGGCATCAAGGGTGTCCTGGAGGTAGATGTAACCGGCGGCCTTGAACGAGAAATCAGGGTGGAAGTTGATTCTGAGAAGCTATCCCACTACGGCCTCTCCATCAACAACTTTCAGACGGTTGTTAATGGTGAGAATCAGAACACCTCAGGCGGCTCGATTCGCCTGGGCAACGGCAGATTCCAGCTCAGGGTTCCCGGCGAATTCTCAACTCCTGAAGAGATCTATGGTCTGGTTCTGACAATACATCAGGGAGAGCCGGTTTACCTCAAGGATGTTGCAACTGTGGTCGACGGCTTCAAGGAAGAGACCTCACGTTCCCGCTTAAACGGCAGGGACGCTGTCAATATTATGGTTAAGAAACGTTCTGGCGAAAACATTATTGAGATCAGTAAACGGGTTGAACAACTCATCGAGGACAACCGGATCACCTGGCCTCGAAACACCGAGATAACCAAAGTCCTGGATAAATCACGTGATATTGAAAATATGGTGGCAGACCTTGAAAACAACATTTTAACGGGGCTGGTTCTCGTGCTGCTGGTTATTTTCATCGCCATGGGTATTAGAAATGCGCTCCTGGTCAGCCTGGCCATCCCGTTCTCCATGCTGCTCTCATTTTCGGTACTACAGGTGATGGGAATCACCCTTAACATGGTTGTTCTGTTCTCGCTTACCATCGCCCTGGGCATGCTCGTTGATAATGCGATTGTCATCGTCGAAAATTCCTATCGATTCATGGAACAGGGAGCCAACAGCGTTGATGCGGCAATGAAGGCGACTGCTGAAGTTGCCTACCCGGTTATGGTCTCGACCCTGACGACGCTTGCAGCATTTTCTCCGATGCTGTTCTGGCCTGGTATCATGGGTGATTTCATGAGCTACCTGCCGCTCACCCTGATTATTACCCTCTCATCCAGCTTGTTTGTCGCCCTGGTCATTAATCCAGCAATGGTTTCAATCTTCATGAAAGTGAAGAGTACCGGTACCCCTAATAGACAGCAAACAAAAGAGTCACTCGCTGAAGCTGTCCAGAAACCCGCAGAAATAAAAGGTTTTCTGCTAACCCATTACAGCAGGATCCTATCCCGGGCCCTGAAGACACCTTTGTCCATCATTGGTATCGGTTTCTGTATCCTGATTCTGATGTTCCAGGGGTGGCAGCTGATTGTCGGGCTGAGAAAACCGGTCGAGTTTTTCCCGGACATCGAACCCAAGGGTATTTATGTGAACATCGACGTTCCTGAAGGTGCTGATATCGACTATATCGACCGCATTACCCAGCGCATAGAATTTCTACTCTCAGGAGAGGAAGTCGCCGGCAATGGAACTCCGATCAACCAAGATTTGACGCCACTGAAAGCCCTGTCCCCAAAAGAGCATGTCCAGGAAACCGGACCTCCTCACTATGGGCCAAGCGACATGGCTAACGTCGAAAGTATCTATATGAAAGCGACGGTAGAGTCGAGCGGCGGCTCAGCCTTCGCGAGCAACACTCCAAACCACATTGGTGTGCGATTTCTGGAGATTCAGGATCGGTGGCGATCATCACAGGTTGATGTGGAAGAGATCAGGGAACGGATTAAAAATGTTCCCGGGGGAAAACTAACCATTGCCAAGGAAGAGGAAGGTCCCCCGACAGGTTCACCAATCAATATAGAAGTCGTCGGTGACAATTTCGCTGTCCTTGGTGAAATCGCCAAGAAAATCAAAGACGTACTGGAAACCATTCCCCATGTTGAAGATGTACGGGACAATTTTGTCGAGGGAATACCATCAGTACAGGTAAATGTTGATCGCCAGAAAGCTGCGCTTTTCGGTATGACCACCGATATGATAGGTTTTGCGCTGAAAAGTGCCTACAATGGCCTGGAGGTTTCTTCATTCCGCGAAGGAAGCGACGATTACGACATCACTGTCCAGCTCAATGAGGCAGACCGCAAAGTAGTTGACATCCTTAATCAGCTGATGCTGCCCACCCCATCCGGACAACTGGTGCCGCTGTCGACTGTTGCAGAGATCAGCTTTGCCGGCTCAATCGGAGATATCAACCGGATTAATAACGAACGGGTAGTCACCGTCAAAGCCAATGTCGACGAGGCCAAGATTCCCGGACCGGTTGCCCGCAGTGAAGCAGAGCAGATGTTGAAACAGTTCCCGCTGCCGCCCGGCTACAAAGTGAGGTTTACCGGTGAATTCGAGTTCCAGCAGGAATCACAGGATTTCCTTACTAAAGCCTTTCTGGTTGCCCTGCTGCTGATTTTTCTCATTCTGGTGTCCATGTTCAATTCTGTCAGTCAGCCGTTTATTATCATGACCTCAGTGATACTCTCACTCGGTGGGGCTTTCCTCGGACTGGCAATGTTCAGCTTACCGTTCGGTATCATCATGACCGGGGTCGGCGTCATCTCTCTTGCCGGGGTAGTGGTAAACAATGCTATTGTCCTGATTGACTACACCAATAAATTAAGGGAACGCGGTTATGAGCTCAGGGAGGCCGTTATTGCGGCTGGCGCAACAAGATTGAGACCGGTACTGCTTACTGCTGTCACGACGATACTTGGTCTTATCCCGATGGTAACCGGGGTATCCTTTGATTTTCACACCTTTTCCATCTCCTGGGTGAGTGAATCAAGTCAGTGGTGGCGTTCAATGGCGGTGGTGGTGATCTTTGGTCTGATGGTCGCAACCTTTCTTACCCTGGTAGTCGTGCCGACACTCTACTATCTGATAGAGCAGACCGATGATTTTCGCCAGCGCTCTGTCGCCTCATTTAAAAGAATTTACTGGAAGCCATACAGCTATCTTGCCGGCGAACCACTTATCAAGAAGGAGCAGCAATGAACCGATTCCCGTCATTTATAGTCTTAATTTGGGCCGTTGTCTTCGCACTTATGCAGGGACCATACGCGCTGTTCGCTGCCGACACTGAAGCAATTGACCTTTCACTCTCTGAAGCTGTAAAGGCCGCGCTCCAGAATAATCTCAACCTGAAGCTCAGAGAGCAGGACGTTGTCATTTCTGAAGGCAGTGTTCAGGAAGCGGAATCAACATTTGACCCGCTTCTTTCTGCAGACATCGGCGCATCTGAGGCGAACAACACACCGTTCACGATCGCAAGCAGCACGGAAGAACGGAACGCCGCCTGGAATGCAGCTGTCCAGAAACGATTCAGCCCCGGCACCGAGTTTGACATTTCCTGGAATAATGGCAACCTTGACACTGACTCTGAGATTTACCTGTTCGATCCGGTTTACAATACCGCGCTCACCCTTGGTATAAAGCAGCCGCTGCTCAGAGGACGAGGCAGCGATGTTCAGATGGCTGATGTAAACAGTGCCCAGAGCGGTTTGCAGGCAAGCTCATTTCTCGTGGACAGCGAAGCCGCAGACCTCGCCGCGCAGGTCAAGAACGCCTACTGGCAGCTGGTATATGCATATCAAAATCTTGACGTACTAAAACTGGGACTCACTCTAGCCAGGACCTTGCGCGATGACACAGAAACAAAAATAAAGGCTGGAAAACTGGCCAGCATCGATATCTACCAACCGGAATCTGAAGTGGCTCGCAGGGAGGAAGATCTGATCTCCGGAGAGCGGGCCATTGGTGTTGCAGAAGCAAACCTCAAGCTGCTGATGAACAGCCAGGACTGGCTCACCCCGTTCTCTCCGGTAGACAAGCCGGAAACAGCGGCAGTGCAACCCGACATCAAAACGGTTATGGACAACGCCCTGGAAAATCGTCCCGACCTGAAAGCCGTCGCCATGCAGATTAAGGCCTCAGAGTTCCAGGTTAACAAGGCAGAGAACAATATTCTTCCCGCGCTTAACCTTGTCGGCTCAGTCGGATTTGGCGGCACCGACGACACCTATGGCAACGCCCTGGACAGCTCTCTTAATGACTCGGAAACGCAATGGCAGGTAGGTGTTACCTTCTCGAGACCATTCAATAACTCACTGGCCAAAGGTCGGCTCCGCAAAGCCTTGGCCGAAAACAGAAAAAGCAAAACCAGCCTTGAACTGCTCAAGCAGAACATCAGAAGAACCGTACGGATTACCGTCCGCGACGTGGAGCTTGCCCTGAAGGCAATAGAGGCTACCAATAAGACCGCTATTGCCACAGAGAAGCGACTCGAAGCCGAGCAGATTAAGTTTGATGCAGGACGTTCTACGACGCTTGATGTGCTCATCGCCCAGCAGGACTATTCTAATGCCCTTTCAGCGGAGAACCTGACCAAGGTGATTTATGCCCAAACACTGGCTGAACTTGACCGAATCCAGGGATTCATTACCATCGGAGATTAAAGAAAACCAGAGCGCCATACACTTTTCAAGATCGTATGCTGACAACACGTCATTGAGAAAATTGAATTATGACAAATATTAACCGAATATAACTATTCACAGCCTTGTACAAATTTTTCTGATCATATAGAGTATAAGAGGATAAATAATCAGCAAAAAAACTGTATCGAACACAAGGAAAATCTCAACAGGATGAGTAAATCAGCACTTTTTGAAAAGCCGCCCCGCATGGATTTAGGTCCAGAACATACGGTAGCTGCTGATTCAGGGAATAAACCTCTGAAAATTCTTGTGGTCGATGACGACCCAATGACCTTGGCGGGTCTGAAGAAGATGCTTGAAAGCGGTGGCAAAACAGTTTACACCGCAGAAAACGGAGATGATGCGCTGTCACTGGCTTTGGAAGCATTGCCTGACATGATCATCACCGACTGGCGTATGCCGAAAGTCAGCGGTATTGATCTCTGCAGAATATTACGATCCACCAGTATAACCCAGCATATCTATATCATTATGCTCACCGGCAAAGAGTCTGAGGAAGAACATGTTCAGGCACTTGACGCCGGAGCTGACGACTTTGTCGTCAAACCCTTCACGCCAAGAGTTCTTGCAGCCCGGCTGAACAGTGGTGAAAGAATCATCCGCTTCCAGCAAAAAATCAGTCAGGATCATGAAGTAATCCAGAAATACGCGGCCAGGCTCGCTGCTGCCAATAGAAAGCTGGAAACCATGGCCATGACCGACGCACTCACTGGTCTGCCGAACAGGCGCAGCGCTCTCAACCGTCTCAAGGAAGAAGTCTCAGAATCCCGCCGCCATAAAACCCCGCTCAGCTGTATCATGATCGACATTGATCATTTCAAGTTAATCAATGATGGTTACGGGCATGACATTGGTGATCGCGTATTAAAGAAAATAGCCGATATATTCAGCACCACAGCCCGCAGCTATGACATGGTAAGTCGAATCGGTGGAGAAGAATTTCTGGTAATTTGTGCACCCAGTGCACTGCCGGATTCAAGACAGTTGGCCGAACGTCTCCGCCAGGCCATACACAGCCTTCGAATCAGCCTGGATGAACACACCATCCAGACCACCATAAGCCTTGGGGTTGCCTCATGGCATGAAACCATGACCAGTGGTGAAGACCTGACAAAGGCTGCAGATCGTGCTCTCTACCGGGCAAAACAGAACGGAAGAGACAGGGTTGAAATTGAGGAACATCCCGGCAATTTCTAACTGATCGACGGGCTTTTTTCGTTATCCATCTTTTCAGCTTTTTCTTTCAAACTTTCTGCCAGTTCATCTGAAAGATCCACCAGCTTGCTGAACAATTCATGGGCACCGGACATATCATTGGCCTTTCCTTTACTCTCAAGACGAAAGGCAATATCTCTTACTGATTGTGCTGAAAAGTGATTGACGGCACCTTTATAGGCATGGGCAGCATCATCAAGTAACTTCGGGTCTTCTCTGGTAATTGCCTTTTGAATTGAATTTAACAACTGCATCTTTCTTTCCACAAAAAGAAGAATCAGTTCATGAAAGAGTTTTTCATCTCCTCCGACAAACTGCAGCGCCCGCTCATAGTCCCAAAGCTCTGACTGATCAGGTTTATCTACTTTATTGGCCTGCTGAGCTGTTCTGATCTCACCAGGTTGGCCGTCCACAAGCCACGGTTTCAATCGTTTTACAAGTTCGTTGGGCTTGATTGGTTTTGAAATAAAATCATCCATCCCCACCTCGAGACAGCGAGCCTTTGTACTCTCCATCGCATTTGCGGTCATTGCGATAATAATAACACGTTTTGTTCCAGTGGCAGCCTCTCTCTCACGGATTATCTCGGTAGCCTCATAGCCGCTCATTTCAGGCATCTGAATGTCCATTAGAATCACATCATAGCTATTGGCATCGCTTAATTGCACAGCCTCCCAGCCATTTACCGCAAGATCGGTATGAAGACCAAATTGCTCGAGAATAGCACAGGCCACTTTCTGGTTAATCTGTTCGTCATCAACGAGCAGAACCCGGCCGGTGAGAAGAGGTGTCCGCTCGCTCTTCCGATCAGCATCAGGTGAAATATCATTATGATTTGAACGGTTTACAAGCATATCGTAGAGGTGTGTCTGGTGAATCGGCTTATGGATTATGGCCTTAACACCTTTTTTTTGCGCAGATTCAAACTTCAGGCTTCCTGAGCTGAATATGAACATATCTGGACCGTGAACCCCATACTGATTGTTTAATTTCTCAGCGAGCTGCATTCCATCCATACCGGGCATATGGTGATCGATCAGTATGATGTCAAATGGTTGATTTACCTTGAAACCATTTTCAACCCGCTGCAGCGCGTCCAGGCCGCTCACACATGAGGTTATCGAGACAGTACAGGCCGTGAGATAGTGATCCAGAATCATCCTGTTTGTGGCGTTGTCATCGACGATGAGAATGCGCTTGCCGTCGAGTTTCAGGCAGGGATAAGCAAAGTTCGAGGCAGGTATCACCTGAAGCGGCAAGGTAAACCAGAACTCTGATCCTTTATCTACTTCACTCGTAACCCTAATGTCGCCGCCCTGGAGCTCCACCAGCTGTTTGCAGACGCTTAAGCCAAGACCGGTACCGCCATATTTCCGGGTGGTTGAACCATCGGCTTGAGTAAATTTTTCAAAAAGATGCGGCAGGGATGCGTCCGAAATACCTATGCCGCTGTCTATCACCCTGAACCTGAGCAGCTGCCTGTTGGCCCTCGTTTCAATATGCTCCACCTTGAGGAGCACTTCACCTTCCGCGGTAAATTTGACCGCATTGCTCACCAGGTTGGTCAGGATCTGCCGCAGCCTGACAGGGTCTCCCTCGACAAAACAATGGACATCACGGGGTATAAAACTGATAAGATCTATCTTTTTTGAATTAACTGCATCAATAAACAGAGAAGCTGTCTCCTCAACCAGTTCTCTCAGATCAAAAGGAATCGACTCAAACTCAACCATACCGGCTTCAATTTTTGAAAAATCAAGAATATCATTGATGATAAACATCAGGGAATCGGCTGATCGTGTCGCTGTCTCCAGCAGTCGTCGGTACTCCTCAGTCATTGGTGCGCCCTTGAGCAGCGACAGGACGCCGATAACACCATTCATCGGGGTGCGAATTTCGTGGCTCATGTTCGCCAGGAATTCTGTTTTCGCCTGCGCAGCAGCCAGGGCTTCATCTCGACTGTTGCGAAGCTCCCCGGTTCGTTCCTCAACCAGCAATTCCAGATTGTGCCTATGCTGATTGAGTTCACTGTCTCTGACCTGTATGGCATCAAGCATGGTGTTAAAGTCATCGATCAGGCTGCCGATCTCATCTCTGTTTGCGCGGTCAACCCGAACAGAATAATCACCAAGTTCAGAAATCCGCCGAACGGTATTGGCAAGGCTGAAAACTGGGTCCGTAATACCGCGCTGCAATTTTCGGGCGGCAAGCTGAGCAACAAACAGGATACAAAACATACTGAGCACAAGAACAAAAAAGGTGTTGTATATCTGAGTTTTCAGTTTGTTCAGATTTGACCGTACATACACCGTACCAATACGTTTACCCTGTTGGGTGATGGGGTGAAAGATCTCCAGTTTGGGAACACCGCCATGTTGGACAAACCGATAACCATCATCACCAATCGTCCGAGGTGGTGCCGTCTCTTTTTTATCATTTCTCCGCAGATAAACGGCAAATGGTTCATTCCTGCTGTTATAGAGGGCTCCTGCTTCGATATCCTTATGTTCTTTTAAAACACTGAGCAGTTCTTCTGCTGAGACACTCTGCGGTGAGCCAAGACTTGAGGGGCTCAGTCGTGATATCGCACCCGCCAGTACCTCCAGGTTCTCAACCATACCGGTTCTCAGTAATCGAACCTGATTGAGCACCGAGAGTGAAGAGAAGAGCAAAAGAGCCATTCCAGTAATAGCCATGATCAGCCAGGTGATTTTTCTCTGGATTGGTAAATTATCAAAATATTTGAATTTCAAATGCTTACCCTGCTTTTGTTTAACATGGGTTCCGGTTCTCGGGAATTGTTTCTATTAATTGGAAATTCATTACCAAAACTATTAAATAGTATCAAAGCAAAACGGTATAATCCAGTTATAAGACAAGAAACATTTTCAACAAGACCGGAGAGCTAAAATGACTATCGGGAGCCGCGAACTTTTTAGAACCGGAGAATTACAAGAACGGGTAAAACAGGCACAAGCCATTCTAAAAGCCTGTGACCTCTGTCCTAAAAACTGCGGTATTAACCGACTTGAAGGCGAACATGGTATTTGTGCTACCGGCCCATATGCAAAGGCAGCCAGCTATGGTGCCCATTTTGGAGAGGAGCAGCCGCTTAGCGGGACAAACGGCTCAGGTACCATCTTCTTTGCTTCCTGCAACCTACGCTGCTGTTTTTGCCAGAATTACGAGCTCAGCCATTTCCCGGACAACTATGCCAAAACCACCCCTGATCATCTGGCAGCAATTATGCTGGAACTGCAGCGCAAGAGCTGCCATAACATAAACCTTGTCTCGCCTGGTCATGTAGTACCGCAGATACTCGAAGCGTTGGTCATTGCTCTTGAACAAGGGTTGAGATTGCCAATAGTTTATAACTCGAGCGGCTACGAATCGAAAAAAACGCTCGCGCTCCTAGACGGGGTGATTGACATATACATGCCCGACTTCAAATTCTGGCAGGCGGAGAGCAGCAAGAAATATTGTCAGACAGAGGATTATCCTGACATCGCAAAGGCAGCACTGTTAACAATGCACAACCAGGTTGGTGAGCTGATTGTTAATGAGCACGGTATTGCTGTCAGAGGACTTCTGGTAAGACACCTTGTCATGCCAGGAGGGCTTGAAGAGACGAAAAATATACTTAACTATATTGCCACGACAATCTCACCCCAAACCTACGTTAATATCATGGACCAGTATCGTCCATGCGGATCTAGTGACCAGCACCGGGAACTGAGACAGCCTCTCGACGCCAAGGACTACCGGGAAGCGCTACGCTATGCTAAGCAGGCCGGGCTGGAAAGACTTGATCAGGCTGATTTCAAGACCCTTCTGGCAAAATTGGGAATTATCTGAATATTTTTAAACCATCTGGGAAAGCACTAAAAACTCTTTACACCTGGACCCAGCTGTCTTCTGCAGCTGCCCGAAAGATAGCCAGGAGAACTCGTGTATTGGCCAGACTATCTTCAAATGTTGATGGAACTTCTGTATCGTCCAGGATTGCCCGGGAGAATTCATCGCCCTGCAGGGTGTATTGATCGACCGCTGGAAACAAGTGGACCCTGGTATTATCACCGAGGATATCGCCGCCATCCTGGTGAAGGACACAGGATCGATCTTTGGGAGCATTAAATGGTATCAATACCTCCAGGTGCTCACTTGTACCAAAGATGTGCATAGACTGAAACGGCACCAGCTGAGTGCTGACCCCAAAGACAGCTTTACCGCTTGGAAAGTCCATAATCACAGTTCCAAGCCGATCAGTTTTCATAAGTGGATCAAACTCCAGCGAGGCGGCCACCCTCACCGGTTCTTCCCGAAACAGATAACGAGACAGGGTAACCGGATAACAGCCTATATCCCACATTCCGCCTCCACCCGTCTCCGGAATATTACGAATATTCTGAGGATCGGCATTGTGATAGGAAAACATCCCCTGTATGAGTCGTAAATCTCCAATCTCCTTGTTGACGACCTTTTCATAGACTGCGGTCCACTGAGGATGTACCTTGACCATAAAAGCCTCGCCGGCTTTAATATTACATTCATCCCTTGTCCTGATGAGGGTCTCAACCTCCTCACATGTAAGTCCGAGCGGTTTTTCACATAAAACATGCTTCCCAGCCTTCATGGCACGGACTGACCATTGACAATGAAGATTATTGGGAAGTGGATTATAAATTGCGTCAATTTCCGGATCTTCCAGCAACTCCTCGTATGAACCGTAATACTTTGGTATACGTAACTGCTTTGCTATTGTCTGCGCCTGTTCCAGCGAGCGGGAAGAAATCGCCGTAACTTCTGAAAATTCACCCTGTTGCATTGCAGGAATTACCTGCTTGACCCCGATCTTCGCAGTACTCAGAATTCCCCACCTGATTTTGGCCATGACGTCCCCCCGGAATCGATTAATCTTGCGGTCTCTCGTCGCGCTATCACCTGCAGTCCCTGACGCCGCCGGGCAGGAGAGACCTCCCCTGTCCTGTCAGAAGAGCATATCTATCATACAGATAACAATCAGTTCTGCCAGGCAGCAAGGTGTTTCTGGATAAAATCGACAATACCTTGATGTACCTCTGTTCCTTTTCCTTTTACTTCAATCGGTTCGCCAAATGAGAAATATACCTTTTTAGAGGGATCTATTCTGCCGAAATCTTTAAGCCGAACACCGTTTCCCCAGGCATCTGTCAGTAAAGCCAGCGGCACCACTGGTACGGCAGCTCTTTTTGCCAGTTTGATAGCTATTGAACTGAACTGTTTGGGGTCAAAAGGCGCTCTTGTTGTCTGTGGAAAAATAATAATTGAAATACCTCTCGATAAGCGCTCCACCCCTTCTTCGAGCACTGTCTTCAGATCCTGGCGAGGGTTCGTCCTGCTGACCGCCACTGGATTTCGTGAGCGCATTATATGCTTAAATACCGGGTATTCCAGCAGGGATTGTTTGATCACAAAGGTAACGGGCCGAAAAGGAACAATAATTGAAGGTAAAACCATTGTCTCAAGCATACTCAAGTGGTTTCCGACAAATATCACCGGTGATTCCGGCTCGCTTATATGGTTGCCACCCGCTATCTCAACTGACACACCAACTTTTTCCAGATTCCGCAGGACATCGATACTGCTCTGCGCCCAGTCTTCGTCAGTGTACTGTCCTCTCCGGGCCTTTATACTGGATCTGATCACGACCCACACAAAAGAAGAATAAAAACAAGCGGAAGGAAGGTTCCTTCCGATCATTGAGACTGGCCGCCGAGCTGTCTGATAAGAGAAGTGATCATTCAATAGTGGCTGCATTGTTCTGGACCTATGGATAATGAACCATTAATAGCGGCAAACGTTCGTTTCTATTTATACCAATCATTGTGGGGCGGTTGCTTTTTCAACAGCACCAAAAACCGATATGGCATACGGACGATGCTTTCTCAGGAAAACCGGAAGATTGTTTCTGCTGTTACGCGCTGCTGCAAGATTGGGATACTCTCCGTAAAAAACCATGACGGTCGGATCAGGCCCTGTTCGTCTCAGGACATACAACTGATCTGAGACATTCTGATACTCAGCAGTTCTCAACATTTTTTTTAGACTCTCTTCAGCCTTATCTGAAGTGAGAACCATCAACTGGATCGTATACTTCCCGCTTCCTCCGCCAACAAGCCACCGTGCTCCAGCGGCAATTCTCCTGAGAAAAAGAGCATCGACAGCCTTATCTGTCAGGACAGGTATGGTATCTTCAGTCGGTAAGGCTATTGTAACGCCATTGGCGACCTCCTGCTTCGGCTCCTTGAACTTCTTTTCATCGCCAATGATAACGATTGGCTCCGGCAGCCTTGTCTGCTTGATGGTATCAGCTGAAAAGGGTCTCTCAGTCTCCTCCAGCGGCTCGACCAATACATTGTTCGTACCTTCAGCCTCCGTCGCTTGATCCTCTTCAGCGCTTTTTTCAGCGACAGCAGGAATCTCTGGTTCCATCTCCCTACTCGAAACAGAAGCAGGTGTCTTCTCACTGAGATCCGGTTGTTTTTCAGCCTCCACCTGCTCCACCGGCTTTTCGTCAGCCCCTCTTTCGCCTCTGCTATTACAGCCTCGGCAGGCTGCTCGGCACTGCTCACCGCAGGCGGCTCCACCGGCTTTTCGTCAGTCCTCTCTTGCGCCTGAGCGATTACAGGTTCGGCAGACTTCTCATCACGGCTCACGGCAGGCGGCTCCACCGGCTTTTCGTCAGTCCTCTCTTGCGCCTGAGCGATTAGAGGTTCGGCAGACTTCTCATCACGGCTCGCGGCAGGCGGCTCCACCGGCTTTTCGTCAGTCCTCTCTTGCGCCTGAGCGATTACAGGTTCGGCAGACTTCTCACCAGTGCTCACAGCAGGCTGTTCAGACGGTTTTTCCTCTCTATGCGTATCTTCGCCTGCTTGTTCTCCTTGCGGTTCAGCCGTTTCTTCGGTTTCCGCAGCAATCTCCTGAGCCGGGGGAGGGTTCAGCGGAACAACCCTTTTCAACTCAATGATCGGGACTTCCGAAGTCGTATCTTTCGGCGGTTCCCGGTCACCAGTGAAATCTAACCAGAAAAAGATGAGCAGTGCGGCTATGGAAACTCCGCCTCCATAGAGAATCCAGCCCGGCAAAATTTTCCTGAAAGAAAGAAACTCAAGATTTACCTCCCGTCTGCGAGCCGGAGCCGAGGACTCCCGCTCCCTCCGCTCTCCAGCCGGTATTGAAGCCGGTTGATCTTCAATGGTATCGAGCAGTCTGAGAAATGTGGTATCAAGCTGATCTGACTGGAATGCTTCCAGGGCAAAATGATTAAGTCTTTTAAAATTGGTTCCGCCTGAAGATACTTTTTTGACAAGATCTTGTGGAAAAAACGGCTCATCCTCACCGGATGCAATTTTCATACAGTGATTGAGATAACTGCAGGATTCTTCTTCATTGAGCGCTCTCAGAGTAAAACGACGCTCCTCAACATCCTTAAATGTAACTATGCTCAACTGTTTAAGATTATCTTCAAGCAAATGCCGGCCGGAAAAGACAAACTGGAAAATTGTCTTTTCCTCATTAACTTGATCGAGCAATTTTCTTACCCTTTCCAGCGTCGCCAGATAGATCTTTTCCGCTTCGTCAAAGAAAACAACAAGGCTCAGGTCACGCTCCTGGAGCACAGCAACTATTTTTTCCAGAAGGATCGCCGTATCAGTCTCCTCCTCTTCCGGACCGAAACCAGTTTCCTGCATGACGATTCTGACCATGTCATCGAACGAATTTATGGCTTGCGGCAAAAAGACAGAAATCGTCTGCGCAGGTAGTTCCTTTTCTACCATTCGGCAGACCATAGTTTTGCCGGCTCCTTCGCCTCCAGTCAAAAGCAGCAAAGGGACTGACTGGGATAACGCGGCTTTTATGTCGTCAATAGTTTCCCGCCGTCCACCGCCTGAAAAGAAAAAAACGGTATCAATCGTATCTTGAAACGGTTGCGGGTCTAAGGTTTGCAGTTCCCTGTACATTGTCATTTCTATAAAGTAATTACGTTCTGTTTAAGAACAGGTATCCCAGGCATTATTTAACATATAGGTTTCTTTAAGCAAAAGAATATCGTGATATGGCGGCCGGTTTGTTTATTGATTGTACCTCCCGGATGTCATTGACACGATGCAAGCCACTATTGTACATTCGCTTATGGTTGTTTTTCGATTAAGTGATCAGATTGGTTTCCCTCCTCCAGAGCTGGCTGAAGAAAATGGCCTCCTTGCGGTCGGCGGTGACTTATCACCTCGTCGAATTTTAGCAGCCTACAGGTTGGGAATTTTCCCCTGGTATTCAGAAAATGACCCGATTCTCTGGTGGTTTACCTCACCAAGACTGGTTCTTTTTCCCAACGAGTTGAAGGTTTCAAAACGACTCAGGAGATATTACAAAAATACCGTACAGACGTTTACCATCAACAGGGCGTTCGATAGGGTAATCGCCGCCTGCGCGGCGAGCAGACAGGCGGGTAGGGAAGAGACCTGGATCACCGCCGAGATGATACAGGCCTACAAAAAGCTGAACCGTCTTGGTTATGCACACTCTGTTGAGTGCTGGAACGACAGCCGACTCGTAGGAGGACTCTACGGTATCACACTCGGCAAGGTGTTTTTTGGAGAATCGATGTTCACACTGTCTGCCAACAGTTCCAAATTTGCCCTGATTGAGCTTGTAAACTTCTTAAAAACAAATAATTACGCGCTCATTGACTGCCAGATGACCACCAGCCATCTGGTGTCGATGGGCGCTCGTGAAATCGACGGAAAAGAATTTCAACGTCTGCTCAGCAGGCATATTAAATCAACATTACCAAATAAAATATGGTCCCATGACACAGAAAATTGATACAGAAATATGTGACGGATGCGGCAAAAGCGAGGTCCTTTTCGAAAGTGAGGGCAACGAATTCTGTTCAAGCTGCAAGGCTCTGGTTGATGCTGTCAAAAACCAGCCCGGTCTCATTGGGCAACTCTGCAAACTTACCAGAACTGAACTAGCCGACACCTCCAGCCACCGTCCCAAGGATCAGCAGGAGCTTCCAGATGTCCTTGATGCGGTGCGTTATCGCACCCATGATCGTGAACAAAATACCTGGTACGTCTCCGTCAGCGAAATTGAGGGCGCCCCAGTGGAGATCTTTGCCTCAACTGCCTTTGACCGGGACCAGCACCTGCAATCACGAATTTCAAACCTGACCACGATTACTCGACTTATTTCACTTGATATTACGACATATATTCCTTGGTGAGGTTCTCACTCTGGAAAAAACACTGAAGCAGATTCTCAGGAGTTCACGACAAACAAATGATCTGCCTGACATGCTTGCCCGGATTCTCAGTAATTATCGTGAAGCTGCACAGGGAAAGAAAGACTCCGCTGCTTAAAAATCGAGATAAAACTCATAATCAGCATCGGATCGATCAAAATGACGTAAAACTTTTTGAAGCCCATAGAGATCCGTAACAGAAAAAGAAAGCTCCCAGGCCTGCTGTTCGCTGGGATGGTTGGATAATACCATCAGCCCGTTCATTTTCATCTGAACAGGGGCAGCACCGATTATCGGCATCAGGTTATCTCTCGTTATGTGAGCGAAGACAATACTCTGCGGTTTGCTTATTGGGGTGCTACGCTCCCATGAGATATCCACGGCATCTTCCCGCTGAAACTTTATTTCATGCAGCCTTGGACAGTTTTTGTGATGAACCGACAGCCAGTTATCAGTCAGGAGGGCGCAATTTGATTTCTCTGCAGGATTCGGCTTACAACAGGATGAGAGCTTGATGAATACCGGATCAAGTGTATCAAGCTTTATTTTATTGAATTCGCCAGTCGGCTTTACCAGAAAGGAATTCCCTTCAAACAGCTCCTGGCGAATCCGTTCTATAACCTCCGGTAAGCGAATAATTCCCCTGCCGATCTTACTGAATAAGGTTTCCTTATTTTTAAGGCTGAAAGACTCAACGACACGGGACATCTCTTCATTTTCCAGCAGATCTCTGGGAAGTCCATATCGTCTCATTTCCTGCAACAAGGTCGCCACGCCAATATCCTGAGCCACCCGCTGCCCCCTGATACGGAATCCTCTGGAAAGTTCTGAGCGAGCTTTTGGGGTTTGGCAGAGCTGCAGCATCTGTTGATCAAAAACCACCGGTTTATTCGACCGGATGATTCTTACCATCTGCCCATCCTCCAGTTGGTAGTCAGGACCAACCTTCGTGTTCCTGACCATGGCAGCGGTGCAGCTCCTGCCGATCTCGGTGTGAACACGGAAGGCAAAATCAAGCACATTAGATTTTGTCGGCAGACAGATAAGATCTCCCTGGGGGGTATAGGTATATATCTCCTTCTTTCCCCCTGCGGCAATTAAATCCCGATAGGACACCGTATGATCAGAGCCGATAATATCCAGCATTTCCCTGAGTTCCAGGATAAACTTGCCCTGCTTGCCGCTCTTCGAGTTCCAGTTTCGAAACAAGCCCCGCTGGGCCTTTCTGGCCATTTCGCTGGTCCGTACCTTAAAGAGATAACGCTGCCCCTGGATAATTGCTCTGGCATGAAGCCCCTGATAGCCGGTCGGCTTTGGGTTTGCAATAAAATCCCTGATCGTTCGCGGGATCGGCCTGAAGGTTTGGTTTATAACACCCAGTGCACTGTAACAATCAGCCACCGTCTCTACTTTGACAAGAAATTCCACCGGTGTTTCAATCTTTTTAAGCAAAATACGGTTGGCGGTGTCAAAATAGGCCCAGAGCTCCTTGAGCCTCATTGAAATATCCGCGACTAAGCCGGCATCTTTTGCCGCGACACGCAAATCTTCAAGAATATGACCCGATATTTCAGAATCACCAAGCTGACGGATGTAATTACTCAGCTTGGAACCCTGTTTCGGAAACTTATAGGAAAGCGCAAGATTGTACATCTCCCGTTTCATATTAAACAGGCCGAATACTGTCGCCAGCGGTGCGTAGATATCAAGGGTCTCGTCAGCGATTCTCTGCCGTTTGTTCTGCGGCATTGCTTTCAGCGTTCGCAAGTTGTGAAGCCGGTCGGCAAGTTTGACCAGCATAACTTCAGGCCGCAGGGCTGCGCCTGAAAAAATCTTTCGATGGACCCGTTTACTGTGTGCCTGTTTACTGCCGGATCGATGCGTTACTTTTGTACACCCTTCAACAATTGCCTGGACATACGCACCAAAATTCTTCCCAACCACCTCAGATGTTACCTCTTCAACATCCTCGACAGTATCATGGAGCAATGCTGCAGCCAGAATCTCCGGATCTGTTATGTCCATTTCCTCTGCAAGGATCTTTGCCACCGAGCAGGGGTGCAGGATGTAGGCATCTCCTGAACGTCGCCACTGGTCGTCATGCGCTTCCGTCGCAAAATCAAGCGCATCCCAGAAAACCTGTTCAAAAGGCTTGCCGCTGATAAATGTGCGCATCTGGCTGCGATAAAGTTCCAGATCAAATGGAATTTTGGACATATGGTGTATACTCTTTGAACATGATGGTTGATCAGCAGGGCTCAGCAGTATTTGGCCATTTTACCCGGGCCCCACCTGTGTTACATTAAGCCGCCGTTAAAAAATGGCAACAACTTGTTCTCTTCCATAATAACCCCCCGGAACCTCCTGCACTTCGGGCGACCTCATGAATATCGATATAACGTTATTAATTTAAAAGACTTACCATGTAGAAACGAACCATAGCGGTATCACTTAATACAAATTAAAAAAAATGACCAGATGTTACTGAGAAATCAGCGAAACAGGGAGCTAGCCTGCTCATAACCAGATCATCATTTCACCGGGTTATGGTACTCTCTTTAAAAATAACTCAAAGCCCCTGGAGGACAGCAATAAATCTGATGGCACGAAAAAAAACAGGACGACTGCACAGCAGAGATAAAATCCACCGCAGGAAAAAAAATAAACAGCGCACAACACCAGACAACCGTTTTTACAGGCATATTCTCGCGAGTCTCTATCTGGGAGAAACGTCATTGTCCATTAATGATCTGCTCGAGTCATTGAACCTTCCCCGCTCTTCCAGACTATCCATGGAAAAATCAGTGGAGGAACTCTGCCGACGCGGAGACATTAAAAAACACGGCAATAAGACCTTCTCACTGGCCGGCAGCCTGCGGCTTGTCGAAGCAACCATTGAAAAAAATCCCCGAGGGTTTGGTTTTGCAGCAGACTTGAGTTTCCGTGAAAACAAAAAAATCCTTAACAAAGATCCCTTCATTTCTGCAGCACGGATGCATTCAGCCCGCCATGGGGATCGCGTACTGATCAAGGTAATCAATGTTCGCAGGGATGGCAGACCTGAAGCCGAGGTAATGCATATCCTCAGAAGAGGAAAGAGTCAGCTGGCAGGATTTTATAAATCTGATCAGAATTATGGCGTTGTTTATCCTGAGGACCCCCGCTATCCATTCTCCATAACCATCTCGCAACCCCTGAAAGAGCCTGTTAAAAATGGAGAAGCAGTGATTGTCAAACTTCGAGAAAAACAGGACTTTGCCGGTGGTTTGAGCGGGGAAATTGTCAAAGTGCTTGGCGACCCGGCATCGGTTGTGGTTCAGACAGAGCTTGTTGTCGAAAAATTCAGCCTGGTCAAGACCTTCAGCCCGGAAGCCGAAAAAGAATCACTTTCCACGAAACCAACGCCTGGTCCGGAAAAACGCGAGGATCTTCGGGAGCTTCTTCACATCACCATTGACGGTGAGGATGCAAAAGATTTTGACGATGCAGTATGTGTGGAGAAAAAGCGCAATGGATTTCGTCTCTGGGTATCAATTGCCGATGTTGGAGCCTATGTAAAACCTGGCAGCCGGCTTGACCTCGAGGCCTATGAGCGGGGTACTTCAATCTATTTTCCAGGCACGGTCATTCCGATGCTGCCGGAAAATCTTTCCAACAACCTGTGCAGTCTGTTACCCGATAAAGACAGACTGGCAGTAACGGTCGTACTCGATTTTGACCGGTCCGGAACCCTCAAAAACAGACGGCTTGTGAGGTCGATAATAAGAAGCAGCCAGCGGTTCACCTATGATCGGGTAAAGGACATTATCACCGGCAACGACCCAGCCATGCGAAAAGCCCACAAGGCTTTCCTGACCCCTCTGAAATGGGCTTCAGAACTTGCCAGGGAACTGCGGGCAAAAAGGATGGCGCGCGGTTCCATCAGGTTTTCAATTCCTGAAGCCGATATCAGCCTCAAGCCTGACGGTACCGTCAACTCAATAGCAAGAACTAAAGCACATTTCGCACATCAGATGATCGAAGAGTTCATGCTTGCAGCCAACCAAGCAGTCGCTGACGTATTCATCGAGACAGATTGCAAAACCCTTTTTCGTGTCCATGAAACGCCTGATCCGGAAAAAGTGTCAGACTTTATTCAGTTCGCAGCGACTCTTGGATTCAACCTTTCACATTCAGAACAGAATCCAGCGTGGTATAATGAGGTGATCGACAAAGCCGAGGGATCTCCTCATGAATACATTATCAACAACCTGCTGCTGAGAACCATGCAGCAGGCCCGATACAGTGCACAAAACCTTGGTCACTTCGGTCTTGCTGCCGATAATTATCTCCACTTTACCTCCCCGATCAGGCGATATCCGGATCTGGTTGTCCACAGGCAGATATGCCGCCTTATTGAAGGTTCACCATCAACCAGACAGTCCAGAGAAAACCGCTGTTCCCCTGTTCCTCTGCAGGAGGCTGGTCAGGCTCTATCTGCGAGAGAAAGAACGGCGATCAGTGCCGAACGTGATATGGAAGACCGTTTGAAAAGACAATTTATGTCTACCCAGATTGGCAAAACATTCAAGGCGGTTATCTCTGGAATTTCCGACTCATCACTCTATGTTGAATTGATCGACACCTTTGTCAGCGGTGCTATCAAACTGTCAACCATGCAGGAAGACTACTATATATTCGATGAAAAACGGCATAGAGTTGTCGGAGACATCAGCGGAGTAACATTTCAGATCGGCCAGCCGCTGCTTGTGGAACTGACTGAGGTTGATACGCTCAGCTAATAAAATATACTTCAAACGATATCATGCGTCATCTTGACCTTCAATCTCTTGTTGCCAGACAACCACCAGGTATCAGTTAATAATTCTGTATCCACAGTTCCACCCATTTTCTGCGTTTTTAAATGAAATGAAATATCTTTTATCGTTGGAGAGCTGCTTTTGTCGCTTGACTTGGCCTCACTTTTATCCTATTTATTTCAGAACATGAAGTTTCCTATGAATCACGAGAATTCCTTTCAACCAGATCCTATGGAGGATATATAATGGAAGAAACGAGCTGGTTTGTCTCAATTATTACCAATCCATTCGCCAAAGGCCTCGCTCTTGGCATTCTTTTTTGTGTCATCATCTATATTAGAGGGTTTCTCAGACGACGTGAGCTGTCAAAAGAGGTTGATCGTCTTCGAGCCCACCTTCACACAAAGCTGGAAATTGACTCATCAGAGAATGAGCGGAGAAAATCAGAGCTTGACCGGCTCAAGCAGGAGCGGGACAATCTTCGAATAACGGTACAGTCACTCAATCAAAAGCCGGGTCGAAAGGAAATACGTCAATACTTTGTCTATCAGACCGCTCTTGATATTATGTTTGAAAAGGCTCCGGGCTTTGCACCCGCCTGGCAAATCACCCTGAAAGAAGCTGAAAATCTTTTTGAAAAATCAGAAAAAGGTGTGGTGCCGCTCCTCAAGAGGCTGATGCCGACCACCCCCGACAGACAGGCCGAAGAGTATGAGAAAATAAGCAAGGTCTCATTTGAGGATTCAAATAAGCAGGATTAATCTGGAAGCAGCCTTCCTTTTTAAGCCATACCTAATTTCAAATTCAGGGTTGTCAGAATATCTGGCAGCCCTTTTTTTATTTTTTATTTCGTCTCATGAGTATATCCAGATCGCTTCTTGATAATGTCGCCGTGGTTCTGAAGGCTCCGAAGTATCCCGGCAATATCGGCGCAGCAGCTCGCTCCTGCTACAATATGGGTATAAGCAGTCTTATTGTTGTGGGAGATCAGTATCCTGATCATGAACAAATGGCCCAGATGGCAACTCACAATGCTGCTCATCTTCTCGAAACCATGGAGTTTCACAGCACACTGCCTGAAGCGCTGGCACCGTTTTCATTTGTTGTGGGCACAACCGCGCGAATTGGCAGAAAGAGAGCAGCCGAACAAACACCTCGAGATGTCATCGACCAGGTCCTGCCGCTTCTTCACAACAATAAGATTGCGTTTCTCTTCGGGCCTGAAGATCGGGGTCTTACAAATGATGACTTGAAATATTGTCACTATACATCCAGCATTCCAACCGCCGACTTCTCGTCGCTTAACCTCGCCCAGGCGGTGGCGATTCACTGTTATGAGCTCTACTATGCAATTGTTGAAGAAACCAGGCAAGCCGCGGCGGTACCTGAATACGCGACAACATTTCAACTCGAGGGAATGTATGAACATGTTGAAGAAACATTGTTGAAAATTGATTTTCTCAACGAAACAAGCCATAATTATTGGATGAGAAATATTCGGCAGTTTCTCGGCAGAATTAGATTAACAGAAAAGGACGCAAATATAGTGAGAGGAATTTGCAGACAATTTCTCTGGTTTCAGGAGAGCCGAACCAAAGACAAATAAAACATTCATGAGCGGTGATGAAGATAGGGACAAAGACGCTACAGCAATCAATTGCCTCCAACAAATTTTACCCCCCAAGAATCAACAAATCCCAGTCACTTCAACGGTATAACCTTATCACCGAACGGCTGGGGGCACCCGGCTCGTTAAGAAAAATAATCGTAATAGAGGCGCAGGCCGGCCAGGGAAAGACCACGCTTGCCTATCAGTATCTCGACCATAGTGATCGCCCGTTCATCTGGTACCAGGTAGGTTCAGAAGATAGTGACCCTGTGCTCTTCCTCTCAGCACTTCATTTTGCCTTATCAAGACAATTCAGTGAGTTCACATCACCTCAACTGGCTGCGATTCTCCAAGAGGGTCAGATCGGGCCAATGGATTTTAAAGAGTGTATCAATATTCTGCTCCACGATCTTGATGCTTCGGTCAATACCGATATGTTTCTCGTTTTCGATGATCTCCACCTGATTAGCGAATTTCAACCGACCAATCAGCTTATTGATTACCTGATCGACACATCTCCGCCTCAGCTCCATTTTATACTCACCAGCAGACAGCGTTTGAAACTTCAGGCTCAATCATTGACACGTACATCTGTACCGCTCTACCTGGACACCGAAGATCTGGCGCTTGGCCTGCAGGATATCGAGACACTGTACGAAATCGTTTTCGAAACCAGTATAACCAGGAAAGAGGCTGAAAAGATTCTAAAAAAAACCAATGGCTGGGTTATGGGAATCGTTTTGGCAGCCCACCCGTTCACACAGAAAGGAACAAAACGAACAGGAGATACGACAGGAGCGCATGAGCAGAAACTCATTAATGAGAAAAAAGACGGTTATATACTGAGTTATTTTGAAGAAGAAATATTCTCGCACGTCCCTGAAGTAGTGCACGACGCCTTTTTACAGCTCGCCTTTCTCGACGAAGTTGAGGTCAGCCTGGCCCGCGAGCTGACTCAAATTGATGATATTGACCGCCATTTCGACAGGATGGCCGATGAAAACTTCTTTGTTTATCGCCTGGATGATGATAATGAAGTCTTCCGGTTTCACCATCTGTTTCAGGAGTTTTTACAGATCAAAGGCAGGCAGGAGCTTGGTGATGATGGTGTGGCGAGAATCTACTGCCGGATAGCCGACTACTGCCTGGATAACGGTCTCATAGAAAAAGCGCTCAAACCATTACGGAACGGCCAGGATTATTCTCGGATGGAGACCGTAATAAAGCGCTGGGGACTCCAGCTCGTTGCCAATAACCGCACCCTTGCAATTCTGGGAATATTGCAGTCAATCCCAGAGGAAACCCTGCTCAGGCACACCTGGCTCGCCTTTTTCTATGGCCTTCTGGCGACTGACACCAATCCTCGTCACACGCTGCCCTACTTTGAGACCTGCAGAACACAGTTTGCCCAGAATAATGATGAAGCTGGAGAACTGATGTCACTCTCCCAGATCATCTATTTTCATTTTGTTATCTCGGGGCGTTACCATCTGGGGTCAATGCTTCTTCAGCGTACACAAACCCTTTTTGAACGTAACCACCGGGATCTCCCGATAGAGATAACCATTATCGTCGCCCGTAATCTGGCCGCCGGCTATTGCTTTTTTGAAGGCAAAATGGAACAGGCCCATTACTACGCCAAACTTGGCTACGAACTGGCAAAAAAGAGAGAAAGCGGAAACTTTATTGCGGCCACCAGATTTATTCTCGGATATATCGCCCTGCTCAGCGGTGATCGTCGATCAGCGACGTATGAAATAGAAAATTCTCTGTACCTTGCAAGTGATCCCCTGGTTGGTATGAGCAATCGGCTGACACTACATATCATGCAGCTTTGTGAGTTGTCGATGCACGGCAACTCATCGGGATTCACCCATCAGAAGGAACTGATCCAGGCGAGTGTCGATGAGAATATTGTGCGCCAGACCGTAGCAGCCCCCTACCTCTTTATCTGGTCTGCTATTGAGCTGATCTCCAAAGGAAGCGTAGAGCAAGCGATAGAAACCCTGGATCGTGGCATGATGGTCTCAAAGAGTGCCTCAAGTGACCATATGACCAGTCAGTTTCTTCAGTGGCGTGCCTTTGCTCATTCGCTCAGCGCCAATAGAGAGCAGGCCCTGAAGGATATTGAGACCTCAACCAGTCTGCGCAATGAATCAGGGGGCCCGTTCTATATCTCATACAATTACGCCATAGCAGGAGCATCTCTTGCCAACCTCGGAATTTTAGATCAGGCAGCCGCCCTGCTTGATAAAGGACTGGCTACTGCTAAAAATATTCCATCTCCTTATGTTGAGGCATGCTGTTCTGCCTATCTCGCCCTTATAGCAATCAAAAGAGAAGATGAGGATCGTTCTGTGGAAACGGTCGGCAATTGGATTCGTCTCATGAAGAATCACCATTTCACCTCTTTTTGGGGATGGGAACCGCGTTGTACGGAACAACTGCTGGGCACCGCTGTTAGAAGTGGAATCGAAATAGAATTTGCCCAAAAATGTGCTGAAAAAAGAAATGGGATCTCAATTTCATCCGACGGTGTCAGCACACCACTCCTGGATATCCAGATTATCGGTGAATTTTCGATACGCCTGCATGGAAAGAAAATACTTACCTTAAAAGATTTGAGCGCTCTGCAACGTGAGTTGATTGGTCTGCTCATCTCATCGCCCGGGCTCAGCATCGGCCAGGAACAGATACAACTCGCCTTTTGGCCTGACAATGCTCCTGATAAGGCGCGCAACAGTCTTGATACGCTGACCCACCGGTTGAGAAAGGTTTTGAAAGAAAGACTGCCGGTTCCCGCCGCCTGCTACTTTTTGGTGGGTAAAGGTTTTATCCAGTTAACCAATGTCAGAGTAGATGCTGTCGAATTCGTCAGAGAGGCGCAAAATGGTTTGAAACTTGCCAGGCAAGAACTCTGGTGGCAGGCTGGAAATTCCTTTATTCAGGCATTCTCATTATGGAAAAACTTCACCCACACAGAGTTTTTCATCAGTGACCAGGCGCTCAGTTTTTATGATGATATTCTTGAGACCATGAGACAGACCTGCCTTACCTGGAGCGACATGTTACTGAGGCATAATCGTTTTGACGAAGCGCTCCATATTCTCGAAAAAAGTGCCAAGATCCTCGCTCAGGACGATGAATGCGCTGCACTCAGATACCAGCTCTATCTCAAGAAAAATGCTCCGCTTAAAGCAAGAGAGGTTCTCAGCTCTTATCGTCAGGAATTGCTAAGGCTTGGCTATTCTGAAAAAGAGGCGGATGATATGATTGGAGATCTGAGCAAGAGAAAGACATCTCTTTGAGCAACGCTTCAATAAGCCGCCATCAAAGGGCAGCCCTGGCATAAATTGCAGGCCGATGTCCCTCTCGTTCCTGCTCTCTCCCTGCTGAAGGCATGGATCTCGATAGCGTTTTACCCCTCAAATAAAGGACACTTTTCACAGAGTGGTTTGTTCTTTTTACAAAATTGCTTGGCAGTTTTTACAATGAGTGCGTGATATTCGTTAAAAAGTTTTGAATCATGAGGCAGATTGTCCATAAACAGGTCCTGGAGGCTCTGATAATCGCATTCATCGGGAACTAGATTGTGACGTGAGAAAACGCGATGGGTATAGGCGTCGACAACAAATATTGGGTGACCTCCCGCGTAGAGCAAGATGGAATCGGCCGTTTCAGGTCCAATCCCTTTCACTGACAGCAGGGATTCCCTGGCAGCAGCGGGTTCGGTCTCCAAAAGATCATCCAGGCGGCCGCCATATTCATCTTCGATCATCCGCAACAGGTTTTTAAGCCTTCTCGCCTTTATGTTATAGTAACCGGAAGGCCTAATGAATAAAGAGAGGGTATCAACCGGCAGGGAACTGAGGGCATCCAAAGAGAGCATGCCCTCTGTACGAAGGGTATTTATAGCCTTGGAGACATTTTGCCAATTGGTATTCTGGGTAAGGACAGCGCCAACAAGCATCTCGATCCTTGATTCTGCCGGCCACCAGTTCTGCGGACCGTAAAACTGATAAAGCCGATCATAAATCTCCTGCAATTGAGACGCTCTATTCATGCGGGCGATACCCTTTCTCAATCTCCAAAGCAGATTCCTATATCGCGGGCAGTAAGGATCTTGTCGCTGTTGAGATCAACTTTTTTGCGGCTTTTGATGGCCTCTGCAATTGGCACTGCTTTCATTCGGGAGGAATCAAGTGCCACCATATGATCAAAGGTTCCCTCCTCCACGAGTCGCACAGCCGCGGCTCCAAACCTTAACGCCAGGAGGCGGTCAAAGGTTGTCGGAGACCCCCCTCTCTGCAGGTGGCCAAGAACCAGCGACCTGGTATCTTTTTCAGTTTGTTTTCTAATTTCAGAAGCAACCCATTCACCAACACCACCCAAAACAACTTCTTCTCTTCCCAGTTCACCATTTCCTTTGCTGAACACTCTGCCGCTTTTTTCCATGGCACCTTCAGCAACAACGACAATTGAGTAATGTTTCTCACGAAGCTCATTGTCTGAGATCTTTTCGCACACTTTCTCCAAATCAAACGGGATCTCCGGGATCAATATTACGTCGGCACCGCCGGAAATTCCAGAGTAGAGCGCAATCCACCCCGATTCCCTGCCCATCACTTCGACAACCATGACCCGATCATGAGACTCTGCTGTTGAATGCAGCTTATCAAGGGCATTGGTTGCCGTTGATACAGCGGTATCAAAGCCGAAGGTTCTATCGGTTTTTTCCAGATCATTGTCAATTGTCTTCGGCACCCCAATAACTCTCATACCAAGTTGCGCGAAGCGATGGGCTATATTCAGGCTGCCGTCACCGCCGATGGCAATATGACAGTCAAATCCCATCCTTTTGTAGTTAGCCATGATTTTGTCAGACATATCGACAACCTGTATTTCACCGGCCAGATTCTTAACAGGCTTTGAAAACGGGTTTCCCTTATTGACCGAACCAAGTATTGTTCCCCCCTGCGCGTAAATCCCTCTCACATCACGGGGGGTTAACCTGACCATCTCATCAATATCAAGAAAGCCCCCATACCCGCTTCTACTGCCATAAACCTCCCAACCACGTTTATAACAGGCATGCACAACGGCATAGATCACCGCATTGAGGCCGGGTGCATCGCCCCCGCCGGTTGAAATAACTATTTTTTTCATGAGCTTTCCTCAGCTAAGAGACAAGACTGCTCCTCAATTATTATTTTCTGAGACTAGTATTAAGACCAACTTGTAACTTTAGCACTATGGATTTTCAAGCCGCAATTATAAAATAATCTGTTATTTTATTACTTCTTACCCAATTATACTCAATAACAATATAGAATTAATTCATTTTTTTTTGTTTCTCATTGTTTAATTGACTTCTGAAACTGCTACGCTTATTGTTGTAGTCAACGAGGACTTGTTGATTCATGCACACATATTCATGCATCAGCATAGAAGCAAAGATAAAAAGAAGGAGGATTTCATGTCTTTTACCGTGACTGATCTGGCTGTCACCAAACTCAAAGAGTACCTCAGCCAGAACAATATTGAATCTGCATTGCGCGTTGCCCTTATGCAGGGCGGCTGATCTGGCCCCTCACTGGGCCTGGCTCTGGATGAGCCAAAAGAAAACGATAAAGTATTCGACCAGGATGACCTGACCTTTCTCGTTGAGGAAAGTCTTATTGATACCTGCGGCACTATTAATGTTGAGTATGTTGACGCCGGTCCACGATCCGGTTTCGGCATCACCTCTGCCAATCCTATTGGCGGCGGTGGAGGATGTTCATCAGGTTCCTGCGGTTCTGGAAGCTGCGGATAACCAAGCCTCATAGCGTTTTTATTGAAGGCGGATTTGCACGGCAAATCCGCCTTTTCTTTTTTTATTCTTTTCCCGTGTCAAAAACTTGACACCCCCTTGAACCCTTCTTATCTTCTGCGCTGAAATAAAACAATCAGAGATGGTATTTCACCATTAACAGAGAGAAGAGGTTACCATGCAATTCGACAAGTTTACGCTAAAGTCCCAGGAAGCGGTTCAGGCCGCCCAGCAGCTGGCAGCTCAGAGGGGACACCAGGAAATTAAGCCGGCCCATCTGGCCAAGGCAATCCTTGAAGAGCCGGAAGGCGTCGTGGTACCGGCCCTGCAAAAGATGGGCATCGACCCTTCACGAGTCCTCATGGCTGTCAATATGGTCATCGATGAGACCCCCCAGGTTTCTGGCGGCGGTGCAGGACAGGTCTATGTTTCCACGGAGCTGAGGAACATCCTGGATAAAGCATTTTCTACGGCAAATCAGATGCAGGACGAATATGTCAGCCAGGAACATATCTTTCTTACCCTGCTCAGAGAACAGAAATCCAACCTGTCCAAAAAAATTACCGAGCTTGGAGTAACTGAAAAAGGCTTCCTGCAGGCCCTGACAACAATTCGGGGCAATCAGCGGGTCACCGATCCTTATCCCGAAGAGAAATATCAAGCCCTGGAAAAATATGGCAGAAACCTCACCGATATTGCCAAACAGGGGAAGCTTGACCCGGTTATCGGCAGGGATGAGGAGATTCGTCGAATCATTCAGGTATTGTCGCGTCGCACCAAGAATAACCCGGTACTCATTGGCGAGCCGGGTGTCGGTAAGACCGCCATCGTTGAAGGACTTGCCCAGCGCATTGTCAACGGTGATATTCCGGCGACCCTGGAAGGAAAACAGGTCATTACCCTGGACCTCGGTTCTCTGGTCGCGGGAGCTAAATACCGTGGAGAATTTGAAGACCGGTTGAAAGCTGTGCTCAAGGAAGTTGTGAGCCGAAGCGGTGAAATCGTGCTGTTCATCGACGAAATCCATACCCTTGTCGGAGCAGGTGCCGCGGAGGGCTCAATGGATGCATCCAACATGTTGAAACCTGCACTTGCCCGGGGTGAACTGCATTGTGTCGGGGCAACAACGCTGGATGAATATCGAAAATATATCGAAAAAGACACTGCCCTTGAAAGGCGTTTTCAGCCGGTACTTGTCCAGGAGCCAAGCGAAGAAGATTCAATTGCAATCCTTCGCGGCATCAAGGAAAAATATGAAGTCCATCACGGTGTCCGTATTCAGGATGCTGCAACTGTTGCTGCAGTCACCCTTTCCAATCGATATATTACCGACCGATTTCTTCCTGACAAGGCCATCGACCTAATTGACGAAGCAGCATCGAAGCTGCGTATAGAAATCGACTCAATGCCGACCGAAATTGATGAACTTGATCGGCAGCGGATCAAGCTTGAAATTGAACAGGAGGCCTTAAAAAAAGAAAAAGACCATTCCTCAAAAGAGCGATTGGTAGAATTACAGAAGAAACTGGCTGACCTCAATGATCGGCTCAACGGCATGAAAGCGCAGTGGACCCTGGAACGTGAGATAATTCAACGCATCAGGACAATAAAAGAGTCAATCGAGAAGGCGCACGTTGATGCACAGCAGGCTGAGAGAGCCGGAGAGCTGAGTAAGGTTGCAGAAATCAGATACGGTACAATCGTCAGCCTGGAAAAGGAGATGGCAGCTGAAAACCATCGGCTGCAGGAAGTCCAGGCCGACCATCAGATGCTGAAAGAAGAAGTGAGTGCCGAAGATATCGCCTCAGTTGTGGCCAAGTGGACATCAATTCCGGTAGATCGTTTACTGGAAGGAGAGAAGGAAAAGCTGCTTGCAGCCGAATCGATTTTGCAGAAGCGAGTCATTGGCCAGGAAGAGGCGATTGTCGCCGTATCCAACGCTGTTCGCCGCGCCCGTGCCGGCCTGCAGGACCCTGATCGTCCGCTGGGTTCATTCATCTTTTTAGGTCCGACCGGGGTTGGGAAAACTGAACTTGCCCGGACCCTCGCCGATTTTCTCTTCGACAGTGAGCAGGCAATGATTCGGATCGACATGTCAGAGTTCATGGAGAAGCATTCCGTTGCCCGGCTTATAGGCGCTCCTCCCGGATATGTGGGCTATGATGAAGGCGGTTATCTGACAGAAGCGGTCCGCAGGCGCCCATATTCCGTCATTCTTTTTGATGAAATTGAAAAGGCCCACCCGGATGTCTTTAATGTCCTTCTCCAGGTCCTCGATGATGGGAGAATGACAGACGGAAAAGGCAGAACCGTCGATTTCAAAAACACTATCTTAATCATGACCTCAAATCTTGGCAGTGATCTGATCATGAAAATGACGGAAGAACAAGTAGATCCTGCGACGATCAACAGCCAGATTGAGGAAATCTTAAGTCACCATTTCAAACCGGAATTCTTGAACAGGGTCGATGAGTCAATTATCTTTAAGTCTCTTTCACCGGAAGATATGGTGGGTATTGTCGATGTTCAGTTGAAAAGACTTGCGGCACGGCTTGCTGAGAGAAAACTGACGCTGCGATTCAGCCAAAATTCTAAAAAGTATCTGGTTTCTGTGGGCTACAATCCTCTTTTTGGGGCGCGTCCGCTCAAGAGGGCAATTCAGAAACACATTGAAGACCTGTTGGCCAGGGAATTGCTCGAAGGAAAATTTTCTGAAGGAGATGTAATTCTTGTTGATGCAGACAATAATGGAATCATCTTCAAGCAGACGCCTTCGGAATCACCAATTGTTGAAGCAGAACTCGTTGACTAGGCCTCGAACATATACCGGTGAGAATGATCAGTAGTGCGAGGAAATCTTTGTTCTTTACCTTTTACAGTGAATATGGTTGCATTGGCCCAACTTAAAATCAGACCAGTGCGAGGTTACCAGAGGCCCAGCAATGTCCAAATATGAATGTACTGTTCAGATGTCCCATATGATGCTGCCAAACAATGCCAACCCGGATGGAAACGTGCATGGCGGCGACATTATGAAATTCATCGATAACGCTGCCGGGGTGGTTGCAATGAAGCATGCCCGAACCACGGTGGTCACCGCAGCAATCGACAGGCTTGATTTTCATAAACCTGTTTACATCGGCAACCTCCTGATTCTTAAAGCATCGCTCAATTCAACCGGCAGGTCATCCATGGAAATCGGCGTCCGGGTTGAAGCTGAAGATTTAAGAACCGGTGTTGTCAGTCACATTGCATCTGCATATCTGACCTTCGTCGCACTTGACAAAAACCAGAGACCGGCGTCTGTCCCGCCTTTTGTACCGAACAGCCCAGAAGCGAAAAGAAGACGCCGCGAAGCAGCAGAAAGAAAAGAATGCTACTTTAAGAATAAATAACAACAATAATAGCTAATTATGAGCGCATCCGCAGACGAAATTACAATAAATTACGAAGAGGAAGGAATTCTGCTTGTTAAAGAACTGGATAAAGTCATCCTCTCAAAAGGTGCATGGACAACGATTCTTTTTCGTTACCAGAACTTTAGCAAGGCTGCAAAAGAGTATGGTAAGGATATGTACACAATCCGACGCTACCAGAAACGACAAGGAGCATATATTCCTAAATCCAAGTTCAACATATCAAGCGCCGAACAGGCCAAAAAGATAATTGAAGCGCTTCAACGCTGGACTGGTGACGCCTAATTCTAAAAATAGTCATTACTATTTTATGATTTTTCTCTCTTTCTTCTTAAAAGCTATTGACAAGGCCCTATCAATCAAGTAGTTTGCCGCGGTCCTTGAGCAACGTCAAATACGGTTGTCTGGGGGGCAAAAAATAGGTAGGTGAGCAGTAATTACCTATTGACATAAGGGCGTTAATAACTTAGATTAACGTTCTTCCGCACAACTCATTGTGCGCACCGTCTGTTTTTTACAGACGGTGTTAAACGATCCTTGAAAACTGAATAACAACAACAGCAAACGGGCCCACGTGTCTTCGGACACAGGGGCAATTTTTTGAGTAATTCAAGAGAGAGCTCTTATATAATAAGCACATATAAGTAACCTGCTTTTTGAGCAGGTCTAGGATATCAAACTGGAGAGTTTGATCCTGGCTCAGAACGAACGCTGGCGGCGTGCTTAACACATGCAAGTCGAACGCGAACGAGTTCTTCGGAACTTCAGTAGAGTGGCGCACGGGTGAGTAACGCGTAAGTAATCTACCCTCGCATTTGGGATAACCCACCGAAAGGTGTGCTAATACCGGATACGTCTATTTTAATATCTTTTTTATAGAGAAAGGTGGCCTCTGATTCAAGCTACTGTGCGGGGAGGAGCTTGCGTACCATTAGCTAGTTGGTAGGGTAATGGCCTACCAAGGCAACGATGGTTAGCGGGTCTGAGAGGATGATCCGCCACACTGGAACTGAAACACGGACCAGACTCCTACGGGAGGCAGCAGTGAGGAATATTGCGCAATGGGGGCAACCCTGACGCAGCGACGCCGCGTGGATGATGAAGGCCTTCGGGTTGTAAAATCCTGTCAGATGGGAAGAAGTGACAGTATCCCAATACGATACTGTTTTGACGGTACCATCAAAGGAAGCACCGGCTAACTCCGTGCCAGCAGCCGCGGTAATACGGAGGGTGCAAGCGTTGTTCGGAATTACTGGGCGTAAAGCGCGCGTAGGCGGTTGTATAAGTCAGATGTGAAAGTCCATGGCTCAACCATGGAAGTGCATTTGAAACTGTATAACTTGAGTACTGGAGGGGGTGGTGGAATTCCCGGTGTAGAGGTGAAATTCGTAGATATCGGGAGGAATACCGGTGGCGAAGGCGACCACCTGGCCAGATACTGACGCTGAGGTGCGAAAGCGTGGGGAGCAAACAGGATTAGATACCCTGGTAGTCCACGCCGTAAACGATGTGAACTAGGTGTTGGGATGGTTAATCGTCTCATTGCCGGAGCTAACGCATTAAGTTCACCGCCTGGGGAGTACGGTCGCAAGATTAAAACTCAAAGGAATTGACGGGGGCCCGCACAAGCGGTGGAGTATGTGGTTTAATTCGACGCAACGCGAAGAACCTTACCTGGTCTTGACATCCCGAGAATCTCTATGAAAGTAGAGAGTGCCTCTTTGAGGAGCTTGGTGACAGGTGCTGCATGGCTGTCGTCAGCTCGTGTCGTGAGATGTTGGGTTAAGTCCCGCAACGAGCGCAACCCTTGTCTTTAGTTGCCAGCATTAAGTTGGGCACTCTAAAGAGACTGCCGGTGTCAAACCGGAGGAAGGTGGGGATGACGTCAAGTCCTCATGGCCTTTATGATCAGGGCTACACACGTACTACAATGGCATATACAAAGGGCAGCCACTTAGCGATAAGGAGCGAATCCCGTAAAGTATGTCTCAGTCCGGATTGGAGTCTGCAACTCGACTCCATGAAGTTGGAATCGCTAGTAATCGTGGATCAGCATGCCACGGTGAATACGTTCCCGGGCCTTGTACACACCGCCCGTCACACCACGGGAGTTGGTTGTACCAGAAGTAGTTGAGCGAACTATTCGTAGACGCAGGCTACCAAGGTATGATTGGTAACTGGGGTGAAGTCGTAACAAGGTAGCCCTAGGGGAACCTGGGGCTGGATCACCTCCTTTTTAAGGAAGATGCAGACATATGGAACTGCAATGGGGATTAACCCCGTTTGCGAATCAGAGGACAGAAGGCAGAAGACAGAGGACAGAATAGTCAGCTGTTTCACAGCCAGAAGACCAAAGAGTCGTTGTTATTCAGTTTTGAAGGATCGTTTAGTTGATCTTTACAGATAAGTGGAAAACGAACAAAACCAGTAGTTATTGGCTTTATTTATCTTTAAAACCCGGGATTTTGGTTTTAGGCAAGGCGCGGTGGCGAGCAGCCCCGGAGGCGTTACTCATTACATGAGTCCGTACGCCGAGGACGGTGTGAGTCGGCGCAACGCAGCATAAAGCCGAAAGCACGGGGATTTAAGGGGCCTATAGCTCAGCTGGTTAGAGCGCACGCCTGATAAGCGTGAGGTCGGTGGTTCAAGTCCACCTAGGCCCACCAGTATCAGACGACAGATGACAGAAGACAGAGGACAGAAAAAGCCAACGTCAAAAGCGCGTAAGCGCCTGATTAATCTGACCTCTGACATCTGACTTCTGGCTTCTGAAAGAGATGGGGGTGTAGCTCAGCTGGGAGAGCGCCTGCCTTGCACGCAGGAGGTCATCGGTTCGATCCCGTTCACCTCCACCATTATCAGCAGACAGAGGACAGAGTTCAGAAGACAGAATGATTAGTCGCTGCGCGAATGTCAGCTTACGCATTGATGAATGCCTTAAGGAGTTATTCTTAAGGCATTCATCAGGACGTAAGGCCTGTAGTCAGTAATTTGATCTTTGATAATTGAATAGTAGAGTAAAACCCAAATCCTCTGGGAGTGACGGGTGCACCGGTCTTTTATATCCTGGCCACCGCATCGTTTACGTCACGGGTACCCAGAGGTTACAGTAGCTGAGAATATGTCCGAAAGGACATTCTTAATAGCAGTATTGTTTAATCAAGTTTATGGATAAGCTACTAAGGGCTAACGGCGGATGCCTTGGCATCGGTAGGCGATGAAGGACGTGGCAAGCTGCGATAAGCTTCGGGGAGCTGTTAACAGGCTTTGATCCGGAGATTTCCGAATGGGGCAACCCGGCAGGATTTATATCCTGTCATCATGCACTCAATACATAGGTGTATGAAGCGAACGCAGGGAACTGAAACATCTAAGTACCTGCAGGAAAAGAAATCAATTTAGAGATTCCGTAAGTAGCGGCGAGCGAACGCGGAAGAGCCCAAACCGGTTAATTTATTAACCGGGGTTGTAGGACCCCGATATGGGATTGTATCTTCATAGTGGAACAGTATGGAAAGGCTGACCACAGACGGTGATAGTCCGGTACACGAAATGATGATGCACCCTAGGGAGTTCCTGAGTACCACGAGACACGTGAAACCTTGTGGGAATCTGGGAGGACCATCTTCCAAGGCTAAATACTAACCGATGACCGATAGTGAACGAGTACCGTGAGGGAAAGGTGAAAAGAACCCCGGAAGGGGAGTGAAATAGAAACTGAAACCGTTAGCTTACAAGCAGTCGGAGCACTATGCATTTATGCAGTGTGACGGCGTGCCTTTTGCATAATGAGTCAACGACTTACCCTGTGCAGCGAGGTTAAGCCGCGAGGTGGAGCCGCAGCGAAAGCGAGTCTTAAGAGGGCGTTTAGTTGCATGGGGTAGACCCGAAACCGGGTGATCTATCCATGGCCAGGGTGAAGTCTCGGTAACACGAGATGGAGGCCCGAACCGATATAGGTTGAAAACTGTTCGGATGAGCTGTGGATAGGAGTGAAAGGCTAATCAAACTCGGTGATAGCTGGTTTTCTCCGAAATATATTTAGGTATAGCCTCATATGATGACTGACGGAGGTAGAGCACTGACAAGGCTAGGGGTCCCACCGGATTACCAACCCTTTTCAAACTCCGAATGCCGTTAAGTTCTAGTATGGGAGTCAGTCTGTGGGAGATAAGTTCCATGGTCGAAAGGGAAACAGCCCAGACCGTCAGCTAAGGTCCCTAAACTATGCTAAGTGGGAAAAGAGGTGGAATTGTAGATACAACCAGGAGGTTGGCTTAGAAGCAGCAACCCTTTAAAGAAAGCGTAATAGCTCACTGGTCTAATGAATCTGCGCTGAAAATGTAACGGGGCTAAGCATAGTACCGAAGCTACGGGTGTCAGAAGACAGAGTACAGGTGACAGAGGACAGATTTCAGAAGACAGAGGACAGATGCTAAAAACATCTGTAGCTTTTTCTTCCTGAATTATCCTCTCAAAGTATTCTGCAATAATGAATGATAGAACAGTAAATTAGAATAGATTCTTCACAGCGCGTAAGCGCCTGACTATTCTGATCTCTGTCCCCTGTCCTCTGTCTTCTGGTCACGGTAGGAGAACATTGTGGTCGCCTGAGAAGGTACACCGAAAGGAGTGCTGGAGGTTCCACAAGAGCTTATGTTGACACGAGTAGCGATAAACAAGGTGAGAAACCTTGTCGCCGAAAGCCTAAGGTTTCCTGTAGTCAAGTTAATCTGCTCAGGGTTAGTCGGCTCCTAAGGCGAGGCCGAGAGGCGTAGTCGATGGGAAACAGGTTAATATTCCTGTACCACTGTCATAATGTTTGATGATAAGGGGGGACGGAGAAGGATAGGCCATCCAGCTGTTGGAATAGCTGGTTTAAGCGTGTAGTCGGAGGACTTAGGTAAATCCGGGTTCTTATTAACGATGAGACGTGATGACGATGTCTTTTAGACAACAAAGTGGCTGATTCCCTGCTTCCAGGAAAATCCTCGTATCTAGTTATGATTGTGACCGTACCGTAAACCGACACAGGTAGGCTGGTAGAGAATACCAAGGCGCTTGAGAGAACTCTGGTTAAGGAACTCGGCAAAATAGCACCGTAACTTCGGGAGAAGGTGTGCCTATATGGTGATAATGAATACTTGTTTGAGCCTACGTAGGTTGCAGTGAAATGGGGGGAGCGACTGTTTACTAAAAACACAGGACTCTGCGAAGTCGAAAGACGAAGTATAGGGTCTGACGCCTGCCCGGTGCCGGAAGGTTAAGGGGACCTGTTAGCGCAAGCAAAGCAGCGAACCGAAGCCCCGGTAAACGGCGGCCGTAACTATAACGGTCCTAAGGTAGCGAAATTCCTTGTCGGGTAAGTTCCGACCTGCACGAATGGCGTAACGATTTCCCCACTGTCTCAACCAGAGACTCAGCGAAACTGTAGTACCGGTGAAGATGCCGGTTACCCGCAACAAGACAGAAAGACCCCGTGAACCTTTACTACAGCTTGGCATTGGTTTTTGAGGTAACATGTGTAGGATAGGTGGGAGACTTTGAAGTGGGCACGCCAGTGTTCATGGAGTCGCCCTTGAAATACCACCCTTGTTATCTTAGGAATCTAACTGCGGTCCGTGATCCGGATCCAGGACATTGTCTGGTGGGTAGTTTGACTGGGGCGGTCGCCTCCTAAAGCGTAACGGAGGCGCGCGATGGTTCCCTCAGGCTGATTGGAAACCAGCCGTAGAGTGTAAAGGCATAAGGGAGCTTGACTGCGAGACTGACAAGTCGAGCAGGTACGAAAGTAGGTCTTAGTGATCCGGCGATTCCGCATGGAAGGGTCGTCGCTCAACGGATAAAAGGTACTCCGGGGATAACAGGCTTATCTCCCCCAAGAGTCCATATCGACGGGGAGGTTTGGCACCTCGATGTCGGCTCATCACATCCTGGGGCTGAAGCAGGTCCCAAGGGTTTGGCTGTTCGCCAATTAAAGTGGTACGCGAGCTGGGTTTAAAACGTCGTGAGACAGTTTGGTCCTTATCTGTTGCGGGCGCAGGATATTTGAGGAGATCTTTCCCTAGTACGAGAGGACCGGGATGGACGAACCTATGGTGTTCCAGTTGTTCCGCCAGGGGCATTGCTGGGTAGCTATGTTCGGCAGGGATAACCGCTGAAAGCATCTAAGCGGGAAGCCCACTCCAAGATAAGATATCCCATGACTGTAATGGTCATCTGAAGGCACGTGGTAGACCACCACGTTGATAGGTCGGGTGTGGAAGCATGGTAACATGTGGAGCTTACCGATACTAATGTGCCGTGCGGCTTATCCATATTTTTTGATTAAGCAGCTGCTGTTTTTTACTCTACTGTTCGATTATCTTTTTTTTATATTGTATTACCGCGTTTCACTGATTTCATTTTATCGGTGGTCATAGCGGAGAGGCTCCACCCGTTCTCATTCCGAACACGGAAGTTAAGCTCTCCTGCGCCGATGGTACTGCATGGGCAACTATGTGGGAGAGTAGGTCGCCGCCGATTTTCTATATAAAAACCCCCGTTGGTCACTTCGTCCAGCGGGGGTTTTTGCATGTGGAATTATCGGACGCAATGGCTCCACCCGTTTCATTACCGACACGGACGTTATCACGACTCTTTTTTGAGCCGATATGACACCCGCCCCTGCGTCGCCGGTGAGCGTGGCATACACGTGTATCGCCCCACTCACCGCTTCTTGGTTCAGGCGCCATCTCACCTCGAAAAAGAGCCGTGAACGCTCTGCTGCGC
>CAVPYP010000001.1:0-21674 GCA_963710015.1 uncultured delta proteobacterium | reverse complement strand
GAAGAGATAGATCAACATATCACCGCAAACCATCTGGCAAGCTCATAATAGAATGCCGGAGCAGCAATGGTAAAATAACCGTACATGCCAAACCCTGTATTGAATGTCTTTTCAAACCACTTATTTTTAACAATCAAGGTTTTCAGAGAAATACCACGTTCCTTTTTGTAAAGATACGCATGTTTTTCCTGCAGCGGGGTGCTCGGTTTGTAGATATCCCGGGCTGTTTTTTCCTGCATGGCCAGGATTTTTTCGTCACGATCCGCTCCATTCACGTAGTAATCCATACCGACCCTGAGCCCTGAGAAACCCAATGCCAACACGCTGATAACCATGATTCGAGCAAGTAATGCTGCGCGGCTGCTTGCATCATCGACAGAGCTAACAATGCGCCAGAACAGGCAGACGGATAAAAGAGCAATGAACGGATAGTAATTATTTTTAAGTAAAAACAGCAGACCGAGCAGGAGGGAAATTATCAATGTCGGCAGAATTCGCTTTACCAGCGATTCAGCTGTCAGGGCTCTGCTGAGGAAGCTGGAGGGTCTTACAAGCTCGCAGGTGGCCAGAAAACAGATAAAAAGGGCAAACGCATCCGAGGTGCAATAACTGAAAACATACCAGACCTGGGGGGAAACAAGGAACGGAAGTGCTGCAGCTCGAGCAGGAACTGAATAAACAGTGGATAAAACAATGAGGATAAACAACGACACATTGAAAAGCCTCAGCGACAAAAGCCTGTCGACATTCAGCGCTTCAAAGAACACGGCCGCCTTTCCAGCCAGCAGGTAATAGATCTCTCCATTGTTAAGTCGTGACATCCCATAGACGCTATAGCTGTCTTTTATGGTTTCGTCTTCAATCACCGGCGGAAGCCAGTTGGTTTTATAGTATGAAGTCGCCGCCAGATGGACATACTCGTCTGGATGAGCATTTTCCGCACTGAGTTGGGCCATCGTCACGATCAATACCAGTACCATGGCCAGCATTACCGGCACAAAAGCAACGTTTTTGCGAAGTGAAGAGCAGCAAACACCAATACCGATGACGATCACACAGATCAACGCCATCATGAAAAGATCATCAGTCAACTGAATCGGCTCTTTCTCGAGCTGCAGAGGATAGAGGAAAAACGGATCCGTCCCGGCAGAGGAGAACTTCATTCCTTCGGCAGACAGGGTGGTACTGCTAATCTGATTAAGCGGCCGTAATTCTTCAAGGTTGACCGTAACGGTTTTATATCCCTGCTGCGAAATGGTGAGTTTATTGACGACTGCCTCACCGCTGTACTGAATAGGATCAAAGCGAAGCCATGTATTTCCACCCACACCTGGTACAGAAAAGTCATAGGTGCTCTGTGAGGGATCGAGGCGTTGAGAAACGCTCTTTTTCTCTGAGAACTGCTGTTTTTCATCAGCCCAGTAAATTTTAAAGAATGTTTCCTGGCTCACCTCTATTTCAAGACTCACCTGTGCCCGATCCATGAAAAACACATAATAATAGAAACAGGCAATTACACAGAGAAAAACAGCAAAAACCTTCCCCTGCAGCGATTCGCGTCCAGTTATTTCCATCATGTCATTTCCTGAGTAATCTGTGGTGCAGATGATGCAGATGGTGCTGAAAACGTATGGCAAACCAGAACACCGGTTTGCCGATCGTATGTAAAAACAGGAGTGTACATGCCGGGCGCAGCCCAGGTCCCTGATTGAAGTTGCCAAGCGGTATACATTTATTGAGCAATCCGAACTTGATGACACGGAACATTGAGTTTCCGGATATATCGAAACCGGTGGTAAACAATCGTTTCATCTTAACTCCTCAAGACGTCCTTAACATGACGCCAGAAATAGCGAAGTCGCAGCAGAGGGCTGCAATACAGACGCATCGCTGAAGCATCCCACATCGGTTTTCGTCCCTTGCCCTTGTTGGCCGGTGGAGTATGGTTGCCATGAAAATCGTCCAGATGATGCTTGTGGCGAATAACGCTGACCTCCGGGGTTCGTGGAAAAGCCATTTTGGAAATCATCAGATAATGAAACCAGGGGCGATAGTCGCTGAGGCTGTACCCGAGCAGCGCTGATGCAGCCCCGAATCGTTTTGCTGCATCAACAATTCCCTGCTGAAGCGGCTGATAATAGGCGTCCTGTTCCTTCTCCGCACGGCCCGTTTCGTCATCCTCACGCCTGAATTTCAGCCGGTACCCGTCTTCTGTCAATTCATAGCCGTCAAGCGTTGGATGGGGCGCTCTGCACGCTTCTTCGAAGACATCGCGGGCATAGAGAATGGTACTTGCCGCAAGATCGAAACGGTCGCGGTCATAGATGACACCCTGAATTGAATTTTTTAAATCTTCAGGGTATTTGACTCCTCTGGTTGCTCCAAAAAGAAAACCATGAAGGCGTGGACAATTATCCCTGCTTTTGATCGCGTTGTAAAAAAATCTCTGGATCGTCCCAAGCCAGCCGATATCTACAATTGCAACCTGCTCATGGTCGAAGAACTGAAGGTCTTCAAGATATCTGATTAGAGCGCGGTTGGCAGAATTACATTGATGTTTAATTGCCTGCTGAAAAAGTTCATCATTAATCAACTCCATTAGACGGTGTCCATTTATTCTTTTATATCCTTCGTACCGGGACACCAGGCATGTTTCTGGTGTCAGCTTGTATCGTTTCAGGTGTGGTTGCAAGGAATTTAAATCAAGCTGGAAAATTCTGGCAATATCACGGAAATCTCGGTTTCCCGGAGGCAAAAATGCAATATTTACATTGGTCGGAGTTAGACCGCTATCAGCACAGCTTGCCCCGGCCAATGCCATTCTGCTGACATATAAATATTCTATCTCGGGAAGCCGGCCATCGGGAAACAGCGATGGAGTGATTTGCTCCCAGACTTTTTTGAACGTATAACCTTCCCGTGAAAGAAAAAAAACTTTTGTGATATTGAGGCGTCGGCTCTCTTCAGCAATATACTGGACAAATGCCCCAATCATTGGGCCCAGAAAGTTATACCCTTCTGCGTAAAGGGCTGTTCGGGGTACGTTCTCTCCTTCGTGGGGGAGCATCAGCTGCTGGAGCGCCCTGCCCCGATAAAACATATTTCCCTTGCTGTAGTTAACGTATCTCTTAATCAGAGCTTTGCGATGTTTTTCTGAGCCATCATGCAGGACAAGAGATTGAATTCCAAACTGGGCAGGCCTGAGTCCATCCGAGAAAGGGTTGTCTCCGATATGCAGCCAGGATGACTTTTCCAGGTTAAAACGTTTCTGTACGAGTGGAAATGCTTTACCGGAAGCCTTTGCCAGAAAGGTATCTGCTGATGATACAAGATCATCTGTATGTTGTAAAAATCCTCCCTTCTCAACGAGCCTCTTCAGGTGTTCAGCGGGCAAGTATATATCTGAAATTATATAGGTCTTTTTACCCGCCTGATGAAGCTCAGCAAGCCAGTCTACGAGCTTTTCTCTCGGCACCAGCATACGGCTCTCCATTTCGAGCTCGTAGTTGGTAACCTCATCGAGAAGTTGATCCGTGTAATGTTCACCAAAGATTTCTTCAAGACTCTTTTTCATGAATACCGGATAACAGGCTTCATGATCTTCAAATGTTAATCCGGTTTCCCTCCTCTGATTCTGCTCCGTCCGGTCCCTGATTTTCTGAACTTTCCGCCATGAAAGCTCAAGGCCAGACTGGCCGGCTCGCGCAGCAATATAGCGCGCTGTCGGTGCTTTAACCAAATCCGGATCATGAATCCTGCGAATAAACAGTGTGTCAAAAAGATCAAAGGTTATAACATCACAATTCTCTGACAATTGCCTGCCCTTTTGAATCAGGCTCTCAAGTGAATAACATTTTTGCCAATTCATGAATCAATAAAGACCGCTGACGTAAATCAAAGAAGCGTTTTCTTCAGCCAGCGTTTCACGGCCTGCTGGAGGTTTCTATATGCGGGGATAACACCCTGCTGATCAGGAGGGTTCAGCTGCGTTCTGACATTATTCAGCTCCTTTTCCAACTCGACAAGCCGGTCACTGCCGGCCTCCACGTATTGCCTTAAATCATCAGGAATTACTGCAAGTAAATATTTTCTGATGATTTCCTGGTCCTGAACTCTTCCAATAATAGCTGCCTCACCCAGCGTGTTGCCGCTATGGATTCGGTAACACAGCAGTTGCAGATCATCCGCATAGTATACCTGGTTTGGGAAGGTGTTCATCATGCGAAAGATAAAATCGTAATCATGCAGGTAGCGAAGTGAGCAGAATGGCCCCACCTTCCGTGCTGCATCTGCAGTCATAAAAAGATTTGAGGTGGTAACCATGAAGTTGCCTTTGAGAAAAGAAGTATAGAGATCTCCACATTCAAAATAAAAATCACGGTTTTTCTTATGCCAGATGTTCCAGCCAAATTCAGGATCTTCAAAGGTATTGTTGTTATCATCTATCGGTATAACGTCGCTAAACGCACAAACCGCATTATTTTCTTTGCAGACCTCAAGCAGCGTCTCGAGTCTGTCCAGGGTATATAAATCATCAGAATTCAAAACAGCAACATATAATCCTTTGGCCATGCTTATTCCACGGTTAATGGCATTGTAGGCATCCTGATTCGCCTGATGATAATAATGCAATCGAGTATCCGTATACCCATTTACGACCTCTCCAGTATTGTCCGTTGAGCCGTCATCGACGACAATCAACTCCAGATCAGAACATGTTTGGTTGAAAACGCTATCTATCGCAGGACCAACAAATCGTTCATGATTATAAGCTGGTATTACAACTGAAATGAGAGGTTTGGACATTATACTACCTTTTTATCTTCATCAGGATACATGAAACCGCTGGCTGATTGGCGAACCCTTGATATCATAGCTATTACATTCAAACGGTGGTCTAAGTAATTAAGAATGATCCTCACGTCAACCCTTTCTTCATTCTCATTCCCCTAACATCCAGTGACGGAAATGACTTCGATCAATTTTATTTTCGTCTAAAATGCCCTGATTATAGTATGGATCAAAAGCGTCCAGCCGCTGCTTCCACTTTTTTTGGAAACGTCTCTTTTCCTCTTCTAGCGCTATGCCGTCTGCGATTGGAAAAGTGCTTTTACGCCTAACCGCGGTTGCTTGCGCATAGGGTGTATACAAAATTTCTTTACCTTGCTCTGCAGCTCGCATTGAGAAGTCCGTCATGGCTAAAATATGCGGAAATAAATCAAACTCAAAACCGCCAAGCTGGTTAAACAATGATCTGCTCAATAAACAAAAATCCCAATTGCCATAGTGAATCAATTGCGTGCAATGAAAACCATTAGCGTGGATTGAGCTCATTGCCAGAAAATTGGCGAAGTATTGACAATCTTTATTCGCAAGATCTGGCACCGTATAAGATGCTCCAGCGGAGTTGCTGTAGTGTATATTTCCGCACACTATACCAATCTTGTTGTTCTGTTGCAGGGGCGCAAGAAGCTCTTTAAGCCAGGCCCTCTCAAAATCGACAATATTTGGACCAACAAGAGCTACATAGTCTGTTTCGGCACGGAGCACAGCGTTGTGCAGCAAATGTGCTTTGTTCTGCTGCTGATCTGTTGATACATCAAATGCATGCGGTTCTTTCTGAATATGCTCGAACCCCATAGAGCCACATGTATAAAGGTTGCCATTTCCAGAAACACTCATGAACTGACAATTATCGTATTGCGTCCTATCTTTTAGCAGCGTTAATTGTGAATTATGATCTCTGGATCCTTTTTCAAGCCACTGAATAACTGAAACACTTGCTTCTTCTCGATTTGGAAATCTAATGCGATAGTAAAATTTCAAATCGGTATCCTCAACAGATACTGAAAGATTCCTTCTCTTCAAGGAATTTTCCAGGGCCCTTTTACCAGCCAGCTGGGCGTACGATTTTTGCCCATGATTAATACTGGTGGAGCTATCTGAGGCTCTCCAGTGATAGAGGATATGGGGTATATGGGCAATATTTTCAGTCTGTTCTGAAAGCTTGAGGATGAAATCATAATCCTGAGCACCGTCATAATCACTGCTAAACCCGCCCAGCTTTTTAAAGAGTTCGGCGGCCACAACCATGAAATGTGTTACATAATTATGAGAAAATAAAAGATCTCGATTGAAATCTGGCTTAAAAAATGCTGAAAGACGCCTCCCATCATCGCCAATCAAATCTTCATCTGTGTAAACCACCTGAGATCTGGAAGAATTGATGGTCTCAGCTACGCGCAACAGACAGTCTGGCGAAAGTTCATCATCATTGTCTAAAAAGCCAAAATAATCTCCTTTAGCCAGCAATGCTGCAGAATTGGTAGCAGCCGATATACCCATGTTGTTATCGTGAAAAGTAACTTTTATGCGCGGATCTTTATCTGCCCAATAAAGAAGTACCTGTCTGGTCTCTTGATTGGGACTATCGTCATCGGCAAGACACAATTCCCAAAAAGGATAAACCTGATAGACGACTGAGCGGATACAATTGTTAAGGAAATTGATATTTGGCTCATATACTGGAACAATGACCGAAATCAGCGGTTTGCTCGACATCAGTTCAAGTTGTCTATTCGTTAATGTCTGGCTGTGAACTCCTTTAGACAGATAAGCTGATAATGCCTCAGACCGAGAAATTTGGCTGGAGCAGGAAGAGCAGAGATAATCAAGGTCAATCCATTTATTAGGCTGTATTCCCTTCGTTTCAATTTGTGCAGCAAAGTGAGAAAATGGATCGCGCCGTGCCTTACTGTTATCGTTTAATTGACTGAGATAATATTGAGGATCAAAAACAGGTGTGGGGCTTTTTCCTTTTCGGGAACCAAATAATTTATAGTGACGGATTATACTTTGTTTTACCTTGTGTGGAAGGGGTGTCCTATCAATGTACCAATCTATGTCAAAAACTATACTTGGACTAATTACTGCCAATGCCCCAATACGCGTATAGTGAGTCAGGGGATCTTCGTTTTCAGGATTCCATTCACTTCTATTTTTATAGAATTGGATGTCGAAAAAAGGACTTGGAGACAGTCCTTTTTTCCAGCCTTTTTGGAGAAAATGGCTGAAGGGATTCTGTTTGAGACCTGAAGGAAAATAGCTGGTTAGATAAAAGGCAGTATCAAAGAGTGGATGAGGATCAGCGAATTGCTCCCATATTTCCCCGCTAAGAATAAAAGCATTACAATCTCTTTTACTTACAGCTAGATATAGCCATATTAAATCATTTTCTTCGAGTACTTTTTCTTTGCTTAAACTCCTGAAATATTCCGCATCAAATATTCCTGATTTTTTCAGAATACGATAGTCCTTACTCCAAAAATGTCGCAGCAAGGAACGACTTTTTCTTATTATGTCCATGACGCAACTATTTTATGAATGAGTGAGCATATACCGTCAAGATTTTTTTTTACTGAGCAGCGTTAATATCTTAGGAAGGTCCATGCGGCTCTTGGTCTTATTATGAAGCTGTTTCTGGTAATCAATTATTACTTTTAAGGCACTGTCAGCAACAGCTTTAAGATCAACGGTAATAGCCACATTCTTGATTTGTTGCAGTTTACTATCAGGCAGTTCAAAAAACATTTGGGGATCACTCGAGTCAAACATAAAATAATCTTCCAGACGATAAAGAGCATTTGAATTGATCAGGCGCGAGTCAAGCATTTCACTGCTGTCCTCAAACTGCAGTTCAACAGAACAAAGTTCAAGACAGGCGGGTGAATCAACGGGATCGAACCGAATTGAACAACGCTTGTTGAACTGACTCAGTGGAAATGTCATTCGCCTTCGCCCTAATTCAATATTTCGAGCAACGCTGTTTTCGTCGCTTACTCCTTCGCCACAGTCGATATATAATCGACTTGTAAAGAAACTGTCTTGTGTCTCGAGCAGCAGATTAATCCAAACATCGATATGAGCCCCAATAAAATCAGAATGACGGTTATAAATGCGTTTAAACATTTCGACTTTCTGCCATTTTTCTTTGGTTCTGACCATTGAATCAGCAGATACCCGGTAGTGGAAATAGCGTCCTTCCAGTCTTACCACTTCCCTGCCTTTCTTAATCAAAGCCAGCCAAAAATCATAATCTTCCCAACCGTATACCATGCCCGGATCATAACCGCCTACTAGGGCCCAATCCGATTTTCTATACAACGCAGTACAGAAGATTATGTTATCTTTAAGCATTTGCTCTATGCTATAGTCTGGTAGCAACCATTCGGTTTCTACTGCTCCAAACAATATGGCACGGCAATAGACAATCCCGACCTTGGCACTCTTATCAAGTATTGAAACTGCCTCTTCTATATAGGCGCTGTCAATAAAGTCATCAGCATCCAGCGGGAGAATATACTTCCCTGATGCCTGCGTTATGCCATTATTTCTTGCAGCCGCAAGTCCCTGGTTTGTCGTCTTGAGTACCCTGGTTTTATCACGATTGAGTGCTTCAAGGATGGTATTTGTCTTTTCATCGGTAGAACCATCATTGACGATGATTATCTCAAGATCCCGGTATGTCTGGGCAAGAACCGAATCGACAGCTTCTGAGACATAGCTGCCCTGATTATAGCAGGGAATTATTACGCTGACCTTGGTCATAGCTTGTGGGATGATTTCTTATTAACAGCCTACGTTATCGTACCCGATCATCAAAGATACTCCGTTTCCGCGTGGTGGTAAATGATGAAACAGTGAAGCATGTATCCTCAGCAACAGCACGATTAACGATAAAGCATGGTGTGAACTTCTGCTCATTGACGTTTTTTTATAATGTCATACAACCGCAGATCATACTGTACCAGAGGAAGGAGAACATTGCGTATTTCAGGGTTCGTTCCATCAAACAGGGGCGGCGACCCTGATCGATTAAGCTGTCCTGATTTCTCGGGGCTGGACAGCTTATTCTGCGCGACGAACTGCTGAAGAAACTGCTCATATCGCTCCGTTAAACCGATAAGGCTGAATTCTTTTATATTGTTCACGGCCTGCCTGAAATCGTCTTCAGTCACTCGGCCAATCTCCTGCTCACAAAAGTAGCGGGTCTGCATGTTGTCATAGAATTTTGCCTCCACATTACTGAGATTACTGACAAATTCCTCAATCCGTTCGACTCGGCCAAACTCAATTTCTGCCAGTTTTTTGCCGAGCTGATAAATAACCTCATTGCTGTGCTTGAAATAGTTGTCACTATCTTCAGCCGCCGTCCTGATCATCCACTTCAGATGAGAGTGCAAATGTGCATATGGTTCTCTGACGATCGTGTAAAGCCGGAAATCAGCGGCGCAGAAATACTCTTTGAATACGCCAAAACGCAGATGACCTGATAAATATTTTTTTTTACGGGCAAGCAGCGGATACCTCGCTTTATTCTCAAGCTCTATATGGGTGCTAATTTTTTTGCGGTGAAACAGCTTTGAGACCTGCGTGTTAAAAGACGTTCCCGCACTCTTTGGGATATGCATGAACAAGAGCCGAGGCCCGGAGCAAGAAGAGAGCGGCAAAAAGAGTTTAAATGGTTTCCAGATGTTTGTATTTTCGAGACTGGCGGACAGATCGTGGCTGAATACCGCAAGCGGGCTGGTTGAATTGACTGGGGTCAGCGTGTACTCTCCTGCCTCAGAGGGGACAGCGGCAGGATCAACAATTATCTCAAAGCCACACTTTCCTGTGGGATGCAGGCCAAGCTCAAGGAGATCTTCCCTGAACAGATTTGCTGCCGCCCTGCTGATAACCCTGCCGTTGTGCCTCAGACACAGCTTGACCGCCTTCTTCTTGTTGAAGCGGTGGTAGCACCAGCCGGAAATATAGTTCGGATGACAACGGTCTATGGCTATTTTATGAATAAAGTTCATCTTCGGCTCAGAACGCTCTTGAAAAGCAAAAATGTATTTCACTGCTGGAAATATAAGCAGGCCGTCTTACTGTTTGTCAATCATCAATTCCAAATACCAGACTGAACGGACTCAGCCTCCGCTACCCTCTGTTTTAAAGAAATTTTCAGCATGCTAGACCAGGAATTCCTTTCATCCATCCCTCATGCACCCGGTGTATACCTGATGCTCGACAAAGGATCTTCGGTGCTTTACGTCGGTAAAGCCAAAGATCTTTTCAAAAGATTATCATCATATCTTCATTTTTCCGGTCCCGGTCACAGCAAAACCGCCGTAATGCTCAGCCAGGTGTGTAAAATCGACACGATTATGACCAATACGGAAAAAGAGGCGCTCATTCTCGAATCATCTTTAATAAAAAAACATCGCCCCAAATACAATGTTATTCTGCGCGACGACAAGAGTTACCCCTTTATCAAGGTCACAATCCAGGAAGAGTGGCCCCGCGTCTTTATGACCCGCAGGAAGAAACGCGACGGGGCACGATATTTCGGCCCTTACTCTTCTTCATCGGCAATGTGGTCAACCCTCAAGCTCCTCTCATCATTGTTCCCGCTTAGGCGATGTAAAGGCGCCAAGCTGAAACCCCGCAAGAGGGCCTGCCTGAATCACCAGATCAACAACTGCCTTGCGCCCTGTGCAGGCAAAGCAGATATGGGCCAGTATCAGGATATGGTAAACAAAGTCATCATGTTCCTGGAAGGTCGAAACAAACTGTTGCTCAGGCAGCTGAAAAAAGAAATGTTGAATGCTGCAGAGCTACAGGAATTCGAGAAAGCGGCATTGTTAAGAGATCGAATCGGAGCCCTCGACAAAACCCTTGAAAAACAGATTGTACTTTCAAACATTCGGAAAAACAGGGATGTGTTTGGATTTTACCGGCAGGGTGTTTCTGTTTCCGTTGCCTTGTTATATGTCAGAAAAGGCATCCTCAGCGGAAGTCGTCGTTTTTTTCTTGAAGACCCGTACGGTGATGACCAGGTGATCCTCTCGCAGGTGTTAAAGCAGATTTATGATGATTCAAATCCACCCCCAGCCGAATTGCTTCTCCCTCACGATTTTGAAGACCGGATGGTAATGGCAGAACGCCTTTCAGATCTGTCCGACAGAACCGTTACCCTTACTGTTGCTCAACGCGGAGAACCCAGGGAGCTTGTTGCCATGGCTCACGCCAACGCCAGACAGCTCTTCGATGAACAGCGCAACAAAACGCGATCATGGCAGGATCTAGCCGAAAACATGCAGAAGAAGCTGAATCTGCCTGTTCCACCCCAGCGCATAGAATGCCTCGACATCTCAAATATCAGCGGAACCCATGCTGTCGGATCCCTCGTCAGTTTTTTTTCAGGAGAGCCCGATACCCGAAACTACCGTCATTACAAAATAAAAACAGTGATGGGTCCTGATGACTATGCGATGATGAGAGAAGTGATAGGGAGAAGATTTGCAAAGGCTCTTGACTCTGATGATTTTCCTGATCTCTTTATGGTAGACGGCGGGAAAGGACAACTGAGAGTTGCGGAAGCGGTTATTGCAGATCTCGATATAGGTGAACGGGTACAATTAATAGGAATTGCCAAAGAACGGGGTGATGAAGGGGAAAAGCTTTATCGGCCGGGCAGAAAAAACCCGATAATCCTCCCTTCGCATAACCCGCTTCTTCTTCACCTGATGAAGATCAGAGACGAAGCTCACCGTTTCGGGGTGACCTTTCACCGCTCACTCAGGCGAAAGCAGACGCTGTCCTCGACACTGGATCAGATTGCAGGCATCGGTCAGCAGAAAAAAAAGGAACTGCTCAGGACCATCGGCAGCCTGCAACAGGTGTCCCGTGCCTCCGTTGATGACCTGAAGAAGGTTGCGGGAATCGGCCCGGCCCTGGCCCGGCAGATATATCAATTCTTTAACGAAGCAGAAAAAGACAGGTAATGTTCTTCTCACCTGTTGCCAGTTGTCAACATGCTGTGCAGCCCAATAACAGCAGTATCAACCCTGAGGATTCTCGTGCCGATCCCGAATCCCTTAAATCCCGAACTCACCATTTTGTCTCGTTCATAATCGAGCCACCCGCCTTCAGGTCCGACAGCCAGCAGGATACGTCCCATTTCTTTGACCGCCTGAGGCTGTTTTAAACGGGGAAAAGCCGGATCGGCTACAAAAAGAAAAGCGTATTCTTCCTTTAATTCAGGAACCGCACAGTCAATAAATGTTTTGAAGCTCCTGTGAAAACAGACGGCCGGCAGCCGGGTGTCCACAGCCTGTTCCAGACCTTTGAGTAGATGTGTACGATAGACTAATTCGGCAGTGACAGAGGCGTCCCAGAAACTTTTCTCAACCCTGCCGGCATTTATGATATGGAACCTTTTCACGCCCAGGGTCGTCGCCTGGCTTAAAATCCTTTTGAACATGATCGGCCGGGGCAGCGCCAGGACAATATCAACGGCAGAAGGAGAAGGAGGAGATTCAGCAATGGACACATCCAATTCGACCAGATAGGGAGGCCTTCGATTAATTCTGGTGATCGTCCCGTACCCCATTAATCCGTTGACAACGCCGATACGTAAGGAATCTCCGGTTGAGGCCCTCAGAATTTTTGCGATATGTTTGGCGCGTATATCACGGGCAACAGCACGAGTCCCGACGATCTCAGATGGTTCGAACAAAACAATATTCATAACGGTATGGGAGTAACCATTTCTATCACCCAAACATTGAGAGGATTCTTTTTATCTGATAGCCACTATGGTAATATCTACGGAATTTCAGTAAATATCATAGACTAATGAGACTATTTTATACTATTTTACAACTGCTTTTATCGCCGCTGGCGCTTCTCTTTCTGGTGTATATATATTTTACCAGAAAAGAGCAATGGCATGTGCTCATCTCACGGCTCGGTCATGGCCTCACAGCTCTTTCGCATGGAGATAAAAGAGGGCCGGTCATTTGGATACATGCCCTTTCTGTTGGTGAAACAACCTCGGCGATTCCGCTGATAAAAGCCCTCAGCAGTCAGGATCCTCAAATCTGCATCGTCTTTTCAGTAACGACTGCAAGCGGCAGGCAACTGGCCGAAGAGAAGATCAAAACACTTGCAGATATGATTGTCCCGTTTCCACTCGATATCCCATTTGTGGTGGGTAGATTTATCAAAAAGATCAAACCTGATCTCTTTATCCTCGTGGAAACAGATTTCTGGCCGAACATCCTTGGCTCATTTCGCGCCAACAATATACCGGCACTGCTGGTCAATGGCCGAATTTCAGATAAATCGATGAGAAGGTATCGCCGCTTTCCGTTTTTTTTCAAACCGATGTTTAACCAGTTCTCAGCGTTATGCATGCAAACACAAGCTGATGCCGACAATATGCTCCATCTCGGCATCAACAGAAGTAAACTGAAAACGCTGGGAAACCTCAAATATCAATCAGGTTTGGCGACGGGCTTACGGTCGTCACCGCCATTTGCGCTGCCCAAAGGGCATCTGCTGATACTCTGCGGCTCGACCCACGCCGGCGAAGAGAGAGTCATTCTCGAAGTCTACCGGGAGCTGCTCTCAAAACATCATCATCTCAACCTCGTCATCGCACCGCGACACCCGTCTCGAACTGATGCCATCGCCTCTCTTGCCGCCACGTTTGGATTTACGACAACACGATATTCACAGGCTCCGAACCCGCTGGAAGACATCCTGCTCGTCGATACCATTGGTGATCTCGCCGGACTTTATTCAGCAAGCGACATTGCCTTTATAGGTGGCAGCCTTGTTCCCGAGGGTGGACACAACCCGCTTGAAGCAGCCGGCTGCGGAATCCCTACCGTATTCGGCCGGTTTATGGATGATTTTCAGGAAATCAGTCGGGAGCTCATTGAAAACGAGGCCGCTTTCCAGGTCACAGGCAAAGATTCACTCTTTGCCATACTTGATAAACTAGTCAACTCCGATCTGTTTCGGAAAACCAGCGGTGAAAACGCTCTTTGCTATATGAATCACTATAAAAACGTCATCCCCGCCCATCTGGAAATAATAAAAAAGTATTTGTGATTACCGAATTTTACAGTCAAATAAAGCATTATCTCCTGATAACGTTGTCTATCTGTTTTATTTCAGGACTGACGTTGTCTTTTCACCTTCCTTCTCCCTCTGCCCAGCCGCTGATTGTTTTAGGCATCTGTGCTTTGCTCACACTGTTGCTGGTTTTTCTCGGGTACCATGACGCAGCAATCATCCTGCTCGGTGTCTGTTTTCTGATAACCGGCTACTGGCAGGGTTGCAGAAGTCTCGACGATAAACCGGCAGATGACAATGTTGTTCATCTTATTGAAACTCCACAGGAGGCTGTTCTGATTGGGACGCTTGCCAGGATGGTAACCGGCAGCGTCAATGAGAACAAAATTATTATTGATTCAGCCTTCCTGAGAAAAAAAGATCATCACGCCCTGACCCCGGTATCTGGAAAGGTTCTGTTGAAATCAAAAGACGCATGGCCAAAAATGATAACACCTGGCGACCAGCTTATCGTCAGGGCATTCTTCAGGAAGCCCTCTCCTGCAAAGACTGCCGGGCTTTTTGACTATGCACAATATCTTGCCGACAGAAATATTTATCTCATCGGTACCATCCATTCCCCGCTGTTGATTCATGAAATAGACTCGCCGTTATATCCTGGCCGTATCGCTCAATTTTCCTATGCAACAGAAAAAGCAAGAACGGTTATTTCGGACTTTCTCTCCACAGCACTGCCCGAAAAACACGCTGCCCTTTACCGGGCGCTGCTGTTGGGCGACAGATCATCAATTTCACCAGATCTGCTTGAAATTTTTAAAAGAACCGGCGTGATGCACATTCTGGCCATATCGGGAATGCATATGGCGCTTCTTGGTTTTTTTCTCTTTTCCCTGTTTTATTATCTGGCACGGTTGTCTTCACGTTTGATTCAATCCGTGGATGTTCGAAAGTTGTCGCTGCTGCTTTGCATTGGACCGCTCCTCATCTATACACTGCTCGCCGGCTCGAATACACCGGTACTCAGATCTCTGATCATGTCGTTGATGTTTATTCTCGCCTTCTGTGTGAATCGCCCCAAATCTCATCTCACCATACTTGCTGCCGCTGCACTGATAATTGCAGTTTTCGATCCTCAATCGATAAAATCACCATCATATCAACTCTCTTTTTCCGCAGTGACATCAATCATCCTGCTGATTCCTGGCATGCTTTCTTTCATGCCGTCTCTGAGGCGAAATGATCCGCGCAACAATCTCTTGAGATATATTACCCACAAAACGTTTGTGCTTGCTGCCGTAACGGTCAGTGCAACCGCCGGCACCTTGCCGCTTCTTATCTATCACTTTCATCAATTCTCTACCGTCAGCCTGCCGGCAAACCTGCTGGTTGAACCGCTGGTCTGCTTATGGACGCTGCCCTGCGGGTTCCTCTCCATACCGTTTATGTTTATCCATCCGCCGCTGGCAGAGGCCATCCTGACTGCTGGAGCATGGTCGCTTGACATTGTCAGCACCTATATTGGTTTTTTAAGTACAGCCCCGTTGAGTGTGTTGTGGCTGCCCGATCTTAATATTTTGTTAATCGTTTTCTATTATGCTGCTCTTGTTCTTGCCGTATCGACAACTTCGAAGCATTTGCAATCGATTTCGTATGTCACCATTGCGCTGACGCTGGCGCTGTTTTTTGTTCCACTTTCAGGATTGAACAATAAATTCCAAAGCTCAAACGCAGTATCCTTCATCGATGTCGGACAGGGAAGTTCAGGCTTGCTGCAGCTGGCTGGGGGCAGGACGATCGTCATTGACGCCGGAGCAACGACGGCACCGGGTTTTAATTGCGGCGAGAAAATAATTGCCCCCTACCTCTGGTCCCAGGGAGTTGGGCGGATAGACGATGTCATTCTCACCCATGCAGATGCTGACCATTATAACGGAATACCGGCACTTTTTGAAAGATTTCGGCCCTTGCGATTATGGCTGCCGGAACAAAAGTCAGAAAAGACTGGATATCAGAAACTTATCTCAGATGCTCTGCAACATGACATTGAAATAAAATATCCTCAGAACGGGGTTTTTATCGCTCACGGGCACTCAACGCTTTCAATCATTGGTGATGATATGCCAGATCTTGCCGGAAAGGAAAAACAAAGAACCTACATGGAATATGGTAACAATGACAGCGGCCTCGTTGTCAGTTTGAAAACGCCTGAATTTTCAGTTTTGTTTCCTGGTGATATCAGCTCAGCAAGAGAACAGACACTGACCAGGAGTGACAGAATGCTTCGCCATGACATTCTCCTGTCTCCCCATCATGGTTCCTCCACATCGAATTCGCAGGGTTTCCTGGAATCGGTAAAACCTGCCTATATGGTCGTATCCGCCGGCAGCGGCAGAAGTGGATTGTTTCCGGCAACAGCCACCAAGGAATCGGCAGAAATGTTGGGAATACGAGTTCTCACTACCGGTTATGAGGGCACGGTAACCGTTGTCGGCAATAATGGGGGATTTGAAATAAGATCATCTGCTGACCGAAAATAGTACGCGCAGCTGCCGGCTAGTCGAATGTCTGCGCAACAGGTTCTGATTATCACACTTCAGTAAAATCAGAAGGCGCTTTTCTCAGGAATTTAAGAAATTTTGCCTTTTCAATGGAGTTCGAATAGGCATCATCCGCACTGATCATTTTCTTTTCAAGATAAGCAAGAATGGCGTCATCCATGGTTTGCATGCCGTATTTCTTACCGGTCTGCATCGCAGAGAGAATTTGATACGTTTTTCCCTCCCTGATCAGGTTTCGCACCGCCGGGGTGGCAATGAGAATTTCCAGGGCGGCACAGCGGCCTTTGATATCAGTCCTCTTGAACAATGTCTGTGAGACTACAGCTTTCAACGCATCGGCAAGTGTCGATCGTACCTGCCCCTGCTGTGTGGCAGGAAAAATTTCAATAATACGGTCAACGGTCTTCATCGCGTTCAGTGTATGAAGGGTTCCGAAAACGAGATGACCGGTCATGGCAGCTTCCATTGCCAGCGAGATTGTCTCAAGATCGCGCATCTCACCAACCATGATGATATCAGGGTCTTCACGTAAAGCTCCACGAAGCGCCTGGCCGAAACCTTTGGTGTGGGTTCCGACCTCCCGGTGGTTGATGACACAGTTCTGGCTGCGATGCACAAACTCGATAGGATCTTCAATCGTAAGAATATGATCTTTTCTCGTCTTGTTTGCTTCATCGACGATGGCCGCAAGCGTTGTCGATTTTCCGGAACCAGTCGGACCGGTTACAAGCACAAGGCCTTTGGGCAGATGGGCTAGCCGCGATATTACCTTTGGCAGACCGAGCTGCTCACACGTCATGATGTCACTTGGAATTTCCCTGAATACTGCACCGATTCCGTATTTCTGTTGAAAAAAATTGCACCGGTATCTGGCAAGACCGGGGATTTCATAACCAAAATCGATATCACCCGTTTCTTCAAACAACTTGATTTTATCTTCCGGACAGATCTCGTAGAGCATGGCCTTGAGTTCCTCGTTTGCCATCTTCTTGAACTTGACCCGCTCCATGTCACCAAGGATTCTCAAGACAGGCTGCTGGTCAGCAACCATATGTAAATCTGAAGCACCCTCATCGTTCATTAATTTGAAAAATGCATCAATCTGCGCCATTCACTCACCTCTTATAGAGATCGAACGGGAGCGCTCACTCCCAGATTTATACGGTAAACTTGACTGCATCCATGTGCCGTGCTTTACGTTCAGCTCATCCAATAAAATAAAGCAATCTTTTTCAATACCTTTGTAACCTGATTGCTGTCATCAAGTAGCGTGATTAGGTCAAGATCCTCTCTACTTATGTTGTTACTAACAAACATTGTATCCCTAAGCCAGCCGACAAGTCCAGACCAGAAACCACTTCCGGACAAAATAATTGGAAAAGACCTGGTTCACCGGGCCTGAATCAGGTGAGTGACTTGGAAAAGTCATCTGTCAAAAGATGTTGTCAGAAAGAGATGTAAGTAGACGTTAATATTTTACATTCTTGCTTCTGTAATTTCTAAATACAAGGAACGGGACGCTGCTTCTATATCTGGCGGCGTGTGTTTATTTTCAAGCAATTTTTTCAGATAATATTTCATTTTATTATATTTTTTCAAACCTTTAAAGGAAAGGGACAGTTCGAACCAGGCAGCAGCTTTCAACTTACTGCTCTTTCGACACTCGTTTAAGACCGCTGCGGCCTCATTGTATCTCCCGCATTCATTGAGCCCCCTTGCATACCTGAGCATGAAATGGCGGTTACCGCTTTCAAGCTCCAGGCTTTTTTCCATGAATTTCAGTGCTATATCGATGCCCTCTTTTTCAATAAGATAGAGTGCTCCAAGAATGGATAATGCTTCAGCGTCGTCTTCATCAAAGGCAAGCGCCCGCTGAAGCCAGGTCATTGCTTCGTTCGTTCTGCCGAGCTGAAAATAACTCATCCCAATTGGGCGGCAGCATTTGCCGCGCTCCTTGCTATCTTCCTGTTTATTATACCATTTTGTAAGCCACTCCAAAGCCTTTACGGGTTCATGATTGTGAAAATATGCCGTGCCAAGCCGGTAAAAAAGTTCGGTCATTATATTGTGCTCATCTGTATCATCGAGATTGAAGGCGGACAGGGCCTTTGAAAAATAGGCTGCAGCTGCATCATGATTGAGATTTGCCTGCTCACCAAGACCACGATTATACAGAGCCATGAAGTTTGACGGCTCCTGGTCTAAAACCTTCTGAAAGGTCTGTTGGGCTTGAACGTTTCGGTTCATCAGGGCATAGGTAACTCCCAGACTGTTGAGAAGATTTATATTACCGGCATCAAGTTCCAATCCTTGTCTGTACTCGCGAACAGCGCCGGCCAGATCCCCTTCTCCGTAATATATATCTCCACTGATGTTCAAGCTGACCGCGTCAAAAACAGCGACGCTCCCATTTCCAAAAAATTCCGCGTGTAAAATTGCTTTTTGACAATTCCTGACAATTTCGGTTTTTGCATACCGTTGGAACGGGTATTCGCTGATTCCGGCAGAAAGCGAGCATCCACTGCCTTTCTCATTTGTTAATGTAGTGATAATTCCCTCGGCCCAATGTTTCGAATCTTCAGCTGTCGAATCGCATCTCATTATGAAGAAGCCATCATCGGCCATCACATAATTGTGTTTTCCGAAAAAACGCACAACAACATCGGCCATCTCCTGGGGGCGCTTATAATCGGGTACGAAATAAATCAGTGAGTGGGTATAACTGTTTTTCCATCTTCTCTGCAACTTGGTGAGCGTCCTCCTTGAAATTCGATGTAATGGAAAATGCTCAGGATGTGCCAGTGAATCATAATCGCAGAAGGCAAACGGCCCTCTCCTGCAGGCGGTATGAAGTGCCGTCCAGGCTTGACTTAGAACAAGAGGCACAGTCAGGGGTTGTTCTGCTGTGATACCCTTTTCAAGAGCGCTGCATCCGCAATGGACGCGTTTGATTCCTTTATTCTTCATGAAGGTGATCACAGAGAGACAGAATCTTTTGAGAAAATCACGTTCTTTATCAAAAATGATGCAGCCGAACAATGAATGACCCAGGTAAAAAAGCGGAAATTCAAACCGATTGAATTCAACCAGGGACCGTGTCACATTTCTGACATGATTCAGAACATCCTTAGCAAGCCTCGCCTGGGGCCTCATTTCAATGATAACAACCTGGTATTTCCATTTTTCGTCAACAGCGCTTAGAATTTCCGAGAGTAAGGTACTGTTGTACAGATTGGTAACAGGATCAAGTTTTGAGTTCTTGATCATCAGGAATTGCTGGACAAAATAAGCGGTGCGCTCAGCCAGCCAGTCGCTCGACATTCGCTCTACAACTGTTGGATCGATCTCGGATACAAGGGCGGCAAGAGGCTCATCACCATTTGCCGGCAGCGGAAACAGTATCGATCGATCATCTATCGCCTCGGGAAATTTGCGCTTCTGAACACGATCAAAAACATGTTTCCTCTCCGAGACATCAATGGAAAAAGGCATGCTGCAGAACGTTTGACTTCTGAGAAACTGAACCGACTGTGCGGTCGGGATCTCGGCACAGACAATCCCACGAAAAAGGGAATAAAATACTGTATAATCAGTACTATTGAGACTTTCACAACTGCTGACAAGAGGTATTGTTTCAGGATGCATAATTCAGTGGGAGTGATTGAAATAGTCGGTTACAAGAGCAGCGAGTTCATTCACTTCAGGCGCCTGTATTGTTCTAAAGTCGATAAGGTAGCGATCGTTTTCAATCCTGCCGATAAGTGGCACCGGTAGGGAACGAAAATCTCGCTCAAGGATATGCACCTCCCTGTCCAGCGGTTTCATTTCAGCAGCCCAGCTGTCAAGAGCGTATTCCGGTAAAGCGCCACCGCCGACTCTTGATTTGGTTTCAACAACACGGCAGAGGCAGTGGGACAGTATTTTTTTTCCGATCGTTCTTAAAAATTTCTGGGCCCGCTTCTTTATGGCGGGCGGTTTTTCGGCAATCATTCTCAGCGTAGGAATCTCTTCTAGTGCACGATCAAGTTCATAAAAGCTTCGCAAGGTACTCTCAAGCGAAGCCAGAGTGAACTTGTCTATTCTCAAGGCCCTGTTAAGAGGGTTTTTCTTTATCCGATCGATATATGCTTTCTTGCCGACAATAATACCTGCCTGCGGCCCTCCCAGCAGTTTGTCTCCACTGAAGGTAACGACATCGACTCCAGCCTTCAGAACATCCTGAACAATAGGCTCTTCTGGTAATCCGAACCGGGACATGTCTACAAGGCTGCCGCTGCCAAGATCCTCCATAACCGCAATTCCATGTTTGCGGCCGAGTTTGACCATTTCCTCGGCTGATACTTCAGAGGTAAAGCCGACCATCCGAAAGTTTGATGTGTGGACGCGGAGCAGAAGAGCCGTCGTGTCTGAAATAGCCTGCTCATAATCGTAGAGATGAGTGCGGTTTGTGGCGCCTACCTCGATGAGGTGCGCGCCACTTTTAGCCATAATATCGGGGATTCGAAAAGAACCGCCGATTTCAACGAGCTGACCTCTTGAAACAATTACTTCTTGCCCACAGGCCAGTGTTTCAAGGGCTATCAGGACGGCAGCGGCATTGTTGTTTACAACAAGAGCAGACTCGGCACCAGTTAAATCACAGATAACCTCCTCGACAAGCGCATATCGGCTCCCCCGCTTTCCGGTTTTTAAATCGAACTCCAGATTTGTGTAGTGACTGGAGGCGGAAAGCAGCTGTTCAATAGCTGGTTTTGAAAGCAGCGACCGACCAAGGTTCGTGTGGACAACGATACCTGCACCGTTGAACACCCGGCGAAAATTATTCGAATTCAGCGTTTCAATCGTTTCGATAAAATGATTTGTCCAATCGTCAAGAGTTTCAGGGACATGATTAACCAAACCACTCAGGATTGACTGACGGGACGCTTCAATTTCAGACACAACAGCTTTTTTGGCAATCGCTATTGGTACACCATTCTCTGTGATATACGGTAACAAAATAAGGAGACACTCATCTACCTTGGGTAGAGAACGAAGCAGTTCGTTTCTGTTTTTCATATTGGGCCACTGGGGTTATGAATAATTTCAGGAAATGGAACTCTTACTGAATCACAGCTTCTCTGGAATCCATTTGTGCCATGTTATAAAAAAGATAGCAACCAGATGCTGAATGATCAGAACTTTTTTTATGCAATGATCTCAAAAGCT